>NZ_MOAK01000080.1:65764-70569 GCF_003732485.1 Pseudomonas protegens
ATCTGGAGCGGCTGCACGACAGCATTCTGGCCCTCACGCCCGCAGCCGTGACCCAGGCCGCCATGGCCCTGCATTCGGCGAAAGGAGGCTGGACAGTGCTAGCCAACGGGCCTTGCCCGGGAGCGCCCTGGCAAGCGGCAGAATGATCATTACCGGTGCTGCAACGAGCTTTCTTCAGAATTGCGGGCAACCTTTTGTGGGAATTTAGTAAGATAGCCCCCTAAGCATCTGAACATCTCCCGCCGGAGGTGGACTATATGTATAGGCAATTCCCGTCCCACCCACCTCAAAGGAGCATTTTCATGACCTGGTCCAAACCTGCTTACACCGACCTGCGTATCGGCTTCGAAGTCACCATGTACTTCGCCAGCCGCTGATTTCTGCCTCTGGCCAGAAAACGCAGCGCAACGCCTCGGCCCGTCCGGGGCGTTTTTATTTTCAGTTCTCCGTCTTTTTCATGCCTTCATCCCAGGGAGCGTCCATGTTTGTCCAGATTCTAGGTTCCGCCGCCGGCGGTGGTTTTCCGCAGTGGAACTGCAACTGCGTGAACTGCGCAGGGTTTCGCGACGGCAGCCTGCGGGCCCAGGCTCGCACCCAATCGTCCATCGCGATTTCCGATGACGGGGTGAACTGGGTACTGTGCAATGCCTCCCCGGACATCCGCGCCCAACTGCAGGGTTTTGCCCCCATGCAACCGGGCCGCGCACTGCGGGACACGGGGATCGGCGCCATCATCCTCATGGACAGCCAGATCGATCACACCACCGGCCTGCTCAGCCTGCGCGAAGGCTGCCCGCATCAGGTGTGGTGCACCGACATGGTCCACGAAGACCTGAGCACCGGTTTCCCCCTGTTCAAGATGCTCAGCCACTGGAACGGCGGCCTGAACTGGAACCGCATCGAGCTCGACCAGAGTTTCACGGTTCTGGCCTGCCCCAACCTGCGCTTCACCCCACTGCCCTTGCGCAGTGCTGCACCGCCCTATTCGCCCCATCGCTTCGACCCGCACCCAGGGGACAACATCGGTCTGATCGTCGAAGACCTGCGCAGCGGCGGTAAACTCTTCTACGCACCGGGCCTGGGCAAGGTGGACGCGCCGTTGCTGGAGATCATGTCCGCCAGCGACTGCCTGCTGCTGGACGGCACCCTGTGGGAAGACGATGAAATGCAGCGCCGTGGCGTGGGCACCCGCACCGGCCGGGAAATGGGCCACCTGGCCCAGAACGGCCCCGGCGGCATGCTCGAAGTGCTGGAACAACTGCCCCACCAGCGCAAGGTGCTGATTCACATCAACAACACCAACCCGATCCTCGACGAAGACTCCGCCGAACGTGCCGAACTGGTACGCCGAAAGGTGGAAGTGGCTTACGACGGAATGAGTATTGAGCTGTAGGCCATATCGCCCACAAGCTCGACCCAAGAGCCTTGACCCCTTTGCGTAGGGGCGGGCTTGCCCACGAAAGGGCAGCCCTCCGGAGAACACACATGACCGACACCCCGCTGTCCCCCGCCGAATTCGAGCAGGCACTGCGCGCCAAGGGCGCCTACTACCACATCCATCACCCCTATCACGTGGCGATGTATGAAGGCCGGGCGAGCCGCGAACAGATCCAGGGCTGGGTCGCCAACCGCTTCTACTACCAGGTGAACATCCCCATGAAGGATGCGGCGATCCTCGCCAACTGCCCGGACCGGGAAATTCGCCGCGAGTGGATCCAGCGCCTGCTGGACCATGACGGCGCCCCGGGTGAAGACGGTGGCATCGAAGCCTGGCTGCGTCTGGGCCAGGCCGTGGGCCTGGACCCGGACCAGCTGCGCTCCCAGGAGCTGGTGCTGCCCGGCGTACGTTTTGCCGTGGACGCCTACGTCAACTTCGCCCGCCGCGCCAGCTGGCAGGAAGCCGCCAGCAGCTCGCTGACCGAACTCTTCGCCCCGCAGATCCACCAATCGCGCCTGGACAGCTGGCCCCAGCACTATCCCTGGATCGATCCGACCGGCTATGAGTACTTCCGCACCCGTCTGGGCCAGGCCCGTCGCGATGTCGAGCACGGCCTGACGATCACCCTGCAGCACTACACCACCCGCGCCGGTCAGGAACGCATGCTGGAAATTCTCCAGTTCAAACTGGACATCCTTTGGAGCATGCTCGACGCCATGAGCATGGCCTATGAATTGAACCGCCCGCCCTATCACAGCGTCACCGATCAGCGGGTCTGGCATAAGGGGATCACCCTATGAGTTTCGACCGCAGCAAAACCCCACGCTGGCGTCCCGGCTACCGCTTCCAGTACGAGCCAGCACAGAAGGGCCATGTATTGCTCTACCCGGAAGGCATGATCAAGCTCAATGACAGCGCGGCACTGATTGGCGGCCTGATCGACGGCGAGCGCGACGTGGCGGCGATCATCAACGAGCTTCAGATGCAGTTCCCAGGCGTGGCCGAGCTCGGTGACGATATCGAGCAGTTCATGGAGGTCGCCCGTGCCCAGCACTGGATCGAACTCGGCTGAGCCGGTGCCGCTGCCCGACAAACCGGAAATCGGCCTGCCACTGTGGCTGTTGGCCGAGTTGACCTATCGCTGCCCACTGCAGTGCCCCTACTGTTCCAATCCGCTGGACTTTGCCGAGCAGGGCAAGGAACTGAGCACCGAACAGTGGATCAAGGTATTTCGTGAGGCGCGGGAGATGGGCGCCGCGCAGTTGGGCTTCTCCGGTGGCGAACCGCTGGTGCGCCAGGACCTCGCCGAGTTGATCGGCGAGGCGCGCAAGCTGGGCTTCTATACCAACCTGATCACCTCCGGCATCGGCCTGACCGAGCAGAAGATCAGTGACTTCAAGAAAGCCGGACTGGACCATATCCAGATCAGCTTCCAGGCCAGCGACGAACAGGTGAACAACCTGCTGGCCGGTTCCAAGAAAGCCTTCGCCCAGAAGCTGGAGATGGCCCGCGCAGTCAAGGCTCACGGCTATCCGATGGTGCTGAACTTCGTTACCCATAGGCACAACATCGACAAGATCGACCGCATTATCGAGCTGTGCATCGCCCTGGAAGCCGACTTCGTCGAACTCGCTACCTGCCAGTTCTATGGCTGGGCCCAGCTCAATCGCGTCGGCCTGCTGCCCACCCGGGAACAACTGGTACGCGCGGAACGCATCACCAACGAATACCGCGCCAGGCTGGAAGCCCAGGGGCACCCCTGCAAGCTGATTTTCGTCACTCCGGACTATTACGAAGAACGCCCCAAGGCCTGCATGAACGGCTGGGGCAGCATCTTCCTCACCGTCACCCCGGACGGCACCGCCCTGCCCTGCCACGGCGCACGGCAGATGCCAGTGAAGTTCCCCAATGTGCGCGACCACAGCATGCAGCACATCTGGTACGACTCCTTCGGCTTCAACCGCTTTCGCGGTTACGATTGGATGCCGGAGCCATGCCGCTCCTGCGACGAGAAAGAAAAGGACTTCGGCGGCTGCCGCTGCCAAGCCTTCATGCTCACGGGGGACGCCAGCAATGCCGACCCGGTGTGCAGTAAATCGGAACACCACGGGATGATTCTCAAGGCCCGCGAAGAATCCGAAACGGCCACCCAAACCATTGAACAACTGGCCTTTCGCAATGAACGAAACTCACGCCTCATCGCCAAGGGTTGAGCCCTTCAGCGCCAACCAGGCCACCACCGCCGGGATCGATTTTGCCGAGCTGCAACTGACACCCGATGGCGTGTTCTGGAATGAATACCGTCCTGCGGACGCCAGTTGCCGGATCTGGCATTGGCAGCAAGGCCAGGCCCGCTGCCTGACGCCGCCGGGGTTCAGCGTCCGCAGCCGCGTCTATGAATACGGCGGGGGCGCCTTCTGCCTCAGCGGCGACTTCCTGCTGTTCGTCAATGAAGCGGACCAGCAACTGTATCGGCAGCCAATGACAGATGGCGCGCCAGTGGCCCTGACCCAGGGCGACTGTCGCTACGGGGACCTGCACGCTCACGCCGATCAAGTACTGGCCGTGGAAGAGTGCACCAACGAGCACCGGCTGGTAGCCATCGACATCCACAGCGGCCAGCGCCGCCTGCTCGCCGCCGGGGCCGACTTCTATGCCGCTCCGACCATGAGCCCCAATGGCCAACGCCTGGCCTGGATCGAATGGAATCGCCCCCATCAGCCCTGGACCAGCACTCGCCTGATGCTCGCCGAACGCCAGGCCAACGGCACGTGGGGTGATCCCCGTTGCGTGGCGGGTGATGGCCAGGAAGAGTCCCTGCAGCAACCGCGCTTCGATCTGCACAACCAACTGTATTGCCTCACGGATCGCCAGGGCTTCTGGCAACCCTGGACCGAATCGGACAGCGGCTTGCGGCCGCTGCCCTGTGCCGCGGCTGATCATGCCCCGGCACCCTGGCAGTTGGGATGTCGCACCTGGATGCCCCTTGGTGGGGATTCCTGGTTCGGCAGTTGGACCGAGGAAGGGTTTGGCCGTCTCGGGCTGCGTCACGCCGACGGTTCGCAACAGGACTTCAGCGGCGACTACAGCCGCTTTCGCGGCCTGGCACTGGATCAGCGCTACCTGTATTGCATCGCGGCGTCCCCCGTCAGTCCTTCGGCCATTGTCGCCATCGAACGTGAAACCCAGCAGGTGCATGTGTTGGCCGGCGGTGTCGCGCCGCTGCCGACGGAGCGCATCAGCCGACCACAAACCCTGTGCTATCCCAGTGGCGAAGGACAGGCCCACGGTTTCTTCTACCCGGCCATGAACGGGGTCAACAGACCGCCTTTGGTGGTGTTCATTCACGGCGGCCCGACCTCTGCTT
>NZ_MOAK01000080.1:70619-77484 GCF_003732485.1 Pseudomonas protegens
CGTGGCCGACCTGAACTACCGGGGCAGCAGCGGTTATGGCCGGGCCTACCGCCAGGCCCTGCATCTGCGCTGGGGCGAAGTGGACGTGGAAGATGCCTGTGCGGTGGTGCCCTATCTTGACCAACAAGGGCTGATCGACCCAAAGCTGGCATTCATCCGTGGCGGCAGCGCCGGGGGCTACACCACCCTCTGCGCCCTGGCCTTCGCCAAGGTCTTCTGTGCCGGCGCCAGCCTATACGGGGTCAGCGATCCCATGGCCCTGACCCGCTCCACACACAAATTCGAGGGGGATTATCTGGACTGGCTGATTGGCGATCCTGAGCAGGATAACGAGCGCTACCTGGCGCGCACGCCACTGCTGTACGCCAGCAACATCAGTGTGCCCGTGGTGTTTTTCCAGGGTGAGTTGGACGCCGTGGTGGTGCCCGAGCAAACCCGCGACATGCTCAAGGCGCTCCAGGACCAGGGCATCGCCGCCGAGGCCCATTACTACCCCGATGAGCGCCATGGCTTTCGCAAAGCGGCCAATCAGGCTCATGCGCTGGAGCAGGAATGGCGGTTTTATCAGAAGGTGCTGCAAGCTCAATGCTGAGCGGGTACTGCCCGTACCGTTGGAACGGGCAGGATGGATAATCAGCGTTTGGCGATGATGTACACCGCGTGCACGATACCGGGGATGTATCCGCACAGGGTCAGCAAGATGTTCAGCCAGAAAGCGCCGCCAAAGCCCACTTGCAGAAAAACCCCCAGGGGCGGCAAGAGAATGGCGAAGATGATGCGAATCAAGTCCATAGGGCAGCTCCTGATAGAAGTCGGGCTCGGCTGAGCCTCACCTGCAATCGACCCTGGTCGCGTGCCAGGGTTCACCGCAAATCTTGCCCTCCTGAACAGCCCGGAGACAAAAAAACGCCCCGTGCGAAAAATCGGACACGGGGCGACGCGTTATACCGCGAGACGGTTCAGGAATTCAGTCAACGTAAAGTCGGGTGTGCTCAGCTCCGTCCGTCAGAGAATGCTCCAGGATCAGCACAGATTTCAGACGGCTACTCCTTTGCGGCATTGCAATTGCGCGGTCCGCACGCGAGAAAAGGCCCGGGTCAAGCGCAGGAGCATTTCGTCGATATTGCCCTTGCTGACACTCAGGGCCGGGGTGAAACGCAAACAGTTCGATTGCGCAGCGCTGAGCAACAGGCCCTCGTGCAACGCTGCCTTGAGTACCTCCTGCGCGGAGTCGTCCGCCAGGCTCATACCCCAGAACAATCCATGCCCTCGTACCTCGCCCTGGGCATAACGGCCCGCCAGTTGGGTCAACTGCTGCCCCAGGTACTGACCGTTGCTGCGCACCTGCTGCAAAAACCCATGCTCCTGCAGACTGTCCAGCACGGCCAGGCCGGCGGAGGTCATCAATGCATTGCCATGGTGGGTGCCATCCAGCTCGCCCTGTTCGAAACAACAGGCCTTGCCCCGCGCCAGCAACGCCGCCAGGGGCACCCCGCCGCCAAGGCCCTTGCCCAAGGTGATGATGTCGGCGCGCACACCGTACAACTGCTCGGCCAATAGGGTGCCGCAGCGACCGATGCCGGTCTGGACTTCATCGAGGATCAACACAATGCCCAGCTCACGACACAGGCGCTCCACACCTTTGAGGTAGTGTTCTGTCGCCGGAATGACCCCCGCTTCACCCTGGATCGGCTCCAGCATGATGGCCACGGTCTGAGCGTCCACCGCCGCGTGCAATGCAGGCAGATCATTGAAGGGCACCTGGCTGAAGCCTGGCAGTTGAGGTTCGAATCGATTGCCTTGGGAGCCATTGCCCGCAGCCGATAGCGCGGCAAAACCACGGCCATGGCAACTGCGGCTGGCAGTGATGATGCCCGCCGCGCCGCCACGATGCAGCTGGCCCCACTTGCGTGCCAGCTTGATCGCCGCCTCACAGGCTTCGCTGCCACTGCTCAGCAGATAGGCCTGATCGCTACCGGTACTACGGCACAGACGGTCGGCGAGCTTGAGCATGCCGCGGTTGTAGAACCCCGAGCCGGGATTGATCAGCGACTGGGCCTGAGCGGCGATGGCGTTGACCAGTACCGAAGGGCTGTGGCCCAGGCTGTTGGCGGCCCCGGCCTGGGTGAAGTCCAGGTAGGTGCGATCATCGCTGTCCCACAGCCAGGAGCCCTGGCCACGGACGAACACCGGTTGCGGGCGCTGCACACTGGGCATCAGGCACTCACTGGCGCAGGCATCGTCCGAGGCGCTCGCACAGGGCTCGATAACCAGATCCTCCAGGCTTGGCGGAGTACGGCGCAGATTGAACAAGTTCATGCCCGCAGACCCTCCAACGGCAGGCCCAGCAGGCGCGAGGACCAATCCTCGACGCAGCCGGTGCGCAGGCGCTTGATGGCGATATCGCGCCAGCGCGAGGACAGCGCCGGACAATCAATCAGGGTTTTCAGGCCTGTGTGCTCCAGAGGCTCCCGGAAAAAACAGCGCAGGGCCCAGGCCACGGTCAAACCGGGATAACTGCGCTGGATCAGTTCGAAGGGTTCGTCCGCCTGGACAAAGCCGGGTTTGAGTACCCGGTAGAACCAGCCGCAGCGTCCATTGTCCTGGGCTTGCTGGGGCAGATTGACCAGGCCCCAACGCTGGCTCAGGCGGTAGCACGGGGAACGGGGCTGACTGATCTGCAACAGCGCTCCGCCCCAACGGAACATATCCCCCAGGCACACCTGATCTTCGGTCAGGCCACGTGTCGAGAGATTTTCCCCAAAGGCCGGAGCCGCCCAATCGAACTGTGGATAACGTTTGCGCCAGTGGGCGTAATGCTCAGCGGGATAGTGGTGCAGGGCTCGCTCAGGGCCGGTATGGAAGCGCGGATCACCCTGTTCGTCGCTGCCCAGGCCTTGTGGCCATAACCAGAGACGGTTTGCAACCGGGCGCTTGTCGGTATCTATGACCAGACCCTGGCCGAGATTTTTTGCCTTGCCTATGTAAACACCATCGACGTAAACGGTATTCATCGCGCGTCTTGGCCCTGTAAGCCCTGTGAATAGGCGCTAGACTAGGCGTCTTGCGGGCTTCGGGCCATTTCGTTTTTTAAGCTTTTTCGATAAGAAATACTTATGGATTTCAAGCAACTGCGTTATTTCGTCGCGGTGTATGAAGAAGGTCACGTGGGCCGTGCTGCGGAGCGCCTGTCGATCTCACAACCGGCACTCTCCCAGCAAATCCGTCAATTGGAGCAGAACCTCGACGTCAGCCTGTTTGAACGCAGCAGCAAGCGCCTGTTGCCGACGCTGGCCGCCCATACGCTGTACAACCACGCCCTGCCTTTGCTCGACGGCCTGCAACAAGCCCGTGAGGCCCTGGGCAACTTCAAGGGCCAGGCCCTGCGTACCTTGGCCATCGGCGTTCTGCAAACGGTGCATAGCAGCCTGGTGCCGCAGATGCTCGAACGAGTGCGCAAGGCCCAGCCCCATCTGGTGGTGCAGATCTACGAATTGACCGGTCTGGAAATCGAACGACGTTTGCTCAATGGCTCGCTGGACATCGGCATCAGCTACCTGCCGCCACGCCAACCAGGTTTGCATAGTGTCCCGCTGTACGAAGATGAGCTGACACTGGTCATCCCCGAGCAGCATCCGCTGCGCGAATTCAAGAAGGTCTCCATGAGCCAGGCAGCGGAGTTGCCGATGCTGCTGTTGGGCGAGGAGTTTCAGATCCGCCAGATCTGGCAGGCGCAGCTGGCCAACCTGGGACGGCGTCCTCAGGTACAGGCGGAGTTGAACAATATGACCGGTATTCTCGACAGCCTGCCCCATACCCGGCTGGCCACCGTGCTTCCGGGGCGCTCGCAACAACAGCACAGCAACAAGAAACTGCTGTGGAAACCTCTGAGCGAGCCGAGGGTGCCATTGAAAGTCGGATTGGTCTGTCGGGATCTGCAGCGTCAACAAGGAACGCTGGAACTGCTAAGGACGTTATTGGAGGATTCGATGAATACCCAAGACGGGCGCTTGGGCGGCACTGCGGTGCCAGAAATGCTGGGTTGACGTCGCGAAAATAAAAAATCCGGACAAAAGAAAACCCCGCCGAAGCGGGGCTTTGCAGACTGTTTCCCTGACATCCTTTTCACTCCGCCATCCTGGCAGAATCCTACGTGTCCATGTTGTTGCTTTGCGCTTCCTGCGCGACGTCCATATGAAGTAGATTAGCCTCAGCCGTCATCTACCGATATGGACGATCAGCAGCACGTTATGTAAGAGATGACTTACAAACGCTCTCCTCAATTAAAACTGCTCAGCCTGTAACAGGAACAGCGATTCACTACCCGCTTTCACCGAGGCGGTCAGCGAGTGAATACGCGGTAGCAGACGGGCAAAATAGAACCGCGCAGTCCCCAGTTTGCTGGCATAGAAGCCCTCTTCCTGCTCCTTGCCCAACGCCGCCTTGGCCATCAGGGCCCACATGTAGGCATAGGCGGTGTAGCCAAAGACCTGCAGGTACTCCACCGAAGCCGCGCCGATTTCGTTGGGGTTACTGATGGCCCGATCCAACAGCCAGGCTGTCAGCTCATCCAGATTGTCCAGAGCCGCGTTCAAAGGCCTAGTGAACTCGCCCAGTTGCCCATCGGCGGTGGTGGTGAAATGGCGAATTTCATCGGCGAACAAGCGGTAGAACGCGCCGCCGCTGCCGACGATCTTGCGTCCCACCAGGTCCAGCGCCTGGATGCCGTTGGTGCCTTCATAGATTTGAGTGATCCGCACGTCGCGCACCAACTGCTCCTGGCCCCACTCACGGATGTAGCCGTGGCCGCCGAAGATCTGCTGGCCATGAACCGTGGTTTCCAGGCCCAGGTCAGTAAGGAACGCCTTGGCCACGGGAGTCAGCAAGGCCACCAGGCTTTCCGCGCGCTTGCGGGTCTCGGCATCTTCGCTGAACTTGGCGGTATCCAGTTGCATTGCTACATAGGTGGAGAATGCCCGGCCACCTTCGTTGGCAGCCTTCATGGTCAGCAGCATGCGCCGCACGTCCGGATGCACGATGATCGGGTCGGCGACCTTGTCCTTGGCTTGTGGCCCGGTCGGCGAACGGCTCTGCAGGCGGTCACGGGCATACTCCACAGCGTTCTGATAGGAGCGCTCACCGGTGGCCAGCCCCTGGATACCCACACCCAGGCGCTCGTAGTTCATCATGGTGAACATTGCGGCCAAGCCCTTGTTCGGCTCGCCCACCAGATAACCTATGGCTTGATCGAAGTTCATCACACAGGTGGCGGAGGCCTGGATACCCATCTTGTGTTCGATCGAACCGCAGCTTACCGGGTTGCGCTCACCCAGGCTGCCATCGACGTTGACCATGAACTTGGGCACCAGGAACAGGGAGATCCCCTTGGGCCCGGCCGGCGCATCCGGCAGCTTGGCCAGCACCAGGTGAATGATGTTTTCCGTCAGGTCATGCTCGCCACCGGTAATGAAGATCTTGGTTCCGCTGATGGCATAGGAACCGTCAGCCTGAGGCTCAGCCTTGGTGCGGATAATCCCCAGGTCGGTACCGGCATGAGGCTCGGTCAGGCACATGGAGCCGGCCCAGACACCGGCATACATGTTCGGCAGGTAGGTGGTTTTCAGCTCTTCGCTGGCGTGGGCGTTAATCGACAGGCAAGCCCCGGCTGTCAGCATGGGATAAAGGCCGAAGGCCAGGCTCGCGGAGTTGACCATTTCTTCGACCTGAGCCGATACCGCCTTGGGCATCCCCATGCCACCGAACTCCGGATCACCGCCAACACCGACCCAGCCGCCTTCGGCATACGTCTGATAGGCCTGTGGAAAACCTTCCGGAGTGGTCACTGCGGTGTCCTTCCAGTGACAACCTTCCTCATCGGCGCTACGGCTCAGCGGAGCGATGCTTCTGGCAGTGACTTTGCCCGCTTCCTCCAGAATCGCCTCAACCGTCTCGGCGTCTACAGTTTCGGCCAGAGCTGGCAGTTGAGCCCAGAGTTTGGCGACCTCGAAGACTTCATTGAGGACGAAGCGCATATCGCGCAGGGGCGCTTTGTAGTCAGCCATGGCAAACCTCGCAAGATCTAAACAAGCGGGCCGGAACGGGCCCATTTACGAAAAGCCGAGTGTACCCGAACAACTTTTGCGACACATAGGGTCAACTCATGACTTTATTGTTAATTTTGGTCACTTCCAGATGCTCGCAAGAAAAAGCCCGCGAGAAGCGGGCCTTGTTCAGGGCACATCAGCGTACCTACAAGGCGAACATCTGCGCCGGCAGGCTCATCAGGCAGTCACTGCCTGCTTCGATTGCCGCCAGATGGGCGCCGGTACGGGGCAGCAGGCGCTTGAAGTAAAACCCACAGGTGGCCAGCTTGGCCGTGGCGAAATCGCTGTCGCCCTCACCCGCATCGAGTTGTTGCTGAGCCACCAGGGCCATACGCAGCCAGAGATAGGCCAGGACGATGTAGCCGCTGTACATCAAGTAATCCAGGGCTGCGGCACCCACTTCATCCGGGTTCTTCATGGCGGCCATGCCCACCTTGGTGGTCAACTCGCCCCATTGACGATTCAGACCATCGAGCTGCGCGACTTGGGCCTTCAACTGCGGATGCTCGGCATTGGCCACGCAGAACTTGTGCACGATCCTGGTGAAACCCAGCAACAGCCTGCCCTGGCTACCCAGCACCTTGCGGCCCAGCAGGTCCAGGGCCTGGATACCGTTGGTACCCTCATAGATAGGAGCGATGCGGCAGTCACGCACCAACTGTTCCATGCCCCACTCACGAATGAAGCCATGACCGCCAAACACCTGCATGCCGTGATTGGTCACCTCCAGCCCGGTCTCGGTCATGAAGGCCTTGCAGATC
>NZ_MOAK01000080.1:77547-91048 GCF_003732485.1 Pseudomonas protegens
AGATGAGCCACATCCAGCAATTGGGCAGTGAAATAGGCCAGGGCCCGGTTACCCTCATTGAACGCCTTCATGGTCAGCAGCATGCGCCGCACATCGGGGTGGACGATGATCGGGTCAGCCGCCTTGTCCGGCGCTTTGGGCCCGGTCAGGGAACGCATCTGCAAACGATCGTTGGCGTACTTGATCGCTCCCTGAAAGCTGGCCTCCCCCAGGCACAGCCCCTGCATTCCGGTACCCAGACGCGCGTGATTCATCATGGTGAACATGCAGTTCAGGCCTTTGTTGGCCTCGCCGATCAGGAAGCCCTTGGCGCCGTCGAAGTTCAGTACACAGGTGGCCGAGGCCTTGATTCCCATCTTGTGCTCGATGGAGCCACAACTCACACCATTGCGCTCACCGACTTCGCCTGCTGCGTCCGGGAGGAACTTGGGCACGATGAACAGGGAAATGCCTTTGGTCCCGGCCGGTGCGTCCGGCAGTTTCGCCAGCACCAGGTGAATGATGTTTTCACTCATGTCGTGCTCGCCGGCGGAGATGAAAATCTTGCTCCCCGATAATGCATAACTGCCATCGGCCTGGGGCACCGCGCGGGTCTTGATGATGCCCAGGTCGGTACCGCAATGGGCTTCGGTCAGGCACATGGTGCCGGTCCACTGCCCGGCGGTGAGCTTGTTCAGGTACAGCTGCTTCTGTTCGGCGGTGCCATGGGCATGAATCGCCGACATCGCGCCATGGGTCAGCCCCGGGTACATGCCCCAGGAGGTGTTGCTGGAGCCCACCATCTCGCTGATCACCAGCCCCAGGGAATGGGGCAGCCCCTGACCGCCATAGGCAGGATCGGCGGCCAAGCCATGCCAACCGCCTTCGACGTATTGGGCGAAAGCCTGTTTGAAACCCTTGGGGGTGGTCACTATGCCATTGTCGAAATGGCAGCCTTCCTCGTCACCGGAGCGGTTCAGCGGCGCCAGGACGTTCTCGCAGAACTTCGCCCCTTCCTCGAGGATCGCGCTGACCATGTCCGGGCTGGCATCGCTGGCGCCCAGTGCGGCGTAACCGCCATGAAAGTCGAAGACGTGATCGATCAGGAAGCGCATGTCGCGCAGGGGAGCTTGATACTCGGGCATGATGATTTCTCCGGCAGCAGATTTCTCCAAGCTACTGCCGCCACCCTCAGCCTGCCAATGACGCTCCAGTCGCTGAATGCGCCATCATCACTCAACCCGCAGCCGTATCCATGCGTACTGCACCACGGCGATTCTGCCCGAATGCCATGACGCAGTTACGCCCCGCGCCCTTGGCGCTGTAGAGCGCCTGGTCGGCGGACTTGAGCACTTCCTCGGGAGTCCGATGTTCCATCAGCCGCTCGGCGACACCGATACTGATGGTCACCGAAACACTGGATGCCGCAGCAACGCCACGGCGTTGGCGACCTTGCTGGTCGTCCTGGGGGCGATTGTCCTGGTTGCGCAACTGAATGTTGTAGGTGGCGATGATCTCGCGAATCATCTCCAGGTGCGGCATGCACTCGTCCAGGGTCTTGCCGGCAAAAACCACGGCAAACTCTTCGCCGCCGTACCGATAGGCGCGTCCACCGCCAGTGACCTTTGACAGCTTGCTGGCCACCAGGCGCAGCACCTGATCCCCGACATCGTGACCGTGGGTGTCATTGAATTTCTTGAAGTGATCGACGTCAGTCATGGCCAGCACATAGTTGCGTCCCAGACGCTGCATGCGCTCATTGAGCGCCCGGCGCCCCGGCAAGCCGGTCAACTCGTCACGGAAGGCCATCTGGTACGCCTCATGGGCCACCGCCGCGGCGATCATCAGCATGACCTGACTGCACATGATGTTCAGGGTGAACGGCAGGATGAACGTCTTGGGCAACATCCAGAACAGACCCAGCAAGCCCACCAACTGTGCTGCATGCAGCGGTCGCGGACTGCGCCAGTACTGGATCGCCAACAGCAGGAATGCCGCGAAGAATACCGGATACGACAGCTGGATCAGGCTCATCCAACTGCCATGCAAAGCCGGCCAACGGATCTCTGCCAACCAGTTCAGCAACGCCTGTGGGTAACTCTGCTCCAAGCCCAGCGCCACGCTGCCAAACGCCAATAACACGGCAAAACGCGCCACCATGTCCTGAAACAGGTGGGTGCGTTCCTGCCAGGCCGCAAACAGGCCAAACAGCAGGGGCAGCAACAGGCAGCAGAGGTGAAATACCACCGCAGCATCTTCGCGGACCCTGCCGTTATCCCGGTAGAAATCGGTCTGGGTATCCAGCAGAAAGTAGGCAATGTACACCGTGACCATCAAAAACAGTTCGCGCTGGCGCCGGTACACAGCGCAATAGGCTCCGCCAAGCAATAGCACCAGCGTTGGCAGCACATTGAACAGCGAAGTGAAGAAGACGTTGAGGTCCTTGACGTAGGCGGCCGCCAGCCCCGCAAGCAAAAGCAGTAAAGACGGAAGGAAATGACTGAAACGTACAGCGGAAGAACGCGGCAAGGGTAAAACTCCGACCCGGCTGATCAATAGATGGCATTGTGCCTTCATTTGTTGAAGTTAAGCACACGCGGTGTGACAGACATCACATTGCCATCTCTTTAACGGCAGGAAATCGCTTCTGCTTAGCGATTTAGTCGGGAATTTTCATGAAGATTCTGCAGGCACAAAAAAGCCGCTCGACCCGAAGGGCGAGCGGCTTTCTGAAAAAGTTCGGTGAGGCTTAGTAGGCCAGGCCGAAGTCCTCTTCCTTCATGTCCATCAGGTTGTTGGCACCCGACAGCATGGTTGCAACGTGAGTGCGGGTACGCGGCAGGATGCGCTGGAAGTAGAAGCGCGCAGTCTGCAACTTGGCCGTGTAGAAAGCCTCTTCGGTAGTGCCGGCTGCCAGCTTTTCAGCCGCCAGACGGGCCATGTCGGCCCAGAAGTAGGCCAGGCAGGCATAACCGGAGTACATCAGGTAGTCCACCGAGGCAGCACCCACTTCTTCACGGTCCTTCATCGCGGCCATGCCCACTTTCATGGTCAGCTCGCCCCACTCCTTGTTCAGCGCTGCCAGCGGTGCAACGAATTCCTTAACGGCTTCGTTGCCTTCGTTGTTCTGGCAGAACTTGTGGACGATTTTGGTGAAGCCCTTGAGGGCTTCGCCTTGGGTCATCAGAACCTTGCGGCCCAGCAGGTCCAGAGCCTGGATACCGGTGGTGCCTTCGTACAACATCGAGATACGGCTGTCGCGAACGTTCTGCTCCATGCCCCACTCGGCGATGAAGCCGTGGCCACCATAGATCTGCACACCGTGGTTGGCGGACTCGAAGCCGACTTCAGTCATGAACGCCTTGGCGATCGGAGTCATGAAAGCCAGCAGTGCATCGGCTTTCTTCTTCTCTTCTTCGTCCACACCGTATTTGACGATGTCGACCTGCTTGGCGGTGAAGTACACCATCGCCCGGTTACCCTCGGCGAAGGCTTTCATGGTCAGCAGCATGCGACGTACGTCAGGGTGCACGATGATCGGATCAGCAGCCTTGTCCGGCGCTTTCGGGCCAGTCAGGGAGCGCATTTGCAGACGATCGCGAGCGTATTTCAGACCGCCCTGGAAGCCGATCTCGGCGTGGGCCAGGCCTTGCAGAGCAGTGCCCAGACGAGCCGTGTTCATAAAGGTGAACATGCAGTTCAGGCCTTTGTTCGCCGGGCCGATGAGGAAACCGGTGGCCGCGTCGAAGTTCATCACGCAGGTGGCGTTGCCGTGGATACCCATCTTGTGTTCCAGGGAACCACAGCTCACGGCGTTGCGCTGGCCGACGCTGCCATCAGCGTTGGGCAGGAACTTGGGCACGATGAACAGCGAAATGCCTTTGGTGCCGGCCGGTGCATCCGGCAGACGGGCCAGAACGATATGGACGATGTTGTCGGCCATGTCGTGCTCACCGGCGGAGATGAAGATCTTGGTACCGGTGACTTTGTAGGAACCATCAGCCTGAGGCTCGGCCTTGGTGCGCAACATGCCCAAGTCGGTGCCGCAGTGCGGCTCGGTCAGGCACATGGTCCCGGTCCACTCGCCGGACACCAGCTTGGTCAGGTAAGCCTCTTGCTGCTCAGGAGTACCGTGCTCGGAAATGGTGTTCATCGCACCATGGGACAGGCCTGGGTACATGCCCCACGACCAGTTGGACTCACCGACCATTTCGCTGACTGCCAGGCCCAGGGATTCAGGCAGGCCCTGACCACCGTGTTCAACGTCGTGAGCCAGGCTCGGCCAGCCGCCTTCGACGAATTGCTTGTAGGCTTCCTTGAAGCCAGTCGGGGTCTTAACGCCGGATTCACTCCAGGTGCAACCTTCCAGGTCGCCCACACGGTTCAGCGGTGCCAGTACCTGCTCACAAAACTTCGCACCTTCCTCGAGAATGGCGTCAACCATGTCTGGAGTGGCGTCCTGGCAAGCCGGGAGGCTCTGATAGTGCGCCTCATAGCCGAGCAGCTCGTCACGAACGAAGCGAATATCACGCAAGGGGGCCTTGTAGTCAGGCATAGCGATAAACCTCTGCTGATGTAACCGGGAATGAACAACCGCATCGAATTTTTATGGCGGTCAAACAGTTGTTTGAAACATACGTTTACGCCTAAACCTTGTCAAGCGTCGTGCAAATGCCTTTCGTCACCAGCACACAATCAACGCCCAGGCGAACACCCACAGCACCGGCCATGAGATTGTAGGAACCGGCTTGCCGACGATCAGTTATGGAGAGGAAGAAAACGCGCTACAGAAAGGAAAGACATGAAGACAAGCCTGCCTTCGATGGAGGGCAGGCTTTAGCAGAGGAGAATCAAGCGTAGGTATCGATCAGCGTACCGAGGACTTCATCAGAGGCCTTGGCGACCTTCACGCCCAGTTCCACCTGGATCTTGCCCATGGACATATCGACCATGCTGCTGGCCAGGTCCGAATCCTGGCTGCGTTCCACGCCAGGCAGGCGATTGACCGAATCCACCGACGCCTGGCTGTCGGCAGAACGCTCAACGGCGCTGCTGGCGATCTGGCTGGAACCTTGATCGACACGATTCTGCCCAGTCTGAATCGCGTTCAGTCCGGCGTAGAAAGCGCTGTTCCCGGAGATTTCCATAGGAGAACTCGACCTTGAAAATGAATGACGGGTGTTATTGAAGCAGACCCGTCAAGAAAACACCCGTCAAAAACACTAATGGCAAAATGCCTTGCCATAGGCAAAATCTAGTCCAGCAGATCCAACTGCAGATGCTCGGCCACCGCCTCGGCACTGGCTGGTTTGAGTCGCGGCACCCGGCCCAGGCACGGCGCGGGCAGGCGCTCAGCCAAAGTTGCGAGGTTTTCTTCCAGGCGAGAGGTCTTTGGATCGATGATATTGGCCACCCAGCCCGCCAATTGCAGACCGTCCTGGGCAATGGCCTCGGCGGTCAACAATGCATGATTGATGCAACCCAGGCGCACGCCCACCACCAGAATCACCGGCAAGCCCAGCGCCATGGCCAGATCCGACAGGTTGTCCTGATCCGCCAAAGGCACTCGCCAGCCACCCGCGCCTTCGATCAGGGTGAAGTCCGCACCCTTGGCCAGAATGTGGCGCATGGGCGTCAGCAATGACTGCACCGTCAGTGCCACCCCGGCCTCTCGCGCCGCCAGGTGCGGTGCGATGGGCGGCTCGAAGGCGATCGGATTGACCTCTTCATAGCTCAATGGCAACGACGACTGCGCCAGCAACGCCAGAGCATCGGCGTTGCGCAGGCCCTTGGCGCTCAACTCGCACCCGGAGGCCACAGGTTTGCCTGCCGCGGTACTCAACCCGGCCAGCCGCGCCGCATGCAACAAGCCAGCAGCAATGGTGGTTTTACCCACATCGGTATCGGTGCCGGTAATGAAATAGGCAGCACTCATAGCGGTCTCTCCAACACGGCATACACCACCTGATAGGTCGCCGGCAGTCCCTGGGACTGACGAAAACCCTCGTAAGCCTCGATCAACCCGGCGATACGCGCCCGTCCGGTGAGGCCGCCGGGACGACCGGGATTCAGATTGTGTGCACCCAAGGCTTTCAATTCGTGGGTCAGACTACGCACATCCGGGTAATGCAGGACATGGGGAACGCTCTCCAGGCTACGTACTTGCAAACCACTGGCATCGCACAAGTGGCGATAACGTGCGAACTCACGAAAGCGATTGACGTGGACCTGGCCATCGACCCGTCCCCAGCTCTCACGCAGCTCCTGCAAGGTGCCGACACACAGACTGGCGAACGCCAGCACGCCTCCCGGTTTCAGCACCCGTTGGGCTTCACTGAGCACCGCCGAAAAATCCGCACACCATTGCACCGCCAGGCTGGAGAAAATCAGCTCGCAGCTGCTGTTCTGCAACGGCAGGCGCTCGGCATCTCCGGCGAAGAAGTGCTCGGCGCCACCCAGAGGCCGCGCGTGCTTGAGCATGCCCTCGGCAATATCCAGAGCCAGCCCCTGACTGCCGGCGAAGCGTGCCCCCAGCACCCGACTGAAATGGCCCGTACCACAACCCAGGTCCAGCCAGCGCGCAGGCGTCCAGTCTTCAGGCAAACGGCTCAGTAATTGCTGGCCGACCGTGCGCTGCAACTGGGCAACGCTATCGTAACTGGCTGCAGCACGGGAAAACGAAGCCGCCACCTGACGCTTGTCAGGCAGGCCTGCGGGTAAGACAGGAACAGACAAATCAGTCATCACCGGACTCATGCAAGAAAGCCTGGATCGCCCCCGCCACTCCGTGGGGATCCTCCAGAAGAAAACCGTGGCTGGCCTGTTCAATCAGGCCAACTTCTACATCCGGCAACAACGCCAGCAGCTCACTGGCCGCCTCGGCGGGCACCAAGCCATCAAGCCCGGCGAACAGGTGCAGCTGCGGCCCGCGAAACCCCTGCAAGGCGGCTCGAGTATCCAATTGCGCCAATAACTCCAGGCCCGCCATCAGCACCGACCCCGGGGTCGTCGGGGCGCCGCCCAGGAGCAACCGCGACAAGCCTCGTGGGTCGGCAGCACCTTGGGCACAGAGCAGAGAAAAACGCTTGAGGGTCGTTCGCGGATCAGCGGCGCAGCCGGCCAGGAAACCGTCAAAGGTTTCCTCAGCCATGGCACTGGACCACTGCTCATGTGCGACGAAACTGGGGTTGCTGGCCAGGGTCAGCAGGCCACAGCAACGCTCGCCGCGACGAGCCGCCAGTTCTGAAGCGAGCATGCCACCCAGAGACCAGCCCCCCAGCCAGGCGTTGTCCGGTATCGCGTCATCGAGTTCATCCAGCCACTCCTGCAGATCACTGGAGGTCAGCTCCGGCAAAGGCTCGATCTCTACCCGCAAATGCTCGTCCAGTCCCTGCAACGCTGCCGCCAGGGGTTCCAGAGGCGACACACCCAGCCCCCAGCCCGGCAACAGAATCAGTCGATCACGCATGGCTCGGCCCCGTTTGCAGTTCACTGAAACAATCCGCCAACGCGCTTAACAATAGCTGGACCTGCGCCTCGCTGTGGGCTGCGGACAAGGTCACCCGCAGCCGCGCACTGCCGGCCGGCACAGTCGGTGGACGGATGGCGGTGACCATGATCCCCCGCAAACGGAGCATCCGTGACAACTCCATGGCCCGGGCACTGTCGCCAATCATGATGGGTTGGATCGGCGTAAAGCTGTCCATCAATTCCAGACCCAGTTGCTCGGCACCCTGACGGAACTGACGGATCAGGTTCGCCAGGTGCTCACGCCGCCAGTGCTCGCTGCGCAGCAACTCCAGGCTTTTCAGCGTGGCGCAGGCCAGCGCCGGTGGCTGGCTGGTGGTGTAGATATAGGGCCGGGCGAACTGGATCAGGCTTTCGATCAGCTCTTCACTGCCGGCGACAAAGGCTCCGGCGGTACCGAAGGCCTTGCCCAGGGTGCCGACCAGCACCGGCACTTCATCCAGCCCCAGGCCGAAGTGTTCCACCAGCCCGGCACCGTTGGCCCCCAGCGGGCCGAAACCATGGGCATCGTCCACCATCAGCCAGGCACCGCGGGCCTTGGTTTCCCGGGCCAGAGCCGGCAGGTCGGCGACATCGCCGTCCATGCTGAACACCCCATCGGTGACCACCAGGGTATTGCCGGTGGCCTTCTCCAGGCGTTTGGCCAGGCTCCCTGCATCGTTGTGCAGATAGCGATTGAAGCGCGCACCGGAAAGCAGTCCGGCATCCAGCAGGGAAGCATGGTTGAGACGGTCTTCCAGCACCGTGTCGCCCTGCCCGACCAACGCCGTGACCGCACCGAGGTTGGCCATGTAGCCCGTGGTAAACAGCAACGCCCGCGGGCGCCCGGTGAATTCGGCCAAGGCTTCTTCCAAAGCGTGATGGGGAGCGCTATGACCGATCACCAGATGGGAAGCGCCACCACCCACGCCCCAGCGACTGGCACCGGCGCGCCAGGCTTCGATCACTTGCGGGTGATTGGCCAGGCCAAGGTAGTCGTTGTTGCAGAAAGCCAGCAACGGCTGGCCATCCACCACCACTTGCGGCCCCTGAGGACTTTCAAGCAGCGGACGCTGGCGATAGAGATGTTCAGCACGACGGGCTGCAAGCCGTGCTGCGAGATCAAAAGACATGCTGGCCTCGATATTGGCTCACAGACACATTACCCGTAGGAGCTGGCTTGCCAGCGAAACAGACGACGCGAAACCCGTTGGACCTGAGCAGTTCGCGGGATTCGCCGGCACGCCGGCTCCTACCACAGGAGATCAGACGGCAGCGTTGTAGAACTGCTCGCTGCTCTTCTGCTCCACCAGGGCCTGCTCGATGGCCGCCTGGTGCACTTCGTCGGCATGTTCTTCCCGGGCTTCGGGCTGAATGCCCAGGCGCGCGAACAACTGCATGTCCTTGTCGGCCTGCGGGTTGGCGGTGGTCAGCAGCTTGTCGCCGTAGAAAATCGAATTGGCACCGGCGAAGAATGCCAGGGCCTGCATCTGCTCGTTCATCGCTTCGCGGCCGGCGGACAGGCGCACGTGGGACTGCGGCATGAGGATCCGTGCCACGGCGAGCATGCGGATAAAGTCGAACGGGTCCACGTCCTCAGCGTTTTCCAGCGGCGTGCCGGCCACCTTCACCAGCATGTTGATCGGCACCGACTCCGGGTGCTCCGGCAGGTTGGCCAGCTGGATCAGCAGGCCGGCGCGGTCGTCCAGGGACTCGCCCATGCCGAGAATGCCGCCGGAACAGATCTTCATCCCGGCGTCACGCACGTAGGCCAGGGTTTGCAGACGCTCGCTGTAGGTGCGGGTGGTGATGATGCTGCCGTAGAACTCCGGCGAGGTGTCGAGGTTGTGGTTGTAGTAGTCCAGGCCGGCCTTGGCCAGGGCCTCGGTCTGGTCCTGATCGAGACGGCCCAGGGTCATGCAGGTTTCCAGGCCCATGGCTTTCACGCCTTTGACCATCTCCAGCACATAGGGCATGTCCTTGGCCGAAGGGTGCTTCCAGGCGGCGCCCATGCAAAAACGCGTAGAGCCGATGGCCTTGGCCCGAGCGGCCTCCTCCAGGACCTTCTGCACTTCCAGGAGCTTTTCCTTTTCCAGACCGGTGTTGTAGTGGCCGGACTGCGGACAATATTTGCAATCTTCCGGGCAGGCGCCGGTCTTGATCGACAGCAAGGTGGAAACCTGGACCCGATTGGCATCGAAATGCGCGCGGTGCACCGTCTGCGCCTGGAACAGCAAGTCATTGAACGGCTGGACGAACAGGGCTTTGACTTCAGCCAAAGTCCAGTCATGACGCAGGGTAGCGGTGGTGCTGGCGCTCATGGGCGATTCCTTGATTATGCTTGGCAAGCGGTGCGGGACAGGGAAAGTCCACAGCCGCAACACGGATGTTCGGCATATTTAAGGAAGAGCCATGCACTGTCAACCCGAATACAAAACACAGGTTTACATCTGGTCAAAAAACAATCAAACCTGTTTGCTGTGCGATGAACCCAGCGATTCAGCCCTGGCCCTGTGCAGTTCATGTCAGGACGAACTGCCCTGGCTCGGCGCCCAATGCTCGGTCTGCGCCCTGCCCCTGCCCGCCGCCAACCTGACCTGTGGCCAGTGCCTGCAACGTCTCCCCGCGTTTCGACGGGTCATCGCCCCCTGGCGTTACGATTTTCCGGTGGACAGCCTGATCAGCCGTTTCAAACACCATGAAAAGTGGCCTTTTGGTCGCCTGATGGCCGAGCTTCTCAGCCAATACCTTCACTATCGCTACGATGAAGGCCTATCCCGGCCAGACTGCCTGCTGCCGGTCCCTCTGTCCCGCCGGCGCCTGCGCCAGCGGGGCTTCAACCAGGCCGGCATGCTGGCCCAGTGGCTGGGAGAGCACCTGCAACTGGCGGTGGAACCCCATCTGCTGCTGCGTACCCAGGACACTCCGGCGCAACAGGGCCTGGGGGCCCGTGCCCGTCATCGCAACCTGTACCAGGCCTTCGCCCTCACCGCCGACGCGCCTGTGGCCGGCCGGCACCTGGCCCTGGTGGACGACGTCCTCACCACAGGTGCCACCGCCCAGGCCCTGGCCCGGCTGCTGATCAACGCCGGCGCCCAGCAAGTGGATGTCTATTGCCTGGCCCGGACCGCAAGACCCGACACCCCCGACTGACTTGACTCTCATCGCTCAAGCCGCAAACTCCCTGCCCATCTTCAGTGCCCAAAGCGTCCTTGCCATGTCCTTGCCCACTCTGTTGACCCAGCACATCGTCCGCCGTCCGCAACGCATCGCCCTGCTGCAACACATTGCCGACCAGGGCTCCATCACCCGCGCGGCCAAAAGCGCCGGTCTGAGCTACAAGGCCGCCTGGGATGCCATCGATGAGCTGAACAACCTGGCCCAGAGTCCGCTGGTAGAACGCAGCGTTGGCGGCAAGGGCGGTGGCGGGGCCAAACTCTCCGCCGAGGGCGAACGCGTGCTGCGCCTTTACCAACGCCTGCAAGCACTGCAGGCCCAAGTGCTGGAAGCTGCGGAAGATGCCAGCGATCTCGATCTGCTGGGGCGCCTGATGCTGCGCACCAGTGCCCGCAACCAGCTGCACGGCAAGATCCGCGGGATCGAGTCTCAGGGCTGCAATGACCTGATCAGCCTGGAACTGCCAGAAGGCCTGATCCTCAAGGCGCAGATCACCCACGACAGCACCCAGCGCCTGGAGTTGGACCCCGGCACCGAAGTGGTGGCCTTGATCAAGGCCGGCTGGCTGGACCTGCATCCTGCCGACGCCTCGGTAACAACTGGACACAATTGCCTGAGCGGAATCATCGAGCAGATTCTCGACGCCGAAGATGGCCCCTGCGAGGTACGCATCACCCTGCCCAACGGCCAGACCCTCTGCGCCCTGGCCGAGCCGCACCGGCTCAAGACCCTGGAAATGACAGAGGGCAAACCGGTTCAGGTGCAGTTCTCTGCCTCCCATGTCCTGCTCGGCACCCCGCTGTAACCGAAGTGCGACGACTTCAGGCTGCAACATATTCGTCATAGGCGCTCATTAAGGTGGCTGCAAAAACCCGCAGGGAGCCTGATATGAGCCTGTTAGAAGAAGACCAACCCACCGACCTGGAACAGATGGTCGGCCTCAGCCGCCGGGGTTTCATCGGCGCCGGCGCCCTGTGTGGCGCCGCCCTGTTTCTCGGTGGCGGACTGTTGAGCCGCAGCGCCCTGGCCGCCAGTGTCAGCGCCGGCAATAGCCAACTGCTGGGCTTTGCCGGCATTGCAGCCGCCACCAGCGACAACATCACCCTGCCGGCGGGCTACAAATCTTCGGTGCTGATCAGTTGGGGCCAACCGCTGGCCAAGAACGGACCGGCCTTCGACCCCAGCGGCAACGGCACCGCCCGGGCCCAGGAAGTGCAGTTCGGCGACAACAACGACGGCATGAGCCTGTTCGCCTTCCCGGACGACAAGCACCGGGCGCTGATGGCGATCAACAACGAATACACCAACTACCGCTACCTCTATCCCCACGGCGGCCAGCCGCAATCCGCCGAGGACGTGCGCAAGGCCCAGGCCAGCGAAGGGGTTTCGGTCATCGAAGTGCAGCGCAAGAACGGCCAGTGGCAGTTCGTCCAGGGTTCACGCTACAACCGGCGCATCCACGGCAACACGCCGATCCGCCTCAGTGGCCCCGCCGCCGGCCACGACCTGCTCAAGACCAGCGCCGACCCCAAGGGCAAGAAAGTCCTCGGCACCTTCCAGAACTGCGCCAACGGCAAGACCCCCTGGGGCACTTACCTGACCTGCGAAGAGAACTTCACCGACTGCTTCGGTAGCAGTAACGCTGAGCAGAAGTTCGACGCGGCGCAGAAACGCTACGGCGCGGTGGTGACCAGCAAGGACATCAACTGGCACCCCCATGACCCGCGTTTCGACCTGGCAAAGAACCCCAACGAACTCAACCGTCACGGCTGGGTGGTGGAAATCGATCCCTTCGACCCGCAATCGACTCCGGTCAAACGCACCGCCCTGGGCCGTTTCAAGCATGAAAACGCCGCCCTGGCACAAACACGCGACGGCCGCGCCGTGGTCTACATGGGCGACGATGAGCGTGGGGAGTTCATCTACAAGTTCATCAGCCGCGACAAGATCAACCACCGTAACCCCAAGGCCAACCGCGACCTGCTGGACCACGGCACCCTGTACGTGGCGCGCTTCGATGCCGGCGACGGCAACCCGGACCGTCCCAAGGGCCAGGGCCAGTGGATCGAGTTGACTCACGGCAAGAACGGTATCGACGCCAGCAGCGGCTTCGCCGACCAGGCCCAGGTACTGATCCAGGCTCGACTGGCCGCCAGTGTGGTCCAGGCCACGCGCATGGACCGCCCAGAGTGGATTGTGGTCAGCCCCAAGGACGGCCAGGTCTATTGCACCCTGACCAACAACGCCAAGCGTGGCGAAGACGGCCAGCCGGTGGGCGGCCCCAACCCGCGGGAGAAGAATGTCTACGGACAGATACTGCGCTGGCGCACCGGTGGCGACGATCATGGCGCGATGAGTTTTTCCTGGGACCTGTTCGTGGTGGCCGGCAACCCCGGCGTGCATGCCGGCCAGCCCAAGGGCGGCTCGTCCAACATCACCCCGCAGAACATGTTCAACAGCCCCGACGGCCTGGGTTTCGACAAGGCCGGACGCCTGTGGATCCTCACCGACGGCGACTACAGCAATAGCGGCGACTTCGCCGGCATGGGCAATAACCAGATGCTCTGCGCCGACCCGGACAGCGGTGAAATCCGCCGTTTCATGGTCGGACCGGTGGGCTGCGAAGTCACCGGGATCGCCTTTGCCCCGGACCAGAAGACCCTGTTCGTGGGTATCCAGCACCCTGGGGAAAACGGCGGTTCGACCTTCCCCGAACACCTGCCCAACGGCAAGCCACGCTCCTCGGTCATGGCCATCACCCGGGAAGACGGCGGCGTCATCGGCGCCTGACCCCGCCTCGCGCCCAGCCGGCTTCTGCACCCGCAGGAACCGGCTGGGC
>NZ_MOAK01000080.1:91075-110431 GCF_003732485.1 Pseudomonas protegens
GCCGAACCACCGGCAAACCCTCCCCCGCTGGCTCCCCGTCTGCGTTACCATGCTTGGCCGGACGCGGCAGCCTGCTGCGCGCAGGAGTAAGCATGTCGCACCCGTTTGAAACACTGACCCCCGATCTGGTCCTGGACGCCGTTGAAAGCATCGGCTTTCTCAGCGACGCCCGCGTGCTGGCGCTCAACAGCTACGAAAATCGCGTCTATCAAGTCGGCATCGACGAAGGCGAACCGCTGATCGCCAAGTTCTACCGCCCCCAGCGCTGGACCAACGAAGCGATCCTGGAAGAACACCGCTTCACCTTCGAACTCGCCGAGTGCGATGTCCCGGTGGTCGCACCGATCGTCCACGACGGCGCCAGCCTGTTCGAGCACGCGGGCTTTCGCTTCGCCCTGTTTCCCCGGCGTGGCGGACGCGCGCCTGAACCGGGCAACCTGGATCAGCTCTATCGCCTCGGGCAATTGCTCGGTCGCCTGCACGCCGTGGGCGCCACCCGCTCCTTCGAGCACCGCGAAGCCCTGGGCGTGAAGAACTTCGGTCATGACTCACTGGCAACCCTGCTGCAAGGCAACTTCATTCCCAAAAGCCTGTTGCCGGCCTACGAGTCCGTAGCCCGGGACCTGCTCAAGCGGGTGGAAGAGGTCTACCAGGTCACCCCGCACCAGAACATCCGCATGCACGGCGACTGCCACCCCGGCAACATGATGTGCCGCGACGAGATGTTCCATATCGTCGACCTGGATGACTGCCGCATGGGTCCGGCGGTGCAGGATCTGTGGATGATGCTGGCCGGCGACCGCCAGGAGTGCCTCAGCCAGCTCTCCGAGCTGATGGACGGCTACAGCGAGTTCCATGATTTCGACCCACGGGAACTGGCCCTGATCGAACCGCTGCGAGCCCTGCGCCTGATGCACTACAGCGCCTGGCTGGCACGACGCTGGGACGATCCGGCCTTTCCCCACAGCTTCCCCTGGTTCGGCAGCGAACGTTACTGGGGTGACCAGATACTGGCCCTGCGCGAACAGCTGGCGGCCCTCAACGAAGAACCTCTCAAGCTGTTCTGACCCTGCCTGTAGGAGCTGGCTTGCCAGCGAAGCGGCCCATGAGATCGCCTTCGCCGGCAAGCCGGCTCCTACAAGAATCCGCCTTGATACAACGTCAACTGTAGGAGCTGGCTTGCCAGCGAAGAGGCCCGTAAGGTCGCATTGCCCACAAGCCCTTCCCCACAGCAACGGGCGGCGCAAAAGTCAGGACAGGTCTAGACAATTGTCCTTACAATCCCGTCTTTGTTAGCTGCCTAAGCAAGGATTCTGCATGCAAGCCGCCAACCCGCGCCGCGGGTACATCCTGGGTCTGACCGCGTACATCATCTGGGGTCTGTTCCCGCTCTATTTCAAAGCCATCGCCAGCGTTCCTGCCGTGGAAATCATCGTCCACCGGGTGCTCTGGTCGGCGCTGTTCGGCGCCCTGCTGCTGATGGTGTGGAAACACCCCGGCTGGTGGCGCGAACTGCGGGACAACCCCAAGCGCCTGGCGATCCTGGCCCTGAGCGGCACCCTGATCGCCGCCAACTGGCTGACCTACGTCTGGTCGGTGAACAACGGGCGCATGCTCGAAGCCAGCCTCGGCTACTACATCAACCCGCTGGTCAACGTGCTGCTGGGCATGCTGATTCTTGGCGAACGCCTGCGGCGCATGCAATGGCTGGCGGTGATCCTGGCGGCGGTGGGCGTGGCCCAGCAAGTGTGGCAAGTCGGCAGCCTGCCCTGGGTCTCGCTGATGCTGGCACTGAGCTTCGGCTTCTATGGTCTGATCCGCAAGCAGGCGCCGGTCAAGGCCCTGCCCGGCCTGGTGGTGGAAACCTGGATGCTGGTGCCCATTGCCCTGGGCTGGCTACTGCTGCATCCCGACGCCAGCAGTGCCCATGCTGAATTCTGGAGCAGTTCCCAGGCCTGGTGGCTGGTAGCCGCCGGCCCGGTCACGCTGATCCCGCTGGTATGCTTCAACGCCGCCGCCCGGGACTTGCCCTACACCACCCTGGGCTTCCTCCAGTACCTGGCGCCAACCCTGGTGCTACTGCAAGCGGTGCTGTTGTTTGGCGAACATCTGTCTTCCAGCACCTTGCTGGCGTTCATGTTCATCTGGGCCGGCCTGGCGGTGTACAGCGTCGATGCCTGGCTCAGCCTTCGCGGCCGTCGCTGATCAATAAACGTACAAAGCCCTGCAGGCCACGCCATTCGTGACCTACAGCGGTTCTTCCCAAGGTTATCCACAACCTGATCCCCGCCGTTTGTGCACAAGCCATTGAAACTGCTGATTTTTTGATCAGAACGCGCAACGCCGCGGCGGGACTGGGCTGGCGACGGGTCTCTACAGGTTATCCACAGGCGCATGCACGGATTACTGGGATAACCTGCGGGGCCGGTTTCAGACCTCGCTGCGCAGCACCAACTCCACCATCAGATCGTCGGCCAGGGTTTCCAGGCGCGACTGCAACACATCCAGGGACAAGGTCAGGGGCACCGCCAGAATCGCCTCGGCATGAAACAACGGCTCGCTGCTCATGGGCGCCGGGCGCACCTCGGTCACCAGCCGTTCGAGGTTGACCCCCTGCTCCGTCAGCAAGCGCGTGATATCCCGGACGATTCCCGGGCGATCATTGCCCACCAGCTCCATGGCGATGGGTTTCCAGGTGCAGGACTGCTCGATGCCACTTTCGGCGATCAATACCCGGATGCCCTGGGCCGAAAGCCCCTGCAGGGCATCCACCAGCTCATCGTAGGCCTCGGCCGGAACCCCGACCCGCAAGATGCCGGCGAACTGCCCCGCCATGCGCGACAGACGGCTTTCCAGCCAGTTGCCCCCGTGCTCGGCGATGCACTGGGCAATCCGCTCGACCTGTCCGGCCTTGTCCGGGGCAAATACCGTGAGAACGAGATGGTCCATGGCGCAGCCCTCTTTTCATGATGAAAGAGCAATTATAGGCAGCCTCACTCCCCGCGCCTTCTAGCCCACATCGCAGCAGCTTGTGTAGGAGCTGGCTTGCCAGCGAAAGCGCCCGCAAGGCCGACGCAAACCCCGAAGGCCCTTTCGCCGGCAAGCCGGCTCCTACGAGGGTGCGTAGAGCAAAACATAAATCGTGTACAACTTTTTGTATTTATATGGAACAATCCACCGGCTTTTTGAGAACATCGCGTTCCCCAGCGTGACCGCACTGCATTCTTGAGTCGCGGAACGACGTATTTAGTCTAATTTTCACAACCGCAATTCATCATGTAGTATGCCGCAGCGCGCACTACATAACGTTGGAACGATGTCTGCCAAGGCCTGATCGCAACCCTCGCAACCGCCCGTCAGCAAGGCTCTGCCGTTGATTGGAAGCACCCAGCCGCCAGCAATGGCATGTACTGGTGAACAGGGTTGTGCTTTAAATGGCCGCCGGCTTCATTGTTAATTTGAAGAGCTGAAAAGCGAAATAGCTGAGCAGAGTGAGGCAAGCAATGACTGAACACGTTCAAGTCGGTGGCCTGCAGGTCGCCAGAGTCCTGTTCGACTTCGTGAACAACGAAGCCATTCCCGGTACCGGCCTCACCGCCGACGCATTCTGGGCCGGTGCCGACAAGGTCATCCATGACCTGGCGCCGAAGAACAAAGCCCTACTCGCCAAACGCGATGATTTCCAGGCCCGGATCGATGCCTGGCACCAGTCCCGTGCCGGCCAGGCACACGACGCCGTGGCCTACAAAGCCTTCCTGCAAGACATCGGCTACCTGCTGCCCGAAGCGGCGGATTTCCAGGCCACCACCCAGAACGTCGATGAAGAAATCGCCCACATGGCCGGCCCGCAGCTGGTAGTACCGGTGATGAACGCGCGCTTCGCCCTCAACGCTTCCAACGCCCGCTGGGGTTCGCTGTACGACGCCCTGTACGGCACTGACGCCATCAGCGAAGCCGATGGCGCGGAGAAAGGCAAAGGCTACAACAAGGTTCGCGGCGACAAGGTCATCGCCTTTGCCCGCGCCTTCCTCGATGAGTCCGCGCCGCTGACCGCCGGCTCCCACGTGGACTCCGTGAGCTACAAGATCGTCGGCGGCAAGCTGGTGGTGGCCCTCAAGGGCGGCAGCAACAGCGGCCTGCGCAACGATACCCAACTGATTGGCTACCAGGGCGATGCCGCAGCCCCTACCGCGATCCTGCTCAAGCACAACGGTCTGCACTTCGAGATCCAGATCGACGCCAGCAGCCCGGTCGGCCAGACCGACGCCGCCGGGGTCAAGGACCTGCTGATGGAAGCGGCCCTGACCACCATCATGGACTGCGAAGACTCGGTCGCCGCCGTCGACGCCGATGACAAGGTGGTGATCTACCGCAACTGGCTCGGCCTGATGAAGGGCGACCTGGCGGAAGAAGTGGCCAAGGGCGGCAAGTCCTTCACCCGCACCATGAACGCCGATCGCGAATACACCGGCGTCAACGGTGAGCCGGTGAAGCTGCACGGTCGTTCGCTGCTGTTCGTGCGTAACGTCGGCCACCTGATGACCATCGATGCGATCCTCGACAAGGATGGCAACGAAGTGCCGGAAGGCATCCTCGACGGCCTGGTCACCAGCCTGGCGGCGATCCACAACCTCAATGGCAACACATCGCGCAAGAACAGCCGCACCGGCTCGGTATACATCGTCAAGCCGAAGATGCACGGCCCTGAAGAAGCGGCGTTCACCAATGAACTGTTCGGCCGCATCGAAGAGGTGCTGAACCTGCCGCGCAATACCCTGAAAGTCGGGATCATGGACGAGGAGCGCCGCACCACGGTCAACCTCAAGGCCTGCATCAAGGCGGCCAGCGAGCGCGTGGTGTTCATCAACACCGGCTTCCTCGACCGCACCGGCGACGAGATCCACACCTCCATGGAAGCCGGCGCCATGGTGCGCAAGGCCGACATGAAGGCCGAAAAATGGATCGGCGCCTACGAGAACTGGAACGTCGATATCGGTCTGTCCACCGGCCTGCAAGGCCGCGCGCAGATCGGCAAGGGCATGTGGGCCATGCCGGACCTGATGGCTGCCATGCTCGAGCAGAAGATCGCCCACCCGCTCGCCGGCGCCAACACCGCCTGGGTCCCTTCGCCAACCGCCGCTGCCCTGCACGTGCTGCACTACCACAAGGTCGACGTGTTCGCCCGCCAGGCCGAACTGGCCAAGCGCACCCGCGCTTCGGTGGACGACATCCTGACCATCCCACTGGCCAGCGACACCAACTGGTCGGCGGAGCAGATCAAGAACGAACTGGACAACAACGCCCAGGGCATTCTCGGTTACGTGGTGCGCTGGATCGACCAGGGCGTGGGTTGCTCGAAAGTGCCGGACATCAACGATGTCGGCCTGATGGAAGACCGCGCCACCCTGCGCATCTCCAGCCAGCACATCGCCAACTGGCTGCGTCACGGCGTGGTCACCCAGGCGCAGGTACTGGAAAGCCTCAAGCGCATGGCCCCAGTGGTTGACCGGCAGAACGCCGGCGACGCGCTGTACCGTCCTCTGGCTCCGGACTTCGACAGCAACATCGCCTTCCAGGCCGCCCTGGAGCTGGTGATCGAAGGCACCAAGCAGCCTAACGGCTACACCGAGCCGGTACTGCACCGTCGTCGTCGCGAGTTCAAGGCCAAGAACGGCCTGTAACACCTCGCAGCAACGCCAACGAAAAAGCCCCGGTCCTGTGACCGGGGCTTTTTTTGTGCCGCATGCCGAGGGACGGCTACAACACCACGCCCAGTTCGTGTTTGACCAGGGCCAGCAACTTGCCAGTGTCGATGGGCTTGAGCAGGAAGTCCACAACGCTCAAGTGCATGGCAGCAATGGCGTCGCGCACATCGGCGTCACCGGAAATGATGATGATCGGCAGCGCCGCCCGCTCCGATTCCCGCACCTGGCGGATCAGGTCAAGACCGCTGCAGGGAGCCATGCGCAGGTCAGTGATCAGCAGACCGATGGATTTGTTCGATTCAAGTAATTCGAGGGCGGCCTTGCCGCTGGCAGCCGTGATGCAACGGATACCATCCAGGCCAAGAATTTCCGCGAGCAGTTCCCGTGCATCCTTGTCGTCATCGGCGATCAACACCCGCTGGGCCGGCAGATCCGGCTCCAGCATGACCGCACTCAGCGCCTCGCGCTCGGCGTCACTCAAAATATCGTGGTCGGGCATACATTTCTCTACATGAACAGATCAATCCCCTAGCACAGTGGTCAGACATCGCTAAGCAGGCCTCCAATGTGCACTTCGTCGGAAAAATTGCCAAGAGCCTTGATCAGAGCTTTTTCGCATCGATTACACACCGCTCAAAGCCAAATGTCCGGGCTGCGGCCGCTACCTAGACTTACGTCCAATGGGCACCTCGCGCTGGGAGTCCGACCATTGCCGTGATCCGACCACAACAAATCCAAAAAGACTGCGGTAATCGTTATGAGTAAAGCGGACGCCTTCATCCAGGCAGGGAAGACCGCGGTGTTGCAGAACATCCAGGGGACCGTGCAGTTCCTGCAGCGGTTCCCGCCCTTCAACCAGATGGAAAACCTCCACCTGGCCTATCTGGTGGAACAATGCCAGTTGCGCTTCTACGGCCCCGGCGACAGCATCATCAAGCCTGCCGACGGCCCGGTTGAGCACTTCTACATCGTCAAGCAGGGCCGCGTGGTGGGCGAGCGCACCCATGCCGCCAAGGGCAGCACCGAAACCACCTTCGAGATCACCACCGGCGAATGCTTCCCCCTGGCCGCGTTGCTGGGCGAACGCGCCACCCGCACCGAACACCGGGCCGCCGAAGACACCTTCTGCCTGCAACTGAACAAGAGCGCTTTCATCAAGCTCTTCGCCTTGTCCGCCGAGTTCCGCGACTTCGCCCTGCGCGGGGTCAGCAGCCTGCTGGATCAGGTCAATCAGCAGGTCAAGCAAAAGGCCGTGGAAACCCTCGGCACCCAATACTCGCTGAACACCCGCCTGGGCGATCTGGCCATGCGTCACCCGGTCGCCTGCTCCCCCCAGATGCCCCTGCGTGAGGCCGTGGCACTGATGCACGAGCAACAGGTCGGCAGCATCGTGGTCGTGGACGAGCACAAGGCGCCCCTGGGGATCTTCACCCTGAGGGACCTGCGTCAGGTAGTCGCCGACTGCACCCAGGACCTCAACCAGCCCATCGAACAGCACATGACCCAGGCCCCCTTCTTCCTCAGCCCGGACCACAGTGCCTTCGACGCCGCCATCGCCATGACCGAGCGCCATATCGCCCACGTCTGCCTGGTGAAAGACCAGCGCCTGTGCGGCGTTGTCTCCGAGCGCGACCTGTTTTCCCTGCAACGGGTCGATCTGGTGCACCTGGCGCGCACCATCCGCAATGCTCCCAGGGTGGAACACCTGGTGGCGCTGCGAGGCGAGATCTGCCAGTTGGTGGAGCGCATGCTGGCCCATGGTGCGTCGTCGACCCAGATCACCCACATCATCACCCTGCTCAACGATCACACCGTATGCCGGGTGATCGAGTTGACCCTGGCGGACAAGGGCGACCCGGGCGTGCCCTTCAGCTGGTTGTGTTTCGGCAGCGAAGGCCGGCGCGAACAGACCCTGCACACCGACCAGGATAACGGCATCCTGTTCGAGGCCCGGGACGCGGCCCACGCCGCGGAAATTCGCGGCAAGCTGCTGCCCATTGCCCAACAGATCAACCAGAGCCTGGCCCTGTGCGGCTTCACCCTGTGCAAGGGCAACATCATGGCCGGCAATCCCGAGCTGTGCCTGTCACGTGCCGAATGGGCCCGACGCTTTGCCGCCTTCATCCGCGAGGCAACGCCGGAAAACCTGCTGGGTTCGAGCATCTATTTCGACCTGCGGGTGGTCTGGGGCGATGAACAAGGCGCCGAGCAACTGCGCCGGGCCATCCTCGACCAAGTCGGCGACAACCGCCTGTTCCAGCGCATGCTGGCGGAAAACGCCCTGCGCCAGCGGCCACCGGTGGGACGCTTCCGCGAATTCGTCCTGGCCAGGAAGAACGGTGAAAAAGCCACCCTCGACCTCAAGGTCCAGGGCCTCACCCCCTTCGTCGATGGCGCCCGGCTGCTGGCCCTGGCCAACGGCATAGGGGCAATCAATACCCTGGAGCGCTTGCGTCAACTGGTGTCCAGGCAAGTCATCGAGCCCCTGGACGGCGCAGCGTACGAAGAGGCCTATCACTTCATCCAGCAGACCCGCATGCAACAGCATCAACGCCAGACCCGGGAGAACCAGCCCTATTCCAATCGGGTCGACCCGGACAGCCTCAATCACCTGGACCGACGCATCCTGCGTGAGTCCCTGCGCCAGGCCCAGCGCCTGCAAAGCAGTCTGGCCCTGCGGTATCAGTTATGAGCTATCAGCTATGAGCCTGTTTGCCTGGTTCCGCCCAGCCGTCAGCGTCCTGACTGCCGAACAGCAACAACGCCGCGACCGCCTGCCCGCGTTCACCGAGCTGGGCGAGTGCAGCCTGCGGGAGCAACGCTGGGTGGTGGTGGACCTGGAAACCACCGGCCTCAACCTCAACCGCGATCAGGTGCTGTCCATCGGCGCCGTGGTGATCGAGGACGGCGCCATCGACTTCAGCCAGCAGTTCGAGCGCACCCTGCAGCGCGAAGGCCACAAGCTCAGCCCCAGCGTGCTGATCCATGGCCTGGGGCCCAGCGCCATCGCCGCCGGCTGCGATCCGGTGGAGGCCCTGCTGGACTTCATGGAGTTCGTCGGCGACAGCCCGCTCCTGGCGTTTCACGCCCCCTTCGACCAGCACATGCTCGGTCGGGCACTGAAGGACAGCCTGGGCTACCGCCTGCAGCATGGCTTCCTCGATGTGGCGGACATGGCCCCCATGCTCTGCCCCCAGGCCGCTGTCCGTGAGGCCGGCCTGGATGACTGGATCAACGGGTTCAAGCTGCAAGTGGCCGAGCGTCACCACGCAGCGGCCGACGCCCTGGCCACGGCAGAGTTGGCGCTGATCCTGTTCAGCCGCGCCCGCCAGCAACAGATTCACAGCCCGCTGAACCTGCAACAGCGCCTCGGCCAATGGAAACGCCGCCAGCAGGCACATTCTTTCTGATCCACCACGACGGTGCAGATCACTGTGGCGAGGGAGCTTGCTCCCTCGCCACAACGGCGCCCTCTTGCGACGCAGGTCTTCGGCACCGGCCATCTTCAGCACCAACGAAGCCGACCAGCGTCAATTGCGCCACTGTTTCGCCTCTGCGACAATCGCGAATAATTCTCGTTATTTTAAACTTCTCGATTGGTGAGCCCCATTGTCGTCAGTCCAAAGCCCCCACAATGAGCTGGTTGGTGCGTTGTATCGCGACCATCGCAGTTGGCTATTGGCCTGGCTGCGGCGCAACGTTGCCTGCGCCCAACGGGCCGAGGACCTGAGCCAGGACACCTTCGTGCGCCTGCTGGGCCGCGACGAACTCAAGGCTCCACGGGAACCCAGGGCCTTTCTGGTGGCCATCGCCAAGGGCCTGCTGTTCGACTACTTCCGCCGCGCCGCCCTGGAACAGGCCTACCTCAGCGAACTGATGCTGATTCCCGAGGGCGAGCAGCCCTCGCCGGAGCAACAGCAGATGATCCTCGAAGACCTCAAGGCCATCGACCGCCTGTTGGGCAAACTCTCCAGCAAGGCGCGCATGGCCTTCCTCTATAACCGCCTCGACGGCCTGAGCCACGCCGAGATCGCCGAACGCCTCGGGGTCTCGGTGCCACGGGTACGCCAATACCTGGCCCAGGGCATCCGCCAGTGCTACATCGCCCTGTACGGAGAGCCGGTATGACTCCCATGAGTTCCAAGCCGGTGTCGGCCCAGGTGCTGGATGCCGCCATCGCCTGGCAGCTGTCCCTGGACGGCGGCGGCAGTGCGCTGGAACGCGAAGAGTTCGCCAAGTGGCATGCCGCCCATGAAGAACACGCCCGGGCCTGGCGCCAGTTGGGCATGCTCGACCAGCGCTTCAGCGTAGCGGCCGGCCCGGCCCGCAATGTCTTGCTGCAATCTCGCGAAGGCTTGCGCCGGCGGGTGCGCAAGCTTGGACGCGGGGTCGCCAGCGTGGTGCTGGTGGCAGGGCTGGCGCTGTTTGCCACCGAACGCTACCTGCCTGTGGACTACTGGCTGGCCGACCAGCGCACCGCCACCGGCGAGCAACGCACCCTGCGCCTGACGGACGGCACGGTGATCAACCTCAATACCCACAGTGCGCTGGATGTGCGCTTCGATGAGAAGCAGCGTCGGATCGTGCTTCAGGAAGGCGAGATCCTGATCGAGACCGGGCACAACGACAGTCGGCCGTTCATCGTCGAAACCCGCGACGGCCGAATGCGCGCCCTGGGCACACGGTTCCTGGTCAAGCGTGAAGACCAGGGCACCCGCCTCGGGGTGCTGCAATCGGCGGTGGCGGCACGGCCGGAAGCCGGCCAGGACGAGCAGGTGTTCAAGGAAGGCCAGCAAGTGCTGATGCGCCATGACGGCCTAGGCCCGCTGCAGGCCCTGAACCTGGGCGCCGATGCCTGGACCCGGGGCATGCTGGTGGTGGACAACGCCCGGCTCGGTGACCTGATCGATGAACTGGGCCGTTATCGCCGTGGTCACCTGGGTGTGGCCCCGGAAGTGGCCAACCTGCGGATCACCGGCAGTTTCCCGTTGCAGGACACCGACCTGGCACTCAATGCCCTGCTGCCGACCCTGCCCGTGAAGATCGAGCGGCACACCGCCTGGTGGGTGACGGTGGTGGCCAAGGCCGACGCCAAACGCTGAGATCGGTGGCGCGGCCTTCGCCAGCAAGCTGGCTCCTACACCGATCCCGTAGGAGCTGGCTTGCCAGCGAATTACCCTCAATCAATCTAAATCTAAATTATTTTCAATCCGCCCTATCACTTTTCCAATCTCGTCCGGCACCTAGGCAATTGCGAAACATTTCCATTCAGGAGCCGCCGTATGTCCCGCCCGCTAGACACCCTGTTGCGCCCCAGTCTCTTGGCCGTTGCCATTGCCCTCTGCGCCCCCTTGGCCAGCCCGGCGCTGATGGCTGCCGACCAGTCCACCAGCGTGCGCGCCTACAACCTGCCGGCCGCACCGCTGGCCAGCACCCTGAACCAGATCGCCAGCCAGGCCGGCCTGGCCCTGAGCCTGAATCCGTCCCTGGCGGCGGGCAAGACTTCGGCCCCGGTCAAGGGCCAGTTCGATGCACCGGGCGCCCTGCGTGAAGCCCTGCGCGGCACCGGCCTGCAGCTGGAGCACAGCAGCGCCGGCAGCTACAGCCTGGTGGCGACGCCTGAAGGCGTGGTGGCCTTGCCGCAAACCAATATCACTGGCCAGCTGGCTGGCGAGAGTGCCTGGGGCCCGGTCGACGGTTACCTCGCCACACGTACCGCCGCCGGCACCAAGACCGACACCTCGCTGGTTGAAGCTCCGCGCTCGATTTCCGTCGCTACCCGCCAGCAGATGGAAGACCGCAACGTCCAGAACCTCGACGATGCCGTGCGTTACATGCCCGGGATTGTTTCTGCCAGCTACGGCAGCGACACCCGCTATGACTGGATGCGTGTACGTGGTTTCGAACCCACACAATTCCTCGACGGCTTGCCCCTGCCCCGCGGTGTGTATGCCAACCCGAAAGCGGAAACCTGGAACCTCGACCGCCTTGCCCTGCTGCGCGGCCCTGCGTCCTCGGTGTATGGCCAGACACCGCCGGGCGGTCTGCTGGATATGGTCAGCCGGCGCCCCAGCGCAGACACCAGCCATGCCGTGCAGATTCAGTACGGCAGTGACAACTACCGCCAGATCAACTTCGCCAGCACCGGCAAGATCGACGATGAAGGCCAGTTTCTCTATGGGCTCAGCGGTGTCGTGCGCGATGCCGGCACCCAGGTCGACCACATCGACAACAAGCGCTACAACATAGCCCCCAGTCTGACTTGGAACATCGATACCGATACCAAGCTGACCCTGCTCACGCAGTTCACCCGCGACGATACCGGTGCCACCAGCCAGTTCATGCCGATCCAGGGCACCAAGATCAAGTCGCCACTGGGCGACGTCTCCCATCACAAGAACCTGGGTGACCCGGACTACGAGTTCTACGATCGGACCTACTACGCGCTGGGCTACGCCTTCGAGCACCGCTTCAACGATGTCTGGCAGTTCCGTCAGAACCTGCGCTACACCAAATCGGAGCTGTCCTTCCAACAGTTGACCGTGGGTTCCTATGCCTACTCCCCGGCTGATGCGGCGGGCAACATCAGCCGTACCTCGACCAACGTCAACGAAGACATCGGCCAGTTCGCGGTCGACAACAACTTCCAAGCGGACTTCACCACAGGCGACATTACCCACACCGTGCTGCTTGGCCTGGATCACCAACGTACCGACACCTCCTACCTGTCGATCTACGGTAACGGGGGAACGACCAATATCTTCAACCCGGTCTATGGCCAGCCGATTGTTCGTCCGTCGCGCGCTGACGCTTATTACGACTACGACCAGAAGACCATTCAGACCGGCCTCTACGTCCAGGACCAGATGGCCCTGGACAACTGGCGCCTGACCCTGGGTGGCCGTGAGGACTGGGTGCACCAAGGCACCACCTACCTCAACAAGAAAGACGTGACCAACACTGATCGCAGCAAGAACTTCAGTGGCAATGCGGCGCTGAGCTATGTGTTCGACTCGGGTGTTGTGCCGTACATCTCCTACGCCGAATCGTTCCAGCCAGCGAGCAACGCCAGCGTTTCACCGACCGAATCGTATAAACCCACGGAAGGCAAACAATGGGAGCTGGGGGTCAAATATCAGCCACCAGGTTCGAACACTCTGCTGAGTGCGGCGGTCTACGACCTGACACAGAAAAATGTCCTGGTGACCAGCATTGGCGCCGGTGGCGAATCGATCACCAACCAGACCGGCGAAGTGAAGGTCAAAGGCCTGGAACTGGAGGCGGTGTCTGACGTAACCGAAAACCTCAAGGTCATCGCCGCGTATACCCTGGCCAAGTCTGAGGTGCAAAAAGGCATCTACAAAGGCAACCGCTTGCAACTGATGCCAAACCAGCAAGCCTCCCTGTGGACTGACTACACCTGGCATTCCGGCGTACTCGATGGTTTCGGCATCGGTGCGGGCGCCCGCTACACCGGCAATACCTATGGCGACCAAGCCAACACCTGGCTGGGCAAGGCCGACGCCTACACGGTGTTCGATGCCGCCGTGCATTACGACCTCGGCCGCCTGGACAACAGCCTCAAAGGAGCGTCGCTGAAACTCAACGCCACGAACCTGTTCGACAAGGATTACCTTTCCACTTGCGATGGTTCCTACTGCTATTTCGGCGATCAGCGTAGCGTGGTCGCCAGCGCCACCTATCAATGGTAACCAGCTGAGTTAACAACCAGGCCGTCCGACAAGGGCGGCCTTGGTGTGTCTGAAGGCTAAGAAATGAAAAGCAAGACAATCCGCCGCTGGTCCTTTATCCACACCTGGACCAGCCTGATCTGCACGGTGTTCCTGCTGATGCTGGCGCTCACCGGCCTGCCGCTGATCTTCCACCACGAGATCGACCACCTGCTGGGGGATTCCCCCGAGCTGCGGGAGATGCCCGCCGACACCCCGCGCCTGGACCTGCAACAGCTGGTCAAGGCCGCCGAGGCCCACCGTCCGGGGGAGGTCATGCAGTACTTCGGCTGGGACGAAGACGAGCCCAACGGTGTGATGGCGATCATGGCCAAGACCGCCGGCACCGAGCCCAATTCCTCCCACACCTTCATGCTCGACGCCCGCACCGGCGAAGCCGTGGCCATGCCTTCGGCCAATGGCGGGCTGATGATGGTCATGCTGCGCCTGCACGTGGACCTGTTCGCCGGGCTGCCGGGCAAGCTGCTGCTGGCCTTCATGGGCATCCTCTTCGTGCTGGCGATCATCTCCGGCACCGTGCTCTACCTGCCGTTCATGCGTCGCTTGAAATTCGCCACCGTGCGCCAGGACAAATCCACCCGCCTGCGCTGGCTCGACCTGCACAACCTGATCGGCGTGGTGACCCTGACCTGGGCCCTGGTGGTGGGGGTGACCGGGGTCATCAGCGCCTGCGCCGACCTGATCATCGCTGCCTGGCGCAACGACAGCCTCAACGCCATGGTCGCCCCCTACCGCGACGCCCCGCCCCTGACCTCACTGGCACCCGCCAGCCGCCTGCTGGACATCGCCCGGGATGCCGCTCCAGGCATGCAGCCGGACTTCATCGCCTTCCCCGGTACGCGCTTCTCCAGCGAACATCACTACGCGGTGTTCCTCAAGGGCAGCAGCCACCTGACTTCGCACCTGCTGACCCCGGTGCTGATCGACGCCGGCACCCTGCAGGTCACCGCCGTGGGCACGCGCCCCTGGTACATGGATGCCATGGGCATGTCCCAGCCGCTGCACTTCGGTGACTACGGCGGCATGCCGATGAAGGTGCTGTGGGCGACCATGGATGGGTTGACCATCATTGTCCTGGGCAGTGGCCTGTACCTGTGGACTGTCCGTCGGCGTGCTGCGAAGTCGGTTGCGCAGGTGCGCCCATGAAGCCTCGGCAATCGAACTTCTGGAAAGTCTTCAGGGTGCCGCTGGCCCTGGCCCTGCTCAGCGCCGGTGGCCTGTTCGCCGCGCTGCTGGGGGATGGGATCTGGGACAGCCTGAGCTGGCTCGGCCTCGGCCTGCCGGCGCTGATCGCCCTGCGGGGCTTGTTCAGGCGCGGGCGAGCGGCTTGACGGCAGCCGAGGGGAAACCGCGCCACAGATACACCGACAGCCCCAGGCTGATCAGCAACACCGGAATGAACACGCGGTTTTCCAGCAGCGCCTCAGCCGCGACCAGCACGCAAAACAGCGCCAGTCCCAGCAGTGGCACATAGCTCGCCGCCAGGCTCCAGCGCCAGGGCCGGGTCACCGGCTCAGGGCCACGCAGGCCCAGCAGCCCACACCCCAGGGCCGGCAGGGCCAACGCCGGCAGCGCCCAGTACCAGGCCATGTAGGCGAACGCCATGATCAGCTCGGGCTCACCCTCGCCATGGCGACGAAACTCGTATTGCAGGGCCAGGTACACCGCCAGCCCACCCAACAGGGTCAGGGCCAGACTGTACAGCCCGTGCAAAAGATAGGACCTGCGCATTCATCACTCCTTGTCTGTCCCTTATGCCGCCCCTGTGGCCAGTGCCACAGGCTGCGCTAAGATCCTCGGGCCGCGAGCCTGTGCTCCGCTCCCAACCGCGAGGAATATTCATGTCTACCCCAAGCATGACGCTGTTCCACAACCGGGCATCACCTTACGTACGCAAAATCATGGTGCTGCTGCACGAAACCGGGCAGCTCGACCGTGTGGCCCTGCAAGCCTGCCAACTGACCCCGGTAAACCCGGACAGCGCGCTGAACCAGGACAACCCCCTGGGCAAGATTCCTGCCCTGCGCCTGGCCAACGGCCAGGTGCTCTACGACAGTCGGGTGATCCTCGAGTACCTGGACCAGCAACACGTCGGCAACCCACTGATTCCCCGAGAGGGCTCGGCCCGCTGGCGGCGCCTGACCCTGGCGGCCCTGGCCGACGGGATCCTGGAGGCCGCCGTGCTGGTGCGTTACGAGCTGACCCTGCGACCACCGGAACACCACTGGGAGCCGTGGCTCGAAGGCCAGCGCGACAAGATCCGGCGGGCCCTGACAGTGCTTGAGGCCGAGGCGCTGGCCGAGCTGACCAGCCACTTCGACGTGGCCGCCATCAGCGTCGCCTGTGCCTTGGCTTACCTGGACTTCCGCCATCCGGACCTGGAGTGGCGCCAGCAACAGCCCGGGCTCGCAGCCTGGTACTTCGAGGTCAGTCAGCGGCCGTCGATGCTCGATACCCGGCCGCCGCACTAGTCGGTCAGGCGGTCGGGCCTTTTCGCCGGCAAGCCGGCTCCTACAGCACGGGGCGTGGCTTGCTGGCGCACCAGCCACCACGCCTCCAGCGGAAACGACTCGCCAATGCGCAGCGTCAGGCTTTCCCGCAGACGCTGATCCTCGCGCAATCCCAGCGACCTACTCACGCACCACCTCCAGATCGAACTGCAAGGGTGCCGGCTCCTTGCGCAAGCCAATGCCATACCAGTCCAGCTTGCGAGTCAGCACCATGAACACGCCCAACAGACCAAACAGCAGCAGCGAACCCATCAGCAGCGCGTAGTCCTCAGCGCTGAGCAAGCCATAGAGCAAGCCATACAAGGCCGCCAGCCCCGCCGCAAAGGCCGCGCCATTGCGCCAGCTGTGCAACACATAACTGACATAGAAACCGATCAGGCCGACACAGGCCGCCGCCGACAGGCCATACGCCAGTTCGAAGCCCAAGTGCTCGGACAGCGACAGCAGCAACAGGTAGAAGAACGCCAGGGCCACGCCCACCAGGCCGTATTGGATCGGGTGGACCGACAGGCTCTTGAGCACCTCGAAGAGGAAGAACCCGGCAAAGGTCAGGCCGATGAACAGCAGCGCATATTTGATCGCCCGATCGCTTTTCAGGTACTGGTCCACCGGGTCGATGAAGCTCACGCCAAAACTGCGGCCGTTGAAGTCGCGACACTCACTGGTGATCGCGCAACGATCCAGGGCCTGCTGCAGGTTGGTGGAGAAGAACGAGGTCTGCCAGAGCGCCGAAAAGCCCTGCTCGGTAACTTCCCGCTGCACCGGCAGGTAGTTGCCGACAAAGCTTGGGTGAGGCCAGTTGGCCGTCAGCAGCACCTTGCTGGTCTTGCCCACCGGTAGCACCTGCAACTGCCCGGTGCCCTGCAGGCGCAGGTCGAAGGCGAAGTCCAGGCGGGTGCCTTTCTTCAAGTCCAGGGGCGGCAGCATCACGTGCACGCCTTCATCCAGCCAACTGACGAAGGTGCCCGGGGCGAAGTCCAGGGTCTGGCCATTGAGCTGCAGTTGCAGGGCGTTTTCGATACCGCGGATGTCACTGATGCCCACCGCCAGGAATGGCTGGTCGAACTGGTAGTCGGCGAAGTTTTCCTTGATGCCGTACTGCTCGGGAACCACAAAGTGGCCACTGATGTGGTTGTCGGCATGGAACAGCCGCGCTTCATAGATGCCCCGGGCCCGCAGCTCGGTCTGGGCCTTGCCGTCCAGCTCGAAATGCTCCGGCAGGAAGAACAGCCGCCCCTGCTCCTCGCTGGTTTCCTGGTAGCGTTTCTTGGTTTTTTCGTCGGTCTTCCAGGTGCGCACGGTCTGGCGGTAATCCACCACCATCACCGGGCCGCTGATCTGCTGCTGGGTGCTGGAGCTGCGGGCGATATCGTCGAGCACGCCGTCGCGCAGGGACTGCCGCTCGCCGATCAGGCCACTGATCATCAACAGCGGGATCAGCAACAGCAGGATCAGCAGGCCGATGGCCCCGAGTTTAAAGGTCAAGTTACGGTTCATGAGTCTCTCCCGGTTCGAATGGGGGAGAGTCTGGGACGCGGCCATGGGAGTTTTATGGGGGCAATGTGGAGACTCTGTGGAGAATCCCCAAGGCCTGTGTGGCGAGGGCGCTTGCTCCCTCGCCACATCCCCCCTTCAAATCCGCTTGATCAGGGCAGGCGCACGCTCACCTGTACCCCGCCTGGGACGTTTGCAATGTGCATCTGGCCGCCATGCAGTTGCACCACTTCCTCGACGAAATTCAGCCCCAGGCCCGTGCTCTTGCGCCCGCTGTCCGGGCGCGGAAGGGAATAGAAACGCTCGCACAGGCGCGGCAGGGCGTAGTCCGGAATCGGTTCGCCCTGGTTGAACAGGACCAGCTCCACACCCTCTTCCACACGTTGCGCGCTACAACGCAGCAGGCCGCCCACGGGACTGAAGTCCAGGGCATTGGTCAGCAGATTGCCCAGGGCCTGGCGCAGCAGGAACGGCTCGCCGGACCAGGCCAGGTCCGCCGGCACCGCCAATTCCACCTGCAACTGCTTGCCTTCGATACGCCCGTGCTGGCTGTCGAGCAGTTCCTTGCACAAGGGCGCCAGGGGCACGCTGATCCGTTCTTCCAGGCCCTGACGCTGTTCCACTTGCGCCAGGTTCAACAGGCGCTCGATCAGCTGCTGCATGCGTGCGCTTTCGCTGTCGATATTGCCGACGAAGCGCTGGCGCTGCTCCAGGGACATCTCGCTTTGCAGCAGCTCCGCCGCGCCGCGAATCGCCGCCAGGGGGCTCTTGAGCTCGTGGGTCAGGGTGTGCACGTAGCGCTCCACATAGGCCTTGCCTTCGAGCTGGGTGCGCATGTGTTCCACCGCCGTCGCCAGTTGCTCCAGCTCGCCGCCGCGATAGTGCGGCAGCTCGGCACGACGGCCTTCGCTGACCGCCAGGGCGTAGGCGGTCATGCGTCGCAGCGCTGCGCTCAGCCACCAGGACAGCAAGGCACCAAACAGCAGGCCCATGGCGATCAGCCCGGCGCCGTACCACAGTAGGCGGCGTTCGGTGCGATCGACATAGGGCTGCAGGGAACTGTTGGGCTTGGCCACGGTGACCACGCCGATGATCTGGCCGTTGTCACGGATCGGCGCGCCCACGTGCATCACCGAAGAGTTGGGATCGTCGGCCAGCGAGCGCGACGAACGCGCGCCGTACTGGCCACGCAAGGTCAGGTACACGTCATTCCAGCGCGAATAATCCTGGCCCACCGCCAGGCCGCTGGAGTCCAGGACCACGATGCCCTTGGCGTCGGTGACATAGATGCGGTGGTTGACCTGATTCTTCGGCAGGCCCCAGATGGTCGCCGCCGGTTGCCGCTCGCCATAGGCCCGCAGCAGCTGCGGCCAGCGGTTTTCGCTGAGGGTGCCGGCCTTGAAATCGTCCCGCAGGATCTCCGCCAGCAGGTTGGCGGTGTCCACCAGGGTTTCCTCGGTGGACTGGCGCACGCCGGGGCGGATCTCCTTCATCACCGTGCTCAGCACGAAATAGCCGGTCAGGCTGATGAACAGCAGGTAGACCAGGAAGATGCGGATACCCAGAGTCATCAGGCGTGACTCGGGCTGTAGCTGTAGCCCAGGCCGCGATGGGTCTGGATCGGTTCGGCCGCGGCCGCCACCAGGCGCAGCTTGGCCCGCAGGCTTTTGATATGGCTGTCTATGTTGCGCTCATAGCCCACATCCGCCACTACCCCCAGGGCATCCAGCAGTTGCTCGCGGCTGAACACCCGCTCGGGCTGCTCCAGCAGGCATTGCAACAGGCGGAATTCGTGCCGGGTCAGGCTCAGGGGCTGGGCCCGATAACTGATCTGCACCCGCTCCGCGTCGACAACAAACAAGGCCGTCGCCGGTTCGGGGACGGCTCCCCGGGGCA
>NZ_MOAK01000080.1:110483-129283 GCF_003732485.1 Pseudomonas protegens
GCTTGACCACATAGTCGTCGGCGCCGATCTCCAGCCCCACCACTCGGTCGATCTCACCGTCCCGGGCGCTGAGGAACATCACCGGCACCTCGCTGAAGCGGCGCAGCTCCTTGCAGGTTTCAAAGCCGCTGATATCCGGCAGGCCGATATCGAGGATGATCAGGTCCGCCGGGGTTGCCCGCTGATAGTCCAGGGCCCCACGGCCCAGGCTCAGCCAGGTGGTGGTGAAGCCTTCGCCTTGCAGGGCGAAGATCAGGGTGTCGGCAATCGCCGCTTCGTCTTCGACAATCAGGATATGGGGCATGGCATCCAGGCGCGCAAATTCAGTGGGCGAACGGTGCCGGATGCCTGGTAAGCCGTCAATCAGCAGTCGGGTTTATCCGCGGTATAACGCCGCGCCGGGTTCACCGCCGCGCCGAATTCGCGCAGGGCCTTGGCGCCAATCAGCAGCGGGTAGTTGAAGCTGCTGCGGTCGGTGAGGTTGACCTCCACCGTGCGCTTGACGTTGCCCAGGCACATTTCCAGTTCCACCACCGGGCGCTTGGCCGCCTGCGGCTCTTCACGCTCATCGTCCTCGTCGGAACGGCTCTTGATCTTGCTGATCCGCGCCACCTTGTGTTCATAGACCTTGCTCCCGGCATCCTTGGTGGCCAGGCGGAAACGCACCCAGTCCTCGCCGTCGCGGGTAAAGGTCTGGATATCCTTGGCCGACAGCGAAGCGGTCAGGGCCCCGGTGTCCATCTTGGCTTGCAGGGTTTCACCGATTTCCGGCAAGCGGATGTATTCGTAACGGCCATACAGCGTCGGCTCGGCGGCCATCACCGGCAGCGCCAACAGAGAAACAAGAGCAAGGACAGATTTCACGACAGTGGATTCCTTGAGAGAGGGGCAGCGGGATTTTAGACCGCTGCCAACGAATTGGTTCTACCGGTGCCCCGCAGGAGCCGGCTTGCCGGCGAAGAAGCCCGGCCTGCCCAACACCCTACCCGCCCCCAAGTGAAACATTCGTCAGCACACTAGAATTTGGCCTGCCCGCCGAAGCTGCTTATCATGGCGCGCCCAAAAGATTGCAAAGAGTGCCTTATGCGCCGCCTGCTCACCGGCTGTTTCGTCACCCTGCTCCTGCTGCTCAACACCCTGGTGCTGTTCGGCCCGCTGATGGTGTTCGCCCTGCTCAAGCTGATCCTCCCGGGGCGCCTGCGGGACTACGCGTCCGCCGCGGTGATGTGGATCGCCGAGACCTGGGCCGAGATCGACAAGCTGATCTTCGCCCTGTGCATCCCTACCCGCTGGGACATCCGCGGCGGCGAAGGCCTGCGTGAAGACACCTCCTACCTGGTGGTGAGCAACCACCAATCCTGGGTCGACATCCCGGCCCTGATCCAGACCCTCAACCGGCGCACGCCGTTCTTCAAGTTCTTCCTCAAGAAGGAACTGATCTGGGTGCCCTTCCTGGGCCTGGCCTGGTGGGCCCTGGACTACCCCTTCATGAAGCGCTACAGCAAGGCGTTCCTGGCCAAGCACCCGGAACTGCAAGGCAAAGACCTGGAGATCACCAAGGCTGCCTGCGAGCTGTTCAAGCGCCAACCGGTGACCGTGGTCAACTACCTGGAGGGCACCCGCTTCACCCCGGCCAAGCGCCAGCAGCAGGGCTCGCCGTTCCAGCACCTGCTCAAGCCCAAGGCAGGCGGCGTGGCCTTTGTCCTCGCGGCCATGGGCGAACAGCTGGACGCCATGCTGGATGTCACCGTGGTCTATCCCCAGGAACGCATCCCCGGTTTCTGGGACCTGATCTGCGGCAACGTGCCCAAGGTGATCATCGACATCCGCACCCGGGAACTGGACCCCGCGCTGTGGCAGGGCGATTACGAAAACGACCCGGCGTTCCGCCAGCAAGTGCAGGACTGGGTCAACCGGCTATGGACCGATAAGGACCAGCGCATCAGCGAACTGCTGGGTGAAAGCCGCTGATCAATCGCTGATCACGTGGGGCAGGAAGCGGCTGCTGTCCTTGGTGATCGGCGAGTTGTCCTCACGAATGCCAATCCCCGCCGGCTGATCGCCGATCACCCAACTGCCAATCACCGTGTGATTGCCGGCAAACACCGGCAGCGGGTGAAACTGCTGGCGAATGCACGGCCCGCCGCCGTAGGGTCCGGCCTCGATCAAATGCTCGCCGCCGTCGGTGCAGATTTCCACATTGGCGCCCTCTCGGGAAAAGAACGGCTTGCGCACCCAGCCCGAGCCCAGGCTGGCGGATGGATCGTCGTCGATAAACGCCGGCAGCAGGTTCGGGTGCCCCGCATGCCGTTCCCAGAGCAGGGCCAGCGCGCCCTTGTTGGAGAGAATGGCTTTCCACGGTGGCTCGACAAACTGCGTGCCGCTGCCGGCAATCGCCGGGCCATAGGCTTCGTTGAACAGGTGTTCCCAAGGATAGAGCTTGAACAGGCTGTCGATGGGCATCTCCAGCAGGTCGACAAAACGCCCGACGGCATTGAGGCCGATGTCCTCGATGTTGATCAGGCGCGTGCCCAGGCCTGCCTGACGGGCGATGTCGCGCAGGTATTCGACCGTGCCGCGATCCTCCAGCGAATCCCTGACCGAGGCAAAGTGCATCGGCGACTTGAAGCCGCCCTGGACGAAGGCCTGGAGCAGCTTGTCCTCGATGCTGTTGAACTGATCGCAGCCGGCCGGCAATTGCCCGCGCTGCATCTGCTGCTCAAGCCAGACGTACTGGAAGAAGCTCGCCTCGTATAGCGAGGTCGGCGTGTCGTAGTTGGTCTCCAGCAGCTTGGCCGGGCCCGTGCCGTCGTAGCACAGGTCCATGCGCCCATACAGATGGGGCTCGCCCTGCTTCCACGACTGGCGGATCAACTCATGGAAGGCCGCAGGGATAGCCAGGCGCTCCAGCAACTCTTCGCTGTCCACCACTTCGGCCACCAGGGCCATGCACAGCTCGTGCAGTTCCTGGGTTGGGTCTTCCAGGTCGTCCTCAATCTGCCGCAGGCTGAAGCGGTAGTAGGCCGACTCGTCCCAGTAAGGCTCGCCGTCGAAGGTGTGGAAAGCGAAACCCAGTTGTTCCGCCGTGGCCTGCCAGTCCGCGCGCGGAGTGCAGAGGATGCGCTTCAAGAACCGAAGCTCCAGCTGCTGCGGCTGGAGGAACCGAAGCCGCTGCGGCTGACCACTTCATGGGCGCCAGCCAGGGAGTTGCCGGCGCTGGTGAAGTGTTCCGGACTGGAAATGCCGAAGCGTCCGCCGTTGGCGCCGGAGAAAGTCTTGCCGGCCTCCACCTGCTGGCTGAGAGTGCTCAGTCGCGTACCGCCGCGACCGTCGCGCTCCTGATACAGGGGCTCGCTGAAATAGCGCGGCTCCGGGGTCGAGTCCAGGCCGATCCAGCGCCAGAAGCTGGAACCGGTGCTGGAGGAGTTGCTGCTACGGCCACCACCACCACCACCACCTGAACTGCTACTGCTGGAGCTGCTCTGTTGCTGTTCTTCCTCGGGCTCGACCGGCACCGTGCGCTGAGTGGTCAGGGCAAAGCCGCTGGAAAGCGGCACGTAGGCGCGATTGTCCCGGGAGACCATGCATTTGCCCGTGAAGAACTCCTCCTCACAGCGTTGCAGGTCCAGGTAACGCGGGGCGACGCTCTCTCCACGCTCGCTGGCATCAGCCCGAGCCGCCTTGCAGATCGCCGACGGAATCTGTGCCCGCTCGCATTCACTCAGGCTGGTGAAGTTCTGGGTTTGGCGCACTTCCCGGGTCGCCTGGGGCTGACCGTCACAGGCGGCCAGGGCGAACGGTACGCTGCCCAGCAGCACCAGGCGCACGCTTTTACTGCGCTTCATGCCGACGCCCTCAGACCGATGGCGTCATGCAGGCCGCATTCAGCAGGCCGACACCGACAGAGACCGAAGCCACCAGGATCGCCGCGGCGTTTTCCTGGTTGGCGATGCGCTGGGACAGGCCCTTGAGGATCAGGCTGACCACAAAGAACGCCAGCAACTGCACCACCGAGGCGATGCCGGCCCAGAGCAGGAAGTCGATGATCGAGATTGAATGGGCAATTGCGCTGGCCACCGGAATGGCAAAGCCCAGCAAGGCACCGGACAGGGCGATGGAAGCCGCACTGTTGCCCTGGCGGATCAGGGCGAATTCGTTATAGGGGGTCAGGCGCGTGTAGATGAACGCGTAGAGGGCAAAGACCAGGGCAGCGCCCAGCATGTAGAGCATGAAACCGAGCACCGCATCGGCGGGCAGAGACATCTTCAGTGCATCCATGAACATCGCGTTCAAACTTCCTTGGAAAACGGGGCGCGAGATATAGCACAGGCCCGATTCGACGAAAACTCCAGGAGAGGTAAAGACGAGTGTTTCAACATTCAGGAAAAGCCCCGACGCGCCCGGCGCCGGGGCTGCAGGGCGTTACTTGGCCACGCCCCAGATGCCGCTCAGGCTTTGCAGCAGAGAACCGCCGACACCCTGCTGGCCCAGGTACTGCAGGATCAGCGGGGCAAACTGGCCGATCATGCCGCTGTCCATGCCCAGGGCGCCAAAGGCGTTGTTCAGGTCATTGGTGTCCTTGACGTTGCCCAGGGCGCTGTCCAGGCCGGCGGTTTTACCGGAAGACTGACCGAGCAGCCCGCCCAAGGCGCCCAGACTGCCCAGGGCGTTGCTGCCCGAGAGCTGGTCCAGGCCCGGTACGCTTTTGCTCAGTTGCGAATAATCCGAACTGCTCAGTTGATTCTTCGCCAGGCCGAGCATGGCGCCGGTGCCGCCGACGGCTTGCTCAGGGGTGACATTGAGTTGCGACAGGGTGCCCAGCAGACCGGCGGTCTGGGAGGTCGGTGCGGCGGCAGCGGCCTTGTCGCCGCCCTGCATGCCGGCAATGGCATTGGCCGCATCGTTCAGGCTGAAACCGCCGGCCAACGCCGAGCCGGCCGCCAGGGTCATCAGGGTAGCCAGGGCAAAACCGCGTGGAATATTCATCGAAACAACCTCATGGGGCGAGAAACCACCCGGACTCGAGCGGCTGGAAAACAGCCTTTTGACTGAAGCTTCGGGCGAATGTTCCGAAAGTGCTGCAGCGGCACCCGCGCGCCCTGGATTTTAGTCGAGAATCCCGCATCCACGGCTCGCTGCTCTGCGTATATCCAGCAACGACGACCGACGCAGGAGCATCGGCACTGGCCGTAGCAGGAGGTCGCAACCGGTGAATGGAACAACCGCCCCCCCTGGACTACCCTCTGGCTGGATCGACCGTTGCCAGCCGTGGTCCATTCATTTGCCACCTGCCCGGAGAACTGCCATTTCCGCTCCCGACCCCGATCAACTTCGGCACTTGCTGGCCCAGTGCTCACTGGGCGATCGCCGCGCCTTCGAAACCCTTTATCGCAGTGTTGCGCCACGCCTGCACGGCCTCGCCCTGTGCTTCATGGGCCGCCGCGATCTGGCCGAAGAGGTGTTGCAGGAAAGCTTCGTGCGCATCTGGAACAACGCCGTGCGCTACCAGCCACAGCTGTCCGCCCCCCTGACCTGGATGATCAACATCACCCGCAACCAGGCCATCGACCAGTTGCGCAAACATCGCGAACGGCCGCTGAGCGAGCAGCAAGAACAGCAATTGGTGGATGAAGCGCCCTCAGCTCACGAACAACTGGACAGTGCCCGCCAGGCCCGTGCCCTGAGCCGCTGCCTGGAAAGCCTCGACGGCATGCAGCGCCAGACCATCACCGTTGCCTACTTCCAGGGCCTGTCCTGCTCGGAGCTGGCCGAACAGCTGGCGGCGCCCCTGGGCTCGGTGAAATCCTGGATTCGCCGGGGCATGGAGCGCCTGCGCCGGTGCCTTGAATCATGAACTATCAAACCCCTGAACGCCGTCGCGCCCTGGCCGCCGACTACGCCATCGGCCTGATGCAGGGCGCCGCCCGCCGCCGCTTCGACATGCTCCTGCTGGACGATGCCGCCCTGCGCGAAGAACTGGCGCAGTGGCAGGAAAGCCTCGCCACCCTGACCGCCACCTTGCCCGAGGAGGTGGTGCCGGAGCGGGTCTGGGAGGGCATCCAGGCGCGCATCGAACCTCAGGTCCTGCATGTTCCCAAGAAGAATCCACTGTGGATGCGCCTGCGCCTGGCGATTGCCGCCTGCTCGGTCGTGGCGACCCTGTACATCGGCTTTATCCAGCAGAGCGATCAGGTGCGCTACAGCGCCACCCTGCTCGGCGCCGACCAGCAACCGGCCCTGCGGATCAAGGCCCATGCCCAGTACCTGCAAGTGGAACCCTTGACCCTGGCCGCCGTCGGCCTGGATCGCAGCCTGGAGCTATGGGCGATCCCCGCCGATGGCCAGCCGATTTCCCTTGGCGTGGTGCCAGTGGGAGGCAAAGGCAAGATCAACCTGAGCCCGGCTCAGCGCGAACTGCTGGGCACCCCGATCGCCCTGGCCGTGAGCCTGGAACCCCACGGCGGCTCACCTACCGGCCAGCCCACCGGGCCGGTGTTGTACCAGGGGCAATTGGCGGCGCTGTAACAGGCACCTGCTGCCGCAGGAACGGGCTTGCCCGCGAACGCCGTCAGGGTAAACTCCGCGCCCAGGCCCCCCCGCCGCGTCCTTGCAGGCAGGCCCTTGCCTGCCATGCAAGCCCCCGCCTCGCCTGGCGCCATCCATCGAACGGACTCTTATGAAAGCTGCGCTCTACAGCGGTCTCCTGCTGGCCCTGGCAATCGCCGTCTTGCTCTGGCGAATCGGCACCCCGGTCGATAGCAGCCAATGCGCCGACACGCCCCCGGGCCCCCTGACCGGCTTCATCCGCCAGCACTTCAGCGATCGCCAGGGAGCCGACTGGCGCGACGACGGCAGTGCCTTGGGCATTCTTGGCGTTGCCGAGGCCCAGGCGTTCGCCCGCCAACCCGAGCGTTACTACTGCGAAGCCCTGAACCTGCTGCAGGACCCACAGCGAACCCAGACGGAAAAGGTGCATACCACGGCCCTGATGCTGTCCCTGCCCCTCGACTACTACCTGGACCTCATGGACCGCAGCCACCAGCTGTACCAGCGCGGGGTCATGGACCGCCCCGTCCTGACCCTGGTGCTGATACCAAGAGGCACGGCGCTGAACTACTGGTGGCTGCCCCAGTGGCGCTCGCGCTTCCAGCGGGATGCGCCAGGCATCCTGGCCGAGACCGACATAAAGGAAATCCTGAGTGGCGAACACTGGTTCGACTACCCGGGTAGAGGCTATTGATCAGGCTTGATTGGCGGGCAACACAAACCCGCCAATAGGCGGGTTTGTGCAATCTGCATGAGGCTATCTGAACAATTCGGCATGGCTGCCCAGGTCGACAAAGGTCACAAGACCGGCTCGGGCCACGTCATAAATCAGCAGAAAATCGCCACCGATATGACACTCCCTGAAACCGTCCCACTCCCCCTTCAGCGCATGATCGAGGTACTGCGCCGGTAGCGACTCCCCCAGGAACAGCAGCACCATGACCTTGCGCACTTCGTGCATGTCACGACGCCCTGCACGCCGATAGCGCTCCCAGGACTTTTTAAACTCCGGCGTTTGTGCGCATTGCCTGGGCAGGTCAGCGCGCTTTGGGTTCCTCTCCGGCTTCGCCATCAGCATCCCTCAACATGTCGTCAATCGAGTCGTACTGACGACGAATCTCACGCGCCTGCGCCATGGCACGAGCGGTTTTCTCCGATGGGACACGCACTTCGAAAGGCAGCCCCTGCACGGCCACAACCTGACGCAGGAAAAGACGCATGGCCTCGCTCAGGCTCAGCCCACAGGCATTGAGCACAGCGGTGGCACTGACCTTCAAATCCTCGTCTATGCGGCAACGCACGTCAGTGGTTTTCAGTAATGCAGCCAAGGTATCACCTCTATTCGTTATTTGTAGCTACATTGTGGCTACGTTTTTCCATTCTGCGAGGTCGACTCTTTGCGGTCAACCGATTTCAGTGGACCGGACTCGTAAACAGGACCTCGTGCACGTTCAGCGGACGAAACCTCCTGCAAGACATCCCCCCCCAGCGCCTTGCTGCCTCACGCACTGGCGGCTTATAGTCCGCCGGTCGCTCAAATAGCGACCGGGTTTGGCGACCCGACGAACTACGGTCAGAAGCGTCCTGCTTTGTTGGCAGGACGTTCTGCACCCGCAACGTTGCCGTTATGGCAGCTGTGCGTGGGAGACCTTCGGGTCTGCCGGTTCCGTGTGTTCCCGGTTCGCCAACCTGCGTACAGCTGCCACCCATCGTTTGGCGACGAATCCGTGGCGGTTCTCACTGAACTGCGGAGAACTTTCCATGAACCGTTACATGCCGATCACCGGCCACGACTGCAACATCCCCTCCCTACTGATCGATACCCAGGCGCCGCTGGATGTGCTCCATGAAGCCGCCGCCTTCCGTATCCGCGCCGTGACCCAGGTGCTGGAGCAACTGGCCTTGAGCGATGCCCTGGGCAAGGACCCGGTACTGGCCCTGGAGCTGGCCCAGCTTTGCGCCATCCCCCTGCGCGATGGCTGCGACCTGATGGATGTACTGGGACGGCGCCTGCGCGCCACGCTGATCGCCTGATTGAAAGCGGCCGCTGTGGCGAGGGAGCTTGCTCCCGTTCGGCCGGCCGGCGCCCCGGCGCGCAGCGGTCGTAAAACCTGAATCCGCGACTCGACTGGCACAACCGTGTCGCAACCATTGGGAGCAAGCTCCCTCACCACAGAAGAAAAAAACGCCGCATTCTCGGCAAGAGAAGGCGGCGTTTTTCGTTACTGACAGGCTTCAACCCAAAGGCTGACTGTCCTCAGGCAGCGCTGAACAGCTTGTGCGGGTCGATGACGAATTTCTTCGGCACGCCGGCGTCGAACTCGCCATAGCCGCGCGGCGCGTCATCGAGGCTGATGACTTCAACCCCCACCACGTCGGCAATGTTGATGCGGTCCCACATGATGGCCTGCATCAGTTGGCGGTTGTACTTCATCACCGGGGTCTGGCCGGTGTGGAAGCTGTGGGACTTGGCCCAGCCCAGGCCGAAGCGGATGCTCAGGCTGCCCATCTTCGCCGCGGCGTCCACCGCGCCCGGGTCTTCGGTGACGTACAGGCCGGGAATGCCGATCTTGCCCGCCACCCGCACCACGCCCATCAACGAGTTGAGCACGGTGGCCGGGGCTTCGTGCTGAGCACCGGCATGGCCGTGGCCACGGGCTTCGAAGCCCACGGCGTCCACCGCACAGTCCACTTCCGGTTCGCCCAGCAGATCGGCGATCTGTTCGTGCAGCGGGGTGTCCTTGGACAGATCGGCAATCTCAAATCCCTGGGCCTTGGCGTGGGCCAGGCGCACCGGGTTGACGTCGCCGACAATCACCACCGCGGCCCCCAGCAGGCGCGCCGAAGCAGCGGCCGCCAGGCCCACCGGACCGGCACCGGCCACGTAGACGGTGCTGCCCGGGCCAACGCCTGCGGTGACGGCGCCGTGATAACCGGTGGGCAGGATGTCGGAAAGGCAGGTCAGGTCGCGGATCTTCTCCATGGCCTTGTCGCGGTTCGGCAGTTTCAGCAGGTTGAAGTCGGCGTAAGGCACCAACACGTACTCGGCCTGGCCACCGGTCCAGTCGCCCATGTCGACGTAGCCGTAGGCGCCACCGGCGCGGGCCGGGTTGACGGTCAGGCAGACCCCGGTGTGTTGCTCCTTGCAGGAACGGCAGCGCCCGCACGCCACGTTGAACGGCACCGACACCAGATCACCGATCTTCAGGTTCTCGACGTCGCTGCCCTTCTCGATCACTTCGCCGGTGATTTCGTGGCCCAGGACCAGGCCGACCTGGGCGGTGGTACGGCCACGGACCATGTGTTGGTCCGAACCGCAGATGTTGGTGGAGACCACGCGCAGGATGACGCCGTGCTCAATCTTCCTGCCACGCGGGTCCTGCATTTTTGGATAGTCGATTTTCCGTACTTCGACCTTGCCGCTGCCCAGATACACGACACCACGATTACCAGACATGCTTTCACCTCGCTGTTGTTGTTATGGAACCGCGTAACCCAAAGGGGAAACACGTGGATTGCTCGGGTACAGATGCTGTTTCGTTTTCAAAATCGCTTTCACGCGAACAGGCGCAACGCCTGTAGGAGCGAGCTTGCTCGCGAAGGGCTGCGCAGCAGCCCCGGGAATCATCAGAGCACCACCGTGCGGTTGCCGTTCAGGAACACCCGCCGTTCGATGTGATAACCCACCGCCCGGGCCAGGGTCAGGCCTTCGATATCACGGCCCTTGGCGATCAGGTCCTCGGGGTAGTAACTGTGGTCCACCACCTCCACGCCCTGGGCGATGATCGGCCCCTCGTCCAGGTCGTTGTTGATGTAGTGCGCGGTGGCGCCCACCAGTTTCACGCCCTTGTTGTAGGCCTGGTGATAAGGCTTTGCGCCCTTGAAGCCCGGCAGCAGCGAGTGGTGGATATTGATCGCCTTGCCATCGAGCTTGCGGCACAGCTCCGGCGACAGCACCTGCATGTAGCGGGCAAGGATCACCAGCTCGGCACCGGACTCCTCGATCACCTGCCACACCTGGCGCTCCTGGGACGGCTTGTCGTTGGGATCGAGAGGGAAGTGGTGGTAGGGAATCTGGTGCCAGTCGGCCAGGGGCTTGAGGTCCGGGTGGTTGGACACCACCGCCACCACGTCCATGGGCAACTGGCCGATGCGCTGGCGATAGAGCAGGTCGTTGAGGCAGTGGTCGGCCTTGGAGACCATGATCACCACCTTGGGCCGGTAGTGCGGCGCGGTCAGTTCGAAGTTCATCTCGAAGGCCTTGGCCCGCTGCGCCAGACCATCGCGAAAGCCTTGTTCGTCGAGGCCGTCGGGCTGGCGAAATTCCACGCGAATGAAGAAGCGGCCCGAGAGTCGGTCATCGAAGGAGTGGTGCTCGGTGACGTAGCAACCCTGCTCGAACAGAAAGCGGGTCACCGCGTCCACCGTGCCGAGCACGCTGGGGCAGTCGGCGGTGAGAATCCATGTATCAGGGGCGCGGCTCATGGGGGATAACTCCTGTTCGTAAGGGCAACCGCAGCGCGGTTGATCACCTGTAGGAGCGAGCTTGCTCGCGAAAAACCGGGCGCCGCGGTCTTGCGCAAACCCCGTCCTTCGCGAGCAAGCTCGCTCCTACACACCAAGGCGCGGGTTTCAGGCCTGGACGCTCAGGCCGTATTCGGCCGCGGCGTCCTGCAGCCACATCCACCAGTAATCGGAGAAGCTGCGGCGCACCAGCAACTCCCAGGTGTCTTCGCCGGTACGGCGGATCACCAACTGCGACTTGGCGAACACCGTGCCCACCGCCTTGCCCACCGGGAAGTTGTTGGGGTGCACGTCGTAGCTGGTGGACTTCATCAGCACCTGACGCACGTTGGGGCCGGACAGTTCGAGGATCTGCTGGCCGCCGCTGACGTTGACGATCTGGATATGCAGGTCGCCCAGGGCGGCGCGCAGGTTCTGCTCGGCGGCGAATTCTTCGCCGCTGGGCACGATCAGCAGCCACTCATCCGGGCCCAGCCATTGCAGGCTGGTTTCACCCTTGACCACCACGCTCAGGGCACCCGGCAATTCGATGCCCAGGGCCTTGTGCACGCCGGCGGCGAAGGCCGGATCGTGGCCGTCGCCACGGATCGTCAGGTGGCCGAGGAGTTTTTTCTCGCGCAGGGTCACCCCGGCGTTCTTGCGGCCCTTGCCCACCAGGCTCGGCAGATCGGCGTGGTGCAACGACGACTCGGCCTTGGCCCCGGTGGTGGGGCGCTGTTGGTAAACGTTGACTGCGGTCATAGAGCACCTGTCCTGAATTCTGTTGATAACACCCTGTAGGAGCCGGATTGCCGGCGAAGAGGCCCTTGAGCCTGATGCCGGCCCTGAGGCCGCCTTCGCTGGCAAGCCAGCTCCTACACAAGCCAGTTCCTGGCCCTAAATGTTCTGGCGGTCGCCTTTGGGGTCGAAGAACACCGAGGAAACGATTTCCGCCTCGATCACCCGGCCATCGGCCAACGGCGCGAAGACCCGCTCGCCCAGGCGCTTGAGGCCGCCCTTGACCACGCCCAGGGCAAAGGAATAACCCAGGGAGTTGTGGGCATAGCTGGAGGTCACGTGACCGACCATGCTCATGGGAATCGCCTGCTTGGGGTTGAACACCAGCTGCGCGCCTTCCGGCAGCCACTGGGTCGGGTCGATCGGTTTGAGGCCCACCAGTTGCTTGCGCTGCTCGCGCACGCAGTCTTCACGGTTCATCCCGCGCCAGCCGATCCACGAGAACGGTTTGGTCCGGCCCACGCACCAGCCCATGTTCAGGTCGTCCGGGGTCATGGAGCCGTCGGTGTCCTGGCCGACGATGATGAAGCCCTTCTCGGCCCGCAGCACGTGCATGGTTTCGGTGCCGTAAGGGGTCAGGTTGTACTTTTTGCCGGCCTCGACGATCTGCTCCAGCACGCCCATGGCGTAGTCGGCCTGGACGTTGACCTCGTAGGACAGCTCGCCGGTGAACGAGATACGGAACACCCGCGCCGGCACGCCGCCCACCAGGCCTTCCTTCCAGGTCATGAACGGGAAGCCGTCCTTGTCCAGGTCGATGTCGGTGACTTCGCTCAGCAGCTTGCGGCTGTTGGGGCCCGACAGGGTCATGGTGGCCCAGTGGTCGGTGACCGAGGTGAAGTACACCTTGAGGTCCGGCCATTCGGTCTGCTGGTAGATCTCCAGCCACTGCAGCACGCGCGCCGCGCCGCCGGTGGTGGTGGTCATCAGGAAGTGGTTGTCGGCCAGACAGGCGGTGACGCCGTCGTCGAAGACCATGCCGTCTTCCTTGCACATCAGGCCGTAGCGGGCCTTGCCCACGTCGAGCTTGGTCCAGGCGTTGGTGTAGATGCGGTTGAGGAACTCCCGGGCGTCCGGGCCCTGGATGTCGATCTTGCCCAGGGTCGAGGCGTCCAGCAGGCCGACGCTGTCGCGCACCGCCAGGCATTCACGCTTGACTGCGGCATGCAGGTCTTCGCCGTTCTTCGGGAAGTACCAAGGGCGCTTCCACTGGCCGACGTCTTCGAACTCGGCGCCGTTCTTCACATGCCAGGCATGCAGCGCGGTGAAACGCACCGGCTCGAAGATGTGCCCACAGTGACGACCGGCCACGGCGCCGAAGGTGATCGGCGTGTAGTTCGGGCGGAACATGGTGGTGCCCATCTGCGGGATGCTGACGTTCAGCGAACGGGCGGCGATGGCCAGGCCGTTGACGTTGCCCAGCTTGCCCTGATCGGTGCCGAAGCCCAGGGCGGTGTAGCGCTTGACGTGCTCCACCGACTCGAAGCCCTCGCGGGTCGCCAGTTCGATGGCGGCGGCGGTGACGTCGTTCTGCAGGTCGACGAATTGTTTCGGCGCCCGCGCCGTGCCTTTTTCATGGGGCACCTGGAACAGCGCCAGGGTCGGTTCTTCAAGACGAGTCAGGGCCTTGGGCAACACGCCCTCGACGCTCTGAAAGCCGGCTTCGCTGGCGGCGCGCACACCGCCCTCGAAACCGTCGGCCAGGGTGTCGCCGAGGCTGTAGACACCGTTGATACCGCCGACACACACACGTTTCTGCGGCGCTTCACCGGGCACAAAACCGAGGATGTCTTCACGCCACACCGGCTTGCCGCCCAGGTGCGAAGCCAGGTGCACCACCGGGCTGTAGCCGCCGGAGCTGGCGATCAGGTCGCAGTCGAGCCACTCGCCGGGGCTGGTGACCTTGTGCGCCTTGACGTCGATGGCCGCTACGCGCGCGCCGGTCACGTGCTTGCTGCCACGGGCTTCGATCACCGCACTGGAAGTGAGGATGCGGATGCCCTTGGCCCGGGCTTCTTCCACCAGGGCGCCGCGGGGGTTGTGCCGCGCATCGGCAATGGCCACCACTTGCAGGCTGGCGTCGAGCCAGTCCAGGGCCACGCGGTAGGCGTGGTCGTTGTTGGTGGACAGCAGCAGTTTCTTGCCCGGGGCCACGCCGTAGCGGCGCACGTAGGTGGACACGGCACCGGCCAGCATGTTGCCCGGCACGTCGTTGTTGCCGTAGACCAGCGGCCGTTCGTGGGCACCGGTGGCCAGCACCACGCGCTTGGCACGCACCCGGTGGATACGCTGGCGCACCTGGCCGATGGGCGCGCGGTCGCCGAGGTGATCGGTGAGGCGCTCGTGAATGGTCAGGAAGTTATGGTCGTGGTAGCCGTTGACCGTGGCCCGTGGCAGCAGCAACACGTCCGGCAGCGACTTGAGTTCGGCGACCACACTGGCCACCCACTCCACCGCCGGCTTGCCGTCCAGGCTTTCGCGACTGTCCAGCAGGGTGCCGCCGAATTCTTCCTGCTCGTCGGCCAGGATCACCCGGGCGCCGCTACGGGCAGCGGCCAGGGCCGCCGCGAGACCGGCGGGGCCGCCACCGACAATCAGCACGTCGCAGTGCTGGTTCATGTTGTCGTAGGTGTCCGCATCGTTCTCGGTGGGCGAGCGGCCCAGGCCCGCCGCCTTGCGGATGTACTTCTCGTAGGTCATCCAGAACGATTGCGGGTACATGAAGGTTTTGTAGTAGAAGCCCGGCGGCATCAACTTGCCGCCGACCTTGCCGAGGATTCCCATCATGTCGTTGTTGACGCTGGGCCAGCCGTTGGTGCTGGTGGCCACCAGGCCCTGGTACAGCGCCTGTTGGGTGGCGCGCACGTTGGGGATCTGGGTGGCTTCGGTGGCGCCGATCTGCAGCACCGCGTTGGGCTCTTCACAGCCGGCAGCGAAGATGCCCCGGGGCCGGGAATACTTGAAGCTGCGACCGATGATGTCCACGCCGTTGGCCAACAGGGCCGAGGCCAGGGTGTCGCCCTCAAAACCCTTGTAGCTCTGCCCGTTAAAGGTGAAGGTCAGGACTTTGTTGCGGTCGATGCGTCCGCCGTTGGACAGGCGATTGGTCTGGCTCATACCTTCTCTCCAGCAGCCTTGGCGGTGAACTGCGGCTTGGTGCCAATCTTGTAGGTTTCAAGAATTTCGTAGGTCACGGTGTCGCGGGTGGCGTTGAAGTACTGGCGGCAACCGGCGGCGTGAATCCACAACTCATGGTGCAGGCCACGGGGGTTGTCGCGGAAGAACATGTAGTCGCCCCACTCCTCGTCAGTGCAGGCGTTGGGGTCCAGCGGCCGGGGAATGTGCGCCTGGCCGGACGAATGAAATTCCTCTTCGGAGCGCAGCTCGCCGCAGTGAGGACAGAAGATATGCAACATAGGTAGTTGTCCTTTTAGTGGGCGACCGCAGCAGCGCCGTGTTCATCGATCAGCGCACCGTTATGGAAACGGTCGATGGAGAAAGGGGCGGCCAGAGGATGCATCTCGCCCTTGGCCAGACTCGCGGCGAACACGTTGCCCGAGCCCGGGGTGGCCTTGAAGCCACCAGTGCCCCACCCGCAGTTGAAGAACATGTTCGGCACCGGAGTCTTGGAAATGATCGGGCAGGCGTCCGGGCTGGTGTCGACGATGCCGCCCCACTGGCGGTTCATGCGCACTCGGGAGAGGACCGGGAACATCTCGACGATGGCCTGGATGGTGTGCTCGATCACCGGGTAGGAGCCGCGCTGGCCGTAGCCGACCCAGCCGTCGATACCGGCACCGATCACCAGATCGCCCTTGTCCGACTGGCTGATGTAGCCGTGCACCGCGTTGGACATGATCACGCTGTCGATGATCGGTTTGATCGGCTCCGACACCAGCGCTTGCAACGGGTGGGATTCGATCGGCAGACGGAAGCCCGCGAGCTTGGCCATGTGCCCGGAGTTACCGGCCGTGACCACTCCGACGCGCTTGGCGCCGATAAAGCCCTTGTTGGTCTCGACGCCGATGCACACGCCGTTTTCCTTGCGAAAGCCAATGACTTCGGTCTGCTGGATCAGGTCCACGCCCAGGGCGTCGGCGGCGCGGGCAAAACCCCAGGCCACGGCGTCGTGACGGGCCACGCCGCCACGGCGCTGGACCGTGGCACCGAGGATCGGATAGCGGGTGTTTTTCGAGCAGTCCAGGTAGGGAATCTCGTCCGCCACCTGCTGGGTGTTGAGCAGCTCGCCATCGATGCCGTTGAGGCGGTTGGCGCTGACCCGACGCTCGGAGTCACGGATGTCCTGCAGGGTGTGGCACAGGTTGTAGACCCCGCGCTGGGAGAACATCACGTTGTAGTTGAGGTCCTGGGACAGGCCTTCCCACAACTTCATGGCGTGCTCGTAAAGCTGCGCCGACTCGTCCCACAGGTAGTTGGATCGCACGATGGTGGTGTTGCGCGCGGTGTTGCCGCCGCCCAGCCAGCCTTTTTCCACCACCGCGACATTGGTGATGCCGTGCTCCTTGGCCAGGTAGTAGGCAGTGGCCAGGCCATGCCCGCCGCCGCCGACGATGACCACGTCATAGACCTTCTTCGGGGTCGGCGTGCGCCACATCCGCTGCCAGTTTTCATGGTGGCTGAGAGAGTGCTTGAAGAGGCCGAAGCCCGAATAGCGTTGCATAGTCATTGCTCCAGTTGCGGCTCTCAGCGGTAAACCGGGAAATCAGCGCACAGGGTCGCCACCTGGCGAGCGACATTGGCCTCGACATCGGCATCGCCGAGGTGGTCGAGGATGTCGCAGATCCAGCCAGCCAGTTCAATGCACTGGGTGACCTTGAATCCGCGGGTGGTGACCGCCGGGGTGCCGATGCGCAGGCCGGACGTGACAAACGGTGACTGCGGGTCATTGGGCACGGCGTTCTTGTTCACGGTGATGTGGGCACGGCCCAGGGCGGCATCGGCATCTTTACCGGTCAGGCCCTGACGAATCAGGCTGACCAGGAACAGGTGGTTATCGGTGCCGCCGGACACTACATCGTAGCCACGTTTGATAAATACGCTGGCCATGGCCTGGGCGTTGTCGATCACCTGTTGCTGATAGGCCTTGAAACCGGGCTCCAGCGCTTCCTTGAAGCACACCGCCTTGGCGGCGATCACGTGCATCAACGGACCGCCCTGGGCCCCCGGGAACACCGCGGCGTTGAGTTTCTTCTCGATCTCTTCATTGGCCTTGGCCAGGATCAGGCCGCCACGGGGACCGCGCAGGGTCTTGTGGGTGGTGGTGGTGACCACATCGGCATAGGGCAGCGGGTTGGGATACAGACCGGCGGCCACCAGCCCGGCGACGTGGGCCATGTCGACGAACAGCAGCGCCCCGACCTTGTCGGCGATCTGCCGGAAGCGCGGGAAGTCCAGGGTCTTGGAGTAGGCCGAGAAGCCGGCGACGATCATCTTCGGCTTATGTTCCACGGCCAGACGCTCGACTTCGTCGTAGTCGATCAGCCCGGTGCGGGTGTCGATGCCGTACTGCACGGCGTTGTAGAGCTTGCCCGAGGACGACACCTTGGCGCCGTGGGTCAAGTGACCGCCATGGGCCAGGCTCATGCCGAGGATGGTGTCGCCGGCCTGCAGCAGGGCCAGGTACACCTCACTGTTGGCCGAAGAACCGGAGTGCGGCTGGACGTTGGCGTAATCGGCGCCGAACAGCTGCTTGGCGCGCTCGATGGCCAGGGCCTCGACCTTGTCCACATGCTCGCAGCCACCGTAGTAGCGCTTGCCCGGATAGCCTTCGGCGTACTTGTTGGTCAGCCCGCTGCCTTGCGCCTGCATCACCCGCTTGCTGGTGTAGTTTTCCGACGCGATCAGCTCGATGTGATCTTCCTGGCGTTGTTCCTCGGCATTGATGGCCGCCAGCAGTGCATCGTCGTAACCCTGGATCTGGTCTTGCTTGCTGAACATCACGTCTCTCCCAGCGGCGGCGGTGCGCCTTTCGTCTCGGTGAGGCCAGCCTTAAAGCTGTGCCCTTTGGATGCGATGGTATGACCGGGAAGGGGAACTCAAATGCCTATGGACGCCACACAAAGGTGCGTTTACGACATGCCCTGGCGCCCACAGACCAATGCCTGCCCGCGCCACCCACCAACGGCTCTGGATCGGGCCTGTCCTTCCCCCGCACCGCAACGCCCCCCATCCGTAGGAGCTGGCTTGCCAGCGAACAGGCCCTCAAGCCAGGCGCAAATCCGACGGACGCCTTCGCCGGCAAGCCGGCTCCTACACAAGCGGCCCCACCTCACCCGTAGGAGCTGGCTTGCCAGCGAACAGGCCCTCAAGCCAGGCGCAAACCCAATAGACGCCTTCGCCGGCAAGCCGGCTCCTACAGGGCGGCGCGCACGGCCAGTAGAAGAAGAAAATGCAGGGGATACAGCCCATACGCCCAACGCCGCATCGCCGGCGCCGCGCACCCGCGCAAGACCCGCAGCAGCATCACCCCCAACCAGGGCGCCAACAGACAAGCGGCGATACCGCAGGTCGCCACCCAATTGCCCAGGTGCGCTGCCGGGAACAAGGTTTGCCATTGGTTGGCCGCCAGGCACAACGCCCCCGGCAGCAGGCTGAAAGACCCGGACCGACGCAGCACCAACGCCAGGGCCAACGGCAGCAACACCCCGAACGCACCAAACATCAGCCAACGGGAAAACCCCAGCGCCAGCAGCAGGGCCGCCAAGCCAAGCGCCAACGCCAGCCCCCTGGGCCGCTGCCAGCCCCGGGCCACCAACAACCCCAGGGCCAGGGTCGGCAGCACATTCAAGGTGTCGGGGGCGGGAATGAACAGGCGGTAGGGAATCTCGCTCAGCAGGCTGAACAACAGCAGCCAGCCCAGGTAGCGCCAGGGTCCGGGCCGGCTGTCGGTTTCAACCCTGGGCCGGGTCAGATTCACCGCCATCGCCAAGCAG
>NZ_MOAK01000080.1:129399-135870 GCF_003732485.1 Pseudomonas protegens
TTGTCGGTTTTCAGCATCGCATCACACATAAATCCTTATGGGCCATGCATTATTCCGGCATAAACAGAACGTGTGCTGGGCCATTATTCTTGGGTAAAGTGCGCACCATCATCGACCACGGAGCCGGCCATGACCGACAAGAGCCAACAATTCGCCAGCGACAACTACTCCGGCATCTGCCCTGAAGCCTGGGCCGCCATGGAGCAGGCCAACCACGGCCACGAGCGCGCTTACGGCGACGACCAGTGGACCGCTCGCGCCTCGGATCATTTCCGCAGATTGTTCGAAACCGACTGCGAAGTGTTCTTCGCCTTCAACGGCACCGCCGCCAACTCCCTGGCCCTGTCGTCGCTGTGCCAGAGTTACCACAGCGTGATCTGCTCGGAAACCGCCCACGTCGAAACCGACGAATGCGGCGCCCCGGAGTTCTTCTCCAACGGTTCCAAGCTGCTGATCGCTGGCACCCAGAACGGCAAGCTGACCCCGGAATCGATCCGCGAGATCGCCCTCAAGCGCCAGGACATCCACTACCCCAAGCCGCGGGTGGTGACCCTGACCCAGGCCACTGAAGTGGGCAGCGTCTACACCCCGGAAGAAGTCCGTGCCATCAGCGCCACCTGCAAGGAGCTGGGGCTGAACCTGCACATGGACGGTGCGCGCTTCTCCAACGCCTGCGCCTTCCTCGGCTGCACCCCGGCGGAGCTGACCTGGAAAGCCGGCGTGGACGTGCTGTGCTTTGGCGGTACGAAAAACGGCATGGCGGTGGGTGAAGCGATCCTGTTCTTCAACCACAAACTGGCGGAAGACTTCGACTACCGCTGCAAGCAGGCCGGTCAACTGGCCTCGAAAATGCGCTTTCTCTCGGCGCCCTGGGTCGGTCTGCTGGAACATGACGCCTGGCTCAAGCACGCCCGTCACGCCAACCACTGCGCACAACTGCTCGCCAAGCTGGTGGAAGACATTCCCGGCGTTGAGCTGATGTTCCCGGTGCAGGCCAACGGCGTGTTCCTGCAACTCTCGGAACCGGCGATTGCCGCCCTGACCGCCAGGGGCTGGCGCTTCTACACCTTCATCGGCAAGGGTGGCGCGCGCTTCATGTGCTCCTGGGACACCGAAGAAGAGCGTGTGCGCGAACTGGCGGCGGACATCCGCACCGTAATGAGCGCCTGACCCACCCCCCCCGCATGTAGCGAAGAGGCCCGCAACCCGGGCGCCGCTCTCACGAGCGCCTTCGCCGGCAAGCCGGCTCCTACAACGGCCAGCACACCTCCCGCCCCGTAGGAGCTGGCTTGCCAGCGAAGAGGCCCGCAGCCCGGGCGCCGCTCTCACGGGCGCCTTCGCCGGCAAGCCGGCTCCTACAACGGCCAGCACGCCTCCCGCCCCGTAGGAGCTGGCTTGCCAGCGAAGAGGCCCGTCAAGCCCCCCACATCAGTTCACAAATTCCTGAACTGATTATTTGCCCCCACTGATTCAACAACCGCTGCGTTTGTCCGAGACTCCGGGGTCGACCTATAAAAACAAGGCTGTAGCCCATGACGACCTCTTCTTGCGTCACCGAGAAAGCCCATCCTCCGGGCCTTGCGATCGAAACCCGTTCCATCGACTACGTGCCGCGCGATGAACGCCACGGCAAGGTCTGGCACCAGGGGCCCTTCTGGTTCACCGGCAACTTCGTGCTCACCACCATGGTCACCGGCTTCACCGGCGCGGCACTGGGCCTGAGTCTGCAATACGCCATCCTGGCGATCGTCATCGGCGTGTGCCTGGGCACCTTCTGCATGGCCTTCCACGCCAACCAGGGCCCGCGCATGGGCCTGCCGCAGATGATCCAGTCTCGGGCCCAGTTCGGCCTGCGGGGCGCCATCGTGCCGTTCACCGCGGTGGTGTTCGTCTACATCGGCTTCAACGTGTTCAACGTGATCCTCGCCACCGACGCCATCAACACGGTGATCCCCGGCGCCCGGGCGCCCTGGTACACCCTGATGATCGCCATCGCGGTGCTGATCGCGGTGGTTGGCCATGACCTGTTGCACACCGTGCAACGCTGGCTGACCTACGTGATGATCAGCGTGTTCGCCGTGCTGACCGTCAGCGCCCTGCTGACTCTGCAGGCCGACTCGGCCCTGGCCGACCCGCACTTTTCCTGGTCGGCGTTCCTGATCCAGCTGTCAGCCGCCGCCGGTTACCAGATCAGCTATTCGGTGTACGTGTCCGACTATTCGCGCTACCTGCCGCACCAGACACCGTCGCGCCAGGTGATCTTCTGGACCTACCTGGGCGCCGCCGGCTCGGCCCTGTGGCTGATGTCCCTGGGGGCCTTCCTGGCTTCCGCCCTGCCTTCACCGGATGCCATCGCCAGCGTGCGCGAAGTGGGCAACAGCCTGATTCCCGGCTTCGGTACATTCACGGTGCTGATCGCGGTGCCGGCGCTGGTGGGCATCATGGCGGTCAACTGCTACGGCGCCATGCTCACCGGCATCAGTGCCATCGACGGCTTCAAGTCGATCAAGCCCAACCTCAAGAGCCGGGTGACCGGCATCCTGCTGGTGGCGGTGGTGATCTTCCTGATCGCCATGAACATTCCCGAAAGCTACCTGGGCAGCTTCAACACCTTTGTCCTGCTGATGCTGTATTTCCTGGTGCCCTGGACTGCGGTCAACCTCGCGGACTTCTACCTGGTGCGCAAAGGCCGCTACGCCATCAGCCATATCTTCAATCCCGCCGGAATCTATGGCCGCTGGTCCAGCGCCGGGCTGCTGGCGTATTTTCTCGGCCTGCTGGCGATGGTGCCGTTCATGTCCCTGAGCTTCTACCAGGGTCCGCTGTCCCAGGCCCTGGGCGGCGCCGACATCGCCTTCGTGATTGGCCTGGCGGTGGCCGGGCTGGTCTACTGGGCGCTGACCCGCAACCTGGACCTGGAAGCGGAACGCCTGGCCATCCAGGCCAGCGAACAGCAACTGGAAGGAGGCGCGCAATGATCCCCCAGACATCCCTGAAAGTGGCCTGCCAGCAACTGGCACCACGGATCGGCGACCTGGACTACAACCGCACCCTCAGCGCCGAAGCCATCCGCCAGGCCGCCGCCCGCGGCGCCCAGGTGGTGGTGCTGCCGGAACTGGTGCAAAGCGGCTACGTGTTCAGCGGTCTGGCCGAAGCCCTGGCCCTGTCCGAAAACCTCGACGGGCCGACCTTGAGCCTGTGGAAAAGTCTGGCCCAAGAGCTGCAGGTGGTGATTGTCGGCGGCTTCTGCGAGCGTCTGGACGATGATCGGGTGGCCAACAGCGCCGCCCTCATCGAGCCTGAAGGAACGCTGACGGTGTATCGCAAGGCCCACCTGTGGGATCAGGAGAACCTGATCTTCACCCCGGGTGACGAGCCGCCGCCGGTGGTGGCCACGCGCTTCGGGCCGATTGCCATGATGATCTGCTACGACCTGGAGTTCCCCGAGTGGGTGCGCCTGCCGGCCCTGGCGGGGGCGGCGCTGCTATGCGCGCCGGTGAACTGGCCGGACGGCCCGCGCCCGGCCAGTGAGCGTCCGGCGGAGATGGTCCGGGTGCAGGCCAATGCGGCAGTCAACCGGATGTTCATTGCCGCCTGTGATCGCTGTGGCCAGGAACGCGGGGTGAACTGGGTGGGCGGCTCGACCATCGTCGATGCCGACGGCTATCCATTGACGGGTAAGGGACGAACCACCGCGGAGCAATTGCTCTTGGCGGATCTGCGGCTGGCCCAGGCCTGGCACAAGTCCATCAGTGACCATAACCATGTGCACCTGGACCGTCGGCTCAGCTTGTACTGAGCGAAGTCGAAATCTCAGTGAAGAGGGAGCTTGCTCCCTCGCGGCGATGCTGCAGTCATCAACCTGATGCCTTGATCTGAGGTAATGGATCTACAGATACTTGAGTCGCTTGTGCTCATGACGACACTTGGCCAGGAAAGAGCACTCTGGACACCAACAGCCTTGCGTAACGGAGTTTGGAATCGCATACCAGGTATGTCCGAGACTGCACCGCCACTGCAACTTGGTTTGTGAGTCAATGTAGTCTTTCGAGAGGCAGTCGCCGCCACGTGCCCGGGCCATATTTTTCATGGCTTTAATGTTGCTGCGCATGCTGTCGTAATAGCATTGGCGGCACCAGGCACCTTGCTTGACCCTGGCAAAGGAGGCTTCCCAGGTATGACCTTGCGCACAACGCCAACTCAAGGCTCTGCTGCTGTTGATGTACTCAACGGCTAGGCACTTTCCACCGCGCGTTCGGGCGGCCGCTTGAGCGTCTTCCAAGGTGCGCCGCCTTTTATCCGTGGCACACACCGGGCACCAGCTACGGTGCTTGACGCTAGCCGGAACCGCTTTCCAGCGATGCCCCTTACCACACTCCCAGAGCAAGGCATGGGCGCTGTCGATATAGGTTTTGGATAAACAACGTCCGCCGCGTCGAGCCGCAATCTCCTGCATCTCCTCCAGAGTGTCGCGCTTTCTCACACGAAAACAGGTCGGACACCAACTGCCCTGTTTAATGCTCGCGAATGTCGCGTGCCAGCGATGCCCCAACACACACTGCCATTCCAGGCGCCTCCGGCGCGACTCGTAGTGCGTCGAAAGACATTGCCCATCCCGCTCTACGGCAACCTGCTGCGCGGTTTGCAGCGTGTCGCGCCGCTGCAGACGAGCGCACACCGGGCACCAACTACCGCGAATGACCCGGTAAGGGTCGGCCAACCACTCATGCCCCAACCCGCAGCGCCAGGACAGTCGCGTAGAGAGATTGCCGTAGGTCTCGGACAGGCACGCACCACCCCGGGCCAAGGCCAGTTGCTGCATACCTTCAATGTTCTTGATCGTGTGTTGAGTCATGGCATTTGAAAAAAATTAACGGTGCCAAAGCTTAAACACCCCGGCTCTTCGTTGAGGCCAGATTTCGAAGCTCGGAATATTCAGATCGCCTTTAGGAAGTCTCTTAACTCAACTTTTCTGCTGCATTGTTAGTTTGAGCACCCATTGACACCCGGGCCAGGTACGGCGCGGGTCTGGCCTCTCTCAAGCTTAAGGATGAGCCTATGTTCGCGCCGGCCGACACTGCGCATTTCGTGCTGTCCATCCCTTCCGTTCACCACGACTTCAAGGTGCTGGCCTTCAAGGGTCGCGAAGCCATCAGCGAGCTGTATGCGATCCATATCGAGCTGGTTTCGGACAACCCCAACGTCGATCTGGAGAGCCTGCTCAACCAACCGGCATTCTTGCAGTTCGGCCTCAAGGGTGAAGGCATCCACGGCCTGATCGACGACATCGAAATCGGCGACAGCGGCAAGCGCATGACCCGCTATCACCTGATCCTGCGTCCCCACCTTTATCAGTTGCAGCACCGCCACAACCAACGGGTCTACCAGAACCTGACGGTGCCGCAGATCATTGCCAAGGTGCTCAAGGAGCACGGCATCCTGGCCGACCAATACCGCTTCAACATTGCCCCCAAGCCTTCGGTGCCCCGGGTGTATTGCGTGCAATACGGCGAGACGGATTTCCAGTTTCTACAACGCCTGTGCTTCGAAGACGGCATTCACTGGCACCACGAACACAGCCTCGACCAGCACCTGCTGGTGTTCTCCGACAATCAGACCGACTACCCGATCCTGGCCCAGGCGCGCTATCAGCAAGGCAGTGGCCTGGCTGCCGAAGACCCGGTGGTCAACCATTTTGCGGTGCGTTTCAGCACCCGCACCAGCCAGGTGGTGCGCCGCGACTACGACCTGAAAAAGCCCGACCCGCGTAGCGCGTCCAACGGCGCCAAGCTCGATCCGGTGCCCAGCACTTTGCACAGTTGCGCACAGAGCGAGGCGCTACCAATCCTTGAGGACTATCGCTACCCGGGCCGCTATAGCACCGGCGCGGTGGGCCAGCAACTGAGCCAGATCGCCCTCGAAGGCCACCGCGCCGACTACCAGTTGGCCAAGGGTCAGGGCGATCTGCCGAACTTCCGCTGTGGCCATCTGGTGACCCTGACCGAGCATCCGCGCAGCGAGTACAACCAGATGTGGCTGCTGGCGAGCGTTGAGCATGAAGGTCGACAACCGCAGGTGCTGGAAGAGTCGGTCACCGGCGACGACCGCCACGGCGGCTTTACCCAGGGTTACCGCAACCGCTTCAGCGCCATTCCCTGGGACACCTTCTTTCGGCCGCAAGAGCCCGCCGCCAAGCCCCGCCTGAGCAGCCAGACCGCGCTGGTGACCGGCCCTGCCGGTGAGGAAATCTGGTGTGACGAATTCTCGCGCATAAAGATTCAGTTTCATTGGGACCGCGAAGGCGAGCGCAACGAGTTCTCCAGCTGCTGGGTGCGCGTGGCCACCAGTTGGGCGGGTGAGGGGTTTGGTCACGTGATCATCCCGCGGATCGGCATGGAAGTGCTGGTCAGCTTTATCGGTGGCGACCCCGAGCAGCCGCTGGTCACCGGCTGCGTGCCGAACCAGCACACG
>NZ_MOAK01000080.1:135887-140348 GCF_003732485.1 Pseudomonas protegens
CCGGTGCCTTATCCGTTGCCGGCGAACAAGACCCGCAGCGTGTTCAAGACCCGCAGCAGCCTGGGGGGCAAGGGCTCCAACGAGTTGCGCATCGAGGACCGGGCCGGCCAGGAGCAAATCTACATCCATGCCCAGCGCGATCAGGACTGCACCGTCAAGAACAATGAAAGCCATTGGGTCGGCGTCAACCGTGTGCACTCGGTCGGCCAGGACGAAACCATCACCGTCGGCCAGAACAGCCTGAGAACGGTCAAGGTCGACGACACCCTGCAAGTCGGCGCCACCAAGAAGGACAGCATCGGCACCCAGTACCTGATCGAGGCAGGGGAAAAAATACGCCTGGTCTGCGGCCAGAGCGTTTTTGAAATGAAAGCCAGTGGGGAGATCAACCTTTATGGCTCGAAGTTCAACTTCTCGGTAACAGGCGACGCGCAGATCAATACCGGCGGCCAGCTCGACATCAATATGCCCGGCGGCGCCGCCGCCACAGCCCCCGAAACGGATGGTGACAAAGGCAGCATCGATGCCGAAGTCGAGGCTGCCTTCTCTCCCCCACCGGCACCTACCGCCTGACCTTCATTTCCCAAGAGCAAGCACCCATGGACTACCTGATCCAGGAAGGAAAACTCACGCTGCCCAGTGGCTTTCAAGATCGCAGCGTCAATATGTTCGTCCCAGGCATCGCCCTGCCCGCGCCCTTCAGCCTGACCCTGTCGCGGGACATCACCTTGCCCGGGGAAAGCCTGGCGGAGTATGTCGAGCGCCAGGTCGGCCTGATCGCCGCCAAGCTGCGCAAATACAAACGTCAGGACCTGCAAGAGGTCTGGCTTTCGACGCAATCCCCGGTGCCGGGCCTGCAAGTCGACGCCCATTACCAGAGCGACGGACGTCCGGTGTACCAGCGTCAGGCCGGCTTTATCGTCTCGCCCCAGCGCGTGCTGGTGTTTTCGGCCACCAGCCAGCAGCCCTTTGACGATCAACTGAATCAGCTGTGGACAGACGTCCTGGCAAGCTTCGAGGCCCATCCTCCGCCCCCGTCCAAGCCATAAGGCGCCTGCGGACTCAAGGAACGAGAGGCCTGGGAGGCCAAGCATGTTTGAAGCGGCACGGTTAAACGACGAACTGGCCCACAGCAACGCGCTGGTGGGGTTTCTGGTGGGGGCGGCGTTGGGGATCGCCTTGATTGCGGCCGTGGCCATAATCACCGTTGCCACCTGCGGATTTGGCACCGCCTTGCTGGCCGGGGTGCTTGCGGGTGTGGGAGGTATGGCACTGACCTCCGCGGGCGAAGCCATCGGACGAATGTCCAAGGCCCCCGCCGGGGGCATCACCAGCGGTTCACCGGACGTCTTCATCAATGGCCTGAATGCCGCACAAGTGCAGGACAGCCTGGGTATCTGCACCAAGCATCCGGTGCCTCCGCTGGTGGCGGAGGGCTCGGCCAAGGTGTTTATCAACGGCCTGCCGGCGGCGCGCAAGGGCGACAAGCTGACCTGCGGCAGCGTCATCGACAGTGGCTCGGACAGCGTGTTCATCGGCGCCGAAAAAGAGCAGTACCTGGAGATCGAAGACGAGATTCCAGAGTGGCTGCGCACCACCGTCGATATCCTCATGGCCGTGGCCGGCGCTGCCAGCGGCCTACTGAAACTGGCGTTGACCGCCGGCAAGATTGGCCTGAAGGCCGTCGCCCCTTGTGCATTGAAATTTGCTGCCGGGTTTGTCGCGGGTGAACTGGCAGGACGCTTCGTCATTGGTCCGGCTATTGGCCGCGTGGCCGGTGCCCTGTTCGGCAATCCTGTGGATGTCATCAGCGGGCGCAAATTGCTTTTGGAAGAGAGTGAAACCGACTTCAGCCTGCCAGGACTGATGCCCATCACCTGGGCGCGCTTCTATGCCAGTGACATTACCCACGAAGGCTTGCTCGGGCGCGGCTGGGTGCTGCCCTGGGAGCAAAGCCTGCGCCTGGAAGACCAGCAACTGTACCTGCGCGACAACCAGGGGCGTGACCTGCCCTTGCCGCAACTGGAGCCCGGCGAGCGCGTCTACCTGACGGACGAGCAACTGTTCGTGGTGCGCTCCGAAGGTGGGCACTACTTGCTGCAAAGCCTGGACAACACCTTCTTCTACTTCGGTGAACTGGCCGACGACGGTCAGCCCTCTCCCCTGCGGCGTATCGAAAACGCCCTCGGCCACTTTCTTAATTTCAGCTATGACAGTCAGCAGCGTCTGAGCGACCTGTGCGCCACGGGCGGCATTCGTCTGCACCTGTGCTACGAGCAGCACGAACGGCGCCTGAGCCGGGTTGAACGGGTCGTCGATAACCAGCCTGTCGAAACCCTGGTGCATTACCAGTACGACGCCAACGGCCAACTGCGCCAAGTCATCAACCGCAACGGCGAACGGGTGCGCGGGTTTGCCTACGACCAGGGCCTGATGGTCGCCCACGAAAACGCCCTGGGCCTGCGCTGTCACTACCGCTGGGCCACCCTGAACGACGGTCAGCCCAGGGTCACCGAGCACTGGACCAGTGACGGTGAGCGCTACCTGTTCAGTTATGACCTGGCACAACGTCAGACTCATATCAAAGACGTGCTCGGCCGTACCGCACAGATCGACTACAACGAAGGTCGGCGAGTTATCGCCAGCCGCGACTTTGGCGGTGAGCAGTACCGCTTCCAGCTCGATGAATCCGGCAACATGACCGGCCTGGAGCTACCCGACGGCAGCGCCCTGAGCTTCACCTACGACAAGCTCTCGCGACTGGAGGAAGAAACCGATCCCCTGGGTCGCTCGATCCGTTACAGCTATCACCTGGACACCGACCTGGTCACCGCCATCGAGCGTGCCGATGGCAGTTGCCAGCGCTGGAGCTATGACCGTCAGGGTAACCTGCTCGACAGCACCGACCCTTTGGGTCAGGTGACCCAATTCTTCAACACCGACGCCGGCCTGCCCCACACCCGCATCGACCCGCTGGGCAACAACACCCGACTATGGTGGAACGAACTGGGGCAGATCGAGCAATACCAGGACTGTTCCGGACAGCTGACGCGCTATGGCTACGACAGCCACCTGCACCTGGCGAGCATCACCGATGCCCTGAAGTGCACCACGCGCCTGACCCGCAAAGCCGATGGCGAAGTGCTGCGCGTTGACCATCCTGGCGGTAGCCACGACCAGTACCGTTACAACGCCCTTGGCCAGTTGCTCAGCCACACCAATGCCGATGGCCACACCACCAGCCTGACACGCACGCCCCGGGGCTTGCCCAGCCAACGCAGGGACGCTCGTGGCCAGCAGGTTCACTATCAGTACGACAAAGCCCAGCGCCTGATCGCTCTGCTGAATGAAAACAAGGCCGCCTACCGCTTCAGCTACGACGCCAGCGACCGCCTGCAGGAAGAAGTGCGCATCGATGGCCTGCACCGCCGCTTCAGCTATAGCCTCAACGGCCAACTGAGCCAGTTGGAAGAAATCGCCACCAGCCCGAGCCTGGTGCAGGTCACTCGTCAGCAACAGTTCGAACACGACGCCGCGGGGCGTCTGCTCAGCAGGGTCACCAGCGATGCTCTCCTGGATTATCACTACGACGAGGCCGACCGGCTGATCGCCGTCGAACGCCTGCCAAGCAAGGCGGGCCAGGCCCTGGGCATCCGCGCCAACCGCCTGGCCTTCAGCTACGACGCCGCCGACCAACTGCTGAGCGAAAGCAGCAGTACCGGCGAGCTTGCCTACCACTACGACGCCCTGGGCAACCTCAGCGGCCTGGCCCTGCCCGACGGCCGCCAGCTCAACCAGCTCTATTACGGCAGCGGCCACCAGCACCAGATCAACCTCGATGGCCACCTGATCAGCGACTTCGAGCGCGACGCCCTGCACCGCGAAACCCTGCGTACCCAAGGCAACCTCACCAGTCGCTACGGCTACGACAGCCAGGGGCGCAAAATGTGGCAAGCCGCAATCCGCCTGCCCCACGAGCAACTGAGCCAACTGCAGGAAAACACCGACCGCCTGCTCGGCTTGCCGGAGCATCCCGCCACCGCCCTGCACCGCCGCTATCACTACAGCGACGGCGGTGAAGTACAACGGATCGTCGACAAACAGCGCGGTATCACCGACTTCCACTACGATGCCAGCGGCCAACTGCGCAGCCGCCAGCCGAACCACCCGCAACTGCACACCGAAGACTTCTCCTACGACCCGTCCGGCAATCTTTGCGGCAGCGGCAGTTGGCAATTCGACAAGATCCAGAACAACCGCCTCATAGCCTTCAAGGACCTGCGTTTTACCTACGACGACTGGGGCAACCTCAGCGAAAAGAGCAGCACCAACGGCGCAACGCAACGCTTTACCTACGACTGCGAAAACCGCCTGATCCATGCCCAGACCTGGCACGGCGCAACCTTGCATAGCGAAGCCCATTACCAGTACGACGCCCTCGGGCGACGCATTGGCAAGCAG
>NZ_MOAK01000080.1:140405-148651 GCF_003732485.1 Pseudomonas protegens
CCTGCTCCAAGAACAACAGGCGCAGCGGCATAGCACCTATGTTTATGAGCCAGGCAGTTACGCCCCCCTGGCGCGTATCGACACTGATCCCACGCTGCCCGAGCGAGAAGCAAAGCTTTATTACTTCCACACCGACCAGATCGGCACGCCACAGGAAATGACCGATGCCGAAGGGCATGTGGTATGGCGCGCGTATTACAAAGCGTGGGGAGGCTTGGAAGCATTATCGCCGAATACAGTGGAACAGAACCTGCGTTTCCAGGGGCAGTACCACGACCGGGAAAGCGGGCTGTACTACAACACCTTCAGGTACTACGATCCGGCGGTGGGGCGGTTTACCACGCAAGACCCGATTGGGTTGGCGGGTGGGGAGAACCTATATCGGTATGCACCGAATGCGTTGGGGTGGGTTGATCCGTGGGGGTTAAGTTGTACATTATCAGGCCGTTCAATCAAAAAAGCCGATGGGACTAGTCTTGTAACTATTCCAGACAACGCTAAAGTTCGTAAGTTAACTCCTCCTGATGGTCAGACAGGGAATTATGGATATGAATATAAGTGGATAGAAGGTGAAAGTACAAAAACTGTACGTATTCATGGAGTAGATCCTTCGGCCCCCGCAGGTTCGAATGCAAGCCAAGGGTGGATTGTTAGAATATTTGATGGAAAAAAGAGCATGGATGCAAACGGAACTTATCATCCTCCAGGAATATTTAACCCAAGCAGTCCATATTATAATCCGACAGCGATTAATGACGTACACATCCCAATAGGCACCCCAGCCACTTTTCCAGGAGCGAATTAAAAATGACAACAAAGGATGAGTTCATCACCATGAAGATGAACGAAGTAAAAAACCATACTAACGATCAGTCTTTTGATATGTTTGAGTTGATAGGCTCTATTGGAGACCTGTTTTCGTCTGCGTATCAAACTGAAAACATCGCCAGTAAATTAGTGATAAATAGCTTATGGGAATTACTGCTGGATATATTTTTGAAAACCGACAACCACACCAACAGAACAACCGTATTATTTGTCATGTCCGATATTTTACTTTATACAAAAAAACGCGATATATTTCTGAATCTAAAGCCACTTAAAGACTGGCAAAACGCTCACAATGAAAACAGTACATCTTCAGAAATAATTGAGTGCATAGATGACATGCTGCTTTAAAGAAGTCTAAAAACACAGCGCTTAATAACTTTCATCCGAAATTAACATATCGCAACCTAGTAAAACGAAATTCATTAGCCGTTTATTATCTATACAGATGAGCCAGCCCCCTAAGTAGCCATGCCCACCGTATAGACACCAGCCAGACTGCTACTTCCCCGCCGACCAGATCGGCACCCCACAAGAAATGACCGACGCCCAAGGGCACGTGGTGTGGCGCGCCTACTACAAGGCCTGGGGCGGATTGGAAGCATTATCGCCGAATACAGTGGAACAGAACCTGCGTTTCCAGGGGCAGTACCACGACCGGGAAAGCGGGCTGTACTACAACACCTTCAGGTACTACGATCCGGCGGTGGGGCGGTTTACCACGCAGGACCCGATTGGGTTGGCGGGTGGGGAGAACCTGTATCGGTACGCGCCGAATGCGTTGGGGTGGGTTGATCCGTGGGGACTATCTTGTCGTCTCAATTACATGGGAAGAACCCCGGGGAAAAATAGTAAGACCGGCCGCGCCGTTATTGAAAGAATGCGTGGGGAAGGTCGCATTCGAGGTACTGGCGACAGGATGCAATTCAAGAGTTCAACAGATAACCAATGGTATCGTGTTCAGGATGCTGATATGGCTCACCTAACAGATGCTGTTAAATATTGGAGTCAGAAAGGTGGTTATTACGGCCCTAAATCTAAAGAAGTTAGAGCCTTTATGCGAGACTCCAAAAACTATGAGTTAGAGTATTTTGGCCATAATCGCTCTCAAGGTGCAAACTTACCTGATAGGTATAGAAACCCAGGTGATTTTATTGGACCAGCAGAAAAGTCACAGTATTTCCATGATCCAAGGAGGTAATTGATGAAAGTTCTTTCTGTCATGAATAAAAAGCTAGAGGAGCTAATTGTCTCTACTGTCGAGAAAGGTAATGAGCTTCATGATAATAAGTCTTATGAAGATGCACTGAAAGAGTATTGCAAAGCTTGGGCGCTACTTCCTGAGCCCAAGCTTGAATGGGAAATTGCCAGTTGGATTGCAGCCTGTATGTATAGTGCATATTTTGATATGGCAACCTTTGCCAAGGCCAAGGAATGGGCTGAAATAGCATTAAAGACAAGAGGATCAGATATAGATACAGCTCCACTGATTGATCTTGGAATGGTTTGCTTTGAACTAAAGAGCCTTGATGAATCGTATAATTATTTTGATAGCGCTTATAATTATGGCAAAGCTCGCTCATTTAAAGATAGGCCTAAAAAATATCTAGACTTCTATCTAGCCGAAAAGAAAAAACGTTAACCTCGATCTTTCTGGTAAAAACTCGATTAAAAACGGCTTTTTCCGGACTTTTTGTCTGTTGCTACATCAGCTATGAGCACAGCTGCTGTGAGCTATGCATTTATGAGACGAATATCGATCAACCGTACGACTGCGAAACCCGTCACAGCGAAAGTATCGGCTTCGACTGAGGAATGCCATTGAACCGGCGGCGTGCTTGATCCACACTCGCGCTCCTGAGTCCTACAGCAAACTCAGAAAGTCCTGTCCCGCTAGCACCTTGTCCCATTCTGCGGTGCATGCCTATAGTTCCTAGTTCGTCCTGATGACGAACGGGTTTGGCGACCCAGAGAATGGATTGAGAGGTTTTTTAGCTGGTTTGTCAGCGCCTCTGTAACCGCATGACCGCTTAATGGCGGCTGTGCGCGGGAGACCTTCGGGTCTGTCGGTTCTTCCATTCCCGGCTCGCCAACCCGCGTACAGCTGCCACCCTTTCGTTTGGCGACGGCAAGGTGGCAGCGCTCATCCCTGAATGGAGTTGGACTTATGAACCGCTACATGCCGATCACCGGCCACGATTGCACCATCCCTTCCCTGCTGATCGATACCCAGGCCCCTGTCGATGTGCTGTACGAAGCAGCCGCCTACCGCATCCGCGCTGTTACTCAACTGCTGGAAAACTTCGCCGCCCGCCCCGACATACCCGGCGATGCCGTGGTGCTGCAAGAGCTGGCCCTGGTCTGCGCCATTCCGCTGCGCGATGGCTGTGATGTGCTGGATGTGTTGGGACGTCATTTGCAGGCGCAGGCCGTGAGCTGAATTCAGCCTGTAGCGAGGGAGCTTGCTCCCTCGCCCCGACGCCGAATCAGAACTCCACGCGCACGTCGCCCTTGGGCACGCTGCAGCAGGACAGGATGTAGCCTTCGGCTTCGTCTTCCTCGGTGATCCCGCCGTTGTGTTCCATCTCCACTTCCCCGCCCAGCTTGAGCACCTTGCAGGTGCCGCAGATGCCCATGCCGCAGGCCTTGGGAATCATCAGGCCAAGCTTGGCCGCCGCCGCGTGCACGGTTTCCCCAGGGGCCACGCGGATGCTCTTGCCCGAAGCAGTGAACTCCACCTGATGCAGATCGGCGACATCCACTTCCGGCGCTTCGGCGGCTTGTTCGGCATGCTCCACGGCGTCGGCCCGGGCTTCGGCCGGGGTCGCGCCGAAGGATTCCTCGTGGTAACGCGCCATGTCGAAACCGGCGGCTTCCAGCAGCCGCTTGACGGCGCTCATATAGGGCGTGGGCCCGCAGCAGAACACTTCCCGCTCGAGAAAGTCCGGAGCCATCAGCTCCAGCATCTTGTGATTCAGGTAACCGCGGTAACCGGCCCAGGGTTCGCCCAGACCATGTTTCTCGCAGATCAGGTGCAGGCTGAAGTTGTCGATCCGCGAGGCCATATGCTCCAGCTCGCGGTGGTAAATGATGTCCTTGGGGGACCGGGCGCTGTGGATGAACACCATGTCGACGTTGGCGTTGGTGTCGTAGAACCAGCGCGCCATGGACATCACCGGGGTAATGCCGACGCCGCCACTGAGGTAGAGGATCTTCGGCGCCGGAAAGTCGATGGCGTTGAACAGCCCCACCGGCCCGTGCACCGCCAGCTCCTGGCCTTCGTGCAGGGTGTCGTGCAGCCAGTTGGAAACCTTGCCTCCGGGTACGCGCTTGATGGTCACCGAGAAGCTGTAGGGCACCGACGGCGAGCTGGAAATAGTGTAGGAACGCATCACCGGCTGGCCTTCGATCTCCAGCTCCAGGGTGACGAACTGCCCCGGCTTGAAGAAGAACATGATCGGCTGGTCGGCCATGAAGCAGAAGGTCCGCACATCCCAGGTTTCCTGGATGACTTTGACGCAACGGACGATGTGACGGCCATTGGCCCAGGTCTGGGTGGTTACCGGGTTGAGGAAGGTGTTGGACATGCTGTTCTCCACGGCCGACTGTCGGCGTCTTGCCAGCGATTCTGCGTAAGGCTTCTCGCACCCATTTACCTATCTGCGACATTCACATGCTTATCGCGACCAGCCCCCAGTTACAGGGGCTCCCCCGTCGGGAACAGATTGGGCCATGTCGCCCATGGATAAGGTTCAAGGCGCCTGCGGACCCACACTCGCCTCAAACACGACAGCCGATTTTTCGTGACTTGCGTAGCACCCACCGTAGCCACTTTTTAATTCGCCGGCCGCACCGAACGGCCATGAGGACTTGAACGATGGACGTCACCGCAACCCTGAGCTTGGGCGATCCACTGGAACCCGCACGCAAGGCCACTGCACAAATGCTGCAGGAGCGCGAGCGGACCTTCTCCCTGCCGCAGCCCTTCTACTGCGATGAAAGGCTGTTCGATATCGACATGCAGGAGATCTTCCAGAAGGAATGGCTGATCGCCGGCATGACCTGCGAGATCCCCACCAAGGGCAACTACATCACCCTGCAGATCGGCAAGAACCCGATCATCGTCATCCGTGGCGCCGACGGCGTGGTCCATGCCTTCCACAACGTCTGCCGCCACCGCGGTTCACGGCTGTGCACCAGCGACAAGGGCAAGGTGGCCAAGCTGGTCTGCCACTACCACCAGTGGACCTACGAACTGGACGGGCGACTGCTGTTCGCCGGCACCGAGATGGGCGCCGACTTCGACATGAAGCAATACGGCCTGAAACCGGTGAACGTGAAGACCGCCGGCGGCTACATCTTCATCTCGCTGGCGGAGAATCCGCCGGCCATCGACGACTTCCTCTCCACCCTGGCCCATTACATGGAGCCCTACGACATGGAGAACACCAAGGTGGCGGTCCAGACCACCTTGCACGAAAAGGCCAACTGGAAGCTGGTGCTGGAGAACAACCGCGAGTGCTACCACTGCGGCGGCTCGCACCCCGAACTGCTGAAAACCCTGCTGGAATGGGACGACGTCACCGACCCCCGGGCCGACCAGGCGTTCAAGGACCACGTGGCCGCCTCCGCCGCCGCCTGGGAAGCCGAAAAGATCCCCTACGCCCACGCCAGCTTCGGCCTGCGCAACCGCATCGTGCGCATGCCGCTGCTCAAGGGCACCGTGTCCATGACCCTGGACGGCAAGCAGGGCTGCGCCAAGCTGATGGGGCGGATCAAGAACCCGGACCTGGGCTCGATGCGCATCCTGCACCTGCCGCACTCGTGGAACCACTGCATGGGCGACCACATCATCGTGTTCACCGTGTGGCCCATCAGCGCCCAGGAAACCATCGTCACCACCAAGTGGATCGTGCACAAGGACGCGGTGGAAGGCGTGGACTACGACGTCGAACGCATGCGCCAGGTGTGGGACGCCACCAACGCCCAGGACCGGCGCCTGGCGGAAGAGAACCAGCGTGGCATCAACTCCACCGCCTACCAGCCGGGTCCGTACTCCAAGACCTACGAGTTCGGCGTGGTCAACTTCGTCGACTGGTACAGCGAGCGCATGCTGAGCAACCTCGGTGCGGAACCGGCGCCTTATCTCAAGGGCGTGCCGGTCCACGGATAAACCCCGCCGCGCGCAACCAGCAACAAACGGCCAGACAAGAGCCCGGGGGCGGGGTACGTCCGCCCCCGGGTGCGGCCGTTACGGCGACCCGCCTCAAGCAAGTGGCCAGCTGATGGCGCCGTTCTCGCCAACAAACTCCTCGGTGATCGTCTCGCCCTGCAACTTCACCCTCACGTAACCGTTGCGCACCCGCAGCGGATAGTTCGGATCATCTGCCGACAAGGTTTCCGACCATTGCACCTGGGGGTTGCCCTTCAGCTCGCTGGTGGGGCCATAAGGAATCGCGCCGTGACCGATGCAGCGTCCGTACATGCCGTTACTGGGCGCGTAGCAGATGCCATTGTGCAGGTGCCCCCAATACCAGTAGTCCGGCACCCGCCCCAGAGCCGCGACCACCTGCTTGTACAGCGTGGTCTGCTGCTGCCCGCTGATATCCAGCCCCTGGTGATGGCTGAGCACGATGATCCTGCGCCCCTGCCCCTTGCTGGCCACCAGGTCCTTGAGCCACTGCTGCTGCGGCGGATTCAGGTTGCCGTCCATGTACAGGTTCATTTCGTCGGCGGCATAGGCGCTGTCCAGGCCGACGATCAGCCAGTGGCTATTGAACAGGGCAAAGTAGCTGGTGCCTTGCTGCTTGGGAAACAGCGCCTGGATCTCGGCGAAGTAGCCATGGGCACCGCTGTACATTTCGTGGTTGGAGTTGAGGCTGAAGGACGCCTGGCTGCCCATGGGCCAGTCCGTGAGGTCGGCGTCCTCCTCGCTGCCGGTACCGGCGTAATACACATCTCCCAGGTGGATGGTGAAGTCCGGCTTGTCCTGGGTGATCAGGTCCGCCACGCGCTGCGCCGCCGAATCGGGCTGGAAATATCCCGTGCCCCAATCCCCGGCCATGTCCAGCAGCACGTTGTCGGCCATCTCGATCAGCGCCGGAGTGGTGCCGAAGGGCGCGTGCTTGCGCAGGTTCTCGATCCAGTTGAGCAAGGCCTCGCTCCAGCGCAGGTCCAGCAGCTCCCATTGGCGACAGCCCAGCAGGGTGCCGTCCTTCATCACCTGGGTCTTCAACTCGTCCACCGTTTGCGGCAAGGGCGAGGCGTTCCCCAGGTGCAGCACCGACAGACCGTGGGCCAGCTCCCAGGGCACCGGCGCCTGACCGGGGGGCACGTCGCCGTGGATCAGGGCGTACTGCGCCTGGTCATGGGCGCGCTGCAGCAGTTGCACGATCGCCTGCAGTTCCGCCGGCTCGAGCTGGCTACGGAGTTTTTTCCAGGCCAGGTCGAGCCTGGCCAGCAGCCCGTCGACCCGGGCTTTCACCTGTTCGTATTCATGTTCCAGATTGCTCACAAATGACATGCTGGCATCCCTCTTGATGGTCCCTTTGCACAAACGCCGGACGGGCGTCACAGGGTCTTCATGTATTCGATCAACTGCCATTTCTGCGGGTCGGAGAGTTGCGTGCCGTACAAATGGCCACTGTTGCTGTTGCCCTCCAGGTGGGTGTCGTACTTGAAGTAGCCCGGCCCCTGTACCGCCGCGCCACTGGTGATGAAACCGACCTTCTGCGGGTCATACACATCCGAGCCGGTGTAGAACACCTGGGGCCTTAGCTCCGGTGTCTGCAACAGGTCCCAGAGGCTCGGCACCGAGCCGTTGTGCAGGTAGGGCGCCCGCAGCCAGACACCGTCGGTGGGGGTGTTGCTGTAACTCTGGGTCTTGCGATAGGCACCAAAGTCGAAAGGCGGCTTCTTGAACCCATGGAAGGCTTGCACCAGGCCGGTGGTGAAGGAGTCCAGACGATGGGAGTCGGTGCCCAGTACCTGGATATTGGTGGTGACCTGTCCGGTGTCGGCCTTGCCGAAGTCATGGCAGCCGGCGCAATTGGCCTCCCACAGCGGCTTGCCCTGAGTAGCCTTGGCCTGATCGATGGCAAACGGCCAGGCCGGCGGTTTGTGCCCCAGCAGCCAGTTGGTGACCCGGTTGAAGCTCTGGGGCAGCACCGATTCCGGGGTCGCGCCCACCGCCATCGCCGCCGCGTAGTTGCGCTCGCGGATCTGGTTGTTGTTGCCGTCCCAGTGCAGGTACATCGATTCCCGGGGCTTCTGGTTCCAGATCTGCGGCAGGTCCACGGTGCCGATGGTGGAATCGTCGGGGAAGCCGAACACCACCATCTTGGTCGGGTTGAAGGTGTCGGTACGCCCCGGCCCCTGCTGCGGCCGCAGCTTCTGCCAGGCATAGTCCTGCTTCTGCT
>NZ_MOAK01000080.1:148712-150999 GCF_003732485.1 Pseudomonas protegens
AGCCCAGCTGGAACTTGGCGTTGATCGCGTTCATCACCGCATCCACGGTGAATGTCGGATCGCTGGCACAGTCGTAGGCGAACCACTGGAAGGCCTGGAGCTGCATCAGGTTGGCCGGTGCAGTGGGCACCACCTGGGACACATCGCTGGCGCTGGCCCGGTAGGCACCGGTGTGGCACAGGGCGCAGTTGGGTTCCACCGTCGGGTAGCCCAATTGCCGCTTGGCCATGCCCACCGGCAGGTCCCGGCCGTTCTCGTAGAGGAAGCCGAAGACCTCGTAGCCACCGGGCCGGGGCAGTTTTTCCGGGCACAGTTGCGGCAGCACGGCGAACAGGTAGTAAGGAATCCGCGCCTCGATCCCCAGGCCGATGGCGGCGTACTTGAAGTGATCCTCGTCGGAGGCTTCCGGCGGCTGGGGCACCTCGCGAATCATGTTGACCCACGTGGCATAACCGACCACACCCAGGACCAGCAGCAGGACCAGGCTGCCCACGCGAAAGCTGTGGCGCTTCCAGCGGGCGGCCCAGTACTGGCGCCAGTCGTGCAGCCCGGCGCAGAGCAAGGCCCAGGGCCGGTTGGCCGGGGCACTGCCCAGGTACAGCAGGATGCCGAGGATCAGGAACATGCTGAGGTCGCCCATCAGCATGGGCACGAACACCGTGGCCTGGTTGCTGGTATTGATCAGGTAGATCCAGAACGCCACGGCTATCAGCCGCGACAGCACGCACAGCCAGGAATGCACCACGAAGCGCGGCGCGTTGCAGCCCGAAGGCATGTAGAACAGGCTGATGCCCACCAGCAGCATGCCGGTGTTTTCCAGCCAGGGGTCGGACAGCACCGGCGGCAGGCCGACCACCGCGGTCAGCAATGCCGGGGCAAACAGCGCCGGCAGGGCGAACACCATGTTCATGGCGATGCCCAGCCAGATAAAGCGTTGGAACCAGCGGATATAAGCGTTCATCTGAGCCTTCCCTGCATCCATGTGTAGCCGCTGCCGCAGGCCAGGCTCCAGGAGCCAGCCCTGCGGTACCTATCGCCAAGCCCGGCTGCGGCACGGGCGCGCCGCAGGTCGCGAGCCGGCACTCGTCAGCCCAGGGCGGTCTTCTCCAGGTGCGCCAGCATCAGCGGGTACACATCCACCACGGCGTTCTTGCCGAAGATGCAGTCGATGTGTCCGTAACCCGGCACCACGTGGCGGCTGAACAGCTCGGGGCCATGCAGCTGGCACAGGCGTTCATAGGTCTTCTGGGTGCTTTGCGGCAGGTAGCACTGGTTGTCGGCGCCGCTGATAAAGCAGATGGGCAACTTCAGCCGGTCGAAATGCGGCATGTAGACGTCACGCCCCTTGAAGTCCACCAGGTGCCCCTTGCGACAAATCAGTGCCAGATGCTCGAAGGTCTCGATGTTCGAGGCACCGAACAACTCGTGCAGGTTGTCGTGCAGGGTCTGGTTGAGGGTGTCGTGGCGGTATAGGGAGGCGTACATGAAGGTGATGCGGTGGCACACCGGATTGGTGCAGTAACCCTGGGCCTCGATCCGCGCATAGCCGTTGAGCGCCGTATCGTAGAGCCGGTTGAACAGGCTTTCCTTGCTGTCGGCGTAGGCCGTCAGGGACTTGATGCCGATGGCGTCGAGCATGCCCGGCAGGTGCAATCCGGCCTTGATCCCGGTGGCGGTGGCCACCACGGTGTCGGCGGCAATCTGCGAGCAGACCACCGAACGCACATCCTGCAGGCCCGCCAGCAACGACATGAAGAAGGTCGTGGCGCCATAGCAATGCACCACGCATTGCACGTCACGGGCCCCGGTCGCCTGCTTGATCTGGCCGATGGCGGCCTTGAAATCGTAGGCCGCGATCTGGTCGCCATTGCATTCCAGCTTGCTCGCCGGCAGCAGGATGCTGACCCGGAAATCCAGGAGCCAGACGTCATAGTCGTGCTTGCACAGGTACTCCAGCAGGTTGGTCTGGATGGTGTCGGTGGAGAAGATGTTGGAGCCCACGCCCAGGCCATGCACCAACATCACCGGGCCTTTGCTGCCGGCCTGGTAGCGGGTCAGGCGCAGTTGCACCCGGTCTTCGGTCTCGAAGAACTGCACCGTCGGCACCGGCGCATCCAGGGGCCGCTTGATCCGCGGCGGCGCGTCGGGGTTGAAGTAGATGTCCCCGGCGAATACGCCGCCGTAGCTCTCCCAGAGAATCCCGGCGAAGAACTTGCCGAAGCGCGCCAGGGCCTCGATGCGCTCACGCCCGTTGCGTGCGTTGAGCACCTTCATGGTGGTCATCTGC
>NZ_MOAK01000080.1:151056-151823 GCF_003732485.1 Pseudomonas protegens
CTCTTGTTCTGGCCGCGATACAGAGTCACATACAGGGTGCTGGTGTCGGGCCAGATGTTCAGCACGCCGTGATCCTCGGGCACGGTCTTGAAGGCACTGAAGTAGTACTCGTTGCCGTCCTCGGCAGTCAGGCGCATGTCGTAGTTCATGTGGCGCACGCCCACCTGCTGCTGGAACTCCTCGAACAGGTTGAACACCCCGTGGCTGGCCACCAGGGGCTGTGCCGACAGCGCCGGAGCTTCCAGGGTGCCCACCAGGGTAGCGGCGTGCTCGGGCTCCTTGATCATCCGGTTGAGGTCGTTGGCCGTGATGGTCAGGGTGAACTCGATAGAGGAGTTCTGTGCCTCGCCGCGCTTGGCCGCTTCCTCGTAGAGCGCCAGATCGGTGCCCTGGGGCTGGGTGAAGGCGCTGGAGAAATAGCCCTTCATGGTCTCGGTGAACTGCACGCCCAGGGTCGGCGCCGGCACCGCCTTGCTCGGGGCCGAGGGCAGGCTGTAATCGATCTTCCAGCCGCGATCCTCCGCCAGCAGGCGCATGTTGCGCTCGCTGACCGCCGAGATGGTCAGCAACGGATTGACCGCCAGCGAGGTGGGAATCACCGCACCATCGGCCACATACAGCCCGGGATAGACCTGGGTGCCGCTGACGCCGCTGAACACCTGGCCTTTGTGGTTGACCACACCCTGAGCGGCGTCTTCGCCCATGACGCAGCCGCCCAGCGGATGCACCGAAACGATGCTGTGCTTGAGCAACTTGGTCCAGATCGG
>NZ_MOAK01000080.1:151880-153097 GCF_003732485.1 Pseudomonas protegens
TTGCCGAGAATCACATTGGGTTGCTGGCCAACCCCGGGCCAGTCGATGCGCAACTGATCCTTGGCGTCCAGCAGCATGCGGCCGCGCCCATTGTCATGACTCATGATCAGGTAGGTCTGCATGTTGTGCAGCGCGCCGTAGTAAGGCCCCCGCAGAAAGCTCTCGGCCTCGCGCGCCTTGTAGCCCAACTGGCCGCTGAGGCTGTCGTCGGTGGCCTTGCCCAGGGTGCTGGCGAACAGCGCCATGCTGGGCACCATGGCCCGGCCCAGGGCGCCGGGAATCGACCCCTCCTCGATGACCATGCGGCTGCGCCAGTCGCCTTCGGTGCGCATGTCGATGATGGAGGTGATGCACGGCCCCACGGGTTTGAGCTCACTGGCCGAATGGGTGCCGAAGCCGATGCCGTTGATGGTCTGCTCACAGTTATGGCCGAACCCGAGGATGTCGCCGTTGCCGCTCATGTGCTCACCCAGCTGGTCCGAGGTGGACAGGCCCTTGGCCCTGGAGCGCAGGAGGATTTCCGTGGAACCCAGGGTGCCGGCACTGAGCACGATGACGTCGGCCTTGACGAACAGGGTCGGCGCCGAGAACTTCTCGCGCCCACTGTCCAGGTACTGGAAGTGCACGATCCAGCCATCACCGTCCTGCTCCAGGTAACGCACCTCGGCCTGGCAGAAAATCTCGGCGCCATGATTGCTGGCATCCGGCAGGTAATTCATCAAGGTGGTGTTCTTGGCCTTGTTGTTACAGCCCGAGACACAGTCGCCGCAGTGGTTGCAGGGCAATTGCTCGACCCCGACATGGTTGAGGTTGTTGGGCAGCTTGGCGAAAGTCACGTTGATCGGCGGCTTGTAGAAGTGCGCGCCCTGCTTGAGAAACTCCGCGGATTTCCGGTTGGCCTGGAGCTTGGGCAAGGCGGGTGCCGAGTCGGGATAGGGAGTGGGCTTGAGCATCTCCCGGGCTCGGGCGTACCCCTCCTTGAGCAGGGTATCGCGATGCTCGCGTACCGCCTGGGGCCAGCGCGGATCGTCGAAGACCCCGGGTTCGGGCTCCAGGGCAACGTTGGCATTGATCAGCGACGTGCCGCCCAGGCCGCACCCCACTACCACGTTCTGCTGGGCATTGACGTGCAGATCGAAGAGCCCGGTACGCGAGCCGATATGGCCGTCGGGGTCGTGCACCTGCAATTCTTCAGTGGCGGGGGCCCGGGGGTTGGG
>NZ_MOAK01000080.1:153132-154578 GCF_003732485.1 Pseudomonas protegens
GGTGGCCAGGGTGTTGGGGTACTCGCCCGGCTGGATCTCCCGCCCTCGCTCCAGCAGACAGACCCGCCGACCGGCCCGGGACAATCGGGAAGCGGCGATGCCGCCCCCGTAGCCGGAGCCGATGACAATAACGTCGTAGTGTTCCTGGATCTCGCTGATGGGGGTCGCGATCCGAGTCATGGCGGGGTTCCTCTCAGGCAGATGGGGCAACTCTGTGGTCGCCTCTAATGGGTAAAACCGAGCGCGCAGCAGGCAGCCGGACAAGCAGGCCTTGGCGCCAGAAACACAAACAGTGGGATCAGTGATGGAGTCGGAGCCAATGGCTCGCGGGCAGGGCTATAGACGAGCGCGTTGGTTGGCGGCGCGGCGACGGGTACGTCGAGCTAGGGAAGTTCGGATCGGGGAAACCTGCGATAAACGACAATCCATTGCCTGCGCTCCCTGAACCGTATGTGGATAAGTAGCTGCCAAGTCCTTGTGCCATCAGTGAAGACAGGCCACTTGTCACTGTCAAGAAAGCCATTAGAACTGTATGAAATTTGATCTATTGCCGTACACGCTATGGATTACAAGGGGTACAGCCTTCCGCGAACATGTTATCCACACCTTGGCCCACAGCAACTGTGGGCAAGTGAGCAGGCGCTGGGGATATTTCGGTGGGCATTACCAGGAAAATCCGTGACTTAGGGGAAAACAGCAGTTTTACCGGCAATTGATCAATTATTGAACAAACCTCTGGAACCACCGTATTCAAAGGCCTGTAGCGGAAGGCGAACACCTTATCCACAGAACGGCCAACAGACTTTGGGGGCAACTGAAGCCAGCAGCGTCAGCAACTGTGGAAAACCCCTGGAAACCGCGAAATATCGGGGCTTTACCCGAATAATCGAGCCTGAACAGCATGTTTGGGTGTTTTTTGATCAACCCATTCAAAGCCATGCTCAGCGGGGCCTGCAGCGGAAAGCGAACATCTTATCCACAGAAGCGCCAACAGACTTTGGGGGCAAGTGCTGTGCAAAAGTCTTTTCGGATATTTCTCTACCCTGAAAAAAAAGCCATAAAAATCGCCAGCTTAGGCTGTTCAAATTTCGTACAGATGGCTACAGGGCATGTTCCACATGGGCTTGAGCAAGGCGCGAACACCTTATCCACAGGTACGCACACAGGGATTGTGAGTAACCCATCGCTACTCTTGTAGGAGCTGGCTTGCCAGCGAATGGCGGAGTCCAGAGATGTGCAAAACCATGACGCCCCCTTCGCCGGCAAGCCGGCTCCTACGGTGGGTGCAGGCGCGATTTCCCTTGTAGGAGCTGGCTTGCCAGCGAACGGCGATGCCCAGAGATGTGCAAAACCATGACGCCCCCTTCGCCGGCAAGCCGGCTCCTACCGTGGGTGCAGGCGCGATTTCCCTTGTAGGAGCTGGCTTGCCAGCGAACGGCGGTGTCC
>NZ_MOAK01000080.1:154588-170184 GCF_003732485.1 Pseudomonas protegens
GTGGGTGCACAGCCCGAGGGTTGTGCATAAACCTGAGTTCAGCGGACGACGCCTTCTTCGATGAGCAATTTGAGAATCGCTTCGGCGCCGGCCTCCGGGCTGACGCCCTTGAGTACCTGGCCGGTGCCGCCGCTGGCCTTGGCGGTGGCGGCCTTCATGCGATCCGCGCCGCTCTTGGCCTTGATCACTTTCAGGCGCTTGGGCCGGGGTTTGGCCGGTTGCAGGCTGGAGGCTGTGAGTAACTCGTCTTCCACCACCACGACCTGATCGGCCTGCAACAGGCCACGGCGCGCCGGGCCATAGGCGCTCTGGCGCGGTTTCGGCGCGGCGTTATCCACAGTGGCGAGGAACGGCAGGCGCACCTTGAGTCGCCGCCGCTGGCCACGGGGCAAGGCTTGCAGGACGTGGGCCACGCCGTCGGCCAGGGATTCGACTTGCGCCAGCCCCACCACCAGCGGCCAGCCGAGGTTTTCCGCCAGCAGGAACGGCAGCATGCCGGAGCCTTCGCCGGTTTCCGCCTGGCTGCCGGTGAGCACCACCTGGGCGCCCGCGTCTCGCAGGTACTGGGTCAGGATCGGCAGGGCATCGGCGCCCGCCGGCTGTTCCAGCACATGCAACTGCTCCAGGCCCATGCCCAGGTAAGCGCGCAGGGCCGGCTCGGCGACGTCACCGGCATGCAGCACTTGCAGCTTGTCCCCTGCCAGTTGCAGACCCAGTTCCACCGCCCGGGCATCCTGTTCGGCCCGCCGTGGACGGCCGGAGGTCGGGTGAGCGCCAATCGATACCAGGCTGATCACATTGCTGTTCATAACGTCCCCTTAAGCCGCATCGCGCTTGGCGTCGTTGCGGTAGGCCGCTACCGCCGCGATCAAGGCCTTGAGAATTTCCGCGCTGTCGCCAATCACCGAGAGGTCGGCGCGTTTGATCATGTCGCAGCCCGGGTCGAGGTTGATGGCCACCACCTTGTCGCAGGCACCGATGCCCTGCAGGTGCTGGATCGCCCCGGAAATCCCCACCGCCACATAGACCCGCGCGGTGACCCAGATACCGCTGGCCCCCACTTGCCGATCCCGGGCCATGAAGCCGTCGTCCACCGCCACCCGCGAGGCGCCTTCGGTAGCGCCCAGGGCCGCGGCGGTCTGGTGAAACAGTGGCCAGTCCTTGACCCCGTTGCCCCCGGAAAAGATGAACTCGGCCTCGGCCATGGGAATCGCCGCCGGGTCCACCGCCACCGCGCCCAAATCCTCGATCCGCGCCAGACTGCGAGCCAAGCTTGTGGATAACTCCACCGACAAGGCTTCGTGGCGGCTTTCGCTGACCGGCTCGGCGCATTCGGCCGCGGCCAGTATCAAACGTGCCACCGGCCGCGCCAGGTCCTGCAGACCGGCGCCGGCACGGCCGATGCACTGCCCGTCCTTGACCTGCCAGACCCGGGTCGCCGGGCGTTCGCCCAGGGCCGCGGCAAAGCGCCGGCCCAGTTCGCCCCCCCCGGTGCGGCTGTCAGGCAGCAGCCAATGGCGCGGGCTGAACTGGTTATCCACAGCCCGCAGCCCCTGTACCCGTTGTTCCGGTGCATAACCGTCGAACTCGCTGCCTTGCAGCACCAACAGGCGGTCGACACCCGCCGTGGCAAAGGCCGACTCCTTGTGCTCGCCAAACACCACCGCCAGCACCGCGCCGTCCTGGCCCGCCAACTGGTGGGCCAGGCCCAGCAGGTCGCGGTCGTGACTGCTCAGGCGGCCACCGACCATATCCGGCACCACGCTGATGTAGAACGCCGGCTGCGCCACTTGATGCAGTGGCAACTGCACCTCGGCCGCCGCCGTGCGCTTGGCGCTGCCGCCCTGCTGGGCGCCACTGCGGTCGATGCGCTTGAGACCGTTGGGACCGATGAAACCGATGCCATGGGGATTCTTGCGGATCAGGCCATTGGGCCCCATCCAGCTGTGCTGCGCCGGCTGCATGGCCGCATGCAGCGGGTGCAGGCGGTTGCGGGCAATCCATTCGGCCCGGGGATCGCGGCGGATAATGTCGCTCATCAGTGCACCTCCGCAGGTTCGGGTTTCACCGACGCCGGCGCTTTGCCCGGGGCGGCGTCTTCGAGCAAGGCATCGGCCACCAGTTCGGCGATGTCCTTGATCATCGGCCGCGGCTCCACCACCCCTTCGAGCATGGCCGTGCATTGTGGGCAACCTACGGCCACCAGCTCGGCGCCGGTCTCGCGGATGTCTTCCATGCGCATGTCGGGTATGCGCTGCTTGCCCGGAATGTCGGTGATCGGCGCGCCGCCGCCACCGCCGCAGCAACGGGAACGGAAACCCGAGCGCTGCATTTCCTTGATCTCGATGCCCAGGGCCCGCAGTACCTCGCGCGGCGCTTCGTATTCCCCGTTGTAACGACCCAGGTAGCACGGGTCGTGATAAGTCACGCTGCTGCCTTTGTGCTGGCCCAGGTTCAGCACACCCGCGCCGATCAGCTCGGCCAGGTAGGTACTGTGGTGCTGCACCAGGTAGTTGCCGTTGAAGGCGCCGTACTCGTTTTTCAGCACATGGAAACTGTGGGGATCGCAGGTGACGATGCGCTTGAAGCGGTACTTGGCCAGGGTCTGGATATTGCGTTTGGCCAACAGCTGGAAGGTTGCTTCATCACCCAGGCGCCGGGCCACATCGCCGCTGTCGCGCTCTTCCAGGCCGAGCACGGCGAAGTCCACCTTGGCCGCCTTGAGCACTTTGACGAAGGCGCGCAGGGTGCGCTGGTTGCGCATGTCGAAGGCGCCGTCGCCGACCCAGAACAGCACGTCGGTGCTTGGTTTTTCGCTGAGCAGGGACAGGTTCAGGTCCGCCGCCCAGTTCATCCTTCCACCGGGGTTGAAACCGCCGGGGTTGTCGGTGGCGATGAGGTTCTCCAGGACCTCGGCGCCCTTGTTCGGCGTCGCGCCCTTCTCCAGGGTCAGGTGGCGGCGCATGTCGACGATGGCATCGACGTGCTCGATCATCATCGGGCATTCCTCGACGCAGGCCCGGCAGGTGGTGCAGGACCACAGGGTCTCGGCGTCCACCAGGCCGTTGACAATGGGCTGGTGCGGATGGCCGCCATGTTCGCCAATGGCTTTGCCAGGGTAAGGGCTGCCGGCGAACTGCGCGTCGGTACCACCGGCCAGGCCGACCACCATGTCCTGGATCAGCTTCTTCGGGTTCAGCGGCTGGCCGGCGGCGAAGGCCGGGCATGCCGCCTCGCACTTGCCGCACTGCACGCAGGCGTCGAAACCCAGCAGCTGGTTCCAGGTGAAGTCCTTGGGCTTTTCCACCCCTAAAGGCGCGCTTGGGTCTTCCAGGTCCAACGGCTTGAGGCCGGTGGAGCGTCCGCCACCAAAGCGCTCGGCGCGCCGATGCCAGGCCAGGTGCAAGGCGCCAGCGAAGGCGTGCTTCATCGGCCCGCCCCAGGTCATGCCGAAAAACAGCTCGGACACGCCCCACAGCACACCGACCGCCAGAATCGTCGCCAGCAGCCAGCCACCGAAGTGTTCCGGAAGGATGCCAGCCACCGGCAAGGTCACCAGGAAGAAACTCACCGAGAACGCCAGCAGGCTTTTCGGCAGGCGCATCCACGGGCCCTTGGACAGGCGTGCCGGTGGGTTGCGCCGACGCTTGGCGACGAACAGCGCGCCGACGAACATCAGCGTGGTGGCCAGCAGCAAGGCGTAGCCGAGGATGCGGTTATGCAGACCAAAACCATGGACCAGGATCGCCAGCACCGCCGCCAGGACGAAACCGCCCGCCGTGGCCACGTGGGTGTTGGCCATGTATTTGTCCCGAGCCACCACATGGTGCAGATCCACCATGTAGCGCTTGGGCATGGCCAGCAGGCCGCCGATCAGATCGACCTTGGAGGCTCGCCCCCGGCGCCACATGGCCACGCGTCGCAGCGCGCCGAGGACCGCAAGGCCGACGGCGGCGAACAACAGAATGGGAAGAAGGGTGTTCAACATGGTGGAGCTCCCAAAGACCTGGGGCCTTGTAGGCGCTGGCTTGCCAGCGATCAGGCAGCTCGCGGTATCTCGCCAGTGCCGATCGCCGGCAAGCCGGCTCCTACAGGAAGTGGCTTAGAAATCCTTGCACAGGCGCAGTGCGTCGTAGATCGCGGCATGGGTGTTGCGCTGGGATACGCAGTCGCCGATGCGGAACAACAGGTAGCCCTCCCCCGTCTCGCTCAGGCACGGCTGCGGCTTGATCGCAAACAGCGCCTCGACGTCCATCTGGCCCTTGTTGCGCGAACCTTCCTTGAGCCCGTAGTAGAGCTCTTCGTCCGGACGCACGCCGTTCTCCACCACCACCTGGTCCACCACCCGCTCTTCGCGGGCACCGGTGTATTCGTTCTCCAGCACCGCCACCAGCTTGTCGCCCTCGCGGTAGACCTTCTCCAGGGTCAGGTCCCCGGTCATGATCACTTCCTTGGGGTACAGGCTGCGGTAGTAGGTGGGGAACGAGGTGCCGCCAATGGCGATACCCGGCTTGATGTCGTCGGTGACGATTTCCACTTGCGAACCCTTGTCGGCGATGAAGTCGGTGACCGACATGCCGGTGAACTCACAGATGGTGTCGTAGACCAAGACGTTCTTGCCCGGTGCCACCTTGCCGTCGAGGATGTCCCAACTGCTGACCACCAACCCTTCGTCGGCGCCCCAGTGCTCGTTCTGCTCGATGAACGGATGACCGCCCACGGCCAGCACCACCACGTCGGGGCGCAGGTCGAGAATGGTCGCGGTGTCCGCCGCGGTGCCCAGGCGCAGGTCGACCTTCAGGCGCGCCAGTTCCAGCTGGTACCAGCGGGTGATACCGGCGATCTGGTCCCGTTGCGGGGCCTTGGAGGCCGTGGTGATCTGCCCGCCAATGGCTTCCTTCTTCTCGAACAGGGTCACGTCGTGGCCACGTTCGGCGGCGACACGGGCGGCCTCCATGCCGGCAGGACCGGCGCCGACCACCACCACCTTGCGCTTGATGCCGGTGGTCTTCTCGATGATGTGCGGCACGCCCATGTATTCACGGGACGTGGCGGCGTTCTGGATGCACAGCACGTCCAGGCCCTGGTACTGGCGGTCGATGCAGTAGTTGGCGCCGACGCACTGTTTGATCTGGTCGATCTGGCCCATCTTGATCTTGGCGATCAGGTGCGGGTCGGCCATGTGGGCGCGGGTCATGCCCACCATGTCGACGTAACCGCCTTCGAGAATCCGCGTGGCCTGGTTCGGGTCCTTGATGTTCTGTGCGTGCAGCACCGGCACCTTGACCACTTCCTTGATGCCCGCCGCCAGGTGCAGGAACGGCTCCGGCGGGAAGCTCATGTTGGGGATCACGTTGGCCAGGGTGTTGTGGGTGTCGCAGCCCGAGCCCACCACGCCGATGAAGTCCAGCATGCCGGTGTCGTCGTAGTACTTGGCGATCTGCTTCATGTCCTCGTGGGACAGGCCGTCCGGGTGGAATTCGTCGCCGCACAGGCGCATGCCCACGCAGAAATCGTCGCCCACTTCGGCGCGTACCGCCTTGAGCACTTCCAGGCCGAAGCGCATGCGCTTCTCGAAGGTGCCGCCCCATTCGTCGGTGCGCTTGTTGACCCGCGGGCTCCAGAACTGGTCGATCATGTGCTGGTGCACCGCCGACAGCTCGACACCGTCCAGGCCACCGGCCTTGGCCCGGCTCGCGGCCTGGGCGTAGTTGCCGATCACCCGCCAGATCTCTTCCGGCTCGATGGTCTTGCAAGTGGCGCGATGCACCGGCTCGCGCACCCCGGACGGCGACATCAGGGTCGGCCAGTTGAAACCGTCCCAGCGTGAGCGCCGGCCCATGTGGGTAATCTGGATCATGATCTTGGCGCCATGCTTGTGCATGGCGTCGGCCAGGTTCTGGAAGTGCGGGATGATGCGGTCGGTGGAGAGGTTCACCGAGCTCCACCATTCCTGGGGGCTGTCGATGGCCACCACCGAAGAACCACCGCAGATCGCCAGGCCGATGCCGCCCTTGGCCTTTTCCTCGTAGTACTTCACGTAGCGCTCGGTGGTCATGCCGCCGTCAGTCGCATAGACCTCGGCATGGGCAGTACTGAGCACACGGTTGCGGATGGTCAGTTTGCCGATCTGGATCGGCTGGAACATCGCTTCGAAAGCCATTTTTCTTAACTCCGCTTACAACGGTTTGACGACGAACAGGCCATCGTCGTGGCCTTCTTCGGAACCACCGTAAACCTGCTCTGCCACGGTGCGGATCTTGCTGCCACGGGCTTCCAGGATCTGATCCATGGCCCCGGCGAACCAGCCGGTGAACATGTAATCCACCTTGCGCCCGACCTTGCCGTACACGTAGACGAACGCCGAGTGCTCGAGCTTGACGCTGGCGGTGCCTTTATCCAGGTCGATGTCCTGGATCTTGAACAGGCCCCAGCCGCGCTGGGACAGACGCTTCATGTAGTGTTCGAACACCGCGACGCCTTCCAGGCCGTGGCATTCGGCTTCTTTTTCGCACCAGTGCCAGGCGGACTTGTAGCCGGCCTTGTAGAGGATCTCGGCGTAGGCATCGGCGCCCAACACTTCCTCGATGCCCATGTGGTTGTTGACGAAGAAATGCCGTGGCACGTAGAGCATCGGCAGGGCGTCGGAGGTCCAGACACCGGTTTCGCTGTCGACTTCGATAGGCAATTGCGGGGCGATCTTGGCCATGGAAACGTGACTCCAGAAATTCAGTGAATGCCCCTGCGCGAACGGCAGGGGGAAATCGGATAAGGGGGCTGGAGAGGTTTACTCGCCCCAGACGTCTTTCAGGACATTGACCCAGTTCTCGCCCATGATCTTGCGCACCACGCGCTCGCTGTGGCCGCGCTTGAGCAGGGTCTCGGTGAGGTTGGGGAACTCGCCCACGGTGCGGATGCCCAGGGGGTTGATGATCTTGCCGAAGTTGGTCAGGCGGCGGGCGTAGCCCTTGTCGTGGGTCAGGTACTCGAAGAAGTCCTGGCCATGGCCCTGGGTGAAGTCGGTGCCGATGCCGATGGAGTCTTCACCGACGATGTTCATGGTGTACTCGATGGCTTCGGCGTAGTCGTCGATGGTGGAGTCGATGCCCTTGGCCAGGAACGGCGCAAACATGGTCACGCCGACGAAACCGCCGTGGTCGGCGATGAACTTCAGTTCGGCATCGGACTTGTTGCGCGGGTGCTCCTTGAGCCCCGACGGCAGGCAGTGGGAGTAGCAGACCGGTTTTTTCGATTCGAGGATCACTTCCTCGCTGGTCTTGGAACCGACGTGGGACAGGTCGCACATGACCCCGACGCGGTTCATCTCGGCGACGATCTCGCGGCCGAAACCCGAGAGCCCGCCGTCACGCTCGTAGCAGCCGGTGCCCACCAGATTCTGGGTGTTGTAGCACATCTGCACGATGCCCACGCCCAGCTGCTTGAACACCTCGACATAGCCGATCTGGTCTTCGAAGGCATGGGCATTCTGGAAGCCGAAGAGGATGCCGGTCTTGCCCACCTCCTTGGCCTTGCGGATGTCCGCGGTGGTGCGCACCGGCATTACCAGGTCGCTGTTTTCGCGGATCAGTTTCTGGCTGGAGGCAATGTTGTTGACCGTGGCCTGGAAACCTTCCCAAACCGACACGGTGCAGTTGGCTGCGGTCAGGCCGCCCTTGCGCATGTCCTCGAACAGCTCGCGGTTCCACTTGGCAATGATCAGCCCGTCGATAACGATGCTGTCGGCGTGTAATTCGGCTGGGCTCATCAGGCTGTCCCCTTATTGGCGATTCATGCGCCGAATCGTCTGCCGGCGCTTTGGGGTCAGCATATGCTTGAGGACCGGGGCGCCCCGGTGCAAAAACGACAGGGGAATTGCCGAAAGCGTCAAGACCCGACAAAGGGCCGGATGCGGGGGCGTGGCGCCCTCTGTTCATTGCCTGGGGCTTGCGCCAGAATTCGCCGCTCCAACGAAAGCTTCACTGGATTAGAGGCAGCGCTGCAATGAAACCGATCTTCCTGGCCTTGGTTCTGATGGCGACTGGCGTGCAGGCGGCCGAAGAAACCGACAGTTCTCCCTGCGACGGCGTGGAAAACGACATGCAGACCCTGGAGTGCGCCACCTACAACCGGACCACCGCCGAGCAGTTGCTGGATGACAACGTGCAGAGCCTGCTGGAGCGCCTCGGTACCTTGTACGGCAACGACAAGGCGCAACTGAGCGACATCAGTGCCAAGGTCAAGAACGCCCAGCAGCTGTGGCAGAAGCAGCGCGATGCCGACTGCGCGGTGGAATCCTTCCCGGCCAGGCCCGGAACCAAGGCCTACACCATCGCCACCAATGATTGCCTGGCGCGGATGAGCGACGAACGCTCGGAGTTCATCGAGTCCATCGCCCAGGAATGACCCGCCCCTGTAGGAGCGGGCTTGCCCGCGAAGCATGCCCGACCCCGACCCATGTCGCGGCGGGAAAAACTTCGCGAGCAAGCTCGCTCCTACGGGCTGCGGGGTGGGATCAGGCGCCGCCGCGAAAGCACGAGACGCCCCAGGCCGTCAGCTTGAACGGCAGGTGGTAGTGCTGGCGCGGATCATCCAGGCCGAAGCGATACACCAGCACATCGAGAAACGGCACTTGCCCCGAGGCCTGGCCCTGGGCTCGGTAGAACGCCGCCACGTCCAGTTCCACCTCGTAGACGCCCCGGTCGAAGCGGGCCGCCAGCTCGCTCAGCGGAGCCAGCAGGCCGTTGTCGGCAATCGGCCCCTGGCAGAGCCACTCCTCGCCCAGGCGGCGCACCCGAACCTGCATGCCCGCGGCCACCTTGCCGCTGGCGACATCCACCACGTGGATGGATACTCCGCCGTTCATTTCCAGAACCCCATGTGAGCCTGGGCCGCTTCGTTTTCCAGCATTGGCCCCAACACCGGGATCTGCCGCTGCCCCCGGGCAAAGACTTCACGGCATGGCAGGGAAAAGGTCGGGTTTTCCGGGTGATCGCCGGTCAGTGCCAGCAAGGCATGCTCGGACAAGGCGTAGACCACCCGACCAATGCCGGTCCAGTAGATGGCCCCGGCGCACATGCAGCAGGGCTCGGCGCTGGTGTACAGGGTGCACTGGGCCAGCTCCTCGGGGCCCAGGAGCCTGGCGGCCTTGGCGGCGGCGGCAAGTTCGGCGTGCTGGGTCGGATCGCCTTCGGGGGGCATCGAGTTGTTGCCGGCACTGGCGACAATCTTGCCGTTGCGGTCCGCCACCAGGGCAGCGAAGGGGTGACGGCCGCGGGCCTTGGCCTCTTCGGCCAGTTCAATGCTCTGACGCAGCAGTTGCAGGTCCAGTTCGCTGACGCCGGCAGGGATAGGGGAGAGAATCTGGGTCATCTTGACCTCCTTTTCATGGACAGGAACCCGCCGAAAAAGACGGGCTGATAGCCGTTTTCAGTCGCCAAGCCCGGGATGGGCTGCCAACTCTTCGGCGTCGGACGTACGGGGGTTGAGCAACAGGTTGAGCACGATGGCGCTGATGGCGCCGAGGAAGATGCCGCTTTCCAGCAGCAGCTTGAGGGGCCCGTGGGCATGGGCGAACAACGCTGGAAAGGACATCGGCAGCACACCGACACTGACCGACACCGCGACGATGATGCCGTTGCGCGTCCCCTCGAACTTCACCCGTGACAGCTCCTGGATGCCGGCCACGGTGGTCATGCCGAACATGACGATGGCGCAGCCGCCCAGTACCGGGGTCGGCACCGCAGCCACCAGCGCCCCGAGCTTGGGAAACAGCCCCATGAGCACCATGATTGCGCCGGCTGCCGCCACCACGAAGCGGCTCTTGATCTTGGAAAGCGCGATCAGCCCGGTGTTCTGGGTAAAGGCGTTGTAAGGAAAGCTGTTGAACAGGCCGCCGAGCATGGTGGACAGGCCATCGGCGCGAAAGGCGTCCCCCAGGGTGCGCTGGGTCATGGGCTTGCCGGTGAGTTTGCCAATGGCCAGGCAGTTGCCGGTGGTCTCGGCCATGATCACCAGCATCGCCAGGGTCATGATCAGGATCGGCATCAGGGAGAATTGCGGAACCCCGAAGGCCATGGGCGGGCTCAGCTCGAACCAGGCCGCGTCGCCCACCTGGGCAAAGTGCGTCATGCCGAAGGCCGCAGCGATCAGGCTGCCCACCAGCAGCCCGATCAGCACACTGAGGTTGCCGATAAAGCCGGAGAACTTGCCGTAGATCACCAGGGTCACCGCCACCGTGGCCAGCCCCAGCAGCAGGTTGGCCGGTGCGCCGAAATCCTCGGCGGCGGGGTTGCCACCCCCCAGCCAGACGGCCGCCGCCGGCATCAGGGAAATGCCGATGATGGTGATCAGACTGCCGATCACCACCGGTGGAAAGAACCTCAGCAGGCGGCTGAACAGCGGAGCCATGGCAATGGTGAGGACCCCGGCGGCGATCACCGCGCCGAACACCTCGGCCAGGCCGAACTGCTTGCCGATCATGATCATCGGCGCCAGGGCGATGAAGGAGCAGCCCTGGATCAACGGCAAGCGTGCGCCGAACCGCCAGAAGCCCAGGGTCTGGATCAGGGTGGCAATACCGGACGTCAGCAGGTTGGCGTTGATCAGTAAAACCACCTGGGCCGGCGTCAGGCCCAGGGCATTGCCTAGAATCAACGGCACCGCCACCGCACCGGCATACATCACCAGCACATGCTGCAAGCCGAAGGTGAACAACTGGCGGACGGGCAGGACCTCGTCCACTGGGTGAACCCGGGGAATGTTCATGTCGCAGATCTCCTGAAGGTGCAGCTCTTGTTGTTGTTCTGGCAGGCATCCGGGAGCAATGCCCCGGCAGGATGTACGAACGTCGGCGCCCATGATCTGTGCTTGAATGCGATGAAACAAATGAGCAGCCATCGTTTTTAACGATGGATTGGACAACCCTGTCCTGGGGTCGGGAGACGCGATGCGCTTTTCACTGGAACAACTGCAGATGTTCGTTCAGGCCGCACAAACCGGCTCGTTCTCGGCCGCTGCACGCAAGCTGGGCAAGACCCAGTCCACGGTCAGTGTGGCCATTGCCAACCTGGAGGCCGATCTGGGGGTGGAGCTGTTCGACCGCAGCAGCCGCAACCCGGTGCTGACCGCCAGCGGACGGAAGATGCTGCTGCAGGCCGAGGCGGTGCTGGAGCGCTGCCTGACCCTGCAGGCCAACGCCGACGGTCTGTCGCAGGTGCTGGAGCCGCAGTTGTCCATCGTCATCGAAACCCCTTACGGCCCGCTGATGCCGGCCTTGCGCGAGTTCGAGCAGGCCTTCCCCTATGTCGACCTACTGATCCGTCACCCACTGTCCGGAGATGCCAGCGAGCTGGTGGCCCGTGGCGATGCGGTGCTGGGGATCGCCTTTTCGCAACCGGGCTATCCCCAGGAGCTGGAGTTCCAGCAGATGGGCAAGCTGATCATGCTGCACGTCTGCCACCCGGATCATCCCCTGGCCCGTCTGGACAACGTGACCTTCGACGACCTGCATGTGCACCGGCGCCTGGCCTTCAGCGCCCATGCCGACAAGCTGCCCAGCAGCGAGTACCTGCGCTGCAGCCAACTGTGGCAGGCGGAAAACTACCTGGCGCTGCTGGAGATGGTCCGCGCCGGCCTGGGCTGGGCCACCCTGCCCCGGCAACTGATCCAGCGTGAACTGGCCCAGGGCGAACTGGTGGAACTGCAACTGGGCGCCTACCCCCACACCGACTGGCTGGTGGGCGTGGACCTGCTCTGGGCCCGACAACGCGTGATGGGCAAGGCCGAACGCTGGCTCAAGGAACGCCTGCTGCGGCACAAGGTGTATGAAGTGGATCGGCGCGGGCAGTCCACGACCTGGTAACGGCGGCACGGGCAACAAAGGGACAAGGTTCTAAGCTTGGCCGGGCAGTAAATATAAGCAAGGATTCGCAATCCTTATAAAAGGCTTATATAGTCCGCCATGAACGAAATCCTCTGGAGTAGAAAAGCGGTCAAGCAATTGCTGCGTTTGCACCCCGAACATCAGGTCCAGGTTCGTGACGCGATCGCCCTGCTGGCCGACATGCCCGCCAGTGGCAACGTCAAAGCCCTGTCCGGCCACACCTATGCCTATCGCCTGCGGGTTGGCCAGTACCGCGTGCTGTTCGATTGGGACGGGGTTATCCATATCGTCAGTGTTCAAGAGGTCAAAAAACGTGATGAACGCACCTACTGACATCCAGATCATCCATGGCCCGGACGGCAAGCCGGCGTTCGTGGTGATTCCCTACGCGCAGTACGTTGCGCAGCAGAAGGAGGCTGATCTGATCCCCCACGGGGTGGTCAGTCGCATGGTCGATGGCGCCACGCCGATCCGGGCCTGGCGCGAGCACCTGCACCTGACCCAGGACGAGGTTGCCAAGCGTCTGGGGATCTCTCAGCCGGCCTTCGCCCAACAAGAGAGCGTGGCCCGCCCCCGCAAGACCACCCGGGAAAAAATTGCCGCCGTCTTCGGTATACGCGCCGACCAGCTGGAGCTGTAAGCTGCGCCCCACTCAACGATTGAAAGGGTTACTCATGAGCATCTGCGGTATCGAGATCAAGGGCAGCGAAGCCATCTTCGCCCTCGCCTCCCTGCAAGACGGCGCGCCGCAACACCAGGCGCTGGCCATCAAGAAAATCGCCCTGGAAGACGACGATGAAGCGGGCAATGTCCGGGCCTTCGCCGCCCGGATCGGCGCCTTTGTCCGTGAACACGGAATTACCCGCATCGCCATCAAGAAACGCAGCAAGAAAGGCGAATTCGCCGGCGGCCCTACCACCTTCAAGATCGAAGGCGTGCTGCAGCTGCTGGAACACTGCGAAGTGACCCTGCTGTCGCCACAGACCATCAACGCCCAGCACAAGAAGCACGACTTCAGCCTGCCGGCGAGCCTCAACAAATACCAGCACGAGGCCTACAAGACCGCCTGCGCGGCCTTGCTGAAAAAGTAAGCGGTAGGCGCCGGCTTGCCGGCGCAGAGGCCGCTACGCGCTGCGCCGATAATGCTGCAGCCAGTCGGCGAATGAATTGTCTTCCAGGGCATAGGCGCCCCGGCTGGACTTCCACACCAGCTCCTTTTCCCGCAGGGCATCGATACAGGCTTGCACCGTCTGGGTGCCCGGTTGCGTCTCGCTGCCCATGGCCTGCAACGCCTTGGCCACCGCCGCCAGGGTGTCGTCGGTAAAGGGTGCGAACGGCAGGTTGTTGCGCGAGCGCTCGACCATCACTTCCAGCACCGCCCGCTGGGACAGGGTCAGACCGTTCCAGGCGCTTTCGAATTCGCTCCAGACCCCGGCTCGGAGAATCTCGGCACTGCTGCGCAACAACTCGTTGAGCTGGCTCGCCTCCCCCAGTTCCAGGGCCACCTGGCCAATGATGCTGCGAAGCATTTCCGGACGCCGGCCAACCCATTCGAAAGCCTGGTCCAGATCTTCGGCATTGAACTGATTGGTGGGCGCCAGATGAGCGTTCAGATGGGCGGTGTAGGCCTTGGTGAAATCCCGCCCCAACAGCGGGAACGGGGTGATGCTCGAACCGAAGAATGGCTGGTTACGGTTGAGCACCAGATGGGCCAGCTTGTCGCGATTGGACCCGGTGAACACCAGGCGCAGGCCGCTGGTATCCATGTCCCGCCCCTGATTGAGCTGATCCCGGGCCGCCTTGAGCGCGAACATGGCATTCAACCCGGCCTCCGAGCTCAAGGCATGCTGGGCCTCGTCGATCACCAGGACCACCGTCTTGCCCGCGGCGCTGTGGAGCAATTCCAGGGCCTGGGTCAGGGTCGCGCCTTCGGGCAACTGGGACTTGCTGAAGTCCCAGGACAGGGTGCGCAGAAAGCTGAGCTTCTCCACCCCCAGGGACTTGGCCAGTTTGCGAATGCCTTTCTCGAAAGGCACCAGCGCCCCGGCTATGGCCGCGGCGATCAGCTCGGCGGGGTCTTTTTCGCGATTGGCCCAAAGGTCGACATAAACCGCCAGCCAGCCACGGCTCTGGCACTCGGGCAGCAGGTCCTCGCGCAGAAAGGTACTTTTCCCGGTGCGCCGAGGCGCCGCCAGGAACAGCCCCGAGCTGTAATCCTGAATCCCCGAGCCCACCAGGCCATCGGCAATATTGAGCGCCAGAGCAGGACGACGAAACACGAAACCGGTGTTTTTCGACATGGTTTTATACTCAATTATTGCCAGGACTATAATTTATAGCCGCGAGTATAATTAACTATAAACCCCTGTCAAACCGACTCCCGGCCGCTCCCTTGCAGGCGCCGGTCTTCACGGGGGCAGTGCACGAAACGCGCGCGGTAACTGCGGGTGAAGTAGGACGGCGACTCAAATCCGCAGGCGATGCTCACCTCCAGCACGCTCATGTCGGTCTGGCGCAGCAGTTGCCGGGCCTTCTCCAGGCGCAGGCCCAGATAGAAGTTGCTCGGGGTATCGTTCAAGTGCAGGCGGAACAGCCGCTCCAGCTGACGTCGGGTGACCTTGATCGACTCCGCCAGGGCCAGGGTGCTCAGGGGCGGCTCGCTGTGCTGCTCCATCTCGCCGATCACCTGCACCAGTTTCTTGTTGCTGATGCCGTAGCGGCTGGCGACTTCCATGCGCTGGTGATCCTTGCGCGGGCGGATGCGCCCGAGCACGAATTGCTCGCTGACCTGGATCGCCAGTTCCGGGCCGTGGGCCTGGGCGATCAGGTCGAGCATCATGTCGATGGACGCGGTGCCGCCGGCACAGGTGATGCGCCGACGATCGATCTCGAACAACTCCTGGGTCACGCTCAGCTGTGGATAAGACTCCTTGAAGGCCTCGATGGCTTCCCAGTGCAGGGTTACCCGGTGCCCTTCCAGCAACCCGGACTCCGCGAGAATCACGCTGCCGGTGTCGATACCCCCGAGAGTCACGCCCTCCACATCCAGGCGCCGCAGCCAATGTTCCAGAGCAGGACTCAGGAACTTCAACGGCTCGAAACCGGCCACCACCCACAAGGTTGCGCCCTTCTTCAGCGGCTCCAGGGCCGCATCGACATTCACCGACATGCCGTTGCTGGCCAGCACCGCGCCGCCGTCGGCGCTGAGCACATGCCAGCGATATAGCTCGCCACGAAAACGATTGGCCACCCGCAGCGGCTCGATGGCGGAAATGAAACCGATGGCGGAGAACCCCGGCATCAGCAGGAAGTAGAAGTCCTGGGACATGCAACGCACTCCGGTGACGGCCAGCGTGGGCCCTGTGATACGCCAAATGCCCCACAGCCACAAGGGGCCAGGTCGCTGCAGTGCAAGAGTCGGTCGCCGCTGTGCGTTTACCGCCTGCGACGCCTGCGTACCTTGGCAACACCTGCGCACCAAGACGCCGGGACCGACAATAACGACCTGCCGAGGAAAGCATCATGAAACGACTGATCAGCCATTGTGTGCTTGCGCTAAGTGGTAGCGTTTTTCTGAGTTCAGGGGCCATGGCCGCCGACGCCGCCAGTTGCCAGAACGTGCGCCTTGGGGTGGTCAACTGGACCGACGTGATCGCCACCAGCGCCATGACCCAGGTCCTGCTCGACGGTCTCGGCTACAAGACCAAGCAGACCA
>NZ_MOAK01000080.1:170229-171555 GCF_003732485.1 Pseudomonas protegens
ATCTGTTCCTCGGCTACTGGAACCCGCTGATGACCCAGACCATCACGCCGTTCGTCGACGCCAATCAGGTCAAGGTCCTGGCCGAGCCCAGCCTCAAGGACGCCCGCGCCACCCTGGCCGTCCCCGCCTACCTGGCCGACAAGGGCCTGAAGACCTTCGCCGACATCGCCAGGTTCCAGAAGGAGCTGGGGGGCAAGATCTACGGCATCGAGCCCGGCTCGGGGGCCAATACCCAGATCAAGGACATGATCGCCAAGAACCAGTTCGGCCTGGGCAAGTTCCAGCTGGTGGAGTCCAGCGAGGCGGGCATGTTGTCGGCGGTGGCCCGAGCGGTGAAACGCAACGAAGCCATCGTGTTCTTCGGCTGGGCGCCGCACCCGATGAACGTCAACTTCAAGATGACCTACCTCAGCGGCAGCGAAAACGCACTGGGGCCCAACGAAGGCCAGGCCACGGTGTGGACCGTCACCGCGCCTGACTACGCCGAGCAGTGCCCGAACGTGCACCGGCTGTTGACCAACCTGACCTTCAGCGCCGAAGACGAGAGCCGCATGATGCAGCCGCTGCTGGATCACAAGGATGCCCTGGAATCCGCGCGGCAATGGCTCAAGGACCACCCGCAGGACCAGCAGCGCTGGCTGGAAGGAGTCACCACCTTCGATGGCAAGCCGGCCGCCGAACACCTGCAACTGACCAGCAAATAAGCCACCGCCACTACCGCCCCGCAGCCCGCCCTGGGCTGCGCACGGCCACCTCACGCCCTCAGCAAACACGCCTGTAAGGAACCGCACCATGAACCACGACGTCATCATCACCTGCGCACTCACCGGTGCTGGCGACACGACCGCCAAGAGCCCGCACGTACCGGTCACCCCGAAACAGATCGCCGCGGCCGCCGTAGAAGCCGCCAAGGCCGGCGCCACCGTGGTGCACTGCCATGTGCGTGACCCCGCCACCGGCAAGTTCAGCCGCAATGTGGCGCTGTACCGCGAAGTGATGGAGCGCATTCGCGAGGCCGACGTCGACATCATCGTCAACCTCACCGCCGGCATGGGCGGCGACCTGGAGATCGGCGCCGGCGAGCATCCCATGGAGTTCGGGCCCAACACCGATCTGGTCGGGCCGCTGACCCGCCTGGCCCATGTCGAGGAACTGCTGCCGGAGATCTGCACCCTGGACTGCGGCACCCTCAACTTCGGTGACGGCGACACCATCTACGTCTCCACCCCGGCCCAACTGCGGGCCGGTGCCAAGCGCATCCAGGAGCTGGGGGTGAAAGCCGAGCTGGAGATCTTCGACACCGGACACCTGTGGTTCGCCAAGCAG
>NZ_MOAK01000080.1:171612-174747 GCF_003732485.1 Pseudomonas protegens
CCCTGGGGCGCCCCCGCGGACACCACCACCATGAAGGCCATGGTGGACAACCTGCCAGCGGATGCGGTCTGGGCCGGTTTCGGTATCGGGCGAATGCAGATGCCCATGGCCGCGCAAGCGGTGCTGCTGGGGGGCAACGTGCGGGTCGGCCTGGAAGACAACCTGTGGCTGGATCGCGGCGTGCTCGCCACCAACGGCCAACTGGTGGAACGGGCCACGGAGATCCTCCACCGCCTTGGGGCACGGGTCCTGACCCCGGCCGAGGGCCGCAAGAAAATGGGCCTGAAGCAACGCGGCTGACCCGAACCCACCTCTCCCCGTAGGAGCGAGCTTGCTCGCGAAGAGGCCGTCACATCCGAGCTCGTAGCAGCCGGCGTGCCGGTGAAGGGCCCCGCAAGGCCGCCAACAGCTTCGCTGGCAAGCCAGCTCCTACGAACTCTTTTTTCAGGAAGACGCGATGACTTTTATCACCAACATCAAAACCTTCGCCGCTCTGGGCAGCGGCGTGATCGGCAGCGGCTGGGTGGCCCGCGCCCTGGCCCACGGCCTGGACGTAGTGGCCTGGGACCCGGCGCCGGGCGCCGAAGCGGCCCTGCGCCAGCGGGTCGCCAATGCCTGGGGCGCCCTGGAACAACAGGGCCTGGCCCCCGGCGCCTCGCCGCAGCGCCTGCGCTTTGTCGCCACCATCGAAGAATGCGTGAAAGACGCCGACTTCATCCAGGAAAGCGCTCCCGAGCGCCTGGAACTCAAGCTGCAACTGCACAGCAAGATCAGCGCCGCGGCCAAGCCAAACGCCCTGATCGGCTCCAGCACCTCGGGCCTGCTGCCCAGCGAGTTCTACGAGGGCTCGACCCACCCGGAACGCTGCGTGGTGGGCCACCCGTTCAACCCGGTGTACCTGCTGCCGCTGGTGGAAGTGGTGGGCGGCAAGCACACCGCACCCGAGGCGATACAGGCGGCGATCCAGGTCTATGAATCCTTAGGCATGCGCCCCTTGCACGTGCGCAAGGAAGTCCCGGGATTCATCGCCGACCGCCTGCTCGAAGCCCTCTGGCGCGAAGCCTTGCACCTGGTCAATGACGGGGTGGCGACCACCGGGGAAATCGACGATGCGATCCGCTTTGGCGCCGGCCTGCGCTGGTCGTTCATGGGCACCTTCCTCACCTACACCCTGGCGGGCGGCGACGCCGGCATGCGCCACTTCATGGCCCAGTTCGGCCCGGCGCTGCAACTGCCCTGGACCTACCTGCCGGCCCCGGAGCTGACCGACAAACTGATCGATGACGTGGTCGAGGGCACCGCCGAGCAACTGGGCACCCACAGCATTTCGGCCCTGGAGCGCTATCGTGATGACTGCCTGCTGGCAGTGCTGGAGGCGGTGAAAACCACCAAGGCCAAGCACGGCATGCACTTTCACGACTAACCCAACCCCCGTAGGAGCTGGCTTGCCAGCGAAGAGGCCCTCAAGCCAGGCGTAAACCCAACGGACGCCTTCGCCGGCAAGCCGGCTCCTACAGTTATCCGGTGATCCTATGCCTGCCTTGACCACCTACAGCACCCGCATCATCCACGACTGGGTCGACTACAACGGCCATCTGCGCGATGCCTTCTATCTGCTGATCTTCAGCTATGCCACCGACGCGCTGATGGATCGCCTGGGGCTCGACAGCGACAACCGCGAAGCCAGCGGTCACTCGCTGTTCACCCTGGAACTGCACCTGAACTACCTGCACGAGGTGAAGCTCGACACCGAGGTCGAAGTCCATACCCGGATCATCGGCCACGACCGCAAGCGCCTGCACCTGTATCACAGCCTGCACAAGGTCGGTGATCCCCAGGAGCTGGCCGGCAACGAACAGATGCTGCTCCACGTCGACCTCGCCGGCCCCCGTTCCGCGCCGTTCGGCGAAGCGCTGCTGCAGCGCCTGCAAGCCATGACGGCCGAGCAGGCCGACCTGCCACGCCCCACCTACATCGGCCGGGTGATTGGCCTGCCAACGGAAAAATGACAACCAGCCCGAAAAGGAGATCGCCGTGAACATCGCCGCCCTTGCCGACTATCGCCGTTATCCGCTGATCAGCCCGTTGAGCGCCGTCCAGGTACTGCCGGACCGGGTCCAGGTGCACTGGGCCGATGGCCGCCTCAGCCCCTTTCACCATCAATGGCTGCGGGACAACTGCCCCTGCCCGGAATGCGTCTACAGCGTGACCCGCGAACAGGTGCTGGAAATCGTCGATGTCGCCGAGGATCTCGGCTGCCACGGGGCGCACATCGACAGCCAAGGCTGCCTGTGCCTCGACTGGTCGAACGGCCACCACAGCCGCTTCGATCCCGGCTGGCTGCGGGCCCATGCCTATGATGAGCAATCCCGCGAGGAGCGCCGCGCCCATACCGCGCACAGCCGGTTGTGGGACAGCAACCTGCAGTTGCCGGTATTCGAGTATCAGGCCCTGATGGACGATCCCGAGGCTCTGCTGCAATGGCTGCTGGCCCTGCGCGGCACCGGCCTGACCCAGGTCCGGGGCGCCCCCACGGAGCCGGGTTCGCTGGCGCTGATCGCCCGACGCATCTCGTTTATCCGCGAAAGCAACTTCGGCGTGCTGTTCAATGTGCAATCCAAGGCCGACGCCGACAGCAACGCCTACACCGCTTTCAACCTGCCGCTGCACAGCGACCTGCCCACCCGCGAACTGCAACCGGGGCTGCAGTTCCTGCATTGCCTGGTCAATGACGCCGTGGGCGGTGAAAGCATCTTCGTCGACGGCTTCGCCATCGCCGATGCCTTGCGCCGTGAAGACCCCGAGGCCTTCCTGACGCTGTGTGAAACACCCGTGGAATTTCGCAACAAGGACCGCCACAGCGACTACCGCTGCCTGGCGCCGATCATTGCCCTGGATGCCCTGGGCCGGGTGGCGGAAATCCGCATGGCCAACTTCCTGCGGGGGCCCTTCGACACCTCGGTGCAACAGATGCCCCGGCTGTACCACGCCTACCGTCGATTTATCGCCATGACCCGGGAAGCGCGATTCCGAGTGGTCCGCCGCCTCGACCCCGGCCAACTCTGGTGCTTCGACAACCGCCGTACCCTGCATGCCCGCAACGCCTTCGACCCGTCCAGCGGCGCCCGGCATTTC
>NZ_MOAK01000080.1:174868-176793 GCF_003732485.1 Pseudomonas protegens
AAAAGCCCCGATCAAGCCGTGACAGGATCGAGGCAGGGACTACTTCTGAGGAGCTGCAGTGAGAAGGTGACCAAACCGTCACGACGCCAGCTGGTTTCAGTCTGCCCACTCTGCCTGCCCGCGAGTTAGCCGAGAGCGACCTGCTCATAGCTACAAGCGTTCAGATGTCCTCGGTATAGAACACCACCGTCACGTAGAAATAGCCGATCTTGTGCCAATCCCGGCGCTGGTTGTAGGGCGTCTCTTCCGAGCCCATGCCGACCTGATAATTACGCCCGGTCCTTTTATCCCTATAGGACATGAAACCCTTCGTTTCCCAGCCACAGCAGACAAACCTGAGCCCCTCCTGCAACCCCAACTCCCGTTGCAGATAGCGTTCCACTTCATGGGCATCCTGACCCTTGACCCGATACCTGGCGGTCAGCGGTGCGCCCTGATCCTGCGGCTGCGACTCACATTGGAAAAACTCCAGGGACTTCGGCGGATCGCTCATGGCCCGCAAAAAATCGCCACACGCGGTGGCTGCCGCAGCCACGCTGCAAACCATCCACAACAAACAGGCCAAACCCAGGTTGAACATCACTTTCATCCACTACAGCTCCCTATTCTTTTGCCCCAACGGCCATCCTGCCCACCCCCACCGCTTGCAGCTGGCGAGCTTGAGCGGCAGCACGGCTCAATATCCACCCTTATGCAAGCCCGGGCCATCACACGCAAGCGCCACGAGACTTGATCGGCCGCCTTTTCCAGGCGCTGTTGCAACCGGCCATGACCATCGAGTTAGCCGAAAACGACCTGTTCATAGGTAATCGGGCCATCGCGACCATCTGCCCTTGCCGTCACCCGGACGGCCTACCAGAATCGACTGACGACCACGTTACCTGAATAAGGATGAGCGTCATGATGCATGCGGATTTGATTGATCAGGACGACCTGCTGGGACAACTCCGGGCCCTGGGTTTCGAGATGCCCGCAGGCGCCAGCGCCGAGCAGGCCTGTGAATGTGCAGTGCGGGGTTTGAGCGATGCGCGGGCCAAGGCGCTCAAAGGCATGGTGGAGCAGATGCTCACCGGCAATGCGACCATTCTTCCCGCGGTCCGCCAGGCCATCGATCGCCAGTTGCTGCCGGCCCTGGCCGAGTACCTGCAGCAAAAACGCGCCTGAGTCTCCCTGTGCCCTGAGCGGATTGCTAGAGTGCGCGTCCCTCTGGCAAAAACAGGCAGGCACTCATGATAGCGATACAACCCGGCTCATCCGCCGACGCGCCCCGCTGGCTGCAATTGCGCCTTGGCCTGTGGCCCGACTGCCCGCCAGACGAACACCAGGCCGAGATCCGCCAGATGCTGGGCGCACCCGAGCGCTATGGCTGCTGGCTGGCCTTTGCCGAGAACGGTGAAGCCGTCGGCCTGGCCGAGGCGGCGTTGCGTCACGACTACGTCAACGGCACCGAGAGTTCGCCGGTGGTGTTTCTCGAAGGGATCTATGTGGCTCCCGAGCACCGCCGCCGGGGCGTTGCCCAGCAACTGATCGAGCAGGTCAGCCAGTGGGGACGCCAGGCCGGATGTGTGGAGATTGCGTCTGACACCAGCCTGGACAATCTGGTCAGCCAGACACTGCACCACGCGCTGGGCTTCGAGGAAACCGAACGCGTGGTGTACTTCAAGAAACGTCTGTGACTACAGACGCACGCTGGCGAAGGTCGACTCGTTGCGCGCCTGACTCAAGGCCGACAGCGGGCCGGACAGCGGTGCCAAAACCATGGCTTGCGGCAACGGCATCATCGCCACTTGCTGGGTGGTGTTGGAGCCGATGCGCTCGTCACGCGGCGGAATGCCGAAGTACTCGCGGTAGCACTTGGAGAAGTGCGGCGTAGAGACGAAACCACAGACCGAAGCCACTTCGATGATCGACATCGGCGTCTGCTT
>NZ_MOAK01000080.1:176842-182044 GCF_003732485.1 Pseudomonas protegens
GTAGCGCGACGGCGAACAATGCAGGTACTTCTGGAACAGCCGCTCCAGCTGCCGACGGGACACGGCGACGTACACCGCCAGTTCGTCCAGATCGATCGGCTCCTCGAGGTTGGCCTCCATCAGCGCAACAATTTCCTGGAGCTTGGGCTGGTTGGTGCCGAGCATGTGCTTGAGCGGCACGCGCTGGTGATCCTGTTCGTTGCGGATGCGTTCGTAGACGAACATTTCCGAGATCGCCGCCGACAACTCACGGCCATGATCACGGCTGATCAGGTGCAGCATCATGTCCAGCGGCGCGGTGCCGCCGGAGCTGGTGAAGCGGTTGCGGTCAAGGGTGAACAGGCGGGTGCTCATGGCGACCCGGGGGAAGGCTTCCTGCATCGACGCCAGGCATTCCCAGTGCACGCTGCAATCGAAACCGTCCAGCAGACCGGCGCAGGCCAGGGCCCAGCTGCCGGTGCACACGGCGCCGAGACGGCGCGACTGGCGAGCCTGGCTTTGCAACCAGGACACATGTTCACGGGTCACGGTGCGCTGGATACCGATGCCGCCACAGACGATCACGGTATCGAGGCTGGGGGCTTTGTGCATGGCCGCGTCGGGGGTGATTTGCAGGCCATCACTGGCCCAGACCTGACCGCCATCGACGCTGAGGGTGGTCCAGCGATACAGCTCGCGACCGGACAGTTGATTGGCCATGCGCAGGGGCTCGACTGCGGAGGCCAGGGAAATCAGCGTGAAATTGTCCAGCAGCAGAAAGCCGATGGATTGAGGCGCACGGTTCTGGGGTTGGGCCCCGGAGTTGAACGACGTCATCGCGGTATCTCCTCACACAAAGCGGGTGATGGCCTCAGGCGGAGGCTCTTTTTATGTGCCCTGCTGCTCAAGAGAGGCGGGCTTGAAATTCACAGAGCAATTGCCATGCCTAAAGTTGAATGGGCATTCAATAACTCCTGAAAACGACGTCGCGACGTGTCTACATAGCCCTTGTCAATGTGCGGATAAGAAGCGCCGGAATCACCGCGCAGAAGGCGGGCGCCAAAGCGGTGAGCAGTTAGGTAGCACTTGCGCGACCGATGCGTCGGGCAGGGACTGGCGAGTGTCACTCAAAGCGCAACCGGCCGCTGGATGCAGAGTTCCATCAGCCCGGTTGGCAACTTGTCTATTCACGACGCGCTAAAAGGTGGCGCGCCCCTCCTCTGATGAGCAATTTGGGCGCGTCGCCATCCCCAGGCAGGAGCCGGCATGCCGAATCAACACTCCACCGCACTCACCGCCAGCCCGCCGCGAGAGGTCTCTTTATATTTGTCGTGCATGTCCGCCCCGGTATCACGCATGGTGCGGATCACCCGATCCAGGGAGATGAAGTGCTGGCCATCGCCGCGCAAGGCCATCTGCGCGGCATTGATCGCCTTCACTGCGGCAATCGCGTTGCGCTCGATGCAGGGCACCTGCACCAGCCCGCCCACCGGGTCGCAGGTCAGGCCGAGGTTATGTTCCAGGCCGATTTCCGCGGCGTTGCACAACTGCTCGGGCGTGGCCCCGAGAATCTCCGCCAACCCCGCCGCGGCCATGGCGCAGGCCGAACCCACTTCGCCCTGGCAGCCGACTTCGGCACCGGAAATCGATGCGTTCTTCTTGCACAGGATGCCGATGGCTGCCGCGCCGAGAAAGAAATCCACCACGTTGGCGTCGGTCACGTCTTCGCTGAACTTCATGAAGTAATGCAGCACCGCCGGAATGATCCCCGCTGCGCCGTTGGTGGGGGCGGTGACCATGCGTCCACCGGCGGCGTTCTCCTCGTTCACCGCCAGGGCGAACAGGTTGACCCACTCCATGGCGCTCAAGGTCGAGCCGATTACATTGGGTTTGTTGAGCTCCTGCAGGCTGCGATGCAACTTGGCCGCGCGACGGCGCACATTGAGCCCACCGGGCAGGATGCCTTCGTGCTTGAGACCCTGCTCCACGCAGTCCTGCATGGCCCGCCAGAGCGTCATCAGCCCACTGCGGATCTCCTCCTCCGAACGCCAGACCTTCTCGTTGGCCAGCATCAGTTCGGCGACCCGCAGATTGTGCTTCTGGCACAGGCTGAGCAGCTCCACCGCACTGGAGAAATCGTAAGGCAGCTCGCTACGGTCCAGGTCTGCCACGCCGCTGCTGGCCTGGGCCTGATCGACGACAAAACCGCCCCCTACCGAATAGTAGGTATCGCGCAACAGCTCCCCGTCTTCACCTTCAGCCACCAGGGTCATGGCATTGGGGTGAAAGGGCAGGTTCTCGTCCAGCAGGCGCATGTCCCGGGACCAGATGAAAGGCACAGGCAGGCGTCCGTCCAGCAACAGGTTGTGGGTTTCCCTGAGCTGTTCGATGCGCGGGCCGATCAGCGACGGATCGATCGCATCCGGCCACTCGCCCATCAGGCCCATGATCACGGCGTTGTCGCTGCCATGGCCAATGCCGGTGGCCGACAGCGAACCGAACAGTTGCACTTCGATCCGCCGCACCTGCTCCAGCAGATGGCGTTCCTTCAATACCTGGACGAATAACGCCGCGGCGCGCATGGGCCCGACGGTGTGGGAACTGGAAGGTCCGATGCCGATCTTGAACAAGTCGAAAACACTGATAGCCATTACTGCGTAACTCCTCGATGAGCACAGTCCAGGCGCTGAAAACGCCCACTGACGGAGCTGCTACGCTCAAGCTGCAATCCGCCGAGAAGGGCGCATCATCAGGCTTTTACAGCGACTCGCGACGTCTGACACCGACTCACTCATGCCCACCAACGCCGCCTGGCGCAAGGCTCGGGTTCTGGGCGTTTTTTGCGGCTCAGATGCAGGAAAAAATGCCCGGAAACACTGTAAGCGACCTCACCGACACTGGATGCGACCCTCCCTGTACTGGATACGACGCACCCTGTAGGCGACAGTTTTTCACTGGTACATGATCAGTCTCGACTCGATTGCAAGGCACGGTGGTAGAGCTGTCCCCGGCACACCAACCGCCACACTTATAAGCGCGGTCCATACGCCGCCAAAAAAACATCCAGGAGTCTCCCCTATGAAAGGTTCCCCGTCGTTGTTGTTGGCCGCCATGCTGAGTCTGCCGCTTCTGGCACAAGCCGCAGAACCGGCGCAATGCAGCACCGTAAACTTCTCCGATGTCGGCTGGACCGATATCACCGTGACCACCGCCACCACCAGCGTCGTGCTCAACGCCCTGGGCTACAAGACCAAGACCACGATGATTTCCGTCCCGGTGACCTACAAGTCCCTGGCCGACGGCAAGAACATGGACGTGTTCCTCGGCAACTGGATGCCCACCATGGAAAACGACATCAAGCCCTACCGTGATGCCGGCACCGTGGAAACCGTGCGCGCCAACCTGGAAAACGCCAAGTACACCCTGGCAGTGCCCGAGTCGCTGTATGACAAGGGTCTGAAAGACTTCGCCGACATCGTCAAGTTCAAGAAGGAACTGGACGGCAAGATCTACGGCATCGAGCCGGGCAACGACGGCAATCGCACCATCCAGACGATGATCGACAAGAACGCCTTCGGTCTCAAGGACGCCGGGTTCAAGGTGGTGGAGTCCAGCGAGGCGGGCATGCTGTCCCAGGTCGAACGCGCTCAGCGTCGCGACACTGCGGTGGTGTTCCTGGGCTGGGAACCGCACCCGATGAACACGCGCTTCAAGATGAAGTACCTGACCGGCGGCGACGACTTCTTCGGCCCCAACTTCGGCCAGGCCACCATCTACACCAACACCCGCAAGGGCTATACAACCGAATGCAGCAACGTTGGCCAGTTGCTGAAGAACCTGTCGTTCACCCTGAACATGGAAAGCACCCTGATGGGCAATGTGCTGGACGACAAGATGAAGCCTGACGCGGCCGCCAAGGCCTGGCTGAAGAAGAATCCACAGGTGCTCGATACCTGGCTCGCTGGCGTCACCACCATTGACGGCAAACCAGGACTTGCAGCCGTGAAAGCCAAGCTTGAACAAGCTTCGAATTAAGTAACGCGCTTACGCCGGGCGGGTTCGCCTGTCCGGGCTGTTTTTTCCTTGCATGCGGACGTTCAATACCATGCTCACTGATCAGAAAATCCCCCTGGGCCAGTACATCGCGGCTTTCGTAGAGTGGCTGACGAAACACGGTGCCAGCACCTTCGATGCGATCGCTACCACCCTGGAAACCATGATCCACGGCGTGACGTTCGCGCTGACCTGGTTCAATCCCCTGGCCCTGATCGGCCTGATCGCCCTGCTGGCGCACCTGATCCAGCGCAAATGGGGCCTGACTGTATTTGTCGTGCTGTCCTTCCTGCTGATCCTCAACCTGGGGTACTGGCAGGAAACCATGGAAACCCTGGCCCAGGTGCTGTTCGCCACCCTGGTCTGCGTGCTGATCGGCGTGCCCCTGGGAATCGTCGCCGCGCACAAGCCGCTGTTCTACACCATGATGCGTCCGGTCCTCGACCTGATGCAGACCGTTCCCACATTCGTCTACCTGATCCCGACCCTGACCCTGTTCGGCCTCGGGGTGGTGCCCGGCCTGATCTCCACGGTGGTGTTCGCCATTGCCGCGCCGATCCGCCTGACCTACCTGGGCATTCGCGATGTTCCACAAGAGTTGATGGACGCGGGCAAGGCCTTTGGCTGTTCGCGCCGTCAGTTGTTGTCGCGCATTGAGCTGCCCCACGCCATGCCGAGCATCGCCGCCGGTATTACCCAATGCATCATGCTCTCGCTGTCGATGGTGGTGATTGCCGCCCTGGTCGGCGCCGACGGCCTGGGCAAACCCGTGGTCAACGCACTCAACACCGCCGACATTGCCCTGGGCTTCGAAGCCGGCCTGGCGATCGTGCTGCTGGCGATCATGCTCGACCGCATCTGCAAACAACCTGAAGCCAAAGTAGGGGGTGACGCATGAGCATAATCCGCTTCGATAACGTCGACGTTATCTTCTCCAAGGACCCACGGGAGGCGCTCAAGCTGCTGGACCAGGGCATGACCCGCAACGAGATCCTGAAAAAGACCGGGCAGATCGTGGGCGTGGAAAAAGCCAGCCTGGACGTGCAGAAAGGCGAGATCTGCGTGCTGATGGGCCTCTCCGGTTCCGGCAAGTCCAGCCTGTTGCGCTGCATCAACGGCCTCAACACCGTGAGCCGCGGCAAACTGTTCGTCGAACACGAAGGCAAGCAG
>NZ_MOAK01000080.1:182093-200642 GCF_003732485.1 Pseudomonas protegens
CATCGCCATGGTGTTCCAGAAGTTCGCCCTGATGCCCTGGCTGACGGTGCGGGAAAACATCAGCTTCGGCCTGGAGATGCAGGGTCGCCCCGAGAAGGAGCGGCGCAAGCTGGTGGACGAGAAACTTGAGCTGGTGGGCCTGACCCAGTGGCGCAACAAGAAGCCCGACGAGCTGTCCGGCGGCATGCAGCAGCGTGTGGGCCTGGCCCGCGCCCTGGCCATGGACGCCGATATCCTGCTGATGGACGAACCCTTCTCGGCCCTCGACCCGCTGATCCGCCAGGGCCTGCAGGACGAGTTGCTGGAACTGCAACGCAAGCTGAGCAAGACCATCGTCTTCGTCAGCCACGACCTGGACGAAGCCCTGAAGCTGGGCAGCCGCATCGCCATCATGAAAGACGGGCGGATCATCCAGTACAGCAAGCCGGAAGAGATCGTGCTCAATCCCGCGGACGACTATGTGCGCACCTTCGTCGCCCACACCAACCCGCTGAACGTGCTCTGCGGTCGCAGCCTGATGCGCAGCCTGGACAACTGCAAACGCGTCAACGGCTCGGTGTGCCTGGACCCGGGCGGCGATTCCTGGCTCGACCTGGCGGAGGGCAACACCATCAAGGGTGCCCGGCGCAACGGCTCGCAGATGGACCTGCAGAACTGGGTTCCGGGGCAAGCGGTGGAAGAGCTGGGCCGGCGCCCGACCCTGGTGGACTCCAACATCGGCATGCGCGACGCTCTGCAGATCCGTTACCAGACCGGCAACAAACTGGTGCTCCACGACAACCAGCAGGTGGTGGGGATTCTCGGCGACAGCGAGCTCTACCACGCCCTGCTCGGCAAGAACCTGGGTTAAGCCGCAGACACAAAAACGCCGCGAGCAATCGCGGCGTTTTGCTTTGACCACCCACCACCTTCTGTAGGAGCTGGCTTGCCAGCGAACAGGCCCTGAAGCCTTGCAGCGCCCTTGAGGACGCCTGCGCCGGCAAGCCGGCTCCTACAGCGGCTGGAACCGCCCCCTCGGGAGCGGCCCGTGACTTCACTCAGCTATAGACACGGCCAAGGAGCTGCCGATGGCTTTCGAACTGATCGAGCACATCACGGGTGATCTGCTCCTGGGTAAAGCCCATCAAGTCGTATTCCTGGCTGCCGTTGTGCAGGTACACCTCGGCGCGGTAGAAACGACTGCGCACTTCACTGTCCGCCCCTTCCGGCTGGGTCGATTCGCTCGGCGTCGCCAGGTAGCCGTCCAGGCTCACTTCATAGACGAAGGGATTGCCTTCATCCATTTCCACGCGCAGGCCCAGCAGGTTCTTCGACTTGCCCAGGTTGGTCTGCACTTCCAGGCTCAGGTTGCGCAGTTGCGCAGCCGCTTCCTGCAGGGCCGGGCTGACGTGCTTGTCCATGTAGCGCTGCACCACCGACTGGGTCGGTTGCAGGTCCAGCTGGCTCAGGCGCTCGCTGAAGCCACGACGACCACGCTCGGCCAGTTGCGCCTGCTCCTGCTCGATCTGTACGTCCTGGCGCATGGCCTTGTGCAAGCCGAACATGAAGCAGATCAGCACCACCGAGAACGGCAGGCCGGCCAGCACCACCATGGTCTGCATCGCTTCGAAGTTACCGGCGAACAGCAGGCCGATGGTCACCAGGGTGATCACCACCGACCAGAAGATCCGCAGCCAGTGCGGGGCGTCTTCGTCGACGTTGCCGCCTTTGCAGGACAGGTTGGCCATCATCACCGCACCGGAGTCTGCGGGGGTCAGGAACAGCACGAAGCCGACGAAGATCGATACACCGATGACAATCTTCGAGGCCGGATAGTGCTCAAGCAGCTGGTAGATCGCCATGGACGGCTGTTCCAGCGCCGTCTTGCCCAGTTCCACCGCTCCCTGGTTGACCACCAGATCCAGAGCCGAGTTGCCGAAGATCGACAGCCAGGCCAGGGTGAAGCCCAAGGGAATCAGCAGCACGCCGGCCACCAGTTCACGCACGGTACGACCACGGGAAATACGCGCAATGAACATGCCCACAAATGGCGCCCAGGAAATCCACCAGGCCCAGTAGAACAGGGTCCACAGGCCCAGCCAGCGATCGGACTTGGCGCTGTCGCCTTCATACACATAGAGGTCGAAGGTCTTGAGCACTACGCCGTTCAGGTAGTCGCCGATGTTCTGCACAAAGCCGTTGAGCAGGTGCAGGGTCGGGCCGAACAGCAGGACGAAGATCAGCAGGCCGCTGAACAGCACGATGTTCAGGTTGGACAGGCGGCGGATGCCGTTTTCCACACCGGACACCGCGGCGATGGTAGCCACCGTGCTCATGACGATGATCACGATCAGCAGGTTGGTGTTGCTGTGCTCCATGCCGAACAGGTTTTCCAGACCGGAAGACACCTGCATCGAACCAATCCCGAGGTTGGTCACCAGGCCCAGCAGGGTCACGAACATGCCGAAGCCGTCCACCGCGTGACCGGCCGCACCCTTGACCCAGCGCTCGCCCACCAGCGGATACAACGCCGAACGCAGCGCCAGCGGCTGGTTGTGGCGATAGGCGAAGTACGCCACCGCCAGGCCCACCAGGGCGTAGATCGCCCAGCCATGCAGGCCCCAGTGCAGGAAGGTCAGTTGCAGCGCCTGGCGTGCGGCCAGGTTACTGCCGGGTACGCCTTCCGGCGGGTTGAAGTAGTGGTCCAGGGGCTCGGAAGCACCGAAGTACAAAAGCGAGATGCCGATACCCGAGGAGAACAGCATCCCGGCCCAGGCACCGTAGCTGAAGTCCGGGGTGTCTTGCTTGGTCCCCAGCTTGAGCTTGCCGTAGGAGGAGAACGCCAGACCCACCACGAACACCAGATAGGCAGCGATCACCACCATGTAGTACCAGCCGAAGCTGCGGGACAACCAGGCCTGGGCAATGCCCAGCAGTCGGCCGGCCTCTTGCGGGGCGATGATCAGAATGGCGGTCAACAACAGGATCAACGCGGTGGAGGTGTAGAACACCCAACCGTTGACCCGCACCTTCTCCGGTGGGGTCTTTATAAGAGAGGCAGAACTCATTGCGCAGATGCTCCGGGCAGTGCGAGAGAAGGACACAAGGCAACACGGCACCCGACCAATCGGTTAGTTGGCAGCCGATCGTCGGGTGTTATAAAGACACCCCGAAAACACCCGAAACCGCAAAAGCCGCGTTGCGCAACCGCATCCGGGACCAGTGATGAACCTGCAGTTCATCGCCTGAATCCCGGAGCGTCCTGCCCCTTCAACACGTTCGTTCTCTTGCCGGTCCACGCCATGCCGCATGTAAGTTTCGGGCATTTTCGAAGGTCGTTTTTCCGCCATCTGCGAGCAGGAGAAACTCCTAAGGCAGCGACGATTTGTCGCAGATCTTATTCTTTGTTGATTGAACGTTCAATCAAAACAAAATAGACTGGCCCACAAGTCGACCGGCGTAATACGCCCGCCGACAGGCCTAAGGAGAGGTATCAGATGCCCAAGGTCGGTATGCAACCCATACGCCGCCAGCAATTGATCGAAGCCACGCTACAGGCCGTCGATCAGGTCGGAATGGGGGACGCCAGCATTGCGCTGATCGCCCGTTTGGCCGGTGTTTCGAACGGCATCATCAGTCACTACTTTCGGGACAAGAACGGCCTGATCGCAGCGACGATGGGTTACATCATGAGCATGCTCAACGAAGGCGTCAGAGCACGCCGCCAGGCCCTGACGGACGACAGCCCGCGCGCTCACCTGAAAGTGATCATCGAGGGCAACTTCGATGCCAGCCAGGTGAACGGCCCGGCAATGAAAACCTGGTTGGCCTTCTGGGCTTCCAGCATGCACCAGCCCGATTTGCACAGGTTGCAGCGGATCAACGACCACCGCTTGTATTCCAACCTGTGTTGCCAGTTCCGCCGTGCCCTGCCGCTCTACCATGCGCGTAAGGCAGCCCGCGGCCTGGCGGCTTTGATCGACGGTTTGTGGCTGCGTGGTGCCTTGTCGGGTGATGAATTCGACACCGACCAGGCGATACGGATCGCTTACGAATACATGGATCTACAACTGGCTAAGCAGGAGCGCTAGAGCACAAAAGAGACGCTCGGCCCCTGACCCGCCACTGATCAACGTGTCCTGAACTTCGGGATACGCCCGGTGGTCAAGCCCACTACTTAATGCACTTGCGAGGACACTATGGCCCGTTTCGAACTGCAAAAACTCTACATCGACGGCGGCTACACCGATGCCGGCAGCGACGCCACTTTCGATGCCATCAACCCGGCCAACGGTGAAGTTCTCGCACAAGTGCAGCGTGCGACCAAGGAAGACGTGGAACGCGCCGTGGTCAGCGCCGAGAAAGGCCAGAAGATCTGGGCCGCCATGACCGCCATGGAGCGTTCGCGCATCCTGCGTCGCGCCGTGGAGATCCTCCGCGAGCGCAACGACGAACTGGCTGCCCTGGAAACCCTGGACACCGGTAAAGCCTTCTCCGAAACCAAGTACGTGGACATCGTCACCGGCGCCGACGTGCTGGAATACTACGCTGGCCTGGTACCGGCCATCGAAGGCGAGCAGATCCCGCTGCGCACCACCTCCTTCGTCTACACCCGTCGCGAGCCCCTGGGCGTGGTCGCCGGCATCGGCGCCTGGAACTACCCGATCCAGATCGCCCTGTGGAAATCCGCTCCAGCCCTGGCCGCCGGTAACGCGATGATCTTCAAGCCGAGCGAAGTCACCTCGCTGACCACCCTGAAACTGGCCGAGATCTACACCGAAGCCGGCCTGCCGAACGGCGTGTTCAACGTTCTGACCGGCAGCGGCCGTGAAGTCGGCACCTGGCTGACCGAGCACCCGCGCATCGAGAAAGTCTCCTTCACCGGCGGCACTGACACCGGCAAGAAGGTCATGGCCAGCGCTTCCAGCTCTTCGCTCAAAGACGTGACCATGGAACTGGGCGGCAAGTCGCCGCTGATCATCTTCGACGACGCCGACCTGGATCGCGCCGCCGACACCGCGATGATGGCCAACTTCTACAGCTCCGGTCAGGTCTGCACCAACGGTACTCGCGTGTTCGTGCCGAGCCACCTGAAAGCCGCTTTCGAAGCCAAGATCGCCGAGCGCGTTGCCCGTATCCGCATCGGCAACCCGGAAGACGAAAACACCAACTTCGGTCCGCTGGTGAGCTTCCCGCACATGGAAAGCGTGCTGGGCTACATCGCCAAGGGCAAAGCAGAAGGTGCCCGCGTACTGTGCGGCGGCGAGCGCCTGACCGACGGCGAATTCGCCAAGGGTGCGTTCGTCGCGCCGACCGTGTTCACCGACTGCACCGACGACATGACCATCGTCCGTGAAGAAATCTTCGGCCCAGTGATGGCGATCCTGACTTACGAGACCGAAGAAGAAGTGATCCGCCGCGCCAACGACACCGACTTCGGTCTGGCTGCCGGCTTGGTCACCAAGGATCTGAACCGCGCTCACCGCGTGATTCATCAGCTCGAAGCCGGTATCTGCTGGATCAACGCCTGGGGCGAATCCGACGCCAAGATGCCGGTTGGCGGCTACAAGCAATCGGGTGTTGGCCGTGAGAACGGCATCAGTTCGCTGAACAACTTCACCCGCATCAAATCGGTACAGGTCGAGCTGGGCGACTACGCCTCGGTGTTCTAAGCAGCCGCTAGCAGCCAGCTACAAGCGGCAAGCCAGGGCAACAGCCTGGCTTGCCGCCTGCTCCTCATTCAATGCCAAGCCCGCTTCGCTGCCTTCTCTTGCAGCTTGAAGCTTGAGGCTTGCAGCTCTCCACGGAGGCTCCAATGGCCCAAGAATTCGATTACATCATCATCGGTGCCGGCTCTGCCGGTAACACCCTGGCGACCCGTCTGACTGAAGACGAAGGCGTCACCGTCCTGCTGCTGGAAGCCGGCGGCCCGGACTATCGTTTCGACTTCCGTACCCAGATGCCGGCGGCACTGGCCTTCCCACTGCAAGGCCGTCGCTACAACTGGGCCTACGAGACCGATCCAGAGCCACACATGAACGGTCGTCGCATGGAGTGCGGTCGCGGCAAGGGCCTGGGCGGTTCGTCGCTGATCAACGGCATGTGCTACATCCGCGGCAACGCCATGGACTACGACGGCTGGGCCAAGCTGCCAGGCCTGGAAGACTGGAGCTACCTGGACTGCCTGCCGTATTTCCGCAAAGCAGAAACCCGTGACATCGGCCCCAACGACTACCACGGCGGCGAAGGCCCGGTCAGCGTGACCACGCCCAAGGCCGGCAACAACCCGCTGTTCCACGCCATGGTCGAAGCTGGCGTGCAAGCCGGTTACCCGCGTACCGAAGACTTGAACGGCTACCAGCAGGAAGGCTTCGGTCCGATGGACCGTACCGTCACCCCTAAAGGTCGTCGCGCCAGCACCGCTCGCGGCTATCTGGACACCGCTAAAAAGCGCTCGACCCTGACCATCGTCACTCACGCCCTGACCGACAAGATCCTCTTTGACGGCAAGCGCGCCGTCGGCGTGAGCTACCTGCAAGGCAGCACTGAGGAGCGCGTGGAAGCCCGTGCGCGCAAGGAAGTCATCGTCAGCTCCGGCGCCATCGCCTCGCCGCAACTGCTGCAACGCTCCGGCGTCGGCCCGCGCGCCCTCCTGGAAGGCCTGGACATCCCGGTGGTCCACGACCTGCCGGGCGTGGGTGAAAACCTGCAGGACCACCTGGAGCTGTACCTGCAGTACGCCTGTACCCAGCCCGTGTCCCTGTACCCATCGCTGCTGTGGTGGAACCAGCCGGCCATCGGTGCAGAGTGGCTGTTCAACGGCACCGGCATCGGCGCCAGCAACCAGTTCGAGGCCGGCGGTTTCATCCGTACGCGTGAAGAGTTCGAATGGCCGAACATCCAGTACCACTTCCTGCCGGTGGCGATTAACTACAACGGCAGCAACGGTGTGAAAGAGCATGGCTTCCAGGCTCACATGGGTTCCATGCGCTCGCCGAGCCGTGGTCGCGTGCAGCTCAAGTCCAAGGACCCGCGCCAGCACCCAAGCATCCTCTTCAACTACATGGCCACCGATCAGGACTGGCAGGAATTCCGCGACGGCATCCGCCTGACCCGTGAAATCATGCAACAGCCGGCCCTGGACGCCTTCCGCGGTCGCGAAATCAGCCCGGGCATCGAGGTGCAGACCGACGAGCAACTGGACAAGTTTGTCCGCGAGCACGCCGAAACCGCCTTCCACCCATCCTGCTCGTGCAAGATGGGCACCGACGACATGGCAGTAGTGGATGGCCAGGGTCGCGTGCACGGCATGCAAGGCCTGCGCGTGGTGGATGCCTCGATCATGCCGATCATCACCACCGGTAACCTCAACGCGCCGACCATCATGATGGCCGAGAAAATCGCCGACAAGATCCGTGGCCGTCAGCCGCTGCCTCGCAGCAAGGCCGACTACTACGTAGCGGGCGACGCCCCGGTGCGTGGCAAGCCGATGCGCGATATCACTCCAACCGCGCAGTAAGCAGCACGGGCGCCGACCGCAACGGTCGGCGCCCTTTCTCCCCTCTTCCGTATCCCCCAGAACTACCTCCTTGATCGCAGCCTTGGGCAGCGGCTACAGTTCTGCAACTTGCACATCCCCTTTCGTCCCCGAGCCCATCGGCACCTATAACCTGTAGGAGCCGGCTTGCTGGCGAAACGCGCCGGCCCGCTATCGCGCCTCACAAGGAGGTCCTCCATGTTCGACTTTCACCCCCAGCTCAAGCAGCGCTTCGCTGCCTTGCGCACGGGCGCCGAATTCTTTTCCCTGCGCTACGTGCGCGAGTCGGGCCAATACCTGTCAGTGCGCAAGAACGTTGCCGAACCACCGAGCCTGGGCCGTGACGAAGGGGCGATGCTGACCGTGCGGGTGCGCGGCGTGGAAGCCTACGCCGCCACCAACGACCTGTCGCAAGGTGGCCTGCAAGCCGCCCTCGACCGTGCCGAACAACAGGCTCGGGTGATTGCCGCCCACGCCCTGCTGGACCTGCGCGAGCAACCGGTGTCCAGCCACCGTGCGGACTACCTTTCGCCCAATCTGGACCAGCCCTTCCCGTCCCTCAGCGACTGCTATCAGCTGCTGGGCGATGAATCGGCCTCGGTGCCCAAGGACGAGCGCCTGGTGAACTGGCAGGTGGGCATCGGCGTGACCCAGGTCGAGCAGATCTACCTCAACAGCGCCGGCGCCGAGCTGCGCCAGGCTCAGCGTTTCGTCTACCCGGGCCTGGATGTCACCGCCTACGACGGCAGCGACAGCCAGACCCGCAGCCTGGGCCGGGAGAACTTCGGCCAGCAGGGCGCCGGTGATGTAATCAGCCGTTGCGGCCTGCTGGGAGCGGCGCCACGGGTGGCCGACCAGGCGTTGCAACTGCTGCTGGCGCCGAACACCCCGCAAGGCCAGCGGGACCTGCTGCTGATGCCGGACCAGATGATGCTGCAGATCCACGAGTCCATCGGCCACCCCCTGGAACTGGACCGTATCCTCGGCGACGAGCGCAACTACGCCGGCACCAGCTTCGTCAAACAGGAAGACTTCGGCCGCCTGCAATACGGCTCGTCCCTGCTCAACGTGACCTTCGACCCGGAGATTCCCGAGGAGCTGGCCAGCTACGGCCATGACGACGATGGCACCGCCGCCAGCAAGCAGTTCCTGATCCGCGAGGGGCTGTTGGTACGCCCCCTGGGCAGCGCCCTGTCGCAATACCGCAGTGGCCTCGACGGCGTTGCCAACAGCCGCGCCAGCAGCTGGAACCGCGCGCCCATAGACCGCATGGCCAACCTCAACGTCGAGCCCGGCGACCAGCCCCTGGAACGCCTGATCGGCCAGATCGAACACGGCATCCTGATGTCCACCAACCGCTCCTGGTCCATCGACGACGCCCGCAACAAGTTCCAGTTCGGCTGCGAATGGGGCCAACTGATCGAAAACGGCGAGCTCAAAGGCGTGGTCAAGAACCCCAACTACCGGGGTATTTCCGCACAGTTCTGGCGCAACCTCAGCGCCGTCGGCGACCGCAGCACCTTCCAGGTCCTGGGCACACCCAACTGCGGCAAGGGCGAGCCCAACCAGGTGATCCGCGTCGGCCACGCTTCGCCGGCCTGCGTGTTCAGCAAGATTGACGTATTTGGAGGAGATGCCTGATGACCAGGACGATGAATCAGGCCGAGCAGTTCAAGGCATGGGTGCAGTGGCTGCAGGACGCGATCAGGGAATCGGAACAGTTCACCCTGAGCTACGCTGCGGAGTCTTCGGAGTTCATCCGCTTCAACCACGCCAAGGTGCGTCAGGCCGGGCAGGTGCAGCAGGCCAGCCTGCATTTCAAGCTGATCGACGACGGACGCCACGCCGACCTGAGCATCACCTTGAGCAACGACCCCGAGGTGGACCGTCAGCGCCTGGTCGAAGCCCTGCAACAGCTGCGGGAAACCCTGCCGCTGCTGCCGGCGGACCCGTACCTGATGCTCAATCACGCCCAATGGCAATCCCATCACGTGCAGGACCATCCGCTGCCCAGCAGCGAGCAGGTGGTGGCACAAATCGGCCGCGCCGGGGCCGGCCTGGATCTGGTGGGCATCTATGCCGCCGGCCCCATCAGCCGAGGTTTTGCCAGTTCCGGCGGCGCGTTCGGCTGGCATCAGGCCAACAGCTTCAACTTCGACTTCAGCCTGTTCCACGCAAACGGCGAGGCAGTGAAGGCCAGCTACGCGGGACACGCCTGGGACGACGCAGCCTTCGCCCAGCGCTTCGACCAGGCCCGTCAGCAACTGGAGTTCCTCGGTCGACCACTGCGCACCCTGGCGCCGGGGCAATACCGCGCCTACCTGGCACCGGCCGCCCTGGAGGAGATCATGGGCATGCTGGCCTGGGGCGGGTTCTCGGCCCAGTCCATTGCCAGCAAGCACAGCCCGCTGCAGAAGCTCTACGCGGGCAATGCCGCCCTGAGCCCCCTGGTGTCCCTGGACGAACAGGTCAGCGGCTCCCTGAGCCCGGCGTTTTCCGATGAGGGCTACCCGCGCAGCGACCTGTCGCTGATCGCCGCGGGCAGTGCCAATGCCCAGTTGATCAACTCCCGCAGCGCCGCCGAGTACGGCCTGACCAGCAACGGCGCCGGCAGTGACGAATACCCCAGCGCACTGAACATGGCGGCGGGCCAACTGTCCCAGCAGGACATCCTCAAGCAGCTGGGCACCGGCCTGTACATCAGCAACCTGTGGTACTTGAACTACTCGGACCTGCCGGCGGCGCGCCTGACCGGCATGACCCGCTTCGCCACCTTCTGGGTGGAGAACGGCGAGATCCAGGCCCCGGTGAGCACCATGCGTTTCGATGACAGCGTCTACAGCCTGCTGGGTTCGCAACTGGAGGCCCTGACCGAACAGCGCGAACTGCTGCTTTCAGCCAGTACCTACGGCCAGCGCCAGACTGCCTCGATGCACTTGCCAGGAGCACTGGTCAGCCGCCTGACCCTGACCCTGTAGGAACTGAGGAGCTGGCTTGCCAGCGAACGACGCAACGCCCCGGCCCGAACGCAGCGCGCCCTTCGCCGGCCAGCCGGCTCCTACCTGAACTCACATCGAGGTCCCATGCCCGAACGCCCGCCTCTCGACGCTACCACCGCCCACTGGGTGCCCTGGGTAGTGGCCATCGCCTTCTTCATGCAGTCCCTGGACGGCACCATCCTCAACACCGCGCTGCCGGCCATGGCCCAGGACCTGGCCGAAGACCCGCTGCGCATGCAGGGGGTGATCATCGCCTACATGCTCACCGTAGCCCTGCTGATCCCGGCGTCAGGCTGGATCGCCGACCGCTTCGGCACCAAGAAGATCTTCTTCGGCGCCATCTTGCTGTTCAGCATCGGTTCCCTGCTGTGCGCGATGTCCAACACCCTGTCCCAACTGATCGGCGCCCGGGTGATCCAGGGCCTTGGGGGCGCGCTGATGCTGCCGGTGGGACGGCTGGTGGTGTTGCGGGCGTACCCGCGCTCCGAGCTGGTGCGCATCATGGGCTTCATCACCATTCCCGGGCTGCTGGGCCCGCTGATCGGCCCGACCATGGGCGGCTGGATGGTGCAGTACCTGACCTGGCACTGGATCTTCCTGATCAACCTGCCGGTGGGCGCCATTGGCTGCTATGCCGTGTGGCGCTTCATTCCCGATCTGCGGGGCAGCGAGCGCACCCGTTTCGATGGCCTGGGCTTTGTGCTGTTCGGCGCGGCGATGGTGCTGATCACCATCGCCATGGAAGGCCTGGGTGAACTGCACCTGCCGCACCTGCGGGTGATGTTGCTGCTGTTTGGCGGCCTGGCCTGCCTGGCGGCCTACTGGCTGCGGGCCGGGCATATCGACACCCCGCTGTTCGCCCCTTCGCTGTTCAAGGTGCGGACCTTTGCCGTGGGCATCCTCGGCAACCTGTTCGCCCGCCTGGGCAGCGGCGCCCTGCCCTTTCTGGTGCCCCTGCTGTTGCAAGTGGCCCTGGGTTATTCCCCCTCCCAGGCCGGGATGAGCATGCTGCCTCTGGCAGCGGCGGCGATGCTGGCCAAGTCCATTGCCCGGCCGTTGATCGAGCGACTGGGCTACCGCATCGTGCTCACCGGCAACACCCTGGCCCTGGGGCTGATGCTGGCCAGCATGGGGCTGGTCAGCGAGCACACGCCTTATCCGTTGCTGCTGGGCATGCTGGCGGTGCTGGGGGCGATCAACTCGCTGCAGTTCACCGCGATGAACACCGTGACCCTGATCGACCTCGACGATGCCGCCGCCAGCAGCGGCAACAGCCTGCTGTCGGTGGTAGCGCAATTGTCCCTGAGCCTGGGGGTGGCATGTGCCGGGGCGCTGCTGGGCGGTTTTACTGCTGAAGTGGGCAATGACGGAGTCGACACCGTACTCGGCGCGTTCCAGCTGACCTTCCTCACGGTAGGGATCATGGCGATGCTGGCGGCGGCGATCTTCCTCCAGCTGTCGCCCACCGATGGCCGCCGAGCGCGCAAGGTCCAAGAGCAGCACATCGAGCATTGACCCGCACACCTCCCCCCGTAGGAGCCGGCTCGCCGGCGAAGAGGTCCCTGAGCCCTGCGCCAGCCTCGCGGCCGCTTTCGCTGGCAAGCCAGCTCCTACACAAAACCGCTCCTGCGCGGTTGCTCGTCCAGAATTTGCAGGTTGTGGGAGCGAGACTGATACACTGCGCGACATTTTGTTTTGCAGGCCAGTCCCGTGACCACCATCGCCACCGCTTTTAATACTTTGCCCCTGTCCGCCGCCATGCTGGCTAACCTCGACTCCCTCGGTTATGCCCAGATGACGCCGATCCAGGCGCAGAGCTTGCCGGTGATCCTCAAGGGCATGGACCTGATCGCCCAGGCCAAGACCGGCAGCGGCAAGACCGCGGCCTTCGGCATCGGCCTGCTGAACCCGATCAACCCGCGCTACTTCGGCTGCCAGGCCCTGGTGATCTGCCCGACCCGCGAGCTGGCCGATCAGGTGGCCAAGGAAATCCGGCGCCTGGCCCGTGCCGAAGACAACATCAAGGTCCTGACCCTGTGCGGCGGCGTCTCCTTCGGCCCGCAGATCGCTTCCCTGGAACACGGCGCCCACATCATCGTCGGCACCCCGGGGCGTATCCAGCAACACCTGCGCAAGGGTTCGCTGGTGCTTGATGGCTTGAACACGCTGATCCTCGACGAAGCCGACCGCATGCTCGACATGGGTTTCTACGACGCTATCGAAGACATCATCGAGCAGACCCCGTCGCGCCGGCAGACCCTGCTGTTCTCCGCCACGTACCCGGTGGGCATCAAGCAACTGGCGTCGAAATTCATGCGTGATCCGCAGACGGTGAAAGCCGAAGCGTTCCACGACGACACGCAGATCGAACAGCGTTTCTACGAGATTTCCCCGGAAGAACGCATGAGCGCAGTGACCAAAGTCCTGCACCACTTCCGCCCGGCTTCCTGCGTCGCTTTCTGCTTCACCAAGCAGCAAGTGCAGGAAACCGTCGATCACCTGACCTCCAAAGGCATTTCCGCCGTCGGCCTGCACGGCGATCTGGAACAGCGTGACCGCGATCAGGTGCTGGCGATGTTCGCCAACCGCAGTACTTCGGTACTGGTCGCCACCGACGTGGCCGCCCGTGGCCTGGACATCGATGCGCTGGACATGGTGATCAACGTCGAGCTGGCCCGCGATTCGGAAATCCACATTCACCGCGTTGGCCGTACCGGTCGCGCTGGCGAAAAAGGTATCGCGGTCAGCCTCGTCGCACCGTCCGAAGCCCATCGCGCGCAAGCCATCGAACAGCTGCAGAAAGCCCCGCTGAACTGGGATCAGGTCGACAACCTCAAGTCCCAGGGCGGCGCCCCGCTGCAGCCACCGATGAGCACGCTGTGCATCGCTGGCGGGCGCAAGGACAAAGTGCGTCCGGGCGATATTCTCGGTGCACTGACTGGCGACGCCGGCATCCCGGGCGCCCAGGTCGGCAAGATTGCGATCTTCGACTTCCAGTCGTATGTGGCGGTTGAACGCACCGTGGTCATGCAGGCGCTGCAGCGTTTGAACAGCGGCAAGATCAAGGGCCGTTCGCTGCGCGTGCGTGTTTTGTAACTGATCTTCCATCCAAAGGAGATCCCCTGTGGGAGCGAGCCAGCTCGCTCCCACAGTTTGTTTTGTAGCGACCTACCAAGAGGACAACGTTTTGCGTTCTACCGAAGTCGTGATCATCGGCGCTGGCGCGGCCGGCCTGATGTGCGCGCTGACCGCGGCCGGCCGAGGCCGCCAGGTGCTGCTGCTGGACCACGCCAACAAGGCCGGCAAGAAGATCCTGATGTCCGGCGGTGGCCGCTGCAATTTCACCAACATGTACACCGAACCGGCCAACTTCCTCTCGCAGAACCCGCATTTCTGCAAGTCGGCCCTGGCTCGCTACACCCAGTGGGACTTCATCGGCCTGGTGGCCAAGCACAGTGTGCCCTACCACGAGAAGAAACTCGGCCAGCTGTTCTGCGATAACAAGTCCAGCGACATCCTCGGCATGCTGCTCGATGAGTGCGATCAGGTGGGCGTGGACCTGCGCCTGGACACCTCGATCCAGCAGATCGAGAAGCTGGAGTCGGGCTATCTGCTGCAGACCACCCTGGGCCAGGTGCAGTGCCAGTCCCTGGTGATCGCCACCGGAGGCCTGTCGATCCCGACCCTGGGCGCCACCGGTTTCGGTTATCAGGTGGCCAGGCAGTTCGGCCATGAACTGTTGCCGACCCGCGCCGGCCTGGTGCCCTTCACCATCACCGACCAGCTCAAGGAACTGTGCGGCGAACTGTCGGGCACCTCGGTGGACTGCCTGGTGAGCTGCAACGACCAGAGTTTCCGCGAGAACATCCTGTTCACTCACCGCGGCCTCAGCGGCCCGGCGATCCTGCAGATTTCCTCCTACTGGCAGCCCGGCGACAGCATCGAGATCAACCTGCTGCCAGACCACGACGCCCTGGGCTGGCTGCAACAGCAGCAGGCCGAGCGCCCCAACAGCGAGCTCAAGACCCTCTTGGGGGAGATCTTCACCAAGAAGATGGCGGGCCTGCTGGCCGACCACTGGTTCGTCTCCAAACCGATGAAGCAGTACACCCCGACTGAGCTGGCGGACGTCGCGCAAAAACTCGGCAGCTGGCAGTTGGTACCGGCGGGCACCGAGGGCTACCGCACCGCGGAAGTGACCCTGGGCGGCGTCGACACCCGTGAGGTCTCGTCCAAGACCATGGAGTCCTTGAAAAGCCCGGGGCTGTATTTCATCGGTGAAGTGCTGGACGTCACCGGCCACCTGGGCGGTTTCAACTTCCAGTGGGCCTGGGCCTCGGGTTACGCGGCGGCGCAGTACGTCTGAACCTGATGCGTACATAGGAGCGAGGGACGCGCCCTCGCTTCTCCAGTTTCTGGGTGGGAACAGAATTTGCTATCGGATGTGACGGCGGCATTGCGCCGTCGTCAATACTGGCTCAATTTAGCTGCATCGCCCCGGAAGGCCTGTCCCACTCCATGTCATCGACCTCTTTTCGTCAGTCCCTGCGCCGTCTCTGGGCGCTGGATAAATTCAGCTACAGCGTGCGGGTGTTCATCGCCCTGACCGGCAGCATGGCGCTGTGCTGGTACCAGGATGAAATGGGCCTGCTGATTCCGCTGTTCCTCGGCATCATCGCCAGCGCCCTGGCGGAAACCGACGACAGCTGGCAAGGCCGGCTCAACGCCCTGGCCGTGACCCTGGTGTGCTTCAGCATCGCCGCACTGTCGGTGGAGCTGTTGTTCCCCTACCCCTGGATCTTTGCCATTGCCCTGGCCCTGGCCAGCTTCGGCCTGACCATGCTCGGGGCCCTGGGGGAGCGCTACGGCGCCATCGCCTCGGCGACCCTGATTCTCTCGGTCTACACCATGATCGGCGTCGACCAGCGCGGTGGCGCGGTGATCGACTTCTGGCACGAGCCGCTGCTGCTGGTGGCCGGCGCTGCCTGGTATGGCCTGCTCTCGGTGCTGTGGCAGGCGCTGTTTTCCAACCAGCCGGTGCAGCAGAGCCTGGCCCGGCTGTTTCGCGAGCTGGGTTTCTACCTCAAGCTCAAGTCATCCCTGTTCGAGCCGATCCGCCAGCTGGATGTGGAAGCCCGGCGCCTGGAACTGGCCCAGCAAAATGGCAAGGTCGTGGCCGCCCTCAACGCCGCCAAGGAGATCATCCTGCATCGGGTGGGCAATGGCCGGCCGGGGTCGAAAGTCAGCCGCTACCTGAAGCTGTATTTCCTTGCCCAGGACATCCACGAGCGTGCCAGTTCGTCCCACTACCCCTATAACGCTCTGACCGACGCCTTCTTCCACAGCGACGTGCTGTTCCGCTGCCAGCGCCTGTTGCGCCAGCAGGGCAAGGCCTGTCGCGCCCTGGCGGAATCCATCCAGCTGCGCCAGCCGTTCGTCTATGACGCCAGCTTTGCCCAAGCCCTGGGTGACCTGCACGCCTCCCTGGAACACCTGCGCATCCAGAGCAACCCGGCCTGGCGCGGCCTGCTGCGCTCGCTGCGTGCCCTGGCGGCCAACCTCGGCACCCTCGACCGACTGCTCAGCGACGCCAGCAACCCCGACGCCCTGGCCGATGCCACCGACAGCAGCCTGCTGGACCGCTCGCCGCGCAACCTCAAGGATGTCTGGACTCGCCTGCGCACCCAGCTGACGCCGACCTCGCTGCTGTTCCGCCACGCACTGCGCCTGCCCCTGGCGCTGAGTATCGGCTACGGCATGGTGCATCTGATCCACCCTTCCCAGGGCTACTGGATCATCCTCACCACGCTGTTCGTCTGTCAGCCCAACTACGGCGCCACCCGGCGCAAGCTGGGCCAGCGGATCATCGGCACCGCCATCGGCCTGACCATCGCCTGGGCGCTGTTCGACCTGTTCCCCAGCCCCTTGGTGCAGTCGCTGTTCGCCATCGCCGCCGGGGTGGTGTTCTTCACCAACCGCACCACCCGCTACACCCTGGCCACGGCCGCCATCACCCTGATGGTGCTGTTCTGCTTCAACCAGGTGGGCGACGGCTACGGGCTGTTCCTGCCACGGCTGTTCGATACCCTGCTGGGCAGTCTGATCGCCGGGCTGGCGGTGTTCCTGTTCCTGCCGGACTGGCAGGGTCGGCGCCTGAACAAGGTGCTGGCCAACACCCTGACCTGCAACAGCATCTACCTGCGCCAGATCATGCAGCAGTACGCCGCCGGCAAGAGCGACGACCTGGCCTACCGCCTGGCCCGGCGCAACGCGCACAATGCCGACGCCGCGCTGTCCACCACCCTGGCCAACATGCTCATGGAACCCGGGCATTTCCGTAAGGAAGCGGACGTGGGCTTCCGCTTCCTGGTGCTGTCCCACACCTTGCTCAGCTACCTCTCGGGCCTGGGCGCGCACCGCGAAACCCGGCTGCCGGACGAGATTCGCGAGCACTTGATCGAAGGCGCCGGGGTCAGCCTGGCGGCGAGCATCGACGAGATTGCCCAGGGCCTGGCCAACAAGACCCCGATCGCCATCCAGAGCGATGCCGAGGAAGCACTGGCCAATGAACTGGAGCAGATGCCGGATGAAATCGACGAAGGCCAGCGCCTGGTGCAGACCCAGCTGGCGCTGATCTGCCGCCAGCTGGGCCCGTTACGAACCCTGGCGGCGCACCTGATCAAAGACACCAGCGACGACGCAAAACCGTAGGAGCCGGCTTGCCGGCGAAAGGGGCCACAAGATTTATGCAAGGTCCTGGGCCGCTTTCGCTGGCAAGCCAGCGCCTACAGACAGCCCCCCCTGTTCGACTACATGCCGTGCTGGCGCAACAGGCGGTCGTAGCTGCCGTCGGCCTTCATGGCGGCAATCTCCCGATCGAACTTGGCAACGATCTGCGCATGCTCGGGGTTCTTCAGGCTCACCAGGATGTGCAGGCTGTTCTCGCTCAGGGGCTTGGGCAGAAATTCAACCGCATTGCGTACCCGCGGCGACTCGCGGGCCAGGTAGTAGCGAGCGACGTACTCGTCTTCCAGGGTCAGCTTGACCCGATCCGCAGCCAGCATCCGCACCGCCATCGCAAAGTTGTGCACCGGCACCTTCTGCAGATCCGGGTCATTGTCGAATTCAGGGGAGTAGGCGTAGCCACGCACCACCGCTACCGGGTAATCGTGCAGTTGCTTGAGGTTGCTGTATTCCAGCGGGGCGTCCTTGCGCTTGATGAAGCGCACCCGGTTGAGCATGTACTCCGAAGAAAACTGCCCCAATCGGGTGCGCTCATCGTTGTACCAGGCATTGACCAGCACATCGTAGCGTCCCTCGCCAATCCCCAGCAGGGCCCGGGCCCAGGGCACCTGTTCGAACTCGCTGGCATAACCGGCACGGGACAGGGCAGTGCTGACGATATCGGTGGCCACCCCGCCATTGACCAGGGTTGCGTCGGTAAAGGGGGGCCAGGCGTCCGCGACCAGGCGCAGCTTCTCTGCAGAAGCGCTCTGGCCCAGCAACAGCAATCCGATCAAAGCCAAAGCTCGATGCAATCGCAGCATGCTAAAAGATCCTTAGCGGGCACAGGGCCCAGCGCTTTCCAGCCCACACTCGAGGGCCCCCAGCGGCATTCGACAGGGCAGCCCAGCTCCTAACATTAGCTCATCAAAACCGCTGTACAGGAGCTGAAAACAGATTACACAAAGAAGACAAATGCCAGTAACAACAATGGTGGCATTTTGACCTATCTCACAGAAACAGGCTCTTGGTAATGCTCGACAAGACATCCCGCGGCGATGTGCTTAGTATTTCGCGCAGCACTTTCTACAGGATATGAAAATGGCCATCGAATGGGTCTGCAAGCATCACACCGATCTGGGCAAGGAACAGTTGTACGCCATCTTGCAACTGCGCACCGAAGTCTTTGTCGTGGAACAGAAATGCCCCTACCAGGAAGTGGACGGCCGCGACCTTGAAGGCGATACCTGCCACTTGATGGCCTGGGACGACGACCGCCTGCTGGCCTACCTGCGCCTGCTGGATCCGATC
>NZ_MOAK01000080.1:200699-209421 GCF_003732485.1 Pseudomonas protegens
TGGCCAGGGCCTGGGTCATGCCTTGATGGAGCAGGCGCTGAAACAGGCACAACGGCACTGGCCAGAAACCCCGATCTACCTCTCGGCCCAGGCCCATCTACAGGGTTACTACGGAGGCTACGGCTTCATCGTCGCGGGCCAGGAGTACCTGGAAGACGGCATTCCCCATATCGGCATGCGCCGGGCCTGAGACTCAGGGATAACCCAGCACCGTCTTGATCTGCCGCAGATTGGGTTCGATCCAACCCTTGTCGATGGCCCCCCAGCTATGGATCCGATAGCGCCCGGCATGATTGCGGGCGCCATCCTGCTGCTCGAACTCGCAGAGGATGTCCAGGTCCGCCAGGGCGGAGATGGTGTCCTGGGCCGTGCGTCGGGGCATGCCCGTGACTTCGGTCAGCGCCGGCACGCTGCTGGCCAGGCCGCTGTCGATCAGATACGCCACATACAGGCGGCGGTAGAAACTGCTCTTGGTCTTGCTTACATCCATCGCCTACTCCCTTTCACTAAGCACTAGTCTGCCGCTCCCGCCCTGGCTTGCAGGTCGCGCCAGGTCAGGTAGACCCGCAGGTCGAACTCCAGCTGGTGATAGCCCGGCAGCATATGCTCGCAGAGCTTGTAGAACGCCTTGTTGTGGTCCGACTCCTTGAAGTGCGCCAGCTCGTGCACCACGATCATCCGCAGGAACTCCGGCGCCGCTTCCTTGAACAGGGAGGCGATGCGGATCTCCTTCTTGGCCTTGAGCTTGCCGCCTTGCACCCGGGACACCGTGGTGTGCAGGCCCAGGGCGCGGTGGGTCAGATCCAGGCGGTTATCGAACAACACCTTGTCGATGGCCGGAGCGTTGCGCAGGTACTCCTGCTTCAGTTCCAGAGCGTAGCTGTACAACGCCTTGTCGCTCTGCACCGCGTGCTTGTTCGGATAACGCCGGTTCAGGTAGTCCCCCAGGCGATCTTCGTCGATCAGCTGGCGCACTTGCTGTTGCAGGGCGACGGGATAGGCCTGAAGGTATTTGAGTGCAGTCATGAAGGGGCAACGCAAGGTGCAAAGGGCGCCAGTGTAGCGAATTCAGGCCGGCAACGCGCTCCAGTCAAAAGGCTGGGCAAATTGACTGGCGCTGTTGGCCGTCAGGGGGCGAGCCACCAGGAAACCCTGCACGTATTCACAACCGTTGGCCTTGAGCCACTCGTACTGTTCGAGGGTTTCCACACCTTCGGCAATCACCAGCAGGCCGAACTGCTTGCACAGGTCGATTACGCTGCGGGCGATGGCGGCATCTCGCGGCGAAGTGAGCAGGCGAGCGATCAGGTGCCGGTCAAGCTTGAGGGTGTCCAACTGCAGGTCGCGCAGGTACGCCAGGCAGCAGCTGCCTGAGCCAAAATCATCCAGGGCGACCCGCACCCCCAGTTCATGCAACTGCTGCAACTGCTTGCGGGTCTCGTCCAGGTTCTGGGTCAATGCCGCCTCGGTAACCTCCACCTCCAACTGACGAGGCTGCAGGCCATGGCGCAACAACACCTGGCGCAGTTCGGTGGTCAGGTTGGGCATGCCGAACTGGGTAGCGCTGAGGCTGACACCCAGCACCAGATCCGGGCTGAACACCTGCTCCCAATCCTTGCGCTGAGCGGCCCCCTGCTGATAGATCCAGCTGCCCAGGCGGCTGATCAACCGCGCCTCTTCCAACAACGGTAGAAACAGCCCCGGCGGTACATCGCCGACACTCGGGTGCCGCCAGCGCAGCAACGCCTCGAACCCCCGCAAGCGGCCATCGGCAATGGCCACCTGGGGCTGGTACACCAGGGTGAACTCCTTGCGCTCCACCGCGCTGCGCACGCTTTCTTCGAGCATCAGTCGGGAACGGGCACGGCCGTTCATATCATGGTCGTAGTAACGGTATTGCTGACGGCCGGCACGCTTGGCCTCGTACATGGCGATATCCGCCGCCCGCAACAGGCCGTCCAGATTGGAACCGCAGTCAGGATAGATGGCGATGCCGATACTGGCTCCCAGTACCACCTCCATGCCATCGATCTGTTGGCTGATGGACAGGCGCTCGATCAGTTTCTCGGCGATTTTTGCCGCCTGCTCCGGGAAGCTCAACTCCAGCAAGGCCGTGAACTCGTCGCCGCCCATGCGCCCGAGAATGTCGAACGAATGCAGGCATTCCTTCAACTGTTCGGAGACCCAGCGCAGCACCCGGTCGCCGGCATCGTGCCCCAGGGAGTCGTTGACCCGCTTGAAGCCATCCAGGTCCAGATAAAGCAGGACCAGAGACTTTCCCGAGCGATCGCTGCGCAGCAGGATGTTCTCCACCGTCTGATAGAAACCGCGCCGGTTGAGCAGGCCCGTCAGCGGATCGGTAACGGCCTGGTACTCCAACTGTTGATGCAGGTGTCGCACCTCGGACATATCCAGCAAGGTCACCACCATGGCCTTCTGTTCACTGGGCAGGGGCGCGCAGGACAGTGCCACGCTGAGCTGCTGACCCGGGACGGTACGCAGCAGGGCGTCATGCAAGCGATAGGTCTCACCCCGGCGGTAGCAGGCGTAGAGTTCGGATTCGTTCCAGTCGGGGACGTGAGGCTTTTGCAGGTAGTCGAGAAAGGGCGAGCCTTCCAGCTCTTTCACCTGGGCATTGAGCAAGCGCGAAACGGCCGGATTGGCGAAACGCACATGGCCGCCCTCGTCCACCACCAGGATGCCTTCGGCGGCGTTGTCCAACACCGAGGCATTGAACGCTCGCGCCACTTCCAGATCATGACTGAGGTGCTGCAGGGCTCGGCGGTTGCGCTGGTGCTCCAGCAGGGCCTGGACCTTGGGCTTGAGGATCTGCGGGTCGAAGGGTTTGAACAGGTAGTCCACCGCGCCGCTGGCATAGCCCTTGATCACGGCGTCCTGGGACTGCTCGTTCGCGGTAAGGAAGATGATCGGTGTCAGCCGGGTACGCTGGCTGCCGCGCATCAGACGAGCCACCTCAAAACCATCCATGCCGGGCATCTGCACATCCAGCAGCACCAGATCCACTTCATGCTCGAGCAACAGGCCCAGGGCCTCGACACCGGAGGCAGCGGTCATTACCCGCCAGTCCTGACGCTGCAACAGAGCACGCATGCTTAGGAGATTTTCAGGATAGTCATCAACGATCAGAAGAGTGGAGTGGCCTTGGGCGACCTCCGGGTGCACGCATTCCATGCTGCTTCTCTTGTCTGTAATAAGACTGAACGGGTGAGAAAACCTGACTAAAACTGTGGACTCACTCTAGACCCGGATCTTGAAAAGCAGAAGCTGCCATCACGCCATCACTCCGCCAATGGCATCGGCTCCCGACTAACGGTCACAGTTTTGCCGCATTAAAACCGGGAAAGATGGCATTTCGACATTTTGCTGACGCCATATATCCGCCGTACGGACCTCGCCAAGCCTCGGTTCTGCGCTATAAAGACGCCCGAAGAAGCGCAGGCTAAAGCCCTCGGCGACCTGCACCAGACCTATCCTTGCGGAACCCCTCACCATGATCGATCTGGCAACCTGGAACCTCAGCGTTCCCGTCGGCAGCCCACCGGCAACCATTGATACTCCGACCCTGGTCAAAGGCTTCAAGGACCAGTACTTCCACTCCGACAGCGGCACCCTGTTCTTCTGGTCGCCGGTCACCGGCTCGAAAACCGAGAACGCCATCTACCCGCGCACCGAGCTGCGGGAAACCTATTCCAACGGCAACCTGCGCAACTGGACCTATCCCGAGGCCGACAACCTGCTGTACGCCACCCTGGCGGTGAAACAGGTACCTTCGTCGGGCAAGATCGTCGTCGGCCAGATCCATGCCTACAACAGCACCAAGCCCCTGGTGAAAGTGGAGTACCAGTACAAGACCAGCAAGGGCTACGGCAATGTCGTGGCTAAGGTGCGCATGCGCCCGGATGACGACGAAGGCCGGGTCATTACCATCGCCAAGAACGTGCCCATGGATCGGGAGTTTTCCTACCTGATCCACCTGAGCCCCGGCGGTGCCCTGGGAATCAGTGCGGCGGGCTTTCAATGGGATGGCCAGTTGAGCGCCACCTGGCGCGACAAGCCGCTGTATTTCAAGGCTGGGGTTTATGTACAGGACAACAGCGGCTACACCAGCGAGGGCGGCAAGGTGACCTTCTCCAAGCTGGATATCGACCACAACAAAATCTGAACCCCCCTCCCCTTACCAGCGAAGGCACCCTTGAGCCCGGCGCAGGCCCAGAGGTCCTCTTCGCTGGCAAGCCAGCTCCTACAATAAACACTTCGACCACCTGTAGGAGTCGGCTTGCCGGCGAAGGCGCCCTTGAGTGCAGCGCGATCCCAAAGGTCCTCTTCGCTGGCAAGCCAGCGCCTACGGAGGCGGGAATTGCGGGCACAAAAAAGCCCGCATCGCTGCGGGCTTTCCGGATGACGCTAAGACTTAGTTGACCTTGGCGTTCAGCTCACCCTTGAGGTAACGCTGGAACATCGCTTCCAGGGAGATCGGCTTGATCTTCGAAGCGTTGCCGGCAGTACCGAAGGCTTCGTAACGCGCGATGCACACGTCGCGCATGGCGGTTACGGTGGCACCGAAGAACTTGCGCGGGTCGAACTCGCTCGGATTGGTGGCCATCAAACGACGCATGGCACCGGTGGACGCCAGGCGCAGGTCGGTGTCGATGTTGACCTTGCGCACGCCGTACTTGATGCCTTCGACGATTTCTTCAACCGGCACGCCGTAGGTTTCTTTGATGTCGCCGCCGTACTGGTTGATGATCGCCAGCCACTCTTGCGGAACCGACGACGAACCGTGCATCACCAAGTGGGTGTTGGGGATGCGCTTGTGGATTTCCTTGATGCGGTCGATGGCCAGCACGTCACCGGTAGGCGGCTTGGTGAACTTGTAGGCACCGTGGCTGGTACCGATGGCGATGGCCAGGGCGTCGACCTGGGTCTTCTTGACGAAGTCCGCGGCTTCTTCCGGGTCGGTCAGCATCTGGCTGTGATCCAGCACGCCTTCGGCGCCGATGCCGTCTTCTTCACCGGCCATGCCGGTTTCCAGGGAACCCAGGCAGCCCAGCTCGCCTTCTACCGAGACGCCGCAGGCGTGGGCCATGGCCACGGTCTGCTGGGTGACGCGCACGTTGTATTCGTAGTCGGTCGGAGTCTTGCCGTCTTCGCCCAGGGAGCCGTCCATCATGACCGAGGAGAAGCCCAGCTGGATCGAGCGCTGGCAGACGTCAGGGCTGGTGCCGTGGTCCTGGTGCATGCACACCGGGATATGCGGGAACTCTTCGATCGCCGCCAGGATCAGGTGGCGCAGGAACGGCGCACCGGCGTACTTGCGCGCACCGGCGGACGCCTGAACGATCACCGGGGAGTCAGTCTTGTCAGCGGCTTCCATGATGGCGCGCATCTGCTCAAGGTTGTTGACGTTGAAGGCTGGAACGCCGTAGCCGAACTCGGCTGCGTGGTCCAGCATCTGGCGCATGCTGATGAGTGCCATTGTGTGTGTCTCTCCCGGTCGAGGGTCGTTAATCGTGCAAGCCTGCCGTAGCGGCGACTGCTATTCAAGTGATTGCAGATCGGGGGTCAGCCCGCTCTGCTCTATCCGTTAAAACCAAATCTCTACAGCCCTGCAGGAGCCGGCTCGCCGGCGAAAGGGGCCTTGAACCTTGCACAGGTCTGAAAGGCCGCCTTCGCTGGCAAGCCCGCACCTACATGGCCTTGCAGCCGCGGCCGATCAGGTCGTTGGTGGCGACCCAGTAGACCAGGCCCTCTTCACCCTTGACGTGAAACGCCAGCATGTCATCGCTGTACAGCGAACCCGAACCACTGGGCTCAAGCTTCAGGCGCCGAACCTGATCGTCGCCCCCCAGGCGCACGTCGACCGCCTTGCGGCTGTCATCGGTGTAGCGCCAGAGCACCTGGGCCTGGCTGTCACAGGTCCAGGTCGTCCAGTTGTCAGTGGTCGGCGACTTGAGCAGGTTCAGGTTGGCGCAACCTGCCAGCAAGCCCAGCATCGCCACGGCGATCAAACCTTTCATCGATGTTCCTCGGCCGGCAGCCCACAGGCCCCAGCGCGTTGCGTTATCCAATCCGACCCGTCAAGGGCAACCCTGTTCCCTGGTCTTTGACGGTGTCTCGTACTTCTCCAGGCCCTCAGGGCCCAGGCGCTTGTTGATCACCGGCGCCGTCTCGGCCTGCCAATCGGCCTGATAGCAGCCCTTGTCCGGCTCGCCGGCCTCATCGGCCGATTTTGCCTGTGGAGCGCCGGAGCACCCCGCCAGCAAAGCCACGGCGATCAACAGTGGCAATGTCTTGACCATCAGAACACTCCTTTGCCAGGCCAACGGGAATCTCAGGCCTTGGCCCGGGCTTCCAGGACTTCAACCGCCGGCAGCACCTTGCCCTCGACGAACTCGAGGAAGGCGCCGCCACCGGTAGAAATGTAGGAGATCTGCTGGGCAACGCCATACTTGTCGATGGCCGCCAGGGTGTCGCCACCGCCGGCAATGGAGAACGCGGCGCTGTCGGCGATGGCCTGGGCCAGCACCTTGGTGCCGTTGCCGAACTGGTCGAATTCGAACACGCCCACCGGACCGTTCCAGAGGATGGTCTTGGAGGTTTTCAGCAGTTCAGCGAACTGGGCCGCGGTTTGTGGGCCAATGTCCAGGATCATGTCGTCAGCGGCCACGTCGGCAATCAGCTTGACGGTCGCTTCGGCGCTTTCGGCGAATTCCTTGGCCACGACCACGTCCACCGGCAGCGGTACGCTGACCTTGGCGGCGATGGCGCGGGCGGTGTCCAGCAGGTCCGGCTCGTACAGCGACTTGCCCACCGGATGCCCGGCAGCGGCCAGGAAGGTGTTGGCGATGCCGCCGCCGACGATCAACTGGTCGCAGATCTGGCTCAGGCTGTTGAGCACATCCAGTTTGGTGGACACCTTGGAGCCGGCAACGATGGCCGCCATCGGCTTGGCCGGGTTGCCCAGTGCCTTGCCCAGTGCCTCCAGCTCAGCAGCCAGCAGGGGACCTGCAGCGGCCACTTTGGCGAACTTGGCCACGCCATGGGTCGAACCCTCGGCGCGGTGCGCGGTGCCGAAAGCGTCCATCACGAACACGTCGCACAGCGCAGCGTATTGCTGGGCCAGCTCGTCGGCGTTCTTTTTCTCGCCCTTGTTGAAGCGCACGTTCTCGAACAGCACGATATCGCCGGCCTTGACCTCGACCCCACCCAGGTAGTCGGCCACCAGCGGCACTTCACGGCCCAGGGCACGGCTCAGGTAGTCGGCTACCGGCTTGAGGCTGTTCTCGGCGGAGAACTCGCCTTCGGTCGGGCGGCCCAGGTGCGAGCAGACCATCACTGCCGCGCCTTTTTCCAGGGCCAGCTTGATGGTCGGCAGCGAAGCCAGGATCCGCGCATCGCTGGTGACAACACCGTCCTTGACTGGGACGTTGAGGTCTTCGCGGATCAGCACGCGCTTACCTTGCAGATCGAGGTCGGTCATCTTCAACACGGTCATGGGTCGCAATTCCTGGGTTACTGTTCTTCAGAAACAGAGAGTTTAGAGTCAGAGCGTGGAGTGGCTGTCTGCAGGTAGTGCCCAGCAACATCCAGCATCCGGTTGGCAAAGCCCCATTCGTTGTCGAACCAGGCCAGGATGTTCACCAGCCGAGGGCCGGAAACGCGGGTCTGACTGGCATCGACGATCGCCGAATGGGGATCATGATTGAAATCACAGCTGGCGTGAGGCAGCTCGGTATAGGCCAGCAGGCCCTTGAGCGGACCGCTGGTGGCGGCCTCGCGCAGGATCCGGTTGACCTCGGTGGCGTCGGTATCGCTCACGGTCTGCATGGTGATATCCAGGCAGGACACGTTGACCGTCGGCACTCGCACAGCTTTGGCCTGAATTCGCCCGGCAAGTTCCGGCAACAGGCGTTCGATACCACGCGCCAGACCAGTGGACACCGGGATCACCGACTGGAACGCCGAACGGGTACGACGCAAGTCCTCATGGTGATAGGCATCGATCACCGGCTGGTCGTTCATCGCCGAGTGAATGGTGGTAATCGACACGTACTCCAGGCCGATGGCCTGATCCAGCAGACGCAACAGCGGTACGCCGCAGTTGGTGGTACAGGAGGCGTTTGAAACCAGCCGCTCGGCGCCGGTCAGGCACTCCTGGTTCACTCCATAAACGATGGTGGCGTCGACATCCGCCTCGCTGGCCATCGGCTGGGAGAACAGCACCCGCGGCGCGCCGGCGTCGAGGAAACGCTGGCCGTCTTCACGGGTGTGATAGGCGCCGGAGCATTCCAGCACCAGATCGACGTCCAGGGACGCCCAATCGATGCCTTCAGGGGTGGCACTGCGCAGCACTTTCACGCAGTTGCCATTGATATGCAGACAATCGCCGTCGACCTTCACCTCGCCGGGAAACCGGCCGTGGGTGGAGTCGAAGCGTGTCAGGTATTCGACACTGGCCATGTCGGCCAGATCGTTGATTGCGACGATCTCGAATCCGGCCGCAGCCCCTCGCTCGAACAGAGCACGCAAGACGCAACGACCAATCCGGCCGTAGCCGTTGAGTGCAACTTTATAGGGACGCGGTTGAGGCATGGGGTTCTCGATCAGGCACAGGCAGACGAACTTGTTATACGCACCCCATCGCAGGAGCTGGCTTGCCAGCGATCAGCGGTGTGCCAGGCAGACCGCGAATCGCTGGCAA
>NZ_MOAK01000080.1:209472-212475 GCF_003732485.1 Pseudomonas protegens
CTTCCAGCAGCTCTTCGGCCTGGCCCAGGATGTTGTCCAGGGTGAAACCGAACTCTTCGAACAAGGCCGGCGCAGGCGCCGACTCGCCGTAGGTGGTCATGCCGATCACACGGCCTTCCAGACCCACGTACTTGTACCAGAAGTCGGCGTGAGCAGCTTCGATGGCAATCCGCGCGCTGACCTGCAACGGCAGAACCGATTGCTTGTAACCCGCATCCTGGGCATCGAACACGCTGGTGCACGGCATGGAAACCACGCGCACCTTGCGGCCCTGCTCAGTCAGCTTGTCGAAAGCCTGGACCGCCAGGCCCACTTCCGAACCGGTGGCAATCAGGATCAGCTCAGGCTCGCCTGCGCAGTCTTTCAGCACGTAGCCACCGCGGCTGATGTCGGCGATCTGGCCGGCATCACGGGTTTGGTGCTGCAGGTTCTGGCGGGAGAAGATCAGCGCCGATGGGCCGTCCTTGCGCTCCAGGGCGTATTTCCAGGACACCGCCGATTCCACGGCATCGGCTGGACGCCAGGTGTCGAGGTTCGGGGTGGTGCGCAGGCTGGTCAATTGCTCGATCGGCTGGTGAGTCGGGCCGTCTTCGCCCAGACCGATGGAGTCGTGGGTGTAGACATGGATCACCCGCTGCTTCATCAGCGCCGACATGCGCACTGCGTTGCGTGCGTACTCCATGAACATCAGGAAGGTCGCGCCGTAAGGCACCAGGCCACCGTGCAGGGCAACGCCGTTCATGATCGCGGTCATGCCGAACTCGCGCACGCCGTAGTACATGTAGTTGCCGCTGGCGTCTTCAGCGCTGACGCCCTTGCAGCCTTTCCACAGGGTCAGGTTGGAACCGGCCAGGTCAGCCGAACCGCCGAGGAACTCAGGCAGCAGCGGGCCGAAGGCGTTCAGGGTGTTCTGGCTGGCTTTACGGCTGGCGATGGTTTCACCCTTGGCCGCGACTTCAGCGATGTAGGCGTTGGCCTTCTCGGCGAAGTCCGCCGGCAGATCACCCGCAAGGCGACGTACCAGCTCATTGGCTTCGGCAGGGAAAGCCGCGGAGTAGGCGGCGAAGCGCTGATCCCACTCGGCTTCCACGGCGCGACCGGTTTCCTTGGCGTCCCACTCGACGTAGATATCAGCCGGGATTTCGAACGGGCCATGGTTCCACTTCAACGCAGCGCGGGTCAGGGCGATTTCCTCGGCACCCAGTGGCGCGCCGTGGCAGTCTTCCTTGCCTTGCTTGTTCGGCGAACCGAAACCGATAGTGGTCTTGCAGCAGATCAGGGTCGGCAGCGGGCTCTTGCGCGCGGTGTCGATGGCGGTCTTGATCTCTTCCGGATCGTGGCCGTCGACATTGCGGATCACTTGCCAGTTGTAGGCTTCGAAACGCTTCGGCGTGTCGTCGGTGAACCAGCCTTCGACTTCGCCGTCGATGGAGATGCCGTTGTCATCGTAGAAAGCGATCAGTTTGCCCAGACCCAAGGTACCGGCCAGGGAGGCCACTTCGTGGGAAATGCCTTCCATCATGCAGCCATCACCCAGGAATACGTAGGTGTGGTGATCGACGATGTCGTGGCCTGGACGGTTGAACTGCGCCGCCAGGACTTTTTCCGCCAGGGCGAAGCCCACGGCATTGGCCAGGCCCTGACCCAGTGGGCCAGTGGTGGTTTCCACACCTGGGGTGTAGCCCAATTCCGGGTGGCCCGGGGTGCGGCTGTGCAGTTGGCGGAAGCTTTTCAGGTCATCGATCGACAGGTCGTAGCCGGTCAGGTGCAGCAGCGAGTAGATCAGCATCGAGCCGTGGCCGTTGGACAGCACGAAGCGGTCACGGTCGGCGAAAGATGGATTGCTCGGGTTGTGCTTGAGGTAGTCACGCCAAAGTACTTCGGCGATATCCGCCATACCCATGGGGGCACCTGGATGGCCGCTGTTGGCTTTTTGCACGGCATCCATGCTGAGGGCACGAATGGCGTTGGCACGCTCACGACGGCTGGGCATCGCTGATCTCCTGAGGATTGAATAAAACGAAACGGAAAAAAGGCCTGCATTTTCCCTCAGGCGTCTGGCGGGGGCAATGACAGATAGTCACTCAGGCATGTTTTTCCCATGGATAAGCACTCGATCCACTGGAGAAACCCGCTTGCCGTTCGTTGACAAGGCAACGAACGGCTCTGGCAAAGGCCCCTGCAACACCAATATCAAAACTTTTTGATATTGGTGTTGCAGGCCTTTGCAGGCATCTCTAGACTGCGCCCCTATGAACCTGCACGCACCCTCCATTGAGCATGACGATTGCGACGAACTGGCCGCCCTGTGCAAGGCCGGCGGCGATCCTCTGCGGCTCAACGTGTTGCGCGCACTGAGCAACGACTCGTTCGGCGTATTGGAGCTGGCCCAGATCTTCGCCATCGGCCAGTCCGGCATGAGTCACCACTTGAAGGTCCTGGCCCAGGCCAGCCTGGTGGCGACCCGCCGTGAAGGCAACGCGATTTTCTACCGCCGCGCCCTGCCCCATACCGAGCTTCTGGGGGGCAAGCTCCACGCAGCCCTGCTGGACGAAGTGGACCAGCTGCGGCTGCCGGTGGATGTCCAGGGCCGGATAGGCCTGGTGCACCGGCAACGGGCCGCGGCCAGCCAAGACTTTTTTTCCCGGGTGGCGGAGAAATTCCGCGCCCAGCAGGACCTGATCGCAGGACTGCCCCAGTACCGCGACAGTGTTCTCGCGCTGCTGGACAAGCTGAGTTTCAAGCCAATGGCCACCGCCATTGAAGTGGGTCCCGGTGACGGTGGATTTCTCCCTGAACTGGCCCGACGCTTTGCCCGGGTAACCGCTCTGGACAACAGTCCGGCAATGCTTGAACTGGCGCGCCAGCTGTGTGAGCGCGAAACATTGGCTAACGTCAGCCTGCAACTGGCCGATGCATTGGATGGCGTACAGCTGACGGCCGATTGCGTAGTGCTGAACATGGTCCTGCACCATTTCGCCGCACCGGCCGAAGCCCTCAAGC
>NZ_MOAK01000080.1:212556-227567 GCF_003732485.1 Pseudomonas protegens
GCGGCGACCTCTGGCTAGGGTTCGAACAAGATGATTTGGCTCGTTGGGCCACCGCTGCGGGACTGACTCCCGGGGAAAGTCTCTATGTAGGCTTACGTAATGGTTTCCAGATCCAGGTCCGCCATTTTCAGCGACCGGCTGGCGACACTCACCATCGGTAAATTTTAGGAAACCGTCGAGATGAGCGAATACTCCCTTTTCACCTCCGAGTCCGTGTCTGAAGGGCATCCGGATAAAATCGCTGACCAGATTTCCGATGCGGTGCTGGACGCCATCATTGCCCAGGACAAGCACGCCCGCGTAGCGGTGGAAACCCTGGTCAAGACCGGTGTTGCCATCGTCGCCGGCGAAGTCACCACCAGCGCCTGGGTCGACCTGGAGCAGATCGTCCGCGACGTGATCTGCGAGATCGGCTACACCAGCTCCGACGTCGGCTTCGACGGCGCCACCTGCGGCGTGATGAACATCATCGGCAAGCAGTCCCCCGACATCAACCAAGGTGTCGACCGGGCCAAGCCTGAAGATCAGGGCGCCGGCGACCAGGGCCTGATGTTCGGCTACGCCAGCAACGAAACCGCGGCGCTGATGCCGGCTCCGATTGCCTTCTCCCACCAGCTGGTCCACCGCCAGGCTGAAGCCCGCAAATCGGGTCTGCTGCCATGGCTGCGCCCAGACGCCAAGTCCCAGGTCACCTGCCGCTATGAAAACGGCATCGTGGTCGGCATCGACGCGGTGGTGCTGTCGACCCAGCACAACCCGGAAGTGTCCTACAACGACCTGCGCGAAGGCGTGATGGAACTGATCGTCAAGCACGTGCTGCCAGCTGAACTGCTGCACAAAGACACCCAGTTCCACATCAACCCGACCGGCCAGTTCATCATCGGTGGCCCAGTGGGCGACTGCGGTCTGACCGGCCGCAAGATCATCGTCGACAGCTACGGCGGCATGGCCCGTCACGGCGGCGGCGCGTTCTCCGGCAAGGACCCATCCAAGGTCGACCGTTCGGCCGCCTACGCCGGCCGCTATGTCGCCAAGAACATCGTCGCCGCCGGCCTGGCCGAGCGTTGCGAGATCCAGGTGTCCTACGCCATCGGCGTAGCCCAGCCTACCTCGATCTCCCTGAACACCTTCGGCACCGGCAAGATCAGCGACGACAAGATCGTCAAGCTGGTCCGCGAGCACTTCGACCTGCGTCCTTACGCGATCACCACCATGCTCGACCTGCTGCACCCGATGTACCAGGAAACCGCGGCCTACGGTCACTTCGGCCGTGCGCCACAAACCAAGACCGTGGGTGAGGACACTTTCACCACCTTCACTTGGGAAAAAACCGACCGCGCCGACGCCTTGCGCGCTGCTGCCGGCCTGTAAGCTTCACCTGGCAACATCCAAAGCCCCGCCCGGCTCGCCCGGCGGGGCTTTTTTGTGGCTGAAGGTTTCCTTCCAAAGCCAGTCGACAACCGTCGATTCAGGGCCCCGGGCCATTGACGACGAGTTTTGGCGCCCGATGAAACACCCGGCAAACACCTTCGTCCAAGCCCGCAGCCAATCCCCTCTAGCCTTGAATGCATGCCCATCAGAGCAAGGATGCTCCCCATGCTGCCAAGACTCTTCCTGCTGCTTCTGGCCCTCGCGGGCCTACCCGCCCTGGCCCAATGCCCCAACTGGCCAACGTCTCAGGCCGACCAGGAAATCAGTGCCCTGCAGCAACAGCTCAAGATCTGGGACACCCGCTACCACCGCCACGGCCAATCGCCTGTAGCCGACGAGCTCTACGACCAGTCTCGCCAGCGCCTGGCCAACCTGCGGCAGTGCTTCCCACAGATTCCCGTCACTGCGGACCGGCCGCTACTCGACGCCCGGGGCAGCATCCCCCACCCCATTGCTCACACCGGGGTGGAAAAGCTCCCCGACGACAACGCCGTACAGCTCTGGCTAAAAGGCCGCGAAGGTATTTGGGCACAACCCAAGATCGACGGCGTGGCCGTGACCCTGATCTACCGTCAGGGCCGCTTCCACCAGGCATTGAGCCGGGGTGACGGCCTGCTGGGCCATGACTGGAGCGCCGGCGCCCGACAGATCCCGGCCATTCCCAAACTATTGCCACAGCCTGTGGACCTGCTGCTGCAAGGGGAGCTGTATCAACGACTGGAGCAGCACATCCAGGCCCGCGCAGGCAGCCTCAATGCCCGCAGCCGGGTCGCCGGATGGCTGGCACGCAAACACCTGCCGATGGCAGAAGCACAGCAGATCGGCCTGTTTGTCTGGGACTGGCCACAAGGCCCCGCCACCTTGAGTGAACGCCTGGAGCAACTGGCGCAGCTGGGCTTTACCGAAGGCCGTGAATACAGCCGGCCCATCAACGGGTTCAGCGAGGCCCGGCAATGGCGAGAGCACTGGTACCGTTCTCCCCTGCCCTTTGCCAGCGACGGCATCATTCTGCGACAAAGCCAGCGCCCGGCCGCCGAGCGCTGGCAGGCCAAAACCCCGCACTGGATTGCCGCGTGGAAATATCCCTACGCCCAGGCCCTGGCCAATGTGCGCCAGGTGCGATTTCGAATCGGCCGCACCGGACGCATCACCCCCTTGCTCGATGTCGAGCCTGTCACCCTCGATGACCGGCAGATCCGCCGCGTCAGCGTCGGCTCGCTACAACGCTGGCGAACACTGGATATAGCGCCCGGCGATCAGGTGGCCATCAGCCTTGCCGGACTGACCATTCCTCGCCTGGAGGGCGTGGTACTCAGGAGCCCGCAACGCCAGGCCATCCAGGCCCCGGCCCAGGAGGACTTTCATGGCTTGAGCTGCTGGCAGCCATCTCCCGGTTGCGAGAGTCAGTTTCTCGCGCGACTGACCTGGCTCAGCAGCAAACAGGGCCTGGACCTGCAGAATGTCGGCGAGCAAACCTGGACCAGGCTGGTTGAAACAGGCCGTATCAAAGGCCTTTTGGATTGGCTGACCCTGGATCAGGCAGAGCTTGCTAACATTGCCGGCTTCGGCAAACGCAGCAGCTCTCGTTTGCTCGAGAGCCTGCACCGGGCGAGACAGCAACCCTTCCCTCGCTGGCTGAAATCACTGGGGCTGCCACCCAGTGGCTCAGCCGACCTGAGCGGGCCATGGCAAGCCCTGGCACTGAAAAGCAGCCAGGACTGGCAGGATGAGGCAGGGATAGGAGCGGAACGTGCTGCGCAACTGACGGCGTTCTTCCGTGATCCACAGGTACTGGCGCTGCGTGCAACCTTGAGCGATGCGGGTATCGAAGGTTTTTAGTCCGTCATCCCGGGGCGGAGGTTGAACCACCCAGGCGGGATTGGGCTCCAACAACCCACTCCCGATACCAGCATCAATATTTGAATTGGTTATTTTTTGATCTTTTTTTCCACCTGGAGCCTTCCATGAAACTGTTTCCATCCCTCGCTGCCCTGACCCTGTGCAGCCTGATGAGCGCGCCCCTGCTGGCCGCCGAACAAGCCCCGCAACTGACCGGATGTGCCGCCAAGCGCCAGGCCATCATGACCCAGATCGAACAGGCCAAGGCTCATGGCAACAGCAATCAGCAAGCCGGTCTGGAGCGCGCCCTCAACGAAGTCACCACCCACTGCACCGATGCCTCGCTGAAGAAGGATCGGGAAAACAAAGTGCTGGAAGCCAAGCACGAAGTCAGCCGACGTCAGGCCGATCTGGAAAAGGCCATGAAAAAAGGCGACTCGGAGAAGATCAACAAGCGCAAGGACAAGCTCGCCGAATCCCGCAAGGAGCTGCAGCAAGCCCTGGACGAGCTGGACAAGTAAGCAGCGCCTGTCACGGTGAGGGAGCCTGCTCCCTCACCAGCGCAAGCCAGCTTGTCGGAATCGCCACTCAGTGATTGCGGAACTCTTTGTGGCAAGCACTGCAGACGTCCTCGACCTTCTGTACTGCCGGCCCCAGGTTACTGGCCTTGTAAGGCTGGACCTGGCTGATGGTCACCAGTTCGCCGGTGGCCGCCTCGAGGTTGCGCGCCAGCGCCTGGAATCGCGCCTGCTTGCGCCAGACATCATCGGTGGCGCTGGTGTGATCCTCTTCCTTGACCTCGGGGAAGTGCTTCCAGGGTTCATGGGACAGGCTGTCGAGCTTGACCGCACCTTCGGCAAAACGTGCACCGTCGAACGGAATCCGCCCACGCAGCATGCCCCCCAGGTCCTCACCGGTCTTGAGCATCTGTTTGAAGATCGCCTTGCGCTGACCCAGGGGCGAGTTGGGGTCGACACCGCCACAGGCGGAAAGCGTCAGGCAGGCCAGCAATACAACAGAAAGTCTTTTTAGCGTCATGGTGGCTTCAGGTCAGGTCACGGAAACGGCGGCCAGTATCCTCGCCTCCCCGGCAAACACCAATAGCCCTATTAATAATAGGGGTTGTTCGCAACCACCCAGTCTGTGGATAACTCTTAAAGGAAATACAGCATGAACCCGAGCTTCCTCCGCTGGCGTCGCCACCTGCTCTGGACCCTGCCGGCCCTGGCACTGCTCGCCGGCTGCAACGGCGGCGACAACGGCAAGCCTGAGCCAACCCACGCCTTGGCCACCTACAACAGCGCATCCTGGGAGTCGCTGCCCAACGTTGCCGATAACGACCTGCTGGCCGGCTTCGGCTCCTGGCGCAGCGCCTGCACCCGTTTGAAAGCCGACCCGGTGTGGGGCGCCACCTGCGCTGCAGCGGCCAACGTGCCACAGACCCCGGCCGCTATCCGTGACTTTCTCAGGGAACACCTGGAGGTCTATGGGCTGCGCTCGGGCAGCGGTAGCAGCACCGGCTTGATCACCGGCTACTACGAACCGGTGTATCCCGGCAGCCTGACCCAGACCCGGACGGCCAATGTGCCGGTATACGGCGTGCCGGACGACATGATCATCGTCGCGCTGGACAGCCTCTATCCGGAACTCAAGGGCAAGCGCCTGAGGGGCCGTCTCGAAGGCCGGGTCCTCAAGCCCTATGACGATGCCGCGACCATCGAGACCAAGGGGGTGAAGGCTCCGGTGCTGGCCTGGCTGACCGATCCGATGGACCTGCAATTCCTGCAGATCCAGGGCTCGGGAAGGATCCAGCTGGATGACGGACGCCAACTGCGGATCGGCTATGCCGACCAGAACGGCCATCCCTACCGGCCCATCGGCCGCTGGCTGGTGGAGCAGGGGGAACTGAAAAAAGAAGACGTGACCATGGGCACCATCGCCGCCTGGGCCAAGGCCCATCCGACGCGGATTCCCGAACTGCTGGGCAGCAACCCGAGCTACGTGTTCTTCAATCGCAACCCGGGCAGCAACGAAGGCCCCAGAGGCTCGCTGAACGTGCCCTTGACCTCTGGCTACAGCGTCGCAGTGGATCGCAAGGTCATCCCCCTGGGCAGCCTGTTGTGGCTGTCCACCACCCGTCCCGATGGCAGCAGCCTGGTACGTCCCGTGGCCGCCCAGGACACGGGCGGCGCTATCACCGGCGAAGTGCGCGCCGACCTGTTCTGGGGCACTGGCGACGCTGCCGGACAACTGGCCGGCGACATGAAGCAGTCCGGCCAGATCTGGATGCTCTGGCCCAAGGGGGCGGCGCTGCCCAAAGTGCCGGAAGTTCCCAATACCCCTTAACCCTGTGTAGGAGCCGGCTTGCCGGCGAAGACGATCTTGCGGGTAGCTCTGCCCGCAGCCGGCTCCTACGAAGGCAAGGGTCAGACTGAAACGAAGAAGAAACTGGCGATCAGGCCCATGCCCACGAACCACACCAGGGAGCGCAGGATCGCCCAGTCCGCCAGGTAGCAGATCATGTACAGCAGGCGGCTGGTGACAAACAGCACCGCCAGTACGTTGATGGTCACCAGTTCGGCGTTGCCCGCCACATGGGCGATGATCACTGCCGCAGCGAATGCCGGGGTTACCTCGAAACCGTTGAGCTGCGCGTTGTGGGCCCGCTTGGGCAGCCCCTCCAGGGTACTCAGGAATGCCCGTGGGTCATGGTTGTAGCGGAGCCCATATTTGCCGGCGCCCTTGGCGATGGCGGTACACAGGTAGGGCAGAACAATTGCGATCAACACACACCAGAAAGCGACAGTCATGGAGCAAATCCTTTTTTAGAATTTTAGGGAGTGTTCAGAACTTCATCACCAACATGCCAATCAGCACCAATCCACAGGCTAAGAGCCGTGGCCGGCCGAAAGGTTCTTTCAGGTAGCGCATACCGAACAGCACCACCAGAATCACACTGATTTCACGCAGCGCCGCCGCTTCTGCAATCGAGCCCAACTGCATGGCCCAAAGCACCAGAGCGTAGCTGAACAGTACACAGAAGCCGACGCTCAGCCCCAGGCGCCACTGCTCACGCCAGAACTGCGCAAACGCGGGCCGCTTCCACACCACCGCCACCAGGGGAAAGGGCCAGGCGCTGAGCAGCGTGACCCAGGTCAGGTAGTCCAGCGGGTGCGACCAGCGGCGCAGGGCCTGGCCGTCGATAAAGGTATAGCAACCGATGCACAGGCCGATCAGCGCCACCACCGGCAGCATGCTCCAGGGCAGGCGCGCGCCGCCTCCGCCCTGCCAGAGCAGGCAAAGCATGCCGAAGGGAATCAGCAGGATACCGAGGATTTGCTGAGTGCTCAGGGCCTCACCGGCAAAGATCAGGGTCAGGGCCAGCACCACCAGGGGCGACAAGCCGCGCATCAATGGATAGACCAGACCCAGGTCCCCCACCCGATACGCCTGGATCAGCAAATAGCGGTACAAGAGCTCGAAGGCCGCCGAGGCGATGATCCAGGGCCAGATCTCCGGTGGCGGCCATTGCAGGAAAAACAGCATGATTGCCACGAACAGCAGCGCCACGCTGTCCATGCAGGCCACCACCAACAATCGTTCGCCACTGAACTTGATCAGGGTGTTCCATGCCGCATGCAGCAGCGCCGCCACCAGAACCAGACTTGTCGCCAGCACCTCACACTCCCTGTTTGCCTGAAGGTCATCGGATCTCGTGCGGTACGGCCATGCCTGAGCAGAGCGCCCGACCACAGAGGGGGAATCCTCGCATGCCGGTAACCCCGCTTGCACGGGCCGCCCGCTTTTTTGGCAGTGGCGGCAGCGAATTCGGCAGCATGGACGTGCCCGGGGCATTTTTCCCGGCGGGCCTGCAACGTCACCACCTCGCTGTGGTCAATCTGTGCGGCGAAACAGCATTGCGCTGCAAGGGAACAGCCCCCTGCGCCACAACAAACTGTGTCCCGTCCCGCCGCTGGCACATCAAACCTTTGGCCTGAAAGAGTTCAGGCTGCTTTTTCTGTGTTCATCCAAAGGAGTCCGGATGCTTGAACTTGTCGCTGCCTTTATCTGCCTGACCACCCTGCTTACCTACGTCAACTTCCGTTTTATCGGCCTGCCGCCGACCATCGGCGTGATGGTCACTGCCCTGCTCTTCTCCTTGCTGCTGCAGGGGTTGAGCTACCTCGGCTTCCCCGGTCTGGAGGAACATGTCGAGGAGCTGATCGGCAAGATCGACTTCGGCGACCTGCTGATGAACTGGATGCTGTCGTTCCTGCTGTTCGCCGGCGCCCTGCACGTCAACCTCAACGATCTGCGCAGCTATCGCTGGCCCATCGGCCTGTTGGCCACCGTCGGCGTGCTGATCGCCACCTTCGTCATCGGCAGCCTGGCCTACTGGATCTTCGGCCTGTTCGGCTGGCACGTGAGCTTCCTCTACTGCCTGCTGTTCGGCGCACTGATCTCCCCCACCGACCCCATCGCGGTGCTGGGCGTACTGCGGACCGCCAACGCCTCCAAGCCGCTGAAGACCACTATCGTCGGCGAGTCGCTGTTCAACGACGGCACTGCGGTAGTGGTGTTCACCGTACTGCTGGGCATCGCCCAACTGGGTGAAACCCCGACGGTGGGCGCCACTGCCTGGCTGTTCGTCCATGAAGCCGTTGGCGGCGTGGTATTCGGTGGCCTGATCGGCTACCTGGTGTACCTGATGATCAAGAGCATCGAGCAGCACCAGATCGAAGTGATGCTGACCCTGGCTCTGGTAATCGGCGGTTCGGCCATGGCCAGCGAGATCCACGTATCGGCGCCGATCGCCATGGTGGTAGCCGGCCTGATCATCGGCAATCTGGGGCGCAATCTGGCGATGAACGACATGACCCGGCGTTACCTGGATGGTTTCTGGGAGCTGCTGGACGACATGCTCAACGCCCTGCTGTTCGCCCTGATCGGCCTGGAACTGTTGCTGCTGCCGTTCAGCTGGCTGCACTTGGCGGCCGCAAGTCTGTTGGCGGTGGCCATCATACTGTCGCGCCTGCTCACCGTGGCCCCGGCAATCCTCCTGCTGCGCCGCTGGCGCAGCGTGCCCCGGGGCACCATTCGCGTGCTGACCTGGGGCGGCCTGCGCGGTGGCGTCTCGGTGGCCCTGGCCCTGGCCCTCCCACTGGGACCGGAGCGCGACCTGGTGCTGAGCATCACCTACATCGTGGTGTTGTCCTCGATCCTGCTGCAGGGCCTGACCATCGGCAAACTGGTGCGCCACGTCACCCAGGATGCCCCGGTAGCCAAGACCGAGGCCCACTGATCACTTCTTGATCTGTCGCGGGTCGGGCGCCACTGCCCGATCCGCGTTTTTGTTCGCTGTGCCGCTCTCGCTGCGCACCTGGGCATGGCTGATCAGAGCGAAGATGAAACTGCCGCCGATGATGTTCCCCGCCAGGGTCGGCCCGGCGAAAACCTGCCAGAAATCCCGCCATCCCAGCTCGCCGGCAAACACCAGGTAAGAGACTTCGGCCGAACCCACCACAATGTGAGTGAAGTCCCCCAGCGCCATCAGGTAGGTGATGAGGATGATGATCCACATCTTGGCGCTCTCCATGGACGGAATCATCCAGACCATGGTGGCAATCATCCAGCCGGAGATGATGCCCTTGGCGAACATCTGCGAGCTGTCGTTCTCCATCACCTTGCGACCGATTTCCAGAAAGGCCTGGTCGGTCCGGCTGTCGAAGATCGGCAGATGCAGCATCACGTAGGCCACCAGCAGGGTGCCGCACAGATTACCCACCAGCACCACACCCCATAAGCGCAACAACCGCCCGAAGTTCTTCAGGCTCGGCTTGCTCATCACCGGCAGTACCGCGGTCAGGGTGTTTTCCGTGAACAGTTGCTGGCGCGCGAGAATCACTGCCAGAAAGCCCGCGCAATAGCCGAAGCTGGCGATCACCTTGAAGGCCTCGCCATCCGGCAGGCGGGAGTTGAGCAGGCCCATGCCCATCAGGGACAAGCCCATGGTCAGGCCGGCCGCCAGAGCCGACCACCACAGGGCGGCGACGCTGCGCTCCAGCTCCTGATCGCCCTGGGTGCGGATGATTTCGTGCAGGACCGCCGCGCGGGGCGGCTGGTTACGGTCGACGTCCTGCTGCTCCGCAGCCGAAAGGCCGGGGGTTTTACCGTCGTTTCGAGTGTCCATGGGAGTCCTGAACCAGGTGGGTCGTATGAGTTACGACACGCGGGGTTCAGGGCTGTTCCGTCCGGATCGGAGCCCGCTGCCTGGCGAATGGGATCAAGGCCCTCGCCGGCGAATGGTTTCAGGCTTCGTCCTTGAACTGGTCCTTGACGTACTTGATCTCGGTGCGGCCGTGGGGCGCCGGCAGGCCGTCTTCACCCAGGTTGACGAAGACCATTTTTTCAACGGTGAGAATGGATTTGCGGGTGATCTTGTTGCGCACTTCGCAGGTCAGGGTAATGGAGGTGCGACCGAACTCGGTGGCGGTAATGCCCAGCTCAATGATGTCGCCCTGGCGTGAGGCACTGACGAAGTTGATTTCCGAGATGTACTTGGTGACCACTCGCTGGTTGCCCAGTTGGACAATGGCGTAGATCGCCGCTTCTTCGTCGATCCAGCGCAACAGGCTGCCGCCGAACAGCGTGCCGTTGGGGTTGAGGTCTTCGGGTTTTACCCACTTGCGGGTGTGGAAATTCATATGCACTCCTGAACGTCCTGCCAATTGATGCCCGGCATAATGGCAGACCGGGCGGTCATGCTCTATGCAACATCGACTATGGTCGCGATTAACGATCTTCATCCAGGCAACAGAAACACTTTTGGAAGTCTGGCTCAGGCGGCTATAATCGCCACCGTTTCAAAACGGTCATCTGCACTTGATACCGTTTTCCCGCCACCTGTCCGAGGGGCGCTGCAGCAGGCATGACCTGTCAGGCTCGGATGGGGCGTTGTCGGTACAGGTTTCCCTGTACGGACACTAAACGCACAACGGCGCCCATTCGCACACTACGAATGGAGGCTCTTGATGAGCGCTGTAAACACGCCTGCAGATTTTACCGACTACAAAGTCGCCGATATTTCCCTGGCCGCCTGGGGCCGTCGCGAAACCATCATCGCCGAGTCGGAAATGCCGGCCCTGATGGGTCTGCGCCGCAAGTACCTGACCGAACAGCCGCTCAAGGGCGCGAAAATCCTCGGTTGCATCCACATGACCATTCAGACCGCCGTGCTGATCGAAACCCTGGTTGCCCTGGGTGCCGAAGTTCGCTGGTCGTCCTGCAACATCTTCTCGACTCAGGACCAGGCCGCTGCCTCCATCGCCGCCGCCGGCATCCCTGTGTTCGCCTGGAAAGGCGAGACCGAACAAGAGTACGAGTGGTGCCTGGAGCAGACCATTCTCAAGGATGGCCAGCCTTGGGACGCCAACATGATCCTCGACGACGGCGGCGACCTGACCCAGCTGCTGCACGACAAGTATCCACAAGTGCTGGAGCGCGTTCACGGCGTGACCGAAGAAACCACCACCGGCGTGCACCGCCTGCTGGACATGCTGGCCAAGGGCGAGCTGAAGGTTCCTGCGATCAACGTCAACGACTCGGTGACCAAGAGCAAGAACGACAACAAGTACGGCTGCCGTCACAGCCTCAACGACGCCATCAAGCGCGGCACCGACCACCTGCTGTCCGGCAAGCAAGCGCTGGTCATCGGCTACGGTGACGTGGGCAAGGGCTCGGCCCAGTCCCTGCGTCAGGAAGGCATGATCGTCAAGGTTTCCGAAGTTGACCCGATCTGCGCCATGCAAGCCTGCATGGACGGTTTCGAACTGGTTTCGCCGTTCATCGACGGCATCAACCACGGCACCGAAGCCAGCATCGACAAGGCCCTGCTGGGCAAGATCGACCTGATCGTGACCACCACCGGTAACGTCAATGTTTGCGATGCAAACATGCTCAAGGCTCTGAAAAAGCGCGCTGTGGTCTGCAACATCGGTCACTTCGACAACGAAATCGATACCGCTTTCATGCGCAAGCACTGGGCATGGGAAGAAGTGAAGCCACAGGTACACAAGATCCACCGTACCGGCCATGGCGATTTCGACCCACAGAACGACGACTACCTGATCCTGCTGGCCGAAGGCCGCCTGGTGAACCTGGGCAACGCCACCGGTCACCCAAGCCGCATCATGGACGGTTCGTTCGCCAACCAGGTTCTGGCGCAGATCTTCCTGTTCGGCCAGAAGTACGCCGACCTGTCGCCGGCCCAGAAAGCCGAGCGCCTGACCGTTGAAGTCCTGCCGAAGAAACTCGACGAAGAAGTGGCCCTGGAAATGGTTCGCGGCTTCGGCGGCGTGGTCACTCAACTGACCAAGCAACAGGCTGACTACATCGGCGTGACCGTTGAAGGTCCGTTCAAGCCAGACGCTTATCGCTACTAAGAGCAGTTGCAAGCGTTGAGCTTCAAGCGGCAAGCCAGGGCCACAAGCCGGGCTTGCCGCACAAAGCCTCAAGCTTTGCCCCTATTTGCTTAAACAGCGTCAGGCAACAGGCTCCAGAATCAGGAGATGAGCGCACCCACGCTTCTCTTGGCGCTTGCAGCTTGCGGCTTGTAGCTGGAGGTTGCTTCCATGTCCCAAGATCGTCGCTACAGCTTCGAGTTCTTTCCGACCAAGACCGATGCTGGGCATGAAAAACTGCTCGCCACTGCCCGTCAGCTGGCCGGCTACAACCCCGACTTCTTCTCCTGCACCTACGGTGCCGGCGGCTCGACCCGTGATCGTACGGTCAACACCGTGCTGCAACTGGAGAGCGAAGTAAAAGTCCCTGCCGCACCGCACCTGTCTTGCGTTGGCGACAGCAAGGACGACCTGCGCGGCCTGCTGCTGCAGTACCAGGCAGCCGGCATCAAGCGCATCGTTGCCCTGCGTGGCGACCTGCCTTCGGGCATGGGCATGGCCAGCGGCGAGTTGCGCCACGCCAACGACCTGGTGAGCTTCATCCGTGAAGAAACCGGCAGCCACTTCCATATAGAAGTCGCCGCCTACCCGGAGATGCACCCGCAAGCACGCAACTTCGAAGACGATCTCACCCATTTCGTACGCAAGGCCAATGCTGGTGCCGACAGTGCGATCACTCAGTACTTCTTCAATGCCGACAGCTACTTCTACTTCGTCGAGCGCGTGCAGAAGATGGGTGTGAACATCCCGATCGTGCCGGGCATCATGCCGATCACCAACTACAGCAAGCTGGCGCGCTTTTCCGACGCCTGCGGCGCCGAGATCCCTCGCTGGATCCGCAAGCAGCTGGAGGCCTACGGTGACGACAGCGCCAGCATCCAGGCTTTCGGCGAGCAGGTCATCAGCGAGATGTGCGAGCGCCTGCTGCAGGGCGGCGCACCAGGACTGCACTTCTACACCCTGAACCAGGCCGACCCGAGCCTGGCCATCTGGAACAACCTGAAGCTGCCGCGCTGATCGGCGACGCTTCACCAGGCCCCGGCGCAAACCGGGGCCTTTTTATTTGCCTCAGCCTTGATCTAGAGCGGCTGGAACTGCCCCTAGCAATTGCATGATCTCTCGTCGTAATCTCCAGCAATGTCCGTCATTGCCCAGCTGCTGACAGCCCTCCTCTGCACTTGCCTGAGCCTCGCCGCCCATGGCGAGAAGCTGCGCGTTGTCACCGAACCCTGGGCACCTTATGTCTATGAGGAAAACGGCAAGGCCCTGGGCCTGGACTACGAAACCACGGCCATTGTCTTTCAGCGCCTGGGGATAGAAGTGGAGTGGCAGTTCCTGCCGTGGAAACGCTGCCTGGCCATGCTGGAAACCGGCCAGGCCGACGGAGCCCTGGATATCTTTCATAGCGACCAGCGCGACAGCACCCTGCTCTACCCCAGCGAACCGCTCTCGGACGTGGAATTCGTGATGTTCTACGCCAAACAGCGCCCCCATCCGTTCAAGCACCTGGATGAACTCAAGGGCCTGACCATCGGCACCTCTCCCGGCTACCTGTATAGCGATGACTTCAGCAGCTCGACCCTGTTCAACCGTGAACCGGCACCGACCCATGAAGCCAACTTCGGCAAGCTGCTACTGGGGCGGATCGACCTGCTGATCACCGACAAGCGAGTGGGTCAGCATCTGCTGGACAGCCTGGGCATTCGCGATCAGGTCAGCCAGAACCCCGCGGTCATCAGCCGCCAGAGCCAGTACCTGGCGGTGCGCCGCAACGCCGGGATGGACCTGTTGGTGCAACGCTTCGGCGCCGAACTCAAGCGCTTCAAGCGCGAACCGGCCTACGCCGAGTTGAGCGCCAAGTACGGGGCGGAACCTGTGCTGCCCCCTGTCAGGTCGTCCTCCACCCGGGAGTCAGAAAAAACCGTTGAGCAGCAGGAAAGCAGCGCACACTGATTGCTCTGTTATACTCCGGCCTCCCGCCAGGCTTACGCCCGGACGCTGGAACCTGTTCAAGGCCTCTCCACCACGCTACGGCGCAGCCAACCGGCCCGCGCGAGCCTGGGATGGATAAGTCTTCAGGCCAGCAGGACCGGACGGGATTGCGTCCTCTTAAACGCCATTCACGCCCGGCAAGATTATCCCTTTGGGCCAAGCCCTCACTAAAACAGGATTACTCATGTCCTTTGCTTCCCTCGGTCTCTCCGAGGCTTTAGTCGGCGCCATCGAAGCCGCCGGCTACACCCAGCCTACTCCGGTGCAACAGCGGGCCATTCCCGCCGTGTTGCAAGGTCGCGATCTGATGGTCGCGGCACAGACAGGTACTGGTAAAACCGGCGGTTTCGCCCTTCCGATCCTGGAACGGTTGTTTCCCAACGGTCATCCGGACAAATCCCAGCGTCACGGCCCGCGCCAACCGCGCGTACTGGTCCTGACCCCGACCCGTGAACTGGCCGCACAGGTGCATGACAGCTTCAAGCTGTACGCTCGTGACCTGAAGTTCGTCAGCGCCTGCATCTTCGGCGGCGTCGGCATGAACCCGCAGGTCCAGGCCATGGCTCGCGGCGTCGATGTACTAGTGGCATGCCCCGGCCGCCTGCTGGATCTGGCCGGCCAAGGCAGCGTCGACCTGTCCCACGTGGAAATCCTCGTGCTCGACGAAGCCGACCGCATGCTCGACATGGGCTTCGTCCATGACGTCAAGAAGGTCCTCGCCCGTCTGCCTGCCAAGCGTCAGAACCTGCTGTTCTCCGCGACCTTCTCCAAGGACATCACGGACCTGGCCGGCAAGCTGCTGCACAACCCCGAGCGCATCGAAGTCACCCCGCCGAACACCACGGTGGAGCGTATCGAGCAGCGGGTGTTCCGCCTGCCTGCCAGCCACAAGCGTGCACTGCTGGCACACCTGATCACCGCCGGTGCCTGGGAACAGGTGCTGGTGTTCACCCGGACCAAGCACGGCGCCAACCGCCTGGCCGAGTACCTGGACAAGCACGGCCTGAGCGCTGTGGCGATCCACGGTAACAAGAGCCAGAACGCCCGCACCAAGGCCCTGGCCGACTTCAAGGCCGGCGACGTACGCATCCTGGTCGCTACCGATATCGCCGCCCGCGGCCTGGATATCGACCAGCTGCCCCACGTGGTCAACTTCGAGCTGCCTAACGTCGACGAAGACTATGTGCACCGTATCGGTCGTACCGGCCGTGCAGGCCGCTCGGGGGAAGCCATCTCCCTGGTAGCTCCGGACGAAGAAAAACTGCTGAAAAGCATCGAGCGCATGACCAA
>NZ_MOAK01000080.1:227680-231784 GCF_003732485.1 Pseudomonas protegens
TGGCGGCGGCGGTCGCAAGGACAAGGGCAAGGACAAGGGCGGCAAAGACAAGCCGGCCCGTGGCGAGCGCCCTGCCCGCGAGCAGAAACCTCGTGAAGGCACTCCGGCCCGCGAACAGCGCCAGCCAACTCCACGTGCCGACCGGGCACCGGATGAGTTCCTCGACGACGACGTGGACAACTTCGGTAACCGCGCTGACTACGTCAGCCCGTACCAGAACAAGAACAACCAGGGCCGTGGTCGCCGTCCAGGGGCTCCGGCCCAGGGCACAGGCGCCGGTGCCGGCAATCCGCCACGCGGCGGCGCTGGTGGTGGCCAAGGTCGCTCCGGCAACCCACGCAACAGCAACGGCAGCACCACCGGCACCGCGCCGGCCAAGCGCAGCGGCGGCCCACGCAACGGCGCCCCTCGTGACAGCCAGGGCCGTCGCGACGAATCGCGCAATCGTCGCCCGAACCGTGACGAACAGCCACGCCAGGAGCCGGCAGTGCAGAATCCTCGGGGCAACCAGCCGAAGATCATGCACAAGGAGTCCAAGGCCGATCGCTTCCCGACGCCTGAGCAACTGGACCAGTTGCCAAGCCGCCCACGGGGCGAGAAGCCGGCACTGCTGACCCGCAATCGCTGAGTCCGCAGGCTGAAATGAAAAACGCCCCGGGTCGCAAGACCCGGGGCGTTTTTCGTAGGAGCCGGCTTGCCGGTGAATGCCGCTTTCGCCAGCAAAGCAAAACGCCGACACAAGGTCGGCGCTTCGTGACTACCAGCGAGAGTTACTTCGCCTTCACACCTTCGAAGGTGATGTACAGGTCGACGTTGTTGGACGCCGGGCCCAGGTCCATCATCTTGCCGAAATCCTGGCGATTGATGCTGGTGGTGCCTTCGAAGCCGGCACGGTAGCCGCCCCATGGGTCCTTGCCTTCACCCAGGAAGGTGGCCTTGACCACGACCGGCTTGGTCACACCGTGCAGGGTCAGGTCGCCAGCCACGTCAGCGGTCAGCTTGCCGTCGGCATTCTTGCCGGTAGGCTTGACGCTGGTGGAGACGAACTTGGCATCGGCAAACTTGCCAGCGTCGAGGAAGTCCTTGCTGGTGATGTGCTTGTCACGTTCGGCGTGGTTGGTGAACACGCTGGCGGTGCGCACGTTGACTTCGATCTTGGCGTCTTCAGGCTTGGCCGCGTCGAAGCTGAACTTGCCGTCCAGGTCCTTGAAGGTACCGGTGATGAAGCTGTAGCCCAGGTGGCTGATCTTGAAGTCGACGAAGGCGTGCTGGCCTTCCTTGTCGATCACGTAGTCCGCTGCCATCACTTGACCGGCCGCCAATACAGCAGATCCGATTGCCAGAGCGGCGAGAGTCTTTTTCAACATGCTTTCTATTCCTTTTGAGTCAAGGTTGAACATCAGGCTTTGCGACCCAGCATTCGGGTGAGGGTCGCATCACGATCGATAAAGTGGTGCTTCAAGGCAGCCAGGCCATGGATGCCGGCAAAGATCACCAGCGCCCAGGCCAGGTACAGATGCACCACACCTGCTACATCTGCCTGGTCCGGCAGTCCGGAAACCAGGGCAGGAACTTCAAACAAGCCAAACACCGGGATACCGACGCCGTCTGCGGTGGAGATCAGGTAACCGGCAATCATGACCGCGAACAGAGCAAGGTACAGGAACCCATGTCCCAACTTGGCCCCCAGGCGGGTCAGACGTCCATGATTGGCCGGTGCCGGCGGTGGTTGGCTGACAAAACGCCACAACACCCGCAGCAGCATGATCGCAAACAGCGTCAGGCCAATACTCTTGTGCAGGTCCGGGGCGTCCTTGCGCCAGGTGCTGTAGTAGTCGAGACCGACCATCCACAGGCCCAGGGCGAACAATCCGAAGACTGCCAGTGCCACACCCCAGTGCAGAACAATACTTACCCAGCCGTAGCGCGAAGAAGAATTACGTAACTGCATCGAGTTGCACCCTGTAAGAAACGCTGACCAAGACTAGCGATTTACCTATCGAATTAAAGCGGAATTTTTTGCTTTGAAATATCGAGAAATACGATCGATAGTCTGGGCCGGGCTCGTTAAGAAAAGATTAAGGGGCTTTTCAGAAAAATCAGGGACAACCAAGGGCGGGTGCCCTGAAAGCTCCCTGATACGTCTTTGCGTACCAGCCGCGGCCGTCTGACCGCCGCACCACACAATAGGTTGTCGCGCGGCCATGCATTGCATAGGCTTGCCCGATTCCGCCTCCAGGAGACTCTACATGGGCCTGAATAACCAGTGGATGCAACGCGATCTCGCGGTACTGTGGCATCCCTGCACCCAGATGAAAGACCACGAACAACTGCCGTTGATCCCTATCAAGCGCGGTGAAGGCGTCTGGCTGGAAGACTTCGAAGGCAAACGTTACCTGGACGCGGTCAGTTCCTGGTGGGTCAATGTGTTCGGCCACGCCAATCCGCGCATCAACCAACGCATCAAAGATCAAGTGGACCAGCTGGAGCACGTGATCCTCGCCGGTTTCAGCCACCAGCCGGTGATCGAGCTGTCCGAGCGCCTGGTGAAGATCACCCCCGAAGGCCTGACCCGCTGCTTCTACGCCGACAACGGTTCTTCGTGCATCGAAGTGGCAATGAAAATGAGCTTCCACTACTGGCTCAACCGCGGTCAGCCGGCCAAGAAGCGCTTCGTCACCCTGAGCAACAGCTACCACGGCGAGACCATCGCCGCCATGTCGGTAGGCGACGTACCGCTGTTCACCGAGACCTACAAGGCCCTGCTGCTGGACACCCTCAAGGTGCCCAGCCCGGACTGCTACCTGCGTCCCGAAGGCATGAGCTGGGAAGAGCATTCGCGAAACATGTTCGCCGCCATGGAACAGACCCTGGCCGAACATCACGACACGGTAGCCGCGGTCATCGTCGAGCCATTGATCCAGGGCGCCGGCGGCATGCGCATGTACCACCCGGTGTACCTCAAGCTGCTGCGCGACGCCTGCGACCGCTACGGCGTGCACCTGATCCATGATGAGATCGCCGTGGGCTTCGGCCGTACCGGCACGATGTTCGCCTGCGAGCAGGCCGGTATCCGCCCGGATTTCCTGTGCCTGTCCAAGGCCCTGACCGGCGGCTACCTGCCCCTGGCCGCGTGCATGACCACCGACGAGGTCTACAGCGCCTTCTACGATGACTATCCAACCCTGCGCGCCTTCCTCCACTCCCACAGCTACACCGGCAACCCGCTGGCCTGTGCGGCGGCGCTGGCGACCCTGGATATCTTCGAACAGGACAACGTCATCGAGAACAACCGGGCCCTGTCCCAGCGCATGGCCAGCGCCACTGCGCATCTGGTGGACCACCCCCACGTGGCCGAAGTGCGCCAGACCGGCATGGTCCTGGCCATCGAGATGGTCCAGGACAAGGCCAGCAAGCGCGCCTACCCGTGGCAGGAACGTCGCGGCCTGAAGGTTTTCCAGCACGCCCTGGAGCGCGGCGCCCTGTTGCGTCCCCTGGGCAACGTGGTGTATTTCCTGCCGCCCTACGTGATCACCCCGGAGCAGATCGACTTCCTCGCCGAAGTCGCCAGCGAAGGCATCGACATCGCCACCCGCGACACCGTCAGCGTGGCCGTGCCCAAGGACTTCCACCCGGGCTTCCGCGATCCGGGCTAAGTCCCTCGCCCAGCTCCTGCACCCTCTGGCGCAGGAGCGGGCTTGCCAGCGAAGCGCTTCGACACGCACCGCACCATCGTTCATCGCCGGCAAGCCGGCTCCTACAACACAGAGAAACCAGATGAGATTGTCCCGCTTCTTTATCGATGCCCCCTTGAGCCTTGGCGAACACGAACTGCCGGAAGCCCAGGCCCATTACATCGGACGCGTGCTACGCATGGCCGAAGGTGATGCCTTGCAGGTGTTCGACGGCTCGGGCATGGAGTTTCGCGGCACGCTGGTGGAAGTGGGCAAGAAGCGGGTACGGGTCCAGCTGGATGAAAGCTTTGCCGGCCAGGACGAATCACCGCTGCAGATTCACCTGGGCCAGGGTCTGTCCCGGGGCGAACGCATGGACTGGGCGATCCAGAAAGCCACCGAGCTTGGGGTCGGCGAGATCACTCCGATC
>NZ_MOAK01000080.1:231956-257970 GCF_003732485.1 Pseudomonas protegens
CATGCCAAACCCCAGACCCTGGCCTTCCTGATTGGCCCGGAAGGCGGCCTGTCCGATGCCGAAGTGGAGCAGGCCCACGGCGCAGGCTTCCTGCCTGCCCGTCTCGGCCCTCGCGTGCTGCGCACCGAAACCGCCCCCGTGGTCGCCCTGGCCGTAGCCCAGCAACTGTGGGGCGATTTCTAAAACAGTCCCCGTTCAAACACCCACCGTAGGAGCTGGCTTGCCAGCGAAGGCGGCCATCAGTCCCGTACACGTATCAAAGGCCCCTTCGCCGGCAAGCCGGCTCCTGCAGGTGGCGGCGCAATAGCCGGTTATTGCACCGGATCGCTGGTGGGCTGGGCGATGATCGCCTTCAACTCACCGGTCATGGGGAACTCCAGGTTCAGGCCCTTGGGCGGAATCGGCTGCTGGAACCAGCGCTGGTAGATGCCGTTGATCTCTCCACTGCGATACAGATCCGCCAGGACGCCGTTGACCAGGGCCAGGAACTGCGGGTCATCCTTGCGCACCATGCAGCTGTAGATCTCCCGCGACTGCTCCTCCCCCACCACCACCCAGTTGTGTGGGTCCCGCGCCTTGGCCCGCTCGCCGTACAGCAGCGCATCATCCATGTAGAACGCCGCCGCACGCCCCGACTGCAGCATCTGGAACGCCTCGCCGTGGTCCTTGGCGCTGATCACGAACATGTCGATCTTGTGCTCGACGTTGTAGCTCTTGAGAAAACGCTCGTTGGTGGTCCCCGCCGTGGTCACCACATTCTTGCCCCGCAGGTCGGCGAAGCTCTTGATCCCACTGTCCTTGGCGGTCAGCAACTGGCCTTTGACGTAGATGAAGCCATAGGAAAACGCCACCTGCTTCTGCCGCTCGGCCGTCACGCCGGTGGAACCGCACTCCAGGTCCACGGTGCCGTTCTGCACCAGGGGAATGCGTGTCTGCGAGGTCACCAGGTTGTATTTCACCTTCAGGTTGGGCAGGTGCAACTGCTGCTGGATGCGCTCCACCACCTTGCTCGCCAGCTCCACGGAATAGCCCATGGGCTTGCCGCTGTTATCCCCCACGTAGGAAAAGGGCACCGAGGCATCGCGATAACCCAAGGTAATACTGGCGCTGTTGGCGATCTTGGCCAGGGTGCCCTGCAGAGGCGCTTCATTGGCCTGGGACATGGCGCTGAACAGCAGCCCCAAGGTGCAGCCGAGCAACGTGATCTTATGCATTGTTATTCTCCGTTGTGGGTAAGGGCAGTTAGCGGCGGGCCGCGATGATGCTGATTTCGACAAGGATCTGCGGGCGCGCCAGGGCCGCCTGCAAGGTGGTGCGCGCCGGCGCCTGGCCGGGGGACAGCCAGGCCGACCAGACTTCGTTCATCACCGCGAAATCGGCCTGGATGTCCTTGAGGTAGATCGTCGCGCTGAGCAGGTGCTCCTTGTCGCTGCCGGCCTCGGCCAGCAAGGCGTCGATCTTTTCCAGCACCTCGCGGGTCTGGCCGCCGATATCGCTGCTGGCCCCCGGCACCTGCCCGGAAAGAAACACCAATCCGGCAAAGGTCACCGCGCCACTCAGGCGCTCGTTGCTGTGGATACGCTGGATACTCATCTGAAGACTCCTTTTAACGTTCAGGCAACGCGGGGCGTCAGGCCCTGCATGTCGATACTGGTGGAGCGCTGGCCGATCAGTTCGCCCAGCAATTGGCCGCTGCCGCAGGCCAGGGTGAACCCCAGCGCGCCGTGGCCGAGGTTGAGCCACAGGTTGCGGTAGGCAGTGGCCCCGATCAGCGGTACGCCGCTGGGGGTAGCCGGACGCATGCCGGCCCATTCCACGGCAGCCTGATAGTCGCCGGCCTCGGCAAAGGTCTGGGCCGCCTGACGGCGCATCAGGGCCAGGCGGCCGGGGTCTGGCGCCGGGTCGAAGCCGACGATGTCGACCATGGCCGCCACCCGCAGTTGCTGGCCGATGCGCGCATAGACGATCTTGCGGTTGTAATCGGTGATGCTGATGTCTGGCGCCCGGTGCTGCGGGCCGATGGGCACGCTGAGGCTGTAGCCCTTGAGCGGATAAAGCGGCAGCTGGAGCCCGGGCAGGCGCAGTTCGGCGCTACGGTGCCCGGCAGCCAGCACCAGTTGGTCCACCGGCAACACGCGCTCCCCCAGGTCGATGGCCTGGACCTTATCCCCCCCCTGGTGAATGCCCCGCACCCGCTGGCCCAGAAGGATTTCGCAGCGCCCGGAAGCGCGCAGCCGCGTGGCCAGTTGCTGGCAGAAGGCGTGGCAGTCGGCCACTTCTTCATCCGGGGTATAGATACCGCCGACGAAGGGCGTATCCCCCAGGGCCGGTTCCAGGGCCGTGCATTCGGCGGCGCAAAGCACCTGTTGCTGGCCGCTGTCCGCCAGGTTGTGCCGGGCGTGCTCGAAGCTTTTTTGCTCGCGGAAAGTCACCAGCTTGCCGTTGCGCCGCCAGTCGAAGCCTTGTAGGCCATCCTCTTCGCGCCAGCTTTGCAGGGTGCTCTGGCTGAGCAGCGCCAGGCGCAGCAGGTGCGCGCCATTGCGCCGGTTCACCGAGTGCCGGCAAGCACCGAGGAACCCCGCCAGCCAGCGCCACTGCGCCGGGTCCAGGCGTGGCCGCAGCTTGAGCGGAGAGTCGCCCTTGAGCATCCAGCCCAGGGCCTGCCAGGGCACTCCGGCATCGGCCAGAGGCGCCACATAGCGATAGGACAGCTGCCCGCCGTTGGCGAAGCTGGTCTGGCTGCCCAGGGACTCCTGGGCCTCCACCAGGGTCACCTCGAACCCCTGGCGGACCAGGGCGTAGGCACTGGCCAAACCGATGACGCCCCCTCCAATGATGCAAACCCGCTGACTCATGACTGCCCCTGGCCTGTTGGTCGATGGCCCAAGGTTAGGGGCAGGTGACAGGCGCCGGACAATGAATAAAGATGGACCTCCCATAAACAAAGGTTATGGACTGCCCCATGCGCCTTCGTCATATCGAGATTTTCCAGGCCATCCGCCAGACCGGCTCCATCAGCGGCGCAGCGCAGTTGCTGCATGTCTCCCAGCCGGCAGTGACCAAGGTTTTGCAGCACGCCGAACTGCAGTTGGGTTTCCCGTTGTTCCTGCGGGTGCGGGGCAAGTTGCAACCAACCCCGGAAGCCCTGGAGCTGGAACGGGAAGTGGACAAGGTCAGCGAAAGCCTGCAAGGGGTACGGCGCCTGGCCCAGAACCTGCGCCGGGCGCCGGGCCACAGCCTGCGCATCGGCGCCACCCCGGCCCTGGCCCTGGCCTTGCTGCCGCCAGCCATCAGTGAATGGACCCGCCTTTACCCGGACAGCCTGTGTGAACTGTCCAGCGCCCATAGCCGCGAACTGGTACAGAACCTGCTGATGCGCGAAATCGACCTGGCGCTGACCCTGCAACCCCCGGATCACCCGGGCCTGAGCGCCCAACCCCTGGCCCAGGGTGTGCTGGTGGCCCTGGCACCGCTGGGCTTCTGGCCCGAGCACCGCCGCGGCCAGCCCCTGGCGCTGCAGGAGCTGGCGGACGCGCCGCTGATTGGCCTGAGCAGCGCCGACCCGTTGTCGGCCCGGCTCGACAGCTACCTCAAGTCGGTGGAGCCGCCGCCGCGGGTGAGCATTGCCGTGCAGACCTATTCCCTGGCCCGGGCCATGGTCGAGTCCGGCGCCGGGCTGGCCTTGATCGACCCCTTTACCGCCCTGGGCGCCTCAACGGCCAGCACCGCTATCCGCCCCTTGAGCCCGCCGCTGCCGATCACCCTGTACGCCGTGACCCGTGCCGCAGAACCGCCGCCCCACACCCTGGCCAGCCTGCTGGAAATCTTCGCCCGCCAGGCCCAGGCCCAACTGGACCGCCCTTTGTAGGAGCTGGCTTGCCAGCGAAGGCGTCCGCCAGCAGGGTGCAAATCCAGAGGGCCTCTTCGCCGGCAAGCAGGCCCCTACACCAATCCACAACGCCCCACCCCGTAGGAGCTGGCTTGCCAGCGAAGGCGTCCGCCAGCAAGGTGCAAATCCAGAGGGCCTCTTCGCCGGCAAGCCGGCTCCTACACCAATCCACAACACCCCGCCCCGTAGGAGCTGGCTTGCCAGCGAAAGCGTCCGCCAGCCCGGCGCAAATCCAGAGGACCCGCTGCGCCGGCCAGCCGGCCCCTACAGGACGTAGAACAGGATGGCGATGAAGTGCAGCAGGCTGCCGGCGATCACGAACAGATGCCAGATGCCGTGGGCATGGCGCAGGCGGCTATCCAGGGCAAAGAAGATGATGCCCACGGTGTACAGCACCCCTCCCGAGGCCAGCCAGGCAAAACCGGCAGGCCCCAAGGCCGCCAGCAACGGCTTGACCGCCACCAGCACGATCCAGCCCATAACCGCGTAGATCACGATGGAAAGAATTCGCGCCTCGGAACGCGGCTTGATCTCCTGGAGGATGCCAATCAGCGCCAACCCCCAGACAATCCCGAACAGGGTCCAGCCCCAGGGCCCGCGCAGGGTCACCAGGCAGAACGGCGTATAACTGCCGGCAATCAGCAGATAGATGGAAAAGTGATCGACCTTCTGCATGATGCCTTTGGCCCGCCCACGCACGCTGTGGTAGACCGTGGACACGCTGTAGAGCACCAGCAAGGTGAAGGAATAGATCGCCACGCTGACGATCTTCCACGGGCTGCCATCGAGGCTGGCCAGCACCACCAGCCAGATGCCGCCGATAAACGCCGCGATTGCCCCCAGCAGGTGGGTCCAGGCGTTGAATCTTTCTCCGTGATACATCAGTCGCTCACCCTTGAAACATTGAAAAAACACGCAAGGCTCAGGCCTGCAGCTTGAAAGCGCAATATGTCTATTGGGGCGCGGCCGAGAAAAAACCAGCGGCCACGTCCTGACCGATCGGGCATCATCAGCCCCTCCTCAGCAGAGTCCGGACCATGCTCATCGACGAAGAGTTGACCCTGAAAAAGCTCGAAGTGTTTCTGGCCTTCATGCGCACCGGCAACCTGGCCCGCGCCGCCGCCGAGTTGCAGACCAGCAATGTCAGCGTGCACCGGGCCATCCACTCCCTGGAAAACGCTCTGCGCTGCCCGCTGTTCAAGCATGAGGGGCGCAACCTGACGCCGCTGGAAAGCGCCTTCGTCCTGGAAGAGCGGGCCCAGAAACTGATCCAGGACGTGGTCGAGAGCGTGCGCCTGACCCGCGAAGCCGCGGGCTTCTCGGCAGAACGTTTCAAGCTCGGCGCGCTTTACTCGCTGACGGTGAAAACCGTGCCGCAGCTGATCATGGGCCTGAAGCTGCGCCGCAGCGAACTGAACATCGACCTGATCCTGGGCTCCAACATCGACCTGTTGTACAAGCTCAAGAACATGGAAGTAGACGCCATCCTGATTTCCCTGGACGACAGCGCCCACGACCCGGACTGCGAGCAACTGCCGTTGTTTTCCGATGACATTTTTCTCGCCACCCCCGCCGATTCGCCCTTTGCCCAGCAGAGCGAAGTGGACCTGGCCGACGTGCGCGACGCCACCTTCATCACCCTGACCCAGGGCTTTGCCACCCATCAGGACGGGGTGCGGGTGTTCAAGCAGGCGGGGTTCGAACCCAAGGTGGCGATGCAGGTCAACGACATCTTCACCCTGCTGAGCATGGTCAGCTCCGGGGTGGGTTATGCATTGCTGCCGGGGAGGATCGCGGCGGTGTATGAGAACCGCGTGAAACTGATACCGCTGCAGGCGCGCTACCGCCTGCAGCAGCATATCGGTGTGGTGTTTCTCAAGGCCAAGGAGCGCGACCCGAACCTCTTGGCGCTCCTGGCCGAATGCCGGATGTACGCCAACCGCCAGGGCTCGTCCTGACACCGCGCCCCGTAGGAGCTGGCTTGCCAGCGAAGGCGTCCGCAAGAACAGCGTGTGCCTCACGGGCCTCTTCGCCGGGCTCCTACAGGGGGTTAGCCCACCAGGCCGCGGACGATGAAGAACAGCAGCGACGGCCCCAGCAGGCAACCCAGGCCGGTGTGGAAGGTTGCCGTCAAGGCGCCGTAAGGCACCAGTCGCCGGTCGGTTGCCGCAAGCCCCGCCGTCACCCCGCTGACCGTGCCGGCCAGACCGCCAAAGACCATCGCCGAACGTGGATTGTCCAGGCCCATCCAGCGCGCCGCCATCGGCGTGCCCACCATCACCAGGATGGCCTTGATCAGGCCCGTGGCAATCGACAGAGCCACCACATCGGAACTGGCACCAATGGCCGCGCCGGTCACCGGGCCGACGATGTAGGTCACCGCCCCCGCGCCGATGGTGGTCATGCTCACCGCATCGCGGTAACCAAAAGCCCAGGCAATGCTCGCACCGACAATGAACGGCAGCACCGTGCCCAGGAGCAGCGCCACTGCGCCGATCATCCCGGCCTTGCGCGCCTCGGTGGCCTGCACCTCAAAGGCCGTGGCGACGATGGCAAAGTCCCGCAACATGGCCCCGCCCATCAGGCCGATACCGGAGAACAACGCCAGATCCGCCAGGCCCTTCTGTCCACCGGTCACGGTGCCGCCGACCCAGGCCAGCACCAGACCGATGACGATAGCGATCGCCGAGCCGTGAATCCGGCCGAATGTCAGGCGCTTGGACAGCAGCACCGAGATCCACATGATCACCCCGACGAAAGCGAAGGCCGTGACCAGACCATTGTGTTCCAGGCCTTTCTCGATCAGATCCCACATGTCAGCGCCCCCCTGCCGGAGCGGCGTCAGCGCCCGGCTCCAACGGCTCGGCCGGCAATGGCTCGCCCTTGTGGGTCCGGCTGATCAAGGCAATGGTGCAACCGCAGAGCACCACCGAACCAATGGCGGCCAACACGGCAACGGGCCCGCCGTGCAACGCGGTGACCACGTTCTGCTGGGCGGCCATGGCCACCACCACCGGGATGTACATGGCACCCCAGAAGCCGACGCCCATCTCGCAATCCTTGGTCATGCCGCCGCGCTTTTGCATCCACAGACGCGCGCAGATCAGCAGGATCATGGCGATACCGACTCCGCCGACGTTGGACTTCACTCCCAGCAACACGCCGAGCATGTCACCGATAATCACGCCCGCCAGCGTACAGATCGCCAGCAAGGCCACACCGTAGATAATCATTGTCGTTGTCCTCAAAGTGCATCGTCGAAGTTGTTGTTCTTGTGCTTCGTCAGCCTGAGTCGGTGCTCTATCGGTCGCGGCTTCCCTCCTCACGCAACAGCGCCTGCAAGGTGTCCAGGCGCGCGCCGTCGAAGGCGATCACTGAACCCTGTTCAAACACCCGGCGTGCCAGTCCGGTGAGCACCGCGCCGGGCGGCAGTTCGATCTGCAGGCGCACCCCGCGCTCGTAGGCGCCTTGCACGGTGCCGCGCCAATCCACGACCCGGCACATGTTGAAGGCCAGGTCATCGCGCAGCTGTTCCACCGAGCGCATCGGCCGCGCCCGGCTGCCACTCAGGTAGCCCAGCCTGGGCACCTGCAAGGACACCGCGGCAAAAGCGCCGGCCAGGGTCCGGGCCGGGTGTTCCAGCAGCGGGCAATGGGACGGCACGCTGACGGCCAGGCGCCTGGTCACACCGACCCCGCAACCCCGGGCCAGCTCGGCCACGGCTTGCATGGCGGCATCGCTGCCGGCGATCACCACTTGGTTGTCGGCATTGATATTGGCCAGGTACACCGGCATCTGCGGGCTGTGGACCTGGGCCAGCAGTCCTTCCACCGCGCCCAGATCCAGGCCGATCAACGCGGTCATGCCATAACCCTGTGGATAAGCCTGCTGCATCAGTTCGCCCCGCAGGCTCACCAACCGCAAGGCGTCGGCGAACTCCAGGGCCCCGGCCACCACCGCCGCCGGATAGGCGCCAATGGACAGGCCCGCCACATAGTTCACGGTGGCTTCCGAGCGCAGCAGGGTCCGAGCGCTGGCCACCCCGGCTATCAGCAGGCACAACTGCACCGCGCGGGTGGTGGCCAGGGCTTCTGCGCAATCCAGAGTCAGCACATCCTCGCCCAGCACCTCGCTGGCTTCTTGCAGGCAAGCCTGTACCTCGGGGCTCTGCGGCAAGCGCCGGAGCATCCCGGGCTGCTGCGCCCCCTGGCCGGGAAACACCAGCAAGCTGCTCATGCGGCACACTCCAGGGCGCACCAGGGATCGCTCACCAGCCTGGCGCCCCGGGCACTCTTGAGCAGCACGCGTTGCGCCGACCCCGCCCACTCGCGCAGAGCCAGTGCCCCGGCCGGCACCTGCAATTGCAGGTCCACCGGGCAACCAGCGCTGTCCAGCAGCCCCAGCAGCTCTCGGGCCCGGAGCCGGGTAAAAGGCTCGTCGGTGCGCAGGATCAGATCCAGATCACTCAGTTGATGCAACGCCGGGACGCCAGAGGCCAGCTCGAAACCGGCACTGCCACTGACGCCCCAGACCAGGCCCAGAGCGTCCAGTGCACTGCGCAGTTGCTGCAGCGCCCGGAGCGCCGGCCAGGGCTGTGAAAAAGGCACATGGCACAGGTCCTCAGGACGCACGCCCCGCTGCACCGACTCCAGCGCCAGCAGCGCCGGATAGCGCTGCTCCCGGGAAGTGCCCCGCAGCCCCACGGCGATCAGCCCGGGGGCGGCCAGGGCCCGCCGCACCACCACCGGCTGCCCGGCCTCCAGTACCGCAAAGGCCCAGTCCGGAGCATCGGTCGCCAGCTGCCCGGGGGTCATGCCCCAGAGCAGATCGTGGGGCAGCCAAGGGCCGAGCCCGCTCACCACTGTTCCCGCAGCAATTGGCGGACCCGGCTCGACGCCGCCCGATTCACCGCCCCCAGGCGACTGCCGAGGTCGACACCCTTGGCCCGCACATCGGCAATCGCCGCCAGCAGGCATTCCTGGACGACCGTCAGATCCTCCACCGTCGGCTGTTCGATCTGCCTGACCGAGAGGGTTTCCCAGAGCAGCCCGAGACCTGCGTAGCTGTCGATGTCATAGGCCATGGGCGGCACGCTGGCGGCCAGGGCTTCCAGCTCCTCGACACTGCGCAGGGTGACCCGCGCCGCCGACGCCTTGCCCATGGCATGCACCATCACCCCGGGATCGCGCAGGGCGATCAAGCGGTTGGCCTGATAACCGTGGGCCAGAAAGGCCCCGGACATGGCCTTGCCCACCAACAGGGCAATCACCGGGTGCCCGGCCAGCCGCGCCCGGGCGTAGCTGTCGGCCGCCGCAGCCAGGGCCTGATGAATGCCCAGGGCCTCTTCGCGACGGCCATAGGCCTGGCTCGGCACATCGACAATGGCGATCAGCGCTCGCTTGTGGGGCTGATCGCGGTCAGCGCTGATCAGCTCCTCCACGGCCTTGGCCAGGCCCCAGCCTTCCAGCAGTCCGACTTCACCCTGGCGGGCGCGGGGAAAGCGATTTTCCGGGTCGGCCACCACGGCGATAAAGCGGGCCGGCTGACCACCCAGCTCGGCGTCGGCCACCCGCAACGATGGCGGCAGGCCAGCAACCGGAGCGGCACCGCCACTCAAGGCCTGGAGCCAGTTCAGGCCCCTCAGGGAACAAGCACTCATGAGCGGTCTCCTTGATACAGATCGCGAACCGTCGCCGCATCAATCTGCGGTGCCGTGTCCAGGCGGGCCAGACGTTGCAGGTACAGATCAGCCTCGCGGCTGCGCTGCCGCTCGGGCAAGCCAAGGGCCAGCAACTCGCGGACCTGAGCCTGGATCTGCGCCACATCGTCGGCCACGTAACGGTCCACCAGGCCACTGGCGAAACGCTGCTCGCCGCCGGTCAGGCTCCAGATGAACGGCCGGTCCCGGGAGTCGTATTCCTCAAGCCCCGCTTCCTGCTCGATCACCTGCGGGCCGTTGAGCCCCAGGCGCGCTTCCTGGGTGACCACGAGATAACTGCACAGCCCGGCGGCAATCGACATGCCGCCAAAACAGCCGACGCTGCCGGCCACCAGACCGATCACCGGCTGGTACTGGCGCAGATCGACGATTGCCCCATGGATGTCGGCAATCGCCGCCAGCCCGAGGTTGGCTTCCTGCAAGCGCACGCCACCGGTTTCCAGCAGCAGCACGGCGCGGGTCGGGATGCCGTTGCGGTTGTCCTCGGCGGCCAGCTCCAGGGCCCCGGCGATCTTCGCCCCGCCCACTTCACCCAGGCTGCCGCCCTGGAACGCGCCTTCGATGGCGGCAATCACCACCGGCAAACCGGCGATGCGGCCCTTGGCGATCACCACGCCGTCGTCGGCCTGGGGCACCACGCCCTGACGCGCCAGCCAGGGCGACATGACCCGCTGGAAAGGATCCAGCAGCTCGCGAAAACTGCCGGCATCCAGCAAGGCCCGGGCCCGCTGCCGGGCGCCCAGTTCGACGAAGCTGTGCTTGCTCAACAAACGTGCGCTGTCAGTCATGGCCGATCTCCTCGAAGCCCTGTTCCAGGCGCAGGCGCACCACCCCGGGAGTGGCGCCGAAATCATGGATGTCGATCAGCAGCGCCGGCGGCGTCTGGCCATCGAACATGCGCTCGAACAGGTGCTGCCAGCGCGGGGCGCTGCCATTCACCGAGGTCTGGACCTGGATGGTCAATTTGCCGGGCTGACCCGGCTCCAGCAGCACTTCCAGGTCGCCGGAGCCAACACAGCCCACCAGGGCGCGGCCACGACCGGGCTGGCCGGCGGGGAATTCAAAAGACAAGGTTTCCATTACAGCGCTCCCTGGATAAAGGCGTCGGCGGATTCGATCCGGTCCAACAGCAGGCTGGCCGCCAGCAAATCAGCGGCACCGCCGGGCGAGGCATTCAAGGTCAGCAGTTGCAGGTCCAGCTCATGCAAACGCCGACGACCGGCGAGGCTGGCACTGCCGCCGGCATCGAGCACCGCCCGGGCGCCCTGCTGCATGGCCTGCAAGCCTTGCTCACCGGCGCGGTACAGCACGCAGGTGTCCGCCAGACGGCTCATGATCGCCAGCAAGGCATCGAGCCGGGCGTTCTGTTCGCCATGGCCCTGGGCGCGGCTGCGCTTGAGCTGGGGCAGCCCCCATTGCAGCACCGCGGGGAAGCCTTGCTGGGCTTCTTCCCGAGCGCCGCGCACGCCGTAGCGCAAAGCCACCTGGGCGCCATGACTCAAGGGCCGTGGTGCGTAACGATCCTCCAGCAGGGCCAGACGCGCGGCCCGCAGTGCAACACTGCCGGCGCCTGTGGCTTGAGGCTCCAGCGCAGCGGCGGCCACCAGCAGGCCCAGGGCCCAGATCGCCCCGCGATGGGTATTCACCCCCGCCGTGGTGGCGAGCATGGCCTGCTCGCCTTCGCGGCCGATGCGGCCCAGGGCTTCGCGCAGAGGCAGGCCGACTTCACCGAACTCCAGCGCCGCTTCGGCCATTTCCTTGAAGGCCGGCCACAGTGACAGGGCCGAAGCATGCATCAAGCCCAGGTGCAGATCGGTATGGGCACCATTGCCGCGTCGGTCCACCAGGGCCGGCTTGGGCGACAGGTCGGCCTCGTCGATCAGCGCGTCCACCGCCAGGTCCGCCAGGCGTTCGGCCAGACTCAGGGTCTGTGATTGCAGGTTGAATGCGTGCATTACCAGCTCCTGAACTTGGCGGGCGGGTTGTACAGACCACCCGACCACTCCACCAGATCGGCGACGCTTTTCGCTGCCAACAGCTCGCGGCTGGCGTCGGTACGACGGATGCCGAGGTCTTCGGGCAAGGCGATCAGCCCTTCACGACGCATGCGGGCGGTGTCCTTGGGGTTGTGCCGCAAGCCGATGGCCGTGACCCCGGCCACCGCAGCGATCATCGCCTGGCGCTCCTCCAGGGAGCGGGCCTTGTACAGGTAGGCGATGCCTTCCTCGGTGAGCAAGTGAGTGACGTCGTCGCCGTAGATCATGATCGGCGCCAGGGGCATGCCGCTCTTGCGCGCCACTTCCACAGCATCCAGGGTTTCGACAAAGGTCGGTTTGCCGCCTTCCTGGAAGGTTTCCACCATCTGCACCACCAGCTTCTTGCCCCGCTCCAGCATGGCCTGGGGCGCATCGCTCGGGTCGACACGCATGTCCAGCCAGGCCGGAGTGCCGTGGCGCCGCCCGCGCGGGTCGTGGCCCATGTTCGGCGCCCCGCCGAATCCGGCCAGACGGCCGCGGGTCACGGTGGAAGAGTGGCCGTCGCCGTCCACCTGCAAGGTGGCGCCGATAAACAGGTCCACCGCGTATTGCCCGGCCAGCTGGCAGAACATCCGGTTGGAACGCAGGGAGCCGTCACGACCGGTGAAGAACACGTCCGGGCGGGCAGCGATGTAGTTCTCCATGCCCAGTTCAGTGCCGAAGCAATGCACACTTTCCACCCAGCCGCTTTCAATGGCCGGGATCAGGGTCGGATGGGGATTGAGGGTCCAGTTGCGGCAGATCTTGCCCTTCAGCCCCAGGGACTCACCGTAGGTTGGCAGGATCAGCTCGATGGCCGCGGTGTTGAAACCGATGCCGTGGTTCAGCGACTGCACATTGTGTTTTTCGTAGATGCCGCGGATCGCCATCATCGCCATCAACACATGCACCGGCTTGATATGCCGTGGATCGCGGGTGAACAGCGGTTCGATGTAGAACGGCTTGTCGGCCACCACCACGAAGTCGACCCAGGAGGCGGGAATGTCGACCCGGGGCAGCTCGCTGACATCGTCCACCAACTGGTTGACCTGAACGATGACAATGCCGTCGCTGAAAGCCGCCGGTTCGATCAGCGCCGGGGTGTCCTCGGTGCTGGGGCCGGTGTAGATGTTGCCGGCGCGGTCGGCCATGAACCCGGCGGACAGCACCACATTGGGGATCAGGTCCACCACCAGCCGTGCATAGAGTTCGATGTAGGTATGAATGGCGCCGACTTCCAGCAGCCCGTCTTCCAGCAACTGACTGATGCGCAGGCTCTGGGTGCCGGCAAAGGAAAAGTCCAGCTTGCGGGCGATGCCGCGCTCGAACAGGTCCAGGTGCTCGGAACGGCCGACGCTGGGCATGATCATGTGCAGATCATGCAGCTTGGCCGGGTCGGCCTTGGCCAGGGACCGAGACAGGAAGTCCGCCTGCTTCTGATTATTGCCCTCCAGCACCACCCGGTCGCCGGGCAGGATCAGGGCTTCCAGGGCAGCGACAATCTTGTCGCTCGGCAACACCACGCCATCGGCGATGGCCCGCACCTGTTCGAGGCGCCGCTGCTTTTCGCTGCGCCGCCGCGACCAGCGCGCGTCGGGGGGTATTGTTGTTGTCATGCTCACTCCACGGGTTCGCTGTCGTGGCAGTCACCATAGGAGTGAAACCCTGGGGCATCAATCAAGCCCGGCGCTGGATAGTTACGCTGAGCGTAACGATTGCTGTGCCAATGGCGCCCTTTCTCGCTCTCGGTACACAATGCCCACCGGACCGGCCAACCCATGGCCTGAGCAGACAATGATGAGAGTCAGCATGGACACACCGATTCGCTCGAACCAGGCGCTGCTGGAACAGATCACGCACGGCCTGCAGCCCGACTACCTGATGTTCTGGGGGCACCAGCCGACCCGGGACGGACGCATTTCCCCGAGTTGCTTCAGCCAGTGGTTTGACGCCGGCTTCGAGATCGAGGGCATCCACTATCCCAGCGCCGAGCACTTCATGATGGCCGGCAAGGCCCTGCTGTTCGACGACCGGGAAACCCACGGGCGCATTCTCAAGGCGGTGACACCCGCCGACGTCAAGCAACTGGGCCGTGAGGTGCGCGGTTTCGACGACGCCCGCTGGACCGAGGCGCGCTTCGACATCGTGGTGCGGGGCAACCTGGCCAAGTTCAGCCAGCACGCGGCCCTGGGCGAGTACTTGCTGTCCACCCGGGATCAGGTGCTGGTGGAAGCCAGCCCGGTGGACCGGATCTGGGGCATTGGCCTGGCCGCCGACGACGCCAAGGCCAGCCGGCCGGAGCAATGGCGCGGCCTGAACCTGCTGGGCTATGCGCTGATGGAAGTGCGGGACAGGTTGCGTACTGCCTGAAGCGCTGCTTTCGCCGGCCAGCCAGCGCCTACAGGCGTTTTTGTGCAGGAGCCGGCTTGCCGGCGAAGAGGCCCTCAAGGCCCTCCACCAGCAACTCTTCCAGCGCCAGCAGATCCGGCACCTTGGCCACCAGCTCGGCCACCTGCACCGCCGCTTTCTCCAGGGGCGCCAGGGGCACGTCGACATAGCTCAGTTGGCTGTCGAGCTTGCAGGAGCGGGGAATGCCCTGCACCAGCAAGGCGATGAACTTCAGTTCCGGGCGCCCGCCCAGGGCATTGAGCACAACAATGCGAGCCCGCTCGCCGATCACGGTCTTGTTGCCACAGGCCGATTCGAAGCTGATCAACGGAATCCGCCGCTCGCGCCAGTGCACCCGGCCCTGGTACCAGGGTGGCGAGTCCAGGTCGAAGGCGCCCTGCTGGTAGTCGATCAACTCGGCCACCGCGACATTCGGCAGGATCAGGGTGCGGTCGGCCAGGGGCAACAACAGCCCGGTGAGGGTGCTGGAGCGGTGATCAAGCATGGTTCTTGCTCCACAGGGCGATGCTTTCCAGCAACACCGACTCTTGATAAGGCTTGCCGAGGTAGTCGTTGACGCCAATGGCCATGGCCCGGTCACGGTGTTTCTGACCGGTACGGGAAGTGATCATGATGATCGGCAAGCGCTGCAGACGGGGATCGTTGCGCACTTGGATCGCCACTTCGAAGCCGTCCATGCGCGGCATTTCGATATCCAGCAGCATCAGGTCCGGGGTGTGCTCGGCCAGCACGGCCATGGCATCGACTCCATCCTTGGCGGTGAGCACGTTCATGCCGTGGCGCTCCAGCAAGCGGCTGGTGACCTTGCGCACGGTGACCGAGTCATCCACCACCAGCACCAGCATCGGCCGTGGCGGCTCCACCTCGCTGACCGCTTCCTCCCCGGCCGGACGCGGCAGGGGCGCCTGCAGCTGCTGTGCGCGGATATGCGCCAGCAGGTCGAGAATCAGCACCACCCGGCCATCGCCAAGAATGGTCGCCCCGGACAGGCCCTGCACCGCCGCGAACTGTGGCCCCAGGCTCTTGACCACGATCTCCCGGGTGCCGGCCGTGGTGTCCACCTGCACCGCAATGCGCTGGTCGTTGCAGTGCACCAGCAGCACCGGCAACGGCAACACCTGGCCCAGGAGTTTGGGCCGCGGCACGGTGTGCAGCAGCTCCCCCAGGTAGCACAGGTCATAACGCTGGCCGGCGTATTCATAGCGCGGCGGGTCGAGTTGGTAATAGGCGTCCAGTTCACCCGGCAGCACCCGGACTATGCCTTCCACGGTGTTCAGCGGGATGGCGTACTGCTCGTCGGCGCACTGCACCATCAATGCCCGGTTGACCGAGACGGTGAATGGCAAGCGAATACGGAAATGCACACCCTGGCCGGCAACCGAATCGATGCTCATGCTGCCGCCCAGTTGGCGCACTTCTTCATGGACCACGTCCATGCCCACGCCGCGCCCGGAGATCTGGGTGATCTTCTCGGCGGTGGAAAAGCCCGGCTGCATGATGAACTGCAGCACCTCGCGGTCGCTGATGGGAGACTGCGGGTCCAGCAGGCCGCGCTTGATGGCCTTCTTGCGTACCGCCTCCAGGGGCACTCCGGCACCGTCGTCGCGCATGTCGAAGATGATGTCGCCACCCTCCCGGGACAGGTCGAGGGTGATCCGCCCCTGTCGCGGCTTGCCGGCGGCCAGCCGCGCCTCGACGGATTCCAGGCCGTGGTCCACGGCGTTGCGCAGCATGTGCTCCAGGGGCGCGACCATGCGTTCGAGGACGTTGCGGTCCATTTCCCCCTCGGCGTTGCCCACCACGAATTCCACGTCCTTGCCCAACTCTTCGGCCACTTGGCGCACGATGCGCTTGAGCCTTGGCACCATGCGTTCGAAAGGCACCATGCGGGTGCGCATCAGGCCTTCCTGCAACTCGGTATTGATGCGCCCCTGCTGCTGCAACAGGTTCTCGGCGTCATGGTTGCGCCGGTCGAGGGTTTCCTTGAGGTCCAGCAAGTCCGAAGCCGACTCGAACAGGGCCCGGGACAGTTGCTGCAACTGCGAGTGCCGATCCATTTCCAGGGGGTCGAACTCCTCGTAGCCCAGGCGTTCGGCCTCCACCTGCTGGCGGCTGAGAATCCGTCCCTGGGTCTCGGTGTCCAGGCGGCGCAACTGGTCGCGCATCCGTTCGATGGTGGTTTCCATTTCGCCGAGGGCCACCCGGGCATCGTTGACCTGTTGTTCGATGCGGCCACGGAAGATCGACGTCTCCCCGGCCAGGTTCACCAGGTCGTCCAGCAACTCCGCCGATACCTTGACCATGTCCCCGGCTGCCGCCGCTTCCGCAACGGGTGCGACAGGCTCGGGCTTGCTCACCGGTAGCGGGGTTGGCACACCAGGTGTGGACGGCACACGGGGATGGCTCAGGTCGTGGATGGCGTCGATGAGTTTCTGCGCCGCCTCGATGGGCTGGCCGGCCCGGGCTGCGTCGAGCATCTGCGCCAGGCGGTCGTGACTTTTCTGCAACAGGGTGAACAGCGCCGGGCTGGGTTGCAGCTGGCCGGCCGACAGGCCTTCGAGGAGAAACTCCAGCTCGTGGGCCAGATCGCCGATGGGGGTAATTTCCACCATCCGCGCACCGCCCTTGAGGGTGTGCAGGTCCCGCAGCAGGGTTTCCACTTCCTGGCGGGCCTGGGGGTCGGCCTGCCAGCGGCCCAGGGCCGCGGCGGAGCTGTCGATGATGTCGAAGCCCTCTTCGAGGAAGATCTCCAGCAGCTCCGGATCCTGGCCGGCACTGTCTTCCTGCGCCGTGCTCGGCGCCAGCTCCGCAGGGCTCGCGGCCTGCTGCCGATAGGCCCGCACGGCATCGACCTGAGCCCGGGAATCGTCCAGCGGCCGCGGCCCCTGCAATTGCTCCAGCAGCAGCGCCAATTGCTCATGGCTGCTGCGCAATAGCAGCCCCAGGTGCTGACTGTGGCTGTAGCGCCGGTCCACCAGCCCCTCGTACAGCGACTCCAGCTCATGGGCCAGTTCCGCCACCGGGGCCACTTCGGCCATGCGCGCACCGCCCTTGAGGGTATGCATGTCTCGCTGCAGGGACGACAGCGGTGCAGCATTGTCGGGATCGGCCAACCAGCGCTGCAAGGCCTGGTCGGCGCTTTCGAGGATATCCACCGCTTCTTCGAGGAAGATCTCGACGATCTCGTCATCGGCTTGCACAGGCGCTGAAGCCTGCTCCAGGCGAGCGGTGGCCGCCCCCAGCTCACTGATACTCAGGACGCGACTGCCATCGCTCCTGATCAAGCCGGTGGCGGACGGATCGAGACCCTGGTGCAGCAGTGCGCGCAGGGCCTCGACTCGCTCCGGGCGCGGGCTGACTTCCTGGCCCGCCGCCAGTTCGTCGAGCATGTTGATCAAGGCCTCATGGGCGCTTTCGGCTTCCTGGAAGAAGCCCTCGCTGACCGCCAGGCTGCTTTCCTCCACGGCGCCATAGAGATCGAGCAGGGCCTCGCACAGCTCATCCACCGGATGCAGGTCGGCCAGGTGAGCGCCTTCACCGAGGGTGGTCAGTTCGTCCAGCAAGGCGCTGAGCTCCTGGCGCTCGCCGGGATGCTGCTGCCAGCGCCGCAACAGGCTTTCGGCATCCAGCAGGATGTCCATGCCCTGGGCCAGGAAGTTATTGATCAGTTGCGGATCGCGCTTGCCCCGAGGGGCACTGTCCGGGGCGTTGAGCAGGGCTTCCAGACGCTCCCCCAGCAGCGCCAGGACGCGGCCGACCAATGAACGGGCACCGTCGATGGGCGCCAGCGGATCACTGTCCAGCTGCCGCAAGCCACGGCGCAGCAGGCCTTCGGCCTCCAGCAACAGTTCCACTTCATCCAGGTCCAGGGGAATCAGGTGCGCCCGGTACTCCCGGGCCAGTTGATCGAAGGGCCCGGCCAGTTCGGCGATGGGCAGCACTCCGGCCATGGAGGCGCTGCCCTTGAGGGTGTGCAGGGCACGCTGCAGTTCGTCGCTGGCCTGCAGCGGCACGTGCTCGGCGGCCTGATCGAGAAAGCGGTTGAGGCTGTCCAGGTGGGTCTGGGCCTCGGTGCGGAAGATTTCCAGCAATTGCGGGTCGAGGGCGTCGTCGTCCGGTGGCACGCTGGCAGGCTCCTCGGCGCCCTTGGCCAGGGCATGGGCACGCGCCGCCAGGCGATCGACATCATCGCGCTGACGCTGGGCCTGAGCGGCGAATTCGGCAATCAGCTCAGGCAACAGCTCCAGCGTGTCCTCCATCAGTTGCAGGACCTCAGTGCCGGGAGCCACGCTATGTTCCAGTACTCGATTGAGGAGGTTCTCCACTGCCCAGGCCAGTTCCCCCAGCACCAGCGCTCGCACCATGCGGCCGCTGCCCTTGAGGGTATGAAAGGCCCGGCGCAACTCACTCAGGGCGGACTTGCCCTGGGGATCGGCCGCCCAGCGCGGCAGGTACTCGCGGAGCATTTCCAGCACTTCCTCGGTTTCTTCGAGGAACACTTCCCGCAGCTCGTCGTCCACGGGCTCCTCGTCCCGAGGTGGCGGCAGCAGACTGCCCGGGGTGATCAGGGCCGGCGGGTTGAGGGCCGATACCGGCACCGCCAGCACATCCCCCAGGGACTGCACCACCTGGGGATCATCCAGGTCCTGCATCACCTGGGCCTCGCTGTGACTCAGGGGCTGATCCAGCAACGGCACCTGTTCCACCGGTACGTAACCGAGGGCGGCCAGGCCTTGCTCGGCAACGTCGAGGATCTTTTCCCCCGGGGCTTCATGGTCCTCGCTCAAGCGCTCCAGGTAGTACTCCAGGCTGGTGATCACGTCAGCCAGGTGGTCCAGTTGCTGCCAGTCCGGGCGGGGCTGCGCCAGCAGCAGATGCTCGATGATGAACTGGTTGCAGGCCTCCATCAGGCTGGCCGCACGGGGCAGCGGAATCATCGCCAGGGCACCGCGTACCTGAGTCAGCAGCTCCGGCACCGAAACCAGCAGCTCGCGCTCCCAGTCACCTTCGATGCACTCGATGATCAGGTCCTTGGCCTGCTGCAGGCAGAGTCGCGCCTCCCTGATCACCAGTTGGTGGATCTGGGTCAGGTCGGTGGTGGGCAGGCGGCTTTCTTCGCGACTCTCCGGTTCCACAGTGCCGACCATCCCGGCCAGGGTCGCCTCGACATACAACAGGGCACCGGCCACATCCATCAACACCGCGTCGTCCGGCGCACGCTGGCCCTGAGCCAGGCTCTGGACCACCGCCAACTGGTCGATGATCACCTTGCGCGGCTGGCCGAACCCCAGCACCGCCAGGGTGTCGGCGATCTGCCGCAACGGCGACAGCAGGCTGTCCAGGTCGCCGGCGTGCTGGCGATCGCTGCGCACGAACAGATCGAGGCGCTCCTTGACCCGCACCAGGCCGTCGCACAACGCCGCCAGCACCGAACGCATGGCGTCGCGATCGGGGCCGGCCATGCGGGCCCGCTCCTCGTCGACCACCGCGCTGTCGGGCAAGGCATCGTCCAGTCCGTAACGTTCTTTCATGGTCAGCATCAATGGGGTGGGATGGCGCGCCTTGGCGATGTAGAACAACAGGCTCTTGAGCAACTCAGCGGGAGCCGCCTGGTTGATGCCGGGCATGCCCTGCTCCAGGAGCCGCTTGAGTTCCTTGTCGGCGTCCTTGAGCAGGCTGCGCACCGCCGGACTGTTGGCGATTTCGTTCTGGCGCATGCCTTCCACCAGGGCCGAGGCGATATGCCACAAAGGCGCCAGCGGTGCATCCTGGCACAGGGCCTCCAGGCGCTCGAAGACCTTGGCCATGTGGCCCAGGCAACTTTCGGCGTCCTGCTCACGCAGCAAGTCCACCAGCGCGGTCTGCAGCATGTGTCGCAGCTTGCGCAACTGGGTCGGGAACTCCAGGGGCTCCAGGGCCGCCAGGACCTTGTCGGAAAGCGGCGGCAGGCTGGGCAATTGCGGGCTGAACAGGCTGGTTTCCGACAGCAGGCTTTCGCCCCGGGCACTGCGCAGGTCGTTGAGCAGCGGCAGTACCACCAGAGGCAAGTCGCGCCGGGCGCTCTGCACCCGGTCCAGGTACTGGGGCAACTGGCTGATGGCCTGGCGCAGCAGGCGCAGGGCTTCGTCACGCTGGGCCACCCGCTGTTGCTGCAGGGCCAGGGCGAGTTTCTCCATCTCCTCGGCCAGCAGCGCGGCACCGTAGAACTCCACCATCTGCAGGCTGCCATGGACCTGATGAATCCCCTCCAGGCACTGGTCGAGGGCATCCAGGGCCTGGGGATCGTCCGCCAGGTGCTCCAGTGCCTGATAGGCCTGTTTCAAGGTCTCGGCAATTTCGCCCTTGACCCATTCCAGGGCCACATAGTCATGCCGGTCAACCATAACCACTCCAGTCAAAACCTTCTGTGCTCGCCAGATCGCAAACGGGTTCCCAGCGTCAGCGGTTGTCATTCGGGGCCGGTCCCCGGCTCGCCGGCAGGGTAAAGCCGGACACAGAGCGACGCAGTTGGCTGGCCATCTTCGCCAGGTTGCCGATGCTCTCGGCGGTCGCGGTGGAGCCGGACGAGGTTTGCGAGGTGATCTGCTGGATCACGTTCATGGTCAGGGAAATCTGTCCGGCCGAGGAGGTCTGTTGCTGGGCCGCATTGGAGATGCTCTGGATCAGCGCCGCCAGGGTCTTGGATACGCCCTCGATTTCTTCCAGGGCCACGCCGGCGTCCTGAGCCAGACGCGCGCCACGCACCACTTCGGTGGTGGTCTGCTCCATGGAGATCACCGCTTCGTTGGTGTCGGTCTGGATCGCCCGCACCAGGGTCTCGATCTGCCGGGTGGCCGCCGAGGAGCGCTCCGCCAGGCGCTGCACTTCATCGGCGACCACGGCAAAACCGCGCCCGGCATCGCCGGCCATGGAGGCCTGGATCGCCGCGTTGAGGGCCAGGATGTTGGTCTGGTCGGCAATGTCGTCGATCAGGCTGACGATATCGCCGATTTCCTGGGAGGACTCGCCCAGGCGCTTGATGCGCTTGGCGGTGTCCTGGATCTGTTCACGAATGTTGTCCATGCCGTGGATGGTGTTGTGCACCACCTCGTTGCCCTTGTTGGCGATTTCCACCGAGCGCTCGGCCACCGCCGAGGACTCCGCAGCGGTGGCCGAGACCTGGTCGATGGACTGGGCGATGTCGTTGATCGCTGTGGAGGCTTCGGAAATCTGCTGCGCCTGATGCTCCGAGGCTTCCGCCAGCTGCATGGCGGTGGCCTGGGTTTCCTGCACCGCGCCGGCCACCTGGCCGGCGGTAAGGTTGATGGTGGCCACCAGGTCCCGCAGTTGGTCGACGGAATAGTTGATGGAGTCGGCAATGGTGCCGGTGAAGTCCTCGGTGACCGAGGCGGTCACCGTCAGATCGCCGTCCGCCAGGTCCTCGATCTCATCCAGTAGACGCATGATCGCGTTCTGGTTGCGCTCGTTCTTCTCGGCGGTTTCCCGCAACTGGCGGTTGGTTTCGCGGACCATCACCAAGCCGATGAGAATGATCGACGCCAGTGCCAGCAGGCCCAGGACGTAGCCACCGATGGTGTCCAGCTTGCGGCTGCCGGCCAGGTTCTCGAAGCCGGTGGCCAGCAGCGAAGCTTCGTCCAGCAGGGTCTGGGACAGGCTGAAGATGTTGCTCGCCGATTCGCGCACCTGGAACAGCTCGGGAGAGGTTTCGAGAATCTCGTCCACGGAACCGGAAACGAATTCGAACAGTTCGGAAATCTCCGCCAGACGGGACCGGGCGTCGAGGTCTTCGACCTGGCTGATCTTCAGTCCGGGGTTGCCTTGCAGCATGCCGTTGAGCACCTGGCCGAAACGCGCGGCATCGCGGCCAAAGGTATCGGCGGCCTGCACGGCGTTTTCATCGCCGGCCAGCACCGTATTCACCGCACCGAGAATCCGTTCGGCCAACAGCGACTGGCGCTGGGCCATGGCCACCTGGGCTGCCGGGGCGCCGCGCTGGAGCAGGATCTCCACCACCTTCTCGTATTCCACTTGCAACTGCGGCACGGTTTCCGCCAGGGTCGCGGCCACCTGATGCAGGGACAGCACAGTCTGTTCGCTGGCCAGGATCGCATCGGTGTTCTTCAGCAGTTTTTCCCAGTCCAGCTGCACGGCGCGCATTTCCTGACGCAGGACCACCGGGGCGCCGGGCAGGCCAGTGGCCGGGTCGCCCTTCTTCAGATAGCCCCAGCGCTGGGCAAAGTCGTTGCGCGCATCCCCCAGCAGCTTGAACGCCGCGGCCTTGCCCGCCGCCGCCTCGGTGGCGTTCTTGGCGATGCGCTGGGACAGCACCCGCAGCTCGCCGGCATGGCCGATGTACTGCTTGTCGTAGGTGGCCTGGGTATTGAGGTAAGCGAAGTTGGCGAACAGCAGCATGATGAACACGATCAGTGCGATGAACAGCACGATGATCTGCGAGCGACTGCGGGAGCCTTCCAGGGGCTTTCCGGTTTTGGCTTTGGTCATCGATCAGGCCTGTGGCGAGCGGGCGGTCCCGCATTCGAGTCCCCGGGACGCACGCATCGCCAGGGCAGCATGGGTTGATCCAGGAAGGCACGAGCCTGCCGTGGCACTGCAAAGGGGCTGCACAGGCACCGGGCAATCATTCACGCCGCCACCTCCAGGAACCCGGAAGAACGGGCCAGGGCAAAGGGGCTGAACACCTGCCAGACCTGATCACGACGAAACAGCCCTTGCAGGTAGGGATCGATCGCAGCGTCGCAGAACCCGCCAAGGCCGGGCTCCAGGCTGTCCTGGGCAAAGTGCTGCAGGCCGGCCACCTCATCCACCAGCAGGCCGGCGAACAATTCCTTGTACTCCACCACCAGCACCCGCCGCTGCTTGCGCAGGGGCGACAGTTCATGACCGAAAAAACCGCACAGGTCCATGATCGGCAGCAGGCGTCCGCGCAGGTTGGCCACGCCCTTGACCCAGGGCTTGACCCCGGGCAGCAGGGTGTAGCGCGGCTCGTGCAGGACTTCGCTGATCTCGCCCATGGCCGCGACGTACCAGTGCTCGCCCAGGCGGAAACCGATACCGCTCCAACTGTGCTGGCGGGTTTCCTGGGACGGCAGGTCGGCGGCCAGCAGGCGACAGCGCTGGTCGATCTCCAGCAGCAGCTCGAAGGCGGTCTGGGATTCGCTCATGGCCGGGGCGGTCAGCCGGCCAGGACGTTGTTCAGGGTCTTGATCAGGGTCTCTTCGTCCACCGGCTTGGTCAGGTAGTCCTTGGCGCCCTGGCGGGTGCCCCAGACCTTGTCGGTTTCCTGATCCTTGGTGGTGATGATGATCACCGGGATATGGCTGGTCTCGGCGTCCTTGGTCAGCTGGCGGGTGGCCTGGAAGCCATTGAGGCCGGGCATGACGATGTCCATCAGCACGGCGTCGGGTTTTTCTTCCCGGGCCAGGGCCACGCCGTCGGCACCGTTCTCGGCCTTGAGCACTTCATGGCCGTGCTTTTCCAGCATGCCGGTGAGTTTGTACATTTCAGTCGGCGAGTCATCGACGATCAGAATACGAGCCATGGTCTTCCCCATACGGTATAGGCGCGCAGCCCGCTGGCCGGACGCCGTTGTGCGTGTCTACTGTGGCGCAAGCGCGACAAAGTCCGGAACGTGGGCCTTGATTGCGCTCAGCAGTTCTTCCTTGCTGAAGGGTTTGGTCAAAAACTGATCGGAGCCGACGATGCGCCCCTTGGCCTTGTCGAACAGGCCGTCCTTGGAGGACAGCATGATCACGGGAATGGACTTGAAAGCGCTGTGATTCTTCACCAGCGCACAGGTCTGATAACCGTCGAGCCGCGGCATCATGATGTCGACGAAAATGATTCCGGGGTGGTGGTCGACGATCTTCGACAGCGCTTCGAAGCCGTCCACTGCGGTAATGACTTCACAGCCGACGTTCTTCAGCAGCATTTCGGCCGTGCGGCGAATCGTCTTCGAATCGTCGATCACCATCACCTTCAAGGCGTTGGAATGCTGTTCCATATCTGCTCTGCCATCGCCCCAGCGAATGATTTGATCCGGTACCGCTGGCCAACGCCCCAAACCCTTGAACTTCAAGGCTTCGGCCCGGCATGCGAGCCTTTTTAGCACACTCTCCCCCCTGCAATCTATGGACCACGCCAGGCTGTGGTTTTTCCTTGACCCAGGCCCCTGTCAGCGCCACTCTGACGCCACTTTTTTTGCCTTGCTCCCACTCATTTTCTTAAAGGAATCCACCCATGAGCGTTCGCGTCGGGATTGTCATGGACCCTATCGCCAGCATCTCCTACAAGAAGGACAGCTCGCTGGCCATGCTGCTGGCCGCCCAGGAGCGCGGCTGGACTCTCTTCTATATGGAGCAGCGCGACCTGTACCAGGGCGCCGGCGTGGCCCGGGCACGCATGCGGCCATTGCAGGTATTCGCCAACCCGGAGAAATGGTTCGAGCTGGACGCCGAAATCGACTGCCCCCTGAGCGATCTGGACGTGATCCTGATGCGCAAGGACCCGCCCTTCGACATGGAGTTCGTCTACTCCACCTACCTGCTGGAACAGGCCGAAAGCGCAGGCGTGCTGGTGGTGAACAAGCCCCAGAGTCTGCGCGACTGCAATGAAAAGCTGTTTGCCACCCTGTTCCCCCAGTGCACCCCGCCCACCGTGGTCAGCCGTCGCGCCGATGTATTGCGCGAGTTCGCGGCCCAGCATGGCGATGTGATTCTCAAGCCTCTGGACGGCATGGGCGGCACCTCGATCTTCCGTCACCGCGCCGGCGACCCGAACCTGTCGGTGATCCTGGAAACCCTGACCGTGCTCGGCAGCCAGCAGATCATGGCCCAGGCCTACCTGCCGGCCATCAAGGACGGCGACAAGCGCATCCTGATGATCGATGGCGAACCGGTGGATTACTGCCTGGCGCGCATCCCCGCCGCCGGTGAAACCCGCGGCAACCTGGCCGCCGGCGGTCGTGGCGAAGCCCGTCCACTGAGCGACAAGGATCGCTGGATTGCCGCTCAGGTCGGCCCGACCCTGCGGGCCAAGGGCCTGCTGTTCGTCGGCCTCGACGTGATCGGCGAGCACCTGACGGAAATCAACGTCACCAGCCCCACCTGCATCCGTGAAATCGACAATGCCTTCGGCACCAACATCGGCGCGCTGCTGATGGATGCCATCGATCAGAAGCTCAAAGCCAAGTGATGTAGAACAACCAAGCACCAACCAACATTGCGTTATCATGCGCCGCCTGTGAAACCGTGATGTTGGTTGTGTAATGCCTCCTGTGATGTCGAACCGTCGATGAGCCTTCCGTCCGACCTGCCCCCCGAGCTGGCCCATAGCGGCGTGCGCGCGGCCGATCGCCTGGGATTTACCCTGTTCCTGGCGGCGCTCCTGCACCTGGCACTGATTCTCGGCCTGGGGTTTTCCTTCGCCGAACCCAAGGCGATCAGCAAGACCCTGGAAATCACCCTGGCCACCTTCAAGAGCGAAACCAAGCCGAAGAAGGCCGACTTCCTCGCCCAGGACAACCAGGAAGGCAGCGGCACCCTGGACAAGAAGGCCATTCCGAAAACCACCGAAGTCGCCCCCTTCCAGGACAACTCGGTGAAAAAGGTCGTGCCACCGCCGTCGGTCAAACCTGAAGTCAAGGAAACCGCACCCAAGGCGGCCGTGGCCACCACCGCGCCCAAGCCGAAAAAGACCGTGACCCAGCGTGAAGAGGTCAAGAAGGACCCCACGCCCAAGGCCGCCACCCCGACTTTCGACAGCTCTCAACTGTCCAGCGAGATTTCCAGCCTGGAAGCCGAGCTGGCCAACGAACAGCAGCTGTACGCCAAGCGTCCACGCATCCACCGCCTGAGCGCCGCCTCCACCATGCGCGACAAGGGCGCCTGGTATAAGGACGAATGGCGCAAGAAGGTCGAGCGCATCGGCAACCTCAACTACCCCGAGGAAGCCCGGCGCAAGCAG
>NZ_MOAK01000080.1:258029-258971 GCF_003732485.1 Pseudomonas protegens
TGAAGTGCTGGTGCTGGAGTCCTCCGGCCAGCCACTGCTGGACCAGGCCGCCCAACGCATCGTGCGCCTGGCGGCGCCGTTCGCCCCCTTCACCGGCGACCTGTCGGACATCGACCGCCTGGAAATCATCCGCACCTGGCGCTTCGCCCGGGGCGACAAACTGTCCAGCAACTGATCCGCCCCTGCCAGACAGGCGTAAACACCAACGTCCCCCCGCAGGAGCCGGCTTGCCGGCGAAGAGGCACGCCAACGACACCTTTGCTGGCAAGCCAGCGCCTGCACAGGGTTGCGCTTGTCAGCCGGGCCCGCCACCGCCACACTAGCGCTCATGAAAAATGTCAGCCCCAGCTATCTCAAGCATCACTTCCTGATCGCCATGCCGCATATGGCCGACCCGAATTTTGCCCAGACGTTGACCTATATCGTCGAGCACAATGCCAGCGGTGCCATGGGCCTGGTGATCAATCGGCCCCTGGACCTGAGCCTGGCCGATATCCTCGAACAATTGCGCCCCAACGAAGAACCGTCGCTGCTGTGCCAGCACGTGCCCATCTTCAGCGGCGGCCCGGTGCAGACCGATCGCGGCTTTGTCCTGCACCCCAACGGCCCGATCTACCAGGCCACGGTGGAGTTCGAAGGGCTGTCCCTGTCCACCTCCCAGGATGTGCTGTTCGCCATCGCCGACGGCGTGGGCCCGGCCAAGAGCCTGATCGCCCTGGGCTATGCCGGCTGGGAAGCCGGACAACTGGAAGCCGAGCTGGCGGACAACGCCTGGCTGACCTGCCCCTTCGACGCCGACATCCTGTTCAACACCAGCAGCGAATTGCGCCTGGAAGCCGCCGCCCGGCACCTGGGGGTCAACCTCAGCCTGCTCACCAGCCAGGCGGGGCACGCCTGATGGCCTTGCGACTGATCCTCGGCTTCGACTACGGCACCAAGCAG
>NZ_MOAK01000080.1:259023-271619 GCF_003732485.1 Pseudomonas protegens
TGAAGGCGCAGAACGGCGTGCCGGACTGGAATCAGGTGGAAGCGCTGATCAAGGAGTGGAAACCCGACGCCGTAGTGGTGGGCCTGCCCCTGAACATGGACGGCAGCCCCAGCGACATGTGCGCGCGCGCCGAAAAATTCGCCCGGCGCCTGAACGGCCGCTTCAATGTGCCCTTCTATACCCACGATGAACGCCTGACCACCTTCGAGGCCAAGGGCGAACGCCTGGCCCGGGGCGGGCAGAAAGGCAGTTACCGCGACAACCCGGTAGACGCGATCGCCGCGGCCCTGCTGCTGCAGGGCTGGCTCGACGAAAACGCCACGCTGTTGAATACCTGAGATCCCGAATCCTGAAGATGCGCGGCCCAAAGCTGCGCGCCTCCTGGCCCAACACCAGCCGTAAGTTCCCGTGCCCTGCTGCCCGGCAGCAGGCGCGAGCCCACGAAGGAGCCACCATGAGCCTGCCCAATCCCGCCGCCCTGATCAGCCAGATGGCCACTGATCTCAACGCCCACCTGGCCCAGCGCGCCATCAGCGAGCCACGCTTCATCGGTATCCGTACCGGTGGCGTGTGGGTGGCCCAGGCCCTGTTGGAAGCCCTGGGCAGCGACGCGCCCCTGGGCACCCTGGATGTGTCCTTCTACCGCGACGACTTCAGCCAGAACGGCCTGCACCCGCAAGTTCGCCCTTCGGAACTGCCGTTCGAGATCGAAGGCCAGCACCTGGTGCTGATCGACGACGTGCTGATGAGCGGCCGGACCATCCGCGCCGCCCTCAACGAGTTGTTCGACTATGGCCGTCCGGCCAGCGTGACCCTGGTCTGCCTGCTGGACCTGAACGCCGCCGAACTGCCGATTCGTCCGAATGTGGTGGGTGCAACCCTGTCGCTGGCCGCCCACGAGCGGGTAAAATTGTCCGGTCCTGCGCCGCTTCAACTCGAGCTCCAAGACCTCGCCCTCTAACTCGCCCTTTTAAGAGTCCATTGCGATGACGCCTCTAGACGCCAAGCGCCCGCTGCAGCTCAACGATCAGGGCCAGCTGCGCCATTTCCTGTCCCTCGACGGCCTGAACCGCGAGCTGCTGACAGAAATCCTCGACACCGCCGACTCCTTCCTCGAAGTCGGCGCCCGGGCGGTAAAGAAAGTCCCGCTGCTGCGCGGCAAGACCGTGTGCAACGTGTTCTTCGAGAACTCCACCCGTACCCGCACCACCTTCGAACTGGCAGCCCAGCGCCTGTCGGCGGACGTGATCACCCTGAATGTCTCGACCTCCTCGGCGAGCAAGGGTGAAACCCTGCTGGACACCCTGCGCAACCTGGAAGCCATGGCCGCCGACATGTTCGTGGTGCGCCACGGCGACTCCGGTGCCGCGCACTTCATCGCCGAACACGTGTGCCCCCAGGTGGCGATCATCAACGGCGGCGACGGCCGTCACGCCCACCCGACCCAGGGCATGCTCGACATGCTGACCATCCGCCGGCACAAGGGCGGTTTCGAGAACCTCTCGGTGGCCATCGTCGGCGACATCCTGCACTCGCGGGTAGCACGCTCCAACATGCTGGCGCTGAAAACCCTCGGCTGCCCTGACATTCGCGTGATTGCACCGAAAACCCTGCTGCCCATCGGCATCGAACAATACGGGGTCAAGGTCTACACCGACATGACCGAAGGCCTGAAAGACGTGGACGTGGTGATCATGCTGCGCCTGCAACGTGAGCGCATGCAGGGCGGCCTGCTGCCCAGCGAAGGCGAGTTCTACCGCCTGTTCGGCCTGACCACCGCACGCCTGGCCGGGGCCAAGCCCGACGCCATCGTCATGCACCCGGGCCCGATCAACCGCGGTGTGGAAATCGAATCGGCGGTGGCCGACGGTCCGCACTCGGTGATCCTCAACCAGGTGACCTACGGCATTGCAGTGCGCATGGCGGTACTGTCCATGGCCATGAGCGGGCAGACCGCCCAGCGACAATTCGAGCAGGAGAACGCCCAGTGAAGCTCAGCATTCTCGGCGCCCGCGTCATCGATCCAAGCAGTGGCCTGGATCAAACCACCGATCTGCACCTGGAAGCCGGCAAGATTGTTGCCATCGGCGCCGCGCCCGGCGGTTTCAATGCCGTCACTACCATCGACGCCAAGGGCCTGGTGGCCGCGCCCGGTCTGGTGGACCTGAGCGTCGCCTTGCGCGAGCCGGGCTACAGCCGCAAGGGCAGCATTGCCAGCGAAACCCGCGCCGCCGCCGCCGGTGGCGTCACCAGCCTGTGCTGCCCGCCGCATACCAAACCGGTACTGGATACCTCGGCCGTGGCCGAACTGATCCTCGACCGCGCCCGGGAAGCCGGCAACAGCAAAGTCTTCCCCATCGGGGCCTTGAGCAAGGGCCTGGACGGCGAACAACTGGCCGAGCTGATTGCCCTGCGCGACGCCGGCTGCGTGGCCTTCGGCAATGGCCTGGAAGGCTTCCGCAGCACCCGCACCCTGTGCCGTGCCCTGGAATACGCCGCCACCTTCGACCTGACAGTGATCTTCCACTCCCAGGACCGCGACCTGGCCGAAGGCGGCCTGGCCCACGAAGGCCCCACCGCGAGTTTCCTCGGCTTGCCGGGGATTCCCGAAAGCGCGGAAACCGTGGCCCTGGCCCGGGACCTGTTACTGGTGGAGCAAAGCGGCGTGCGCGCTCACTTCAGCCAACTGACCAGCGCCCGGGGCGTGGAACTGATTGCCCAGGCCCAGGCCCGCGGCCTGCCAGTGACCGCCGATGTTGCCTTGTACCAGCTGATCCTGACCGATGAGGCGCTGATCGACTTCTCCAGCCTGTATCACGTGCAACCGCCGCTGCGTTCGCGGGCCGACCGTGATGCCCTGCGTGAAGCGGTGAAGTCCGGGGTGGTGCAAGCCATCTCCAGCCATCACCAGCCCCATGAACGCGATGCCAAGCTGGCGCCATTCGGTGCCACCGAGCCGGGCATCAGCAGCGTCGAACTGCTGCTGCCACTGGCCCTGACCCTGGTTCAGGACGGTTTGCTGGACCTGCCGACCCTGCTGGCGCGCCTCAGCGCCGGTCCGGCCGAGGCCTTGCGCCTGCCGGCGGGCAAGCTGGTGGAAAGTGGCGCAGCGGACCTGGTGCTGTTCGACCCGGCCAGCTCCACCGTGGCCGGCGAGCGCTGGCTGTCCAAGGGCGAGAACTGCCCGTTCCTCGGCCATAGCCTGCCAGGTGCGGTGCGCTACACCCTGGTGGATGGGCATATCAGCTATCAGGGCTGAGGTCTGCAGCGCCGGTGTCGCCCGGCGAGCCGGCTCCTACGTGGGGCCGGCTTGATTCGTCAGCGGCGTTTGGCGTTTTCCAGGGAGACCTGATCGTTCAGAGTCCAGAAGTCGTACAGCACTCCCAGGAAGAACAAGCCGCCGGTGAACAGGTAGATCACCCCGCTCAGCCATTTGCCCTGGTACATGCGGTGCACGCCGAAAACCCCGAGGAAGGTCAGCAGAATCCAGGCCACGCTGTATTCCACAGGACCAGAGGTAAAGCGCAAGTCCGCTTCCCGATCCATGGACGGGATCAGGAACAAGTCGATCAACCAGCCAATGCCCAATAGACCGAGGGTGAAGAACCAGATGGTCCCGGTCACCGGCTTGCCGTAATAGAAGCGGTGAGCGCCGGTAAAACCGAAAATCCACAACAGGTAACCGATCACCTTGCTGTGGGTGTCATGGGTGGATGCATCCTGACGATAGGTGTTCATTAAGAGCCTCTTGCTGGGTGATAGATAAATATTCTTAAAAACTTTGTGACTTTTTTACAGGCTTTCGACGTGTGGACAATGTTACCTTCTGTTCCGCCAAAGCCTTGTACTGCCTGACTTCTGACGGTTTTCTGCGTCAAGTTGCCACCTCTTTGCCGAAGTTGACCCCAAGGTTGAATCGACAAACGGCCACGGAAGTGACCTGAAAGCTGTTATAAAGTTGCGCGCTAACCAAATAAGAGCCTTGCCTAATGCGACCCTTTTTCAAGACATGGCTAACCATTTGCCTATTAATGCCACTGGCCGCCCACGCCACCAACCGTGAGCAACGACTTCCCAACGTTAATGGCTACACCCCGAAATCCCATGTTTCGACGGTCACCGCCAAGAACAAGACCACCATCAAGCACCCCACCCGCCTGAGCAAGGCCGACAGCAAGCTGGTGGCCAACAACGCCGGCCGGCCAAGCACCACTGTCCTCAGCCGTGCGGTCAATGTGCTGGGCACCCCCTATCGTTGGGGCGGCAGCAGCCCAAGTAAAGGCTTCGATTGCAGCGGCCTGGTGCGCTACGCCTTCAATGACGTCGCCGCCGTGGACCTGCCCCGCACCTCCAACGCCATGGCCAGCGGCCACGGGCAGAAGGTCGAGCGCAAGGACCTGAAGCCGGGCGATCTGCTGTTCTTCAACATCAAGAGCCGCAAGGTCAACCACGTCGCCATCTACCTGGGCGAGGACCGCTTTATCCACGCCCCGCGGCGCGGCAAGGCGGTGACCATCGACACCCTGAAGAAACCCTACTGGCAGAGCCACTACGTGGTTGCCAAGCGGGTACTGCCCAAGGAACAGGCACCTCTGCGGGTCGTGCAGCGCTAATCTGCTGATTCGCCCATTCGCCGGCAATCCGGCTCCTACGCCCACCTGTAGGAGCCGGCTTGCCGGCGAATGCATTTCCAGCCCCGTCAAAAGCTCTCCGGCATTCGTGCCTGCTCCCGCGCCTGCTCACGGCTGATCAGCCCCTGCCCCAGCAATGCCTTGAGACTCATGTCCAGGGTGCGCATGCCCTGGGCTCCACCGGTCTGGATCGCCGAATACATCTGCGCCACCTTGTCCTCGCGGATCAGGTTACGGATCGCTGCATTGCCCAGCATGATTTCGTGGGCCGCCACCCGCCCACCGCCGACCCTCTTCAGCAACACCTGGGCAATGACCGCCTGCAGCGACTCGGCCAGCATCGAGCGCACCAGGGCCTTTTCCTCTCCCGGGAATACGTCCACCAGCCGGTCGATGCTCTTGGCCGCGGATGAAGTGTGCAGGGTGGCGAACACCAGATGCCCGGTTTCGGCGGCGGTCAGGGCCAGGCGAATGCTGCCCAGGTCGCGCAACTCTCCCAGCAGAATCACGTCCGGGTCCTCCCGCAGCGCGGCACGCAAGGCGGTGGCGAAACTGCGGGTATCACGCGCTATTTCGCGCTGGTGGATGAGGCAGTTTTTCTGCGGATGAATGAACTCGATGGGGTCTTCGAGGGTGAGGATGTGCTGCTGCCGATGCCGGTTCAGGTGATCGATCATCGCCGCCAGGGTGGTGGACTTGCCGCTGCCGGTGGGCCCGGTGACCAGCACCAGCCCTCGGGGCGCCTCGGCAATCTGCTGAAACACTTGCCCCAGCCCCAACGCTTCCAGGCTCTGTACCCGTGATGGGATCAAGCGCAACACCGCCCCCGCTCCCCGAGCATGCTGGAAAGCATTGACCCGGAACCGCGCCACACCCGGCAGTTCATAGGCGAAGTCCAGATCCTGCTGGCTGGCGAACACCTGCCGCTGAGGTTCGCTCATCAGGCCATGCATCAGGGCCAGCACCTGCTGTGCATCCAGGGCCGGGCTGTCGAGCGGACGAATATCGCCATCAACGCGCAACATCGGCGCCAGTCCGGCAGACAGATGCAGGTCGGAAGCGCCCCGGGAGACGCTCAAGGTCAGGAGTTCGGTGATGTCCATAGTGCCCCCCAATTCCAGTAGAATGCCGCGAGCTTCAGACCCAGCCGCCATGCCGGGCAATGACCGGCGCGGCCCTTGAGCGATGCTCGGGCCGGTCGACAATCAGGGTCTGGTGGATTCATGCGGCGGTTGGCGGCCAAGGTCACAGGCTCCCGGTCGCCGGTACTTTTGAGAAGAAATCGAATGTCCACGATAGCAGACAACATTGCCCGGCTAGCCGAGCGTATCCGCAGCGCCTGCCAGGCCGTACAGCGTGCCCCGGACAGCGTCATGCTGCTGGCCGTGAGCAAGACCAAACCCGCCGCCGCCTTGCGCGAAGCCTATGCCGCCGGCCTGCGGGACTTCGGCGAGAACTACCTGCAAGAAGCCCTGGGCAAACAACAGGAACTGGCGGACCTGCCCTTGAGTTGGCACTTCATCGGCCCCATTCAGTCGAACAAGACTCGCGCCATTGCCGAGCATTTTGCCTGGGTGCATTCCGTGGATCGCTTGAAAATCGCACAACGCCTGTCCGAGCAACGCCCCGCCGGGCTGCCACCGCTGAACATCTGCATCCAGGTGAATGTCAGTGGCGAAGCCAGCAAGTCCGGCTGTGCTCCGGCCGACCTGCCGGCCCTGGCCAGCGCCATCAGCGCCTTGCCACGCCTGCAATTGCGTGGGCTGATGGCGATTCCCGAGCCCACCGAGGACCGTGCCGCCCAGGAAGCCGCCTTCGCTGCGGTGCAGACCTTGAACAACCAACTGCGGGACAGCCTCAAGCTGCCCCTGGACACCCTCTCCATGGGCATGAGCCACGACCTCGAAGCGGCCATCGCCCAAGGCGCCACCTGGGTGCGGATCGGTACCGCACTGTTTGGTGCCCGCGACTACAGTCAGTCCTGATGCGACTGACACTGACCTCTCATAAGGACCTGTCATGAACACGACTCGTATCGCTTTTATCGGTGCCGGCAACATGGCGGCCAGCCTCATTGGTGGCCTGCGGGCCAAAGGCCTTGAGGCAGCACAGATCCGTGCCAGCGACCCTGGCGCCGAAACCCGGGCCAAGGTGGCTGCCGAACACGGCATCCAGGTGTTCGCCGACAACGCCGAAGCCATCGCCGGCGTCGACGTGATCGTCCTGGCGGTCAAGCCCCAGGCCATGAAAGCCGTGTGCGAAGCCCTGCGCCCGAGCCTGCAGCCTCAGCAACTGGTGGTTTCCATCGCTGCCGGTATCACCTGCGCCAGCATGAACCACTGGCTCGGCGAGCAACCGATCGTGCGCTGCATGCCCAATACCCCGGCCCTGCTGCGCCAAGGCGTCAGCGGCCTGTATGCCACCGCCCAGGTCAGCCCTGAACAGCGCCATCAGGCCGAGGAACTGCTGTCCGCCGTGGGCATCGCCCTGTGGCTGGATCAAGAGCAGCAACTGGACGCAGTGACCGCCGTGTCCGGCAGCGGCCCGGCGTATTTCTTCCTGCTGATCGAAGCCATGACCGCCGCTGGCGAAAAGCTCGGCCTGCCTCGGGAAACCGCCGCCCAACTGACCCTGCAGACCGCCCTGGGCGCAGCCCACATGGCGGTGTCCAGTGACGTCGACGCCGCCGAGCTGCGCCGCCGCGTGACGTCGCCGGCCGGCACCACGGAAGCCGCGATCAAATCGTTCCAGGCCAACGGCTTTGAAGCCCTGGTGGAAAAAGCATTGGGTGCCGCCGCGCACCGCTCGGCCGAAATGGCCGAACAACTCGGTCGTTAACTCGCCCCTACAAAGGAATCGATAATGTTCGGACTCAACGACGCTGCCATTTTTGTGATCCAGACCCTGGGCAGCCTTTACCTGCTGGTGGTCCTGCTGCGCTTCATGCTGCAAGTGGTACGGGCGAACTTCTACAACCCTATCTGCCAGTTCATCGTGCGTGCCACCCAGCCACTGCTCAAACCCCTGCGCCGGGTGATCCCCAGCATGTTCGGGCTCGACATGTCCTCGCTGGTCCTGGCCCTGATCGTACAAATGGCGCTGTTCGCCATCATCCTTACCCTCAGCCACATCTCCTTCAATGCCCTGGGACTGCTGTTGTGGGCGCCGATCGGCATCTTCGCGCTGTTCCTGAAGATCTGGTTCTTCGCCATGATCATCAGCGTGATCCTGTCCTGGGTCGCTCCTGGCAGCCAGAGCCCGGGCGCGGAACTGGCCTATCAGATCAGCGAGCCGCTGCTGGCCCCGTTCCGGCGCATCGTGCCCAACCTGGGCGGCCTGGACATCTCGCCGATCCTGGCCTTCATCGTGATCCAGCTGGTGCAGCAGTGGCTGATTCCACGCATGGCGTTCTACACCTTCATGCCCCCTGAGTTGTTCGGGCTGATCTGATGAGCTATTTCCGCTGGGACGGTGACGATCTGATCCTCGATTGTCACCTGCAACCCAAGGCCAGCAGCGACGAGTTCGCTGGCCTGCATGGGGAGCGGTTGAAGATCCGCCTCACCGCCCCGCCCGTGGAAGGCAAGGCCAACGCTCACTTGATGGCGTTCCTGGCCAAGGCTTTCGGCATTCCCAAGAGCAACGTCAGCCTGGTCAGTGGCGAGTTGAATCGGCAGAAGCGCGTGCGCCTGCAAGCGCCGAAGAAGCTGCCGGATCTGCCGGGGCTGGCGCGCCCAGCCTGATTCGCCCGCAAGCCGGCTCCTACGCCCCATGTCCGCGGCAGGAGCTGGCTTGCCAGCGAAGCTCCCGCGCCATTTTCCCCAACCAAACACAGCCCCGGGCTTTGCTTGCCGCTGGGAGCAGCGGTCTTTAGACTTACGCCTCATTTAAATGAGAGCAGGGTCGATGCCAACTGCCTTTCCCCCCGATTCTGTTGGTCTGGTCACACCGCAAGTAGCGCACTTCAGCGATCCTCTGGCCCTGGCCTGCGGACGCGCGCTACCGGCCTACGACCTGATCTACGAAACCTATGGTCAGCTCAACGCCAGCGCCAGCAACGCGGTGCTGATCTGCCACGCCCTGTCCGGCCATCATCACGCCGCCGGCTACCACAGTGTTGATGACCGCAAGCCCGGTTGGTGGGACAGCTGCATCGGCCCCGGCAAACCCATCGACACCAACAGGTTCTTCGTGGTCAGCCTCAACAACCTCGGCGGTTGCAACGGCTCCACCGGCCCCAGCAGCCTCAATCCGGACACCGGCAAGCCCTTCGGCGCCGACTTCCCGGTATTGACCGTGGAAGACTGGGTCCATAGCCAGGCGCGCCTGGCGGATCGCCTGGACATCAGCCAGTGGGCCGCAGTGATCGGCGGCAGTCTGGGCGGCATGCAGGCCCTGCAATGGACCATCACCTACCCGGACCGGGTACGGCACTGCCTGGCCATTGCTTCGGCGCCCAAGCTCTCGGCGCAGAACATCGCCTTCAACGAAGTGGCGCGCCAGGCGATTCTTACCGACCCGGAATTCCACGGCGGCTCGTTCCAGGAACAAGGGGTGATCCCCAAGCGTGGGCTGATGCTGGCGCGGATGGTGGGGCACATCACCTACCTGTCCGATGACTCCATGGGCGAGAAATTCGGCCGCGGCCTCAAGAGCGAGAAGCTCAACTACGACTTCCACAGCGTCGAATTCCAGGTGGAAAGCTACCTGCGCTATCAGGGCGAGGAGTTCTCCGGGCGTTTCGACGCCAATACCTACCTGCTGATGACCAAGGCCCTGGACTACTTCGACCCGGCGGCGAACTGCGACGACGACCTGGCCAAGACCTTTGCCCATGCCACCGCCAAATTCTGCGTGATGTCCTTCACCACCGACTGGCGCTTCTCCCCGGCCCGTTCCCGGGAGCTGGTGGACGCGCTGATGGCGGCGCGCAAGGACGTCTGCTACCTGGAGATCGATGCACCCCAGGGTCACGACGCCTTCCTGATCCCGATCCCGCGCTACCTGCAGGCGTTTAGTCACTACATGAACCGCATTACCTTGTGAGGACACGATGAGAGCCGATCTGGAAATCATCCAGGAATGGATCCCCGCCGGCAGCCGCGTCCTCGACCTGGGCTGCGGTAACGGCGAGCTGCTGAGCTGGCTGCAGGAACACAAGCAAGTCACCGGCTACGGCCTGGAAAACGACCCGGACAACATTGCCGAGTGCGTGGCCAAGGGCATCAACGTGATCGAGCAGGACCTGGATAAAGGCCTGGGCAACTTCGCCAGCAACAGCTTCGATATCGTGGTCATGACCCAGGCCCTGCAGGCTGTGCACTACCCGGACAAGATTCTCGACGAAATGCTCCGGGTCGGCCGCCAGTGCATCATCACTTTTCCCAACTTCGGCCACTGGCGCTGCCGCTGGTACCTGGCCAGCAAGGGTCGGATGCCGGTCTCGGAGTTCCTGCCGTACACCTGGTACAACACGCCGAACATCCACTTCTGCACCTTCGAGGACTTCGAAGAGCTGTGCCGCGAGCGTGAAGCCCGGGTGATCAACCGACTTGCCGTCGATCAACAACACCGCCACGGGTGGGCCAGTAAGCTATGGCCTAATCTGTTGGGAGAGATCGGCATCTACCGCGTCAGCAGTCCCGGCCTGCAGGATCACAAGGTCGCGGTATAAACCACGTTGCATCGAGGAGAACCACCATGGGACGTCTGGTTACATTTCTATTGGCCGCCTGCCTGAGCCTGAGCGCCCTGGCCGCGGACCCAATCAAGGGCGAGCGCCAGGAAGTCTTTGGCGACATCACCGTGCACTACAACACCTTCAACTCCACCTACCTGCAGCCTGACATCGCCAGGGCGGCGGAGCTGATCCGCAGCAAGAACCAGGGCGTGATCAACGTGTCCCTGATCAAGGACGGCAAACCGCTGGTCGGCCAGGTCAGCGGTACGGTCAAGGACCTGACCAGCAAGAGCATCCCCCTGAAATTCCGCCAGATCACCGAACAGGGCGCGATCTACTACATCGCCCAGTTCCCGGTGGAACAGCAGGAAAACCGTACGTTCACCATCACTGTGCAAACGGGCGGTGACACCAACAGCTTCAGCTTCAACCAAGAGCTATTCCCGGGCGAATAATGAACCTCACGCAACTCGTACTGGCCAGCCACAACGCCGGCAAACTCAAAGAACTCCAGGCCATGCTCGGCGCCTCGGTGCAACTGCGCTCGATCGGCGAGTTCAGCAGCGTCGAGCCGGAAGAAACCGGTCTGTCGTTCGTCGAAAACGCCATCCTCAAGGCGCGCAATGCCGCGCGCATTTCCGGCCTGCCGGCACTGGCGGACGACTCGGGCCTGGCGGTGGACTTCCTCGGCGGCGCGCCGGGCATCTACTCGGCCCGCTATGCCGACGGTCAGGGCGATGCGGCGAACAACGCCAAGCTGCTCGACGCCCTGAAGGATGTGCCCGAGGAGCAACGCGGCGCGCAGTTTGTCTGCGTCCTGGCCCTGGTGCGGCACGCCGACGATCCGCTGCCGATCCTCTGCGAAGGCCTGTGGCACGGGCGCATCCTGACTGCCGCCAGTGGCGAACACGGTTTTGGCTACGACCCGCTGTTCTGGGTGCCGGAACGTGACTGCTCCAGCGCCGAACTGGGCCCCGTGGAGAAAAACCAGCTCAGCCACCGCGCCCGCGCCATGGCCATTCTGCGGCAACGCCTGGGCCTGAAATGAGCCAAGACCGATCCGCGTCGCCGCTGATTCTCGGCGGCGCGCAAACGCCTCGGGCGGCGCTGCCCCAGTTGCCGCCCCTGGCGCTGTACATCCACATCCCGTGGTGTGTACGCAAATGCCCCTATTGCGACTTCAACTCCCACGCCGCCAGCCCGACGCTGCCGGAAATAGAGTACGTCGACGCCCTGCTGGCCGACCTCGACCTGGACCTGCACGCCGTCCATGGCCGCGAGCTGAGCTCGATCTTTTTCGGCGGCGGCACCCCGAGTCTGTTCAGCGCCCAAGCCCTGGGCCGGCTGCTCAAGGGCGTGGAACAGCGCATCCCGTTTGCCAGCGACATCGAAATCACCCTGGAAGCCAACCCCGGGACCTTCGAGCAGGAAAAATTCACCGCCTACCGCGCCCTGGGCATCAACCGCCTGTCCATCGGCATCCAGAGCTTCCAGGAACAGAAGCTCAAGGCCCTGGGCCGCATCCACAACGGTGACGAAGCGATACGCGCCGCCGGCATGGCGCGCCAGGCCGGGTTCGACAACTTCAACCTGGACCTGATGCACGGCTTGCCGGATCAGTCCCTGGACGATGCGCTGGGCGATCTGCGCCAGGCCATCGCCATGAAGCCGACCCACCTGTCCTGGTACCAGCTGACCCTGGAGCCCAACACGGTGTTCTGGAACCAGCCGCCGGTACTGCCGGAAGACGACACCCTGTGGGATATCCAGGAAGCCGGCCAGGCACTGCTGGCCGAGCATGGCTACGCCCAGTACGAAGTCTCGGCCTACGCCCAACCAGGGCGTGCGGCACGGCACAACCTGAACTACTGGAGCTTCGGCGACTTCATTGGCATCGGTGCCGGTGCCCACGGCAAGCTCAGCCACCCGGACGGGCACATTCTGCGCACCTGGAAGACCCGCTTGCCCAAGGATTACCTGAACCCGGCCAAGCCGTTCAAGGCCGGCGAGAAGGCCCTGAGCAACGAGGAGCTGCCGTTCGAGTTCCTGATGAACGCCCTGCGCCTCACCGACGGTGTGGACGCCGCGCTGTTCGCCCAACGCACCGGCCTGGATCTGGCCAGTCTTGCCGAAGGTCGGCGCCAGGCCGAACAAAGCGGCTTGTTGCAGGTCGAACCGTCACGCCTGGCGGCCACGGCCCGCGGGCAACTCTTCCTCAATGACCTGCTGCAATACTTTCTGATCTAAGGAAATCACATGGATCTGGTACTCGATCTGCTCGCCAC
>NZ_MOAK01000080.1:271656-300411 GCF_003732485.1 Pseudomonas protegens
TGGTGGGCTGCCTGCTGGTGCTGTTCGGCGCGGACATCAAGGGCTGGGTCGAGCAACGCCTGGGCGGCATAGCCGGTGCCCTGCGCGTCCCGCTGATGGCCCTGCTGTGCATGGTCGGCAGCGGCCTGGCGCTGATCTATGCCACGCCGTGGATCGTCCGCGGCCTGAGTCAGTTCAACAACTACAGCCTGGCGCCGGTGCTACTGGTGGTGCTGGTGCTGATTGGCGTGGTTGCTGATCGTCGCTGACCTGTCGACCCCCTTCGCCGGCAAGCCGGCTCCTACAGCCCCCGTAGGAGCTGGCTTGCCGGCGAACGCAATCCAACGGCTGCCCCCGTTATCAAGGAAGAACATGAGCAAGAAAGTCATCGAGGACACCAGCAAGTTCCTCAGCTACGTGCTGCGCCACGAGCCCCAGGCCATCGGCCTGGAACTGGATAGCGAAGGCTGGGGCGATATCGACGCGCTGATCGGCGGCGCGGCCAGGGACGGCCGGCAACTGAGCCGGGAACTGATCGAGCAGGTAGTCGCCGGCAACGACAAGAAACGCTTCGCCCTCTCGGCTGACGGCCAGCGGATTCGTGCCGTTCAGGGGCATTCCAACAAGACCGTGCAATTGCAGCTTGAGGCAAAGCAACCACCCGCCGTGCTCTACCACGGCACTGCCACGCGCTTCATGGATTCGATCAATGAGAAGGGGCTGATCCCGGGCTCACGGCACCACGTGCACCTGTCCCAGGAAATCGAAACCGCCAAGGCCGTGGGCCAGCGTTACGGCAAGGTGGTGATCCTGCAGATCGACACCCAGGCCATGCAGGCCCAAGGCTTCACCTTCTATCAGGCAGAGAATGGAGTGTGGCTGACCGACCTGGTGCCGGTCAGTTTCATCCAAGCCCTGTAGCAGCCAGCTGGCTGGCGAAGGCGTCCTTGCGGGCCTCTTCGCTGGCAAGCGGAACGCCGCCCGGCCAGCTCCTACAACAGCGGGTCCGCGTGGCTCAGGCCAGCTTTTCGAACTTCAGATCCCACACGCCATGACCCAGGCGCTCGCCACGACGCTCGAACTTGGTGATCGGGCGTTCGGCCGGGCGCGGTACGCACTTGCCGTCTTCGGCCAGGTTGCGGTAACCCGGGGCGACGTTCATCACCTCCAGCATGTATTCGGCATAGGGCTCCCAGTCGGTGGCCATGTGCAGAATGCCGCCAACCTTGAGCTTGCTGCGCACCAGTTCGGCGAAGGAGGCCTGGACGATGCGGCGCTTGTGGTGCCGGCTCTTGTGCCACGGATCGGGGAAGAACAGCATCAGCCGATCCAGGCTGTTGTCGGCGATGCAGCGATTGAGCACTTCAATGGCGTCGCAATCGTAGACCCGTAGATTGGTCAAGCCCTGAGTGAGCACGCCATTGAGCAGCGCGCCGACGCCCGGACGGTGAACTTCCACACCAATGAAGTCTTGCTCCGGAGCCGCCGCCGCCATTTCCAGCAGCGAATGGCCCATGCCGAAGCCGATTTCCAGGGAGCGCGGCGCCGAACGGCCAAACACCTGGTCGTAGTCCACCGGGGCGTCAGCCAGGGGCAGCACGTACAGCGGCGCGCCCTGATCCAGGCCACGTTGCTGGCCTTCGGTCATGCGCCCGGCGCGCATCACGAAACTCTTGATACGGCGGTGTTGGCGCTCGTCGCCGGCTTCCAGCTGGATTGGCGTGTCGTTTGATTCAGTCATCAATGGCTCTTACTTGATCAGACCATCCAGCGGCGAGGAGGCGCTGGCATAGAGTTTCTTCGGCATGCGACCGGCGAGGTACGCCAGGCGGCCCGCGACAATTGCGTGTTTCATGGCTTCGGCCATCATCACCGGTTGCTGCGCGTGGGCGATGGCCGAGTTCATCAGCACCGCTTCACACCCCAGCTCCATGGCGATGGTGGCGTCGGACGCGGTACCGACACCGGCATCCACCAGCACCGGGACCTTGGCTTCTTCGAGGATGATCTGCAGGTTGTACGGGTTGCAGATCCCCAGACCGGTGCCGATCAGGCCCGCCAGGGGCATGACCGCGATACAGCCCATTTCCGCCAGTTGGCGAGCGATGATCGGGTCATCGCTGGTGTAGACCATCACGTCGAAACCTTCCTTGACCAGCACTTCGGCGGCCTTGAGGGTTTCCAGTACGTTGGGGAACAGGGTCTTCTGGTCGGCCAGAACTTCCAGCTTGACCAGGTTGTGACCATCCAGCAGCTCACGAGCCAGGCGGCAGGTGCGCACCGCTTCCACGGCGTCATAGCAGCCGGCAGTGTTGGGCAGGATGGTGTAGCGATCCGGCGGCAGGATATCCAGCAGGTTCGGTTCGCCCGGGTTCTGGCCGATATTGGTCCGGCGCACGGCGACGGTGACGATCTCGGCACCCGAGGCCTCGATGGCCAGGCGGGTTTCTTCCATGTCGCGGTACTTGCCGGTGCCTACCAGCAAACGCGACTGGTACGTCCGACCGGCCAGGACGAAAGGCTTGTCACTACGAACGTTGCTCATCGGAAATCCTCTGTTGGGGTGAGGTTCTTGCAGAATTCTTTATCAGGCCCGGGGCGCTGGAGCCCTCATTCCGGGGCCGGTGAACGCTTCTTCCATGGGAGAGGCCCGGAGCCGGGCCAGAGCGCTGCACAAATAAGTGGCAGCGCGGTTGACGCCAGTGACTAGCCGCCGCCGATGGCGTGGACCACTTCCACCTGGTCGCCCTCGTTGAGAGCGGTCTCGGCGTGCTGGCTGCGCGGAACGATATCCAGGTTGAGTTCCACCGCGATCCGCCGTCCGGTCAGTTCCAGATGGCTCAGCAGGGCCGCAACGGTCGAGCCGTCGGGCAGTTCAAAGGATTCACCGTTCAACTGAATGCGCATGCCAAGGCCGCCATCATTTTTAGGGGCCAGCATTCTAGCCCGATCATGACCTAAAGGTCAGCTACAAGCGTCAGCCGGCACCTTGCAGGCGCCAGGCGGCAAGGCCCAGCAGGAACCAGCCAATCAGGAAGGCCAGACCGCCGAAAGGAGTGATGATGCCCAGCTTGCTGATGCCGCTCAGGGTCAACAGGTACAGGCTGCCGGAGAACAACAGGATGCCCAGGGTGAACGCAATGCCGGCCCAGGTCACCAGCCGCCCGGGAATATGCGCCGCCAGCAAGGCGACGCCGAACAGCGCCAGGGTATGCACCAGCTGGTAAGTGACCCCTGTATGAAAAATAGCCAGATACTCGGTGCTCAGGCGGTTTTTCAGACCGTGAGCGGCAAAGGCGCCGAGGGCGACCCCGGTGAAACCGAAGAAAGCGGCCAGCATCAGGAAGCCACGCAACATGAGGAACTCCAGTCAGATTCAGCGCAAAGGGTCTGTATAATGGCGCGCTCAACGGGTTCGGCCAAGCCATCTCTATGCTGCGTTATCTGTTTCGTCGCCTTGTAAAAGCCTTGATGTGGTTCGTGGTCGGCAGCGTGCTGCTGGTGCTGCTGTTGCGTTTCGTACCGCCACCGGGCACCGCCCTGATGGTGGAACGCAAGGTCGAGTCGTGGATCGACAACGATCCCATCGACCTGCAGCGCACCTGGAAGCCTTGGGATGAAATCTCCGACAACCTCAAGGTGGCGGTGATCGCCGGTGAGGATCAGAAATTCCCCGAGCACTGGGGCTTCGATATCGATGCAATCCAGGCGGCGTTGATCCACAACGAAAGGGGCGGCTCGATCCGTGGTGCCAGTACCTTGAGTCAGCAAGTGTCGAAAAACCTGTTCCTGTGGTCCGGTCGCAGCTACCTGCGCAAGGGGCTGGAAGCCTGGTTCACCGCGCTGATCGAGGTGTTCTGGCCCAAGCAACGGATTCTTGAGGTTTATCTCAACAGTGTCGAGTGGGATGAAGGGGTGTTCGGGGCAGAAGCCGCGGCGCGCCATCACTTCGGCGTCAGCGCGGCCAGCCTGTCGCGCCAGCAAGCCAGCCTGCTGGCCGCTGTCTTGCCCAATCCAAGGGTGTGGAGCGCAGCGCGGCCCAGCACTTACGTGATGCAGCGGGCGGGCTGGGTTCGGCGGCAGATGAGCCAATTGGGTGGCGCCGATTACCTGAATCGGTTGAACGAGTCGCGCAGGGCGCCCTGGGCGGAGTAACCCGAATTTGGCTTTGCGCCCGCTCTTCTTGAGCATGTTCGGGATGGGTGCTGGGCTGGGGATTCGCCGGCAAGCCGGCTCCTACGACAACCGCACAAACAAAAACGCCCCGAGGTAATCGGGGCGTTTTGCATGACGCTTCAGGCTTAAGCGGCGATGGACAGTTTCAGCTTGTTCATCGCGCTCTTTTCCAGCTGGCGGATACGCTCGGCCGAAACGTTGTACTTCTGCGCCAGGTCGTGCAGCGTGGCTTTTTCTTCGGCCAGCCAGCGCTGGTAGAGGATGTCACGGCTGCGTTCGTCCAGCACTTCCAGAGCTTCGTGCAGGTTATTGGTGGAGTTGTCGCTCCAATCGGCATCTTCCAGTTGCAGCGCCGGGTCGTAGCGGTGGTCTTCCAGGTAGTTGGCCGGCGATTGGAAGGCGCTGTCATCATCCGCTTCCGCAGCCGGATCGAAGGCCATGTCCTGGCCGGTCAGACGGCTTTCCATCTCCCGCACTTCACGGGGCTCGACGCCCAGGCTTTCAGCCACACGATGCACTTCTTCGTTGTTCAACCAGGCCAGACGCTTCTTCTGGCTGCGCAGGTTGAAGAACAGCTTGCGCTGCGCCTTGGTGGTCGCGACTTTCACAATCCGCCAGTTACGCAGGATGAACTCGTGAATCTCCGCCTTGATCCAGTGCACGGCAAAGGACACCAGGCGCACACCCATTTCCGGGTTGAAGCGCTTCACGGCTTTCATCAGGCCAACGTTGCCTTCCTGGATCAGGTCAGCCTGGGCCAACCCATAGCCGGAATAGCTACGGGCGATATGTACAACAAAACGCAGGTGGGCGAGCACCATCTGCCGAGCCGCCTCAAGATCCTGCTCATAGTAGAGACTCTCGGCCAGTTCACGCTCCTGCTCGGGCGTCAGCAATGGAATGCTGTTCACCGTGTGCACATAAGCCTCCAGGTTTGCGCCTGGAACCAATGCGTAAGCAGGTTGCAAAGAAGTGGTCATACGAAAAAACCTCCGACTCACATAACTCGTGCAGTTAAGCACTGCGAAAATTGACCGGAAACCGCGAAACAAGTTCCCAAATATTCTGAAAGGTCAATACAAGCAAAAAGACATTACTTCGGTGCCAGCTCCCTCAGGTGGCGGGCCACCGCAATCCACGCACCGATATAACCCAACAGCACCGCACCAAGCAAGAGCGATAGACCATCGGCAACCGGCACCCCCGCAAGGGCAAAATCACTGCCGTACAAGCCGGCCAAGCCGATCACCGCGTCGTTCAGCCAGTTCAAGCCGAACGCCAGTACACCCCAGGACAGAATCCCCGCACCGAAGCCATACAGCGCGCCCATATAAAGGAAGGGACGTCGCACATAGCTGTCTGTGCCGCCGACGAGTTTAATCACTTCTATCTCTGTGCGGCGGTTTTCAATATGAAGACGAATGGTATTGCCTATCACCAAAAGTAATGCAGAAACCAGCAGCACCGTCAGGCCGAAGACAAAGCGATCCCCCAGCTTGAGGATGGCCGCCAGCCGCTCGACCCATACCAGGTCCAACTGCGCCAGTTGCACCTTGGGCATTTCCGACAATCGCTGGCGCAAGGCCTCCAAGGTCGCCTTGTCCACTTGGTTCGGCGTTACCAGCACTACACCCGGCAGCGGGTTGTGGGGCAGCTCGCGCAAAGCCTCACCCAAACCGGACTGCTGCTGGAATTCTTCCAGAGCCTTTTCCTTGCTGATGAACTCGGCATCCGCCACACCGGGCAAGCCCTTGATCTCTTCGCCAAGCTTCTCGCCCTCGCCGGCAGAAGCCCCCAGATCCAGGTACAGCGAAATCTGCGCTGCCCGTTGCCAGGAACCGCCCAGGCGCTCGACGTTGTTGAGCAGCAACGACAGGCCCATGGGCAAGCTCAGGGCCACAGCCATCACCAGACAGGTAAAGAAGCTGCCGATGGGTTGTTTGCCCAGGCGCCGCAGGCTGTCCAGCAGGCTGGCACGATGGCTTTCGATCCAGGCGTGCAGCAGGGTGCCGAAATCCGGACCGTCATCCTCGTCGCGTTTTTTCTTCGGCGGCGGTGCTTCGGAGGCCTTGGGCGCTACGCGCTCCGCCACTTTTGGGGTACGTGTGGCACTCATACGCCGGCCTCCCCGTCGCCGATCAATCGGCCACGTTGCAGGGTGAGCATGCGGTGACGCATGCGCGCGATCAGCGCCAGGTCGTGACTGGCGATCAGCACGCTGGTGCCCAGGCGGTTGATGTCTTCGAACACGCCCATGATTTCCGCCGCAAGACGCGGGTCGAGGTTACCCGTGGGTTCGTCCGCCAGCAGCAGAGCCGGGCGATGGACGATGGCCCGAGCAATACCTACGCGCTGTTGCTGACCGGTGGACAGATCACCCGGGTAGAGATCGGTTTTGTCCGACAAGGCCACCCGCTCCAGGGCCGAATCCACGCGCTTGGCGATTTCCGCCTTGGACAGACCGAGGATCTGCAGTGGCAGAGCGACGTTGTTGAACACCGTGCGATCGAACAGCAACTGGTGATTCTGGAACACCACGCCAATCTGCCGCCGCAGGAAAGGGATCTGTGCATTGCTGATCTGCCCCAGGTCCTGACCCGCCAGCAGCAATTTGCCGGTAGTCGGGCGCTCCATGGCCAGCAGCAGGCGCAGCAAGGTGCTTTTGCCGGCGCCGGAATGGCCGGTGACAAACAGGAATTCGCCGCGACGGACGCGAAAGCTCAGCTCATGCAGGCCAACGTGGCCATTGGGATAGCGCTTACCGACCTGTTCGAAACGAATCATGAACGCTCCCGCTCGGCAAACAGTGCCTGGACAAAGGGTTCGGCTTCAAAAGTACGCAAGTCATCGATGCCTTCACCGACCCCGATGTAACGGATCGGCAGGCCGAATTGCTTGGCCAGGGCGAAGATCACCCCGCCCTTGGCAGTGCCATCGAGCTTGGTCAGGGCCAGGCCGGTCAATTCCACGGTCTGGTTGAACTGCTTGGCCTGGTTGATGGCGTTCTGGCCGGTACCGGCGTCCAGCACCAGCAACACCTCGTGGGGCGCGTCGGCGTCGAGCTTGCCGATCACCCGGCGAACCTTCTTCAGCTCTTCCATCAGGTTGTCTTTGGTGTGCAGGCGCCCCGCCGTGTCGGCGATCAGCACATCGATACCACGGGCCTTGGCAGCCTGGACGGCGTCGAAGATCACCGAGGCGGAATCGGCACCCGTGTGCTGGGCGATGACCGGGATCTTGTTGCGCTCACCCCAGACTTGCAGTTGCTCCACCGCCGCGGCGCGGAAGGTGTCGCCGGCCGCCAGCATGACTTTCTTGCCTTCCAGCTGCAGCTTCTTCGCCAGCTTGCCGATGGTCGTGGTCTTGCCGGCGCCGTTGACACCCACCACCAGGATCACGAAGGGCTTGTTCTGGGCGACGATTTTCAGCGGCTGCTCCACCGGCTTGAGCATACCGGTGAGTTCAGCCTGCAACGAGGCGTACAGCGCGTCGGAGTCGGTGAGTTGCTTGCGCGCCACCTTCTGGGTCAGGTTCTGGATGATCACCGAAGTCGCTTCGACCCCGACGTCGGCCGTCAACAGACGGGTTTCCAGATCTTCCAGCAGTTCGTCATCAATGGCTTTCTTGCCCAGGAACAGGCTGGCCATGCCCTCGCCGATGCTGGCGCTGGTCTTGGACAGGCCCTGCTTCAACCGGGCGAAGAAGCCGACCTTGCTCTCTTCACTGGAGCGAACAGGCTCGACGACGGGCTCGGTCTGCGCAGCCACGGCAACCGGCTCGGCTACAGGTGCAGGTGCAGGTGCAGGTGCAGGTACAGGTGCAACAGGCTCCGGCGCAATGAACACCGGCGCTACCGGAGTTTGCACTTCGAGCACCGGAGCCGGGGCGACAACCGGGACTTCGACCACCGGCTCAGGCGCAGCGGTCAGGGCTGGAATCGGCGGAGTGACATGCTCCGCCTGAGCGTCCTCAACCAGTGCCACCGGCTCTTCCGCCACTGGCAGAGACAGCCAGGGCTTGTGCTCCGGGGGTGGAGTCAACGGCAGCTCAGGCACGGCGGCCGCTACCGGCTCAGCCTCGACCCGGGGTTGCAACACCGGTTCGGCGAGCGGCAGCACCACCGGCTCGGCCGGGGCTGCGCTGGAAGCGGATTCAATGACAGGAGCCGGCACCGGCTCGACAGGCACTTGCGGCTGTTCGACGACGGGTTCCTGCGGCTTTTTGCGCAGCCATCCGAACAGGCCTTTCTTCTCGCCAGCCGCGGCTGGGGTCTTTTTGTCGTCGTTGGAACCAAACATGGAGACGGCTATCTCAAGGTAGCGATGCGCCACTGGGCGCATCGGTAAATAAATATTCGATGCAGAACAGACTGTGTTTCATCCAGCTTGTTCACGCGCAACATGTTGTCGAAATGCCCAAAAGCACTTCAAGGAGCGATTTTACTAAAGGACTGGAACGGCAAAATCGGCGAAAAGTCGAAGTCTAGCTGGTAAATCAGGGCTTCTTGCCGGTAACTCATACAACCTGCTCAAGTACATGCTGATCCGCGAAGACCTGATAGGCGTGGCCGCCAGTAAAACGGATCAGTATCCTAGCACCTCCTCGCCCGCTGACGCTAAGAACACGCGGGCAGCCCAACAGGTTTAAAAACGAATGAATGCTCTAGCCCGCCGCGCCGCAGGCCTGCTGCTCAGCACAGTTTGTCTGCCCCTTGCAGCCCTGGCTGCCGACCCGCAACCCACCCACGAATTCACCCTCGACAACGGCCTTAAGGTGGTGGTCCGTGAAGACCATCGCGCCCCGGTGGTGGTGTCCCAGGTCTGGTACAAGGTCGGCTCCAGCTACGAAACCCCGGGCCAGACCGGTTTGTCCCACGCCCTGGAACACATGATGTTCAAGGGCAGCGAGAAAGTCGGCCCCGGCGAGGCCTCCCTGATCCTGCGGGACCTGGGCGCCGAAGAGAACGCCTTCACCAGCGACGACTTCACGGCCTATTACCAGGTCCTAGCCCGCGACCGCCTGGGCGTGGCCCTGGAGCTGGAAGCCGATCGCATGGCCAGCCTGCGCCTGCCGCCCGACGAGTTCAGCCGCGAAATCGAAGTAATCAAGGAAGAACGCCGCCTGCGCACCGACGACAAGCCGATGTCCAAGGCCTATGAGCGCTTCAAGGCCATGGCCTACCCCGCCAGCGGCTACCACACGCCGACCATCGGCTGGATGGCCGACCTGAATAGAATGAAGGTCGAGGAACTGCGCCACTGGTACCAGGCCTGGTACGTGCCGAACAACGCCACCCTGGTGGTGGTGGGCGACGTCACTCCGGATGAGGTCAAGACCCTGGCCCAGCGCTACTTCGGCGCCATCCCCAAACGCGACGTGCCACCGGCGAAGATCCCCCTGGAGCTGGCCGAACCCGGCGAGCGCCTGATTACCCTGCACGTGAAGACCCAGTTGCCTAGCCTGATGCTGGCCTTCAACGTGCCAAGCATCGCCACCGCCGAGGACAAACGCTCGGTGCACGCCCTGCGCCTGGCCGCGGCCCTGCTGGACGGCGGCTACAGTGCCCGCATCCCGACCCAACTGGAGCGCGGAGAAGAGCTGCTGTCCAACGGTTCAAGCAGCTACGACGCCTACAGCCGGGGCGACAGCCTGTTCATGCTCTCGGCCACCCCCAACAGCCAGAAGAAAAAAACCATCGCCCAGGCCGAGGCCGGGCTGTGGCGCCTGCTGGACCAACTGAAAACCACTCCGCCGTCCGCCGAGGAACTGGAGCGGGTCCGAGCCCAAGTAATCGCCGGGCTGGTTTACGAACGTGACTCGATCACCAGCCAGGCCAGCTCCATCGGCCAGCTGGAAACTGTCGGCCTGTCGTGGAAGCTGATGGACACCGAGCTTGCGGAACTGCAAAGCGTGACACCGGAAGACATCCAGAAAGCCGCCCGCACCTATTTCACCCGGGAGCGTATGAGCGTGGCCCATGTATTGCCTGAGGAGTCCGCTCATGAGTAAGCGCAAGAATGCTTCACCGGTCCTGCTGGGCCTGGCCCTGGTTGCCCTGCTCACCGCTGGCGGCCTGTATCTGTCGCGCTCCGGCGAGAGCAATGCCAGCCAGGCCCTGGACAACGCCAAGAGCAGCCAAAAGCTGCAATCCCTGGCCGAACTGGATGGCAAGGCCCCCAGCCATCGCAACCTCAATGTGCAGACCTGGAACACCGCCGAAGGTGCCAAGGTGCTGTTCGTCGAAGCCCGCGAGCTGCCGATGTTCGACATGCGCCTGATCTTCGCCGCCGGCAGCAGCCAGGACAGCAACACTTCCGGCCTGGCCCTGCTGACCAACGCCATGCTCAACGAGGGTGTGGCCGGCAAGGATGTAGGCGCCATCGCTCGGGGCTTTGAAAGCCTGGGGGCGGATATCGGCAACGGCGCCTACAAAGACATGGCCGTGGTCTCGCTGCGTAGCCTCAGCGCTGTGGATAAACGCGAACCGGCCCTGAAGCTGTTCGCCGAAGTGGTGGGCAAGCCGACCTTCCCTGCCGACTCCCTGGCACGGATCAAGAACCAGTTGCTCGCCGGCTTCGAGTACCAGAAGCAGAACCCAGGCAAGCTGGCCAGCCTGGAGCTGATGCAGCGCCTGTACGGCAGCCATCCCTATGCGCATGCCAGCGAGGGCAATGCCAAGAGCATTCCGAGTATTAGCCTGGCGCAACTGCAAGCATTCCACGCCAAGGCCTATACCGCCGGCAACGTGGTGATCGCCCTGGTGGGCGACCTGTCCCGCAGCGACGCCGAGGCGATTGCCGCGCAAGTCTCCGCCGCCCTGCCCAAAGGCCCGGCCCTGGCGAAAATCGAGCAACCCACTGAACCCAAGGCCAGCATCGGCCATATCGAGTTCCCATCGAGCCAGACCACCCTGATGCTGGCGCAACTGGGGATCGACCGTGACGATCCGGACTACGCCGCCGTCTCCCTGGGCAACCAGATCCTCGGCGGTGGCGGTTTCGGCACCCGGCTGATGAGCGAAGTCCGCGAGAAGCGCGGCCTGACCTACGGCGTCTACTCGGGCTTCTCCCCGATGCAGGCCCGCGGCCCGTTCATGATCAACCTGCAGACCCGCGCGGAAATGAGCGAAGGCACCCTGAAGCTGGTGCAGGACGTGTTCGCCGACTACCTGAAGAACGGCCCGACCCAGAAGGAGTTGGACGACGCCAAGCGCGAACTGGCCGGCAGCTTCCCGCTGTCCACCGCCAGCAACGCCGATATCGTCGGCCAGCTGGGCGCCATGGGCTTCTACAACCTGCCGTTGAGCTACCTGGAAGACTTCATGCGTCAATCCCAGGAGCTGACGGTGGAACAGGTCAAGGCCGCCATGAACAAGCACCTCGGCGTCGACAAGATGGTCATCGTCAGCGCCGGCCCGACCGTCGCGCAAAAGCCGTTGCCGCCCCCCACTGACAAACCCGCCGAGCAGCCGCTCGGGGTTCCGGAGCATTAATGGCCCGTCCAGCCCGTCCCAGCAAGAAACCCGTCCACAACCAGCACAACGGCGTGGGCCAGCTGCGCATCATCGGCGGCGAATGGCGCAGCCGTAAGCTGAGCTTTCCCGACCTGCCGGGATTGCGGCCGACCCCGGACCGGGTGCGCGAAACCCTGTTCAACTGGTTGGCGCCCTATGTGGCCGGGGCCAAGGTCATTGACCTGTTCGCCGGCAGCGGTGCAGTGTTCCTCGAAGCCCTGTCCCGTGGCGCCGCCACGGGGCTGGCCCTGGACAGCAGCAGCGTAGCGATCTCCAGCCTGCGCGAGCACCTGGGCACCCTGCGTTGCACGGTGGGCCAGGCGCAGACTGCCGACGCCCTGCGCTACCTGGAAACGCAGCTGGCGACACCGTTCGACCTGGCGTTCCTCGATCCGCCGTTCAACCAGAACCTGCTGCCCGCCGCCTGCGCCCTGCTGGAGGAACGCGGCTGGCTGGCAAACGACGCCTGGATCTACACCGAAAGCGAAACCGCGCCATCGACCCTGGGCCTGCCCGGAAGCTGGCGCCTGCACCGTGAACAAAAATCCGGGCAGGTGTATTACTCCTTGTGGCAACGTATGGCAGACAACCCCGCGTAGAACCTGTTTACGCTCGGCCGGAACAAAGTGCGCAGCCCGCCCGGGCTGCGCTGCGCCGCATCGAGACCCTCCCCGTGCCCAACTCGCCTGATCGTTTCATTCCCGCCTTCGGCCTTGGCAACCCGCACCTGCAGACGCTGTGGGGTCCGCTGTGGCGCCCGACCACCCACCTTGAGCGCGAGCGCGAGCGTCTATGGCTGGATGACGGCGACTTTCTCGATCTTGACTGGCACGGCCCCCATAGCGCCGAGGCCCCGCTGGTGCTGGTGTTGCATGGGCTGACAGGTTCCTCCAACTCACCTTATGTGGCCGGCCTGCAACAGGCCCTCGCCGCCCGAGGCTGGGCCAGCGCGGCACTGAACTGGCGCGGCTGCTCCGGCGAACCCAACCTGCTGCCCCGCAGCTACCACTCCGGCGCCAGCGAGGACCTGGCTTCGACCCTTGCCCATCTACGAGCCAAGCGCCCCCAGGCACCGCTGTACGCAGTGGGCTATTCCCTGGGGGGCAATGTGCTGCTCAAGTACTTGGGGGAAAGCGGCAGCGCCAGCCCGCTCCAAGGGGCCACGGCGGTGTCGGTGCCGTTTCGCCTGGACCAGTGCGCCGACCGCATTGGCCAGGGGTTCTCCAAGGTCTATCAGGCCCACTTCATGCGCGAGATGCTGGCCTACATCAAGAACAAGCAACGCCAGTTCCAGCACGACGGCCGCCATGAAGGCCTGGCGACCCTGGCGCAACTGGGCCCCCTGACCAAGATGCGCACCTTCTGGGACTTCGATGGCCGGGTCACCGCGCCGCTGCATGGCTTTGCCGATGCCCAGGACTACTACCGCCGCGCTTCCAGTCGCTATTTCCTCGGCGAGATCCGCACCCCGACCCTGATCATCCAGGCCGCGGACGATCCCTTTGTGTTCCCCCACAGCCTGCCCGAGGCCGGCGAACTGTCCACCAGCACCCAGTTCGAACTGCAGGCCAAAGGTGGCCACGTGGGCTTTGTCGGGGGCACTCTGAAACACCCGAGCTACTACCTGGAACAGCGCATTCCGCAATGGCTGACCGGCCTGGGCCGCCATGGATAAGTCCGCCCGGGAGTCGATCCGCTTCTGGCAGACCGCGCCCCTGGCCGGGGTCGAATTGCTGGCCGCGCGTTATATCGAACAGCGCTTCGTGCCCCACGTGCACGAGGGTTATGTGATCGGCATGATCATGGCCGGCGCCCAACGCTACCGCTATCGCGGGGCCGAACACCTGGCGGGTAGCGGCACCCTGGTGCTGATCAACCCGGACGAATTGCACACCGGGGCCAAGGGCGTCGAAGACGGCTGGCTGTACCGGGCCTTTTACCCGGACAACCGGCAGATTCTCGGCTTGCTGGATGAACTGGAACTGCCCAGCGGCAGCCTGCCGGCCTTTGGCGCCACCCTGTATCGGGACCCGGACCTGGTCAGCGGCTTCGCCCGCTTGCACCACCTGCTGGAAAGCCCGGCCACCGCCCTGCAACAACAGACCCAATGGCGGGAAATGCTGCTGTTGTTGCTACAGCGTCATGCTGGGGTCCGGGCGCTGGGCGAACCCGGGCAAGAGCACCGGGCGATTGTGCAGGCCAAGGAATTGCTGCGCTCGCAGTTGACGGCGCCACCGTCGCTGGAGGAGTTGGCGGCGGCAGTGAACCTGTCGCCGTTCCACTTTGCCCGGGTGTTTCGCCGGGCTACCGGGATTCCGCCCCACACCTGGCTGATGCAGCAGCGCATCGCCAAGGCCCGCGCCTTGCTGCGCGACGGCTGCCTGCCACTGGAAGTGGCGACGCAATTGGGGTTTGCCGACCAAAGCCATCTCAGTCGGCAGTTCAAGCAGGTGTATGGGGTGGCGCCGGCGGCTTATCGCAGCGCCGTTCTTCTGTAGGGCGGTGCGGCTTTCGCGAGCAAGCTCGCTCCTACAGACTCCCACGCGTCCCTGCCTACGCGATCGCGAGCAAGCTCGCTCCTACAGGGCCGCGGGGCCCTGCCAACCGTAGGAGCTGGCTTGCCAGCGAAGAGGCCGACTGGATGCAGCCCGTCAGTCGCCGGTGGCGACAGGCCGTTGTGGATCGGTGATCCATTCGCTCCACGAACCGGCGTACAGCCGCGCCAGCGGGTAGCCGGCCAGGCACAGGGCGAACAGATTGTGGCAGGCGGTGACACCGGAGCCGCAATAAGCCACCAAGTTTTCCGGGGAGCGCCCGGCGAGCTTTTGCGCGAAACGCAGCTTGAGTTGGTCGACCGCGAGGAAGCGCCCGTCCTCGCCCAGGTTGTCGGTGAATGCCGCGCAATGGGCACCGGGAATATGTCCGGCCACCGGATCGATGGGCTCCACGTCGCCACGGAAACGCGGCAGGCCACGGGCATCCAGCAGGGTCAGGTCCGCCTGGCCCAGGCGCTTGTGCAAGTGCTCGGCATCCAGCAGCAGACTGTGGTCGGGTTGGCCAGCGAACTGCCCGGCCACAGTTTCCGGCGCATCCAGACTCAGGGGCAGGCCGGCGGCGTGCCAGGCTTTCAGGCCGCCATCGAGAATGAACACACCATCACGCTTGCCCAGCCAGGCCAGCAACCACCAGGCACGAGCGGCGTAGGCACCGGGGCCGTCGTCATAGAGCACGATCTCGCTGTCGTTATCGATGCCCCAGGCCTGCAGGCGCGCCACCAACTGCGCGGGCTCCGGCAACGGATGCCGGCCGGTCACGCCCTTGATCACCGGCGCGCTCAGGTCCCGGTTCAGATCGGCGAAATGCGCCCCGGCGATATGCCCGTCGGCGTAACTGCGCTGGCCGTAATCCGGGTCTTCCAGAGCAAAGCGACAATCCAGAATCACCAGGCCGGGCTGCTGTTTCTTCTGGTCCAGGGCAAGCGGGCTGATCAACTGCGCGAGGGGCATGGCGGGCTCCTGTGAATAAGTCGGAGGTTGATCCTACTGCACTTCTTCCAGGGCTTGGGCCAGGGGCACGTAAAACTCTTCGAACAGGCCGTTGACCGCTTCCCGGGCCTGGTCGGTAACAAAACCGGCCTCCAGCACCAGCACCTGATAGACGCCACGCTTGATGGCTTCCTCGCTCAGGTGGGTGGAGTTCTCCCGGGTGGTGCACAGAAAGCGGACCCAGGACGTGAGGATGATCCAGGCATTGAGGGTCAAGGACTCGATCTGCACCTTGTCCATGGCGACGATCCCGGCCTCGACGAAACGCCCGTAAATGGCCATGCCCTGGATCAGGCAGCGCTGGGAGAAGCGCCGGTAGCGGGCCGCCAGTTCGGCGTCGCTGTCCAGCAGGTGTTCCAGATCGCGGTGCAGGAAGCGATAGCGCCACATGGCCGCCAGCAGCGCCTGCAGGTAATAGCGCTTGTCTTCCACGGTGACGGCACGCCCGGGGGGCGGGCGCAGGAAGCTGTCCACCAGGCTCTCGTACTCGGCGAACAGCACGGCGATGATCGCCTGCTTGTTGGGGAAGTGGTAGTACAGGTTGCCCGGAGAAATCTCCATGTGCGCCGCAATGTGGTTGGTACTGACGTTGCGCTCGCCCTGTTGGTTAAACAGCTCAAGACTGAACTGAACGATGCGTTCGCGGGTTTTTATGCGTGGGGCCATGGGCGTGGGCTTTAATCAGAAGGCTGAGGTGCATCTTACGTTCTATCCCCCTGAGGATAAATCGCGACCGGCACCGGATGGTATTTGACAATTTAGAGCATAAGCTCTAAAAAACTAGCCACCCTATAAAAACCGGAGCCCGTCCATGTCTGCCGAAATCGCTTACCTGCAGGATTCCCTTGAGCAACAGGACGAGCTGCATGAGCTGTTCGAAGCCCAGCGCCGGGCCTTCGCCGCCAATCCCATGCCACCGGCCGCACAACGCCAACAATGGCTCAAATCGCTGCAGAACCTGCTCGACACCGAGCGCCAGGCGCTGATCGACGCCATCAGCCAGGACTTCAGCAACCGCAGCGCCGATGAAACCCTGCTGGCCGAGCTGATGCCCAGCCTGCATGGCATCCACTACGCCAGCAGGCACCTGAAAAAATGGATGAAGCCGTCTCGCCGCGCCGTGGGCCTGGCCTTCCAGCCGGCCTCGGCCAAGGTGGTCTATCAGCCGCTGGGGGTAGTGGGCGTCATCGTGCCGTGGAACTACCCGCTGTACCTGTGCATGGGGCCGTTGGTGGGGGCCCTGGCCGCCGGCAATCGGGTGATGCTCAAGCTCAGCGAATCCACCCCGGCCACCGGCCAGTTGCTCAAACAACTGCTGGCCCGGGTGTTCCCCGAGGATCTGGTGTGCGTGGTGCTGGGCGAAGCCGAAGTGGGCATGGCCTTCTCCAAGCTGCGTTTCGACCATCTGCTGTTCACCGGCGCCACCAGTATCGGCAAGCACGTGATGCGCGCAGCGGCAGAAAACCTGACCCCGGTGACCCTGGAGCTGGGAGGCAAGTCCCCGGCCATCGTGTCCCACACCGTGCCCCTCAAGGACGCCGCCGAACGTATCGCCTTCGGCAAGACCCTGAACGCCGGGCAGACCTGCGTCGCCCCGGACTACGTGCTGGTACCTGAAGAACGTATCGGCGCCTTTGTCGAAGCCTATCGCCAGGTGGTGCGCGGTTTCTTCCCGACCCTGGCGGACAACCCCGACTACACCGCGATCATCAATCAGCGCCAGCTGACTCGGCTCAACGGCTACCTGAGCGATGCCACCAGCAAGGGCGCGCTGTTGGTATCGCTGTTCGAACAGAGCCAGGAACGGCGCCTGGGCCACAGCCTGCTATTGAACGTCACCGACGAAATGACCGTGATGCAGGACGAGATCTTCGGCCCGATCCTGCCCATCGTGCCCTACAAGACCCTGGACCAGGCCCTCGCCTACATCACCCAGCGTCCGCGCCCCCTGGCCCTGTACTACTTCGGTTACGACAAGTCCGAACAGCAGCGAGTACTCAACGAAACCCACTCCGGCGGCGTGTGCCTCAACGACACCCTGCTGCATGTGGCCCAGGATGACCTGCCGTTCGGTGGCGTCGGCCCTTCCGGCATGGGCCACTACCACGGGCATGAAGGCTTCCTGACCTTCAGCAAGGCCAAGGGGGTGTTCATCAAGCAGCGCTTCAATGCGGCTCGCCTGATCTACCCGCCCTATGGCAAGTCGATCCAGAAGCTCATTCAAAAGCTGTTCATCCGCTAAAGAACCTCAACCAGTACATCGCCGGGTAATAACAACAATGACCCCTAGCCTGTCTGAAACACCCGCGCTGTCACGGCGCGGCCTGCTGAAAATCGGCCTCTGCGCCAGTGCGTTCCTGGCCACTGCCGGTCTGGGCGCGAGCCTCAGCGGTTGCTCCGCCAGCACCCCCGCCAGCGGTTTCACCCTGTTGCGCAGCAATGACCTGCCGTTTTTGCGGGCGTTGATCCCGGTGATGCTTGAAGGCGCCGTGGCGGCGGACAAGATGCCCGCCGCCATCGACGGCACCCTGGCCAACCTGGACAACGCCCTCAATCACTTGTCGCCGGAAATGTTCAAGCTCACCCAGCAGCTGTTCGATGTGCTGGGCATGGCGGTCACCCGCGGCCCGCTGACGGGGATCTGGGGCAGTTGGGAAAACGCCAGCGCCGAGGCCATCCGCAACTTCCTCAGCCGCTGGGAAAACAGCTTCCTGGCCCTGCTGCGCATGGGCCATGCCTCGTTGCTGCAACTGGTGATGATGGCCTGGTACACCCGCCCCGAATCCTGGGCCCACTGCGGCTACCCCGGGCCACCCAAGATCTGATCCGACTCGTCCCGGCGCACCATCAATAATAAGAGAGCACCGAATATGCCCGTACCTGATCTGTTCCGCGAAGGCCTGAACCGTGGCTGGAAAACCTACAACGGCTCGCAGCTGGAGCAGGACCTGACCCTGGAAGCCGATGTCGCCATCATCGGCAGCGGTGCCGGGGGGGGCACCACCGCCGAAATCCTCAGCGCCGCCGGCTACAAGGTGCTGCTGATCGAGGAAGGCCCGCTCAAGACCAGCGACGACTTCAAGATGCTGGAGGACCAGGCCTATACCAGCCTCTATCAGGAGGGCATTGGGCGCATGAGCAAGGACGGCGCCATCACCATCCTCCAGGGTCGCGCCGTGGGCGGCACCACCCTGATCAACTGGACATCGAGCTTCCGCACTCCCGACCCGACCCTGGAACACTGGGCCCGGGAACACGGGGTGGTGGGCCACAGCTCAGCCGAGATGGCGCCCTGGTTCGAGAAGATAGAGCAGCGCCTGGGGGTGGCGCCCTGGGTCATGCCGCCCAACGCCAACAACGACGTGATCCGCAAGGGCTGCGAAGCCCTGGGCTACAGCTGGCACGTGATTCCGCGCAACGTCCGCGGCTGCTGGAACCTGGGCTATTGCGGCCTGGGCTGCCCCACCAACGCCAAGCAATCGATGCTGGTGACCACCATTCCGGCGACCCTGGAGAAAGGCGGCGAGCTGCTGTATCTGGCCCGGGCCAATCGCCTGCAGCTCAAGGATGACCAGGTCACCAGCCTGCAATGTGTGGCCATGGATGCCCGTTGCGTGGCGCCCACGGGACGAACCATCACCGTCAAGGCCAAGCATTACGTGCTGGCTGGCGGCGGCATCAACAGTCCGGCCCTGCTGCTGCGCTCCGATGCCCCGGACCCGAATTCGCGCCTGGGCAAGCGGACCTTCCTGCACTTGGTAAACTTCTCCGCCGGCCAGTTCGACGAGGTGATCAACCCGTTCTACGGCGCCCCCCAGTCGATCTACTCCGACCACTTCCAGTGGCAGGACGGCACCACCGGCAAGATGTCCTACAAACTCGAAGTGCCGCCCCTGCAGCCGGCCCTGGCCAGTACCCTGCTGGGCGGTTTCGGGCCGCAGAGCGGGTTGTCCATGGAGCAACTGCCCCACACCCACGCCATGCTGGCCCTGCTGCGGGACGGCTTCCATCCCGACAGTACTGGCGGCAACGTCGAACTGCGGGGCGACGGTACACCGGCGCTCGACTATCAGGTCTCGCCCTACGCCTGGGACGGCCTGCGCCGCGCCTTCCACAGCATGGCGGAGATCCAGTTCGCCGGCGGCGCCAAGGCGGTCAAGCCGCTGCACAGCGACGCCCGCTTCGCCAAGACCCTGAATGAAGTCCGCTCGCAGATCGACGGCCTGGACCTGGCGCTGTACCGCACCCGCCTGGGCAGCGCCCACGTGATGGGCGGCTGCGCCATGGGCGAAGACCCGAAGAACGCCGTGGCCGACAGCCTCGGGCGTCACCATCAACTGCGCAATCTGTCGATCCACGACGGCTCGCTGTTTCCCACCAGCATCGGTGCCAACCCACAGCTGTCGGTCTACGGCCTGACGGCGCAACTGGCCACGGCCCTGGCGGAGCGCTTGAAAACGGCGTGAAAAAGCGGGGTATTTTCGTCGTCTATAGTGCTTTCTTCCCTAAAAGGCGACTTGGCCGACCGGGAAGGCTGCGATACCATCCGACTCCCCAACGGATTCCCGCCAGGACGACGCGATGAACCGAGTGTTGTACCCAGGTACCTTCGACCCTATTACCAAGGGCCACGGCGATCTGGTCGAGCGCGCCTCGCGGCTGTTCGACCACGTGATCATCGCCGTTGCTGCCAGCCCCAAGAAAAACCCGCTGTTCCCCCTGGAACAACGCGTGGAACTGGCGCAAGAGGTGACCAAGCACCTGCCCAACGTTGAAGTCGTCGGCTTCTCCACCCTGCTGGCGCACTTTGCCAAGGAGCAGAACGCCAATGTCTTTCTGCGGGGTCTGCGAGCGGTTTCGGACTTTGAATACGAGTTCCAGCTGGCCAACATGAACCGCCAACTGGCGCCGGACGTGGAAAGCCTGTTCCTGACGCCGTCGGAGCGCTACTCGTTCATTTCCTCGACGCTGGTTCGTGAAATCGCGGCCCTGGGCGGTGATATCACCAAGTTCGTCCATCCGGCCGTCGCCGATGCACTGACCCTGCGCTTCAAGAAATAAGCCGTGCGGCCCCGCAGAGGGGCCCTTGCCAGGCGTCAGCCATCGCGTCCGCGTGCACTGCGGGCGTCAATACGGCACAATTGCGCGCATTCGTTTTTACATGCCCGGGCCTGCCGCCCAGGCCGGAGTCCCCCATGTCCCTGATCATCACCGACGATTGCATCAACTGCGACGTCTGCGAACCCGAGTGCCCCAACGCGGCCATTTCTCAAGGCGAGGAGATCTACGTCATCGATCCGAACCTGTGCACCCAGTGCGTCGGCCACTACGACGAACCACAGTGCCAACAGGTATGCCCGGTGGATTGCATTCCGCTGGACGAGGCGCGTCCGGAAACCGAAGAAGAGTTGATGGCCAAGTACCGGAAGATCACCGGCAAGGCTTGAGTGATATGGCGCCCTTTCGGCTCCCACAAACACCTGTAGGAGCCGGCTTGCCGACGAAGCTTCTCAGCTCTGGCAACGTGGGCAATAGACACTGGCCCGCTGGCCCAGCTTGATTTCCCGCAGCCCCGTGCCGCAGACCTTGCAGTTCTCCCCGCCACGTCCGTAGACGAACAGCTCCTGCTGGAAGTACCCAGGCTGGCCATCGCCGCCGATAAAGTCGCGCAAGGTGGTGCCGCCCCGCTCGATGGCCGCCGCCAGAATGCGTTTGATCTCGATCGCCAGCTGCAGATAGCGAGCCCGGGAAATGCCCTTGGCCTCACGACGCGGATCGATGCCCGCGGCGAACAGCGCCTCGGTCGCATAGATATTGCCCACCCCCACTACCACCGCGTTGTCCATGATGAACGGCTTGACCGCCATGGAACGTCCCCGGGACAGCTGGAACAGGCGCTCACCATCGAACAGGTCGGTCAACGGCTCCGGTCCCAGGCGCGCCAGCAGCTCGTGGTTCAGCGGGTCCAGGCTCCAGAGCATGGCGCCAAACCGGCGTGGGTCGGTGTAGCGCAGGGCCAGGCCCGATTCCAGTTCGATATCCACATGTTCGTGCTTGGCCGCCGGCAGGCCGATTTCCACCAGGCGCAGATTGCCCGACATGCCCAGATGACTGATGAGGGTGCCGACTTCGGCATTGATCAGCAGGTACTTGGCCCGACGATCCACCTGGACGATGCGCTGCCCGGACAGGCGCACATCCAGATCCTCGGGGATCGGCCAGCGCAAACGCCGGTCACGGACGATGACCCGACTGACCTTCTGGCCTTCCAGGTGCGGTGCAATACCGCGCCGGGTGGTTTCGACTTCAGGTAATTCAGGCATATCCGCCCCTGGCAATCATCACGAAATGAACGATCAGTGTGCGCCCAGCTCGCGCACGGTTTCCTTGAGATTCTCGAAGTCGTAATCCGACAGACCGACGTAATCGAGAACCAGATGGCCAATGCTGTTCCACTCGTGATCTTCCACCTGGTTGCCCAGCACCCGGTAGGACGCGCAGATGTGCTCGGCCATCTTCAGGATCGCCAGCAGATTCTTCAGTTGGCTGTTGCGCGAGGACTCGTCGCTGAAGATCGCCAGGGCGTTGTGGTGATTGGCGATGGCATTGGTCACATGTTCCGGCAAGCGCCAGGACTTGGCGGTGTAGTAACCCACCACCGCGTGGTTGGTGTTGAAGGCACGGTTTTCCGTGTCCACCACCCGCTGCTCCGGCCCGGCGCTGCCATAGGCCTCTTCCAGCACGGTCATGTAGTCGGGGAAACGCTTGAGCATCAGCGGCACGCCGCAGTCGTGGAACAGCCCCAGGGCATAGGCTTCATCCACCGCCTGGGAGCCGGTGCGCTTGGCCAGGGTCAGGCAAGTCATGGCCACATCCTGGGCGGTGTCCCAGAAGCGGTTGAGGGTGACGATGGTTTCGTCGCTCATCTCGCCCTTGATCGACTGCGCGTTGATCAGGTTGATGATCGAGCGGCTGCCCAAGAGATTCACCGCGCGCTGGATCGAGGCGATCTTGTTGCTCAGGCCGTAATACGGCGAGTTGACGATCTTCAGCAGTGCGCCGGACAGGCCCGGGTCCTGGGATATCAGCTTGGCAATCACTTCCAGGTCGGGGTCGGGCATGTACTGCTCCATCTGCAAATCCACCATGATTTGCGGTTGAGGCGGCACGCTGATGCCTTGCAGGGCCTGTTGAATCTGTTCGGCTGATAGCTCTTGGGACATAAGTACACACTCTGGCTGAGGCGGCGATTCTAACCCCTAACTACACAATGTTGGGCGAACGGACAGGAACTTTACCCCGCGACTTGGTTACACAGCCCCGGCCGCAGGTCCATTGGCCATCGCTTGGGCCCCGCGAAGGGGTATAATCGCGCCCTTTTTTCCGGAGCGACGTCATGTCCCTGCCAAGCCTGCGCCTCAAAGCCAACGCCGATCGCCGCCTGCGCGCCGGCCACCTGTGGGTCTACAGCAACGAAATCGATGTAGCCGCCACCCCTCTGCACGGCTTCAAGGCAGGCGACCAGGCGGTACTGGAAGCCGCCGGCGGCAAGCCCCTGGGCGTGGTTGCCATGAGCCCCAACAACCTGATCTGTGCCCGCCTGCTATCGCGCGACGCCAAGCTGGCCCTGGACAAGTCGCTGCTGGTGCACCGCCTGAATGTGGCTCTGTCCCTGCGCGAGCGGCTGTTCGACAAGCCGTTCTACCGCCTGGTCTACGGCGATTCCGACCTGCTGCCAGGCCTGGTGGTGGATCGTTTCGGCGACATCCTGGTGGTCCAGCTGGCCTCGGCCACCATGGAACAGCACAAGGACGACGTGATCGCTGCCCTGGTCCAGGTACTCAAGCCCAGCGGCATCCTGTTCAAGAACGACTCCGCCGCCCGTGACGCGGAAGGCCTGGGCCGCTACGTCGAAACCGTGTTCGGCCTGGTGCCGGAGTGGGTCGCCCTGGAAGAAAACGGCGTCAAGTTCGAAGCCCCGGTGATGGAAGGCCAGAAGACCGGCTGGTTCTACGACCACCGCATGAACCGCGCCCGTCTGGCCCCCTACGCCAAGGGCAAGCGCGTACTGGACCTGTTCAGCTACATCGGTGGCTGGGGCGTGCAGGCCGGCGTGTTCGGTGCCAGTGAGGTGTTCTGCGTCGATGCCTCCGGCTTTGCCCTCGATGGCGTGGAGCGCAACGCGGCCCTCAACGGCATTGCTGAAAAAGTCACTTGCGTCGAAGGCGACGTATTCGAAGCCCTGAAAGAGCTGAAAGCCGCCGAAGAACGCTTCGACGTGATCGTTGCCGACCCGCCCGCCTTCATCAAACGCAAGAAAGACCTGAAGAACGGCGAAGGCGCCTACCGCCGCCTCAACGAACAGGCCATGCGCCTCTTGAGCAAGGACGGCATCCTGGTCAGCGCTTCCTGCTCGATGCACCTGCCCGAAGACGACCTGCAGAACATCCTGCTGACCAGCGCCCGCCACCTGGACCGCAACATCCAGTTGCTGGAACGCGGCGGCCAGGGTCCGGATCACCCGGTACACCCGGCGATCCCGGAAACCCGCTACATCAAGAGCATCACCTGCCGCCTGCTGCCCAACAGCTGAGCCCGGGCCGATGGCCATTCCCGCGCTACGCGGGAATGGCCACCGCCCTCGATTAACTTTGCACGGCCACGGCTCGATTCTCGGCACCTTCTCAAGGACCGAGAGCGCCACACCATGGGCCACTCCCCCGCTACCACGAAAAAGACCTCGGTAGTCATTCTGCTGCTGAGCGCTGCTGCCCTGGGCCTGAACAGCCTGGCCAGCCGTCGTTATCAGGGCGTTTGCGTCTGAAGATCGCGCAGACGGCACAGGTCCCGAAGATACAGGACGAAGGAAAACGCCAAGGGCGGGCCGGTGAAGTAACGCAGAGACAGGAACCCGCTCTTGAAGGGGTCCAGATGCTGCTCATGGGTCCAGAAATTGAACAACGCCTGCAACAGCCACGCAGCGCAAAGGGCCACCAGCATCCAGGCTCCGTCACCCAACAACCGTCGTTTAAAACCGTCACGTCCCGGCAGCCAGGTGGCGCTGAGCAGCGTCATCAGCAGCAGGAGCACCACCACGCTGTAGATCACCCCGCGGGTGAAAGGCAACTCACTGCAGGCCTGCACCAGCACCGCAGCCGCGAAGGCGAGCAGCAGGGCGGCCTTCCAGGTGCGCCACTGGCGGCGCTGCCCGGCCAGCAGTTGCACAAAGCCGCCGCCCGTCAGCAGGGCCGCGCCCACCACGGCCATGGTGCTGCCGGGCCAGTCGCTATAGAGCACCAGCCACATCAGCATCAGCCCCTGCAGCAGGCCAGTGCCCAGGTAGAACCTCAGGGATCGCATGTTCGCGGACATTCCAGCTCCATTGGAAGGGGATCGAGGGGCGGCGAGTCTAAACCAGGAGCGGCCAGGCGGGCAGCCTCCCAGTCAGATCCAGGCAATCGCACGCCACAGAGCGGCCACGGCATTCCTTCCTGACGCCAGCGGTGTAGAATCGGCGAATTCATCGCCAGTCATCCCCCGGCGGGTTTATGAGCTCAGGCTGAGGCGCGCGGCGATCCCGCGGCGTCATCGGCAGCTTTCGGACACACGGCCATTTCTGAGTGTTCCCGAGGTCAATAGAAGCTCACTCCCCATTTGTTCCCTGATTAGCCGCCCGGAGTGCTCCATGCCTGATTACCGCTCGAAAACATCCACCCACGGTCGCAATATGGCCGGTGCTCGCGCCCTGTGGCGCGCCACGGGGATGAAAGATGACGACTTCAAGAAGCCGATCATCGCCATTGCCAACTCCTTCACCCAGTTCGTCCCGGGGCACGTGCACCTGAAGGACCTGGGCCAGCTGGTGGCCCGCGAGATCGAACGCGCCGGTGGCGTGGCCAAGGAATTCAACACCATCGCCGTGGACGACGGCATCGCCATGGGCCACGACGGCATGCTGTATTCCCTGCCGAGCCGGGAGATCATCGCCGACTCCGTGGAATACATGGTCAACGCCCACTGTGCCGACGCCATCGTGTGCATTTCCAACTGCGACAAGATCACCCCCGGCATGCTGATGGCCGCCCTGCGCCTGAACATCCCGGTGATCTTCGTTTCCGGCGGCCCGATGGAAGCCGGCAAGACCAAGCTCGCCAGCCACGGCCTGGACCTGGTGGACGCTATGGTCATCGCCGCCGACTCCAGCGCTTCTGACGAGAAGGTTGCCGAGTACGAGCGCAGCGCCTGCCCGACCTGCGGTTCGTGCTCCGGCATGTTCACCGCCAACTCCATGAACTGCCTGACCGAAGCTCTGGGCCTGGCCTTGCCGGGTAACGGTTCGACCCTGGCCACCCACAGCGACCGCGAAGAACTGTTCCTGCGGGCCGGACGCACCATCGTCGAGCTGTGCCAGCGCTACTACGGCGACAACGACGAGTCGGTACTGCCGCGCAACATCGCCAACTTCAAGGCGTTCGAGAACGCCATGACCCTGGACATCGCCATGGGCGGTTCCACCAACACCATCCTGCACCTCTTGGCCGCCGCCCAGGAAGCCGAGATCGACTTCGACCTGCGGGACATCGATCGCCTGTCGCGCCATGTGCCGCAGCTGTGCAAAGTGGCGCCGAACATCCAGAAGTACCACATGGAAGACGTGCACCGCGCCGGCGGCATCTTCAGCATCCTCGGCGAACTGGCCCGTGGCGGCCTGCTGCACACCGACCTGCCCACCGTGCACAGCAAGACCCTGGCCGAGGGCATCGCCCAGTGGGACATCACCCAGACCAGCGATGAAGCCGTGCATCACTTCTTCAAGGCCGGCCCCGCGGGTATCCCGACCCAGACCGCCTTCAGCCAGTCGACCCGTTGGGACAGCCTGGACGACGACCGTGAAAACGGCTGCATCCGCAGCGTCGAACATGCCTATTCCAAGGAAGGCGGCCTGGCCGTGCTCTACGGCAACATCGCCCTGGACGGCTGCGTGGTGAAGACCGCCGGTGTCGACGAGTCGATCCATGTCTTCGAAGGCAATGCCAAGATCTTCGAGAGCCAGGACAGCGCCGTGCGCGGCATCCTCGCCGACGAAGTGAAAGCAGGCGACATCGTGATCATTCGTTACGAAGGTCCGAAAGGCGGCCCGGGCATGCAGGAAATGCTCTATCCGACCTCCTACCTGAAATCCAAGGGTCTGGGCAAAGCCTGCGCCCTGCTCACCGATGGCCGCTTCTCCGGTGGCACTTCGGGCCTGTCCATCGGCCACGCCTCGCCTGAAGCGGCAGCCGGCGGCGCCATTGGCCTGGTGCAGGACGGCGACAAGGTACTGATCGACATCCCCAACCGCTCGATCAACCTGTTGGTCAGCGACGAGGAACTGGCGGCCCGCCGTGTCGAGCAGGACAAGAAAGGCTGGAAACCAGTGGAGGCACGCCCACGCAAGGTGACCACTGCCCTGAAAGCCTACGCCCTGCTGGCCACCAGTGCCGACAAGGGCGCGGTACGTAACAAGGCTATGCTCGACGGCCTGTGATCGTCCCCCGGAAATAAAAATGCCCCGCCAAGTGCGGGGCATTTTTTTGGCCTTGCATCGCCCTTGCGGACGCCTTCGCTGGCAAGCCAGCTCCTGCAGCAGCATTCGGGGTGCTGGCGCCGCCACCGTAGGAGCCGGCTTGCCGGCGAATGGGCCTTTGAACCTTGCGTCGCCCTTGCGGGCGCCTTCGCTGGCAAGCCAGCTCCTACAGCAGCATTCGAGGTGGTGGTGGCGCCAGCGTAGGAGCCGGGGGCTCAGGGCATGCGTTCGCCCAACTGCCCGCGCAGGAAGCGGTACAGGCCATCGGCACTCTTGCGATAGCCGTCGGCGGTCAGGTGCACCAGGTCGTTACGCGCCAGGTCGCTGCCCTGCCATTTGCTGATCGAACAATCGCCGCCCATGAACGCCTGCCAGTCCCAGAACAGCGTGCGGCTGTTCTTCGCCACGTCCTTCTGGATCTGCACGATCTGCCGCAGCGGCTGCGGCTGCGATGCCATACAACTCCCGGCATTGCGGCGCTTGATGGAGTCCGGCGGGCCCACCAGCAGGATCACGGTCTTGGGCAGGTTCTTGCGCAGTAGCGTGACTTTTTCCTGCAACTGACTGCGGTACAGCTGCAGATCCAGATCGTCATCGAACGCCTCGTTGGTGCCGTAAGCCAGCACCACCATGTCCGGGCGCAGGGCCTTGAGGGTTTCGAGCCAGCCGGGCTGCCACTTGTCCAGTACATCCAGGCGTGCGCCATTGATGCCCAGGGAGGAGTAGATCACCCCGGCGCTCTTCTGCCCGAGGATGTTCCAGCCGCCCAGGGCCAGGCCCTGGTTGTTGGCCACGTTAAAGTCCAGCGGCAGGGTCAGGTTGTTGAACGGCGGACTGAAACGCCACTGTCCACCGGTAGCGGCCAGCATGCGGCTGCTCTTGTTGAGGTTGTCCCGGGCGGTCAGGGTGTTGTTGCTGGACGCCTGGTACAGAGCGGAAATGCGGTACCGCTGGTTGCTCGGCTGGCGCTCGGCGATATGCACCCGAGCCCCCGGCGTCATCGGCAGCGACAGGTAGCCCCCCAGAGGAAATTGCGTGCTCTGCTGGTTACGCGCCGACACCAGCGACCACTGGCGCTTGGCCGCCCCGAGGATCACCCGTTCATAGCGGGTGCCGGGCACCGGTGTTGCCGCCACGAAACCGATCCCGCCATCGCCATATTGCGCTTGCAGCAGGCGCCGCATCTCACCGCTGAACAGATCGGCAGCGGTGTGGGAGTCGCCCAGTTGCACGATGTTGATGGGCGTGCGGTTGGAGGTGCTGAACTTGCGCGCCAGCAGCGCCAGGTTCGGGTCGCTGCCGGTGGTCACGACTTTCTTGGCGCCGACCCCGGACTTGGCCAGGGCCGAGGCCGGTGTGGCCTGGACCTCGGTGGTCGGGCTGCAACTGCTCAGCAAGGTGATGCCCAGCAACAGCGCAATGCCTTGCAGTCGCCCCATATCAGTGCTCCGTCAATTGTTGACTGGGAAAGTTGATCAGCGAGATCACACGCTCAGCGATCAGCTTCTGCCCAGTGGTGGTGAAATGAATACCGTCGTCGACCCGGGTCTTGACCTTCTTGCCATCGCCGGTGATGCGGTAATAGGAAAATTCGTCGTTCTGGTAGCCAAGGATCTCGTTGGCCGAAACGAAATGCTGGTGATACTGCTCGATCTGACTCTTGTACAGCTCACTCAGGTAAGCCATGGCCGTAGACAGCTTGGGCTTCTCCATGTTCGGTGGACCGACCCAGATCACTTGCACATTGTGGGCCTGGGCGGTGTCGAGGATCGAATCGATGCGCTGGCGATAGGCCTCTTCCCAGTCCGGGGTCTTGAAGCGCAGGAACGGCTTGCCCTTGACCACCGGCATGTCCCACGGATCGTTGGGCCCCAGGAAGATCACCATCAGGCGAATGTTCGGATTGCCGGCCAAGGTGCTCTCAACGGTCTTGGGCCAGTTGAAGAAGCTCGGATAGGCAAGGCCGGTGCTCTGCT
>NZ_MOAK01000080.1:300464-309106 GCF_003732485.1 Pseudomonas protegens
TGCGGCGCCACGCCCTGCATCAGGGAATCACCGACGAAGAACACCTCATCCCCAGTGGCCAGGCTGGCCATCAGCGGCGCCGCGTGCCCCTGCTCGACCTGGGGTGGATGGCTGACCACGGGAGCCACGACCACTGGCTGCGGATGCACCGGGGCCGGAGCCGGGACTGGAGCCTGGGGTGCCGTATGGGTCGGTGCCGCGTGAGCAGCACTCAGCGGCGGGTGCTCGGGCGCCGGCGCGGCCGAGAGCTTCGGCAACGGCGCAGGCTCCAGCTCCTCGTCCGCGGCCGCTTCCGCCTGGGCCACCAGGCTCAGGTCGGCGGTCGCGGCAAAGCTGCCGACAAAGGCCACCCGGGCATTTTCCAGGGCCTGGTTGAGCTGTGCGCCAAAGCGCCACTGCGGGTTCTGCGACAACCCCGGGATCTCGCAGTCATCGTGGTACTTCTGCTGGCAGTAGAGACGGATCGACTGCTGGTTGAACCACACCAGCAACAGGCTGGTCACCACCAGGGCATAGAACACCTTGGCTGCGCTGCCGAGGCTGACCGACAAGGGCGAACGGTTAGAAACTGGCATAGATGAACCCCGGCACGCCCGACGGTGAGGCGAAGATAACCACGCAGATGAACAGCCCCAACGGCACTGGATAGAACAGCCACGGCAAGCCGGTGGCAGCATCGAACAGGCGCTGCAGCAGCGCCACGATCCGTGGGTAGAGCGCGACGAACAACAGGCAGCCCAACAGGCTCAGGGCGCTGCCGGCCAGCCCGGCGAAGGACAGGCCGCCCAGGCCACTGAGCATGTCCATGGCGTCGGACAAGGTCGCGCAGCGGAAGAAGATCCAGGCAAAGGCCACGTAGTGGAAGGTCAACAGGCGAGCCATCAGATCCGAGCCGATCCAGCTCGGCCCCCGGGCCAGCCACGGGCTGCACAGTTTGTACAGCGCCAGGCCAACGCCGTGCAGCGCACCCCAGATAATGAAGTTGGCGCTGGCGCCGTGCCACAGGCCGGAGATCAGCATCGCCAGCAGCATGTTCAGGTTGCCGCGCCAGACCGGCCCCCGGTTGCCCCCCAGCGGGATGTACACGTAGTCACGGATGAAGGTCGACAGGCTGATGTGCCAGCGTCCCCAGAACTCCTTGAGGTTGCGCGCCGCATAGGGGTAGTTGAAGTTCAACGGCAGGCGAAAGCCCAGCAACAAGGCGATACCGGTCACCAGATCGGTGTAGCCGCTGAAGTTGAAGTAGATCAGGAACGAATAGCCGTACACCGCCCGCAGGATCTGCTCGGCCGAGAAGGCCACCGGGCTGTCGAACACCGGGTCGACCCATTCGTTGGCCAGCCACGAGCTGAGGAAGAACAGTTTGACCACCGCCACGGCGATCAGGCCCAGTGCCCGTTGCGGCTCCAGCACCTGGCGCAACTGCGGCGGGTTGATCTGTTCCAGCATGGGGATCGCCCGGTTCACGGGACCGGCGATCAGGCTGGGGAAAAACGCCAGGTACAGCGCCAGGTCGAAAGGCGAGCCCGGCGTCAGCTCTCGACGGTTGATCGACACCAGGTAGCTGACCGAGTGGAAGGCATAGAACGACAGCCCCACCGGCAACAGCACCTCCAGCAACGGTAGCGACACTTCCACACCAAACAGGGCGAAGGCGCTCTGCACCGTGCTGGTGAAGAAGTCCTGGTACTTGAACAGGTAAAAAGCCCCGAGCACCAGCAGCAACATCAGGCCATTGACCCAGCCCCGCCCGGGATAACGCTGGCTCAACAGGCCGAGCAGATACACCAGGGCCGTGTAGCCCAGCAGGATGTAGAGGAAGTTCAGGCTGAAGCTGGCGAGGATCGCGTAGCTGGCAGCCAGCAGCAGGCCGTTCTGCAGACGCAGACTGAAGCCCAGGCCCCAATAAAGAATGAAGAACAGGATGAAGCAGAGGCCGAATTCGATCGAGAGATAGCTCACAACGTAGTCCATTACGTGCAGACGGGGACGAACCCGGCACAGGGAGAGCAGGAGGGGGCGTGGAAACGGGCGCGATTATGGCAGAGGGGCTTTGGCAGTCACAAGTTGAAACATTCTCCGCCTATGGCGGACACCGGCTCCGCACCGAACGACAGACACCCTTGTAGGAGCTGGCTTGCCAGCGAAGGCGTCCGCGAGAGCGACGCCAGATCCAAAGGCCTGTTCGCCGGCAAGCCGGCTCCTACAGTGGGGCGGCTTGGCGGACCGGTTTACCGTAGGAGCTGGCTTGCCAGCGAAGGCGTCCACAAGAGCGACGCCAGACCCAAAGGCCTATTCGCCGGCAAGCCGGCTCCTACAGTGGGGCGGCTTGGCGGACCGGTTTACCGTAGGAGCTGGCTTGCCAGCGAAAGCGTCCCCGAGGGCGACGCCAGACCCAAAGGCCGATTCGCCGGCAAGCCGGCTCCTACAGAGGGGCGGTGTAGCGGGCAGGGTTACTGGATGTCTTCGGGTTTGACGATCACCCAGTTCTTATCCGCCGTCACCGGCAGGCCTTCCTTGGCCTGGGCCGCGGCGTGCTTGGCCATCATGCCGTTGAGCTGGGTCATGTACTTGTCCTTGCGGTTGATCCACAGGTGGATGCCGCCCTTGGCCACGTCCACATCATGGAACAGCATGTAGCCGTCGCTGGTCGGTGTGTCGCCGCCCACCAGCACCGGTTTCTTCCACTCGTCGATGTAGGTCAGGATCGCCGCGTGCTTGCCCGCCATCCAGGTGGCCGGGGTCCACAGGTAAGGCGTCAGCTCCAGGCCAAGGTTGGCCTTCTCGTCGTACTTGCCGTCGGTGATCTGTTTACGCGCGGTGGTCAGGGCGCCGGTCTTGCGGTCCTTGAGCAGGGTGGTCACGCCAATCACGTTCTGCGGCTTGACGTTGTAGCCGTACTTGGGATCGGAGGCGACCATGCGCACCAGCTCTTCGGAGGCGGCGGTCATCACATAGACCTCGATGCCGTTCTCCATCAGTTTGTTGTACAGCTCGGTCTGGCCGGTGAAGACCTTGGGCGGGTTGACCTCGATGGTCTTGACCACGTCACCGTCGTAATACGTGCTCGGCACCGGCTTGCCGGACGCCATCAGCTCGTCGACATAGCCCTTGAGCTCCTTGAGGGTGAAGCCGGAGAACACCTGGGCCACCCAGGGGTAGCAGACCATGTCGTCGATTTCGCAAAGGCGGTAGTAGTAGCTGAACAGGCTTTCCTTGTGCTCGGCGGTGTCCTTGAACGGAATCAGTTTCAGCGACGGGTCGAGGGTCTCGCGGGTGATCAGCCCCTTGTTTTCCATGTAGGGCAACAGGGACTCTTCCAGGTCGTAGCGGTAACTGGTGTTGTCCATGTCGAACACCGCGAAGTTACCCTTGTTGGCGTTGGCCGCGATCATCGCGTCCAGTTGCTTGGCCTGCTCCTGCGGCCAATGCTTCAACTCGGTGGCGAAGGCCTGGCCGGAAAGGCCCAGGCAGAGTGCAACGGCTAGAAATTTCGGCGCGAACTTCATCTGCGGTTTCTCCCTGAGTGAAAGGTTCGACGCTAACAAATCCCTGTGACAGTTCTCTTCTGCGCACGACGGTCTACGTTCCATAAGCGCCAGCCACATGCGCCTGAGCGTCAGCCGCTTATTCCAAAAACGACAGTGGCCATGCGATATCGTTATTAATTCATTAGATTTCAAGCTGTTAGGCTTGCCGGTTCGCAATCGCCCTGAGCCGCGATTGGCACACGTCTTATCGGAGCCCCAATGAATCTGCCGCTGATCCTCAACCTGCTGGTGTTCCTGGCCCTGCTGCTGGGCCTGGCACAAACCCGCCACACCACCTGGAGCCTGGCCAAGAAGGTCCTCCTGGCCCTGGTGCTGGGCGTGGTCTTCGGCATCGCCCTGCACAGCCTCTACGGCGCCGGCCACCCGGTACTCAAGGCCTCCATCAGCTGGTTCGACCTGGTGGGCAATGGCTACGTGCAGTTGCTGCAGATGATCGTGATCCCCTTGGTGTTCGCCTCGATCCTCAGCGCCGTGGCCCGCCTGCACAATGCCTCGTCCCTGGGCAAGATCAGCTTCCTGACCATCGGCACCCTGCTGTTCACCACCGCCATCGCGGCGTTGGTGGGCATCGGCCTGACCAACCTGTTCGGCCTGACGGCCGAAGGGCTGGTGGCCGGCACCCAGGAAATGGCCCGCCTGCAAGTGATCCAGAGCGATTACGCCGGCAAGGTCGCCGACCTCAACGTGCCGCAGCTGCTGCTGTCGTTCATCCCGCAGAATCCTTTCGCCGACCTGGCCCGGGCCAAGCCGACCTCGATCATCAGCGTGGTGATCTTTGCCGCCTTCCTCGGAGTGGCGGCGCTGCAACTGCTCAAGGACGATGCCGACAAGGGCCAGAAGGTGCTCAACGCCATCGACACCCTGCAAGCCTGGGTGATGCGCCTGGTGCGCCTGGTGATGAAGCTCACGCCCTACGGCGTGCTGGCGCTGATGACCAAAGTGGTGGCCGGCTCCAACCTGCAGGACATCATCAAGCTGGGCAGTTTCGTGGTGGTGTCCTACATCGGCCTGGGCCTGATGTTCGTGGTCCACGGCCTGCTGGTGGCGCTGGCCGGGATCAACCCGCTGCGCTTCTTCCGCAAGGTCTGGCCAGTGCTGACCTTCGCCTTCACCAGCCGCTCCAGCGCCGCCAGCATTCCCCTGAGCATCGAAGCCCAGACCCGGCGCCTGGGCATTCCCCAGTCCATCGCCAGCTTTGCCGCCTCGTTCGGCGCCACCATCGGCCAGAACGGCTGCGCCGGCCTGTACCCGGCCATGCTGGCGGTGATGGTTGCCCCCACGGTGGGCATCAACCCGCTGGACCCGCTGTGGATCGCCACCCTGGTGGCCATCGTCACCTTGAGTTCCGCGGGCGTGGCCGGCGTGGGCGGCGGCGCGACCTTCGCCGCGCTGATCGTGCTGCCGGCCATGGGCCTGCCGGTGTCGTTGGTGGCGTTGCTGATTTCCGTGGAGCCGCTGATCGACATGGGCCGCACCGCGCTGAACGTCAGCGGTTCGATGACCGCCGGCGCGATCACCAGCCAGGTGATGCAGCAAACCGACAAGGCGTTGCTGGACGCCGATGAGCACGAGGAACTGGCTCAGGCTTGATTGACCTCTTCGCCGGCAAGTCGACCACCTCCTGCGGGGGCCGATTTGCCGGCGAAGCGCTTAACGCTTCTCCCACACCTCGAAGCTGTACGCCGGTTTGTCCCCTTCCGGCGGATTCGGCACATCGGACACCAACTGCCATTGGTCCAGATCGAACACTGGAAACCAGGCATCCCCTTCCGGGCTCAAGGCCACCCGCGTCAGATACAGGCGATCCGCCTGCTCCAGGCCCTGGCTATAGAGTTGCGCGCCGCCTATCAACATCAGCTCGTCGGCCCCCCGCTCCAGGGCCCACTCCTCGGCCCGCGCCACCGCGGCCGCCAATGACGGATAGACCTCGGCACCTTCGAGCACCAGATCGGTCTGACGACTGACCACGATGTTCAAGCGCCCAGGCAAGGGCCGGCCCAGGGAATCCCAGGTCTTGCGCCCCATGATGATCGGCTTGCCCAGGGTCGTGGCCTTGAAGTATTTGAAATCCCCCGGCAAGTGCCAGGGCATGCTGTTGTCGACGCCGATCACGCGGTTTTCACCGAGGGCCGCGATCAGGCTGAGAGGGAGAGTTTTTTTCATGCCGGCGAGGATACCAGAGGGCCCGGGCCTGGCAACTTCACCCGACCGCCGCTGCAGCAGTTATGCTCAGCGCACTTTTGAGCGATGGAATGACGCGTGACTGCACTGACTCCCCTGCAACGACTGTGGCTGACCGAAACCGTGCGCCTGCGCGAGGAGCACGCCGGGCCACTGGACGATCAGGAAGCCAACCGCCTGGCCCGCAACCAGGGCGGCGACCTGGCGACCCGCATCCAGAACCGCGCCCTGTGGCTGGCCCAGCGCGACGGCCTGCACAGCGCTTTGCTGCACTGGCTGCAAGGCGCCCGCCTGGCCTTGCTGATGCTGGCAGTATTGGCGGTCCTCAGCGGTGCCGGTCTGGCCTTCAGCGCCCTGGGCAACACCCAGCAACCGGTCAATGTGTTCTGGGCCCTGGGCAGTCTGCTGGGCCTGAACCTGATCCTGCTGCTGAGCTGGCTGATCGGTCTGCTGTTCGCCGGCGAGCACAGCGCCAGCCTGGGCCGGCTGTGGCTATGGCTGAGTGAAAAATTCTCCCGCGACGCCAAAGCCGCGCAGCTGCCACCGGCCCTGTTGCTGTTGCTGCAGCGGCGCAAGCTCAATCGCTGGGCCCTGGGCGCCCTGGTCAACGGCCTGTGGTGCCTGGCCCTGTTCAGCGCCGTGGTCATGCTGCTGTTGCTGCTGACCACCCACCGCTACAGCTTTGTCTGGGAAAGTACCCTGCTGGGCAGCGATGCCTTCGTGGCCATTACCAACACCTTGAGTGCCCTGCCCCGTGGCCTGGGCTTTGGCGCGCCGAGCGTGGCGAGCATCCAGGCCAGCACCCGGGATGTCTACAACACCGAACTGATCCGCCAGTCCTGGGCCATCTGGCTGGTGGTGCTGGTGACGATCTACGGCGTGCTGCCGCGCCTGCTACTGATGCTGTTCTGCCGCTGGCGCTGGAAACACGGGCAGGCCCGTCTGCAACTGGACCTCAACCTGCCGGGCTACGCCCAATTGCGTGAGCGCCTGATGCCCAGCAGCGAGCGCCTGGGGGTCAACGATGCGGCCCCCGAGCAGTTGCACCGGGTCGAAGGCGGCGTCAGTGCCCAGGACAGCAGCGGCACCCTGCTGGTGGCCATCGAACTGGACAACCAGCGCCCCTGGCCGCCGCAACTGCCGGAGAGCGTCAAGGACGCCGGCATCCTCGACAGCCGCGAATCGCGCAACCACCTGCTGGAGCAGATGAGCCGCTTTCCCCCGGCGCGCCTGGTGATTGCCTGCGACCCGCGGCGCTCGCCGGATCGCGGCAGCCTGGGGCTGATTGCCGAACTGGCCCGCAACGCTGCGGCGACGCGAATCTGGCTGCTGCAAGCGCCTCCAGGTCAAGCGCTGGACTCGGCTCGTCTGGGCGACTGGCACGCGGCCCTGGAGCAACTTGAGCTGCCGTTCGCCGATTGCGCGCCCCTCAACTGGCTGGAGACCGGTCATGACTGAACCACGCCACCGGGCACTGAAACTGGCCGTGGTCGGCCACACCAACGTCGGCAAGACCTCACTGCTGCGCACCCTGACCCGGGACGTGGGCTTTGGCGAAGTCTCCCATCGCCCCAGCACCACCCGGCATGTGGAAGGCGCCCGCCTCTCGGTGGATGGCCAGCCCCTGCTGGAGCTCTACGACACCCCGGGCCTGGAAGACGCCATCGCCCTGCTGGATTATCTGGAGCGCCTGGAACGCCCTGGAGAACGCCTGGACGGCCCGGCCCGGCTGGCACGTTTTCTCGACGGCAGCGAAGCTCGGCAACGCTTCGAGCAGGAAGCCAAGGTCCTGCGCCAGCTGTTGGCCTCGGACGCCGGGCTCTATGTGATCGACGCCCGGGAACCGGTGCTGGCCAAGTACCGGGATGAGCTTGAAGTCCTGGCCGGCTGCGGCAAGCCACTGCTGCCGGTGCTGAATTTCGTCAGCAGCGCCGAACAGCGCGAAGGCGACTGGCGCGAAGCCCTGGCCCGCCTGGGGTTGCACGCCCTGGTGCGCTTCGACAGCGTGGCGCCGCCGGAAGACGGCGAACGGCGCCTGTATGAGAGCCTGTCCCTGCTGCTGGAGCATGCCCGCCCTGCCCTGCAACGGCTGATCGACGACCAGCAGGCACAACGCCTGGCGCGCCAGCACAGTGCGGCACGGCTGATTGCCGAACTGCTGGTGGACTGCGCCGCCTGCCGCCGCAGCGTGGCCAGCGATACGCAACAGGAGCAGCAGGCGATTGGCGAACTCCGTCAGGCCATCCGTCAGCGCGAGCAACGCTGTGTCGAAGCCCTGCTCAAGCTCTACGCTTTCCGCCCTCAGGATGCCTCGGCCAGCGATCTGTCGCTGCTGGACGGGCGCTGGGGCGACGACCTGTTCAATCCGGAAACCCTTAAGCAACTGGGGGTGCGTGTCGGTGGTGGGATCGCCGCGGGCGCAGCGGCCGGGGCCGGCGTGGATCTGCTGGTGGGCGGCTTGACCCTGGGCGCCGCGGCGTTGGCCGGGGCCATTGCCGGAGGCGCCCTGCAGACCGCCCGCAGCTATGGCAGTCGCCTGCTGGGCAAGCTCAAGGGCCAGCGCGAGTTGACCGTGGACGACAGCGTGCTGCGGCTGTTGGCATTGCGCCAACGGCAGCTGGTGCAAGCCTTGAACCGGCGCGGGCATGCGGCCATGGACAGCATCCGACTGGCCACGCCGGAGGATAAGAACTGGCGCGAGGGCAAGTTGCCGCAAGCCCTGAGCAAGGCTCGGGCTCATCCGCAGTGGTCATCGCTCAATCCCCATGCGCGCCTGAGCCAGGCCGAGCGTCAGGAGCAGATCGAGGCCCTGGCCGAAACCTTGGTGGTTCAGGCGTAGATCGCCTTCGCCGGCAAGCCGGCTCCTACAGCGCTCTGTAGGAGCGGGCTTGCCGGCGAAAGGGCCCTCAG
>NZ_MOAK01000080.1:309117-310877 GCF_003732485.1 Pseudomonas protegens
CAACACCGCCAAGGCCTTGTCCTTGAGGATCTGCAGGTCCATCACCGGCACCCACATCTCCTTGGCCTGCTCGTCCCAGTGGCGCATGCGCAAACTCACCGCACACAGCGGGTCGAGCTCGAAGGCCGCCGCCTCTGCCGCGCTCATCACCCCGCCCTGATACGCCAGGGTGCGTCGACTGGCCTCGCTCAGGCGCTGGTAATACCCCGGCTCCTTGAAGGTCAGGTAACGCTTGGCCTGGACGTGGTATTCCACCAGCCGTGCCAGACGCTCGCTGAAGCCCACCCGGCGCAGATAGTCCGCCCCCAGGCGCTCATGGCTGACCACGCCAAAACCGCCCATGTTCTCGGCATCCTGCTGACAGATATGCCCGATATCGTGGAAGAACGCCGCCAGCACCACTTCGTCGTCATACCCTTCCGCCAGGGCCAACTGCGCGGCCTGGGACATGTGCTCGATCTGCGACACCGGCTCGCCAATGTAGTCGCAGTCGCCGAAACGCTCGTACAGGCCGAAGACCTCGTCGACCACCTGCTGTCGCCGCTCCATCACGCGTCCTCCAGCAGTCGGGCGATATTGCCCTCGGCCATGGCCGGGCCAACACTCATGCCGACCCCGGTGTGCATCAGGGCCACATGGACCCCGGGGACCGCCTCCAGGAAGGAGAACGGCGCCGGGCCGCGAGCGCCGTAGACGCCCTGCCAGCGCTCCACCACCTGGACCCTGCAACCCAGGGTCTGCTCGGCCAGCTCGATCAGCCAATGGTCCACCTGTTCAGCATTGAACGGCGACGGATCGCTGCCGTAATCATGGGAATCGCCGATGATCACCTCACCATAGGGGGTTGGGCTGATCAGCAAGTGAATGCCGTGCTCATGCAGGTGCGGCGCTTCACGCAGGATCTGCGCCTGCACGGCGGCCGCTTCCGGAAGATCGGCAAAGGCGCCGTAATGCACGCAGCTGAGCCCGGTGAGCAACGCATGTTGCAGGTTCAGGTTGACCTGGGGCCGGGCGCGAAGCATCTGCAAGCGGCAGATCTGCGGTTGCAAGGCGGCGATCTGCTCGGCCAGCAGGGTCTGATAGTCGTGCCCCGAACACAGCACGATGCGTGGCGCGTGGAAGCTGCCGGCGGTGCTGTGCAGTTGCCCCGGCTCGATGTCACGCACCAGGGTCGAAAAGTGGAACTGCACTCCCAGGTCGCGGCGCAGATAGTCGATCAACAGCGGGATGGCTTCCCGGGAATACAGTTGCTGATCGTCCAGACCGTGCAACGCCGCCCGGTGATGGCGGAATTGACCGCCGTACAGATCATTCAGCGCCGCGCCCTGAAGCAGCTCGACGCGGTAGCCGTGCTCCAGCGCACGCCCGGCGCAGAAGGCTTCCAGCAAATACTCTTCGGCTTCGCTGCGGGCGAACAGGTAGGAACCGTTGCGCTTGAGTGGCAGGCCTGCCAGTTGTTGCCAGTCGGCCCAGATATCGCGGCTGGCACGGGCCAGCTCCAGCATGGTGCCCGGCGGCTGGCCGGTGACCAGCGCCTGGCCGAAGTTGCGCACCGAAGCCCCCAGGGGCGTGGCGCTGCGCTCGAAAACTCGCACCCGCAGACCGCGTTTGGCAGCCGCGTAGGCGTGGGACAGGCCGAGAATTCCGGCGCCGACGATCAGTAGATCGCTGTGATGGGTCATGAGTGGTGTCCTGGATGGGGAGCGCCTTCGCCGGCAAGCCGGCTCCTACACACTCGGCAGGAGCCGGCTGCCGGCGAA
>NZ_MOAK01000080.1:310906-311704 GCF_003732485.1 Pseudomonas protegens
TTACTGCTTGGCGACCTTTTCCGACTTGCCGTCATAGCGCTTGCGCCATTCGGCGAGGATCTGGTCGCGGTTCTTCGAGGCCCAGGCAAAGTCGTTCTTGATCAGGCGCTGTTCGTAGTCCGCCGGCAGTTCGGTCTGCGGCTTGGCGATGCCGGGCTGGGCCAGTACGGCGAAGTTTTCCTTGTACAGCTCCATGGCCTCGGGGCTGGCGGAGAAGTCGGCGAGCTTCTTGGCCGCCTCTTCATGAGGGGTGCCCTTGATCACCGCCGTGGCTTCGATTTCCCAGCCCAGGCCTTCCTTCGGCAGGACGATGTCCAGCGGCGCGCCCTGGCGCTTGAGCTGCACGGCCGGGTACTCGAAGGAAATGCCGATGGGGAATTCACCGGCAGCGGCCAGCTTGCACGGCTTGGAACCGGAGTGGACGTACTGGCCGATGTTCTGGTGCAGGTCATCCATGTACTGCCAGCCCTGCTTCTCGCCGAAGGTCTGCAGCCAGGCGCTGACGTCAAGGAAGCCGGTGCCCGAGGACGCCGGGTTGGGCATGACGATCTTGCCCTTGTACTCGGGCTTGGTCAGGTCCTGCCAGCTCACCGGTTTGGTCAGGCCCTGCTTCTCGGCCTCCACGGTGTTGAAGCAGATGGTCGCGGCCCAGACGTCCATGCCGACCCAGGCCGGCGGGTTGGCGGCGTCGCGGTAGTTCGGGCCGATCTTGCCCAGGTCCTTGGGCGCGTAGCTTTGCAGCATGCCCTGCTGGTCGAGGATCGCCAGGCTGGAAGCCGCCAGGCCCCAGACCGCATC
>NZ_MOAK01000080.1:311777-318806 GCF_003732485.1 Pseudomonas protegens
GCACCCACTTGATCTCCACGTCCGGGTTGGCCTTTTCGAAGGCTTGCTTGTAGGACTTCAATTGCTCGGCTTCGAGGGCGGTGTAGACCGTCAGTTCGGTTTTCGCAGCAAAGGCGTTCAGGCTGACAGCAGAGAGGACGGCAGCGGCAAGAGCCAGGGGCTTGAACATGGTGCGGTTCCTTAGTGAGTGCAGATCAGAGGGTGAGTGAGCAAGGGATCAGTGGCCCGGGGCGGTTTGCCGCCAGGCCTGGGAGCGGCGCAACAGCCCGCGGGAAGCCCCGGCCAGCAGCAACGAGACGCCGGCGGAGGTGAACAGGATCAGAGTCGACATCGCCGCGGCGCCGCCGACGTTGCCGGCGTCGTCCATGTTCAGCACGGCGACGGCGGCAAGGATGGTGTCCGGGCTGTAAAGGAAGATCGCCGCCGACACCGTGGTCATGGCCGAGACGAACAGGTAGCGCACGATGTCCAGCAGCGCCGGCAGGCAGATCGGCACGGTAACCCGCAGGTAGTGCCGGTACAGCGGCGCCTTGAGGGACAGCGCGGCGGCCTCGAACTCGGCATCCAGCTGGCGCAGGGCGGTGGTGGCGGTCATCTGTGCGGTGGTCAGGTAGTGGGCGATGGTGCACACCACCAGCAGGGTCATGGTTCCGTAGAACACATGCAGCGGGTTGCCGTTGAGGTTGAAGAAGAACACGTAGCCCAGGCCCAGCACCAAACCGGGTACCGCCATCGGCACAAAACTGAGCATGCGCAACGCCAGGTTCAGGCCGCGCTGGCCGCTGGTTTTCTCCATCAGGTAGGCCCCCGTGAAGATCACCACACTGCCGATCAGCGCCGTGCACAGGGCCATGCTCAGGCTGTTGCGGTAGGCCAGCCAGCCGCCACCGGCGGTGTCGTTGAACTGGTAGTGGTTCAGCGACAGCGACAGGTTGTACGGCCAGAACTTCACCAGCGAAGAAAACACCGCCATGCCGAACACCAGCAGCAGCGCGGCGCAGATCAGCAGCACGATGGCCAGGTAGCAGCCATCGCGCAGCCGCGACGGTGCCGGTTTGAATACCTGGGCGCGGCCGCTCATGGAATCGCCATGACGGCGGCGCAACCAGGCGTCGACGCCGAAGCTGAACAACGCCGGCAGCAGCAACACCATGCCAATCAAGGCCCCGCGGCCGAACTGCTGCTGGCCCACCACCGCCTTGTAGGCCTCCAGGGCCAGGACCTGATAATCGCCGCCCACCACCACCGGCACACCGAAGTCGGTGATGGTCAGGGTGAACACCAGGCAGAACGCGGCGAACACCGCCTGCCGGGTCGCCGGCCAGGTGATGCTGCGAAAGGCCTTGGCGGGGCTGGCGCCCATGCTCGACGCGGCGTCGAACAGCCGGGCATCCGCCAGGGACAGGGCCGAGAGCAGGATCATCAGGGCATGGGGAAAGGTGTAGATGACCTCACCGAGGACGATGCCCCAGAAGCCGTAGATGTTCTCGGCGAACAGGCCACGCAGCATCCCCTGATTGCCGAACAGATAGACCAGGGCAATGCCCGGCAGCATCGACGGCGCCATCAACGGCAACAGCGACAGGCCACGCCACAGGCCCTTGCCGGGAATCAGCGTGCGTTGCAGGGCGTAGGCGAACAGATAAGCCAGGGGCACCACGATGGCGGCCACGCTGAGGGAGACTTTCAGGCTGTTGCCCAGCAACCAGTGGAAGTTGGCGCTGGCCACCAGTTCACGGGCCGCCAGCCAGCCTCCGCCCTGCCCGGCCTCGGCGCTGAAGCCGCGCCAGAAGATCGCCAGCAGTGGCAACAGCACCGCGACACCCAGCAGGACCAGGAGCAGAACCTTGCCGCCGACGACAAACATACGGTCACCGATCTCGGCACGAGAAGCCTGGCGCGCCCGCTTGGCAGGTAGCGGCAGGGACATTGGCACGCTCATCTTAGGCAAACACCTGGAGGCTGCGCGGCGGCAAGGCGACCCAGATGTCCTGGGCGCCCAGACGCGGCATGGCTTCCGGGGCCAGCTCGGCCAGCAGCGCATGCCCCGGCAGTTGATTGAGCTCGAAGCTCATGCGGCAGCGATTACCAAGGAAGGTGATCTCGCGGACCTTGGCCGGGAACAGGTTTTCCTCATGCACCGGCGGGTTCACGCTGATGGCTTCCGGACGGCAGAACAGGCGACCCGAAGCCGCCTTGGCCGAATCGTCGGCCAGTCGCACATTCATCCCGCCGACCTGGGCATGGCTGTCACTGTTGCGGCTAAAAGGCAGCCAGTTGCCCTGGCCGACGAACTCGGCGACGAAGGGCGTGGCCGGACGATCGTAGATTTCCTGGGGCGTGGCGTACTGCTCGACCTTGCCGTTGTTCATCACGGCAATGCGGTCGGCCATCAGCATGGCCTCGTCCTGGTTGTGGGTGACCATCAGGGTGGTGATCCCCAGGCGCCGTTGCAGCTGGCGCAGCTCGGTGCACAAGTGCTCGCGGACCCGGGCGTCCAGGGCCGACATCGGCTCGTCCAACAGCAGCAGCGACGGTGACGGCGCCAGGGCACGGGCCAGGGCTACGCGCTGCTGCTGGCCGCCGGACAACTGGCCGGGGTATTTCTTCTCACTGCCGGTCAGCCCGACCAGTTCCAGCATCTGTGCCACACGCTTGCGCACTTCCTCACGACCGCTACCGGCCAGGCCGTAGGCGATGTTGGCTTCCACGGTGAGATTGGGAAACAGCGCATAGGACTGGAACAGGATGCCGTAGTCCCGGGCTTGTGGCGCCAGCAGCGAAACGTCCCGATCCCCCAGGTACAACTCGCCCTGGTCCTGGCGCTCAAGGCCGGCGATGCAACGCAGCAACGTGGTCTTGCCGCAGCCGGAGGGGCCCAGCAGGCACACCAGCTCGCCGGCTGCGACGTCCAGGGATACGTTGTCCAGGGCGGTGAAGGCGCCAAAACGCTTCTGGATGCCCCGCACCTTCATCGGCGCGCCGGGGTTGCTCAGGGCAGTTGCAGTGGAGTGGTTCATGGACGGACCTCATCTAGCAGATGAGGCAAATCCTAGAGTCGTAATGCGTCGGTCATATGGCAGTAAGGCAAAAACGACCGATAGTGGTATTCAGGGATTTGGGTTCACTTGTCAGTCATGTGCTGGCTGCAGCTGACGCCTTCGCGAGCAAGCTCGCTCCTACATTGAAATGCACTCCCCCCTGTAGGAGCGAGCTTGCTCGCGAAGGCATCGGCATGGCCGATGCAGGTCTTTCAGGCGGGAGCCATTTCCTGCGCCAATCCGAGAAACGCCGCCGGCAGACGCGCGTTCTTGCGCTCCTTGAGGCAGTACAGGTACTCGACGATCTGCGGTGCATGCTCGATGGTCAGCACCCGCAGTTGCGGATCGTGGGGCACTTCCTGACGGGCAATGATGCTGATGCCGATATTGCGCAGCACCGCCTCGCGGATCGATTCGCGACTGCCGATCTCCAGCAGCGGGCCAAAGCTGACGTTGGCGTCCTTGAGCAAGGTTTCGGTGAGGCTGCGGGTGGTGGAGCCGGGTTCGCGCATCAACAGGGTATGCCCGGCCAGGGCATTGAGCGGCACGTGATCCAGCGCCGCCAGAGGGTGGTTGCGGTGCACCGCCAACACCAGCGGATCGCTGCCCAATACCCGACGGATCAGCCGCGCGTCCTCCAGCAGTTGCGAGGAGGCCGCCACATCCACCCGGTAGTCTTCCAGGGCTTCGAGGACTTGCTGGGAGTTGCCGATTTCCACCGACACTTCGACCTGAGGCAGTCGCTCGCGGAAGGTCTTCACCAGATCGAGGATGTAGTACGGCGCGGTGGCGGCGATGCGCAATGTGCCCTGCACCTGGCCGCTGTTGCGCAGGAAGAACTCGATGTCAGCCTCCTGCTGCAACAGGTCCTTGACCATGGGCAGCAGGCGCGCGCCCTCCTCACTGAGGCTGAGGCGGCGACCGCCGCGGTAGAACAGTTCCACCGAATACTGGCTTTCCAGGTTGCGGATCTGCGTGGTCACCGTCGGCTGGCTGAGGCCAAGTTTCTTCGCCGCCTGGGTAATGCTGCCCAGGCGGGCGACCATGTAAAAAGCCTTCAGCTCGGCACTCAGCACAGGGTTCTCTCGTTGCTTATTTGCGCAGCAGGCGCAGACCGTTGAACACCACCAACAGGCTCACGCCCATGTCGGCGAACACTGCCATCCACATGGTTGCCAGCCCGGCAAAGGTTACCCCAAGAAAGATCGCCTTGATGACCAGGGCCAAGGCGATATTTTGCTTGAGCACCACCGAAGTCTGACGCGACAGACGGATAAACGCGGGGATCTTGCGCAGATCGTCGTCCATCAGGGCAACATCCGCAGTTTCAATGGCGGTGTCGGTGCCCGCCGCGGCCATGGCGAAACCTATCTCGGCACGGGCCAGGGCCGGGGCGTCGTTGATGCCGTCGCCCACCATGCCGACCCGGTGGCCCTGGGCGTAAAGGTCCTCGATGGCCTGCAGCTTGTCGGTGGGCAGCAGGTCGCCCCGGGCCTGATCGATGCCCACCTGGGCCGCAATGGCCTGGGCGGTATGGGGGTTGTCGCCGGTGAGCATCAGGGTCTTGATCCCCAGCTCATGCAACTGCTGGATGGCTTCGCGGCTGGACTCCTTGACCGTGTCCGCCACGGCGAACAGTGCCAGGGGGCCATTGCTGTCCAGCAACAGGACCACGGTCTTGCCCTGCTTCTCCAGGGCGAAGAGTTTTTCTTCCAGGGCCGGGGAACACAGGCCCAGCTCTTCCACCAGGCGGTGGTTGCCCAGGTGATACAGCTGGCCGTTGATTTCGCCGCGCACTCCGCGTCCGGCCAGGGCTTCGAAGTTATCCACAGCGTGCAGCGCCAGCTGCTTATCCACAGCCGCCTGGGCAATGGCCAGGGACACCGGGTGGTCGGAACGTCCCGCCAGGCTAGCGGCCAGGGCCGGGGCAGTGTCTTGCGCCAACGGGTGCAGGGACAGGAAGTCGGTCTGTACCGGTTTGCCGTGGGTGATGGTGCCGGTCTTGTCCAGGGCCAGGTAGTCGAGCTTGTAACCGCCCTCCAGGTAGACCCCGCCCTTGACCAGGATGCCCTTGCGAGCCGCAGCCGCCAGGCCGCTGACGATGCTCACCGGGGTGGAGATCACCAGGGCACACGGACAGGCCACCACCAGCAGCACCAGGGCGCGGTAGATCCAGTCGAACCAGACGCCGCCCATCAACAGGGGCGGAATCAGCGCCACGGCCAGGGCGAAGGCGAATACCGCCGGGGTGTAGATTTTCGAGAAGGTATCGACGAAGCGCTGGGTCGGCGCCCGAGCGCCCTGGGCCTGCTCCACGGCGTGGATGATCCGCGCCAGGGTCGAGTTGTTGGCCGCGGCGGTCACGCGATATTCCAGGGAACCGGCCTGGTTGATGGTGCCGGCGAACACCTTGTCGCCCACGGTCTTTTCCACCGGCAGGCTTTCACCGGTGATCGGCGCCTGGTCGATGGTGGAGTTGCCGGACACGACCTCGCCGTCCAGACCGATGCGCTCTCCCGGGCGGACTCGCACTCGGGCGCCCAGCTCGACGCTTTTAGCTTCCAGTTCGCTCCAACTGCCATCCGCCTGCTGCACCGTGACCTGTTCCGGGGTCATCTGCATCAGGCCGCTGATGGCGTTGCGCGCCCGGTCCAGGGAGCGGGCCTCGATCAGCTCGGCCACAGTGAACAGGAACATCACCATCGCCGCTTCCGGCCATTGGCCGATCAGCACGGCGCCGGTCACGGCGATGCTCATCAGGGCATTGATGTTGAGGTTGCGGTTCTTCAGGGCGATCCAGCCCTTCTTGTAGGTGCCCAGGCCGCCGCTGAGGATCGACACCAGGGCCACCAACGCCACGACCCAGTCGGGGGCGGCATTGGTGAAGTGAATGACTTCGGCGGCCAGCGCGCCGATACCGGACAGGGCCAGCGGCCACCAGGCTTTCTTCACCGGCGCTGCGGCAGGTGCGACTTCGGCGCCGTCCTGCTCCAGAGGCTCGGCGTGCATGCCCAGGGATTTGACCGCCTCGATGATCGGCGCGGTGCTCGGCAGGTCGTGGGTCACCCCCAGCACGCGGTTCATCAGGTTGAATTCCAAGGCCTGGACCCCGGCCAGCTTGCCCAGCTTGTTCTGGATCAGGGTCTGCTCGGTGGGGCAGTCCATGGCTTCGATACGGAAGTTGCTCAGGCGCGCGCCGGCGCTCGGAGTCTCGCTCAGGGTGACCTTGGATGGCACCGGGCCGGAGGAACCGCAGCACGAGGCGCCGTGGGCGGCGTGATCGTGTGCCTTGACCGGCTGCAACTTGCCCGCGGGCGCATGGGAATGGCTGTGGTCGTGGTCGTGGTCGTGGTCGTGGTCGTGGTCGTGGTCAGCCTGGGGCTGTTGATCCGCGGATTTGCGCGGGCTGTGGAGAGAATCGCTCATTAGGGTCCCTTCCGAATTAAGGTGCTTGTTGCCAAGTGAACACCCTGTAGCCACTATAGGGTCAAGCACCCATTCGGAGACGACGGCAATGAAGATTGGCGAACTGGCGAAACTCACCGACTGTCAGGTCGAGACCATCCGTTACTACGAGCGCGAAGGGCTGCTGCCGGAACCGGCCCGCAGCGAAGGCAACTATCGCCTCTACACCCAGGCCCATACCGAGCGCCTGACCTTTATCCGCAACTGCCGCAGCCTGGACATGACCCTCGAGGAAATCCGCAGCCTGCTCAACCTGCGGGACAGCCCCGAAGGCCAGTGCGCCAGCGTCAACGCCCTGATCGACGAACACATCCATCACGTCAAGGCGCGCATCGACGGGCTACTGGTGCTCCAGGAACAACTGCTGGACCTGCGCCAGCGCTGCAGCGAAGGGCCGGACCTGGATCACTGCGGCATCCTCCAGCGCCTGGAAGTCAGCGGTTCGGTGGCCCCCAGCGAGGCCGAGCCGTCCCATGTCGGCCGCAGCCACGGGCATTGAGCCTGAGGCTGGGGGGGGGGGGGG
>NZ_MOAK01000080.1:318848-344441 GCF_003732485.1 Pseudomonas protegens
GCTCCAGTACATCCAGCAGCCGCTGATCCAGCTGTCGCCAGGCCAGGCCCAGGCGCACCAGCCATGCGCTGAACAAACCCACCAGGCAACCGCCAAGAATATCGAAGGGGAAATGCACGCCCAGGTAGACCCGCGCCCAGCTCACCAGCACGGCCAGGGCCAGCATGACCAGCCCGGTCTTGCGCAGGGACGCCAGGACTAGGGCAAAAGCCATGGCGAACATGCCGCTGGCGTGGTCGCTGGGGAAAGAGGCTCCAGGCGCATGGGCGAGAAAATTCTGCCCCAACTCCAGCATGAAGGGCCGCGGATGAAACCACAGGCCACGGATCACCAGGTTGCAGGCCAGGGCGACCACGATGCTCGAGGTCCCTAGCAGGACGGTCATTCTCTGCCGGCGCTCGCCAAAGACCCAGAACACCAGGAGCAGCAGCGGGACACAAAGGACCACCCATTGGGCGATAAAGATCGCCAGTTCACGCATGGGCAGCGATGCCTCGGCGCTGGCATTGATGGCCAGGAACAGGCTGCGATTGAGTTCTTCCATTCAGGGGCTCGCGATCAACATCAAAAGGACGACGTCCAGGCTTTCCCGGACCACTCCTGAGAGCCTCGACGCCCGGCAGGCAGGGCAATGCCCGGAATAACTCCCGGGCAAAGGTCGATAAAGGCATCGGGGGAAATCGACAGGGGCCATGCGGCCCCTGGGTGCAGCTGCTGAAAGACTTAAACCGCCATCGGCGCGGTCATCGGCGCGTGGTGCTCATAGCCTTCCAGGGAGAAATCGCTCGGCTCGATCAGCTCCAGCCACTCCGGCTGGTAGACGCCGGTCTTGGCGAACTCCGGCACGCGCTCGGAAATCACCAGCTTGGGCATCGGGAACGGTTCGCGCTTGAGCTGTTCGTTGAGCATGTCCAGGTGATTTTCGTAAACGTGGGCATCACCGATGAAGTAGGTGAACCAGCGCGGCGTGTAGCCGGTCAGGCGACCGATCAGGCTCAACAGCGCAGCGCCCTCGGTGAGGTTGAACGGCGTCCCCAACCCTTTCATCCGCCCCATTTAGTGCCCAATCCAGCTAGCTTCGCTGCCTTCAGGCAATATTGCTAATGTGCAGTTTCAATTATGCACATTTCGGAAAACCTTGTCCATCCATTTCTTCATACATATTAGTGAGTTAGCCGCAACCTACGGCCCATGTGGCTTTGCGAGATTTTCAGAGGCATGCCCCTGCCACAAAGGCTCTGAGCCCGATGCCCTAGGAAACGGATACAATCCGCCAAGGCATTCTGCCACCAACCAGCTCTTGCAACGGACACACCATGGATTACAGACGCATCAGAGGCATGGATTCAGGACAGCGCCTCGCCTTCGAAGAACTCATCTGCCAGCTAGCTCGACGTGAACCGCCAGCCGCTGACGCTGAATTTAGACGAATTGAAGGTGCTGGTGGTGATGGTGGCATCGAGTCCTACTGGTTGCTCAGTGATGGGAAAGAAATTGGCTTTCAAGCGAAATACTATTTAAGGGCAGGTGACATAGACTGGGCCAATATAGACGACTCGGTAAACCGTGCTCTCCAGGCTCACCCAACACTTACCAAGTATGTTGTAGCTATACCCTGTGACCTCACTGATAAAAGTGGCGCTAAAGGCAGTGGAAAAAGGGGGTGGGAGCATTGGGATACCCATAAAGCAAAATGGGAAAAACTGCTTCCACCTGGACAGAAAGTCGAATTCATTATATGGACAGCATCAGACCTAACTGATCGGCTGACACATCCAAACGCTGAAGGGTTAAAAAAATATTGGTTTGGAGACGTAGAATTCTCCCCTAGGTGGTTTTCAGAGCACGTCGATCTCGCCGTTAAATCCCTTGACGAAAGATACCACCCTGAAGACCACGTCGAAGTAGGAATCGAACGGCTATTCAAAGTAATTTTGCGCGACCAAAGTATAGTTTCCGAACTTCAGAATCATATTTCAAAAATATCTAATGCAGCCCAGATCAACGACATTGAAACTCTGTTAGGCAGCACCGAGACGAATACAACAGAAAGCCTTACAACTCATGTACAAAAACTCGAGGAACTCGGCTTAAAGCTAACTTCAGATGCGTGGCAGACCTGGCCCCTGGCGGATTGCTTCGACTGCGTTGAGAAAATATCGGACAACGTCCATATTCTTCAAAGCCTAACCTGGAAAATCAAAGAGGCGAACGCAAAGCCAAAACATGTACACGACTATAGCCTGGAAAATCTGGACTACAAGTTAAGGGAGCTTAGCAGTGCTTCATACGCATTTAGATCTTTACTCCAAGAGCGTTATCTGCGTAACGAACAAGACCGCAGTGTTTTTCTCTACGGAAAAGCTGGAACTGGAAAATCTCACCTATTAGGCAGCGTCGCCCAACAAGCAATAATGGAGGGTAGAATCGCTATTCTGATTCTCGGCCAACACCTCAGCAGCGACCATGTATGGAGCCAAGTAACTAGGCGTCTTGGCCTAGGCGATATCAACCCCGACGCTTTTCTTCAGGCATTAAGCGCCGCCGCTGAAGTAACTGGCAAGCGTGGACTTATACTAATTGACGCGTTGAACGAGGGCGCGGGGCTAACATTGTGGCGCAATGAGCTCGCTGAGTTTATAGCCAGGATCGAGAAGCATCGAAATCTACTGTTAATTTTTAGCTGCAGGACGGAGTACACCCCCTACGTCATCCCCTCCAAAGTTAGCGAGAAAGTTCCATCGTTCAGAATTCGGGGGTTCGAGACGAAAGAAGAGCAATCGCGAGCTGCACGCATATATCTCGGCAAACGCGAGATTTCACAACCCAATACTCCTTGGCTAGCTGCCGAGTTTGTAAATCCATTATTTCTGAGAAGTGCCTGCGTCGCACTGGAGAAAGAGAACTTAAAGTGGTTCCCGAAAGGTTTGGTAGGCACCAAGCAGGTTTTCTCCTTCTACCTTCGAAGCATTGCCCGAAACTTAGGTGTTGGAAGGGATGGCAGTGATGAACTTGTTAGGCCGACCAACCAAGCGCTTTCAACAATAGCAACAGAGATGGCCGTAAAACGGCGAGACTATGTTCAGCATTCCGAGGCCATTCGAATCGTTGCTGAGACGTTTCATGCCTACCCGCCCCCACCAGGAATAACTTGGTTTGAGGTTCTTCAGCGGAATGGCTTATTCCGAATGGATCCAGATCCAAAGAGCAGAGATGCCGATCCATTCGCCATCCCAGAAGATATAGTGCGATTTAGCTTCCAAAGGCTACAAGATTACTTGATGGCATCAGGGCTTTTGGATGAAGTTAAAGACCCCGTCGAAGCACTGGACAATGGTTCGCTGCAATTCATACATAATGGTAAAAGGCTTAACGGGGAGTGGGTTGGGCTGGCCGAGGCACTGTCAGTGCAACTCCCTGAGCGCTTCAAAAAAGAGCTAATGGATGTGATGCCTGGAGATATAGACGATTGGGCTAATGACTATTCTGTTAGCACCGCCTTCATTGAAAGTCTTCGGTGGCGCAGCAATGAGTCCTTCACCGAACGAACACTTCAGCTTTACAACGCCTTTCTATCCGCTGAGGATGATCATTTCGACATTATCCTTCAGGTTAGCGCCAGCGCCGGCCATCCTTGGAATGCGAAATTCCTGCATCAGCGACTCATCGCTCGCGACATGCCAAAACGTGATGCATTCTGGACTAACCAAATAAACAGACTCTCGATGGATGAGGGCGATACGGCACAGCGTCTCATAGAGTGGAGTGCTTTTGAGCAGAGAGAGCAAACCGACCCTGAGGTTCAGCATCTCAGCGCAATAACCCTAACGTGGTTCTGCTCAAGCTCTCACCGAGAAATACGAGACAAAGCGACGAAAGCGCTTACGTCACTCATGCTTCGAAACCCGGCCCTGTACGGCATGCTTTGCGATGATTTCGCAACCGTGGATGATCTATATATCCTCGAGCGTCTCCACTCAGCTGCCTATGGCGCCTGCTGTAACGATGACCATGAACAACGCCTACGTATCTATTCCGCCATTGCCTACAACGCTGTTTTCGACTGCGAATCTGTTCCTGCTTCGATACTGCTAAGGGACTCGGCGCTTGGAATTATCGAGCTGGCCCTATTCAAAAAATGCCTACCCGCGACCATAGACATCCAGAAGGCCAGACCACCCTATAAATCGAAGGTGATTCGGCTGTCCGTCACAGAGGAAGCACTTGATAAGATCGCCAAACGGGCTGGTGACTCTCAAATAAAGGACTCTTGCACAGGATGGGGCGGCGACTTTGCCAGCTATGAAATACAACCGAGAGTCAGTTCATTCCTCAAGGTTTCGCTTACCTCTCCCGAACCACTTACGTCATCAGAGAAGTATGAGCTGTTTGAACAAGAGGTTATTGACCATTGCCCTGTAAGAGCTCAGCTACTCAAGCTAATGCATAGCTACAGCTACAACCCTTTCCGCAATATTAGGGATCGCCATAAAGACAAAGAGCCCACAGATCATTCCGAGGACTTCAAGGAGTGTGAAGAGTTACTGCTTGAAATACTAAGTGATGATGAAAAAACCAGATATATTAAGGAGTATAAAGAACGATTTGTATTCTCAATGAGCAGTCCTGAACAACTCCCGCATATCGATATAAAAGCGGCGCAGCGCTGGATTGCCAAGCGAGCCTATGTATTAGGGTGGACAAAAAAGCTGTTTCCGGATGACCGAAGCCGCCGCCATGACTACAGTCGTGATCGGCCATTAGTTGAGCGCATCGGTAAGAAATACCAATGGCTGGCTCTAGATGAGCTTCTCTGCAGCCTTGCTGATAACAAATGGATGTCGGAGCGAGCCCCTCATGGATCGCGTCAATACGGGGGGCCTCTCGACATCGGCTTCCACCGGGACATTGACCCTACCATCTTGCTTACCGATGAGACCGGCGGAGCATCGCCCCAAGAGTTCTCAATTGAAAAATTCGAGATCTGCATGCGGGAGACCACGGAAGACGAGGTGGGAAAATGGCCGTTCGAGGAAGATCCAACGACACGTATGGCAGACCTTCTCTGCCGGAGCGGCTCTTCAGATGGGAAGTGGGTAGTCGTGCACGAACATCGCTCCCTATCGGAGCGTTACGATGACAAAGCGAATCGAGAGCATGGTTTGCGTAAACAGGAATGGCGTTTCTTGCTGCCTGTGATCGTGCGGACAGAAGATGAGCCGCTCCTGCTCGAATACATCCAGAAGCAAGAAAGCATGAATGTTGACTCTTGGACTACCCGTGACTCAACGGACAATGGTTTCCTGAGAGAGGCGCCCTGGCGCTCGACATGGGATCAAGAGCAGTGGTCATCCCAATATTTCCATGACTTGGGGGAAATCGAGATTGCGTACCCTTGCTTCCGTTACCAGTGGGAATCACACCTGGATGCGTCATTATCCGAAGGTGCCCACTCACTAATGCCAGCGCCTTGGCTAGCCCATCGGCTTGACTTGAAGCCCCACAGCGAAGACCCAAATCTTTACGTTGATGGCACCGGCAACACTCGTTTTGTAAGCGGTCGGAGCCCATCTGACGGCTCGCATGCCTATATCGACCAGGAGCTATTTGAATCCTTCCTAAAGGAGGATGGGCTCGCATGTGTATGGGTCTTCGTAGCAGAGCGTGGCGCTTGGCCTGGTGGTGAAAATGAAAATGCATCCCGACGCCGCTCAGAGGGCGTTATATGGCATGAGCGCGGCAAACCAAAAATGTCTTGCTGGAATGACGATTGGGGCAGGGGCAACTCAAAACGGCATGTTCCTGCAAAGGTGAGCTGACAGGGCCATTTCAACACCTTGAGGCCGGGCGGTACTGAAACGCCGCCTGAAGCCTCCTATCTACATCTATTCCTCATCCTAATCCCAGCGTTCCAAAGGTGACTGCTTTCAGCAAAGAGTCCTGCCAGACACCTCGAACAGTTTCCTATTCATTCACTGCCTCACGCTATACCGAAGCAGCGGAATCTTCATCCCTTTCAGCAGGAACCGCCGTAACGCTTGATGCCAAAAAGAGGCGGAGAGTTGATTCTGGCAAGCGATGAGCAGACATTTTTTTGCGATTTACTCTGATACGCTGCTGAAACACTCGTTTACAGGAGTTGTTCGCATGATTGGCAAGTTAATTTCAACGGGGTTCAGTTTGGCCACCTTGCCCGCCCGCCTGACTTTTCGCAGCGTCCGCGCCTTGGCCATGACGCCTGCCGAAGCCAGCCGCCTGCTGGCGGACATGCGTCAGGCATCGGATCAGGCGGTGCAGGAACTCCAGGGGCTGTTGGCCAACGTCGATGCGGACATGACTCACAAAACGGCGCACCTCAGTGCTGCCGACAAGCGCTTGGCAGCCGAACTGGCCCTGCACGCCGCCGAACAACACCTGAACATGGCCGCGATCAACATTCTGCGGGCCATCTGGCTGACGCTTCACTCGACGCCGAACTTGCCGCCAAGCGAGCTTGATAAGCGGCTTGAACAGACACGTAACGACTAACAGACCGTCCGGCGGATCGGTCGATCCGAGCGAGAAATGGGAGCGCAGCATCCTTGAATCGGCGCTTCATGTGCAGGTGGGGTTTATGGGGCGCTTACGAACCGCCAGTCCACTGCCGGAACTGCAGCACCGTTTGAATCCCAAACAGCGCTCGGCATAAGGTGCCCTAATCGGCACATTAAGCCTCAAAAGTAGGGTTAATGTGCCGTTTGGGGATCATTACACCTACCCTCTGGTTGCTGGACATCTGACATGGTGAACTACGCTCCCGAGGGGATAGCCTGGAGCTCATGCCCGATCTGCTTTTACATGCCAGCTACCTGAGCCCTCTGGCACCCTCTGGCCAGCTTTCATAGAGCCAGAGTGTGAAGCTCTCGAAACAGCAGGCACAAAAAAACCGCCTTTGGGGGGCGGTTTCTTTGAACATATTACTTTCACAGGAGACGGTATTAGCCGTGTCGCCGAGGTGGAGTCCTGCACTCTTAGCTCGACCATGTGAGGCTGATTTTAGAGGCTAAGTGACATAGTTGTCAACCAGATTGACAGAAACACTCAGCGGCCTCACTAGGCTTGAGCACCATCTAGCTCTCGCTGAATCTGGAGATCTTGATCAAAATCCAGCTCCCACTCTGATGCCCACCGTTTCGCCATGCTCTCGACTGTCGTCAGCACTTCCAGGGCAGCACGAGATGTCTCGAGTTCTCGATTCAGACGCACCACGTCCTGCTCAAGCTGATCGGCCTTGAGCTTTTCCTGCAGGTAATCGTTGTGAGGGACGTAGTTAGTAACCCCGACCGCGTGCAGCAGCGCCGCCTTGAATAGCCTATCCTCACCTCTCGAGAGCATAACCGTGTAGTTGACATTACGGTGAGAGTTGCGGGGGCCGTAACTCAAAGGGGGTAGTAATCGCTGGATGGAAACAGACTCTGTCCTACCGCAAAGCACATAACTAGATTTACCGCCGAGTTTGTAGCGCGGCATCTTATCCAACGTCGCCTGGGATATCTGGAATACCGATTTATCTCCTGCGGGTGGGACAACGGAAGTAACTGGAGCGACCTGAACCAGATTGCCCGATACCACCTTCACCACGACAGCCAACCGACGCTTATACATTTCTCCGGCGAGGAGCATGTCGCAGTGGCGCTTATTCGTCTTCATGCTCGCATCCATGCGGCCCGAGTGCTGGACGAAGCCGTAATCGACCTCAACCAGCGTGCCAGGCCACAGCAACCTTTGCAGCCTCTGGTTTTTGTCTTTCTTCAGCGTCTGATAGAGGAACACCTCATTGGAAACGTCAACCGCCTCGAGGAAGATCGAAAAAACAGCAGGCTCTGTGACGGTAGCCGGTGTAGCCGCGACGGAGACCAGCTCCCAACGATGGAACTGGGAGGTAGAGAAGCATTTAGTGAGGAAGACTGGTGGCGGTGTCTTTCCTGCCTTTGCCGGAGGTAAGCCAGGGATAAGCGCCTCACGAATGTCTTCGTAGGACTCACTGCCAAGCTGCCTAGGAACCGCTTTCCCCGACGCCTGATCGATCACGGTCTCGAAGTACCGAACAATGATCGTCTGCATTAAACATCCCGTAGTTGTATGTCTATGGCGTGCCCGACTAATCCAAATTTAATGGCTTAGAAGCGGGCTCCTGTCCGCCACCGATGGCGAAGCGGTGCCATCATATTCCACTTCCTGCAATATTAAAATGCTTCCATTTTGCCATCAAATGGTGAAGTAGTGATTCCATTTTAATATTAAAATGACATCAACTTTTTGAGCTCGAAAAGTTGGTCAGCATCCTTGAAAGCTTCGTCCGTAGTATCGAAAAATATTAATAAACCCAAGGGCAAAACGCTTTTTCCAATTCACCAGACTGTCGCAGATCCATCAGCAAAACTTCCGCTTTGCTGCACTGAAGCCTGGTCGGAAAATACGATTGACGGCTCCGGTTGATCGTTTACTTCACTCAGTCATTACTTGAATAAGTCATCCAATGGCACGAATGCAGCACCTGTTTCTGCGGCTGCCCTCACCTTGCGGTCGATGACTTCAGCGATGGGTATGCGCTGTCCCAGCGCCTTGTAAATATCCTCGCCGGACATGCAAATTACTTTCCGGCCTTTTCCAAACGCGTAAAGGCCCTCTTGCGTAAACCCGCCGTAGCTGATGAACACCCCACGTGCCCAGGCCGCTTTTTGATCCAATTTGCCGTGAAACGTATGTAGTTCAGCTACCCCAATCGGATCTCTGACCCATTTGGCTTCGATCAAATACGTTTCATGGCCAAGTTGGAAGCTACCATCAATTTGCTCGCCAACCAGGCTGAATGGCGAACGCGCCTGGAGCTTGGAGGAGTCAAAGAGCTCTTTGAGAAATCCTTCAAACTCGTAGCCACGCTTCTGGGGTGGTAGATCCCGCAGATCGTATAGCCGCTGCCTTAAAGCATCGAGGACTTGGCCCTGATCAATGACCGCTGCCGCAGCGAAAGGATTTCGTACAACTTCTGCATGCTGCCCAGGCGATCTTATTGACTCGAGCAGGGAAAGGAATCGGCCCTCGGCGTTCACGACAGCCTCTTCGGCCTTTGTCTCTTCCTGCCTGGTCTGCCGGTACTTCCATAGAGCTTCGAGCACTCGGGTTACCGTGGGGTGATCGGCGTTCTGGAGAAGACATCTGAGTCGCCTGGCCTTTGAGGTGCCGTCCTTAGAGAACATCTCGTGGGAGATGTCGATCTCAAGCTCCTCTAGGAAAAACTCGTCCATGGTGCGGTTAGAGAAGTCGAGAACATATCCGCCTCCCATGTCGAAGATTGAGTCAAGGAACCGCATCTCAGTCGATTTAAAGTTCGCCACGCCGATTACTCGCCCTTCATTCATCCGTAGCCAGAATACCCAGCCGACTCGCTTATGGTAGATCGCCCCCACGTCGATAGACAGGAATGGAAACCCTATCCATTACATCGGTTTTTTCCATTCAGATTCACGATGTCTAAATTTCGGGTTTTCTACCTTAGGAGGTACGGCGTGCCGCTCATCAACCACAAACGATTTAGCCATTAAATCCCGAACGCCCCCCAGACGCTCCACGGCAGTCAGCTCCGCCGTGATGTCCTTTACGACAGTAGTGTAGGCTTTGGTTGAATCAGATTTCATCCAACTGGGGGTGGATAGAGCAAACTCTCTGTCTGGTAGGCCAGGGATTCCAGCAAAGCCTGTGACGAAGTTTATTGCCTTGATTAGGAAGCTGCCCTGAATACCTTGAGCCGAAGGTACTCCATACTCACGCTTCAAATCCCCACAGATCCTATCGATGTCACCCAAAAGCGTGGTGGTAAGTTTGTTCCCGCTGGCAAGCCCTTGCTCGTCGAACGCGATCTTTATCTCCTTGAGGCTTTCGCGGATTGTGACGAAATGATCGCGATCCCGAATCTGCCTGGCAGCCTCTATCGCAGCCCCAACGCTACCTGACTCTTGGGTCAGCCACGCGGAGAATATCGGAAGATCTAACGCGACGGTTTGGGACGCACCATGGGACTGAATTTCGGAAATGCTCGTGCTAGTTTTGGTTGCCAAGTTTGAGAGAAGCCGAGCTGTGAAATCGTGGCCGAATGCACCCGTTTTTTTCATCCAATGCATTTGGTAGGCGTGTCGGATCGGATGGATGAATGAGTCAGCTTTCAGGTGCTTGGCAGCCGTGGAGTAATAGATAGACTTGTATGCTAACCAATTCAGCGCGGCCACAAACGTTTCGAGCTGTTTCGTGGCGCCACCGAAATCGCCTGGTTTCTTATCGGCAAAATCAGTCTTTGTGAATTCGTGCCCGTCTGAACCTACGAGCTTGATTTCCTGTGCCCACCGGCCACGTGTATCCTGCACATCTGCTAGCTCCGCAAAAATTGAGGCGGTTAGGCTGCTGTATTTCTCGTATTCGTCTGTGCCTTGATACCCCAGCATTTTCATTGTCAGGTAGTAAACGCTGGAAGCCTTATCCCAAGTACATACCATGTTCATTTTTAGCTGATCTAGCAGAGCTCTAAAATCCGCATCGACAAATTCGCCGCCCCTGATTTCGGGGCGTATCAGTGCGGCTTCCTTCCTAGCAAGTTCCTCTACCTCAGTGAGACCAAATTCACCAGGCGCGAGAAACCGCAAGTACGGGAACTGTCGCTGCCGATTTTCGCTGTGCTCGGGTTTGTAGTTATCAATGCACAGCAAATCGTCATAAAACAGAATGCCTTGCAGAAAATTCTCCACCGCGCAGAGGTCACCATTTATCGTGTCAGTATTTTTTACGATGACGGCGCCAGTAGCTCGCTGGACAGCGGTCAGCGTGGCATTGTCAATCAATGCGTAGGTCATAAGTTCTGGGCCCCTTAATGTCGTGTTACGTATTCGTACCCTGCGCTGATTCACGCGTCCATCGCAACATCGCAATGGACATGAACTGCCTGATCGCCAGTGCCCCTCTTAAATTTCTGGCCTTGGAGCCTGGCAGCGTCAGAGCCGCTTCTACTTGAGCGCGGCTGGCTTCGTACATCGCGAATGCGTTGAAGTCAGGGTCGAGGAGTACCAGAAGTACCACATCAAAGGGTTGCCGAAGGTCGATTGCTCCCATGCGTCCATTGACCTTCAAGGGGTTGAGAACACATCGGCCTTTTATCTGGATCCTTGCAACGCCGTCATCTCGGATCTCTGTCGCATCGTAGCCAGCCTGTCTGGCAGCATGTAATTGAAGGCTGAGTTTGGTCGCAGCCTCGTACTCGGCCACCTCGCCAGTAATTCCCAGTGGCTTGCCGGTCAGTCGATAGAACCGGCGGGCCAGCACTTTGGCCTCACGGAGCACCTCCAGCACTTCGTCTTGGATCATTCCAACTGACTCCGATGCAATGGCAGTGCCGTCAGCGAGGACTCTGGCCTCAGCCATCCGCAAATGCCTCAAGCGCGGCGAGAAGCTTGGCTAGCTCAGTAAGGTTGGCAGTGACGATGTCATATTCTCCTCGGCTGCTGAGCCGATATACCTCGCGGGCCTTTTTAACGCGCTCCAGAAGAGGCACAACGATTCCTGATGCCCGCTCCAGGAAATCGTTGATGTCCGCACGCGTCTGGGGAATTTTGTAGCCCTTCGCCGCACTGGTGATGATGACGTCCGCATCGCGAAGCTTGGCAATGCCGCTGGAGCGAATTCGCTGGCCGTTGACCTCTCCGAACCCGCTGTCTTTTAGGTGGGCCATGATCTCCGTAGTCAGCACGTAGTCCTTGGTGACGAATTCGCTTTGGAATTTCAAGAATCTCAAGATGCTTAGCTGCAGGCGCTCATCTTCATCAGGGTGCTCACCAACCCGCTCGCTGAAGCGGTCGGCTTGGCGGAGAGCTTCTTGGTGTACCTGGTAGTCTGCATACCCAGATTCATCCGTCGGCGGCGGCAGGAGAGACTGGTACTTGGATGGCCACTCCAGCATTCCAAGAGTCAGGCTGCGGAGGATTTTCTTGTAGGCAAGAACTGCTTCTTCCGAAGCCTTCTCCTCGTATATCTGAGCCACTGAGCCAGCAAAAAAATCTGCAACCTGAACCAAAACGTTGTCCTTACTGGCCATCGTCTGGAAGGCATCCTTATCGCCAAACAGGTCGTCGACGAACCGTTCTGCAACGTAGCTTTTGAGGCTCTCCTGAAATTCCTGGCCACCATGCTCGTCTACGATCATCTGGAGGTCAGGGTATGCGCGGAACAAACGTTCATAGAGCAACCCGTTCACGTATTTTATGAACGAGGTCTTGATACGGAGGCCGCCGTCTTTGTGAATTCGGGACTTATCAACGACGGTGAAATAGAGCTTGAATGGCAGCTCGGCTAGCTCGTTGAGGATCCGGGCACGGCGATCTGAATCCTTGGGCTTCAGATTGCTGGATTTGATCTCGCCTGTTTGAAAATGACGCTTGCGGAGTGCTTCAGCTTGGGCATAAGCAGCGTCCAGGTCTTTATCTGCCACTAGAATGGAACACACGATAAAGAAGTCCGAGCTTCCACCCTTTGACGTATCTAGGTCGGAATTCCCGGACTCATCCACGAAGGCATACGTTCTGTCCATGAGCTTGCTCCATCAACAACTTACTGAGCGCGGTGGGTCGCCCAATGGCAAGGTGGCGACTTTAGTTCGTCGCAGTGGTCGTACCCGGAGCAGGGCCTTCGCTGAACGTGTAGTTGATGACTACGTCATTGCGGATCAAGACGTCGAGAGTTTTCTGAGTACCCGTAGTCGTCACCTTCATGGTGACCACGTAGCTTTGAGCATGGGCTGAGCCGTTGGTGTAGGTGTAGATCCACTTCTCGTCAGTCTCACTGACTGCGCTCTTGGTGTATGGCTCACCGAACAGCGACTTCAATTCGGTCGTCGTAGTTTTGCCTTTGGTAATACTCGCCACACTAGCGGACGGAAAGTCTCGGCCTGCGGTGTAGTGCGACGTAGCACAACCGCCAAGTGCCACACACATCCCCATAACTGCGATGAGCTTTTTCATATCCTTCCTTGATCGTAGAAAGCTCCAAATCTAGCTGGCATCGAGGCTAAAAGCCATCAACAATGCTCATACGATACTTCCGCGCTTTCACGACAAAATCAGAACACTCTCGGAGCGCCGTACCAACTTGACCTTCGCATCTGCTACCTGGCCTTTACCGCCCATAACTGGTCTACCTTCGCCGTGTAGCTCTGGCTCATCAGGTCTCGGCGCATCGCCCAACTGGGCGCGGTAGGCACGCTGGCTAGGCGCACGACTTTCTAGCTAAATCAGCCCAACCGCGTCGTCTACATCGATTTAACCGATACCACTTCCACATACTTGTACTTCTTCCTGGCAGCCTTCACAGCATCCTGTTCGGCAAGCAGCGAGCTCAACGTGTCGGCCTCATGAATCAACTCGCGCATTTCCCCCTCAAATTCGTTTCCAACCAAGAGCGTGACCCTAAGCCTGGGCGTAAATGCTTTCGCCACTTTTTTCTTGGCTGCTAGAGCGACCACCGGTTTCGTGAACACAACCTCTTGCACAGGCTCCTGTACTGGAGGAGTAGTAATCTGCACTTCAGGCTGAGCAGTACCGAACAGAGCACGACGCATTTCTTCTTCAGTTAACTCTGGATTCATAGAACATCTCAACGGAGTGGTACTTAGCTCAAAAAAACTCTACTGGGATTGCTACTCACCGGTATCCACATGGGAACCTGTATGGACGTCACATCCCTAGTTCGATTTCGATCCGAGAGCCCCTCAAGGCTCGCGAAAGCTGCTCCTTCGGCATTCGGGTGATGAAACGTCTAAACATCAGGATTATCCAACCCGTCCCGAATCGTAAGTGAAGCATTAGCGACTTCGAGGCGCCTTCCAGTCAACTCGCCACACTCATACGCCACCATAGCTTGATCGATTCTTTCTTGGTACTCAGGGAAAAACTCTATAACCCATTCGCGAAGCCTTCCCACCAGGCCGCAGTCTTTTTTCATCTCGTTTTTCAAATAAACTGCGTAGCCATACGAAAAGGTCAAAACCTCGTCTGAGGCAAACAAACGCAGCCACTTGATCATGGACTCAACATCACCGCCGAAATTTAAAAGCAGATCCAAGCACCTGATGAGCTGAGCAGAGGCATCATGTAACGTGTATTCGCTCAACGTTAAGCAAGCAGCGCAATGCTCACCGGCGATGTCCTCGAGAAGCTCGAAGCCATCTTCATCTAGCTCGACAGCCTCTCCTAGCATTGGCTTGCCCAAGCTTCCCAGTCCGCGCTCGACCAAACTAAACCTGATTAAGCCGCTACTTACGTCAACTGAAAAAAGGAATACCGGGAGCGGCGAAAGTGAAAGATAGTTACCTGTACTAGATTTAAGACTGGCCTTACGTGAGTATTTTTTTGAGCCTTTCACCTGTACTTTGAAAAGGATCCCGGTCGCATACTCACTGTCGCCAAATATCTCCACCTCGCCATCAATGCCATAGTCTTTATCCTTCTCTAACCTTCGGTAGATCCAACCTCTAGCAGTAATTGCCTGCTCCACCATCGATTCAGCTAAATTTCCTATGACATGAGAGGATGGGCGCTTCGGTAACATCGTTTGTCCTTAACTTAATTAAAGCTCCGAGGATTGTGTAGCCTACATTCCTGCTGTTCATCGTATCGGCAGAGGCGACACGCTCGCAGTGGAGGCTACATTGAGCAGCAGACTCCTAGTTCTGCAGGAGTTACTTCTGTGATAGAGCGATTGTTTTCAAATATCTGCGAACCGTAGCTTCAGACAGCCCTAATCTTCCCGCGATCTCGACAACGGGCACTCCTTCCTTCTTCAATCGATTGGCTTCAAGCGCGTTAGCAGCCGCCCCAGATCGAGCTGGTCGACCAGGTGGTAGCTTCCCAGCCCGAGCCAGCGAACCGATTTCAAGATCAATCCCGGCCTTTTTGATTCTGGTCAGTTGCTTCGAGAGACGTTTTAGACCGTCACTGAATGACTCGTGAGCTTGCAGCGAGGTCGCCATCAGAATCAGCGCAGCCGGATCGAGATCTAAGATCCCGGCGAGCCGTACTAGGACGTCAAGCGTAATGCTTACTTCCCCCCGCTCTATCCGGCTGAAATGAGAGCGCCCGATGATGTTGATGTCCTCTTGAGACAGGCCTTGCCCTCTACGAACCCCTCGAATCACGACAGCCAGCGCTTCTGCCGCATCCATCATTGTTTTCCCCAAGTAAATTTGAGGATAAGGCCACATCGCAACCAGTCATAACACGCCATATTAGGTTCGTTATGATTGCCTCTCAGCTTGTGTAGAGGTTTAATGGACACACCCTGTCGACCGGTGCCGCGAGAAGGCAGCGCTGGCGTAGGTGAGCCAGGCCGTCGTGAGCGGCGACCAGAAAGTTAAATTGTCAATTTCGTGGTAATTACAGAGAGGAGACCCTATGGCTAGCGTCGAAGAACCCGACTTTATGAAAGGGCCACGGACACCACTTGAAGGTCTATCGAGCAGCTCAGAAGCACGAGTTCTGGCAAGCCAACGCTTCCCCCGAAAGCCGTATTGCTTGGTTCGGGACTGGACAATATTTCGCGTCGAAGTCACTCCCGACGAACTCTACAAAGTTCATGCGGCGAGCCAGCACCCGATGATCGTGTTTGCTCACAACGTAGTCGAGGACAGCCAAGGCCGTTTCGAACGAGGCGATTGGGTTCGTTCAAGCATGTGCACCAGTTTCAACGGTGTCGTGTTCGAAACCAGAAACACCGTTTACGTCTTGATTGGCCCTGGTCATGAACAACCCGCAAGCCTGAAGGACGTTTTTTCCTTCTTCTAACCTACGTTCCGTATCGGAGCCTGTTGAGACCCAAGGACATACGATGTTTAGAACACACGACACCGACATGGCAGGCCTACCGGGCATGTTTGGGGAAGGTCAGTGCCATTGGCATCAGGTATCCAGGGTACTTCGTACTCACTGGTATCACGTCACCGTCCAAGCCAAGCACCGGGGCCGAATTACCGAGGCAGCACTGATGATAGACAGCGAACCTCGGCTCCAACAGATCCTGATAGCTCAGGATGCCGAGACGATCATCACCGTGGTGCAAGTAGTCACGCCTGCCCATATGAATGGAACTGAAGGATGGCGCATGGAGGAACTTACCAAAGTGACGCTCGGTGAGGATGAAAACGAGTGTGTTGTATGCCTACTGGAAGTCGAGACGGGCTCCAAATACCACAGCTCTCACCAACCAGGCTTCCGAAGCGATTCGCTAATCAACCTTCGTCCAATTTATCACGCGGACATGATTCGAGCCCATTAGGCCTTGGAGGCGCACGTTGACTAATACAGTAGTTTTGGAATTCCACGGAAAACGCCATACAGATTTCGATCTCGCTCGAATCGCGCAAGCCCAGGCGCAAGGCTTTGACAAGCCCATTACTGCGTATGTCTGTGGAGCGTTCATCAAGGCCCGCACCGGTATAGGCGTGGTTTTTGGTCACAACCGTAAAGACCAATATGGTCGGTTCGGCGATGGCCATCTGATCCGAACTTCTGACGTGGTGAAGGCCGAACGTGAAGGTAGGTTTTGGGTGCTGACCACCGTGAACTCACGGTACGTACTCACTACGTTTCAGCGCGACAATGGACGGACGAGCCTTCGCCAGTTTCTGCGGTTGTCCAGTGGTCAGCACCATCTGTCCCCGCACTTACTGCAGTAGAGGCGTGGCCCCCAACGCCCCGCACTCTGCGGTAACGTCAGGGAGGTGAGCAGATGGAATGCTTCTTACTGAATATCCTCAGGTTTGGCCCAGGAACTCTGGAAACTGGGCCCATCCGAAATCGGCGGTTGCATGGGACGACCAATCTGGATCGTCACCGGGATAGGGAAATCTACCCCCACCATAGCGACTTCACCCTGCTTGAGATTGGGCAGAAAAGCAGCTGCTGACCGGTCAATCTCTCCGCAGGCACGCTCCACCACTTCTCGATCACGATCATTGGTTAATCGATGAACGAGCAATGTCCCCATCTGGCTCAAGACACCCTCCGTTATGTCACGAGGGCGCTGAGTTGCTAGGCAGAGATTCAGACCGTATTTCCGACCCTCTTTGGCAATCAACTCGAAGGCGTCCAGATTCTGAACATCATCTTCATTACCAATGGTTTTACCCAGAAAATTATGGGCTTCATCGAGAATGGTGATTAAAGGCTTTGATCGAAATGCTTCAGCTCTAGCTCGCTGCAGGAGCAACCGGCCAATAACGTTCGCAATCACTTCTCGAGCGTTGAACTCATACCCCACTGCGCTCAGGCAGATCCGGAATAGCGTTTTCTCACTAGCGAGGAAAATTTCCAGTTGCTCTACGAGGCTGCTGATTTCGGGCGGAGGGCTAAACACACAGCTTAGCGACTGAGACTCCATAACTCCCATGATGCGGGTCATTAAGGATGAACAGTGAGAGATCTCATTGTTTGCCGAGCCAAATCTCTCCGGATCGGTGAAGGATGTGGGGTAACAACATTCCTGAATCAGCTGGCGGACGAGGAATTTCGGATCGAAAGGCTGGTTTGGATTTCCCACCAGGTTTGCATTGTTACCCCTGTTCATGGCCTGTCGAAACATCACCCGAGATTGGTCAACTTTCCACACGATTCGATCAGTAAATAAATCCGGTGCGAGATTCGCGAGTCGCAAACTCTTGATGGCCTCTCTGAGCTTCGGCCCTTGAGTCTTTCCGGAAGGTTGGAAGAGCGCAATGAAATCAGTTTCGGTGAAGCTTGTCGGAGGGATCGCGACTTCTAGCGAATCCGGAGCGCGGTAGATTGGACTACCTAGATGACAATGGAGTGTGTCAGGGCCTACAAGTGAGCGATATTCACCAGTGGCATCAATTAGAACCACTTTGGCAGCGAAACGCCGACACTCCTCAATCAGCTTAGAGGTCGTCCAGCTTTTTCCTCCGCCCGTTGATCCCAATATTGCGCAGTGTCTGCCAAAGATTTTCTCCGGGGTTACTGAGATTGGGAAGCCGCCGTCGCCTGCGACGTGCCCGAGGTTTAACGAAATTTCCGGAGGTGTTCCATCCACTCCTGTTGAGGTTAGCAAGGGAATTTGAGAGATAAACTCTCCTGGAGCTGAGTAAACCCGGTCACCCAGGCGCGGGTAGGAGCTCACACCGGCGGTCACACGCAATGACTGCGGATTCACTGACCCTAAAAGTCGAATGAAGCCGATGGCATCAATTTGGCGGCTCCCCGCAAAATCTTGGGATATCTCAGTGCGGTCTCTATCCGGGAGGGTTACTTCGGTGATCCGCCCGAGCAATACTGCCTGTTGACCTTCGATCAATACGAGTTCACCTACCTCACCCTTGCCGTATCGGTTGTGCCCTAGATATTGGCCGCTCACGTTACCTGCGTGAGCAAGGTTCGTCTTTACCAGCTGCGCACTTACGCTTGAGACGACTCCAATTTTTAGGTTGCTAGCCAGAATGCCGTCGAGCGATATCATGATCTCTGGCCTCCTATACGTTTCACGGCGTTGGCAAGTTGTTCAGCAGGCGAGGCGGTGCGCAGGTGCGGGATGTGACTGACTAAGTCACTGAACGAGCCACTGATGAAGTGGATGTCGAAGCCTCGTTTAGCCAAGTCGTGGAACCTACCCCAGTAATCACTTGAGCCGTGGTATCCACGGTTGTGCAGGTGCGTGATGCATTGGAAGTCACACAGAATGAGCTTGAGGCTGGGGTTCGATTGAATAGCAGAGAAAATCGGCTCAGAGAGGTGATCATCGTTGAACCCGAAGCCCGCAACGATAAGGCAGCTGTTGGGCTGGCGTAAAAATTCCAGGTAACGTGACAAAAGCTCGAGGTGAGGCTGCAAAAATGCCTGCTGGTACTTTCCTTTTGCCGGGTAAATTAGGCATGCGTTAGCTGGAGTAGGTGCTGCATCCTCGTAGATTTCTTTACCATCTCTGCTCCAGCTTACGGATCCATGCAGTTTCAAGAGCTGGAAAACACCTTCAGCAAATTCGTGGCCTTCAGCTTCGCGGCGCACGATATCGTAAGTAAAGTGCCTGCCATCAAATCGGCGTCTTCGAGTGTACGAGAAGCCGTCTATAGCCATCATGCCGAGATCTGACGCCGCTGTTTCAAAGCACATGTCATAGTTCGTCGTGAACACCTTGAGACGAGGATCCCGGACTCGTCGTCTGGCCAGCTTTTGAAGTAAATGCCGATAAGCTGATATGTCAGCGTTAGGGGCTCTGAGGAACGCTGAACAAGCATCTAAGATGATAGCCTTCACATCGCTGACAAATGCCCGCACAGCGGCGTCATCATTGAAAGCCAAGTAAGCGTCACACTGCGAGAGGAAGTGCTCAATGTTCGGATTGAGCGTCTCGTGATAGCGCACCGTCCCCGCCACTTGACCAGCCAATTCCGTAAGCGTCCAAGTTCCTGTTTCACACATAGACCGCTTCCAGAGGTCTCCCATACCTGGGCCACCTGGTGCGCCTAGTGATGTTCCACTTCCAGCGAGAAAACCAAGGTTTGGTATCTGCAATGCTGCGGTAAGCATGTCTGACAAAGCTGAACGATTCGAACTGATCTGCAGGGGATCAGTAGGTGGTGCGCCTTTGAGGATGGTGAATGCGGCCTCGTCTAGCGGAGACCAAGCTAAAGCTCCAGGTGCCAGATATGCTTGAAGACCTCTACGGTTGCCGTCTAACTCCAACGGTGGCAGTGGTGGTGGCGGGAGGTCTGTTACTACAAAAGGAGGCGCGGCGGGCGGAGCTGTATCATTAGGCATAACACGATCCTTGTCGATTTAGCTCAACCTGGAGGCTGTCGACCAACCCGCCTGATTTCGCGTGGGGGAATCTGAACACATTGCAATGTAATCATAGTGCCAGTACATGTTGTGTACGGGTAGTGATTAGGGCGGCATCCCATCATGGAATTGCCACTCCTTCCAGTATGTTCAGCGCGGACGAAGCGAGCCATTTGAGCAGTATTTGGTCGAGCAGCAACACGTCTCGAACGACACGCGCTCTCTGACAGTGGATGCTCTCAGAATATGGTTGCATATCATGCTTTAGGTCGGCGTTTTGGTTGGGCGCAGCGAGGTTCGATAGAGGATCACGAATCAGGCCCTTGCCCACTAGCCTTCAATAATCAAGCTGTAATGTATGCCCGCCAGAGACACCTTCGCCACGCCCGACTTGAGTCTTAATCTGCTCTCCTTGTGATTGGAGCAGATGTGGACGTCGCTGAGCGAAATACGATTTCACCAACATCAAGATTAGGCCAATAGGTTGATTCATCCCGGCAATGTGCTATCCATGGCGGGCGGATCTACAAATGTTAAGAGTGAGTGCGCCGCCAGCGCGAACCGGTCAGCGTATCCTCAGCCTATCCAGCAAGGAAGAATCCATGCGTCTCGACCAGATGCCGTACCACTCGATGCCTACCTTGGCTGTACTCCCATTCCGTCAATTCCAGATTGGCTGGTCATGGCAGCTGCGAGCCCTGAAACTCTTCCCTGACTCCCTGCTCGCCTGGAAACGCTACTTCTACGATAACGGCCAGGGGCATGCGAGGGGCACCTCGTTCAGCTCCTACGTGGAGGCTATGAAGGCGGCAGACGCGTTCAACCAGACCACCACCGAGCGCATAACACAGGCGGTACTTGATCCCGTGATCCAGGCCTCAACCATCCTGAAGGTCGACAAAGCTTTGACTGCGGCTTGTCGCATTCACGACGAAGAGGAGCTGATGGAGCGAGAGGCGATCAAACGAAATTCCCATCTGCCCCGCCCTGCCACCCAAGACCTAGAGCTGCCCAATAAGGTGGAGAACTTACGGCAGCCGTTATACGAACAGCTTATTCGCGCCCCATATTTGCAAGTGGTTGCATTCCCAAGTTTCAACGTCTGCCTTCGTCGTACCGAAGACATGAAATGGGAAGAGATCGGTGCTCTGTCCCCAAAGCGCTCACAGATATGCCTCAGAGAATTGACTGCCAAGGGCTTCGGTCTTTCGGGAGGAGATCACTGGGGCAGAACCAAGGCACAAATTCGTGCACTGCTGCTTCCTAGAGCAAACCAGCTACTTCAGCTCGCCAGCGTCAGACAAATGCTTGCCGAGGCGAGAATGCGCGGACAGAGGGTATTGGTCTGCGGAGGATTCGTGTTCTGGTTTGAGGATGATGGGCAGCCCAGGTGGGTTATCAAGAACACCGGGGGCGAGTCCAATAGCGATGAAGGTACGACCCTATGGCACGAAGGCACGATTCTGTCCAAGAACCATGGTCGGATCGTAGTGCTTCCATACATCAAGGAAAATGGCGAGCAGGTGCAAGGTCACACTAAGAACGCGCCACATGACGGGAAAGCTCTGCCTCGTCATCGAGATCAATATGTCACCCTCCCGTTCGAGATCCTGGAAGGGGATCTCATGATCGGGTTGTTTGGTGAGCTGCACTATGAGTGACAACCGACCGGCACCTGGCGCAATTCCCGGCGCGTCGGATGATCAAGCAAGAAATGGACAAGCGAGGGCGAAAAAAACTTTCTCGACGAGCCCTTGAGCGGAGGGGCGCCCTTGCCACGTCTACTCCCATGGCCTCCGGCTTACTCTCACGCCGGACGCATTTGCGGCCATGATGCAAGAGTTTGATGGAACGCAGGAGTGGATGGTCACGCTGCCCGTTGCCCGAGGCCGGGAGCTACTGAATCTGGTGAATAAGCTTCGGGACTCGAAAACTACCCAAGCCTTCTCGGTCTTTGAGCACATTCAGTACGAGCTCAGTACATCCATTGATATCGTGGATAACCCACCAACGTGGGGGCCTTGGTGTCAGTGAACATCCGTTCGTAGAGCCGTCAAAGCCCTGCATCCCAAGCATCCATCGCCTCACTCACGCTGCCGAACCATCGGAGCTCTGAGCCTCGTAACGCGCTAGCTACTTGTCTGTTTGTATTGGCGTCGACCCAGGGCGGGAGACTATCCGTATTACCTGAGGATAGGTTGGCTGTAGCGACAGCATATTTGCCACCACTCGTAGATTGGAGGCATACGTAGCGCACTGCTCCTCCGCTGGGCAGCCGACGCCAGGCCACTACCTCAATACAGTCCAGGGCATCCACTGAAGCCCCAACGGTGGATTTCGCCCCCTGTTCCACTTGGGGGTCTCCCAAAGCCTTGAATGGCCGGCTAGGCGCTCCTGGCTTGCGAACAAGATGCTTCAGTTGCTCGCGTGATGCGACTACTTGCTCGCGAAGCTCCTCTGGATCGATGGAGAGACCGCCACGCTCACTTACTGAAAGGGTCTTCAGCTTGTTCACTGCAACGATGAAATCACGCTCACGCGCCTTCTCCCAGTCCGGGCGTTGGTCGGGGCTGATCAGGTTCCAGAGGCTTGTGAGGAGTTTCAATGGCACTCTCTTACTGTGAGGTAGTGGGTGTAATTACTACGATCATACGGCAACCTACAATCTGACTTCATCTGCCCTCGCAGCGGTCTTACGTCCATGCTCAACGAACCATCCAGAAAGTAACCAGGTGTGGGCCGAGCCCGCCCTCCGGGATGTGAGCTCTGAGTTCAGATATGCACCTGCTTGCGTTTGACGCATTCGGAAGTCGAATCGGAACTCTCCGTGGGCAGTCATAAAAGACCGGCCCTGGGGCCGGTCTTATCATTGAATGCCCCAAGTCGATCAAATGGATACAGGTGCTGCGATATGCGGGTGCGGATCGTAGCCCACCAGTTCGAAATCTTCGAACTTGTAGTCGTAGATGGACGCCGGCTTACGAAGCAGTTTCAGCTCGGGAAGCTGACGTGGTTCACGAGCGAGCTGAGTTTTCACCTGCTCCATGTGGTTGGAGTAAATGTGGACATCGCTCAGTGAGATCACGATCTCACCGACATCAAGATCACACTGCTGGGCCAACATGTGAGTCAGGCACGCCAAGGATGCCGTGTTATACGGGAGACCCAAGAAGCTGTCGGACGAACGAATGAATAGGTGCGCGGACAGCTTGTTGTTCACTACGTAGAACTGATACAGCAGATGGCACGGCGGAAGGGCCATCTTGCCGTTCCTGGCATTTTCCTTCGGGCTTACTTTCTCATCAGGTAGGTATTCCACGTTCCAACCATGGAACAGGATTCGCCGGCTATTGGGATTAGTCTTAAGAGCGTTAACGACGTAGTCAATCTGGTTGATTGTGTCGCCATCTTTTGTAGGCCAAGAAGTCCACTGCTTACCGTAGACCGGGCCCAAGTCGCCCTCTTCGGTAGCCCACTCATTCCAAATTTTTACGCCGTTTTCGTTAAGCCATTTGATATTAGTATCGCCACTGAGAAACCAGATAAGCTCATTTACGATACTTTTAAAGTGAAGTTTCTTCGTTGTAAGAAGAGGAAAGCCTTTTGATAGATCATGACGATATTGCCTACCAAAAACACTAATAGTTCCAGTTCCAGTTCGATCACCTTTGACCGCACCGTTTTCAAGAACATCTGTCAGTAAATCCAGATAGCTTTTCATGCACTTTTCTCCGCCTGGGCAGCTTCCAGGATACTGATAACTTGCTTGAGTCTATCAATTTCTTTCTGCGAGTCCAAGAGCCGTTTGTTGGCATCCGCCAAAAGGCTCTTGAAGGTATCCCTTGAACCTACCATATTTTCATACTTCTTTTCATTGACCCGAGCCTCATCTTCCGCACTTTTAGCCTGGGTAAACCAATGTAGAACTTCAACTCTAGCGGCCTCCAACTTTTCGGTTAGTAGCACCACCGGATCAACCGGGTTCTTCTTCGACACTTGCTGACGCAAAACTTCAAGGCGCCGGTTTTCCTTGATGGACTCCAGGCGTTCTAACGGCCACACCCGCTGACGAATAGTATTACGATGAATACCCGTGAGTCGGCTCAACTCCGCAACCGTAGCCTTGAGAGGTATGTTACCAGCAATATCAAGAAGTGATTGAGAGAGCATTTCGGAATAGCGATCAAAATCCTCTTTATTCTTTTGATTAAAAGCGCTTAGATCAGACATCAGAGTTCTTCCCCCAACAGTTGAAGAACGCCGAAAGCTTCCTCCATGGCAGCTTTACTTTGCGCGTGTATGTGTGAATATTCTGGATTTCCAAGCATAGCCTTGTTCTGGTAATACACCTCTCGCCAGCTTGGCGCATTGGCCTTGCTGACAATGGCGTTACTACAACGGTTCGGGTTGCAGCGAAGCCCACCGATGCAGGGAATCGAGCTGTCGAACTCACTGGGCGCTCCACCATAGCAGAAGCCCTGCCCGACGTTGATGACAGCGATGTGCTGCTCGGCCATAGCCTCAAAGATGTTGTCCTTGGTGTACCCCGAAGCCATGTAACCCCGAAAAGCCTTCCACAGGCTCTCCTTGTGAACTGCAGCATTCACACCGGCGTAGCTGCCGTCTGGATCAAACCGCTGCTTGATGCTCTCCAGTTCAGCCTCTCGCCGGAACGAATGCCCGTCGGGATTCCTGCCTCCGCGTTTCGCCAACATGTCACCAATCTCCCCGTAGGCCAAGGTGGTTTTACTGAAACCACGATTCGAATGACCTACCCCAATGATTTCGCCAAAGTGCTTGAGTTGGTGAGAGATAAACGGAAGGCCCACGTCGGCTCGGTAGAGCTGATATGCAAGCGTGTGGCGCATCATATACGCGTTGAATTCCAGCTTCGAAAACTGCCCAGGCGAAAGCACCTTCTGGAAAAACTTGTCGAGTGTTAACTTAGTTCCGCCCGTAGAAAAGGGTTTACCCTCCTGGCCGAAAGGAACGGTATCCACATTGGAAAAAATGTAATCATTATTCTTGTATTTACTAAGCAACTGGCACACGCGAACGGCATCACGCACAATAGGAATCGCAAGCCAAAAGTCATCAAACAACTCTACGAGATTATCATCGTTCTTACTGACATTACTCCTCAACAACCAGTAACGACCATCAAAACGCAAACAGGAGCTGGCCAACAGCTCGGCATACTCCGAAGGCCTCATTCCTGTGTACTGACCGATAATGTACATGCATGAATAATTCAAAAAATTTAGATAGAGCCGGAAATCTTCGTTAATACTCGAACCAGTCTCTTCTGCGTAGCGCTTGATCGCATAGGGCGCTACCACGCTGAAATAATGACTAGAGTTCACGGTGTCATGGCCGAGAACTTTTGCAATTTCAGGCAGAGAGAAGCCCTTATGAGAAAGTCGCTTATAGGCGTACACATTGAATTTCAGTGGGCACATACCTTGTTCTTTGGCAGCAAAATAGTCCTTGGCGTTGCGCCGACTGAGGCTAGCAGTGTCTACTACTTCTTCGCCCATAGCATCCAAAAAATCGACGATAGTAAGTGAAGCGGCCAGCGATGAGATCTCAAACACCTCGTTCGGAAAAACCTGCTTCTTCTTTTTTACCTCTTCTTCAGGCAGGTGTGTAGCACCAACCGACTTCCACTTGAGCTTTGCCAAATCTATGATAGGTAAGTTTGAGCCAAATACGTTTTCTTGTAGATAGCCAGATC
>NZ_MOAK01000080.1:344496-348355 GCF_003732485.1 Pseudomonas protegens
GCCGAGTCATAAAAGTGCGCTGGCAGCGATTGAACAGACGCCATCTCGAGCTCAACGTGTTCTTTTCCGAGCTCCTCACTCGCGACTGAGAAGACCTTATCCAGAAACCGCATACCACTTTCAAACCTGGAGATCACGGTATTAGGCTTGGATAGCTTTTGAGAAACTTTCATGGAATCCCCCTCCGCAGGAATTCCACTCAACGCCTTCAAATGGAGCATGAATACAGCCTTGAGCTCAAGCATAGCCAGGTCTGGGATGTTCGGATACTTCGTAAAGTCGATCCTGAGTTTAGAGCCGCGAATGAATCGGGACGCATTCGGATAGTCTGCATTAAAGTCCCAATTACCTTCCATAAACATGGAGAGTTCAGAAACCTGCAAGGTCTGCAGGTAGGTGAGGAAGGTTAGCGCCTCCTGCTGCGCATTCTCAGCGTCCTGCGGAATGGTTTGACTTAACAGCGGAGACAAGCTCGAGCGAAACCTGGAGAACGAAAGCAGGGCTGAAAAATTGATCTGTTCCATTGTTACAACCCCACCCCGTCAACCAAAATAGTGGTATCAACAAACTCAGCGAGACGGCGCCCTTCGGCCAACTCTTCACCTGAAAAATCAGAGTTCACGTTGAGAATTTTATCGAGCAGAATCAAATTTCCGCGCACCACATGGCCGTAAGGTGTATCCATGACACGAGACACCTCAACGAGCTTTAGATAATCCCTCTCCATTGCAAACAGTTCGGGCAGGTTGGAAGCGGTAAGCAGCACGTTCTCACAGCCCAGGCACATGTTGTACAGGGAGCAAGGACTGCCAGGCACGTAAGTGCTGAGCTTCTTGACGACATCTGGCGGGTTGAAAATATTCCGGCAGCTTGCCAGCGGCGTTTTGAACACCACTTCCGGAGCATCAATCTGAACGGCGTCAATCAGGCTTGCCGTTTCGCCTTCGATCTGCGAAGCCGCTTCAGGTTGATCACGCGACTCAACAGCACGCTCGTAAAGCTCCCGGAGGGCCACATCCAGCTTGGAACGTGCGATGGAGTTGAAATCCATGCGATCCAGGTAGGCCAGGGTCGTCGAGATGTGCTTGTGGCCCAAGATCAGCTGGATCTCACGCACAGGTACGTCCCGCTCGACCAATTCGCTAATGAAACTAGGCCGCAGGCGCGAGGGAGTCAGACTAAGCGGTGCTCCGCCATCATCAACCAAACCTTTGCGCTTGGAGTAAGAGGAGAACAGCACAGGGACAATCCCAACTTTTGAGGTCGCGAACGACTTAATCTTCAGGAAGGTTCTGGGCGCACTTGACTGCCAAATAAAGAGTTTATTCCGAATATCCCTTGGCGCAGCATCGCGGAAGTCTGCAGTCAGCGCTTTGACATCTTCAAATATTTGAGCAACCGCCTTCGACTGAGATGTGGTCAGCCAGGCAATTTCAGCATCAAAGATATCGAGCTGCATCAGCTTCTCGCCGTCGGAACGCTCTTTCCAGTATTTCAGGCAGGCGCGTCCTGTGAGCGGATGCTTCGCTTCATAGTCATCTAAATCTAAGAATTTAAGGGAGTCTGTATTCAATCCCGTAACTTGAGCCAGCTTGATGGCGTAAGGTGCAATTACCCACGAGTCAACACGATAATGTACTCCCCAGCTCTCCACTAGATCTCGGAGGCCAATTCCTGAGCGATTAATAATACTGAGGAAAGCCGAAACATAGGGATCATCACTATCTTTTTCATTGTTCCCAATCACCGTGCAGCCTAGTTTATTCTCGAAAACCCAACGTGCATTGTCGAGCGTACCAAACCCGAACTTTACCTTACCGTCCTTGCCAAGAGGATCCTCACCGATCCCGGAAGACTCATATGGTTGAGCAAGTGTGTTGTAACGCAGGATGTCCTCATCAACACTCATGGAGATCCGGCGACGTTCAGAGCTTGTGTAAGGCCTGTAGAGATCAGTGACTCGATCAGGATCAAAGCCTTGGCAGTTAATAAAGTCAGGCCCTTCATACCCTTTTAGATTTTTGATAACCATCAACGTTTTACGAAATGCGCTAAGCTGAGTATTAGCTGCGCTCGGAGAACAATCACCTGCAATAATCAATTGCTCCAGATGGGTGCGGTATCGAGGAAGGATAAAAGCGTCAAGAGTATCACTCACTCGCTCAACGCCAGCGAATCCTCGCCTGGTAAGAAATCGTGAGACCCATTTGAAAGCTTCAAGGTAATTGCTCTCACCAGAATCGCTGGCCGTTTTTAATGAAGCAATGGCGAACGCGTGCTTCATATCGTTGAACGGCTTGTCCTCGGTAGGGCCCTCAAGGTCATTGATCGTAACGAAGTCCAGCATTCTCAGGCGCTTAAATTCTGTAAGCGCTCGCTCCTTGGGTATAAATTCTTCCTTTGACTCTAATCGCTCCTGGACGGTCATGTAGTCGCTTGAGAGTACGCCCAGGGAATGAAGATCTTGATTAATTTCCTCGTAAGCAAAACGAACACTCTGATAGCGACTCAGACCTTGATTGATCGACTCAAGACCAGGTATTAAGTTAATCCCGCGCCGGAGGCTAAGCTTGTTGCCAAAGACTGGTAAACGAAGTTTTTCTTCATGCGAAAGCGACTTGTACCAACCAAAGAGCTTTAGACGCCAATTGCAGCCAGCAGCAGTTTCTCCTTGATGGATAACACCATCGATCAGCATATTCAGGATAAGTTTCTGCTCAGCCAATTCGAAGATCTCGAGAGAAGGGTCGAGATCCTTGCTGGCAACGTAAGAAGCACTCAGCATGAGCGGGGAGTACCGTCCGCTGTCATTATCGCTGAGTTCGACTTCGTAATAGCCGAGGGGGTTCTCTTCAAGCCCCTTGAGCCAGTCAATGATGCGCACGCTCTCGATGGCGCGTTCATGAATACTCATTTCCTATCTCCCAGCCGGATTTTGAGTTCCGTTTCGGCAACGAGACCCGCCATATTCTTTGCCTTAGTCGGAATTTCACCCGTGGTTGGGCTAAGCATGCGAAAGATATCCTGCGGAATCCGAGTGTACGTTTCAGTTGTTGTGTTGCGTTCGTGCCCAAGTGACATTTGGGCCTTGATCAAGTTATCCAAGTAACTATCGCCAAGATCAGGACTACCCAAAATTTCATAGGCATGGCCATGGCGTAGCTTATGAGGCGAGATCATTCGCTCGATACGCCTGCCTTTAATAGCGCGCTTAGACAAGCGTTCCAACAACTTACTGATGGCATCTGCGTTGAATGGTGTGCCCTCAGAGTTGAAGAAACATGGAGTTGCATCCGACGATTCATATCTACGCGCATACTTTCTGTACAAAGGCGTAGCGTGGTATCGCTTTATACGCTCAAGCGTTGACTTACTTACAATCGAGTACCTAGGCTTGAACTCATTCCCACGGCCTTTGCTGCCATCTATGTAAAGTGGGCAGTAGTCTGGATGTACCCAATCGGCTTCATCCTCTGCGATGAAATTAGCTCGCGAAAACCCCAAGGCCTTATTGACCGCGCCAAGTGTCACCCTTCCAACCTCACTCCGACGCAGGCCTGCATCAAAGATCGTTTGAACAAGAGACCGCTCCCTCTCGCTATTAGTGCTTTGAATGAGCGACTTGAGATCCTGAAGAGAGCATGGCGTTACCAAGTTTTTCTTGGGGGCAGGCGAGATAAATCCCCCCGCATATGGGTTATCTAGCCTCGCAGCCGGTAAGTGCTTCTGCCCGACACACAGGAAATCATTGAAAAGCGCCATGTAACAACCATCCCTATTTCGGATAGTTGTCGAAGTCAAACCCTCAACCTCACGCAAGTGTACGAAATACTTAGCGATTCCCTGCTGGGTTACAGCA
>NZ_MOAK01000080.1:348410-349080 GCF_003732485.1 Pseudomonas protegens
CAAGTAACCAATATTCCGGCCATAAGTTTCTGCAGATTCGAGTGCAAGACTAGCGCTTTGAACAGCGCGAGTTAGGTATTCACTTGGAAGCGGGGCAAGCCTCTCTTGTAAATCGAACAGCCCCACCGCTGTTACGTATGCCTGGCCGGCGACCTGCTGCCCATCTTCGTTGAGCATCGACCCTTCTAGATCGATCAACTGATTTTTTCTGACTACAACCTTCACCGACTACCCCTTTTTCGAAGGCCGCCATCCTATGCAGAATGTGCAGCTTGTCAAGATCAAGATAAAGCGGGAAGAAAGGCAAATTTTTTTACGCTGCGAGCGCGTACTGTGCGCTATTTGCTGCGTCAGATAAAAGCCCCAGGTCGTTGGAGCGGATGTAGAGGGTCAGGGAGATTTCCCGGGTCTCGACATTGGGGTGGAACTGATACAGCAGGTGGCACGGCGGCAAGGCCATTTCATCCAGCTGCGCGCAGTTCCAGCCGTGGAACAGGATCCGCCGGCTACCCGGGTCGTTGATGATGGTATCGACGCACTGGCGCACCTGATCGATGGCCTTGTACAGCACCACGTAACCCTGGCCCTCTTCCTCGCCTGCGGCGATCTGCCGGTAGCCCTGGCTCAAGGCCAGGTCAATGGCGGCCTGGTTGCTGGTCTTGATCTGCTT
>NZ_MOAK01000080.1:349119-362054 GCF_003732485.1 Pseudomonas protegens
TCGCCCTGGCGGAACGGGTTGGCCAGCCACTGGGCGTTTTCGTTGGCGTTCTGGTCCCAGACCTTGCAGCCCAGCGCACGAAACTCGGCGGCGTTGTTCACCCCGCGCAGGAAGCCGACCATCTCGCCGATGGCCGACTTGAAGGCCATCTTGCGGGTGGTGATGGCCGGGAAACCTTCCTTGAGGTCGTAGCGCAGCATGGCCCCGGGGAAGCTGATGGTGTTCACACCGGTGCGGTTGGCCTGCTTGGTGCCGTTGTTGATGACGTGGGCCACCAGATCAAGATATTGCTTCATGAATTACCTGCATCCTTGAACCCGGGGCTGACGCCCCGGGGTTCGAATTTATTGCGCCGCACTCTGGGCCGGAGCGCGATGATAAGCCAGCCAGATCAGTCCCAGGCCGCCGAGGATCATCGGCACGCAGAGAACCTGACCCATGGTCAGCCAGCCAAACGCCAGGTAGCCGAGCTGGGCATCCGGGACCCGGACGAACTCGACGACAAAGCGGAAAATACCGTAGAACAGGGCGAACATACCGGAAACCGCCATGGTCGGCCGCGGTTTGCGCGAGAACAGCCACAGGATCAGGAACAACGCCACGCCCTCCAGGGCGAACTGATACAACTGCGACGGATGCCGCGGCAACTGCGCCGGATCGCTGAACGGCGGGAAGATCATCGCCCAAGGCACGTCGGTGGGTTTGCCCCACAGCTCGGCGTTGATGAAATTGCCGATACGCCCGGCCCCCAGGCCGATCGGCACCATGGGCGCGACGAAGTCCATCAGTTCGAAGAAGGTCTTGTTGTTGCGCTTGCCGAACCACCAGGCCGCCAGCATTACCCCGATGAAACCGCCGTGGAACGACATGCCGCCCTTCCATACCTCGAAGATCAGGGTCGGGTTGGCGAGGTAGGCACTGAGGTCGTAGAACAGCACGTAACCCAGCCGCCCACCGACGATCACCCCCATGGACATCCAGAACACCATGTCCGAGAGCTTCTCCTTGCTCCAGGTCGGATCGAAACGGTTCAGCCGGCGCGACGCCAGCAACCAGGCACCGCCAATGCCGATCAGGTACATCAGGCCGTACCAGTGGATTTTCAGCGGGCCGATGGCCAGCGCTACCGGATCAATCTGCGGGTAAGGCAGCATTGCGACTCCTCGTAAGGGTTAGAACTCTAGATTCCCGGGGGAAACTGCCACTCCAGGATTAAGCCAGGATTGCGTCACCGTTCAGAACAGGAAGCTGATCCCCACGCAGAACAGCAGCGCGGCAAACATTCGCTTCAACAGTCGTGGCGACAGTGTGTGGGCCATGCGCGCGCCGATACGGGCGAACACCATGCTGGTCAGGGCAATGCCCAGCAGCGCCGGCAAATAAATGTAGCCGAGACTATGAGCCGGAAGCTGCGGGTCATGCCAGCCCAGAATCATGAAACTTAAGGCACTGGCCAGGGCAATGGGCAAGCCGCAGGCCGAGGAAGTGGCCACCGCCTGCTGCATCGGCACACTGCGCCAGGTGAGAAACGGCACGGTCAGCGAACCGCCGCCAATGCCGAAGATCGCCGAGGCCCAGCCGATCACACCGCCGGCCGCCGCCAGCCCCAGCTTGCCGGGCACCTGGCGACTGGCCTTGGGCTTGAGCTCCAGGGTCATCTGCAAGGCCACCACCAGGGCGAAGACACCGATGATTTTTTGCAGGTGCGGGCCGGAAATCGCTTCGGCGGTCAGCGCGCCAAAACCGGCCCCCAGCAGAATGCCCAGGGCCATCCAGGCGAAGATTGGCCAGCGCACCGCGCCACGGCGATGGTGTTCGCGAACGGCGTTGACCGAGGTGAAGATGATGCTGGCCAGAGAAGTACCGACCGCCAGATGGGTCAGCACCGAGGTATCGAAGCCTTGCAGGGTGAAACTGAACACCAGCACCGGGACAATGATGATGCCGCCGCCCACGCCGAACAGCCCGGCCAGTACGCCTGCACAGGCGCCCAACAGCAGATAGAGCAGAAATTCCATGGGAGCATCCGAAAATAAGACCGGCATGGTAACGGATGCGCCGCCCCCGACTCCACTGGATGGCGATGGATACCCATTGGATCTGTGCGTACAGTGGGCAAAAACACACAGGGGGCCACCTTAATGTGCTTGATCGTATTCGCCTGGCGGCCGGGTCATGCTCAGCCATTGATCGTCGCGGCCAACCGTGACGAGTTCTATGCCCGGCCCAGCCTGCCCCTGGGGCAGTGGCCGGAGTCGCCGCAGATCCACGCCGGACGCGACCTGGAGGCAGGAGGTACCTGGCTTGGCGTCGGTGCCGACGGACGCTTTGCCGCCCTGACCAACATCCGCAATCCTCATCAACCCCCGGCACGACGCTCCCGCGGCGAACTGGTAGCGCGCTTTCTCGCCGGCAGCATCCCTCTGGAAGATTACTTGCACGATGTCGTCGGCCGCTCGGTGGAGTACGCCGGGTTCAACCTGCTGCTGGGTACCGCCGACCAACTGTGGCACTACAACGCCCAGAACCTGGAGCCGCAGTTGCTCAAGCCCGGTGTCTACGGCCTGTCCAATGCCGGACTCGATACGCCGTGGCCCAAGTTGCTCAAGGCCAAGGCTGCGCTGCAGGAAGTGCTGCCCGATCCGCAACCGCAGACCCTGCTGGCACTGCTGAGCGATCCGCAGACCGCGCCCTTCGCCGAGCTGCCGGACACCGGAGTGGGGTTGGCTACGGAGAGCCTGCTGTCCAGCGTATTCATCGCCAGTCCCAGCTACGGCACCCGCGCCAGCACCGCGCTGATCGTCCACGCCGACGGTTCGCGGCATCTGCTGGAACGCAGCTTCGGCCCGTATGGCGGGCATCTGGGAGAGGTTGAGCTGAGGGTTTGAAACATTCGCCGGCCAGCCGGTTCCTACACAGACCGTTGTAGGAGCCGGTTTGCCGGCGAAGAAAACACCCCGATTACAGGGTCTTGCTCGAAGCCGGATTGATCATCCGCGCCAGACCGAGCTTCTTCAGCGCCAATTGCAGCGAGCTGTGGATAACTTGCGGGTTGTCGATGGTCATCATCTCGTCCAGCAGTTCCTTGGCCTTGCTCAGGTTGACCTGACGCAGCATCCACTTCACTTTCGGCAAGTTGGTGGCGTTCATCGACAGGCTGTCGAAACCCATGGCCATCAGCAGCACCGCAGCCGCCGGATCACCGGCCATTTCGCCACAGATGCTCACCGGCTTGCCTTCGGCATGGGCGTCACGCACCACGTTCTGCAGCGCTTGCAGTACCGCCGGATGCAGGTAGTCGTAGAGGTCGGCGACCCGCGGGTTGTTGCGGTCCACCGCCAGCAGATACTGGGTCAGGTCGTTGGAGCCCACCGAAAGGAAATCCACCTGGCGCGCCAGCTCCCGGGTCTGATAGACCGCCGCCGGAATCTCGATCATCACCCCCACTGGAGGCATGGGCACATCGGTGCCTTCATCGCGGACTTCACCCCAGGCACGGTGGATCAGGTGCAGGGCCTCTTCCAGTTCATGGATGCCGGAAATCATCGGCAGCAGAATGCGCAGGTTGTTCAGGCCCTCGCTGGCCTTGAGCATCGCCCGGGCCTGCACCAGGAAGATTTCCGGGTGGTCGAGGGTCACGCGGATGCCGCGCCAGCCAAGGAAGGGGTTGTCTTCCTTGATCGGGAAATACGACAGCGACTTGTCACCGCCAATGTCCAGGCTGCGCATGGTCACCGGCTGCGGATGGAAGGCCGCCAACTGCTCGCGGTAGATCGCCAGCTGCTCTTTCTCGCTGGGGAAGCGCTGGTTGATCATGAACGGCACTTCCGTGCGGTACAGACCAACGCCCTCGGCACCACGCTTCTGCGCCCGGGCCACATCGGCCAGCAGGCCGGTGTTGACCCACAGCGGCATGCGGTGACCATCGGGGGTGATGCAAGGCAGGTCGCGCAATGCGTCCAGGCCCTGGGCCAGTTGCCGCTCTTCTTCCACCACATCGGCGAACTGCTTGCGCAGCACGTCACTGGGGTTGGTGTAGACCTCACCGTGGTAGCCGTCGACGATCATCTGGATGCCGTCGACCTTGGAATACGGCAGGTCGACAAGGCCCATCACCGTGGGAATGCCCATGGCCCGGGCCAAAATCGCCACGTGGGAGTTGCCCGAACCCAGCACCGACACCAACCCCACCAGCTTGCCTTCGGGCACTTCGCCGAGCATGGCCGGGGTCAGCTCTTCACTGACCAGGATGGTGTTGTCGGGGTAGACCAGGGTCTGCTGGCGCTCTTCCTGCAGATAGGCCAGGAGCCGTCGCCCCAGGTCCTTGACGTCCGAGGCACGCTCGCGCAGGTAGGCGTCGTCCATCAATTCGAAACGGTTGACGTGATCGGTGACCACTTGGCGCAATGCACCCTGGGCCCATTGCCCGGTCTTGATCACGGTCTTCACTTCGCTGCCCAGGGAGGCGTCGTCGAGCATCATCAGGTAGACGTCGAACAGCGCGCGCTCTTCCGGGCGCAGTTGGGTCGCGAGTTTTTCCGACAACGCCCGCATATCGGCGCGCACCCCTTCCAGGGCGGTCTTGAACAGCCCCAGCTCGGCGTCGATGTCGGTGATGTATTTGTCCGGGACCACGTCCAGATCAGCCGGTGGCAACATCACCACCGCGCTGCCTACCGCGGCACCGGGGGAGCCTGGCACGCCAATGAACTTGGCCTCCTGGATACCCTTGCCCTGGCGCCCCAGGCCGCGGATCGAACCGGTGGCCTCGGCATGGGCGATCACCCCGGCCAGTTGCGCGCTCATGGTCACCAGGAAGGCTTCTTCGCCCTCGTCGAACTGGCGGCGCTCTTTCTGCTGGATGACCAGAACACCCACGACGCGCCGATGGTGAATGATCGGGGCACCGAGGAACGAGGCGTAACGCTCCTCACCGGTTTCGGCGAAGTAACGATAACGCGGGTGATCGGCGGCGTTTTCCAGGTTGAGAGGTTCTTCCCGAGTGCCCACCAGGCCGACCAGGCCTTCGTTGGGGGCCATGCTGACCTTGCCGATGGAGCGCTTGTTCAAGCCCTCGGTGGCCATCAGCACGAAACGGTTGGTTTCCGGGTCCAGCAGATAGACCGAGCAGACCTGGCTGCCCATGGCCTCTTTGACGCGCAATACAATAATCCCCAACGCCGCCTTGAGATCCTTGGCGGAGTTAACTTCCTGGACGATCTTGCGCAGCGTATTGAGCATGGCTCGGGGTCGAACTCCGTCGTCAGTCGCGCACTAAAAGGCGCGGGGCAAGCTCTTTGAGAGCGCGGCGATACACTTCGCGCTTGAATGTCACCACCTGGCCCAACGGATACCAATAACTGACCCAACGCCAGCCATCGAATTCCGGTTTACCGGTCAAATCCATCCGCACCCGCTGCTCGTTGGAGATCAGGCGCAGGAGAAACCATTTCTGTTTCTGGCCGATGCACAGCGGCTGGCTGTGGGTCCGGACCAGACGTTGCGGCAAACGATAGCGCAACCAGCCCCGGGTGCAGGCGAGAATTTGCACATCTTCGCGCTCCAACCCTACTTCTTCGTTCAACTCGCGATACAAGGCGTCTTCCGGCGTCTCGTCGGGGTTGATGCCCCCTTGAGGAAACTGCCAGGCATCTTGATTGATACGGCGAGCCCATAGCACCTGTCCGGCATCATTGGTCAGAATGATCCCGACATTGGGGCGGAAACCATCGGGGTCGATCACGGCTACAACCTCGCAAACGCATGTCGCCGCATTGTTCCACAAAGCTTGGGAATGCAGCAACGAGGCTGCTTACCTTATGTGCACTCTTGTGAAAAGACCGTATTCTGGGCACCTTTTTCCGCTACTTTTCAGCGAGTAACTGCAATGCGCCTGGCTTTATTCGACTTGGACAACACGCTTCTGGGCGGCGACAGCGACCACGCCTGGGGCGACTACCTGTGCGAGCGGGGCTTCCTCGACGCCGTCGCCTACAAGACCCGCAACGACGAGTTCTACCAGGACTACCTGGCCGGCAAACTCGACAACGCCGCCTACCTGAACTTCTGCCTGGAAATCCTCGGCCGCACCGAGATGGCCGTGCTCGAACAATGGCATCGCGACTACATGCGCGACTGCATCGAGCCCATCCTGCTACCCAAGGCCCAGGCCCTGCTGGCCCAGCACCGCGAGGCCGGCGACAAGCTGGTGATCATCACCGCTACCAACCGCTTCATCACCGCGCCGATCGCCGAGCGCCTGGGGGTGGAACACCTGATCGCCACCGAATGCGAAATGCAGGACGGCCGCTACACCGGACGCAGCACCGACGTACCGTGCTTCCGTGAAGGCAAGGTCATCCGCCTGCAGCGCTGGCTGGAAGAAACCGGTCATGACCTGGAAGGCAGCTACTTCTACAGCGACTCGATGAACGATCTGCCGTTGCTGGAGCAAGTGGCCACCCCAGTGGCCGTCGACCCTGATCCAAACCTGCGGGCCGAGGCTCTGAAGCGCGGCTGGCAGGTGATCAGCCTGCGGGATTGAGCGCTTCGCCGGCAAACCGGCTCCTACAAGCGGTCGTAGGAGCCGGCTTGCCGGCGAAGGCTTCTAAACCGGCTTGGCCACCATCAAATAGAAAATCGCCATGAAGGCCAGAAACGCCGGCCAGCCCAAGGCGAACCACCAGCGCATGTAAAGGTTTGCCCGCAAGGGCATCGGCACGCCGTCCCGCAGCGCCTGCTCAGCCATCTTGTGCACCCGGATCTGCAACCAGACCACCGGCAACCAGCACAGCCCCGCCAAGACATAGAGCCCCAAGCTCCACATCAGCCAGGCTTGCTGGATCGGCCAGCCCGCCAGATGCACCAATCCCAGCCCACTCAACGGCTGGAAGACCGCCGTAGTTGCAGTAAAGGCCCAATCGGCGAACACCAAGTGCTTGAATGTCACGGCAATCACTTCCAGCTTGCCGCTACGCCAGGCCCGCAGTGCGTAATAGGCCGAACCCGCGCCGAGGCCGAAAAGAACGGTCGAGGACAGGATATGCAGGGTTTTCAACAGCAGATAAGCGCTCATCGACGGGGTTCAGTCCACAACAGCCATAGAGTCGCCACCATCAGCACCAGGTTCTTGGCCACGGCGGCATAAGGGTCAAACCAGAAATGCGGCAGGATCAGACTGATGATCAGGGTGTAGCCGAGCATCAGTGCGAGCTGCGCCTGCAGGGCCCGCCGGCGCCAACGCCGCAGCAGCAGACCGACACCCAGCACCGCGTCGCAGAGCGATCCCGCGATCACCGCCAGTGCCGCCCAGGCGCCCTGCACCCCGGCCTCGGCCATGATCCGCAGGCCCCAGTCGTAGCCGGGACCGATACACACCACCGCCGTACCCAGCCAGATCAGCACCATTACCACCAGCAGCAGCGGCCGCAGGGCCAACTGAGTGCTCTGTGCGGCCTGTGGCCAGTCTTGCAGCCGGGCTGCCAGGGGAGCGGCGTGATAACCGCAGACCGACGCCAGTACTTCAGGGTCCCCCAGGTTGTCGCAACGGGCCATGCTCAGGCTCTGCCGGTTCAGGGCCCGCCAGCCCAGGCGCTCCCCCACCCTTGCGACCAGCGCCAGGACGACTGAGGGCAACTGGAAATAGCGCGCCGGGGCCCAGCCCTGAGCCGCACGCAGACGATCCAGCAACTGCGCCATGGTCATCCGCTCAGGGCCAACCAGCGGCAGCACCATGGACTGCGCAGGCCATTGCCCGATCAACGCAAGCACGGCAGCGCTCAGGTCATCCACATGCAGGGGCTGCATTCGGGCCTTGGCGGACAACAATGGAATCAGCGGCCAGGGCGACAGCCGGGCCAGCCAGCCACTGCTGGCGCCACCCGCGCCGAGCACCAGGGATGGCCGCAACACCACAGCCGGAATACCCAGGCGCAGCAGGTAATCATCCGCAGCCGCCTTGCTCGCCAGAAACGGCACTTGCGGCTGCTGGCCGGCGCCCAAGGCGGAAATCTGCAACACCCGTACACCCCGGGCTGCCGCCAGATCGAACAGCGCCCGGGTCCCCAGGTCCTGAGTCAGAGTCAGTGCCTGGGCATCATTGCTCAACAGCCCGGCAGCATTGATCAACAGGTCGGTATCAGCAGGCAAGTCAAAAGGCTGCGGCTCAAGCCCCAGGCGATCGAGGTCCAGTTGCCGCCATTGCACGCCAGGCAGACTCCGGGTTTGCCGATGGCGACTGGTGGCGATGAGTTGATGGCCGGCAGCGTGCAACGCCGCCAGCAGATGACGGCCGACAAACCCTGTAGCCCCCACCAGAACAACCTTCATGGCAATCCTTAAGGGTTAGACCGGCTTGGCGCCCATGAGCCCGGCAATGGTGACGAAACACACCGCACTGAAGATCGCCAGCGCCAGGGTGAAGGTCAGACCACTGGCGGCCTTGGCCAGCCGCAGGCGGTTGAGGCGCACCATCAGCCATAGCCAGGCCAGAACGCCCAGGGTGTAGAGCACACTGGAGCCCAGAACCCAAGCCTGCCCCAGCGGCCAACCCACCAGATGCACCAACCACCAGCCGCTGAACGGCAGAGTCAGCAAGCCCACCGCCAGCAGCAGCCAGCCGAACAGCCCCGGACGGTGCAACACGCGACTGTAGACCGTCGCATCACCTTGGCGGCGCAGGCGCCAGACCCAGATCGCCAGGCCCAGCGCACTGCCCAAGAGCAGCACGGTAGCCAGCACATGAAGCGTCTTCAGCGTGGTCAGTGTTTCCATGTTCTCGCTTCCTTAAGGCTCCGATCCTCAGCGTAGTCGTTCAGCCGAGGAACAGCTGATAAGCCGGGTTATCGCTTTCATCCCAGTACGGGTAGCCGATCTGCTCCAGGGCCGCCGGCACCAGATGACGCTCATCGGCCGGTACTTGCAGGCCGGCGACCACTCGGCCATCGGCCGCGCCATGGTTACGGTAATGGAACATGGAGATGTTCCAGCGCCCGCCCAGCTTGTTGAGGAAGTTGAACAGCGCCCCCGGACGCTCCGGGAATTCGAAGCGCAGCACCACTTCGTCGCTGACCTTCTCCGCATGGCCACCGACCATGTAACGGATATGCAGTTTGGCCAGTTCGTTGTCGGTCAGGTCGATCACCGGGAAACCCTGATCGGTCAGGCTGGCGACCAGGGCACTGCGCGGATCGTTTTCCGGGTGGGTCTGAACGCCGACAAAGATGTGGGCTTCGCTGCCGGTGTTGTAGCGGTAGTTGAATTCGGTGATCTGACGCTTGCCCACCGCCTCGCAGAACGCCTTGAAGCTGCCCGGTTTCTCGGGAATGGTCACGGCGATGATGGCTTCGCGGCCCTCGCCCAGCTCGGCGCGCTCGGCGACGTGGCGCAGGCGGTCGAAATTGACATTGGCCCCGGAATCGATGGCCACCAGAGTCTGCCCGGTGACACCGCGCTGCTCGACGTACTTCTTGATCCCCGCCACGCCCAACGCGCCGGCAGGTTCGGTGATCGAGCGGGTATCGTCGTAGATATCCTTGATCGCCGCACAGATCTCGTCGGTGCTGACGGTGATCACTTCGTCCACATAGTCCTTGCAGATGTCGAAAGTGTGCTGGCCGATCTGCGCCACGGCCACACCGTCGGCGAAGATGCCCACCGTCGGCAGCACGACCCGCTCACCCGCAGCCATGGCCACTTGCAGGCAGTTGGAGTCGTCCGGCTCGACACCGATTACCTTGATCTCAGGACGCAGGTACTTCACATAAGCGGCAATACCGGCGATCAGCCCGCCACCACCCACCGGCACGAAAATCGCGTCCAGCGGGCCCGGGTGCTGACGCAGGATCTCCATGGCCACAGTGCCCTGCCCGGCAATGGTGTGGGGATCGTCGTAAGGGTGGATATAAACGTAGCCTTTTTCATCCACCAGCTTCAGCGAATAGGCCAGCGCTTCGGGGAAAGAGTCGCCATGCAGCACCACCTTGCCGCCACGGGAACGCACGCCTTCGACCTTGATCTCCGGCGTGGTCTTAGGCATCACGATGGTGGCCTTGACCCCCAGCACCTTGGCCGCCAGGGCCAGGCCCTGAGCATGGTTGCCCGCCGATGCCGTGACCACGCCGCGCGCGCGCTCGGCGTCGCTGAGCTGGGTCAGCTTGTTGTAAGCGCCACGAATCTTGAACGAGAACACCGGCTGCAAGTCTTCACGCTTGAGCCAGATCTGATTGCCCAACCGCTCGGAAAGCTGGCGGGCAGTCTGCAATGGGGTTTCTACGGCAACGTCATAAACGCGCGAGGTGAGGATCTTCTTGACGTACTGTTCGAGCATCGGAAAGCATCACTGAGCGGGTTGGGCAGGGCCAGGGAGTCTAACCCAGCGTTTGTCTGCACGACCACACGAATACAGAGGTTTTAGCCGCGCCCCGAACGAGACGAGAAGCCAAACGGGCAATGACCTGATCTGCCGCGGCGCCTATAATGCCGGCCTTTGTGCCCCCCTTGCCCGCTTCGGAGCCCGCATGACCCAGGATCAACTCAAACAGGCAGTCGCCCAGGCCGCCGTCGACCTTATCCTCCCGAAACTCGATGACAAGAGCATCGTCGGGGTCGGTACCGGCTCCACCGCCAACTGTTTCATCGATGCCCTGGCCCTGCACAAGGGCGCCTTCGACGGCGCCGTGGCCAGCTCCGAAGCCACCGCCGCACGCCTCAAGGGCCACGGGATTGCGGTGTACGAACTCAATACCGTCAGCGACCTGGAGTTCTACATCGACGGCGCCGACGAGAGCGACGAGCACCTGAATCTGATCAAGGGCGGCGGCGCAGCCCTGACCCGGGAAAAGATCGTGGCCGCCGTGGCCAAGACCTTTATCTGCATCGCCGACGCCAGCAAGCTGGTGCCGGTGCTGGGCAACTTCCCACTGCCTGTTGAAGTGATCCCGATGGCCCGCAGTCACGTAGCCCGCGAGCTGGTGAAACTGGGCGGCGACCCGGTGTACCGCGAAGGAGTGATCACCGACAACGGCAACATCATCCTCGACGTGCACAACATGCAGATCACCAACCCGGTGGAGTTGGAGCGCCAGATCAACGGGATTGTTGGTGTGGTCACCAATGGCCTGTTCGCCGCGCGTCCTGCGGATGTACTGCTGCTGGGTACGGCCGAAGGGGTAAAAACCCTCAAGGCCTGAGCGAGCCCTGCGGGTAGGGGCCGGTAGGCGGGCGAAGGCGGTTTTGAAGGCCTCTTCGCTGGCAAGCCAGCTCCTACATCGGTTTCTTGAAGACGTAGAACAGGTTCGGCTCGCTCACCAGGTACAGGGTGCCCTCGTCGTCCATGGCCATCCCTTCGGCCTGGGGCACTGCCTTGCTCAGGCCCTGGCGTCCCTTGCCCAATGCCAGGGTGCTCAGCGGGCGCCCTTCGACATCCAGTTCAACCACCAGGCGCGATTCGTCCGACAAGGCCAGCAGATGACCACTGCGCTCATCGTATTGCAGGCTGGAGAGGTCGCGTACAAAAAGCCCGGCATCCCGCTCGGGGTTATTAAGCACATGCACCCCGTAGGACTTTTCCGGATCGTGATGGGGAAAGCCCTGCACCTCATAGATCAGCATCGGGTCGCGTTCCTTGGCAACGAACAAGCGCTGACCCTGTGAGTCGTAAGCCAGGCCCTCAAAACCCTTGTTCCCCGAAAGGTGCACACCGAGCGTGATCTGCTCGGCCTCTGCCGCATCCACCACGGTGGTTTCGTCGTCCAGCTGTATCTTGATCAGCCGGTGCTGCCGCTCATCGCTGATCACATAGGTATTGGCGCTGATGAACTCCACCGCCTCCGGATCACCAAAACCCAGCAGAGCAATACGCCGCAGGACCTGCCCGTCCAGGGACAGCTCTACCAGCTCGGAATTCTTGTTGGTCACGGTGAACAGGCTGTTGCGCAGCGGATCGTAGGTGAGTGCCGAAACCTCATCCAACCCTTCAATAGACTGCGCCTCCAGTACCACTCGATAGTCACCCAGGCCCAGAGATTGGGGGGCCGTCACCTGCCAGTAGGATTGCCAATCGAACCAGGCGCGCTGCCACAACCGATGGTTGTGGGCAAAAGCGGCAAGCAGCACGGCCAGCAGGCCGAGGACCAGGTAGAGGGGTTGCAAGCGGGTCAGTCGATACATGACGGGCGAACTCGAAATCAGGACAGGCTGATGAAATATCACAGTCGTCTGAATTCAAGCTTAATTGACGGTCCGGCAAGAACGCCGGACCAGGAGATTATTGCTTCTCGAAGCGATAGAACAGATTGGGCTCGCTGACCAGGTACAGGTTGCCGGCCTCATCCATGGTCACGCCTTCGGCCCGGGGAATGGTGTTCTGCAGGCCGTTGAAGCCCGCGAGCAGGGCCATGAAGCTGACTTGCTCGCCCTGTTCGTCCAGCTCCAGCAGCAGATGGGAGTCGGCGGACAGTACCAGGGTATGACCGGTACGCGGATCGATGCCCAGGGCCGAAAGGTTGCGCAGATCGAGTTCGTCACTGGCGAGCTTTTGCTTGTTGCCCTTGAGCACCTGGCTACCATCGCTGCTCCAGGTGAAGAGTGCCGGCGGACGCTCCTCGCCCAACAGCAGTTGCTGCTTGCGCGGGTTCCAGGCGATGGCTTCGAAAGCCTTGTTCTGGTCTTCCGAAGGGCCCAGGTCGTAGGTCGGAAAATCAGCGATATTCAGCTCCTTGGTACTGGCGTCGACCTTGACGATCACCAGCGAATGCTGACGCTCATCGACTATCGCCAGCAGGCCGTTTTCCAGAACGGCCACCCCTTCCGGATTGCTCCAGCCCACCAGAGGGATCTTGCGCAATACGTCGCCTTGCAGGGTCAACTCCGCCAGGAACGGATGCTTGCCCATCACTGAAAACAGGGTTTTGGTCTGCGGATTGTAGGAGAGATCG
>NZ_MOAK01000080.1:362106-364376 GCF_003732485.1 Pseudomonas protegens
ATAACCGGGCAGCCAGATACTGGCGCTGCGCTCGGAAGGACTGACAAACCGCTCCTGTACCCAGAGCGCACCACGGTCGTCCCAATGCATGAGGCTGGCAACGCCATAGCAGATCACACCCGCCAGCAGCAGCCAGGAATACCAGCGCATACGCAGGCGAATACGCGACAGACGATTGCCGAGAGGCTTAGTCAGAGTAGCGGCGTCCATCACAAGAGTTCCAGAGGTCGGCCATAGTTAATAGCACGCAGTTTTCAGATCCGCGAACCATAAACTTGGGAATTATCCGGAACGAATGTGAAAAAACGGTTAAAGGCCATGCCCTTTCTACGAGGCGTACCGGATTCCCGGGCCCTCGCAGAAAGTTTCCGATCAACGGACGCTGCTGGTGAAGCGGCTGACGCCCGGAAGCTCCAGCACCAGCTCATCACCGACATTCAGCGGCCCGACACCAACCGGGGTGCCGGTGAGAATCACATCGCCGGCCTGCAGGGAAAAGCAGCCAGCCATGTACTGGATCATCGGCACTATGGGATTGAGCATATCGCTGCTGTTGCCGTCCTGGCGCACCTCACCGTTGATGGTCAGGCGAATGCCGATATCGGTCAGATCGGCAAAACTGCTGCCCACCACAAAGGGCGCGATGACCGCCGCGCCATCGAACGACTTGGCGATTTCCCAAGGCAGGCCCTTGGCCTTGAGCTCGGCCTGCTTGTCCCGCAGGGTCAAGTCCAGGGCTGGGGCGAAGCCGGAGATGGCGTCCAGCACTTCTTCGCGACTGGGCTTGGTAGACAGCGGCTTGCCGATCAGCACAGCGATTTCCGCCTCGTAGTGCACCGAGCCGCGCTCGGTGGGAATGGCAAAACCACCCTCCAGCGGCACCACGCAACTGCCGGGCTTGATAAACAGCAGGGGCTCGGTGGGAACCGGGTTGTCCAGCTCCTTGGCGTGCTCGGCGTAGTTACGACCGATGCAAACCACCTTGCCCAGGGGGAAATGAATCCGGGTACCGTCGACATACTGGTGCTGATAGCTCATTACCGACTCCTGCTCGTGTACTTCATCAGGACGCTGCTTGTACTCAAACAGCGAAGATCTTGCCCGGGTTCATGATGCCGTTCGGGTCGAACACCGCCTTGACCGCCTTCATGTACTCGATCTCAACCGGCGAGCGGCTGTAGGTCAGGTAATCACGTTTGGTCATGCCCACGCCATGCTCGGCGGAGATCGAACCGCTGTACTTCTCGACGGTTTCGAACACCCACTTGTTGACCGTGGCGCACTTGGCGAAAAAATCGTCCTTGCTCAGGTTATCCGGCTTGAGAATGTTCAAGTGCAAGTTGCCGTCGCCGATGTGGCCGAACCAGACGATTTCGAAGTCCGGGTAGTGCTTGCCGACAATGGCGTCGATTTCCTTGAGGAAAGCCGGCACTTTCGAAACCGTGACCGAAATATCGTTCTTGTACGGAGTCCAGTGGGAGATAGTCTCGGAAATGTATTCCCGCAACTTCCACAGGTTCTGCAACTGGGTTTCGCTTTGGCTCATCACGCCGTCCAGAACCCAGCCCTGCTCGACACAGTGCTCGAAGGTTTCCAGGGCGTGGTTGGCCACTTCTTCGGTGGTGGCTTCGAATTCCAGCAGCGCGTAGAACGGGCAGTCGGACTCGAACGGCGCCGGCACGTCACCGCGGGCCAGGACCTTGGCCAGGGCCTTGTCGGAGAAGAACTCGAAGGCGGTCAGGTCGAGTTTGCTCTGGAACGCATGCAGCACCGGCATGATCGAATCGAAGTCGGCGGTGCCGAGCACCATGGCGGTGAGGTTCTTCGGCGCCCGGTCCAGGCGCATGGTGGCCTCGACCACAAAGCCCAGGGTGCCTTCAGCACCGATGAACAGCTGGCGCAGGTCATAGCCGGTGGCGTTCTTGATCAGGTCCTTGTTCAACTCCAGCAGGTCGCCCTTGCCGGTGACCACCTTCATGCCGGCCACCCAGTTGCGGGTCATGCCGTAGCGAATCACCTTGATCCCGCCGGCATTGGTGCCGATATTGCCGCCAATCTGGCTGGAGCCGGCAGAGGCAAAATCCACTGGATAGTAGAGACCGTTTTCTTCCGCCAGGTTCTGCAGTTGCTCGGTGACCACCCCCGGCTGGCACACCGCAGTGCGGTCAGTCAGGTTCAGGTCGAGAATTTGATTCATGTAGTCGAAGGACACCACCACTTCGCCGTTGGCTGCCACGGCGGCCGCCGAGAGCCCGGTCCGCCCGCCCGAG
>NZ_MOAK01000080.1:364395-377726 GCF_003732485.1 Pseudomonas protegens
CCAGCGCGACCTTGTGCTGATTGGCCCAGCGCACGATGGCCTGGACCTGCTCGGTGGTCTTGGGGAACACGATGGCCGTCGGGGCCGGTGCGAAATGCTTGGTCCAATCCTTGCCGTAAGCATTCAGGGAGTCAGCGTCGGTCAGCACCTTGCCAGGCTCAACCAGGGTCTTCAGCTCATCAATCAGGGCAGGATTGGTCATCGACAGAACTCTCGAACAATTCATGGTCACCCTGAGAACGCTTCACGTCGCAGGAATGAGTGTTTAGCAGGGCGCGTATGCTAGCATACCGCCCCCGCAGGAGAGTGCCCAAGGGCGTTTCTGCGGTGGCGGTTTCATGCCGTCCAGGTCAGCTCAAGCTGTCCATTTCCCTGCCATTTTTCTCCGGGACACAGGTTTACGCAGATGAGCAAGACTTCTCTCGATAAGAGCAAGATCAAGTTCCTTCTCCTCGAAGGCGTCCACCAATCCGCTGTCGACGTCCTCAAGGCCGCCGGCTACACCAGCATCGAGTACCTCACCGGTTCTCTGCCGGAAGCCCAGCTCAAGGAAAAGATCGCCGATGCACACTTCATCGGTATTCGCTCCCGCACCCAACTGACCGAAGAGATCTTCGACCACGCGAAGAAACTGGTCGCCGTGGGTTGCTTCTGCATCGGCACCAACCAGGTTGACCTGTCCGCTGCTCGCGAGCGCGGTATCGCGGTGTTCAACGCGCCTTACTCCAACACCCGTTCGGTAGCCGAACTGGTACTGGCCGAGGCCATCCTGCTGCTGCGCGGCATCCCTGAGAAAAACGCTTCCTGCCACCGTGGCGGCTGGATCAAGAGCGCGGCCAACTCCTTCGAAATCCGCGGCAAGAAGCTGGGTATCGTCGGCTACGGCTCCATTGGCACTCAGTTGTCGGTCCTGGCCGAAGGCTTGGGCATGCAAGTGTTTTTCTATGACACCGTGACCAAGCTGCCACTGGGCAACGCTACCCAGGTGGGCAACCTGCACGAGCTGCTGGGCATGTCCGACATCGTCACCCTGCACGTACCGGAAACCGCGGCCACGCAGTGGATGATCGGCGAAAAGGAAATCCGCGCCATCAAGAAGGGCGGCATTCTGATCAACGCCGCACGCGGCACCGTGGTCGAACTGGACGCCCTGGCGGACGCCATCAAGGACAAGCACCTGATCGGCGCAGCCATCGACGTGTTCCCGGTTGAACCACGCTCCAACGACGAAGAGTTCGAAAGCCCGCTGCGCGGCCTGGACAACGTGATCCTGACTCCGCACATCGGCGGTTCCACCGCTGAAGCCCAAGCCAACATCGGCCTGGAAGTGGCAGAGAAGCTGGTCAAGTACAGCGACAACGGTACTTCGGTATCCTCGGTCAACTTCCCGGAAGTGGCGCTGCCGGCCCACCCTGGCAAGCACCGTCTGCTGCACATCCACGAGAACATCCCGGGCGTGATGAGCGAGATCAACAAGGTCTTCGCCGAAAACGGCATCAACATCTCCGGTCAGTTCCTGCAGACCAACGAGAAGGTCGGCTACGTGGTGATCGACGTCGACGCCGAGTACTCGGACCTGGCGCAAGAGAAGCTGCAGCACATCAACGGCACCATCCGTTGCCGCGTGCTGTTCTAAGAGGTCTTGGCGGTACAAAAAAGGGAGCCCTCCGGGCTCCCTTTTTTATCGCGTTTACGATTATTTCACTGTCACTGTGATTTTCTTGGAAACGATAACCGGGCTGAAAGGCACGTGGTTCTTGTCCCCCAGTTCCAGTTGCAGAGTGTGCTTGCCCGGCGCCAGGGTGACTTCGGTTTCAGTCTGGGCCTTGCCGAAGTGCAGGTGGTTGGCATCCATAGGGATCGGCAGGTTTTCCGCCGGCAGTTGATCGACATCGATCAGCAGGTGATGGTGGCCGGTATTGGCGGTCTGGTCGCCAGCCGGAGCCAGGGCGATGCCTTCAACGCCGAACTTGACCTTGAAGGTCTTGTCGACGATGGCCCCATCGGCCGGGGAAACGATAAACACCTTGGCGCCCGCTGGTGCCTCAGTACGAGGAATTTCCGCTGCGCCGGCCAGCATCGAAGCTCCCAGCAACAGACCGGCCAATGCAGCACGCGACATAAAAATTTTCATTATCTTCTCCAGTTTTTCCGCAAATCTTTTACGGTTATGACAACTTCGTGGCGATTCGTTGTCGAAGGCACTCAACACCTTAGCAAAGCGAGCCTGAACGGCGCATCGCTCATATAAATTCAAGGAGTGACCATGCGTTTCCTGCCTGGCCTGTTACTTTTGCTGCCCCTTGCGAGCACTTGCGCTCAAGCCGAACTGATGGACGATATCAATGACCGCGGCGAACTGCGCATCGCCCTGGAAGCCGATACGCCGCCCTTCAACTTCAAGGACGACGGCAAACTCACCGGCTTCGAGGTGGAGTTGGGGCAGTTGCTGGCCAGTGAGCTGGACGTGCGGGCGGACTTCGTGGTGACCGCCGCGGCCGAATTGCTGCCAGGTGTGGAGAGCGGCAAGTTCGACGTGGCCATCAACCACATAGCAGTGACCCCGGAACTCAAGGATCGTTTCGATTTCAGCGAGCCCTACAGCTATTCCAGCGCCCAGTTGATCGTGCGCAAGGAAGAACAACGCCCGTTATTTTCCCTCCAGGCCCTGCGTGGCCAGGCGCTGGGCGTGGCTCAAGGCAGCCAGTTCGTTGATCAGGCACGGACCGTGGAAGGCATCAACCTGCGCAGCTATGCCGATGCCCAGCAACCGATCAAGGATGTGGCGGACAAACAGATCGACGCGGCCATCAGCGACCGTCTGCTGATCCCCTACGCCATTCGCGACAGTCGCCTGCCGGTAAAGGAAGGAGCCAAGGTGGGCCCGACCCTGAGCCTGGCGATTCCCTTCCAGAAAGGTAACCCGGCGTTCCAGGCGAGTCTGGACAGTGCCCTGCAGCGGATCAAGGCAGATGGGCGACTGATGGCCCTGTCGGAGAAGTGGTTCGGCATGGATGCGAGCAAACCGCCCAAGGCTGAAGCCGGGCAGTAACCCTTGCCCGATAGCCGCCGCAAGCTGCGGCTACAGGGCGGCCAGGGCAGCAGCGGCCTCGGGCAGTTGCAGCTCACTGAAGACTTGCACGCCGTGGCGCTGCAATAGCGCCGCGGTCACGCCCTCGCCCTGAACCTTGATGCCGCTGAAGGTGCCGTCATAGGTAAGCACATTGCCGCAGGACGGGCTGTTGGCCTTGAGCACGGCGATACGTATCCCGTGCTTTTCCACCAGGTCCAGGGCCTGCCGGGCACCAGAGAGGAATTCGGCGCTGACATCCTCGCCTTCCGTGGTCATCACCGGCGCCCGCCCCTCAAGCACATCGACGCCTTGCCCACCTGGGATCTCCGCCGCCGCCCGTGGCGTCGGCAAGCCGCCGGCCACCTCCGGGCACAGCGCAACCACCCGCCCCTCCTGCAGCCAGGCGGCCAGTTGATCGAACGGGCCGCTGGCAGCGCCGTCGTAGCGTACGCGGTGGCCCAAAAGACAGCGGCTGACCAGGATCTTGTGCATGTTCAGAACGGCTCGTTACCACGACGCCGGAACCAGCCGGTCAAGGACAGGCGATCCCGAGTCGCGGGCAGGACTTCATGGGGGACTTCACCGGAAAGAAACACCACCAGTCGCCCCCCGACAGGGACCACATCGTATTGCCCCTGGTCATTGAGGTACATGCGCAATTGCCCGCCGTGATCGGGCAGCCACTCCTCATTGAGGTAGATCACCGCCGAGACCATGCGCCGATCATCATCGCGAAAGCGGTCCACGTGACGCTTGTAAAACGCCCCCGGCGGGTACATTGCGAAGTGGCATTCGAAGTCCTCAAGCCCGAGAAACAGGCCTCGATTGAGGGCCTCGCGCAGGCTGTCCATCAACCCCAGATAGGTATCGACAGCCTCGGCCTGGCCGGGCTCGAGCCACTGGATATGGTCGCCGCGAATACCCTCGCGTATTTCCTGAGCCGGGCCACGTCCTACCGCCGCTGGCGCCAGTTCACCTTCTGTCGCACGTTTACGGCACTCAGCCGCCAGTTCGAGGGTCAGACCCTCGGGCAGGAAAACATTCTGCTGCGACCAGCCACAGGTGGCCAGGTCGTCGACGATACGCAACAACAGCGGATGATCAGAGGGTATTTGCATGGCGCGCATAGTATCCAGCATCAGATAAATCCGACAGAGCCACAGAGCGGAGGATCACGCATTTTTTTCCAATGCACTTTCCACTCATTACTTTAGCGGGCGATCCTGATACGAATTCTCGACAACCATCGCCTTGCCCCGGAGAATAGTCGCCTGCTGACAGGAGTCCTTATGCGCCGTTTGCTTTTCTCACTGTTGATGTTCTGCGCCTTGCCTGCCTGGGCAGACAGCCACGACCAGTTGTACAAGGTCGCCGGTTGGCCGGAACAGCGCGCGCATTTCAACGATGCCCTGAGCGCCGCCCAGCAGCGCTACCAGAACAGCTTGCCGCCGGCGGTCTACCAGGCCCTGGTGGACAACAGCAACCAGCGCTTCGCGCCCCAGGCCGTGGACCGTCGCGCCGAAGAGCAACTGCGCCAGCATCTCGCCAATCCCGCTCCCGCTCTGGCCTTCTTCCAGTCGCCCCTGGGCCGCAAGATCGTCGCCGCCGAATTGCTGGCCACCCGTCGCGACCAGTTGGCCAAGAATGCCCAGGGCCTACCGAAGATGCAGGTCAGTGACAACCGCCAATTGATCATCGGCCACCTGGCCCAGGCGCTGCCGGCCAAGGAGGCCGGCGCGGAAGTCAGCCTGGCAATAGCCGGAGTCGCCGCAGACAGCCTGAGCCAGATGATTCCCGGTCTGCTGGGAGGGGGTCAGGCCCAGGGCATGCTCAACGGTCAGCGCCAGCGATTGATGCAGCAGATCGGCAACGACCTGAACAACACCCTGCTGTACGTTTATCGAGACCTGTCCGACACCGAGCTGGAAGAATTCGCGACCTTCGCTGAATCCACTGAGGGCAAGGCCTATTACCAGGCAGCCCTGGCAGCGATCCGCGCCGGCCTGGCAGTCGGTCAGAGCACCTCCAGCCTCACGCCCTGAACCCTGGGGCTCATGCTGTCCGGCGGCGCGACCCAGCCCGTGAATCAAACGTGCTGGGTGAGAAAGGCGAAGTACTGATCGCGGTACAAGGGAATTTCATTCGCCAGATGATGCCGCGCCTCCGGCAGCATCAAGACCTCGGGCGCGGTGAACTTGCCGCGAATCACTTGCAGGTTGTGCTCCCAATCCACCGTCATGTCCGCCTGCCCCTGGACGATCAGCGGCTGCCTTGAACTGCGCGGGGCTGCCTCCAACCGCTTGATCCAACGTGCCAGTGCGCCGACCCAGGCAGTGGGCAAACGTTGTGGCTGCAACGGGTCGGCCTGGAGGAAGGCAAGAAAATCCGGGTCGTTGGAGTTCTCGCTGAAACGCCGGGCAATGCCACTGACAAACGGCCGCAACAGGTAATAGCTGAGCATCGACCAACCCCAGGCACGAGGTCGTACCAAGGGTGACAGCAGCACCACCTGCCCCTGGGCCGGGCTCTCGGCGCCCTGGTTGAGCAAGTGATCCATGATGATCGCGCCACCGGTGCTTTGCCCGAACAAGTGCCAGGGCTGGGGCAACTCAAGGGACTGCGCCTCGGCGAACAGACCTTGCAGTACCTGTTGATACACCGCGAAATCATTGATGCTGGCGCGCTCGCCACTGGACAGGCCATGCCCCGGCAGGTCACAGGAAATCACCACGAAGCGGCGCTGCAGTGCCCACTCGATCACATGCCGGTACAAGCCCATGTGGTCGTAGAAGCCGTGGAGCAGAAACAGTGTTGCCTGTGGCTGTTCCGGCCACCACACCTGCGTGACCACCTCGTAGCCCTCCACTTGAAAACGCCCCAGGCGACTGCGTGGCACGAGCGCCCGTCCGGCGAAGTCCAGCCCATAGAAGCGCTGATAGGCCTGAGCCTCCACCGACAAGGGCTGCCCAGCCACCAGGGGTTGCAGGCTGGCGCGCAGGTGGTCGGGGTCGAAGGTCACGGACATTGAGTTTTCCAAACGGGGGGGTACCGGGAACAAAACAGGCTTTCTAGGCCTGCGATATTCATCTGTCGCAGCAAGCATGGCAAGCTACGCGACCTTCGAGGACCGATCTTAATGCGCCAGTCTTACCGCACGCCCCTGCTTGCCAGCCTGCTCGTCCTGATCTGCGCCGCGGTGCTGTGGTACGCCTACGACTGGTTCCAGGGACGCTATCTGCGAGCCTTCAGTGAACACACCGCGGTGTTCTCCGGCGACCCGCTGCAACTGCCCGCCGAGCTGGCCGGCCCCGGCACCATCCGCCTGGTGCACTTCTGGGACCCGGCCTGCCCCTGCAACGTCGGCAACCAGCAGCACCTGGCCGAACTGATCGAAATCTACGGCCCGCGGGGCGTGGACTTCTATTCCGTGCAGAAGCCCGGCAGCCACGGCCAACTGCCCGCCACCCTGGGCCGCCTGAAGCCCCTCGACAGCCTGCCCGGCGCCGAACAGATTCCCGCCAGCCCGGCCGTGGCGATCTGGGACCGCAACGGCAAGCTGGCCTACTTCGGGCCCTACAGTGAAGGCCTGACCTGCAACTCCAGCAACAGCTTTATCGAACCCATCCTCCAGGCACTGGAGAGCGATCGCCAGATCAATGCTACCCACACCTTGGCGGTAGGCTGCTACTGTCCCTGGCCAGTCACTGCCAATTAAGGCATTCGCGACTATTCAAGGACTGCCTCCTGCGCGATGCCCATGACTTGTGCTAAATCTCTGCAGCTCTTCCAAGGCGGCACTGAAAACAACAGCAAGGAGCCCGCATGAAACGCAGCCTGACCGTCGTCGCCGTCCTGATTCTCGCCGTGCTGGCGGGTGTCGCCGGCTATCTCTACAGCAAGCAGCCGACGCGTCAGGGCCAGGTGGAAGTCCGCAGCCTGCAAGGCTCGGTCACTGTGCGTTACGACGAACGCGGCGTACCCCATATCCGCGCGGAGAACGAAACCGACCTGTATCGCGCCCTGGGTTACGTCCACGCCCAGGACCGGCTGTTCCAGATGGAAGTCCTGCGGCGCCTGTCCCGAGGCGAACTGGCAGAGGTTCTGGGGCCCAAGCTGCTGGATACCGACAAACTGTTCCGCAGCCTGCGCATCCGCGAGCGCGCCGACAGCTATGTGGCCGGGCTCGACCGTCAGTCTCCCGCCTGGAAGGCCCTGGAAGCCTATCTGGACGGCATCAACCAGTATCAGGACAGTCACGCCAGCCCCATGGAGTTCGATGTCCTGGGCATCCACAAACGGCCATTCACCGCAGAAGACACCGTCAGCGTCGCCGGCTTCATGGCCTATAGCTTCGCCATGGCCTTTCGCACCGAACCGTTGCTGACCTATATCCGCGACCAGTTGGGCAACGATTACCTGAAAGTCTTCGACCTCGACTGGCAGCCCAAGGGCGTGCTGGCCAAGGGCAAGCCGCAACCGTCCCTGCCCCTGGCCGCTGTCGACTGGCAGGACCTGGGGCAGATCGCCCTCCTGAGCCAGCAAGCCCTGAGCGAGGCCGGACTGCCGCAATTCGAAGGCAGCAACGCCTGGGCCGTGGCCGGCGCTCGGACCAAGAGCGGACGCCCACTGCTGGCCGGCGATCCACACATCCGCTACTCCCTGCCGTCGGTGTGGTACGAGGCGCAACTATCGGCTCCGGGCTTCGAACTCTACGGCCATCATCAGGCCCTGGTGCCCTTCGCCTTTTTGGGTCACAACCTGGATTTCGGCTGGAGCCTGACCATGTTCCAGAACGACGATCTCGACCTGATCGCCGAGAAGGTCAACCCGGAGAATCCCAATCAGGTCTGGTTCCATGACAAATGGGGCGACCTGATCAGCAGCGAGCAACAGATTGCGGTCAAGGGCCAGGCGCCGGTGACCTTGACCCTGCGCCAGTCGCCCCACGGCCCGATCATCAACGACATGCTCGGCACCACCGTGGGCAAGGCCCCCGTGGCCATGTGGTGGGGCTTCCTGGAAACCCCCAACCCGATCCTCGATGGCTTCTACCAGCTCAACCGCGCCGATACCCTGGCCAAGGTTCGCGCGGCCTCCGCCAAGGTCCACGCCCCCGGGCTGAACATCGTCTGGGCCAACGCCAAGGGCGATATCGGCTGGTGGGCGGCGGCGCTGCTGCCCAAGCGCCCGGCCGGAGCCAAACCGGCGTTCATTCTCGATGGCAGCACAGCCATGGCTGACAAGGAGGGCTTCTACCCCTTCAGCGCCAACCCCCAGGAAGAGAACCCGGCCCGGGGCTATATCGTCTCCGCCAACTTCCAGCCCGTCTCCCCGACCGGCATGGAGATCCCCGGCTACTACAACCTCGCCGACCGGGGCCAGCAACTGGACCGTCAGATCAGTGACAAAAGCGTGAAATGGGACCTGGAAAACACCCAGAAACTGCAACTGGGCACCACCACCGCCTACGGCCCGCGCCTGCTGGCCCCCTTGCTACCGGTGCTGCGGGAGGTGGTCAGCGGTCCCGAAGAACTGAAACTGGTGGAGCAACTGGCGAAGTGGCAGGGCGACTACCCCCTGGACTCCACCAATGCCACCCTGTTCAACCAGTTCCTGTTCGACCTGGCCGACGCCACCTTTCATGAAAAGCTCGGCGATGCCTACTTCGACGCTTTGATCCAGGCCCGGGTGGTGGATGCCGCCCTGCCCCGGCTGGCGGCCGATCCCGATTCCCCCTGGTGGGACAACCGCACCACGCCCCAGCGTGAAAGCCGCGCCGATACGGTCAAGGTGGCCTGGCGCGCCAGCATCGACCACCTCAAGCGCACCCTGGGCGCCAACCCCGCGCAATGGCGCTGGGGCACCGCCCACACGCTCACCCACGGCCACCCATTGGGGATGCAGAAGCCCCTGGACCGGGTATTCAACGTCGGCCCCCTGGACGCCCCGGGCAGCCATGAGGTGCCTAACAACCTCACCGCCAAGATCGGCCCAGCGCCCTGGTCGGTGGTCTACGGCCCCTCGACCCGACGCATCATCGACTTCGCCGACCCGGCCCACAGCCTGACCATCAACCCGGTGGGCCAGAGCGGCGTGCTGTTCGACAAGCACTACGACGACCAGGCCGAGGCCTACATCGAAGGGGTCTACCAACAGGCGCACTTCAGCGAAGAGGAAGTCACCGCCAACACCCGCAGCACCCTGAAGCTGCTGCCGGCCCGCCGCCCCTGAGCGCCCCGCCCCGTAGGAGCTGGCTTGCCAGCGAAGAGGCCAGCAAGCCTGGCGTACATCTCGCGAACGCTTTCGCCGGCAAGCCGGCTCCTACGGCGAGACGGGCGGCATGGGGCAATAAAAAACCTCGCTCCCGGTTACGGGGGCGAGGTTTTTTTGTTGCGTACCTGAGGTCAGACAGCTTCCGGCGCCTGGGCCCGACGTACGTCCGGCTGCTTCCAGGAGTCGGCAGCACTCTCTTCGATGGCTTGCTGGATCGCGCGCTTGCGGGCTTCTTCGGCGCGACGGCTGAAGAACCAGACCAGGAAGGTCACCAGGGACACTGCCAGCAGGATCAGGCTGGCCACAGCGTTGATCTCCGGCTTGACCCCCAGGCGCACCGCCGAGAACACTTCCATCGGCAAGGTGGTGGAACCCGGGCCGGAGACGAAGCTGGCCAGTACCAGGTCATCCAGGGACAGGGCAAAGGACATCATGCCGCCAGCCGCCAGCGACGGCGCGATCATCGGGATGGTGATCAGGAAGAACACCTTCCACGGCCGCGCGCCCAGGTCCATGGCCGCCTCTTCGATGGACAGGTCAAGCTCGCGCAGGCGAGCCGACACCACCACCGCCACATAAGCGGCGCAGAACGTGGTGTGGGCGATCCAGATGGTGACGATCCCACGCTCCTGAGGCCAGCCGACCGCCTGGGCCATGGCCACGAACAGCAGCAACAGCGACAGGCCGGTGATCACTTCAGGCATCACCAGCGGCGCAGTCACCAGGCCACCGAACAGGGTGCGACCCTTGAAGTGAGTGATCCGGGTCAGGACGAAGGCCGCCAGGGTGCCCAGGGCCACCGCGGCAACGGCGGTGTAGCAGGCAATTTCCAGGGAGCGCAGGACCGAGCCCATGAGCTGAGTGTTATCCAGCAGGCCGATATACCAGTTGATCGACCAGCCGCCCCATACCGTCACCAGCTTGGAGGCGTTGAACGAATAGATCACCAGGATCAGCATCGGAAGGTAGATGAACAACAGGCCGAGCACCAGCATCAGGCTGGAGAAACTGAAGCGCTTCATTCCTTGCCCTCCATTTCCTTGGCCTGACTGCGGTTGAACAGGATGATCGGCACAATCAGGATCGCCAGCATCACCACTGCCAGTGCGGATGCCACCGGCCAGTCACGGTTGTTGAAGAACTCTTGCCACAGCACCTTACCGATCATCAGGGTTTCCGGGCCGCCAAGCAGTTCCGGAATCACGAACTCACCCACCACCGGGATGAACACCAGCATGCAGCCGGCGATGATGCCGTTCTTGGACAGCGGTACGGTGATCTTCCAGAAGCTGTTGAAGGTACTCGAACCCAGGTCGGCCGCGGCCTCCAGCAAGCTGGTGTCGTGTTTCACCAGGTTCGCGTACAGCGGCAGGATCATGAACGGTAGGTAGGAATAGACCACGCCGATGTACACCGCGATGTTGGTGTTGAGGATCTGCAGCGGCTCGTTGATCCAGCCCATGGACATCAGGAAGCCATTGAGCAGGCCGTTGTTGCTGAGGATGCCCATCCAGGCATAGACCCGGATCAGGATCGCAGTCCAGGTCGGCATCATGATCAGCAGCACCAGTACGGTCTGCATCTCTTTACGGGCACTGGCGATGGCATAGGCCATCGGGTAGCCGATCAGCAGACAGAGGATGGTGCTGAAGAACGCCATCTTCAGCGAGCCGAGGTAGGCCGCGATGTACAGCTCGTCGTCCCCCAGCATCGCGTAGTTGCCGAGGTTGAGCAGCAACTGCAGCTTCTGGTCGACGTAACTGTAGATCTCGGTGTACGGCGGAATGGCCACGTCCGCTTCGGCGAAGCTGATCTTCAGGACAATGAAGAACGGCAGCATGAAGAACAGGAACAGCCAGATGAACGGGACTCCGATGACCAATTGACGGCCACCGGGAATTATTCGATTGAGTCGGCGCTTGAGCTTTCGCATGTTCATGAGCGCAGTACCACGCCGCTGTCGTCTTCCCACCAGACGTAGACCTGATCACCCCAGGTCGGCCGCGCGCCACGGCGCTCGGCGTTGGCGACGAAGGACTGCACCAGCTTGCCGCTCGGCAGCTCGACGTAGAACACCGAGTGGCCGCCCAGGTAGGCGATGTCGTGGACCTTGCCGCTGGACCAGTTGTACTCGCAGGTCGGCATCTCGGCGGTGACCAGGAGCTTTTCCGGACGGATCGCATAGGTCACCGACTTGTCCTGGACCGAGGTGCTGATGCCGTGGCCGACATAGATATTGCGATCCAGGTCCTTGCAGGTGATCAGCGCATGACCTTCGGCATCGTCCACCACTTCACCTTCGAAGATGTTGACGTTGCCGATGAATTCGCAAACCAGGCGGCTGACCGGGGTTTCATAGATGTCGATCGGGCTGCCGATCTGGGCGATCCAGCCCAGGTGCATGATGGCGATACGCTCGGCCATGGTCATGGCCTCTTCCTGATCGTGGGTCACCATGACGCAGGTCACGCCTACGCGTTCGATGATCTCAACCAGTTCCAGCTGCATCTGCGAACGCAGCTTCTTGTCCAGGGCACCCATGGGCTCGTCCAGCAGCAACAGCTTGGGACGCTTGGCCAGGGAGCGGGCCAGGGCCACGCGCTGACGCTGGCCGCCGGAAAGCTGGTGCGGCTTGCGCTTGGCGTACTGGCTCATCTGCACCAGCTTGAGCATCTCCGCCACCCGGGCGTCGATTTCCGCGCTGGGAATCTTGTCCTGCTTGAGGCCGAAGGCGATGTTCTGCGCCACGGTCATGTGGGGGAACAGGGCGTAGGACTGGAACATCATGTTGATCGGCCGCTCGTAGGGCGGCATGTCGGTGATGTCCACACCATCGAGGAAGATTCGCCCCTCCGTTGGCCGTTCGAAACCGGCCAGCATCCGCAGCAAGGTGGACTTGCCCGAACCCGAGCCGCCGAGCAGAGCGAAGATTTCGCCCTTCTTGATTTCCAGGGACACATCGTCCACGGCAACCGTCTCGTCGAACTTCTTCGTGACCCGGTCGATTTTGACCAGCACCTGCTTGGGTGTCTGGTCGCCCTCGAGGGCTTTCTTATAGGCGCCGGAGGCAACTGCCATTTGCGAAACTCCCAACAAAATTTGCAGCCCGCCCCACGTGGGCGGACCTTGGATAGTTTGAGCTGTGAAACTATTTACCCGTCTTGACCTTGGTCCAGCTGCGGGTCATCAAGCGTTGGATATTGGGTGGCAACTCGGTGGACACGTAGGTCTTTTCGAGCACGGCCTGCGGTGGATAAACCGCTTCGTCGGTGCGAATGGATTGCTCCATCAGTTTGTCCGACCCTGGATTGGGGTTGGCATAACCGACGTAGTCACTGACCTGGGCAATCACCTCAGGTTGCAGCAAATAGTTGATGAAGGCGTGCGCTTCCTTGACGTTGCTCGAGTCCTTGGGGATCGCCAGCATGTCGAACCACAGGGCCCCGCCCTCTTTCGGAATCGCATAAGCGATGTTCACGCCCTTGCCGGCATCGGCGGCCCGGGCCTTGGCCTGGAACACGTCGCCGGAAAACCCGATGGCCACGCAGATATTGCCGTTGGCCAGGTCCGAGATGTACTTGGACGAATGGAAGTAGGTCACGTAAGGACGCACCGCCAGCAACTTGGCCTCGGCCTTCTTGTAGTCCTGGGGGTTGGTGCTGTTGGCGTTCAGCCCCAGATAGTTGAGGACCGTGGGCATCATTTCATCGGCGGAGTCGAGGAAGGCCACGCCACAGCTGTTGAGCTTCTTGATGTTCTCCGGCTCGAACAGCACGCTCCAGGAATCGATCCTGTCCACGCCCAGCACGGCCTTGACCTTGTCGACGTTGTAGCCGATGCCATTGGTGCCCCACAGGTACGGCACCGCGTACTGGTTGCCCGGATCGTTCATTTCCAGACGCTTGAGCAGCGCCGGGTCAAGGTTCGAATAATGGGTCAGCAGGCTCTTGTCGAGCTTCTGGAAAGCCCCGGCCTTGATCTGCTT
>NZ_MOAK01000080.1:377770-379005 GCF_003732485.1 Pseudomonas protegens
AGCAACTTGCCTTCCAGGGTTTCATTGGAATCGAATACGTCATACACCGGCTTGATACCGGTGGCTTTTTCAAACTCGGCCAGGGTGTTCTGACCGATGTAATCGGACCAGTTATAAATATGCACGGTCGGTGCAGCCTGCGCGCCAGCCACCAGCGTCAGGCTGGCGGCAACCAGCATGGCTTTGCGAAACAAAGAAATAGGCAAGTGGAGGTCCTCTTAAATAGTTGGGCCCAAGTTGCCCCGCGCTACCTGACAGCCTCCGAGCTGCCCAGCAACAAAACCGGCGCGCAACTTACCCTCGATAAACCAATCCAGCAAAACTTTCTGTCATTTAATTGTTTCCTGTTGCCGCCCTCGCCACGACGACGGCAACAGGGAGTGCTGCAAATCGGCTTATTTACCGGATTTGATCTTGGTCCAGCTGCGGGTCAGGATGCGCTGGGTCGCGGCCGGCAGGTCGGCGATCGCGTACAGCTTGGCCTGCACGTCAGCGGGCGGATAAACACCCGGGTCGCTGGTGATGTCTTTATCGACCAGTGGGGTTGCAGCCGCGTTACCGTTGGGGAAACGCACGGCGTTGGTGATTTCGGCCATGACTTCAGGCTTTTGCAGGAAGGTCATGAACTTGTAGGCGCCGTCGACGTTTTCCGCGTCTTTAGGGATGGCGACCATGTCGTAGAAGCTGCCAGCACCCTCTTTCGGAATGTTGTAGCTGACCTTGACCTTGTCACCGGCTTCGGCGGCACGAGCCTTGGCCTGATAGATGTCGCCCGAGTAGCCCACGGCGACGCAGATGTTGCCGTTAGCCAGGTCGGAGATGTACTTGGACGAGTGGAAGTAGCCGATCGATGGACGGATCTTGAGGAACAGCGCCTCGGCTTCAGCCAGCTGCTTCTTGTCCTGGCTGTCGGTCGGGTAGCCCAGGTAGTGCAGCGCCACCGGAATCATCTCGGTAGGCGAGTCGAGGAAGCTGACGCCGCAAGCCTTCAACTTCTCGGCGTTTTCCGGCTTGAACAGCAGGTCCCAGGAGTTGGTGGGTGCGTCGGCGCCCAATACGGCCTTGACCTTCTCGGCGTTGAAACCGATGCCGATCGAGCCCCACATGTAAGGGAAGGCGTGCTTGTTGCCCGGGTCGCTCACCGATACCGCCTTGAGCAGCGACTCGTTGAGGTTCTTCCAGTTCGGCAACTTGGACTTGTCCAGTTCCTGGTAGACACCGGCCTTGATCTGCTT
>NZ_MOAK01000080.1:379058-403039 GCF_003732485.1 Pseudomonas protegens
AGCAACTTGGCTTCCAGGGTTTCGTTGCTGTCGAACACGTCATAGACCACCTTGATGCCCGACTCGGCTTCAAATTTCTTGATGGTGTCCGGGGCGATGTAATCGGACCAGTTGTAAACGTGCAGCACTTTATCGTCCGCCTGTGCTGCCGCCGCCATCACGCCCATCAGGGACATGGCGAGGAGGGTCTTGCCAGCTAACTTCATACCTAATGCCTTCATGCGTAATGCTCCAATTGTTCTTTTTTAACCACTCGCTCAGCGGCCAGTGTCCGGGCAACCAAAACGGCGGGTAGTCTGGCAAGATCCAAGGCCGGCTTTCAAGGAAAGACCCATCCTTTATGTCTGCTTCGAGCGCCGCGCCCGCAAGCACCGCGCTCAAAGCCTAGCACTCAGTTCTGCAGCACACTCAAGGTCAGATCCAGACACTTGCGCGCCTTGGCCACCAGTTCGTCGATCTCCGCCTCGCTGATCACCAGCGGTGGCGCAATGATCATGGTGTCGCCGACGGCACGCATGATCAGACCGTTATCGAAGCAGAACTGTCGGCAGATCATGCCCACGCCGCGGCCTTCGTAACGCGCCCGGGAGGCCTTGTCCTTGACCAGCTCGATCGCCCCCAGCAGGCCTACCCCGCGCACCTCACCCACCAACGGGTGATCACTCAGCTCACGCAGACGTTTCTGCAAATAAGGTGCCGCTTTTTCGTGGGCGCGCTGGATAATTTTTTCGTCGCGCATGATACGGATGTTTTCCAGGGCCACGGCTGCGGCCACCGGATGGCCGGAGTAGGTGAAACCGTGGTTGAAATCGCCGCCCTCGTTGAGCACCGCCACCACTTCGTCACGCACGATCAGGCCGCCCATGGGGATATAGCCGGAGGTCAGGCCCTTGGCGATGGTCATCATGTCGGGCTTGAGGTCGTAGAAATCGCTACCGAACCACTCACCGGTGCGGCCGAAGCCACAGATCACTTCGTCGGCGACGAAGAGGATGTCGTACTTGGCAAGGATTTCCTTGATCCGCGGCCAGTAGCTGTCCGGCGGCACGATCACGCCGCCAGCGCCCTGGATCGGCTCGGCGATAAAGGCCCCGACATTGTCCACGCCCAGTTCGAGGATCTTCTCTTCGAGCTTATTGGCCGCCCAGATACCGAACTCTTCGGGACTCATGTCGCCGCCTTCGCCGAACCAGTACGGCTGCGGGATGTGGACGATGCCCGGGATCGGCAGGTCGCCTTGTTCGTGCATGTAGGTCATGCCGCCGAGGCTGGCACCGGCCACGGTGGAACCGTGGTAGCCATTGACCCGGCTGATGATGGTCTTCTTGTTCGGCTGGCCCTTGATCGCCCAGTAGTGGCGGACCATGCGTAGCATGGTGTCGTTGCCTTCGGAGCCGGAACCGGTGAAGAACACGTGGTTCATGCCTTCTGGCGCGATATCGGCGATCGCCTTGGACAGCTCCAGCACCGGCGGGTGGGCGGTCTGGAAGAACAGGTTGTAATAGGGCAGTTCGCGCATTTGCTTGCTGGCGGCTTCCGCCAGTTCGTCACGGCCATAGCCGATGGCTACGCACCACAGGCCGGCCATACCGTCGAGAATCTGATTGCCTTCACTGTCCCAGAGGTACACACCCTTGGCATGGGTGATGATCCGCGGCCCCTTCTCCTTCAATTGCTTGAAGTCACTGAAAGGCGCCAGGTGGTGATCACTGCTGAGGGTTTGCCACTCGCGGGTTTGCGGGTTTTTATGAGTCATCAATCTCTCCTTAGTGTCAGTGAAGGCGCCACTGGTGGGCAGTGGCGCCCGGCGGATCAGACGGCGAACAACAGGAACTCCCGCTCCCACGAACTGATCACGCGCTTGAAGTTTTCGTGCTCGGCCCGCTTCACCGCAACGTAGCCGGTGATGAACTTCTGGCCCAGGTACTTCTCGATGGTCTTGCTGTTTTCCATCCGCTCCAGGGCGTCCTCGATGGTCAGCGGCAGGCGCAGGTTGCGGCGTTCATAACCGCGACCGACCACTGGCGCGCTCGGGTTATGGCCTTCGACCATTCCGATGTAGCCGCACAGCAGACTGGCGGCAATGGCCAGGTACGGGTTGGCGTCAGCGCCCGGCAGGCGGTTTTCCACCCGACGGTTCTGCGGGCCGGCATCCGGCACCCGCAGGCCCACGGTGCGGTTCTCTTCGCCCCACTCGACGTTCACCGGTGCCGAGGTATCGGGCAGGAAGCGGCGGAACGAGTTGACGTTGGGGGCGAACAGCGGCAGCAGCTCGGGGATGAACTTCTGCAAACCGCCGATGTGGTTGAGGAACAGCTGGCTCATGGTCCCGTCTTCATTGGAGAAGACGTTCTTGCCGGTGTTGATGTCGATGATGCTCTGGTGCAGGTGCATGGCGCTGCCGGGCTCGCCGGTCATGGGCTTGGCCATGAAGGTGGCCGCTACGTCGTGCTTGAGGGCGGCTTCGCGCATGGTGCGCTTGAACACCAGGATCTGGTCGGCCAGGGACAGGGCGTCGCCGTGACGGAAGTTGATTTCCATCTGGGCCGTGCCGTCTTCGTGGATCAGCGTGTCCAGGTCCAGCTCCTGCAGTTCGCACCAGTCGTAGACGTCTTCGAACAGCGGGTCAAATTCGTTCGCCGCTTCAATGGAAAAGGACTGGCGCCCGGTTTCCGGGCGACCGGAGCGGCCGATGGGCGGCTGCAACGGGTAGTCCGGGTCGTCGCTGCGCTTGGTCAGGTAGAACTCCATTTCCGGCGCCACGATGGGCTGCCAGCCGTGGTCGGCGTAGAGCTTGAGAACCTTCTTCAAGACGTTGCGTGGCGACAGCTCGATGGGGTTGCCCTGCTTGTCGTAGGTGTCGTGGATCACCTGGGCAGTGGGTTCGATGGCCCAGGGCACGAGATACACCGCGTTCTGGTCGGGGCGGCAGACCATGTCGATGTCCGCCGGGTCCAGCAGCTCGTAATAGATGTCGTCTTCGACATAGTCGCCGGTCACGGTCTGCAACAGCACGCTCTCGGGCAGGCGCATGCCTTTTTCGGCAATGAACTTGTTGGTCGGCGAGATCTTGCCCCGGGTGATACCGGTCAAGTCGCCGATCATGCATTCGACTTCTGTGATCTTGTGGTCTTTCAACCAATCGGTGAGCTGGTCGAGGTTGTTACTCATAAATGCCTCTAGGCTGAGTTTCCTGACTCTCTATTAAGTCAGGCGTTGTGTGACGCTTCGGCGTCGCGTTGTTTTGCCCGCTTGCGGCAGGCATCACCAAAAGCCTGGAAGATGGCCAGATAGTGAGGATTGCAGCTTACCTGCCATTCGGGGTGCCATTGCACCCCCAAAGCAAATGCCTTGCCTCCCTCGACCGAGATGGCCTCCACCAGACCGTCAGGAGCCAGCGCCTCGACCCGCAGGCCCGGCGCCAGACGTTCAACGCCTTGAGCATGAATCGAGTTGACTTGAATCTTCTGCGGCAGGCCCAGATTCGCCAGGAGCCCGCCTGCCTGAACGTGCAGATCATGGGCGGGTGCGTACCAGGCATCCAGGGGCTGATCGGGCTCTTCATCATGACGGTGGTCCATGAACGGCTGCACTTGATGCACGTTCTGATGAAGACTGCCGCCCAGGGCCACATTCATTTCCTGGAATCCGCGACAGATACCCAGCACCGGAACACCGGCTTCGACGGCGGCATTCAACAGCGGCAGAGTGGCCGCGTCCCGTGCAGAATCATGAGCAGTGCCCGGCGCGCTGGCAGGTCCCTGATAATGGAAAGGTTCGATATTGGAAGGAGAACCGGTAAAGAGGATGCCGTCCAGACCGTCCAGAATATCGGACGGGGAAAGCCACTGCGCCATGGACGGAAGAATCACCGGCACGCCCTGGGCTGCGCTGGCTACTGCCTGTACATACTCGTCGCCACTGATGTGATAGGCATGCAGACCGATCTGCCTGGAGCAGGCGGTGACGCCGATTAACGGCAGGCGAGACATGAAACACCCCGGTATTATTGCTGTTATGGGTTTGAATCGAGCTTAGCCTTGTTCATTTTTTTACACAACACCCCCGTAAAAAATACAACACGGCCCGCTCAAGCCTGCGGTACCCAAGGTAGCCGGAGCCCAAAAAACGCCCTGTTTTGCCTCAAAAGAGCCTTGCCAGCCCTTTATTAGGGCATAAAAGGCCTTACTTGACTTCGGCATGCCGTTCGGGTTGACTGAAACCAGAAAAGATCAATGATTGATATTTTTAACAACAAAGGTGTTGCATCATGTCGGTACCCCCGCGTGCCGTTCAGCTCAACGAAGCGAACGCGTTCCTTAAGGAACATCCTGAGGTTCTGTACGTTGACCTTCTGATTGCGGATATGAATGGTGTGGTGCGCGGCAAGCGCATCGAACGCACCAGCCTCCACAAGGTTTACGAGAAAGGCATCAACCTGCCGGCCTCCCTGTTTGCCCTGGATATCAATGGCTCTACGGTGGAAAGCACCGGCCTGGGCCTGGACATCGGTGATGCTGACCGAATCTGCTATCCAATCCCCGATACCCTGTGCAACGAGCCTTGGCAGAAGCGCCCTACCGCGCAACTGCTGATGACCATGCACGAGCTTGAAGGCGATCCGTTCTTCGCCGATCCACGAGAAGTACTGCGCCAGGTCGTGGCCAAGTTCGACGAACTGGGACTGACCATCTGCGCCGCCTTCGAACTGGAGTTCTACCTGATCGACCAGGAGAACGTGAACGGCCGTCCACAGCCACCACGTTCGCCGATCTCCGGCAAACGCCCGCATTCCACCCAGGTCTACCTGATCGACGATCTCGACGAATACGTCGACTGCCTCCAGGACATTCTGGAAGGGGCCAAAGAGCAAGGCATCCCGGCAGACGCCATCGTCAAGGAAAGTGCCCCGGCGCAGTTCGAAGTGAACCTGCACCACGTCGCCGACCCGATCAAGGCCTGCGATTACGCGGTACTGCTCAAGCGCCTGATCAAGAACATCGCCTACGACCATGAGATGGATACCACCTTCATGGCCAAGCCTTACCCGGGCCAGGCGGGCAACGGTCTGCACGTCCACATTTCGGTTCTGGACAAAGATGGCAAGAACATCTTTGCCAGCGAGGATCCCGAGCAGAACGCCGCACTGCGTCACGCGATCGGCGGTGTGCTCGAGACCCTACCGGCGCAGATGGCTTTCCTCTGCCCGAACGTCAACTCCTACCGTCGTTTCGGCGCACAGTTCTATGTGCCGAACTCGCCGAGCTGGGGCCTGGACAACCGTACCGTGGCCCTGCGGGTGCCTACCGGTTCGGCCGATGCCGTGCGCCTGGAACACCGGGTCGCCGGCGCCGACGCCAACCCGTACCTGTTGATGGCTTCGGTCCTGGCGGGCGTGCATCACGGCCTGACCAACAAGATCGAGCCGCCGGCGCCAACCGAAGGCAACAGCTACGAGCAGAACGAGCAGAGCCTGCCGAACAACTTGCGCGATGCCCTGCGCGAGCTGGACGACAGTGAGGTGATGGCCAAGTACATCGATCCGAAATACATCGATATCTTCGTGGCCTGCAAAGAAAGCGAGCTGGAAGAGTTCGAACACTCCATCTCCGACCTCGAGTACAACTGGTACCTGCACACCGTTTAAGCGGTTGTTGAAAAAAACAACGCCGCGGAGCTGACAGCCCCGCGGCGTTTTTTTATGCCGCCGATCCATGGCCGGCGGATACAGGGAACCTGGCGCTCTCGCGTACAATGCCCGCTGCCCAGTAGGAGACACCGATGACGCGCACCGCCCCTCTTCGCAAACCCCGTGCACGCAGCCAGGCCCGGATCGATTCGATACTCGAAGCCGCCCGGACCCTGCTGGCCAGCGAGGGCGTGGCCAGCCTGTCGATCTACAGCGTGGCCGAACGGGCGCAGATTCCACCGTCCTCGGTCTATCACTTCTTCGCCAGTGTTCCGGCCCTGCTGGAAGCCCTGACCGCTGATGTCCACGCCGGGTTTCGCGCCTGCCTGCAAGCCCCCATCGACCACGACCGGCTCGACAGCTGGCGGGACCTGTCCCGCCTGGTTGAACAACGCATGCTCGACATCTACGGCGAGGACGCGGCGGCCCGCCAGTTGATCCTCGCCCAGCACGGCTTGACGGAAGTCACCCAGGCCGATCGCCAGCACGACATCGAGCTGGGTGACCTGATGCACAAGCTGTTCAATCATCACTTCGAGCTGCCGACCCTGCCCCAGGATGTGGATGTATTCGCCCTGGCCATGGAGCTGGGAGACCGGGTGTATGCCCGCTCGGTGCAGCAGCACGGGCAGATCACCCCGCGCATGGCGGAGGAAGGCATGCGGGTCTTCGATGCCTATCTGGGCCTCTACTTGCCGCCCTACCTGCCCAAGCGCCCAGCGTCTCTCTGAACGCTCAAGCCTGCCGCAGCAGCAGCCTGTCGATACTGTGATCCGCTGATTTGTGAATGATCAGGTTCGCCCGTTCCCGGGTCGGCAGGATGTTTTCGACGAGGTTCTTCAGGTTGACCCGATCCCAGGTATCGGATGCCACCGACAGGGCTTCCAGGTCCGAAAGCCCCTTGTACTTGTTGAAGTAGGAATCTGCCGCCTGGAACGCGGTGTTCTTCAAGTAGACAAAACGCTCCAGGTACCAGGCCTTGATCGCCTCCTCGGACGCGTCGACGTAAATGGAGAAGTCGATGAAATCCAGGGGATTCAAGCCTTGCCCCTGCTCCCCCTGCAGCACATTCAGGCCTTCGAGGATGATGATGTCCGGAGCCTCCACCGACTGCGCCTCATCGGCCAGGATGTCGTAGCGGACGTGGGAATAGATGGGAATCCTCACGGCCTCGCCCTTCCTGCACACCGACTGCAGAAAATCCACGAACAACGGCTCATCGTAGGACTCGGGAAACCCCTTGCGGTGCAGGATGTTCTTTTCCTGGAGGGTCGCCAGGGGGAAAAGAAAGGAGTCCGTAGTCACCAGATGCACATTGGGCTTGTCCGGCCAGTAGGCCAGAAGGGCCGCCAGGACCCTGGCAAAACTGCTTTTGCCCACCGCGACACTGCCGGAGACACCTATGACATAAGGCGCCTTGAAACCTGTCTGGGGGGCCTTGAGCGACTGCACCTGCGCCGCATGCAAATGCAGCAGGCGCGACAGCGGGAGCAGGATCTGCCTCACCTCCTCGGACGCCATGGGCTGGGTCGGACTGGTCAGCGTCTCCATCTCGGACGGTGACAGACTCATGGGTTCTGCGGCCCGCAGAGCTGACCAGCGATCGCGATCAAACTCCAGATACCCTACGTTTGGACCCTGCTCTGTTGTCATGTTTGTACTGTTCAGGCCTTGCCGAAAGCAGGGAAAGTATCAAATCTGACCGTTATTTACAGCGTCCATGAAAAAAGCCCCGAAGGACTCGCACCCTTCGGGGCTGTTGCACTGCATTGCTCACAACTTGGCGATCGATACCTCGGTGGATTTCACGAAGGCAATCACCTCGCTACCGATGGACAGTTCCAGCTCCTTGACCGAACGGGTGGTGATCACCGAAGTGACAATCCCGGAAGCGGTCTGCACGTCGATTTCCGACAGCACGTCACCTTCGACGATTTCCTTGATGGTGCCCTTGAACTGATTGCGAACGTTGATGGCTTTAATGGTCATGGTATTGCTCCTGGGGTCGAAATGATTCGCTGTTTTAAAGTGCCCAGCGCAACTGCGTGGGCAGGGGTGAAACGGGTTCCGGTTCCGGCGGTGAGCCTGGCAGTGACAGCACGCGATTGAGGACTTCGGTTTCCAGGGCCGCGAGGCGATGGGAACCTCGCATCCGCGGGCGTGGCAGCTCGACATGCAGGTCAAGCCCCACCTCGCCATCCTCGATCAGGATCACCCGATCGGCGATCGCCACGGCCTCACTGACATCGTGGGTGACCAGCAATACGGTGAAGCCATGCTGCTGCCACAAACGTTCGATCAACTGCTGCATCTCGATCCGGGTCAGGGCATCCAGTGCTCCCAGCGGCTCGTCCAGCAGCAACAGGCGCGGCTGGTGAATCAGGGCACGAGCCAGAGCCACCCGCTGTTTCTGGCCACCTGACAGCGCCGCCGGCCATTCATTGGCGCGATCCGCCAGGCCCACCGCTTCAAGGGCTTCCAGGGCCTGGGGCCGCCAGTTGCCCTTGAGGCCGAGCCCGACGTTGTCGATGACTTTTTTCCAGGGCAGCAAACGCGCCTCCTGGAACATCAGCCGGGTGTCTTCGATGGCTGCGCTCAAGGGCGCGGAGCCCGCCAGCAACTCGCCACCCGTGGGCTGATCGAGACCGGCCAGCAGGCGCAGCAAGGTGCTTTTGCCGCAACCGCTGCGACCCACTACCGCCACGAACTGACCGGCAGGAATGTGCAGATCGACTTCCCGCAGCACCTGCCGCGAACCAAAGGTCTTTTGCAATTTGCGCACGGCCAGGGGAATGCCCCGCAGCAGCCGTGGAGGTTGTTGAGCCGTCATTGAGCATCTCCCCTGGCCACTTGGTAGGCCGGATGCCAGCGCAGCCAGACCCGCTCCAGGCCCCGCGCTGCGAGGTCTGCAAGCTTGCCCAGGACCGCATACATGACGATGGCCAGCACCACCACATCGGTCTGCAGGAACTCCCGGGCATTCATGGCCAGATAGCCGATGCCGGAGCTGGCGGAAATGGTTTCAGCGACGATCAAGGTCAGCCACATGAAGCCCAGGGCAAAACGCACCCCTACCAGGATCGAGGGCAAGGCTCCCGGCAGGATCACTTGGCGAAACAGCGCAAAACCCGACAGGCCGTAGCTACGAGCCATTTCCACCAGCGCCGGATCGACGTTGCGAATGCCGTGGTAAGTGTTGAGGTAGATCGGGAACAGAGTGCCCAGGGCCACCAGAAAGATCTTCGCCGACTCGTCGATACCGAACCACAGGATCACCAGGGGAATCAGCGCCAGGTGCGGTACGTTGCGGATCATCTGCACCGAGCTGTCCAGCAGGCGCTCGCCCCATTTCGACAAACCGGTGATGAAGCCCAACACCAGGCCGATACCACCGCCGATGACAAAGCCCAGCCCCGCACGCCAGCCACTGATAGCCAGATGAGTCCAGATATCGCCGCTGCGTACCAGGCTGACCCCGGCCTCGATCACCGCGCTGGGGGCCGGCAGGATCCGGGTCGACAGCCAACCCGCCGACACCGACAGCTGCCACACCGCGAGCAGCAGCAACGGCAGCCCCCAAGGCGCCAGCCGATGCACTATGCGTTGTCCATTCATGCCCGCACCTCAGCTCTGGGACGCGGCTTTGGGGATGATGTCGTTGGCGACCATTTCCCCGAACGGACTGACATAACCTGCAGCTTCAGGCCGCTTGGGGCGCTCGATGTCCAGATGCGGGAACAGCAGTTCGGCCACCCGGTAGGACTCTTCCAGGTGTGGATAACCGGAGAAGATAAAGGTGTCGATGCCCAGGTCTGCGTACTCTTGCATCCGCGCCGCCACCGTAGGACCGTCGCCCACCAGGGCCGTGCCGGCGCCACCGCGTACCAGGCCCACCCCGGCCCAAAGGTTGGGGCTGACTTCCAGTTTGTCGCGACGCCCCCCATGCAGGGCCGCCATGCGCTGCTGGCCCACGGAATCGAAGCGCGCCAGGGAAGCCTGAGCCCGAGCGATGGTGTCGTCGTCCAGATGAGAAATCAGGCGTTCGGCGGCCTGCCAGGCCTCGGCATTGGTTTCCCGCACAATCACATGCAGGCGGATGCCAAAACGCACGGTGCGTCCGAGCTTGGCGGCCTTGTCCCGCACCTGCTGGATCTTCTCGGCCACGGCGGCCGGTGGCTCGCCCCAGGTCAGGACCATCTCCACCTGCTCGGCGGCCAGGTCCTGGGCGGCTTCCGAAGAGCCGCCGAAATACAGCGGTGGACGGGGTTGCTGCAGCGGCGGATAGAGCAGCTTGGCGCCCTTCACGCTGATGTGCTGACCATCGTAGTCCACGGTTTCGCCTTCGAGCACCCGCCGCCAGATACGGGTGAACTCCACGGAGGCCTGATAACGCTCTTCATGGTCGAGAAACAGGCCATCACCTGCCAATTCGTCCGGATCACCGCCGGTCACCAGGTTGAACAGCGCCCGGCCACCGGACAAGCGATCCAGGGTTGCCGCCTGACGCGCCGCCACCGTCGGGGAAATGATCCCGGGGCGCAGGGCCACCAGGAACTTCAGACGCTGGGTCACCGGAATCAGCGAGGCCGCCACCAACCAGGAATCCTCGCAGGACCGCCCGGTGGGAATCAGCACCCCGCCAAAACCAAGGCGGTCGGCGGCCTGGGCGATCTGTTGCAGGTATGCATGATCGACGGCGCGAGCGCCTTCGGCGGTGCCAAGGTAATGGCCGTCGCCGTGGGTGGGCAGAAACCAGAAGATGTTGAGGCTCATGGAGTTGTCTCCTAAGGGGTCGAATTACGGCGCTTTGGCCACGGCGGCAGTGGGCGTCCAGATCACGTCTTTGATGCTAAGCGGCTTGGGAATCAGCTTGAGCTGATAGAAGCTGTCGGCGATTTTCTGTTGCGCGGCGATCACGTCCGGAGTCAGGAAGGCCGCACCGTAGCCCTGGCGCTTCACCGAGGTCAGGGTGATGTCGGTAGACAGGCCCAGCAGCGGCGCCACTTGCTGGGTGACCTCCTGCGGGTTGGCCTTGGACCACTCGCCCACGGCCCGCACTTCTTCCACCAGCGCCTTGATCACCTCGGGGTGCTGCTGTGCGTAGGGTTTGGTCGCCAGGTAGAACTGATGGTTGTCGACGATGCCGCTGCCGTCACGCAGCGTGCGTGCCTGCAGTTGCTGCTCGGCAGCTGCCTGGTAAGGGTCCCAGATCACCCAGGCGTCGACGCTGCCACGCTCGAACGCTGCTCGCGCATCGGCCGGAGGCAGGAACACAGTCTGGATATCGCTGTACTTGAGGCCGGCGTCTTCCAGGGCGCGGACCAGCAGGTAATGGACGTTGGAGCCCTTGTTCAGCACCACTTTCTTGCCCTTGAGGTCCTGCACCGATTTGATCGGCGAGTCCTTGGGCACCAGGATCGCTTCGCTGTGAGGAGCCGGCGGCTCATAGGCCACGTAGAGCAGATCGGCACCGGCTGCCTGGGCAAATACCGGGGGAGTCTCGCCGGTCACACCGAAGTCGATGGAGCCGACATTCAAACCCTCCAGCAACTGCGGGCCACCCGGGAACTCGGTCCATTGCACGTCCACGCCCTGCTGCGCCAGGCGCTTCTCCAGGGAGCCCTTGGCCTTGAGCAGCACCAGGGTGCCGTATTTCTGATAACCGATACGCAAGGTCTCGGCCTGAGCTTGAACAATGGCGCCGAAGGACACAGCCGCAGCAAACAGAGCGACCAGACCGCGACGCAAAATGACAGGGCGCATGGCGCTCTCCTTTTTGCTGTGGGGTTGTGGCTGCACCTGCTTGCCCGTTGGCGGGCGAGTAAGGCCAGTACTTCAAATCAGGGGTGTGGCTCAAATGCTCCAGCGAGCACTCAACAGACGCTCATTCAACACATGCGGGTCCAGCGGTTTGGGACGACGTGCCATCGCGCTGTGGAACTGCTCCAGGGCTTCGCTCAAGCGTTGCTCCAGAGCCTGCGCCAGCTGCGGCTGGACACTGCCTTCGCCATAAGCGATCTGGCTGTCCTCGGCAAAGATGCCCTGGAGCATTTCCTGGGCCTTGAGTGCCGAGAGCACAGGCTTGAGGGCGTAATCCACCGCCAGCATGTGGGCGATGCTGCCGCCCGTGGCCATGGGCAGCACCACCTTGTGGCTCAGGGCACGTTCCGGCAGCAGGTCGAGCAGGGTTTTCAGGGCTCCGGAAAACGACGCCTTGTACACCGGAGTGGCAATCAGCAGGCCGTCGGCCTGTTCAATGTGTTGCAGCAGGTCGATGACCATGGGGCTGTCGAAGCGGGCGTGAAGCAGATCTTCGGCCGGGAAGTCCCGCACCTGGTAACTGACCACTTCCACGCCTTGCTGCTGCAACCAGCGCTTGGCCAACTCCAGCAGCACCCCGGAACGGGAGCGTTGGCTGGGACTGCCACCGAGAGAGACCACCAGCATGCAGGGGATTCCTTGAACAAGATAAAGCGATTCGCGGGATGCGATCTCGCCGGACTGGACAGACCTTAACAGTCTATTTTTATATCCATAAATCTTATTTATTCATTTGTTTATTCCTTATAGACATATAAGGAAGTATTTCTCGCAGGCAAAAAAATAGGCCGTCGAAACGGCCTTAAAACCCCTGCTTTATGGATCTGTTACCCCTGAACTCTCCGTAGGAGCGGGCTTGCCCGCGAAAAAGCCCGCAAAACCTTGCATCGGCCTCACGACCGCCTTCGCCGGCAAGCCGGCTCCTAGAGCGGTTCGTGTGTCAACGGTTGGGTTGCGGTGTCAGGCGCAGGTAAGGCTTCACTGCGCGATAACCTTTGGGAAAGCGGCGCTTGATCTCGTCCTCGTCCTTGAGCGAGGGCACGATCACCACCTCGTCACCATCCTGCCAGTTGGCCGGAGTAGCCACTTTGTAGTTGTCGGTGAGTTGCAACGAGTCAATCACCCGGAGAATTTCGTGGAAATTGCGCCCGGTACTAGCGGGATAGGTAATGGTCAGGCGAATCTTCTTGTTCGGGTCGATGACGAACAGCGAACGCACGGTCAGCGTGTCGTTGGCATTGGGGTGAATCAGGTCATAGAGGTTCGACACTTTGCGATCGGCGTCCGCCAGGATCGGAAAATTGACGATGGTGTGCTGGGTTTCGTTGATGTCCTCGATCCAGCGGTGATGTGAATCCACCGGGTCCACCGACAGGGCAATGGCTTTGACTCCGCGCTGGGCGAACTCGTCCTTGAGCTTGGCGGTGAACCCCAGCTCGGTGGTGCACACCGGCGTGAAGTCTGCGGGGTGGGAAAACAGCACGCCCCAGCTATCGCCCAGCCACTCGTGAAAACGAATCTTGCCGGCACTGGAATCCTGTTCGAAGTCGGGGGCGATGTCGCCCAGTCTGAGGCTCATGGGGTGCTGCTCCTGTGAGTGCGTGATGGGGCTACTCTGCCTGCACCGGAGCTTATTTAAAAAGAATAAATATCGATTTATTCATAACTGAATTGAATATTAAAAATCTCTTCACTGGACGCGCGCGCAGGCGAAGACCACCCTTCTCAACAAGGTTCGAGAAGGCCTTGAGTAGCTGTACAAAGAGGGGATTCAGGAAGGGCTCACGGGGGTGGGCCTGACTTGAAGCAATACCTCGCCCGGCATTGCGCCGGGCGAGGCTTTATCGCGCTATTACAACAGCGGGATCGAGTAGCTGACGATCAGACGGTTTTCGTCCTGAGAACGGGTGCTGGCCAGATCAGTGCGCCACATGGCGTTTTTCCACGCAAAGCCCAAGTTCTTCAGCGGACCCTCAGGGATAACGTAGGCAACGGTCAGGTCGCGCTCCCACTCGGTTTTATCGCCAACAGTTGTCTGGATGTTGTTACCGCGCAGGTAAACAACGTTCGCTGTCAGGCCAGGTACGCCAAGCTTGGCGAAGTCATAACCGTAACGAGCCTGCCAGGTGCGCTCACCAGCACGGGCAAACTTCTGGATCTGCATGTCAGTGGTGATGCTGGCGGACGAACCGTCACCCTGGTTCAGCCAAGGGAAGTCGCTGTCGCCATTGGTGTACTGGTAGCCACCGCCAAAGGTGTGACCTTCAACCGAGTACAAAGCCAGATAGCTGTACAGATTGTTGTCGACCTTGCCCTTAGTAACGTTGCCGCCGTAGTAACCAGACGTGTAGTAGGTCGCGGTATCACCATTGGCACCGGTATCACGGCTGCGGTAGTAACGCAGGTCGCTTTTCAGAACACCAGGGCCGATAGCCCAGTTATGCACCAGACCCAAGAAGTTCTGGGTGTAGAAATCTTTCAGCTCGCCGTAGTAATACGACGCTGTCAGGTCCTTGGTGACCTTGTAGTCCGCACCAGCGTAGTAGAACTTGTTGGTGAACTCGCCCTTGTCGTAGTTGGAACTAGCATTAGCGTTCGCAATCGACAGGCCTTCGTTGTTGCTCGAGTTACGACCTTTGGCGTGCTCGATCTGACCAGCAGTCAGGGTCAGGTCCTTGATCTCGTTCGAAGTGATCTGGCCACCCTGGAAGGTTTGTGGCAGCAGACGACCATCGTTGGCCTTTATCACCGGGTTGTTCGGCATCAGGGTGCCGATCTTCAACTCGGTCTGGGAAATCTTGACCTTGCCGGTCAGACCCAAGCTGGCGAAATCATGAACAGCCTCGTTGCCATCGCTTGGGAATACAGTGCCGCCAGAGGCTGTGCCGGTGTAGTTCCCGTGATTAGCACGACTAGAGTCCAGTCGCACGCCATAGAGGCCAATGGCATCCACACCAAACTGGACAGTGCCTTGGGTGTAGCCCGAGATAAAGCGCAGATCGAAGCCTTGGCCCCACTCCGCATTCTTGCTACGAGTGTTAGAAGTAGCGGATGGGTGGCCATCACGGTTATCGGTATTGATATAGAAGTTGCGCAGCCCCAAGGTAGCCTTGCTGTCTTCGATGAAACCGGCGGCGCCTGCCTGCTGCGCCAAAACCCCTACGGCCACAGCCAGGGCCAAGGTGGACTTGTTCATGTTTCGCTCCTCTCGTTTCTAATTCTTGTGGTTCCTGGCCCCAGATCGAACGCCCGGGTGCCACAGATGCGCGATTAGCGCCAGACCGTGACTGATAAGTCAATCGTAACGACCTGTGTCTACGACCATGGTCTAATCGCAGTGATTTGGTCCATGCAGGGTAATGAATTACTCATAAACCCAAAAAGAATTGTTTAATTCTTTTTAATACCTTTCAGGAATAAAGCTCGCCACTATAAAGCCGAGAATCCCAGCCTAGGCACTCGCAAGCTTATTTCTGAAAAATATTTTCCCGATCCAGCCCTTAAGATCCCCGCGCCAGAGGCGTAAAACGTCATGGAGGATCAAAAAAGCGACGCAATCATGGCTAAGAGCCTATCCTCCCGTCAATTTGTTACAGTTTTTGTATCGAAATGAAATTTTTCTGACATATGCAGAAAACGCCAACGCCTCGATCCAGAGATCGAGGCGTTGTGTATTGCGGGACAAGAAAAAGTCTCAGAGGGCCTTTTCGAAGATCTTCGAATTGCGCTGGTAGTTGTACAGCGAGGCCCGGGCCGAAGGCAGACGTTCGACGCTGCTGGGCACAAAACCTCGCTCGCGAAACCAGTGGGCCGTGCGAGTAGTGAGAACGAACAAGGTCTTCAGCCCCTGAGCCCGGGCGCGGGCTTCAATCCTTTCCAACAGTTCGTCACCGCGCTTGCCATGACGATACTCCGGGTTCACCGCAAGGCAGGCCAGCTCGCCGGCATCGGAGTCGGCAATCTGGTACAAGGCAGCGCACGCAATGATCATGCCCTCGCGCTCGACCACGCTGAACTGCTCGATCTCCCGCTCCAGTACCTCGCGGGAGCGCCGCACCAGGATGCCCTGTTCTTCCAGCGGGCTGATCAGATCCAACAACCCGCCGACGTCTTCAATCGCCGCCTCGCGCACCCGCTCGAATTGTTCCTGGGCCACCAGGGTGCCGCCGCCGTCACGGGTAAAGAGCTCCGTCAGCAGGGCGCCATCTTCGGCATAACTGACGATGTGGCTACGCCCCACACCACCACGACAGGCCTCAGCGGCGGCATCCAGCAGTTCGGCCTGATAGTTGCCACCCAGACGCTGCAAGTGCGCCGGAACCTGCTGCGGGCGCAACTCGCGCACCAGCTTGCCGTTTTCATCCAGCAGCCCCGGATCGGCACCGAACAGCAGCAGCTTGTCGGCCCCCAGATCGATGGCGGCGCGAGTGGCTACGTCCTCACAAGCCAGGTTGAAAGTCTCGCCAGTGGGCGAATACCCCAAGGGCGACAGCAGCACGATGGAGCGCTCGTCCAGCAGGCGGTTGATGCCCTTGCGATCGACCCGACGCACTTCGCCGGTGTGGTGATAGTCGACACCTTCCAGCACCCCGATCGGACGGGCCGTGACCAGGTTGCCGCTGGCGACCCGCAGCCGCGAGCCCTGCATGGGCGAGGAGGCCATGTCCATGGACAGACGGGCTTCAATGGCGATGCGCAACTGGCCCACGGCGTCGATCACGCATTCCAGGGTCGCTGCATCGGTAATCCGCAGACCGTGATGGTAATGGGGCGCCAGACCGCGAGCCGCCAGGCGGGCTTCGATCTGTGGGCGCGAACCGTGCACCAGCACCAGGCGCACTCCCAGGCTGTGGAGCAGCACCAGGTCGTGGACGATATTGCCGAAGTTGGGGTGTTCAACACCGTCGCCGGGGAGCATGACCACGAAGGTGCAGTCACGGTGGGCGTTGATATAGGGAGACGCGTGGCGGAGCCAATTGACGTATTCGGGCATGAACCTGAGCCTGTAAATAAAAAGCAGCCTATAAAAGGACGAAACGGAAAACGCACAACGGGCTGATGGTTATCGTCGAAACAGGCTTGGCAACACGCTTACTCTCCTCATGGGTACGGATCAGGACGCCGGTAATTTACTGAAATTGGGCCGGCGTCAGGCAGTAATGTTCAATCAATTCTCGTAGCAGATGCACAGTAGGCTGCAAGCGTGACATTTCGAGGTACTCCCCGGGCTGGTGGGCACAGGCAATGTCGCCCGGGCCAAGCACCAGAGTCTCGCAGCCAAGGCGCTGAAGATAAGGCGCTTCAGTGCCAAACGCTACTGCTTCGGCACGATGCCCGGTAAGCCGTTCCGCCACCCGCACCAGCTCCGCGTCCTCGGGCTGCTCGAACGGCGGCACCGCAGGGAACAGCGGCGCATAGTCGATCTGCACTTCATGCCGCTCGGCAATCGGTTGGAGCTTCTGCCGGATCGCCTCGCGCAGCACTTGCGGGTCCATGCCCGGCAAGGGACGCAGGTCGAACTCCAGGGAGCACTGGCCGCAGATGCGGTTGGGATTGTCGCCACCGTGGATACACCCGAAGTTCAAGGTCGGTTGCGGCACGCTGAACTGCGGATTGCGGTATTCGCGCTGCCACAGCAGCCGCAGCCCCCGCAGCTCGCCGATGGCATCGTGCATGGCCTCCAGGGCGCTGCGTCCCAGGCTCGGGTCCGAGGAATGGCCGCTGCGCCCGAGGATATCGATGCGCTCCATCATTACTCCCTTGTGCAGGCGAATCGGCTTGAGGCCCGTAGGCTCGCCGATCACCGCCGCGCGCCCCAGGGGCCGCCCGGCTTCCGCCAGGGCCCGGGCACCGGCCATGGAGCTTTCTTCATCACAGGTCGCCAGGATCAGCAGCGGCTGCTTGAATGGCTGCTCAAGCAACGGTCGCACCGCTTCGATGATCAAGGCGAAAAAGCCCTTCATGTCGCAACTGCCCAGACCGACCCAGCGGCCGTCGACCTCGGTCAACTTCAGCGGATCGGTCTGCCACAGAGCGGCATCGAACGGCACCGTGTCACTGTGTCCGGCCAGTACCAGGCCACCAGGACCGCTGCCGAAGCTGGCCAGCAGATTGAACTTGCCAGGGCTGACCTGCTGGATATCGCAGGCAAAACCGAGGTCGCCGAGCCAACTGGCCAGCAAGTCGATGACCGGACGGTTGGACTGGTCCAGCGCAGGTTGAGTACAGCTCACCGACGGCGCGGCGATCAGTGCGGCGAACTGATCCTTCATGGACGGCAATGGCATGAGCTGGCTCCGGAAATCCCAAGATGAGGACCATCATAGAGGCATCTCGTGAGAGGAAGGAACCGTCGTGGCGCCTCCGGGCGCCTGGTCCTGTACACTGCACGGCCTTGGCAGCCAACTCTTCCCCCGGCTGCACTCCCGATCCTGGATTTTCCGGCCATGCAGAAAGAAACCGAAATCAAACTCCGCGTCAGCCGCGAAACCCTCGCCGCCCTGCGCGAGCACCCGCTACTGAAAAAACGCAACAAAAGTGGCTGGGAACGCCGTGAGCTGATGAACCAGTACTTCGACACCCCTGAGCGCGATCTGGCCCGGGCCAAAGTCGCCTTGCGCCTGCGCCGGGACGGTGACGCAGTGATCCAGACCCTCAAGACCAGCGGCCAGAGCGTTGCCGGCCTGTCCGAGCGCAACGAATACGACTGGTCGCTGGCCAAAGCCAAGCTCGATGTAAAAAAACTCGACGGCGAATGCTGGCCCGAAGCCCTGGCCGAGCTGGACAAAAAGACCCTCAAGCCGCTGTTCACCACCGACTTTGTCCGTGAGCGCGCGGAAATCGCCTGGGGTCGTGGCAAGGCCAAAGTGGTGATCGAGGCGGCCCTGGACCTGGGCCAGGTGATCGCCGGCAAGCACAAGGAAGAAATCTGCGAGCTGGAGCTGGAGCTGCGCGAAGGCGAGCCTGCTGCCCTGCTGGAACTGGCGGCAGAGCTGGCCCTCACCCTGCCCCTGATGCCCTGCGACATCAGCAAGGCCGAGCGTGGCTATCGCCTGTTCGATGCCGGTAGCTACTCCTTGAGCCTGCCGGCGCCACAACTGAGTGCCGAAACCCCGCTGGACGACGCCTTCGCTGCCCTGGCCTGGCACCTGCTGGGCAGCAGCCAGCGCCTGGCTGAACAGTATCGCTTCAACGGCCACTGGCGCCTGCTGCAGGACTGGGTGGATAACCTCGCCGAACTGCGAGCTCTGGCCAGCAGCCTGGGCCAGGCTGCGCCACGCCAGTCCACTGCTGAACTGCGCAGCGCCCTGGATGCCCTGCTGGAAGACTGGCGTCCGCTGGTACAGGCCGGCCTCGACGATGAAGACGTGCGCAAGGCTGCGCCGGAGCAATACCTCGAAGAGTTGCAGGACGTGCGCTGGGGCCTGTTCTCCCTGAACACCTCACGCTGGCTGCTGGCCCGCGCCTGGACCGCCGAGCGCAACACCCGTGGCAACCGCCAGGGCGCAGCGCAGCTGGGCAGCTGGCTGCCACGCCTGCTGGCCGAGGAGGCCACCGCCCTGCAGTTGCCGCGCTACCAGCAGCAACCGGAAGACCTGGCCGAGCAGTTGCCGCGTATCGAACGCATCCAGGCCTGGCTGCACCACGCCCGTGCCGTGCTGGAGATCCCAGAAATGGATCGTCTCTACGGTGAACTGAACAAGCTGGCACAACTGGCCAACGAGCCCATCACCGACGAGGCCCTCGATGCCCGCAAGCAGCAGGCCATCGCGGTATTCCAGAACCGCGCCTGGAAAACCCTGCTACGCATGTAAGCCGGTCCCTCAGCGCAGTACCGGCAGGCTGGTGGTGGACTTGATCTCCGACAGGGCAACGATCGAGTTCACCTCCTGAATGCCCGGCACCATGGACAGTTTCTCGAAGAAAAACCGCTCATAGGCTTCGATGTCCGCCGTCACGATTCGCAACAGGAAATCCACAGCCCCCATCAGCACATAACACTCCAGCACCTCCGGAAAGCCGCGAATCGCCTCGGTGAACTCGGTGAAGTTGGAGCGTCCGTGGGCGTTGAGCTTGATCTCGGCAAAAATCTGCGTGTTGAGGCCGATCTTCTTGCGATCGAGCAAGGTCACCTGGCCACGGATCACCCCCTCTTCCTTCAAACGTTGAATCCGCCGCCAGCACGGTGACTGGGACAAGCCCACCTGTTCGGCAATCTGCGCACTGGAAAGTGACGCATCCTCTTGCAACAACGCGAGTATCCGGCGGTCGTAGGCATCCAGCTCGCTATGCATAATAAGTTCCCATATCTAGAAAATCTTGAATCAAACAATTCGATTTTCATGAATAAAGATCAATCTTAGATAAGAAATACCCGAAACCGAATGTAAAAATTTCTCCACTGATCTGGAGACTGCCATGCCCCATCTCGAACCTGCCCCTGGCCAATCATCCCGCGCCGATGTCTGGAACCAGGACAACGCCCACTGTCGCGTGCACTACCAGATGACAGCCGAGGCCGAGGCCGATGTCCTGTGCCGGGTGCTCAATCACTTCGCGCTGCAATTTCTGGTGCCCCAGCGGGTAACGGTCATCCAGCAAGACACCACGCTGCACATCGAAGTGGAGCTCGACGGCCTGAGCTGGCACCGGGCCCGGGTGATCGGCGACAAGTTGCGCAACCTGATCAGCGTCTGCTCGGTAGAACTGGAACTGGCAGAGCCGGCGCAGTTGCAAGCTGCCGGCTGAGGTCGGAAAAACCCTGCAACCCTTGGCAGCCGGTGGCCCGGCCTGGCGGGGCTATTCTTGGCCATTTGTGGTCAGAGACCCGCCTCCGGACAACAGCCCCAAGGAGCCCCATGGCCGCCACGCCCATTCCCCAGGATCACTGGCTGGACCTCAGTGAGTTGCTGCGTGACCTGCTGGCCCAGGGCCGCATCAGCCAGGATGCCGCCGCCCAGGCCATCAGCGCCCGCCATCACGGCACCAGCAACCCCGTGCATCCCCTGGAGCTGATTGCCGGTCAGCATCTGCCGGACTTGCAGCGTCCCGGCCAGCATCTGGACCTGGACAGTCTCACCGCCTGGCTGGCCCGACGAGCCGGCCAGCCCTACCTGCGCATCGACCCGCTGCAGATCGACGTCGCCAGCATCACCCCGCTGATGTCCTGCGCCTTCGCCCAGCGGCACAAGATCCTCGCCGTGGCGGTGGATGCCCAAAGCGTCACCGTAGCCAGTGCCCAACCCTATGTCAGCGCCTGGGAGGTCGATCTGGCCCATGTCCTCAAGCGCTCGATCCAACGGGTGGTGGCCAGCCCGACGGATATCCAGCGCCTGACCCTGGAGTTCTATCGCCTGGCGAAGTCGGTCAGCGGGGCCAGCAACGAACAGAGGGCAAGCAGCCCTGCCAACCTCGAGCAATTGCTCAGACTCGGGGCCAGCGACCAGGAGCCGGATGCCGACGACGCCCACATCATCAACATCGTCGACTGGCTGTTTCAGTACGCCTTCCAGCAACGGGCCAGCGATATCCATATCGAGCCCCGCCGTGAGCACGGCACCCTGCGCTTTCGCATCGACGGGGTGCTGCACAGCGTCTACCAATTCCCGCCCCAGGTGACCCTGGCCATCGTCAGCCGCCTCAAGAGCCTGGGACGGATGAACGTCGCGGAAAAACGCAAACCCCAGGATGGCCGGGTCAAGACCCGTACTCCGCAAGGCAGCGAGATCGAGTTGCGGCTCTCGACCCTGCCCACGGCCTTCGGCGAGAAGTTGGTGATGCGTATCTTCGATCCACAGGTGTTGCTCAAGGATTTCGACCAACTGGGCTTCGGCGCCGACGACCTGAACCGTTGGCAAGCCATGACCGCGCAGGCCCACGGCATTATCCTGGTGACCGGCCCCACAGGTTCGGGCAAGACCAGCACCCTCTACACCACCTTGAAAAAGCTCGCGAGCCCCGAGATCAACCTGTGCACCATCGAAGACCCGATCGAGATGATCGAGCCGGCGTTCAACCAGATGCAGGTGCAGCACAATATCGACTTGAGCTTTTCCAGCGGCGTGCGTGCGCTGATGCGCCAGGACCCGGACATCATCATGATCGGCGAGATCCGCGATCTGGAGACCGCCGAAATGGCCATCCAGGCTGCACTCACCGGGCACCTGGTGCTCTCCACCCTGCACACCAACGATGCCCCCGCAGCCATCAGCCGCCTACTGGAGCTGGGAGTGCCTCACTACCTGATCAAGGCCACCCTGATCGGCGTCATGGCCCAGCGCCTGCTGCGTATCCTGTGCCCCCATTGCAAGGCTGCCGCCGACCTCGCCCCGGAGGACTGGCAGAGCCTGACGTACCCCCGACAATTGCCGCTCCCGCCCCTGAGCAAAAAGGCCGTGGGCTGCGCAGAGTGCCGTGGCACCGGTTACCACGGGCGTACCGGGGTCTACGAAATCATGCCCTTGAGTATGCCTCTCAAGGCCCTTGTTCATAGCGAACTCGACCTCGCCGGCCTGCGTCGCCAGGCTTGCGACGACGGCATGCGCAGCCTGCGCCTGGCCGCAGCACAAAAGCTTGCCGATGGCCTGACCAGCCTGGAGGAAGTGCTGCGGGTGGTTCCTCAGAGCGAACAGCAGTAGCCAGGCCCTGCTTGCCCGAAGGCGAACCCCAAGTGCTGGACTACGCTCTAACCATCGCCAAAACAAGCAGGAAGCCAGGCATGAATATTCGTCACAACATGATCGCCTCCGGGGTTCTCAGCCTGCTGGCCATTGCCCTGGTGGCCGGCATCGGTCTCTGGGGGCAGTCACGCCTGGCCAGTGCCCTGCATGACAATGAACTCAACGCCAGTGCCCTGCGCAATCACTTGGAAGCCGACATGATGCACGACGCCTTGCGGGCCGATGTGCTGGAGGCACTGAGCAGCGAGCCCGGCGACAGCGCGGCCGGCGAGGAGGTGCGCAACAGCCTGCGCGAACACGGCGATTGGTTCCGCAAGGCCCTGGCGGAAAACGCCCGGCTGCCCCTGGCGCCGGACATCCGCGATGCCATCGGCGAGTTGCAGCCGGTCCTGGAGAACTACATTCATGCGGCCGAAAGCATCGCCGAACAAGCCCTCAAGGATCCCCTGGACGCGCGCCGGCAGATGCCGGAGTTTTCCCAGCGCTTCAGTGAAGTCGAAGCCCGCAATTCGGCCTTGAGCAGCAAGATCGAAGCCATTACCGCACAGACCCGCGAAGACACGGAAACCGCCGTACGCCAGGCCGCCTGGTGGCTGGTCGGCGGCAGCCTGATTGCCGCCCTGGCCCTGTGCCTACTGACCCGCCAACTGCTCATCCGGGTCCTCAAGCCCCTGGAAAAATCCGTCGCCACGGCCCGGGCCATCGCCCAGGGCAACCTGACCACGGTCATCAGTGTCGACAGCCGGGACGAAGCCGGCCAGTTGCAACAGGCCCTTGGCGAGATGCAGGACAACCTGCGGCAGATGATCACCACCATCCGCCATGAGAGCGAGGAACTGCGGGGGCGCTCCCACAGCCTCAGCGACACCTCGCTGGGCATCGCCGACGGCGCCACCGAGCAGGCCGACGGCGCCACCAACATGGCGGCAGCCATGGAGCAGATGATCAGCAATATTGCCCAGGTCGCCGAGCACGCCCGCAATGCCCAGGGCATTGCCGCTCAGTCCGAGTCCCTGGCCGGCAGCGGCGGCCAGGTCATACTCGGGGTGGTGGACGGCATGAGCCATATCGCCGAGGCGGTGAACCAGTCGTCCCAGAGCATCACCGCCCTGGGCCAGTCATCGGAGGAGATCCACTCGATCATCCAGGTGATCAACGGCATCGCCGAGCAGACCAACTTGCTGGCCCTGAATGCCGCCATTGAAGCGGCCCGGGCCGGCGAGGCCGGACGCGGATTCGCCGTGGTCGCCGACGAGGTGCGCAACCTGGCGGCGCGCACCGCGCAATCCACCCGGGAAATCACCGGCATGATCGAACGCATCCGCGAAACCACTGAGCAGGCGGTGAGCAGCATGCAAACCGGGGTCAGCCGGGTCAACGACGGGGTGCACATGGCCCAGCAGGCAGGGACTTCGATCAACGAGATTCGCCAGGGTGCCCAACGTTCCGCGCTGATGGTGGAAGAGATTTCCCACACTATCGGCGAGCAATCCAAGGCCAGTAGCGAAGTGGCGCAACGGGTGGAAATGATCAGCCAGGTGGCACGGCGCAACAGCCAGGCCATGCGTGAGCTGACCCACACGGTGGAGCAGATGGAAAACTCTGTGGCAACCCTGCAGACCTCGGTCACCCGCTTCCAGCTGTGAACCTCCCGACGTGCCTGAATCGCGCCGGTGATGTGTGTCCTGATGATGCAAGGACGAAGGTATCCCGGCGCAGGGCCGGGCACCGCCGTACACTCGTGCCCCCAAGCCCTTGAGCAATGACTGAACAGGTGAATGTTATGCAGATCG
>NZ_MOAK01000080.1:403086-412894 GCF_003732485.1 Pseudomonas protegens
TTCAAGGTCGTGCCCCAAGGCTACCAGTGGACAGTGGAGCGCTTTGGTCGCTACACCAACACCCTCAAGCCGGGGTTGAACATCATCATTCCGGTGATGGACCGCATCGGCCGCAAGATCAACGTCATGGAAAGTGTGCTGGACATTCCCCCCCAGGAAGTCATCACCGCTGACAACGCCACGGTGCAGATCGACGCCGTATGTTTCTTCCAGGTGGTCAACACCGCCCAGGCGGCCTACGAGGTCAACAACCTTGAGCACGCCATCCGCAATCTGCTGCAAACCAATATCCGTACCGTGCTCGGCTCCATGGAACTGGACGCGATGCTCAGCCAACGTGACGGCATCAACGAGAAACTGCTGCGAACCGTTGACGAAGCCACCGCGCCCTGGGGGATCAAGATCACTCGTATCGAGATCAAGGACATCAGCCCGCCCGCCGACCTGATGGCGGCCATGTCCGGGCAAATGAAGGCCGAACGGGTCAAACGCGCCCAGATCCTCGAAGCCGAAGGCCTGCGGGCAGCGGCCATCCTGACCGCCGAAGGCAAGAAGCAGGCGCAGATTCTGGAAGCCGAGGGTGAACGTCAGGCGGCCTTCCTTGAGTCCGAGGCCCGGGAACGTCAGGCCGAAGCCGAAGCCCGAGCGACCCAGGTGGTATCCGAGGCGATCGCCAGCGGCAACGTCCAGGCGATCAACTATTTCGTAGCGCAAAAATACATCGATGCCCTGGGCAAGCTGGCCTCGGCCAATAACAGCAAGGTGATCCTGATGCCACTGGAGGCCAGTCAGGTGATCGGCGCCGTGGGCGGCATTGGCGAAATCGTCAAGGCCACGTTCGACGGCAAGAAGGTCTGAGGCTCGATCCATGTTGGCATTCCTGCACGCCCTATCGTTCTGGGACTGGCTGGCCCTGGGCACCGTACTGCTGATCTTCGAGGTGTTCGGCGCCGGCGGCTATCTACTGTGGATCGGCCTGGCGGCTGCCGCCGTGGGGGTCCTGACCTTTCTGATTCCCGGCCTGAGCTGGGAGGTGCAGTTCCTCCTGTTCGGCCTGTTCTCGGTGCTGACCGCCCTGTACTGGTGGCGTCGCCAGCGCAACATGGTCCGCCCCAGCGACCAGCCGAACCTGAACCTGCGGGGGCAGGAGCTGATCGGCAAGACCTTCGTGGTGCAGCAGGCGATAGTCGACGGCCGGGGCCGGATCAAGGTCGCCGACGGGGTGTGGATCGCCAAGGGCGCCGACGCGCCTGTAGGCGCCCGGGTGCGCGTGATCGGCCAGGAAGGCGCTATTCTGCTGGTCGAAAACCTTGACTGATGGGTCACGGAACTCCGCTGGGGTATCTAGAATCAAACTGTTCAGATAACCCCCAGTTGGAGTCACCCATCATGCGTCTGAAAATTGCTGTCGCCACCCTTGCCCTGCTTTCTCTCCCTGTTGGTTCGGCAATGGCCGACACCTTCTGGCGTAACGTCATTTCCTCCGGTGCCACCACCGGCTCCACTTACCTGACTTTCAAGGATCACAAACTGATCGTCGCCGCCCAGGACGACGCAGGCAGCTTCGTCGCCAGCGAAGGCAGCATTCGCGGCCCGTACCTGGAAGCCGCCATGCAAAAAGTCCGCGCCGACAATCCCGGCCTCAAGGCCACCGACATGGAACTGGCCAACGCCATCCTGGCCAAGAACGCCGTGGCCGAGCAATAACCTCGCCCCAGGGATGGCCACGCAAAACGCTGACCTCAGGGTCGGCGTTTTTTTTGCCCGGACAACAGTCCAGGCAGTCGCCCAACGCGTCTACGCCCTCCTGCCGGGGCTAATTCAACGGTAAGCCTCCACCGGGACACAGGCACAGAACAGGTTGCGGTCGCCGTACACGTTGTCCACCCGGTTCACCGCCGGCCAGTACTTGTGGGCCCGGGTATGGGCACTGGGCAGCACCGCCTGCTCGATGCTGTAGGGCCGCTCCCAGATCCCGGTGATGTCCACCAGGGTATGGGGCGCGCCCTTGAGCGGATTGTCTTCGGCCGGCCAATTGCCCTCCTGGACCTGGGCGATCTCGGCACGAATGCTCAGCATGGCCTCGACAAAGCGGTCCAGCTCGACCTTGGACTCACTCTCGGTGGGCTCCACCATCAGCGTGCCGGGCACCGGGAACGACATGGTCGGGGCATGGAAGCCGTAGTCCATCAGACGCTTGGCCACGTCCTCCTCGGTAATCCCGGTCAAGGCCTTGAGCGGCCGCAGGTCGAGAATGCATTCGTGGGCTACTCGGCCATTACGCCCGCTATAGAGCACCGGGAAGGCACCGTTGAGCTGGGTGGCCAGGTAGTTGGCGGCGAGGATCGCCACCTCGCTGGCATCCGCCAGTTGCGGCCCCATCAGGGCGATGTACATCCAACTGATGGGCAGGATACTGGCGCTGCCCCAGGGCGCCGCGCTGACCGCGCCATTCTCCGCAAGCGGCCCGTCGATCGGCACCACCGGGTGATTGGCGACAAAGGGCGCCAGATGGGCTCGCACGCCGATGGGCCCCATCCCCGGCCCGCCGCCGCCATGGGGAATGCAGAACGTCTTGTGCAGGTTCATGTGCGAAACGTCGGCGCCGATGTCCGCAGGCCGAGCCAGGCCCACCTGGGCATTGAGGTTGGCGCCGTCCATGTACACCTGGCCGCCGTGACTGTGGATAACTTCACAGATCTGGCTGATGCCCTCTTCGTAGACGCCATGGGTCGAGGGGTAAGTGGCCATCAGGCAGGACAGGCGATCGCCGGCGGCCTGGGCCTTGGCCGTCAGATCCTCCAGGTCGACGTTGCCGGCCTCATCGCATTCGACGATCACCACCTGCATCCCGGCCATCTGCGCCGAGGCCGGATTGGTGCCATGGGCCGAGGCCGGTATCAGGCAAATGTGCCGTGCACCTTGCTGGCGGCTCTCGTGGTAACGACGAATGGCCAGCAACCCCGCGTACTCGCCCTGGGCACCGGAATTGGGCTGCATGCAGACGGCATCGAAGCCGGTGATGGCGCACAACCAACGCTCCAGCTCCTCGATCATCAAGGTGTAACCGGCCGCCTGCTCCCGGGGGGCGAAGGGGTGCAGGTCGGCGAATTCCGGCCAGGTGATGGGGATCATCTCGCTGCTGGCATTGAGCTTCATGGTGCAGGAGCCCAGGGGGATCATCGACTGGTTGAGCGCCAGGTCCTTGTTCTCCAGTTGCTTGAGGTAGCGCAGCATCTGGGTTTCGCTGTGATGGGCGCTGAACACCGGGTGAGTCAGGTAGGGGCTGCGGCGCAACAGGCTGTCAGGAAGCCCCGATGCCAGCGCCTCGGCATCCAGTTCGGCGACGTCCAATCCATGGTCCGCGCCGAGAAATACGTCCAGCAGCCGGGCCACTGTGGTTTCGTCACAGGTCTCATCGAGGCTCAGGCCCAACTGCCCACGACCGAGAATCCGCAGGTTGATCTGCAGCGCCTTGGCGCTCTCGATGATCGCGGTCTGGCTACCGCCCACCTCCAGGGTGAGGGTGTCGAAAAAGTGCCGGTTGACCCGCGTTATGCCATGGCGCTCGAGGCCCGCTGCGAGGATGCAAGTCAATCGATGCACCCGCTGGGCAATGCGCTTGAGGCCGGCCGGACCGTGATAGACCGCATAGAAGCTGGCAATGTTGGCCAACAACACCTGGGCAGTGCAGATGTTGGAGTTGGCCTTCTCGCGACGGATATGCTGCTCGCGGGTTTGCAGGGCCATGCGCAAGGCCACCTGCCCCCGGGCATCCTTGGACACGCCGATGATACGCCCGGGCATCGCCCGCTTGTACTCGTCGCGACAAGCGAAAAACGCTGCGTGAGGACCGCCGTAGCCCATGGGCACGCCAAAGCGCTGGGAGGAGCCCAGGACCACATCGGCCCCCAGCTCGCCGGGCGGGGTCAGTACCAGCAGGCTAAGCAGATCGGCGGCCACACAGGCCAGGGCCTGCTGGGCATGCAACTGATCGATCAACGGCCGCAGGTCGCGAATCTCGCCGTGGGTATCCGGGTACTGCAACAGTGCGCCAAACACCTGATGCGCGGGCAAGTTATCCACAGCGTCGACGATCACCTCGAAACCGAAACCCTCGGCCCGGGTGCGCACCACGGAGATGGTCTGGGGATGGCAGTGTTCATCGACAAAAAACAGATTGCTCCTGGACTTGGCCACACGCTTGGCCAGAGCCATGGCTTCGGCCGCTGCGGTAGCCTCGTCCAGCAAAGAGGCGTTGGCCAGATCGAGGCCGGTGAGGTCGATGGTCATCTGCTGGAAATTCAGCAGGGCTTCGAGCCGGCCCTGGGCGATTTCCGGTTGGTACGGCGTGTAGGCGGTGTACCAACCGGGGTTTTCCAACACGTTGCGCAGGATGACCGTCGGCGTCAGAGTGCCGTGGTAGCCCATACCGATCAGGCTGGTCCAGACCTGGTTCTGCGCGGCATAACCCTTGAGCCTGGCCAGGGCCGCCTGCTCGTCCAGTGCCGGCGGCAGGTCCAGGGCACGATTGAGGCGGATTCCCGGCGGTACCGTCTGCTCGATCAGCTCGATCCGACTCCCCAGCCCGAGGCTGGCGAGCATCGCCTGCTGCTCCTCGGCATCAGGCCCCAGGTGCCGGTTGAGAAATGCGCTGGGCTCGCGTAACTGGCTCAGGGATGGCGACGGGGACATGGCAGGCTCTCTCCGGTAAGCGGCGCTCAGCGTCGATGCAACAGGGTGCAAAGCAGCATAGCAGCCGATTCCCCGCGTCGACGCGCTGGCGTCCCGAGGCAATCGGTACCATCATGCACAGCGTCCGCGCGCCGGCCCCGGCGCGCCTCAACCCCTGCTCTCATCGTCCGCTTATCGGGTGCCCCATCGTCATGAGCCAACTGCCTTTCCTGCCGTTCTCCAAACCCACCATCGATGAATCCACCATCGCCGCCGTCGGCGAAGTGCTGCGTTCGGGCTGGATCACCAGCGGTCCCAAGGTCCAGGCTTTCGAAGCCCAGCTCTCGGAATTCTTCGGCGGACGCACCGTGCGCACCTTCAACTCCGGCACCTGCACCATGGAGATCGCCTTGCGCATCGCCGGCATCGGCCCTGGAGATGAAGTCATCACCACGCCGATTTCCTGGGTTGCCACCGCCAACGTGATTCTCGAAGTGGGCGCCACACCGGTGTTCGCCGACATCGATCCGATCACCCGCAACATCGACCTGGCCCAGGTGCAAGCCGCTATCACGCCACGCACCAAGGCCATCATCCCGGTATTCCTGGCTGGCTTGCCGGTGGACATGAGCCGCTTGTACGCCCTGGCCCGACAACACAACCTGCGAGTCGTGGAGGACGCCGCCCAGGCCCTGGGCTCCAGTTGGAATGGCCAACGCATCGGCGCCGGTGGCGACTTCGTGTCCTTCAGCTTCCAGGCCAACAAGAACGTCACCTCGTCCGAGGGCGGCTGCCTGGTACTCAATACCCCGGAAGAAGTGCGTCTGGCCGAGAAATATCGTCTGCAAGGGGTAACCCGCAACGGTTTCGACGGCCTGGATGTGGATGTGCTGGGGGGCAAGTTCAACATGACCGACGTCGCCGCCGCCATCGGCCTGGGGCAGTTTGCTCATATCGAGGCGATTACCGCCCACCGCCGCGAGTTGGCCCGGCATTACTTCGAATGCTTCGGCAGCGACTTCGCGGCCCGCTATGGCGCCCAGCTACCGCCGGCGGATTTCAGCAACAGCAACTGGCACCTGTTCCAACTGGTGCTGCCGGAGCGCAAGGACGGCAAGCCGGCTCGCGCCACCTTCATGGAGCAGATGCAGGAACGGGGCATCGGCATCGGCTACCACTATCCGCCGATTCACCTGCTGAGCCTGTATCGCGAGCGCGGCTTCAAGGAGGGAATGTTCCCGGTGGCGGAACGGGTCGGTCGCCTGATCGTCTCGTTGCCGATGTTCACTGCCATGAGCAAGGCCGACGTGGAACGTGCGGTGGCAGCGGTGAAAGAGGTGTTGCAGGCTTAGAGGGCCTTGGCGAGCAAGCTCGCTCCTGCGCAGCGGGAGCGGGCCTGCTTGCAGGAACGGTTTACTCGCCGATGGCGGCCTTGTAGCCGGCGGCGTCCAGCAGCTTGTCCAGGTCGGCCGGGCTGCTTGGCTTGAGTTTGAAGATCCAGGCACCGTACGGATCGCTGTTGAGCAGCTCGGGGCTGGCGCTCAGCTCTTCGTTGACCGCAATCACTTCACCGGCCACCGGTGCATAGATGTCGGAAGCGGCTTTCACCGACTCCACCACGCCCGCCTGGTCCCCTGCGCCAAACACGTTGCCGACTTCCGTCAGCTCGACGAATACCACATCGCCCAGGGCTTCCTGGGCGTGGTCGCTAATACCTACGGTCACACTGCCGTCGGCTTCCAGACGGGCCCATTCGTGACTGTCGGCAAAACGCAGGTGGGCAGGGATATCGCTCATGTTCTGTGTCCTCAAGAAGAAATGTCAGCGGCGCAATGCCGGTGCAAAAAGTTAGATCAATGTTTTGCCATGGCGCACGAAGGTCGGTTTGACCACCCGAACCGGGTACCACTTGCCACGGATTTCCACTTCAGCACGGTCGGCAGTGGCCATCGGCACCCGCGCCAGTGCGATCGATTTACTCAGCGTAGGGGAGAAACTACCACTGGTGATCTCACCTTCGCCAACATCGGCGATGCGAACCACCTGATGCGCGCGCAAAACCCCGCGCTCTTCCAGGACCAGGCCCACCAATTTCTGCTTTATCCCAGATGCGCGCTCGGCCTCCAGGGCGGTGCGACCGATGAATCTGCGTGAGGCCGGCTCCCAGGCAATGCTCCAGGCCATGTTCGCCGCCAGGGGCGAAACGTCCTGGTGAATGTCCTGGCCATAGAGGTTCATGCCGGCTTCCAGACGCAGGGTATCCCGAGCACCCAGACCAATGGGCGAGATCCCCGCCCCCACCAGATCGTTGAAAAAGGCCGGAGCCTGATCGGCGGGCAGGACGATTTCCAGTCCATCCTCGCCGGTGTAACCGGTACGGGCGATGAACCAGTCACCATCGGCGCCGGCTTCAAAAGGCTTGAGCTGTTGGATCAGGGTGCCCCGGGACTGGGTCACCAGCTCGGCAATCTTGTACCGGGCCTGGGGTCCCTGGATCGCCAGCATGGCCAGCTCCGGACGCTCGCGCAGTTGCACCTGGAATTCACCCAGCTGTGCCTGCATCCAGGCCAGGTCCTGATCATGGGTGGCGGCGTTGACTACCAGACGGTAGGCGTCCTCGAGACGGTAGACGATCATGTCGTCGACAATGCCGCCGCGCTCGTTGAGCATGGTGCTGTACAAGGCCTGGCCAGGGTGCTGCAAACGCTCGACATCATTGGCCAGCAACAGCTGGAGCCAGGTCTTGGCCTGGGGGCCGCTGACATCGATCACGGTCATGTGGGATACATCGAACACACCGCAATCACGTCGCACCTGATGGTGCTCCTCGACCTGCGAGCCGTAATGCAAAGGCATATCCCAACCGCCAAAATCGACCATTTTCGCGCCGAGGGCGAGATGCAGGTCATACAGAGGCGTACGCTGTCCCATGGGTTTCTCCTTCCGGGCGTGGCGAGGGTGCGGACTGGCGCTGTTAGGGTGAAAGCCTTGAAATAGATGGCTTACAGCCGATTTCAGCGTCCCGGCCAAACAACAGGCCGCACCGAATGCCGCGCATTGTAGCCGCAAGGTGGAAGGCTGGCACCTAACCGATTCGATGGGCCGAGCGACGAATCAGGCCAATCACCGGCAGCAGCCCCACCAGCACCAGGGTCAGTGCCGGCAACGAAGCTCGCGCCCACTCCCCTTCACTGGTCATTTCGAAGATCCGCACCGCCAGCGTGTCCCAGCCAAACGGGCGCATCAGCAAGGTGGCGGGCATCTCCTTGAGCACATCGACGAACACCAGCAAGGCGGCGCTCAAGGTCCCGGGCAGCAACAGCGGCAGATACACTTTGAAAAACAGTCGCGGGCCGCTGACTCCAAGACTGCGCGCCGCTTCAGGCAACGAGGGGCGAATCCGCTCCAGACTATTTTCCAGAGGCCCGTAGGCCACCGCGATAAAACGCACCAGATAGGCCAGCAACAAGGCAGACAAGCTGCCCAGCAACAGCGGCTTGCCGGCCCCGCCTAACCAGCCGGACAGCGGGATCACCAGTTCCCGGTCCAGGTAGCTGAAAGCCAGCATGATCGATACCGCCAGCACCGAGCCGGGCAAGGCATAACCGAGATTGGCCAGGCTGACCCCGGCGCGGATGCCTGGGGTCGGCGCCAGGCGTCGGGCGAATGCCAACAGCAACGCCACACTGACGGTGATCAGCGCCGCCATTCCTCCCAGGTACAGGGTGTGGACAATCAGCCCGGCATAGCGCTCATCCAGGTCGAAGCGCCCGCGCTGCCAGAACCACACCAGCAATTGCAGCAGCGGGATCACGAAGGCACAGGCGAATACCAGCAGGCACCAGCCCGTGGCGGCCACGGCCTTGAGTCCAGACAGGTGGTACAACGCCTTGCCCCGAGGCCGCTCGTTACCGGTGCGACTGGCGCCACGGGCGCGTCGCTCGCCGTACAGCACCAGCATCACCGCCAGTAGCAACAGGCTGGCCAGCTGCGCGGCACTGGAGAGACTGAAAAAGCCGTACCAGGTCTTGTAGATGGCGGTAGTGAAGGTATCGAAGTTGAACACCGACACCGCGCCGAAATCCGCCAGGGTTTCCATCAGTGCCAGGGCGACCCCAGCGCCGATGGCCGGCCGCGCCATGGGCAGCGCCACACGCCAAAAGGCCTGCCAGGGCGACTGTCCAAGCACCCGTGCGGCCTCCATCAATCCTTTGCCCTGGGCCAGGAAGGCGTTGCGTGCCAACAGGTAGACGTAGGGATAGAACACCAGCACCAGTACCAGGATCACGCCGCCGGTGGAGCGCACTCTCGGTAGCCGCAAGCCGGTGCCGAACCAATCCCGCAGCAGGCTTTGCACCGGTCCGGAAAAATCCAGTAGGCCGACGAAGACAAAGGCCAGTACATAGGCCGGGATCGCGAAGGGCAGCATCAGCGCCCAATCCAGCCAGCGCCGCCCGGGAAACTCGCAGAGGCTGGTGAGCCAGGCCAGGCTCACTCCCAGCAGGGTCACGCCCACACCCACTCCAAGCACCAGGGTCAGGGTGTTGCTCAAAAGACGCGGCATCTGGGTATCCCAAAGGTGGGACCAGATCTGCTGGTCGACGGCCTGCCAGGACAGCAGCAACACGCTGAGCGGCAGCAGGACCAGGGCCGCTACGGCGAAGACCAGGGGATACCAGCGACGTTGGGCGGGATGGGCCACAAAAAACTCTCGGGCAGATGGGACAGACAAACGTGCTTGCGGACAGCGTTAGTGGCGAGGGCCGTTAAAGAAAACGCCCCGCAAAAGCGGGGCGCAGTATAACGGCAGCCTCAGTTCCAACCAGCACGGTCCATCAAGCGGATGGCTTCGGCCTGGCGCTTGCCGGCGATCTCAACCGGCAGGGTGTCGGCCACGAACTTGCCCCAGCTGGCCACCTCTGCAGAGGGCGCCACCGCCGGGTTGGCCGGGAACTCCTGGTTGACGTCGGCAAAGATCTTCTGCGCTTCAGGCGTGGTCATCCACTCCACCAGCGCCTTGGCCGCTTCCGGATGCGGCGCGTGCTTGGTCAGGCCGATGCCCGACAGGTTGACGTGCACCCCGCGATCGCCCTGGTTCGGCCAGAACAGCTTCACCGCCAGGTCTGGCTTCTGC
>NZ_MOAK01000080.1:412945-416361 GCF_003732485.1 Pseudomonas protegens
GCGTTGATCGCATCCAGCACCGCGATGTCATCGGAGAACACATCGGTGGACAGGTTGTTGACCCAGCCCTTGACGATCTCTTCGGTCTTCGCGGCGCCGTGGGTTTCGATCAGGGTGGCGGTCAGCGACTGGTTGTAGACCTTCTTCGCGGTACGCAGGCACAGACGGCCTTCCCACTGCTTGTCGGCCAGGGCTTCATAGGTGGTCAGTTCGGAAGGTTTGACCCGCTCGGTGGAGTAGGCCAGGGTCCGCGCCCGCAGGCTCAGGCCGGTCCAGGCGTGGTTGGAAGAGCGGTATTGCAAAGGGATGTTGCTGTCGATGACCTTGGAGGTGAACGGTTGCAGGATGCCCATCTGCTCGGCCTGCCAAAGGTTGCCGGCGTCCACGGTGAGCAGCAGGTCGGCAGTGGCGTTTTCGCCCTCGGCCTTGATCCGCTGCATCAGCGGCGCTTCCTTGTCGGTGATGAACTTGATCTTCACCCCGGTCTTCTGGGTGTAGGCATCGAACACCGGCTTGATCAGCTCATCGATACGCGAGGAGTAGACCACGACTTCATCGGCGGCGTAGGCGGTGCCACCGATGAGTGTGAGTGCCAGGGCGGTCAGTAGACGCTTCGGTGCCAACATGGGAGCGGTCTCTCGATTTCAAAGTGAGGCGAAATGATAAGGACTCCCATTTGCCATCTCAACCGAACCCGGCGCTGAGGAGTTACCAGATGTTGCGTAGGGCCGCCCTCGCGAAAGCTTCGCCAGCCCGCCGGCCCCTACGCTCTGGCCAGCTCCGGGAGATCGCCGCTCAGGCCCAGTGCCTGACGCACGAACAGCGCCTTGGCCTCGGGCATCTGCTCGACCATCTTCAGGCCAGTGTTGCGCAGCCAGCGCAGCGGCAACGGATCGGCCTGGAATAGCCGCTCGAAGCCTTCCATGGCCGCCATCAGCGCCAGGTTATGGGGCATGCGTCGCCGTTCGAAGCGACTGAGCACCTTGACCTCTGCCAGACGCTCGCCACGGCTGGCCGCCTGCAGCAGCACCTCCGCCAGCACTGCGGCATCAAGGAAACCCAGGTTGACCCCCTGCCCCGCCAGCGGATGAATGGTGTGGGCAGCGTCGCCGATCAGGGCCAGACCTTCGGCCACGTAGCGCTTGGCGTGGCGCTGGCGCAACGGCACGCACAGCCGAGGGTCGGCGCTGAGCACTGTGCCCAGACGACCTTCGAAAGCGCGCTCCAGCTCAGAACAGAACGCTGCGTCATCCAGAGCCATCAGGCGCTCGGCCTCGGTGGGCGTAGTGGACCAGACAATGGAGCACCAATCGTGCTGGCCATCCCGTACCAGCGGCAGAAACGCCAGCGGGCCGGTATCGGTGAAACGCTGCCAGGCAGTCAATCGATGGGGTTGGCTGCTGCGCACACTGGTAACGATGGCGTGATGCAGGTAGTCCCACTCGCGGGTGGCGCAGCCGGTGAGCCGACGCACGGCAGAATTGGCGCCATCGGCAGCGATCACCAGCGGCGCGCGCAGTTGCCGGCCGTCCGCCAGGGTCAGCAGCCAGTCATCACCGGAGCGGCGCATCTGCTCCAGGCGGGCGTTGGCCAACAAACCGATGTCGCATTCGTGCAAACGCTCAAGCAAGGCATCCTGAACCACGCGGTTCTCGACGATATGCCCCAGCACCTGGGCATGTACGCTGGAGGCCGAGAAGTGGATCTGCCCGGTGCCGCTGCCGTCCCAGACCTGCATGTCGCAGTAGGGGCTGCTGCGCCGTCCGGCGATACCGTCCCAGGCACCAAGGCGCTCCAGGATGCGCTGGCTGGCGGCCGACAAGGCACTGACCCGCGGTTCGAACGGCGACTCGGCGTCGAAGGGTTTGACACTCAGGGAGCCGCCATCGAGCAGCAGCACTTCCAGGCCACTGCCCTGCAACGCCAACGCCAAGGCACTGCCGACCATTCCGGCTCCGACAATCAGCACATCTGCGCGCATTTCCATGCTTTAGGCCTGTCTCGCTTGCGGCTTGAGCCGCACATAAAGGGTTTTATCGACCCGCGCCACCAGGGTGCCGGAGCCGTCATGAATCTCTACCTGCAACTGTGGCAGGTACTTCTCGCCACTGGCAGTCTGCCGACAAACCTCGTCGAGCAACGCCTGGTCGATGCTGAACCGAGCAAACACCGGGCCCTTGCCCGGGGCGATGAAATCGATGGCTGCGGCCTTGTCCCAGACGATGTAGTCGCGCCCCAGGTTCTCCATGAACATCAGCATGAAAAACGGATCCACCATCGAATACAGGCTGCCACCGAACTGGGTGCCGACATAGTTGCGGTTGTACCAGCCCAGGCCCATGGAGACCTGGACTTCGCGGAAATCCGCACTGATCTGGCGAATCCGTACACCGGCCCCAAGGTAGGGTGGGTACAGGTTCAACACCCAGCGCAAAAGGCGGGCCTTGCCGACGCGTCGGGTCAACCACTCACGCATCCGGACGAGTGCCCAGGCCCATGGCCTGGCGCGCGAACCAGCGCTTGGCCGGGGGCAGCAGGTCCAGTCCGAGCAAGCCAAGGTTGCGTCCCACTGACAGCAGCGGCAGCTTGCTGCCGAACAGCCGCGTGACCTGATCGGAGAAACCCACGGTCAGGTTCTGGTCCAGGCGCTGGCGCTCGCGATAAGCCTGCAGCACGGAAAAATCGCCCGGCAGCTGCTCGCTGGCCAGCAAGGCATCCGCCAGGGCCTGGGCATCACGCAACGACAGGTTGAAGCCCTGCCCGGCAATCGGATGCAGGCTGTGGGCGGCATTGCCCAGCACCACCAGGTGGGGGCGCACCTGCTCTTCGGCTTCTACCAGAGACAGCGGATACAGATGCCGCGCGCCCACTTGTTTCAAGGTGCCCAGGCGATAACCGAATACCCCCTGCAATTCGCTGAGGAAACTACGGTCATCCAGGTCGGCCAGACGCTGAGCGTCCATGCCCTGGCGGGTCCAGATCAACGCACAGCGATTTTCCGGCAATGGCAGCAACGCCATCGGCCCGTCATCGGTGAAGCGCTCGAAGGCCATGCCGTTGTGGGCTTCGCTGGGGGTGATGTTGGCAATCAGCGCGCTCTGGTTGTAGGGGCGATTCTTGACCCCGATACCCAACTGTTCACGCAGGCCGGAACGGCCACCATCGGCGAGCACCGCGAGGTCGCATTCCAGCGTGGTTTCGTCATTCAGGGTCAGGCGATAGCCGCCTTCCAGAGGCTCCAGGCGGGTGACTTCTGCCGGACAGCGCCAACTGATCACATCCTTGTCCAGGCCTTGCCACAGGCATTGGCCGAGCCAGGCGTTTTCCACCACATAACCCAGGGCCGGGACCCCTTCTTCCATGGCCGACAGGCGCGCGGTGGAAAACCGCCCGCGGTCCGACACGTGAATCTGCTT
>NZ_MOAK01000080.1:416412-438522 GCF_003732485.1 Pseudomonas protegens
GGGCGCCAAAGGACAGGGCCGAGGAGCGTGCATCGTAGCTGGGCTGGAAACTGTCGCCGGGGGCGAAGGGTTCGATCAGCACGATCTTCCAGCCCCGGGCCTTGGCTCCGGCCTGCAGGGCCAGGGCCAGGCTGGCGCCGACCAGGCCACCACCGATGATTGCCAGATTGACCCGGCTCATGAGGCCTGGCCCCATGCAGCGGCCATCAGCGCCTCGATCTCGGCGACGCTTTTCGGCACGCCGCCTGTCAGAATTTCACAGCCCTGCTTGGTCACTACCACGTCGTCCTCGATGCGCACGCCAATGCCGCGCCACTTCTTCGCCACTTGCTGGTTGTCCGGGGAGATGTAGATGCCCGGCTCCACGGTCAGCGCCATGCCGACCTCCAACACCCGCCACTCGCCGCCGACCTTGTATTCGCCGACGTCGTGTACATCCATGCCCAGCCAGTGCCCGGCGCGGTGCATGTAAAACGCCTTGTAGGCCTCGCTGGCGATCAGTTCGTCGACCTCGCCTTCCAGCAGGCCCAGTCTCACCAGGCCGGCTGTGATCACCCGAACCGTCGCCTCATGGGCCTGGTTCCAGTGCTTGTTCGGGGCGATCTCGGCAAATGCCGCTTCCTGGGACGCCAGCACCAGCTCGTAGATGGCCTTCTGCTCGGGGGAGAACTTGCCATTGACCGGCCAGGTGCGGGTGATATCGCTGGCGTAGCAGTCGATTTCACAACCGGCGTCGATCAACACCAGATCGCCATCCTTGAGCAGGGCGTCATTCTGTTGGTAGTGCAGGATGCAGCTGTTGCGCCCCGCCGCGACGATGGAGCCATAGGCCGGCATCTTCGCTCCACCCTTGCGGAACTCGTAGTCCAGCTCGGCTTCCAGGCTGAACTCGTACAGCCCGGCGCGACTGGCCTGCATGGCACGAATATGGGCCTGGGCGGAAATCCGCGCGGCCTCGCGCATCACCTTCACCTCTGCCGCCGATTTATACAGGCGCATGTCGTGCAGCAGATGATCCAGGGCAACGAATTCGTTCGGCGGCTGGGCGCCAAGGTGCGCTTTAGAGCGGATGACGTTGATCCAGTCCATCAGGTGGCGATCGAATTCCGGGTTGCTGCCCATCGCCGAGTAAACCCGGTCACGACCTTCGATCAGGCCCGGGAGAATGTCGTCGATATCGGTGATGGGAAACGCATCGTCCGCACCGTAGTCACGGATCGCGCCTTCCTGGCCGGCCCGCAGGCCATCCCACAGCTCCCGCTCGGCATTGCGCTCACGGCAGAACAGCACGTACTCGCCATGCTCGCGACCGGGCATCAGCACGATCACGGCCTGGGGCTCGGGAAAACCGCTGAGGTATTGGAAATCGCTGTCCTGACGGTAGACGTGCTCCACATCGCGGTTGCGAATGGCCACGGCCGCCGCCGGCAGGATCGCGATGCTGTTGGGTTCCATCTGCGCCATGAGCGCCTTGCGGCGACGGCTGTATTCCGCTCTAGGGATATGAATCATGGGCAGATGCAGTTCCCTGTCAGTCAATGCAGAGAAGGCTTGGCAGCCGGTGCGACGGTCTTGTTGGTTTCGGTGAACAGCAGCAATGGCGCGACCCGCAGGTACTCCATCACTTCCATGTAGTCGCTCTCACCGTCGTCGGACTCTTCCAGCGCATCCTGTACCTGAGCGATGGCTGCAAGGTCCTGCAACACTTCCGTGGCCTCGACGCTCAGGGCGCTGCTGTCACGGGAGTTGAGGCCGAAACCGGCGAGAAAGCCCTGGCACCACTGGCCCAGGGCCGCAGCACGTTCGGTCAATGGCGCGTCGTCGCTGGGCAGCAGCAGGACCACAGTCATGTCGTCGCTGGTGAGCTCGCCCTTGACCATTTCCTGCAGGCCGATCAAGGCGTTGCGCACGTTGTCTTGTGGCTCGCCTTCGAGCAGCTCGGAAGCGTCCACCAGCCAGCCGTCGACCTCGAAGCCGGCGCCGGCGCAGCTACGGCCCAGCAACAGACCGTGCAGTTCGGCAGGAGAAACAGGATGACCGCTGCTACTGAGCAGGGTGGCGAAGGCGTTGTACGGGGAATTCTGAATGGGCATGGGCAGCTAGGCGCCAAGCGGCGCAATGTCTAGAATGAAGGCCTTGTATCGTAGGGCGTGTCATCATTCATTGCCAGCGCCGCGTTGCGCCTTGCGCCCCGTTACAGCGGTCCGCGGGGCCTTGGGCGACGGCCAGATTGCCGACCGGACAGCACCCGATGCGCCAGGACTGTTCAGGCCGTCCAGGCGCTGCCCAGCCAGTTGCCACTCATCAGACCAACTTCAGTGGGACACAATGGAAGACACCGACCTGCACGCACTGATGGCCAGACTCGAACTGCTTATTACCCGGGTCGAGCAACTAAAGAGTCAAAACGCACTCTTATTAGCTCAGGAAAAGACCTGGCGCGAGGAACGCGCGCACCTCATTGAAAAAAACGAAATCGCCCGGCGTAAGGTCGAATCGATGATTTCGCGCCTCAAGGCCCTGGAGCAAGACTCATGAGTTCAAGCAATAGCGTTACCGTGCAGATCCTCGACAAAGAATATTCGATCATCTGCCCCCAGGAAGAGCGCAGCAATCTGGTGAGCGCCGCCCGTTACCTGGACGGCAAGATGCGCGAGATCCGCAGCAGCGGCAAAGTCATAGGCGCCGATCGCATCGCCGTCATGGCCGCCTTGAACATCACCCACGATCTGCTGCATCGCCAGGAACGTCCGGATGTGCAGGCCAGTGCCACCACCCGCGAACAGGTACGGGATCTGCTGGAACGAGTTGATCTGGTCCTGGCCACCGATTCGGACGCAAGCAAGGCTGATTCCTGACAACGCTTGCGGTATACTTGCGCCACTCCCTGGGGTGCTTGCCAGTTGGCGATGTCCCTGAGCCGATTCGCACTACCCTGGAAGTTGCACGTTGGGCTGGTGTGCATGTCCGCTAGACGGAAAGCCTTAAAGCCTGCTGCATCTTCCGCCTTGAACTTTCGGGTTCAAGGGCTAAGTCGACAGCGGTTCACCTGGGGAGCCTGAATTGTCAGCCAATGCCAGTTATCCATGCTGGCATTGGTTTTTCCGGGTAGGCTGTTCTGCCATGTCCGACCGTCCATAGCCTCCTCCATGACCGAACCTGCGCCGCTTTCCCGCCCGCAACTTCGACGCATGCTGCGTAAAGCCCGTCGTGCCCTGACACCTGCCCAGCAACGCCAGGCCGCCTGTGGACTGTACCGCCAACTGGCGCACAATCCGGTATTTCGCCGGGCCCGACACCTGTCCCTGTACTTACCCACTGACGGCGAGATCGATCCGCGCTTGCTGCTGCGTGCCGCGCAACGGCGGGGCAAGGCCACCTACTTGCCAGTGCTCAGTGCCTGGCCACGGACCAAGATGGTCTTCCAGCGTGTGCGCCCCGGAGAAAAACTACGCCCCAACCGCTTTCGTATCCTCGAACCCAGGATCAACGTCGCACGCCAACGCAAGGCCTGGGCGCTGGATCTGGTGCTCCTGCCCTTGGTGGGATTCGACGAAGACGGTGGACGCCTGGGAATGGGCGGCGGCTTCTACGACCGCAGTCTGGCCTACCTGGCACGGCGCAAGAACTGGCGCAAGCCGAAGTTGCTGGGGCTGGCCCATGAATGTCAGAAAGTCGCGAGACTGGATCAGGCCAGTTGGGATGTGCCGCTACACGGCACCGTGACTGATCAGGAATGGTACTGCGCCCGATAGGCGTCGCGTTCGCTCAGCGACGCCGGGACAGATTCAGCGCTTGAAGGGTTGCGGCTGTTGGGCAATCTCGATCGGGGCATCGGTCTTGTTGGCCCATAAGCTCTGCGCATAACCGGTGGTCACGACGCCCAAACCGAACAAAATAACCAAAATCCATAGTAAATCCGGTTGGCGTTTCATCGATTGCCCCCCCTCGGGCAAGTCACACACGATGACAGCAACGGTTTCCATAACAGGCCGTGCAGCAGCGTCAAGCTTAAAATCCCGGCATTCTGCGATAACGTGAACCGACACGCAAATGCTGGCGTCAACCGACTGTCGGTTTGTCATAAAATCCTCCGACAACCTGCCCAACCACCCTTTGGAGGGTAAGAAAGATGGCCTATTGGCTGATGAAATCCGAGCCAGACGAACTCTCGATCCAAGACCTGAACAAGCTTGGCCAGGCCCGTTGGGACGGGGTGCGCAACTACCAGGCACGCAACTTCCTGCGCGCCATGGCCGTCGGTGATGAGTTCTTCTTCTACCACTCCAGTTGTCCAGAGCCGGGCATCGCCGGCATCGGCCGAATCATCAAGGCGGCCTACCCGGACCCCACGGCCCTGGAGCCGGACAGCGTCTACTTCGACCCCAAGTCCAGCGCCGAAAAAAATGCCTGGAGCGCAATCGACGTAGCCCACGTGGAAACCTTCAGCAAGGTCCTGCGCCTGGACTACCTCAAGCAGCAGACTGCCCTCGCTGAAATGCCCCTGGTGCAAAAAGGCAGTCGCCTGTCAGTCATGCCAGTGACCGCAGAGCAATGGGCAGCCGTGCTCTCTCTACGCTGACCCACCCGCCCCGGTGTGCCGTGGCCTGGCAAGCGCCATGGCACTCGCTGCAGTTTTTTGCCCCGATCGCCATGCAGCCTGCGAACAATAGGTTTAGGCTTGGCCCTTTCATTTGACGAGCATCAAGCGGGTAAAAGCCTTGATCCGTCAGACTAGGACGCTATAGCCGCAGGACGCAGAACACATGTCGACGAACCACCGTTCTTCCCGCCTTTTCGCTGTTTCCCTCTTGATTCTGTTGCTCGCCGCTGGTGGCTTCGGCTACTGGAAATCCCTCCAGGACCGTCTGCCGGAAGGGTTGAGCATGGGCAATGGCCGTCTCGAAGCCACCGAGGTGCAGATCGCCAGCAAGATTCCCGGGCGCCTGGCGGAAGTGCGGGTCAATGAAGGCGACAAAGTGCTCCAGGGCCAACTGCTGGCCCGCATGGATACCCGCACCCTGGAGGCCCAACGCAGCCAGGCCGAAGCCGAGGTGCTGCGGGCCCGGGAAAACCTCTCCGCCGCAGAAGCCAACGTGCAACTGCGCCAGAGCGAGTTGCTCCTGGCCAATCAGGAACTCAAGCGCTCCCAGGAACTGTTCAGGCGCGGCTTCGCCAGCCAGCAGATCATCGATCAGCAACAGGCTCGGCTGAACACCGGAAATGCCGCCGTGCTGGCGGCCCAGGCCCAGGTTGCAGCGGTCAAGGCCGCTATCGGCGCCGCCCAGGCCCAAGTTGCCCAACTTACCAGCGAGATCGACGACAGCAGCCTGCGAGCCCCCATCGACGGCATCATCCAACTGCGTCTGGCCGAGCCTGGCGAAGTACTGGGTGCCGGCGGCCGAGTACTGCTGTTGATCGATCCCAACGACCAATACATGAACCTCTACCTGCCAGCCTCGATTACCGGGCGCCTGACGGTGGGCGATGAGTCGCGGATTGTTCTCGACGCCCTGCCCAACCAGCCGCTGCCGGCGAAGATCAGCTTCGTCGCGGCCAAGTCGCAATTCACCCCCAAAGAAGTGGAAACCCGGGACGAACGCCAGAAACTGGTATTCCGGGTCAAGGTGCGCCTGACTCAACCCGCCGCCGTGCCCCAGGCCAAACCGGGCATGCCCGGTGCCGGTTATGTGCGCACCGCCCCCGTGGACTGGCCGGCCAACCTACAATGAGTGCCCTGGCGCTGCACGCCACCGGCATCAGCCATCGCTACGCTGCCCAGCAGGCCCTGATCGACATCAGTTTCAGCCTGCCGGCGGGCACACGCTGCGGCCTGATCGGTCCTGACGGTGCCGGCAAGTCGAGCCTTCTCGGGCTGATTGCCGGGGTCAAGAAGCTTCAGCAAGGCGAGCTCGAGGTACTCGGCGGAGCCATCTCCCAGCGTCGCCATCGCAGCAGCCTCTACCCGCGTATCGCCTTCATGCCCCAGGGCCTGGGGGGCAACCTGTATCCCGAGTTGTCCATCAGCGAAAACATTCGCTTCTTCGCCACCCTGTTCGGTCTGCCCCGGGACGAATGCGACCAGCGCATGCACAGCCTGCTGCTGGCCACCGACCTGCTGCGTTTTGCCGAACGCCCGGCGGGCAAGCTATCCGGCGGGATGAAGCAGAAGCTCGGCCTGTGCTGCGCGCTGATCCACGAGCCGGATCTGTTGATCCTCGACGAGCCCACCACCGGGGTCGATCCGCTTTCCCGCCGGCGCTTCTGGGAACTGGTGGAGGATGTGCGCCAGCAACGGCCACAACTGACCCTGTTGGTGGCCACCGCCTATATGGAAGAGGCCGAACAGTTCGAGCATTGCCTGATGCTCGACCAGGGCAAGTTGATCGCCCAGGGCCTGAGCCGGGAGCTGGCGCAGGTAACCGGCAGCGGCAAGCTGGACGATGCCTTCACCCATTTCCAGGGTGACAGCGGCCACGACAACCAACCCTTGGTGATCCCCCCCCGCTCCGGCGACGATCAGGACATCGCCATCGAAGCCCACGAACTGACCCTGCGCTTCGGTGACTTCACCGCAGTCAACAAGGTCAGTTTCGCCATCGGTCGTGGGGAGATCTTCGGCTTCCTCGGCTCCAACGGCTGCGGCAAGACCACCACCATGAAAGTCCTCACCGGACTGATGCCCGCCACTGAAGGCAGCGCCAAGCTGCTGGGCAATCCGGTGAACGCCAAGGACCTGGCCACCCGCAAGCGGGTCGGCTTCATGTCACAGAGCTTTTCCCTGTACGGCGAACTCAGCGTGCGCCAGAACCTGGAGCTGCATGCCCGCCTGTTCGACCTGCCGAAAGCCGAGAGCGGCCCGCGCATCGAGGAACTGATCCAGCGCTTTGACCTCGGCGCTATTGCCGAGCAGCAATCCGGCGCCTTGCCCCTGGGCCTGCGCCAGCGCCTGTCCCTGGCGGTAGCGGTGCTGCATCGCCCGGAAGTGCTGATCCTTGACGAACCCACCTCCGGGGTGGACCCGGCAGCCCGTGACGATTTCTGGCGCCTGCTGATCGAGCTGTCCAGGGAACAGGGAGTGACGATCTTCCTCTCCACCCACTTCATGAACGAGGCCCAGCGCTGCGACCGCATTTCGCTGATGCACGCCGGCAAGGTACTGGCCTGTGACACTCCGGCGGAGCTGCAGCAGCAATTTGCCGGCGAAACCCTGGAGGCGGCGTTCGTCCGCTGCCTGGAAGAGGCCCAAGGGCCTGCGGACACACCGCCACCCCCTCCTCCGGCGGCTGCCGCCAGCCACGCCATCGCGCCTCCGCGTTCAGGCCTGAGCCTGGCCCGACTGCTGGCGGTGGCTACCCGGGAAGGCAAGGAACTAATGCGGGACAAGGTGCGCCTGGGCTTTGCCCTGCTGGGGGCGATTTTCATGATGGTGATCTTTGGCTACGGCATTTCCCTGGATGTGGAAAAACTCGCCTTCGCCGTCTACGACCAGGACCAGACTCCGCAAAGCCGCGCCTACCTGGAGGCCTTCCGCAGCTCACGCTACTTCGAAGAAAAGCCCACCATCCGCAGCTCCGCCGAACTGCATCGGCGCCTGCAGCGTTCGGAGATCAAGCTGGCCCTGGAAATCCCTCCCGGCTTTGGCCGCGACCTGTACGCCGGCCGTCAACCGGCAGTGGCAGCCTGGCTGGATGGCGGCATGCCGTTTCGCGCGGAAACCAGCCGCAACTACGTCGAGGCGGTGCACCAGGCCAACCTCGAGCGCCTGGCCGAACAAAGCAGCCCGGCACTTAATTCAAGGCCCGCAGCCAAGCTGGAAACGCGCTTTCGCTACAACCAGGACGTGGTCAGCGTGAATGCCATCGGCCCCGGGGTGATGGCGCTGATCCTGGCGTTCATTCCGGCCATGCTTACCGCCCTGGGCATCGTTCGCGAAAAGGAACTGGGCTCGATCACCAACTTCTATGCCACCCCCCTGACCCGCCTGGAGTTCCTCCTCGGCAAGCAGGCGCCCTACCTGGCCGTGAGCCTGGTCAACCTGGGCTTGCTGGTGGCCATGAACCGCTGGCTGTTCGGCGTGCCCTTCAAGGGCAGCGGCCTGACCCTGGCCCTGGGTGGCGTACTCTACGTGCTGGCCACCACCAGCATGGGCCTGCTGATCTCGGCCTTCACCCGCACGCAGATCGCGGCGATCCTCGGCACCATGATCATCACCAGCCTACCCACGATCCAGTTCTCCGGGCTGATCGTACCGCGCTCATCCCTGGAAGGATCGGCGGCGATCATGGGGCAGTTATTCCCCGCCGGGTACTTTCTCGACATCGCCGTCGGCACCTTCACCAAGGCCCTGGACCTGCGGGAGCTGTGGCCTCAGTGCCTGGCACTGATCGGGTTCTTCCTCGGTTTCACCGGGCTCAGCCTGATCATGTTGAAAAAGCAGGAGGTCTGATGAATCGGCTCGCCCACATCCTGCGTCTGGGTCTCAAGGAACTCACCAGCCTGCGCCACGACAGCGTCTTGCTGCTGTTCCTGCTGTATGCCTTTACCGTGGCCATCTACCTGCCGGCAGCCGGCTCGGTCATTGGTGTACACAACGCCAGCGTGGCCCTGGTGGATGAAGACCACAGCGCACTGTCACGACAATTGGCAGAGGCCCTGCAACCGCCGGAGTTCCAGAACCCGGTCGCCCTGCCCTACGACCAACTGGACAAGGTGATGGACAGCGGCCAGTACACCTTCGTGATCAATATCCCCGCCAACTTCCAGAGCGACCTGCTGGCCGGCCGCCAGCCGGCGGTGCAGGTCAACGTCGACGCCACCGCCATGAGCCAGGCGTTCATGGGCGCCGGCTACATTGGCCGGATCTTCCAGCGCGAGTTGCTCAACTATGCCAACCAGGCGGATGCCGCGAGCAAGGCCCCGGCCCTGCTGACCACCCGTGCGTTATTCAACACCAACCTGGAGGGCGGCTGGTTTCTTGCGGTGATCCAGATCGTCAACAACATCACCATCCTGGCCATTGTGCTCACCGGCACCGCGCTGCTGCGCGAGCGCGAGCACGGTACCCTCGACCACTTGCTGGTACTGCCGCTGACGGCCCTGGAGATCATGTTGGCGAAAATCTGGAGCAATATGCTGGTGGTGGTGCTGTGCACCTGGATATCGCTGGAGGTGATAGTCAAAGGCGTGCTGGGAGTGCCGTTGGCCGGCTCGATGGGGCTGTTTCTGATGGTCACCGCATTGTATCTGTTCGCCAGTACCGCCCTAGGGATCTTCCTTGCCACCCTGGCCCGCTCCACCCCGCAGTTTGGCCTGCTGGCGATCCCGGTGATCATTCCCATGCTGCTGCTGTCCGGTGGCAGCACGCCGCTGGACAGCATGCCGCAATGGCTGCAATGGGTCATGCAGGGCTCACCCTCGACCCACTTCGTCAGCCTCAGCGCGGCAATCCTGTTTCGCGATGCCGGGGTCAACGTCGTCTGGCCGGACCTGCTGGCGCTGACAGCAATCGGCCTACTGTTCTTCGCCATCGCCCTGGCGCGCTTTCGCAAAAGCCTCGCCTCATGACCCACACCTTGTAGGAGCCGGCTTGCCGGCGAAGGGCCACTCAAGCCCTGCATCGCCCTCTCGGACGTCTGCGCTGGCAAGCCGTTCCTACAGTTGGCAGGGTTACTGGATGATCAGGTTGTTGAACAACAGATCTTCCACCACCGGCTTGCCGGTTTCATCGTTCATCACCTGTTGCACCTGCTTGAGGGCTTCCTGGCGCAGCTTTTCCTTGGCCTCGACGTTGTTCATGGTGTCGGTGGTCTGCTGGGCGAACAGCGCCACCAACTGGTTGCGAATCAGCGGCTCGTTAGCCTTGACCGCCTGGGCCGAGGCATCGCCGGTCACCCGCAGGGCCACGTCGGCCTTGTAGACCTTGAGCTTGGGGCCGCCATCCAGGCCATAGTTGCCTACGAATGGTGGGCTCAGACTGATGTAGCTGACTTTCGGTGCTTCGCCTTCTTTGGCCTCTTCAGCCCCGGCCGCCATCGGCAGGGAGAGGGCCAGCAGCAACATGATCCACGCTTTCACAATTCGCTCCTTAATCCGGTTTGCGGCCTAGCATAAAGGCCCGCCCGCCTGAGCCCAAGCACAAGCTTATGGCTGACCATCAGGGCTGGGCATGCTCGTTGACCGCCTGATTCACACTCCTACACTTATCGGCCACCACTCCCAAAGGAATAGCCCTGATGAAAGCCGTGCTGTGCAAAGCCTTCGGCCCCGCCGAAACGCTGGTGCTGGAAGAGGTCGCAAGCCCTGTGCCGAAGAAGAACGAGATCCTGCTGGAGGTGCATGCCGCGGGTGTCAACTTCCCGGACACCCTGATCATCGAGGGCAAGTACCAGTTCAAGCCACCGTTCCCATTCTCCCCGGGTGGCGAAGCGGCCGGCGTTGTCAGCGCGGTGGGCGAGAAGATCAGCCATCTCAAGGTAGGCGACCGGGTCATGGCCCTGACCGGCTGGGGCAGCTTTGCCGAGCAGGTAGCGGTGCCGGGCTACAACGTGCTGCCGATCCCCGCCGCCATGGACTTCAACACCGCTGCCGCCTTCAGCATGACCTACGGCACCTCGATGCACGCCCTCAAGCAGCGAGGCAACCTGCAACCCGGCGAAACCCTGCTGGTGCTCGGTGCCTCGGGCGGAGTCGGATTGGCGGCGGTGGAAATCGGCAAGGCCATGGGCGCTCGGGTGATCGCCGCCGCCAGCAGTGCGCAAAAGCTCGCGGTGGCCAAGGCCGCCGGTGCCGATGAGCTGATCAACTACAGCGAAAGCAACCTGAAGGACGAGATCAAGCGCCTGACCGATGGCAACGGTGCCGACGTGATCTACGATCCGGTGGGCGGTGACCTGTTCGACCAGGCCATCCGCTCCATTGCCTGGAATGGCCGCCTGCTGGTGGTGGGCTTTGCCAGCGGGCGCATTCCCGAACTGCCCGTGAACCTGGCGCTGCTCAAGGGAGCGGCTGTGGTGGGTGTGTTCTGGGGCTCCTTCGCCCAACGCCAACCCCAGGACAATGCCGCGAATTTCCAGCAGCTGTTCGGCTGGTTCGCCGAAGGCAAACTGAAACCGCTGGTATCCCAAGTCTATCCACTGATCGAAGCCGCCCGTGCCATTGATGACCTCGGTCAGCGCAAAGCGGTGGGCAAAGTCGTGGTGCAGGTTCGCTGAGACCGGCTACCGAGGCTCAATGGGCGACAGCGCCCTTGCAGCGCTTGAGCCGCGCCTCCAGGTTGCGATCCGGCATGGCGTGGCTACGCAGAGCCTGGACCGTCTGCTCGACATAATCGCGGGTGGTGCCATAACGCCCGCAAGCGCTTTCGAACACCTGACTCAGTACATGATCCGGCAGATTGCCGGCATAGCTGGGCAGGTGCCGTTCCAGCACAAAGCCCAGGGCCTGGACCTGGCTGCCATCCTCAAGGCGGCAGTTGAGCCAGTGCGGACGGTAAGAGGGATAAGGCATTTCACGTTGCCACAGGGCATATAGCGACGCATCCAACTGCTCCTCCGGCAGCCGATAGGCAAAGCCGCTGCAGGAGCCCCCGCGATCCAGACCGAACACTAGCCCCGGCAGCTCCGGGGTACCGCGATGCTCGTGGGACCACAGGTAGAGACCGCGATGATAGCCATGCACCCGGCCACGCATGCGCTCGACCGCCGAACACTCCGGGCGCCAGATCAATGAACCATAGGCAAACAACCAGACCGGGCCGCCCTTATGCAAGGCCATGGTGGACTGCATGGAACTGAGAAGTTGTTCGTGAGTCAGCTGCGGTCCCAGATCGAGCCGCGGAGGGTAAGCCAGATTCAGATAACTGGATTCAAGGGCTGTCATGGCGAATAGCGTTCGGCTCCCCGCGTAAAAGAAGTTACTTAATAGAACGCTTGGCAGTAACTACAAGACACATAAGTTTCAAGGCAAGTTAAGTGCCACTAGAACAGCACTCAAGTTGAAGGCTTATATATAACCTACCGGTATTTATTTAATTAGCTAAATACCGATGGGCTATATACAGAGTTATAACGAAGGGCACGGGCCTGATGCCGTCAGGGCCGCGGGGCGTAGGCGAACACGTCCGCACGCATCTGATGGGCATCCATACCGGCGTCCACCAGAGCATCCAGGGTGGCGTAGATCATGGCTGGCGAGCCGCTGGCATAGACATGCACCGACGACAGGTCGGTGATGTCCTCGCAAACCGCCTCATGCAGCATGCCGCAGCGCCCTTCCCAACCGCACAGGTCGCTGACCACCTTGTGCAGATAGAGATTGGGCAGTTGCTGCCACTCATCCCAGTGTTCCAACTGATAGAAATCTTCCGGCCGGCGTACACCCCAATACAGGTGCACCGGATACTTGAAGCCTTTGGCCCGGCAGTGCTCGATCAGGCTGTGCATCTGCGCCATACCGGTACCGGCAGCGATCAGCACCAGCGGGCCCTCCGGCAACTCGGCCAGGTGAGTGTCGCCAAAAGGCAATTCGACCCGAGCCATGCGGTTGCGCTGCAACTGCTCCATCAAGCTCTGTGCACTGTTTTCGCGCACCAGCACATGCAGCTCCAGATCACGCCCGCAATGGGGCGCCGAAGCCAGGGAGAAGGCCGATTTCTCACCGTTATCCCGCTCCAGCATCAGGTACTGGCCCGCGTGATAGCGAGGTGGCTTGCCGGCCGGCGCCCGCAACCGGACCCGCCAGACATCGCCGCCGACCTCAAGGCACTCAGTGAGCTGACACGACAGGCTGCGCACCGGCAACTCTCCCAGCGCAAGGACGCCATCCCACAGCACAATGCAGTCTTCCAGCGGCTCTGCAATGCAAGTGTAGAACTCACCGTGATCACGCACATCGCCGGCTTGCTGCACGCTGCCCTCCACCAGCAGGGCCGCGCACACGTGACAGTTGCCATTGCGGCAGCTCTGCGGGCATTCGTAGCCCAGGCGCCGCGCCGCATCGAGAATCCGCTCGCCGGGCAGCGTCTCAAGCACCGCTCCGGAGGGCTGCAAGGTTACACGCATCAATCTATTCCTAACTGATTCCAGATGGCATCGATCCGGCGGGTGACCGCCTCATCCTTGACGATGACCCGGCCCCACTCTCGGGTGGTTTCTCCGGGCCACTTGTGGGTGGCATCGAGCCCCATCTTCGAACCCAGGCCAGACACCGGCGAGGCGAAGTCGAGGTAGTCGATCGGGGTGTTGTCGATCATCACCGTGTCGCGCTTGGGGTCCATGCGCGTGGTGATGGCCCAGATCACGTCGTTCCAGTCCCGGGCATTGATATCGTCGTCGGTGACGATAACGAATTTGGTGTACATGAACTGTCGCAAAAACGACCAGACACCCAGCATTACCCGCTTGGCGTGGCCCGGGTACTGCTTCTTCATGGTCACCACCGCCATGCGGTACGAGCAGCCTTCTGGCGGCAGGTAGAAGTCGGTGATTTCCGGGAACTGCTTCTGCAGGATCGGCACGAAGACTTCGTTCAGCGCCACGCCGAGAATCGCTGGCTCATCCGGCGGCCGGCCGGTGTAGGTACTGTGATAGATCGGCTTGATGCGATGGGTGATGCGCTCCACGGTGAACACCGGGAAGCTGTCGACTTCGTTGTAGTAGCCAGTGTGGTCGCCGTACGGGCCTTCGTCGGCCATCTCGCCGGGATGAATCACTCCTTCAAGGATGATTTCGGCGGTGGCCGGCACTTGCAGGTCATTGCCACGACACTTCACCAGTTCGGTGCGGTTGCCCCGCAGCAGACCGGCGAAAGCGTATTCGGAGAGGCTGTCCGGCACCGGGGTCACGGCCCCCAGGATGGTTGCCGGGTCGGCCCCCAGGGCAACGGACACCGGGAACGGCGTGCCCGGGTGCTTCTCGCACCACTCGCGGTAATCCAGGGCACCGCCGCGATGGCTCAACCAGCGCATGATCACCTTATTGCGGCCAATCACCTGCTGACGATAGATGCCGAGGTTCTGCCGGTCCTTGTTCGGCCCCTTGGTTACCGTCAGGCCCCAGGTGATCAGCGGCCCGACGTCGCCTGGCCAGCAGGTCTGTACCGGCAGCATGCCGAGGTCGACGTCGTCGCCTTCGATCACCACTTCCTGGCAGACCGCATCCTTGACCACCTTGGGCGCCATGGAAATGATCTTGCGAAAGATCGGCAGCTTGGACCAGGCATCCTTCAAGCCCTTGGGCGGCTCCGGCTCCTTGAGGAAGGCCAGCAGCTTGCCGATCTCGCGCAGTTCGCTGACGGCTTCGGCGCCCATGCCCAGCGCCACGCGCTCGGGGGTACCGAACAGGTTGCCGAGCACGGGGATGTCATAACCGGTGGGGTTTTCAAACAGCAGGGCCGGGCCTTTGGCACGCAAGGTGCGATCGCAGACCTCGGTCATTTCCAGCACTGGGGACACCGGAACCTGGATGCGCTTGAGTTCCGAGCGCTGTTCCAGGCCGCTGATAAAGTCGCGCAAGTCGCGATACTGCATGCGTGAGCCTCGTTTTCGCCGTGGCATTCGGGGCAGGCAGTTTAGCGCCGAACCCACAGGTTCAGAATAGAGAATGTCAGATAGCAAAAAGCCGGGTTTCCCCGGCTCTTGCTGGCCTGATCGATTTACTTGCGTTTCATCGACAGGAAGAACTCATCGTTGGTCTTGGTCTGTTTCAACTTGTCGACCAGGAACTCGATGGCAGCGACTTCATCCATGGGATGCAGGAGCTTGCGCAGGATCCACATGCGCTGCAGCTCGTCGTCGGCGGTCAGCAACTCTTCGCGGCGGGTGCCGGAACGGTTGATGTTGATTGCCGGGAAGACGCGCTTTTCAGCGATCTTGCGATCCAGGGGCAGTTCCATGTTGCCGGTACCCTTGAACTCTTCGTAGATCACTTCGTCCATCTTCGAGCCGGTTTCAACCAGCGCGGTGGCGATGATGGTCAGCGAGCCGCCTTCCTCGATGTTCCGCGCGGCGCCGAAGAAACGCTTCGGTTTCTCCAGGGCGTGGGCATCGACACCACCGGTCAGGACCTTGCCGGAGCTCGGGATCACGGTGTTGTAGGCACGGGCCAGACGGGTGATGGAGTCCAGCAGGATCACCACGTCCTTCTTGTGTTCAACCAGGCGCTTGGCCTTCTCGATCACCATCTCGGCCACTTGCACGTGGCGGGTTGGCGGCTCGTCGAAGGTGGAGGCGACCACTTCGCCGCGCACGGTGCGCTGCATTTCGGTCACTTCTTCCGGACGCTCGTCGATCAGCAGCACGATCAGATGAACTTCAGGGTTGTTGCGCGTGATGTTCGACGCAATGTTCTGCAGCATGATGGTCTTGCCCGCCTTTGGCGGAGCAACGATCAGACCACGCTGGCCTTTACCGATCGGGGCGCACAGATCGATCACACGACCGGTCAGGTCTTCGGTGGAACCGTTGCCGGCTTCCATCTTCATGCGCACGGTCGGGAACAGCGGCGTCAGGTTCTCGAACAGAATCTTGTTCTTCGCGTTCTCTGGGCGGTCATAGTTGATGGTATCGACCTTGAGCAGCGCGAAGTAACGCTCGCCTTCCTTGGGAGGGCGGATCTTGCCAACGATGGTGTCACCGGTGCGCAAGTTGAAGCGACGGATCTGGCTTGGCGAGACGTAGATATCGTCCGGGCCAGCGAGATAGGAGGCGTCAGCAGAGCGAAGGAAGCCGAAGCCGTCCTGGAGGATCTCCAGCACGCCATCACCGGAGATTTCCTCACCGCTTTTCGCGTGCTTTTTCAGCAGGGAGAAAATCACGTCCTGCTTGCGCGAACGGGCCATATTTTCTATGCCCATCTGTTCGGCCAATTCGAGCAGTTCGGTAATCGGCTTTTGCTTGAGTTCAGTCAGATTCATATAGGAATGACGTAATCATTTATAGAGGGGGGAAATTAAGCTTTTGGCTTAATGAGGCCGCGCCGCAGAGAAGGCGACAGGATCGCGTACTTATTCGAAAAGGAGAGCGTCGGCGACGGCTTGCAGGGGGCACTGGAGAAACCAGTGCGGGGCCGAATGTAACACCTGAGTTTCGGAGCGTCTAGCCCTCAATTACGAAAAAGCCCCGCATTTTGCGGGGCTTTTTCAATGGTGCCGAATCGACGCTTAGATGTTGGCGTCGAGGAAGGCAGCCAGTTGCGACTTCGACAGCGCACCGACCTTGGTGGCTTCGACGTTGCCGTTCTTGAACAGCATCAGGGTTGGGATACCACGCACGCCGTGCTTGGCCGGGGTTTCCTGGTTTTCGTCGATGTTCAGCTTGGCAACGGTCAGTTTGCCTTTGTAGGTTTCAGCAATTTCGTCCAGAACCGGAGCGATCATTTTGCATGGGCCGCACCACTCAGCCCAGTAGTCGACCAGTACAGCGCCTTCGGCTTTGAGTACGTCGGCCTCGAAGCTGGCATCGCTGACGTGTTTGATAAGATCGCTGCTCATGGAATTCTCCAGGTTGTAAGCAAAAAAACGTGGCCCATCATATCTGCCCTTCCCGCGTTCAGGAAGCCGGAGATGATTGACTCTAACTATGGTGCCCCATGAGTTTGGGTATAGCTCAGCTCAAGAAGAAGCGGGGGTGACAAAGGCGATTCCGGTGCGCAGGGCGGCATTGCGCACATGCTCCTGCATGGCCTTTTGTGCCGCCCCCGAGGCGTGCCGGGCCAGGGCGCGGAGGATCTTGCGATGCTCCTGCCAAGTCTCCATGGCCCGCTCGGGTCGGATGAACGGTAGTTTCTGACTTTCCAGGAAGATCTCGGCGCTGGTGCTGAGGATACTCAGCATCGCCTGGTTGCCGCTGGCCAGGAGGATCTTGCGGTGGAACTCGAAATCCAGCCGCGCCGCCGCCTCGAAATCCCCGGCCCGCAACTCGCGACGCATGGCCTCGACATTGTCTTCCAGGGCGTCCAGCTCGTCAGCGGTCAGGGTCACCGCCGCCAAACCCGCGGCAAAGCCCTCCAGGGCATAGCGCAACTGGAAGATATCCACAGGTGAAGCCTGGGCGGCGAACGACCAACTCAAGCCGACACCGGCTGCCGGAGCCTCGGGCGCCTGGACGAACACCCCCTTGCCCGGCTGCACACTGATCACCCCCAGCGCGCTCAAGGATGACAACGCCTCACGCAACGACGCCCGACTGACCCCCAACTGCAGCGCCAGATCTCGCTGCGAAGGCAGCGCATCGCCCGGGCCGAAGCCCTGCTCGCTGATCAATTGGCGAATGGCTTGCAGCGCCACTTCGGGTACGGCACGGGTAATCGAATTCATGGGCTTGAGGCTGGCCGGTGCAGGAAAAACTCCCTTGTAAAGCTATTCACCGACCCCGGCAAGTCGTGCCCCAAGGGGGGTCGACGGTACGACCCCACGCCCGATCCGAGTGCGAAAAAACCCGCAACTGTTCAGACCAGTAAGACCGATAAAAGCCAGTAAAACCCGTGTTTCCAGAGCCTTTTCCACGTGTTGGCATGGCCTGTGCTCTGTCGCCACACAGAAATCACTTCCCACGACTTGCGGAGATTCGCCATGACCAAACGCTGCAGCGCCCTGCTCTGTGCCCTGTTTGCCAGCGTGCTGCTGGCCCAGGCCCCAGCCCAGGCCAGTGCCCTGGAAGACGTGGTAGCCCGCGGCACCCTCAAGGTCGCCGTGCCCCAGGACTTCCCGCCCTTCGGCTCGGTAGGTCCGGACATGCAGCCCCGGGGCCTGGACATCGACACCGCGCGCCTGCTGGCCGAGCAGCTCAAGGTCAAGCTGGAGCTGACCCCGGTCAACAGCACCAACCGCATTCCGTTCCTCACCACCGGCAAGGTGGATCTGGTGATCTCCAGCCTCGGCAAGAACCCGGAGCGGGAGAAGGTCATCGACTTCTCCAAGGCCTATGCGCCCTTCTACCTCGCGGTCTTCGGCCCGCCCGACGCAGCCATCGCCGGCCTTGACGATCTCAAGGGCAAGACCATCAGCGTCACTCGGGGCGCCATCGAGGACATCGAGCTGAGCGCCGTGGCTCCGCAAGGCGCGACCATCAAGCGCTTCGAGGACAACAACTCCACCATCGCCGCCTACCTCGCCGGCCAGGTGGACCTGATCGCCAGCGGCAATGTGGTGATGGTCGCCATCAGCCAACGCAATCCCAAACGTATCCCGGCGATGAAGATCAAGCTCAAGGACTCCCCGGTCTACGTCGGCGTCAACAAGAACCAGCCGGAGTTGCTGGACAAGGTCAACCAGATCCTCAGTGCCGCCAAGGCTGACGGCGCCCTGGAGAAGAACTCCCAGTTGTGGCTCAAAGAGCCGCTGCCGGCTGACCTCTGATCGTCGCCCCGGAGCTTGAGCATGGCTTATCAGTTCGACTTCCTGCCGGTGCTGGAAAATACCGGCCTGCTGCTGCGCGGCGCCCTGTTCACCCTGGAGTTGACCGCCATAGGCACCTTGCTGGGGGTCAGCCTGGGGATAGCCGGGGCCCTGGTGCGGGCATGGAAGATCCAGCCCCTGGCGGCGATCTTCGGCGTCTACGTCGAGCTGATCCGCAACACGCCGTTCCTGGTGCAGTTGTTTTTCATCTTCTTCGGGCTGCCGTCCCTGGGCCTGCAGATTTCCGAGTGGCAGGCGGCGGTCCTGGCGATGGTGATCAACCTCGGCGCCTACTCAACGGAAATCATCCGCGCCGGCATCCAGGCGATTCCCAAGGGCCAGCTGGAAGCCGCCGCGGCCCTGGCCATGAGCCGCTTCGAAGCCTTTCGCCACGTGGTGCTGCTGCCGGCCCTGGGCAAGGTCTGGCCCGCCCTGTGCAGCCAGATCATCATCGTCATGCTGGGCTCGGCAGTGTGCTCGCAGATCGCCACCGAGGAGCTGAGCTTCGCCGCCAACTTCATCCAGTCGCGCAACTTCCGCGCTTTTGAAACCTACGCCCTGACCACCCTGATCTACCTGTGCATGGCCCTGCTGATCCGCCAGGTGCTGAACTGGTTCGGCCAACGCTACATCCTGAGGAACGGCCGATGAGCGACTTCACCTTCTGGGACATCCTGCGCAACCTGCTCAGCGGATTGCAGTGGACCCTGCTGCTGTCGTTGGTGGCCTTTGTCGGCGGCGGTGTGATCGGCCTGCTGGTCATGACCCTGAGGATCTCCGACAAGGGCTGGGCCCGCTCCTGCGCCCGCACCTATATAGAACTGTTCCAGGGCACGCCGCTGCTGATGCAGCTGTTTCTGGTGTTCTTCGGTATTGCCTTGCTGGGTGTGGATATCTCGCCCTGGCTGGCGGCCGCCGTCGCCCTGACCCTGTTCAGCAGCGCCTACCTGGCGGAGATCTGGCGCGGCTGTGTCGAGTCGATCCCCCACGGGCAGTGGGAAGCTTCGTCGAGCCTGGCGCTCAATCCCTATGAACAGCTGCGCCATGTGATCCTGCCCCAGGCCTTGCGTATCGCCGTGGCGCCCACCGTGGGTTTCTCGGTGCAAGTGGTCAAAGGCACGGCGGTGACCTCGATCATCGGTTTCACCGAGCTGACCAAGACCGGCGGCATGCTGGCCAATGCCACCTTCGAACCCTTCATGGTCTATGGCCTGGTGGCCCTCGGTTACTTCCTGCTCTGCTACCCCCTGTCCCTCAGCGCGCGCTACCTGGAAAGGAGACTGCATGCCTCTGCTTAGAATTTCCGCCCTGCATAAATATTACGGCGAGCACCATGTGCTCAAAGGCATCGACCTGAGCATCGAGGAGGGCCAGGTAGTGGCGATCATCGGTCGCAGCGGCTCGGGCAAAAGCACCCTGCTGCGCACCCTCAACGGCCTGGAGTCGATCAACGACGGCGTGATCGAAGTCGACGGGGAATACCTGGACGCCGCCCGCGCCGATCTGCGCAGCCTGCGACAGAAGGTCGGCATGGTGTTCCAGCAGTTCAACCTGTTCCCTCACCTGACCGTGGGCGAAAACGTGATGCTGGCCCCGCAAGTAGTGCAGAAGGTGCCCAAGGCCCGGGCTGCCGAGCTGGCGCGGCAGATGCTGGCCCGGGTCGGTCTGGCGGAGAAGTTCGATGCGTTTCCGGATCGGCTGTCCGGTGGCCAGCAGCAACGGGTCGCCATTGCCCGCGCCCTGGCGATGTCGCCCAAGGTACTGTTGTGCGATGAGATCACCTCGGCCCTGGACCCGGAACTGGTCAATGAAGTGCTCAGCGTGGTGCGTCAGCTGGCCCGGGACGGCATGACCCTGATCATGGTCACCCATGAGATGCGCTTTGCCCGCGAGGTGGGCGACAAGCTGGTGTTCATGCACCAAGGCAAGGTGCATGAAGTGGGAGATCCCAGGCAGCTGTTCGCTCATCCGCAGACCGCCGAGCTGGCGAACTTCATTGGCAGCACCGAGCAGGCTTGAGGCTCCCGGGTCGTAGGAGCCGGCTGCCCGGTGAACAGCGGCAGCACAGTCTGCCGAGGGTTTCATGCGTTGAATCAACGCATTGGACACTGCGCGTTGGCGCGAGCCGTTGATCGTGGCAGGATGGCGAGGTTATCGACCGAGACCCCCAACCATGCCCCAATCCCAAGCCAAGAATCTGTCCCTGATCGCCGCGATCGATCTGGGCTCCAACAGCTTTCACATGGTCGTGGCCAAGGCCCGGAACGGTGAAATCCGCATTCTCGAGCGGCTCGGTGAAAAGGTTCAACTGGCCGCCGGAATCAACGAAGAACGCCAGCTCAACGAAGAATCCATGCAGCGCGGGCTCGACTGCCTCAAGCGCTTCGCCCAACTGATCAACGGCATGCCCCAGGGCACAGTGCGTATCGTCGGCACCAACGCCCTGCGTGAAGCCCGCAACCGCGGTGAGTTCATTCGCCGGGCCGAGGAGATTCTCGGCCACCCGGTCGAGGTCATCTCCGGCCGTGAAGAGGCCCGCCTGATCTATCTCGGAGTGTCCCACACCCTCGCCGATACCCCGGGCAAGCGCCTGGTCGCCGACATCGGTGGCGGCAGTACCGAATTCATCATCGGCCAGCGCTTCGAGCCCCTGCTGCGGGAAAGCCTGCAGATGGGCTGCGTCAGCTTCACCCAGCGCTACTTCCGCGACGGCAAGATCACTCCGGCCCGCTACGCCCAGGCCTACACCGCAGCGCGGCTGGAGATCATGAGCATCGAGCATGCCTTGCATCGCCTGACCTGGGACGAAGCCATCGGCTCCTCCGGGACCATCCGCGCCATTGGCCTGGCCCTCAAGGCCGGCGGCCAGGGCAGCGGCGAAGTCAATGCCGAGGGCCTGGCCTGGCTCAAGCGCAAACTGTTCAAGCTCGGTGATGCCGAGAAGATCGACTTCGAAGGCATCAAGCCCGATCGCCGGGCGATCTTCCCCGCCGGCCTGGCGATTCTCGAAGCGATCTTCGACGCCCTTGAACTGCAGCGCATGGACCACTGCGAGGGCGCCCTGCGTGAAGGCGTGCTCTACGACCTGCTGGGCCGCCACCACCATGAAGACGTCCGTGAACGCACCCTCGGCTCGCTGATGGAGCGCTACCACGTGGACCTGGAGCAGGCCTCCCGCGTCGAAGGCAAGGCCCTGCGCGCCTTCGACCAGGTGGCGGCGGACTGGGACCTGGAGGACGGTGTCTGGCGCGAGCTGCTGGGCTGGGCCGCCAAGGTGCACGAAGTGGGGCTGGATATCGCCCACTACCACTACCACAAGCATGGCGCCTACCTGATCGAGCACTCGGACCTGGCGGGCTTCTCCCGGGAAGACCAGCAGATGCTGGCCCTGCTGGTGCGCGGCCACCGCCGCAACATTCCCAAGGAGAAATTCGCCGAGTTCGGCGATGACGGCATCAAGCTGATCCGCCTGTGCGTGCTGCTGCGCTTCGCCATCCTGTTCCATCACATCCGTGGCACCCAGCAGATGCCTCAGGTGAGCCTGAGCGCCGATGGCGATCATCTGGATGTGGAGTTCCCGGAAAACTGGCTGGATGAAAACCAGCTGACCCAGGCCGACTTCGCCCTGGAAGCCGAATGGCTGACCCGGGTCGGCATCGTGCTCAACGTCCGCTGACCCTGCCACAGACCTGCAGGAGCCGGCTTGCCGGCGAAGAG
>NZ_MOAK01000080.1:438578-442657 GCF_003732485.1 Pseudomonas protegens
AGCTCCTACAGCTCTTGCAAGCTGCACAAAAAAGGCCAGCCCGGTGATCGGGCTGGCCTTTTTATTATCAGCGACGCCTGACGCGCTTAGCGCACCGGCAGCACCGGGCTGCCGAGACGCTCGAGCAGGGTCGCCTGGGCACTGCGCGGGTTCTGGTTGCCGGTCGGCGTGTTGCGGATGTAACGACCGTCGGACTGCAGGCTCCAGCTGTGGGTGTTATCAGTGAGATAACTCTCCAGCTCTTTCTTGACCCGCAGGATCAGCTTCTTGCCTTCCACCGGGAAGCAGGTCTCGACCCGCTTGTCGAGGTTGCGCTCCATCCAGTCGGCACTGGAAAGGAACATCTGCTCCTCACCACCGTTGAGGAAATAGAACACTCGGGTGTGCTCCAGGAAGCGGCCGATGATCGAACGCACGTGGATGTTGTGGGAAACCCCGGCAATCCCCGGACGCAGGCAGCACATGCCCCGCACCACCAGATCGATGCGCACGCCGGACTGGCTGGCCTTGTACAGCGCGCGGATGATCTTTGGATCGGTCAGCGAGTTGAACTTGGCAATGATGTGCGCCGGCTTGCCGTCCAGGGCGAACTGAGTCTCCCGAGCGATCATGTCGAGCATGCCCTTCTTCAGGGTGAACGGCGCGTGCAGCAGCTTCTTCATGCGCAAGGTCTTGCCCATGCCGATCAGCTGGCTGAACAGCTTGCCGACGTCTTCGCACAAGGCATCGTCGGATGTCAGCAGGCTGTAGTCGGTGTACAGACGGGCGTTGGCCGCGTGGTAGTTGCCGGTACCCAGGTGCGCGTAACGTACGATCTCGCCCGCCTCGCGACGCAGGATCAGCATCATCTTGGCGTGGGTCTTGAAGCCCACCACGCCGTAGATCACCACCGCGCCGGCGGCCTGCAGACGGCTGGCCATCTGCAGGTTGGACTCTTCATCGAAACGCGCGCGCAGTTCGATCACCGCGGTGACTTCCTTGCCATTGCGCGCCGCGTCCACCAGGGCGTCGACGATCTCCGAGTTGGCGCCGCTGCGGTACAGGGTCTGGCGCACCGCCAGCACATGCGGGTCCTTGGCGGCCTGGCGCAGCAGGTCGACCACGGGGGTGAAGGACTCGAACGGGTGCAGCAGCAGGATGTCCTGCTTGCTGATGACGCTGAAGATATTCTCGCTGTTCTGCAGCAGTTTCGGGATCTGCGGGGTGAACGGGGTGTATTGCAGCTCCGGATGACTGTCCAGGCCGGTGATGCTGAACAGCCGCGTCAGGTTCACCGGGCCGTTGACCTGATAGAGCTCGGTCTCGTGCAGGTTGAACTGTTTGAGCAGGTAGTCCGACAGGTGTTTCGGGCAGGTGTCGGCCACTTCCAGACGCACCGCGTCACCGTAGCGACGGGAGAACAGCTCGCCGCGCAGGGCGCGGGCCAGATCTTCGACGTCTTCGGTGTCCACCGCCAGGTCGGCGTTACGGGTCAGGCGGAATTGATAGCAGCCTTTCACCTTCATGCCCTGGAACAGGTCATCGGCGTGAGCGTGGATCATCGACGAGAGGAACACATAGTTGTCGCCAGGGCCGCCGACTTCTTCCGGCACCTTGATGATCCGCGGCAGCAGACGCGGCGCCGGGATGATCGCCAGGCCGGAGTCGCGACCGAAGGCATCGATGCCTTCCAGCTCGACGATAAAGTTCAGGCTCTTGTTCACCAGCAGCGGGAACGGGTGCGTCGGGTCGAGGCCGATGGGGGTGATGATCGGCGCGATCTCGTCGCGGAAGAAACGCCGGACCCAAGTCTTGAGCTTGGTGGTCCAGTGACGGCGACGGATGAAGCGAATCTGATGCTTCTCCAGTTCCGGCAGCAGGATGTCGTTGAGGATCGCGTACTGGCGATCGACGTGACCATGTACCAGCTCGCTGATGCGGGCCAGGGCCTGGTGCGGTTGCAGGCCATCGGCACCGGCCTGTTCCCGGGCAAAGGTGATCTGCTTCTTCAGACCCGCGACGCGGATCTCGAAGAACTCGTCCAGGTTGCTGGAGAAGATCAGCAGGAACTTCAGGCGTTCCAGCAGCGGGTAGGACTCGTCCAGCGCCTGTTCCAGCACACGGATATTGAACTGCAGTTGCGACAGCTCGCGATGGATATAAAGGCTGCTGTCATCCAGGTTGGGAATGACAATGGCCGGCGCCACTTGCGCCTCGACCACCGCGGCCGCCGGCGCGGGCTCCAGCTCCGGCGGGGTTTCAACCACTTGCTCGACCACCGGCTGAGCGTCTTTTACGGCAACTTCTGAGAGTCCTTCAGTATTCATCGCGTGTTCCTGGGAGGGCTATTTTTGCTCTCGTAACAATTGAGCAGCACGAACGGCAAAGTAAGTCAGGATGCCATCGGCACCTGCACGTTTAAAAGCGGTCAGGGATTCAAGAATAACCCCTTCACCCAACCAACCATTCTGGATCGCCGCCATGTGCATGGCGTATTCGCCGCTGACCTGATAGACAAAGGTCGGCACCTTGAATTCATCCTTGACCCGAAAAAGGATATCCAGGTACGGCATGCCCGGCTTGACCATGACCATGTCCGCCCCTTCCGCCAGGTCCGCCGCCACTTCATGCAGGGCTTCGTCACCATTGGCCGGGTCCATCTGGTACGAGGCCTTGTCGGCCTTGCCCAGGTTCAGCGCCGAGCCCACCGCATCGCGGAAGGGGCCGTAGTAGGCACTGGCGTACTTGGCCGAATAGGCCATGATCCGGACGTTGACGTGCCCCGCCAGCTCCAGGGCTTCGCGGATCGCCTGGACCCGCCCGTCCATCATGTCCGACGGCGCCACCACCTGGGCTCCAGCCTCGGCGTGGGACAAGGCCTGACGCACCAGGGCATCGACGGTGATGTCGTTCTGTACATAACCCTGTTCGTCGAGAATACCGTCCTGGCCATGGGTGGTGAACGGGTCCAGGGCCACGTCGGTGATGACGCCCAGCGCCGGGAAGCGTTCGCGCAAGGCGCGGGTGGCGCGCTGGGCGATACCGTCAGGGTTCCAGGCTTCGGCCGCATCCAGGGACTTGAGCCCGGCCGGCGTCACCGGGAACAGCGCCAGGGCCGGAATCCCCAGATCGACCCAGAGCGCCGCCTCTTCCAGCAACAGGTCGATGGTCAGGCGCTCCACACCCGGCATCGAGGCCACCGCCTCGCGGCGATTTTCACCGTCGAGCACAAACACCGGCAGGATCAGGTCGTCCACGCTCAGCCGGTTTTCGCGCACCAGGCGGCGCGAGAAATCATCACGACGGTTACGCCGAAGACGAGTGGCAGGGAACAGGCGGCTGGCAGGGGTAAAGCTCACGGCGGACTCCAGGGCCCGCGCTGGCGGGCGAGCGTGACAGTTATAAGCGGGCATTATGACGAACAGATGACAGTTGTGCTCAAGCTGTTGACCGGCAGCAACACTCATTGTCATTGGCCCAATTGTTCACGTCGAGACACATTTCGATACTTTCCCCCACGTCGTCGAAGGGGTAGGCTGCGCGTTCATTTCGCCAGCATCCAGACAATGCTCCAACAATTTCTTCAGGATTTCGGCTACTTCGCCCTCTTTCTCGGTACGTTTTTCGAAGGCGAAACCATTCTGGTTCTAGCCGGGTTTCTAGCGTTTCGCGGATACATGGATATCAACCTGGTGATGGTGGTTGCCTTCTTCGGCAGCTACGCCGGTGACCAGCTGTGGTACTTCCTGGGGCGCAAGCATGGCCGCAAGTTGCTGGCGCGCAAACCGCGCTGGCAGATGATGGGCGATCGGGCGCTGGAACATATCCGCAAGCACCCGGACATCTGGGTGCTGAGCTTCCGCTTCGTCTATGGCCTGCGCACCGTGATGCCGGTGGCCATTGGCCTGTCCGGCTATCCGCCGGGCCGCTATCTGCTGCTCAACGGCATCGGTGCAGCCATCTGGGCGGTAGCCCTGGCTTCGGCGGCGTACCACTTCGGCGCCGTCATGGAAGGCATGCTCGGCAGCATCAAGAAGTACGAGCTGTGGGTACTGGGCGCCCTGCTGGTCCTGGGCTTCGGCCTGTGGCTGGGGGGGGGG
>NZ_MOAK01000080.1:442727-472839 GCF_003732485.1 Pseudomonas protegens
CCAGTGGAGTAACACGCCGGTCATTGGCATGCTGTCAGCACCCTGAACCTGGAGAAAAAACCATGAGCAAAAAAGTTGCAGTGATCCTTTCCGGTTGCGGCGTGTTCGACGGTGCCGAGATCCACGAAAGCGTGATCACCCTGCTGCGCCTCGACCAGCGTGGCGCCCAGGTGCAGTGCTTTGCCCCGAACATCCCGCAGATGCATGTGCTCAACCACCTGACCGGCGAAGCCATGCCCGAGACCCGCAACGTGCTGGTGGAGTCGGCGCGCATTGCCCGCGGCCAGGTCAAGGACCTGCGCGAGGCCAATGTCGAAGACTTCGATGCGCTGATCGTGCCCGGCGGTTTCGGTGCGGCCAAGAACCTCTCCAGCTTTGCCACCGAAGGCGCGGCCTGCACAGTCCAGGCGGACGTCCTGGCCCTGGCCGAAGCCTTTGCCGAAGCCGGCAAGCCGGTGGGCCTGATGTGCATCGCCCCGGCCCTGGCGGCGAAAATCTATGGTCCTGGCGTGACCTGCACCATCGGCAACGATGCCGATACCGCAGCGGCCCTGGGCAAGATGGGCGCCAGCCACGCCGAATGCGCAGTGAGCGACATCGTCGAGGACAAGGCGCGCAAGCTGGTGAGCACCCCCGCCTACATGCTGGCGCAATCCATCAGCGAGGCCGCCTCCGGGATCAACAAGCTGGTGGACCGGGTGCTGGAGCTTACCCACGAAGGCGAGCAGTAGTCCCCAGGCACCACGTTTCAGGAGGAGCCGCAGGCTCCTCCGTCAGGCCTTCGCCAACCGGGTCAGAATCCGGTCCAGGGCATTGGCGAATGCCTGCTTCTCCCGCTCGCCATAAGGCGCCTGCCCGCCACTGACCTGCCCCTGCTCCCGCAGATCGGTGAACAGATTACGCACCGCCAGGCGCTCCCCCATATTCTGCGCATCGAACTCCTTGCCACGCGGATCCAGGGCCGACACGCCCTTTTTCACCAAACGATCGGCCAACGGCACATCACTGCAGATCACCAGTTCACCGGGCACTGCATGCTCCACCAGGTAATCGTCGGCAGCATCCGGGCCACTGGGCACCACAATCAGTTTGACGCAGGCGAAGGCCGGCTTGATCTGCGCTTGCCCGGCCACCAGCACCACCTCGAACTGGCGCTTCAAGGCAAAACGCACCACCTGATCCTTGGCCGCCTTGGGGCAAGCGTCGGCATCGATCCAGACACGCATTGATGTTCTCCTCACAAAATGCAAAACGGGCAAGCCACCCCTTGTAGGAGCCGGCTTGCCCGCGATCAGCCGCACCGCCTCAAGAAGCCTGCACGCGGCGCTTCTCACTCATGCGGCTGCGACTGTACAGCACCACGATCGCCAGGATCGCCACGGCCTGAGCCCCCAGCGAGTAGGCATCGGCATGAATGCCCAGCCAGTCGAAGTCGAAGAAGGCTACCGGCCGGGTGCCGAAGATGCCCGCTTCCTGCAACGCCTTGACCCCGTGTCCGGCAAATACCACCGACAAGGCACACAACAGCGCCGCGTTGATGCCGAAGAACAGCGCCAGAGGCAGCTTGGCCGAGCCCCGCAGAATCACCCACGCCAGACCCACCAGCAACACCAGAGCGGTGGCGCCACCGGCCAGTACCGCGTTGTGCCCGGCAGGACCTGCCTGCAGCCACAAGGTCTCGTAGAACAGGATCACCTCGAACAGCTCGCGATACACCGAGAAGAACGCCAGCACCGCAAAACCGAAGCGCCCGCCGCCGCCCACCAGGCTGCTCTTGATGTAGTCCTGCCAGGCCGCCGCATGTCGACGATCGTGCATCCACACCCCGAGCCACAGCACCATGACACTGGCGAACAACGCCGTGGCCCCTTCCAGCAGTTCCCGCTGGGACCCGCTGACATCGATCACATAGGCCGCCAGGGCCCAGGTGGCCAGGCCGGCCAACAGGGCCAGACCCCAGCCGACGTTGACACTGCGCACCGCCGATTGCTGGCCGGTATTACGCAGGAACGCAAGGATCGCCGCCAGTACCAGAATGGCTTCCAGGCCTTCACGCAGGAGGATCAGCAAGCCGGAGATAAAGCTCAGGGACCAGCTCAGGCTGTCGCCACCCAACAACTCGGCGGACTCCTTGAGCTTGGCCTTGGCGGCGTCCAGGCGCTGTTCGGCCTGGGCCACCGGCAGTCCGTCCTGCAATGACTGCCGGTAGGCCATCAGGGCCTTCTCCGTGTCTTTGCGCACCGTGGCATCGACGTTGTCCAGGGAGCTCTCCACCAACTCGAAGCCTTCCAGGTAAGCCGCTACCGAAAGATCGTAGGCTTGCTCATGGTCGCCGTTGCGATAGGCCGCAAGGCTCTTGTCCAGGGTCGAAGCGGTGTAGTCCAGCAACTGCGCCGGGCCACGCTTGACCTGGGGTGGCTGGGCACGCTGAGCACGGAAAGTGGCCGCAGCCTCAGGGCCCAGGGCGGCCAGCACCTCACCAGGCGTCTGCCGGGCCAGATCGGCCAGATTAAAGCCTTGCTCGCCCTTGGCGGTGGCAGGATCAGCGCTGAAACCGGCGATGTAGGTGGCCAGGTCCCAACGCTGGCGATCATCCAGCTGATCGGCGAAGGACGGCATATCCGTGCCTTCGACACCCAGCCCCAGCGTGTTGTAGATGGCGTACAGACTCAGGCGATCAAGACGCGCGGCGTCCCGCAGGTTGGCCGGCGGCGGGGTCATGCCGACACCTGCCGGGCCATCACCGGCACCCTTTTCACCGTGGCAGACCGAACAGTGCTGGGCATACAGCGGCGCACCGCGAGTAGGGTCCGGGGTGATGATCGGAGCCTGACTGACCTCATAGGCCACCGCCAGCTTGGCGCCCATCTGCCGCGCCAGGCGTGCCACTTGACTACCCTCGACGCGATCATCGACCGCCTTGCGCAGGCTGACGATGCCCTGCTCCAGCTCGACCTTCTCCGGCTTGGCCGGCAGGTCGGCGATCAACCCCTGCAAGACGCCGAGAAACTCCACCTGCTCGCGGTATTCGGACTCGTCGATGACCTTGCCGGCGGCAACGGTGGGCGGGTAATCGGCGCCGATGTAATCCAGCAGATGCAGGGCCTTGGGCGCGCCATCGACGGTATCGGCCTGCAGGTTGAAGCTGCAGAGCGCGAGTACCGGCAGCACCAGCAACGCCAGTAAACGGGAAGGGCCAGTCATGAACGAATCTCAAATGGAAATACGAAGTAACATATTGTTCCCTCCCAATGAGTTTCACTCAAGGCTTATCCGTCTGTTGAAACACTTGCGCCGGCCACAGCCTGCCGCCAGCGCCACAAGCCCGCCCTACTCCCACAAAGACCCGACCCGGGATCATCCTGCGGACCACCTATCGCGCAGGCCTACGCATCCGTCCAGGCCCAGCCGTTGAAAAAAGACCCGAGACGGGCCAAGGAACGCCAGCGTCTCAATATGCTGATAGAGGATGCCGCCCCCACACCTGGCGCACCTCCCCAACACCACCCGGGTGACTCGCCTGCGCCGGAAAAAAGGCCAACCCCGAATGCCCCAGGGAAAGACCGGCCAACTGCGCTTCACGCTGGACCAGCGCTACCAGGTCATCAGCCTGCGGCGCGTGTTCGTCAGCGCCCCTAGGCCCCTGGAAAAGAACCCGCTGACGGCCTGGTCCGGCAACCAATGAGCAGCGGCTCAGATAGTGGCAAACACCAATCAAATTGAGGTTAAAAAGCCATTACATCGCTAGAGTCCGCGTTTATAATGCCGCGCCCTCTTTATCGCGAGACGGCATTTAAGCTCCTCTTTTTATGAGGAATTGGCAGGTTAGCCGCTGTTCCTGCCAGTGGGTTCGTCCAGCCCGACCCGCACGCCAGGCTGTCTCATTCAGGGAAGAAGTAGTACCCATGGCATCCCGCGTCCTCACCTCGATTGCGTTTGGCGCAGTCACTCTGCTCGCTGGCTGTTCGGCCTTCCGCAGCTACGACAACGAGCTTCAGGAAACCAACCAGCAACTGCGTGCCGGTAACCTCGATGCCGCCCTGACCCTGCTGGAAAAAAACAACAAGGGTGAAGACAAGGACCTGCTCTATTACTTCGAAAAGGGCGAGTTGCTGCGAGCCAAGGGCGACCTCAATGGCAGCCAGGCCGCCTGGGGCCATGCCGATCAGGTCGTGGGCAACTGGGAAGACTCGGTCAAGCTCGACACCGACAAGTACCTGGCCCAGTTCGGCAGTTTCCTGGTCAACGACAAAGTCCGTCGCTACGAAGGCTATGACTACGAAAAGGTCATGCTGACGACCCAGATGGCCATGAACCTGCTGGCCAGCAACGACTTCGACGGCGCCCGCATGGCGATCAAGAAGACCCACGAACGCGAAGCGGTGATTGCCGAACTGCGGGACAAGGAATACCTCAAGCGTGAGGACGAAGCCGAGAAGCAAGGGGTCAAGACCGAGTACAAGGACCTCAAGGGCTACCCGCTAGAAACCCTCGATGCGCCCGATGTGGTCAACCTGAAGAACAGTTACCAGAGTGCGTTCAGCCACTACCTGGCCGGCTTCGTCTATGAAGCCCTGGGCGAGAAGGACCTGGCGGCCCCCGGCTATCGCAAGGCCGCGGAACTGCGTCCCAACACGCCGTTGCTGGAACAGGCCCTGCTGAACCTGGACGCCCCCGTGGAACCGGTGAAAGTCGAAGCCCCGGGCAAGTCCTCGGCCAAGTCCAAGCGCAAGACCGCAGCCAAGGCTCCAGTCAAGGCACCCGTGGTAGCGGCCCTGGCGGCAGATGAGAGCGACGTGCTGATCGTGGTGCAAAGTGGCCTGGCTCCAGCCCGGGACTCGGTGCGCATCCCCCTGCCGCTGCCGATCAACGGCAACCTGGTCATCACCCCACTGTCGTTCCCGGTGATCAAGGCTGACACCTCGACCCAGACCTTCGCCCAGATCGGCATCGACGGTCAGCAGCAGAACCTGACCCTGCTCAACAGCACCACCGCCATGTCCCGCCGCGCCCTGCGTGACGACATGCCGGGAATCATCCTGCGCACTACCGTGCGCGCAGTGACCCGTAGCGTGGCGCAAAAGAACCTCAACGAGGTCAATCCCCTGGCCGGCCTGGCCGTGGGCCTGGCTTCGGCGGTGACCGAAGGTGCCGATACCCGCACCTGGCGCACCCTGCCGGACAACACCCAGGTAGCCCGCCTGCGTCTCAAGCAGGGCGAGCACAGCCTCAGCCTGCCCAACGCTCAGGGCGGCACTCAAGTGCAGGTCAAGGTTGATCAGCGCTATCAGGTGATCGCCCTGCGCGTGGTGGGCAACCAGGTATTCAGCAGCGGCCTGGCCGCTCATGTCATCCCGAACAATGCCGGCCAGAACATGGCCAGCACCCAACGTCCTTAAGCGGAGCCCCCCATGCGCTTGAAACTCCTCGCCGTTGCCGCAATGGCCGTTCTGGCCGGTTGCGCCACCCCGCCACCTCCTGCTCCCGGCAGCGCCGCGAGCAAGGTGGTGGTGATGAACAAGTTCAACAACATCGCCATCGGCGCGATGCGGGTCGCCCGTGAAAACGGCTTCCTGACGGTCAAGGTGGCGCTGAACAACACCAGCCACACCAACATGACCATGTACTACCGCTTTGTCTGGCTGGGTGACGACGGTTTCCCGGTTGCCGATGAAGAAAGCTGGAAAGTCTTCAACCTGTACGCGGCCCAGGCCACCTTCCTGCCGGCCATCGCGCCGGTGCCCAAGGCCACTGACTTCCGCCTGGAAGTCAAAACCCAATAAGCCGTTCCTGAACCCGATCAAGAGAGCACTTCCATGTTTGCACGCTTTTCCTTCCTCGCCGTGGTCGCCCTGCTGGCCAGCGGCTGCGCCAATACCTCCCCGGTCCTGGGCGGCAAGAACATCAGCTACGGCGACAGCAAGGCCGTGGAACTGGTGACCAACGAGTTCGGTTCCACCGACCTGCAGATGATCGCCGAGTCCATGACCCGCTCCCTGGCCCAGTCCGGCATCCTCCAGGGTCGCCCGGTGGTGCAGGTCTACGATGTGAAGAACAAGACCAGCGAGTACATCGATACCCGCGAGATCACCACCTCGATCAAGACCCAACTGATGAAGTCCGGCACTGCCCGCTTCGCCAGCGACAACACCGCCATGCAGAGCCAGGTAGACCAGCTCAAGCTGCAGAACCAGAGCGGCCTGTACAAGAAGTCCACCGTGGCCAAGACCGGCAACATGGTCGCCGCCAAATACCGTCTTGAGGGCTCCATCAGCTCCATCGTCAAGCGCAGCAGCGACTACAAGGACGTCTTCTACAAATTCAGCCTGCAACTGATCGACGTCGAGAGCGGTCTGGCCGAGTGGATGGACGAGAAAGAGATCCGCAAGACCACGGAGCGCTAAACAATGCGTGCATGGATTGGCATCCTGGCCCTGGCCTGTGCGTTCAGCGCCCAGGCGGCCCCGAAAGTTGCAGTCATGGACCTGGCCTACCAGGAACGTGTGCAGGAATACATTCACGTGGTTTCGGCCCAGCAGAACTACCGTGAGGGCTACTACAGCTCCAGCGGTTCGGCCAGCTACAACGAACTGGAAGCCAGCACCAGCTACATCGAAGAAGGCGAACTGCGCAAGTTCACCGGTGATATCAAGGGCGGGATTCTCAAGTCCGGGATGTTCCAGCTGGTGCAGGGGTCGCCCCACACCGATTCGTCCAAGACCAACGTCTACGACATCATCAAGCGCATCAAGGCCGGCAACTTCAAGGGTGCCGACTATGTGCTGTTCGGTACGGTGTCGGACATCGACTTCACCCAGGACATCAACGAACTGGCCAATACCAACAGCTACTCGGCGGTGCTGGGCCTGACCCTGGTGGCGGATTTCAGCCTGATCAACACCCGCACCTTCGAGATCACCTCGGCGTTCACCGCCATGGGCGAAGGCCAGGACACCAAGCTGGTGAACAGCCGCGACATCCGTGTCTCGCTGAACCGGCCACGGGTGGTACGCGAAGTCTCCAAGGCCCTGGGCGAAGACGTTACCCGGCAGATGGCCGAGCAACTGGGTCGCGGTGGCTACGAGCAACAGGGGCAAGCGCCGATGCGCAACAACCTGCCGCCGGACACAGCGCCGGTGATCCTGCGCTAAGCCGTACGCAAACGAAAAAGGCGACCCGTGGGTCGCCTTTTTTTGTCTCTGGAAAACCTAGGCCGCGGCTTTGCGAATGGTCGCCAGGAAGCCCGCTGCGCCGAGGAACAAACCGGCAAAAGTGCGGTTCATCCGCCGCTGCTGGACCGGGGTACGCAACAGACGCAGAACCTTGGACGCCAGCCCGGTGTAGCCGGCCATGACGATCAGATCGACCACGATCATGGTGGCGCCGAGAATCAGGTACTGCTTGACCAGGGGCGCATGAGGGTCGATGAACTGCGGCAGTACCGCCAGCATGAACACCAGGGCCTTGGGGTTGCTGATGTTCACCAGGAAGCCGCGAAACACCAGCGCCAGCGGCTTGCCGATGGGGCGGATGGCGGCGTCATCGCTAAGATCGCTGGGCAGCGCGCGCCATTGCTTGACCGCCAGGTACACCAGGTAGGCCACACCGAACCACTTGATTGCATAGAAGGCGGTGGCAGAGGCGGCGAGGATGGCGCCGACACCGGCGGCGACAATGACAATCTGCAGGGCCAGGCCCAGTTGCAGGCCCAGGGCGTTCCAGTAGCCGCGCCAGAAACCGTATTGCAGGCCGCAGGACATCGACGCAATGGCGCCGGCCCCCGGGGAAAGACTGATCACCCAACTGGCGGCAAAGAACGCCAGCCATGTCTCAAGCACCATCGCACACCTCGGATCGGATTGGTCGTGACTGCCTAAGCTAATCCTCCGACCCGCGGCTGACCATATTTTTTTCTCGGACGGTTCCTGATCGCAGCCTGTCCGCAGTCCCCTGGGACTACTTTTCGCCAGTCCCTACCGGCAGCACATCGCTGCCGCGCCAGCGACGCACCGAGCGCTGGAAGAACAAGCTGTTGGGCACCTGGACCATGGCGCTGCCGGTGCCGGCTTCCTCGGACTCGATCAGGGTGGTGTACAACAGGTTGATCGCCACCACCCGGCCCTTGACGCCGGGCTTGTCGACGGTGTCCACCAACTCCACCACGTCACCCAGGCGGAACGGGCCGACGGTGAAGATCAGGATCGCGCACAGCAGGTTGGAGAGCACGCTCCACATGGCAAAGAACGCCACTGCCGCCACCGCGACAAACCCGGACAGGGCGGTCCACAGCACCGTGGCAGAAACCCCCAGGCGTTCCAGGACGAAGATCACCGCGCTGCCCATGATCAGCCAGCGCAGACCGCCCCGCAGGGGCATCAGCAATTGCGGCGGAAACGGATAACGCTCGCCCAGGCGGGTGAGGCCACGAGCGACAAAACGCTGGGCCAGGTAGCCCGCCAGTAGGATCAGCAGAATCTGCACGCCGATCCACAGAGGAGCGATCCATTGCGCCGGCAAAGACAGTTGCAGCGCCTCCATCAGGACAGCGCCTCAAGTTCCGCCTGCATGCTTTCCAGCAACTCCAGGGCTTCCATCCAGGACTCTTCCAGCTCGGACTCACGGGTTTTGAGCTTGGCTTGCTCAGCCAGCAGATCCCGCAGCTCATCCTTGCGCGCCGCTTCGTAAAGACCACTGTCGCCCAGGCCGGTCTCGATCTTGGCCAGGCGCTCATGGACCTTGCCCAGTTCGACTTCCAGCTTGTCGGCCTCGCGCTTGTGCGGTGCCAATTGCTGACGCAAAGCAGCCGCGGCCTGGCGCTGGGCTTTCTTGTCGGTCTTGTCCGGATTGACCGGCGTGTTGCTGACCGGGGCATTGCGCTGGCGGTAGTCCACCAGCCAACGGGTGTAGTCATCCAGGTCGCCGTCGAACTCCTCGACCTTGCCGTCGGCCACCAGGAAGAAGTTGTCCGTGGTGCTCTTGAGCAAATGACGATCGTGAGAAACCACCAGCACCGCGCCGCTGAACTCTTGCAGGGCCATGGTCAGGGCCAGGCGCATCTCCAGGTCCAGGTGGTTGGTGGGTTCGTCGAGCAGCAACAGGTTCGGCCGTTCCCAGGCGATCAGGGCCAGGGCCAGGCGGGCTTTTTCACCGCCGGAGAAATTCAGCACCGGCTCGTCGATCCGCGCGCCGCGGAAGTCGAAGCCACCGAGGAAGTCGCGCAAGGTCTGCTCGCGTTCGGTGGGCGCCAGACGCTGCAGGTGCAGCAAGGGGCTGGCCTTGGAATCCAGGGAGTCCAACTGATGCTGGGCAAAGTAGCCCACCACGGTGTTCTCACCCCGGGTCAGGCGTCCGGACAACGGTTGCAGCTCACCGGAGAGGTTCTTGATCAGGGTCGACTTGCCGGCGCCGTTAGGACCCAGCAGGCCGATCCGCGCGCCCGGCGTCAGCTGCAGCTTGACCTTCTCCAGGACCGCGCGCTCGCCATAACCCAGACGGGCATCGGAGAGGTCGATCAGCGGGCTGGAGATCTTCGTCGATTCGCGGAAGGTGAAGTCGAACGGCGAGTCCACATGGGCCGCCGACAGCTCTTCCATCCGTTCCAGGGCCTTGATCCGGCTCTGGGCCTGGCGAGCCTTGGTGGCCTGGGCCTTGAAGCGAGCAATGTAGCTTTCCATGTGCGCGCGTTGCGCCTGCTGCTTCTCGTAGGCCTGCTGCTGCTGGGCCAGACGCTCGGCACGGGCCCGCTCGAAGGCACTGTAGCCACCGCGATAGAGGGTGATCTTGCGCTGGTCGACGTGAGCCACGTGATCGACCACGGCATCGAGGAAATCCCGATCGTGGGAGATCAACAGCAAGGTGCCGGGGTAACCCTTGAGCCAGTCTTCGAGCCAGATGATGGCATCGAGGTCCAAGTGGTTGGTGGGTTCGTCGAGCAGCAACAGGTCCGACGGGCACATCAGCGCCTGGGCCAGGTTCAGGCGCATCCGCCAGCCCCCGGAGAAATCGCCGACCTGGCGGTCCATCTGTTCGTTGGTGAAGCCCAGTCCAGCCAGCAGCTTGCGCGCCCGGGCGTCAGCGGTGTAGCCGTCGGCGCTGTCCAGCTCGGCGTGCAGCCGAGCCTGGGCGGCACCGTCATGGGCCGCTTCCGCGGCAGCCAGGTCACGCTGCACCTGGCGCAGGCGCAGGTCGCCGTCGAGCACATAGTCCACCGCCAGGCGCTCGAGGGTATCGACCTCCTGGCGCATGTGGGCAATGCGCCAGTCGGCGGGCAGGAAGCAGTCACCCGAATCCGGATGCAGCTCTCCACGCAGCAAGGCGAACAGGCTGGATTTGCCGGCGCCGTTGGCACCGATCAGGCCGGCTTTATGGCCGGCGTGCAGGGTCAGCTCGGCGTCTTCTAGCAGACGTTGCGGGCCACGCTGTAAAGTCAGGTTCTGAAGTCGAATCATAATGGCGGCGGAGTCTACCAGCTTCGCTCGCAACTGGCGCGAGTAGCACTATGTCCTCTGACCTGTGGAGCTTTTCCCTGAACACCTATGCCCTTCCCGGCGTGCAGGAAGCCTGCCTGCAACTGCAGGACGAGGGTGCCAATGTCTGCCTGTTGCTCTGTGGAGCCTGGCTTGGCCAGCGGGGAGTCCGCTGCGATAGTCAGCGCCTGGAGCAGTTGAAAGCGTTCGCGGCGCCCTGGCATCGGGACGTGGTTCAACCCTTGCGCGACTTGCGCATTGACTGGCGCGATGCGGCCCGCGAGGACCTTGAGTTGAGTGCCTTGCGCGAACAGGTCAAGACCCTGGAACTGGAAGCCGAACGGCAATTGCTGTTGCGTCTGCAGGAGCGGGTACGGGAATGGCCGGAGGATCAAGCGAAGAGCCTGGAAGACTGGCTTGGAGGATTGGCGGCCGGAGCCGCCGAACGCAACCGCGACGCGCTGCAGGTGCTGCGCGTCGCGGTGACCGGCGCTTAAGAAGCGCTGGAAGGAGTACCGGCAGTTACCGGAGCGGGAGCGGCAGGAGCTGTGCTCGCAGCCGCGGCTGGCGAGGCTGCAGGAGCGGCTGCAGCAGGCTTGACCGCAGCCGTTGCTGGAGCAGCTGGCTTGGCCGCCGGGGTGGCGGGTTTGACTGCTGCAGGCTTGGCTGCTGGCTTGACTGCTGCAGGCTTGGCCGCCGGCTTTTTCGCAGCCGGTTTAGCCGCAGGTTTCGCGGCCGGCTTGGCTGCCGGTTTCGCGGCCGACGATGCTGCTGGCTTGGCGGCTACTGCAGGCTTGCTGGCGGGTTTGGCAGCAGGCTTGGCCGGAACTTTTGCGGCGGCAGGTTTAGCTGCGGGCTTGGCCGCCACAGGCTTGGCGGCAGCAGGTTTAGCCGCTGCGGGTTTGGCCGCAGGTTTGGCCGCTGGTTTAGCGGCAGGTTTGGCTGCTACAGGTTTGGCGGCAGGTTTAGCCACTGGCTTGGCGGCAACAGGCTTGGCGGCGGCTTTGGCTGCTGGCTTGGCGGCAGCGGTCTTGGCGGCAACAGGTTTGGCAGGCGCAGGCTTGGCGGCAGGTTTAGCCGCTGCGGGTTTGCTCGCCGCGGGTTTGGCTGCGGGTTTAGCTGCACTGGCAGCCGCTTTTTTCGCCACTGGCTTGGCGGCAGATTTGGCAGGTGCTTTAGCTGCTGGCTTGGCCGCTGGTTTCTTTGCCGCGACAGCTACCGGCTTGGCATCACGAGTGCTCAATGCCTTGGCTACTGCTTCCTTCACACGACCGACGCCTTGAGCCAGTTTCAGGCTTTCCTGGGCATCGCGCTTGAGCTGCAGAATGTAGCTGCGGGTCTGTGCCTGGCGCTCTTTCAATGCGTCCAGCAGGTCTTCGAGTTCCTTCACCGCGGTCTTGGCCTTGGCTTGTGCCTTGGCCTTGCCGGCCGCCGCAGCGTCCTGCAATTTGGTGCGCGATTTGTGCAATTTTTCCTGTGCTTTACCCCGTTGTTTTTCCAGCTTGGCGAGCAGTTTTTCAGCATCAGCCAAGGCTTGGGAACAAGCGTTTTCCAAATGTTCGAGCAAGCTGCCCGACAGCTGTTGGAGCAAGTGCAACGGAGTATTTACAGGCTTCTTATTGGCCGACATGGTTTACCTCCTGGCTGACGTGAGTTGCGGCTCATACTAGACCTCTGCTGCTACCGCCGCTAGGGCATGTTGACAGTATCGAAAGCCCGGCGTTGCAGCGGATTGAAAATGTTCTTCACCGTCATCGAAGTTGCTCACCAACCCGCGCTTTGTCACTGGCATAATCCACCGCTACTCAGGCCGGAGAGTGCCCATGTCGCGTTACCTGTTTTTATCCCTGAGCCTGTTCTTGCCACTGGCTCAGGCTGCTGCCGAAGCGCCGCCCAATGACGCTCACGACCTTGCCTACAGCCTGGGCGCAAGCCTCGGTGAACGACTGCGCGACGAAGTGCCCGATCTGCAGATCCAGGCATTGATCGAGGGTTTGAAAGCCGCTTATCAAGGCAAGCCACTGGCCCTAAAAACCGAACGCATCGAACAGATCCTGACTCAGCACGATGCGCAGATCAGCGAGCAGTCAGCCAAGTCGCAAACTGAAGCGGCCCTGGAAAAGGAACGACGCTTTCTCGACCAGGAAAAAGCCAAGCCCGGCGTTCGCCAACTGGCCGATGGCATTCTCCTGACCGAGCTGACACCCGGCAGTGGCAACAAGGCCAGCCCCAACGGCTCAGTCCAGGTGCGCTACACCGGACGCCTGCCCGATGGCACCGTGTTCGATCAGGCCCAGCAACCGCAGTGGTTCCGCCTGGGCAGCGTGATCGAAGGCTGGCGCAGCGCCTTGTCGCAGATGCCCACCGGCGCCAAATGGCGACTGGTGATTCCTTCGAATCAGGCCTACGGCACCGAAGGCGCGGGCGACCTGATCGCGCCTTACACACCGCTGGTATTCGAGATCGAACTACTGGGCGTCGCCGGCTAAGGCACAGAAACGAAAAACGGCACGCCAAGGCGTGCCGTTCCTTTACTGCTCCATCCTGTTCTCAGGCTTGAGCTACCGCTTCCTGCTTGTGGGCGTTATGCAGCACTTCGATCAGGCAATCTTCCAGTTCGAAGCGTTCGTGCAACAGGCCGCCCAGCTCCTTGAACTTCTGCGCCACGCACTGCCCCGCATCACACAGGTCGTTGAACGCCAGGAGCTTTTCAGTGATCACGTCGATGCGCGGATAGAGAGTATCGGCCAGCTCGAGCCCGCGCTTGTCGCCAAAGGCCTTGGCCTCGCTGGTGAGCTGTTCGTAGATTTCAAAATGACCGGCGGAAACGTAGTCCACCAGAATCCCGCAGAATTCCTGCAGCGGTTTCTTGCTCTCGCTCAGGGCTTCGGGCTCGGCGCCCAACGCATCATAGGCTCGAACCAGTTCGTGACGCTCCTGCAACCAACGGTCGATCAGCAGATGCACTCCACCCCAGCGTTCCTGAGCATTCTGACAACTTTCGAGCATGGTGATCTCTCTTCCCTTATGGGTCATGCCGCTTGCCCGCCGCCCCCCTTTGGAGACTCTGGATCCGGTCAGGCGCAACGGCATCGAGCAACATAATTCCAGTGACGCGTGCGGGCCAGATTATGCCCGCTCGACAACAGCATCAAGGTACGCAGGAGATAAAGTTCATACAAGCGTTTAATCCGCGCCCTCCCACCAAACAATGACTCAGGGCAACGCTGCAGCCTTGCGACTGGCTCGAGACAGGCGCAGCAGACGGTAGCCGCTGAAGATCAGCATGATCACGAAAAACAGCAGGCTCCACTCGGGCAGACTCATGTCGAGCAGGGTCCAGGTGACTTCCGCGCAGTCCGACGTCCCCATGAAAGTCAATTGCAGGGCCTGCCACCAGGACAGGTTGCGCAGCATGAACGGCATGTCCGGCAGGCAGGCCAGGAGTTGCTCGGAAGGAATGTTCTGCAGCAACACATGACGCCCGGCGGTGATCACTCCGACCACGCCCAGTATCAGGTTGAGCGCCCAGTAGACAGCTCGCCCCATGCGCCCCGGCCCCTGCACCACAGCCAGCAGATTGACGCCAGCGAACATCATCAGCAGCAGGCGCTGCACTCCCCATAAGGGGCAGGACTCCAGGCCGCCACCGGATTGCAGGTTGAACGCCGCCCACGAGGCAAAGGCCCCCACCAGGAACACCAGGGAGAACAGCAAGCGGGAGCCGGCCAGCGACATGAGATATCCGTAACGCAGAGAAACAGGCAGCCACGGTAGAGAAAGCGCTCGCTCCTTTCAAGGAGCGCTATGCCGCAGTGGGTCGACGATTGGCAGTGAATGAACCATCAAACCCGGGCAAAAAAGGCCGGTTGCCTGCAGCAGGCAACCGGCCCTGAAGACGCTTCAGATCCGTACCGGAACCGGCAACGGTGACGCCAGCAGGCGTTCGTCGAGCATTCCCAAGCCTTCCTGGAACAGTTGGTTGCTGCGCTCGGTATCACCCAACTGAGCCAGCAAACGAGCCAGCTCGGCACAGGCTTCAGGATTGCGCTGCAGGCGCAGGCTGCTTTCCAGATAGTCCCGGGCCTTGCCCCACAGACTGTTCTGCAGACACAGACGGCCCAGGGTCAGCAACAGACTCGGGTCGTCAGGATGCTCCTTCAACCAATGCTCGGCAGTCTGCAACTGACGTGAAGGATCGCTGCCCCGCACCAGCCCGTAAAGCCGTGCCAGATGGCTTTCATATTTGCGTTTGAGGGCTGTGCGCAGGGCCTCTTCAGCCTCGGCTCCCGCCCCCAGCTGACGCAGTTGCTCGGCGTAGGCCAGAACCAGTTGCGGCTCCTGGCGTTGCGCCGAGGTCAGTTGCTGCCAGGCACGGTTGAGAGACTGCAGGCCCGCTACCTGATCCTCTTCGCGCCGCGCCGCCAGGGTCAGGTTCTCACCCCAGGCGCGACGCTCCAGTTCCTGCAACTCGCTGGCCGGCAATGCCTTGTCCTTGCGCAACTCAGGCAGCAAACGGATCAGCGCCGACCAGTCGCCACGCTGTTGATGCAAGCGCTGCAACTGGCGCAGGACCTGAACGCTATGGGGATGGCGCTCATGCATTGCTTGCAGGGTGCTCAGGGCACCTTCGGTATCACCGCGATCGGTCTGCAATTGGGCATGACTCAGAGCCACCGCCAGCTCGGCCTGGGGCTGGCGGGTCAGCGCCCGTTCCAGCAACTGGTCGCACTCTTCATAGTGGCCTTGCTCGTTGGCGGCACGAGCCGCACCGAGGTAATACAGCAGCGGTTGACGTTCGGCTTCCGCGGCACGGTGCAGGTGTTTTTGCGCGCTGGCCCAACGACCTTCGGCAAGGTCCATCTGGCCCTGCTCGATGGCGATTTGCACCCGGCGGCTACGATTGCGCCGAGACCAGGGATTGACCACACCACCGGAGACCATCACCAGTTCGATCAGCAGCTTGATGCCCCAGATTACCAGCCAGATCAGCGCCACCAGGGCCAGGGTTGCCCACAGGCTCGATTCGTAGCGGAAGTTGCTGTAGGCGATCAGGACGTACCCGGGGTGCTCGGCGATGGCCAGTCCCAGCAGGCCGATGGCTGCAATGACCAGTAGAACGATCACATAGGCGCGCTTCATGGGCTCGTCTCCTGGGCGGTGTTCGCCGCAGGTTTGGCCAGAGGCTTGACTGAATCCTCAGCGTTCAGGTTGCGTCGCTCGAGATAGGCCTGGACCGTGCTCAGGGTCTTGGCCAGATCCGGGGTGACAACGGTCACCGGTTGCTTGCTCAGTTCGGACAAGCGCTCAAGCATGATCTTGCTTTGCGGATTGTCCTGATTGAAATTGCCGGTCAGCACATCGCGTGCCTCGGTCAGTGCCTGGGTATAGACCGCCGCCTGACCGTTCAAGGCAGCCCACTGGGCCTGTTCCAGCGCCAGGCTCAGGGCCAGGCGTACCTGGGTCAGCCCCTGGCCGGCCAGCAATGGACGGATGTTCTTGTCGGCATTGAAGTCGATACGGAAATAGCGGGAGACCTTATCCCACCACTGCGCCCAGCGGCTCGCACCATCACCGTCGGCAGTCAGCCCCAGCAGTGACTCGCCGCGGTCCTTGTACTCCGGCGCCACGGCGCTGAGTTCAAGGACCTGATCACGCAGGGCACCCAGTTGCAGGAACAGGCCGGTGCGATCCGGTTGCTCGGTGCTACGCAGGGCTGCCAGGCTCTTGGCCAACTGCTCGCGTGCCGCGAAGGAACCCGGGTCGTTCTGCTCCCGCAGGATATCGTCGGCGCCCTGGACCAGCGCCTGAGCGCTGCTGATGTCCTGCAGCGCAGACAGACGCAGGCTGGCCAGACGCAGCAGATGCTCGGCCTCGGCCAAACGCCAGTCCTTGCGGCTGGCGCCGAGCACGGTTTCCAGACGCTGATTCAAGCGCTGCTGATCACCTTGCAACTGGGCCACCAACCGCCGCCGGTCCTCTAGCTCATCGGCTGCCGGCAGTTGTTCCAGGCGTGCACTCAGGCGCTGCTCACTGAGTTTGAAACTCTGTGCCTGATCCCCCAGGGCCTGCAGCTGGCTCAGTTGCTGCTGGTTGTTGGCTTGCAGGCTGCGCACCTGCCAGATCCCCCAACCGCCGGCGGCGACACCCGCCGCCCCCAGCAGCAGGGCCAGTATCGCCAACCCGTTGCCACGACGTTCAACGGTTGGGGTCGTGGGTTCAGCAGGTGTTTCAGGCACCGGCCGGACTTCATCTTTAGGCAAGGCTGTTTCGCTCACGTATCCATCCTTTGCGTTAGAGAACGGGCACGGGTTGCTCCCGTAACGCCGTTAGCAAAGCCGCGGCACTGGCGCCGCGACAATCCACAACTTTTTCCGCCCCCGCGGCACGGGCCATTTCGGCAACCCGGGGGCTTGGAACAAACAACGGCATCTTCGCCAACTGCGACCAGGCTGGGCCGGCCAACTGCTGCAAGTGGCTCAAACCCTGCCCACTGCTGACCACCAGGCCGTTCAAGCGTTCCCCCTGAATCCGCTCAAGCAGCGCATCCTCGGGGTAATGCGGCAGGCACCGGCGGTAGAGTTCCAGATAATCGACACTAGCACCTAGGTCACGCAAGCGCTCAGAGAGCAGCTCACGCCCGCCTTCTCCGCGCACGATCAGCACACGTGGCTCAGGCCGCCGGATAGCCTCGCGCAATTGGGGAAGTTCAAGCAAGGCTTCGCTGTCATCGCCGGCTTGGGGATAAAACACTTGCAGGCCGGCATCCGCAAGGATCTGCCCGGTGCCGGCACCGACACTGAACCAGCTTTGAGCGGGGGGTTGGGGCCAATAGGCTCGCAACAGGTCCAGGCCAAGGTGCGCGGCAGGCTTGCTGACCACGATCAACGCACAGTAACGATCCAGCTCCAGCAGGATCGCTCGCTGCGAATCGCTGACGGGCAAGGCTTGAATCTCCAGTAACGGCAGGCTGCTGCTGAAGACACCGACCTCGGCCAGGGTCGCTGCCAATGCAGCGCTATCCTCGCTCGGCCGGGTCAGCAGCACGCGCCACCCGATCACTCTTCGCCCGCCTCGCCGTAGACCGCGCGCAGGATATCATCGGCGCCCTGGGCCAGCAGGTCGTCTGCCACCTTCACCCCCAGTTCAGTGGCCGACGCTCGCGGGCCACGCGCTTCGGCGCTCAACAGCAGGCCGCCGCTAGGCTCGCCGACCAGGCCACGCAGCCAGATCTGATCGCCCTCCAACACGGCGTAGCAGGCAATCGGAACCTGGCAGCCGCCGTTCAAATGCTTGTTCAGCGCTCGCTCGGCAGTCACCCGGCTGGCCGTGTCGGCATGGTGCAGAGGCGCCAGCAACGCGTGAATTTCAGTATCGGCGCTACGGCACTCGATGCCGACAGCACCTTGGCCACCGGCAGGCAGACTGTCATCGACACTGATGGACGAACTGATGCGGTCTTCGAAGCCCAGGCGGATCAGGCCGGCGGCGGCCAGGATAATCGCGTCGTACTCACCGGCGTCCAACTTGGCCAGCCGAGTATTGACGTTGCCCCGCAGAAAACGAATCTGCAGGTCAGGGCGACGGGTCAGCAGTTGGGCCTGGCGACGCAGGCTGGAGGTACCCACCACACAGCCTTCCGGCAATTGCTCGAGGCTGGCGTAGGTATTGGAGACGAAAGCGTCACGTGGGTCTTCGCGCTCGCAGATGCAAAACAACCCCAAGCCTTCGGGGAAGTCCATGGGCACGTCTTTCATCGAATGCACGGCGATGTCGGCCTGGTTTTCCAGCAGTGCTGTTTCCAGCTCCTTGACGAACAGGCCCTTGCCGCCGATCTTCGACAAGGGCGAGTCCAGCAGTTTGTCACCGCGACTGACCATGGGCACCAGGGTCACGACGAGGCCCGGATGGGCCTCTTGCAGACGGGCTTTGACGTATTCGGCCTGCCACAAGGCCAGTGCACTTTTGCGGGTAGCGATGCGGATTTCGCGAGAGGACATGGATCAATCCGTACTGAATAGATACGGCAGATAATAACAGCTCAGCCAAAGCAGCTTTGACTTGTATCAGAAACGCAGCGTCCTCCCGACGCCAGGCTTGCCTTTTTGCGGGCCTTGAGTCTCGGTCTAGAGCTGCTGCATCATCTTGCGCACACCCGCCACATGGCGCCGGCTGACGATCAGGGCATCGCCATTGAGTCCCTTGAGGTACAGCTGGAAATGCCCCAGGGGCGTACGCTGCAGACGTTCGATCCGCTCGCGGGCCACCAGCGCATTGCGATGAATACGTACAAAGCGTTCACCAAACTCGTCTTCCAATGCCTTCAATGGCTCATCCAGAAGCACTTCGCCGCTTTCATGGCGCAAGGTCACGTACTTGTGGTCGGCAATGAAATACACCACCTGAGCCAGAGGAATCAGCTCGATCCCCTTACGGGTGCGGGCACTGATGTGACTACGCGGGCCATTGCCGCTTTCCGCCGCCGGCCGGGTCAGGGCCGCCAACTGCACACGATTGGGCTTCTCGGCCTTTTTCAGCGCCTCCAGCAGCAGCTCTGGGCGCACGGGCTTGACCAGATGGCCGACCCCACTGGCATTGAAAGCCTCCAAGGCGAATTCGTCCGGGGCCGCGCAAAACACCAGCGCCGGAGGCGTCTCGCGTTCGCACAATTTTCCGGCGACCTGCAGACCGTCCAGACCCGGCATGCGGACATCGAGCAAGACGATATCCGGCTTCAGGCTCTCGATCAGGCTCAGTGCCTCTTCGCCATTGGTGGCGCTGGGCTCCAGGACACTGTATCCCTCAAGCTCACTGACCATTCGGCTCAGGCGCTCGCGGGCTAGGGGTTCGTCATCAACGATCAGGACATTCATATTGCGCTGGATTCCTGCGTGAGTCTCGCACAAGGATAGCGTAGACAGGTGGAGTGACGTCCGTCACGGCGATCCACGCTAAGACTAGTGCGAAGGCCAAAAAGTGCCGCAAGTCGGGCACCAATATTTACCCGTACCTGCCCAATACCGTCCAAGGTCGGTGGATGCGCGACGGCGTCGCAGGGAATGCTGGTATTCAACACAAAGCCCCCCTCGTTACTGTGGTCGGCGTCCACCCTGGCCACGCCCGCCTCGTTTCATGGGCGGGTTGCATGGACCTGCGCGGAGTGAACTCGATGAACAGACCCAGTGCGAACACGCGAGCGGTGTTACGCAATTGTGCCGGTCCTCCTGTCCAACTGTAGACGGTTGCCAAGACGATATTGCTCAATCGATAAATATCGTTTGATCGATATCACCTTCCGCACTCAAGGCGCCCCTGCCCCGGTGCGCTCCGGATTGTGCCGATCTCAGTCTCTGCGCCCTCGGGGCCGGCGGCAAGCCATGCAGCGCAGGCCAGGAGAAAAAAGCTGCCGACCAGTGCCAGCGACAGCCCAGGCAACCCTGTTATTATCGGCGCCTGTTTTTTACGCCATCTTCCTTCAGCAGATCACGAGCGAATTCATGAGCACTGACAAGACCAATCAGTCCTGGGGCGGCCGCTTCAGTGAACCCGTCGACGCCTTCGTCGCCCGCTTCACCGCCTCTGTCACTTTCGACCAGCGCCTGTATCGCCACGACATCATGGGCTCTATCGCTCATGCCACGATGCTGGCCAAGGTTGGTGTGCTCACCGACGCCGAGCGTGACAGCATCATCGACGGCCTGAAGACCATCCAGGGCGAGATCGAGGCCGGCAGCTTCGACTGGCGCGTGGACCTTGAAGACGTGCACATGAACATCGAAGCGCGCCTGACCGATCGCATCGGCATCACCGGCAAGAAGCTGCACACCGGTCGCAGCCGCAATGATCAGGTGGCCACCGACATCCGCCTGTGGCTGCGGGACGAAATCGACCTGATCCTGGCCGAGATCACCCGCTTGCAGAAAGGCCTGCTGGAGCTGGCCGAGCGCGAAGCCGAGAGCATCATGCCGGGCTTCACTCACCTGCAGACCGCCCAGCCCGTGACCTTCGGCCACCATATGCTGGCCTGGTTCGAAATGCTCAGCCGCGACTACGAGCGCCTGGTGGACTGCCGCAAGCGCACCAACCGCATGCCCCTGGGCAGCGCTGCGCTGGCCGGCACCACCTACCCCATCGACCGCGAGCTGACCTGCCAACTGCTGGGCTTCGAGGCCGTGGGCGGCAACTCCCTGGACAGCGTTTCGGACCGTGACTTCGCCATCGAATTCTGCGCCGCCGCCAGCGTGGCGATGATGCACCTGTCGCGCTTCTCCGAAGAGCTGGTGCTGTGGACCAGCGCGCAATTCCAGTTCATCGATCTGCCGGACCGTTTCTGCACCGGCAGCTCGATCATGCCGCAAAAGAAAAACCCCGACGTGCCGGAGCTGGTACGGGGCAAGAGCGGTCGGGTGTTTGGCGCACTGATGGGCCTGCTGACCCTGATGAAGGGCCAGCCCCTGGCGTACAACAAGGACAACCAGGAAGACAAGGAACCGCTGTTCGACGCCGCCGACACCCTGCGCGACTCGCTGCGGGCCTTCGCCGACATGATCCCGGCCATCAAGCCCAAGCACGCCATCATGCGTGAAGCGGCACTGCGCGGCTTCTCCACCGCCACCGACCTGGCGGACTACCTGGTGCGCCGTGGCCTGCCATTCCGTGACTGCCACGAAATCGTCGGCCATGCCGTGAAGTACGGTGTGGAGACTGGCAAGGACCTGGCAGAAATGAGCCTGGAAGAACTGCGCAAATTCAGCGACCAGATCGAGCAGGACGTGTTTGCCGTGCTGACCCTGGAAGGTTCGGTGAATGCCCGTAACCACATCGGCGGCACCGCTCCAGCTCAGGTCCGGGCTGCTGTAGCTCGCGGCCAGGCGTTGCTGGCCAGCCGCTAAGCACCCTGCCCGCAGGGGCCGGCAACCCTCTGCCGGTCCTTGCAAGCTGGCTGCCCGGCGCTAGCGCCCCGATCGCCTGGCGGTAATAAGCGCAGCCTTGTCAGCGGCAATCCGCCTGGCATTGGGCGTCTGTTCCAGGCGCTCCAACAGGGCCCTGGCCTCTGGCATATCGGCCAGAAAATCGATCCCGAACAGCTTGTCCCCGACTACCAGGGCCAGGTTCACGCTGTACTGGAAATACAGGTCCGCCACGCTCAGGCTGGTACCCGCCACATAAGGCGCGAACCGGGCATGCCGGCGCAATGCGGCAAAGCCCTGCAGCAATTCGATTCCGGCCTTTTCCTTGATCGCCTCGGGCAACGTCGCACCGAAGAACACTTCGGGGAAACAAGCCCGGGCCGGCAGCTCGATATAGAGTTCGATCTCCTTGGCCAGTGCCAGCACCTGGGCCCGTTCGAAGGCATCTCCCGGCAGCAGCGCCGGCTCAGGATGGACCTGCTCCAGGTAGTCGAGAATCACGCTGGTTTCGCTGATAAAGCCCTGCTCCACTTCCAGCACCGGAACCTTGCCCCGGGGACTGATGGCCAGCGCCTCGGGGCTTTGGCCGGCGTAGAACAGCACTTCCTCGAAGGGCAGGCCCTTTTCCAGCAGGGCCAGTTTGACCATGTTGTAGTAATTGCTGATGGCGAACCCATAAAGCTTGAACATCCCATAGCCTCCAGGCCGTGCAGGGGGTCGGCAGGGCTTTTTATAGAAGGTTAATCCGCTTCTGACCAGCAGCATCCAGCCTCTGAATACGAGTAAACTGGCGACCTTTCCTTGAGGAGCCTGCCATGAGCGAGCCAACCGATATCGACAACGACGAAGAAGAGTTCGCCGAAAACACCCTGATCGAAGCAATCGAGAACCAGATCGAAAGCGACAATCCGCCAGCGGCCAAGGCTACCTTCAACAAGCTGACCCTGGTGGGCTACGAGCGGGAAGAAATTCTCAATCTGATGGCCCACGTCCTGGCTGTCGAGATCGATGCGATCCTCGAGGAAGACCGCGCCTTCGATACCCAATGGTACGAAGCCGCGCTGCGCGCCCTGCCGGAACTGCCTCCCGAGAAGCAGTAAGCCAGTATCACCGGAGCGCTGCCCGCAGCAACGCTCCGGCACGCCACTCCCGACCTGACTACACTGCAGGCACCCTGCGGCCAAAGACCGCTGCTCCCAGGTACAAAAGTCCTCAGCGAACGCTGGACACGCCGCCGTTCTGCGGTCACCTTAAGAACGCTGACCTCTCATTCCTAGAAAGTCTGGAGTCCTTATGTCGTATACCCCTGAGCTGGTTGCCGAACTGGAAATCCTTGCACTCTTCAACCTGGACAACTCCCAGGAAGGCCTGAAAATCCATCAGACCGCTGCCCCTTCGGCCATCGCCGCCGCCCAACGCCTGTTTGACAAAGAACTGCTCACCCAACCCGATGGGGGCTACCTGACCAGCCTGGGCCGGGATGCAGCCGAGCATGCCCAAGGCCTGCTGACCATCCTGAGCGTCAAAGAAACCGCCTGAACACCGCTCCTCGGCCTGCGGGGTTCCCGTCTGTCGGATTCCGTAGGCACCCTCCCGCCAATACGCTAGAAATCTGGCGTCAAAAAACAAAATGAGCTTAAGGCTCAGCCTTGTCTGACGATAAACTGCTGCCGTCCTCAAACCGCCACGTTCGAGCTCCGCTTGAAATGCCCCATACCCATGAAATCCGTCCCGATCTGGATGAAGGAATCGATCGCAAGGTTCTCAGTCGACTGCGCGCGCGTTTTCTCACCCTCAATGCAGGACGCATGGCCCGGGCAATGGAAGGGTTGTCGGCGCGCCAGCAGTTGGTCATCAACCTGCTGCCACTGTTCTTTCACGTCAATCATCCACTGCTGCCCGGTTACGTTTCCGGCACTACCCCGGCGGGGCTGTCCAACTACGAGCCCGACGCACAAGCCCTGGCTGAAGCCCAGCGTCTGACCCGCTCCTTTTCCTACAAGCCTCGTCATGGCAACCCACCCCGGCCGATCCACGGCCTGTTTCTCATGGGCAGTCTCGGCACCCTGGCTCAGGCTGACCAAAGCGACATGGATGTCTGGGTTTGCCATGCCCCGGACCTGAGCGAAACCGAGCTGACCGAACTGCAGAAGAAATGCCAGTTGCTGGAAGCCTGGGCCGCGGGCCAAGGCGCCGAGGCGCATTTTTTCCTGATCGACCCCAGCCGCTTTGTCCGCGGCGAGCGGGATACACAGCTGAGTTCGGATGATTGCGGCACCACCCAGCACTACCTGCTGCTGGACGAGTTCTACCGCACGGCTATCTGGCTGGCCGGACGCACCCCCCTGTGGTGGCTGGTACCGGTGTACGAGGAGAGTCGCTACGAGCGGTATATCCACACGCTGCTATCCAAACGTTTTGTCCCCGCCGAGGAGAACCTCGACCTGGGCCACATGGCACGCATCCCTCCTGGGGAGTTCATCGGTGCTGGACTCTGGCAGCTATTCAAGGGCATCGAGTCGCCCTACAAGTCGGTGCTCAAGCTGCTGCTGATCGAGGTCTACGCCAGCGAGCATCCCAAGGTCCAGTGCCTGAGCCTGCGCTTCAAGCAGGCGGTATTTGCCAACCGCCTGGATCTGGACGAGCTCGACCCCTACATCGTGGTCTATCGACGCATCGAGGAATACCTCAAGGCCCGTGGCGAGCCCGAGCGTCTGGAGCTGGTGCGGCGCAGCCTGTACCTCAAGGTCAACCGCAAGCTTTCCAGCGGCAACGGCGCTCGCAGTCCGAGCTGGCAACGGGCGCTGCTTGAGCGCCTGGCCAGTGAATGGGGCTGGGATCAGCGCCAACTGGCCCTGCTGGACAGTCGCAGCCAATGGAAGGTACGCCAGGTCAGCAGTGAGCGCCGGGCGCTGGTCAACGAGCTCAACTACAGCTACCGCTTCCTGACCCAGTTCGCCCGCACCGAACAGGCCGCCAGCCTGATCAACAAACGCGACTTGAACGTGCTGGGCCGGCGCCTGTACGCGGCATTCGAACGCAAGGCGGGGAAAATCGAGTTCATCAACCCCGGTATCGCTCCAGACCTCGCGGAAGACACCCTGACCCTGGTGCAGTCGCCGAACAAGAAAGAACCGGGACAGACTCACTGGGGCCTGTACAACGGCAATCTGACCGCCCTGGAGTGGGAGCACTTCGCCCCGATCAAGCGCAGCCGTGAATTGCTTGAGCTGCTGACCTGGTGCCATCGCAACGGAGTGATCGACAGCAGCACGCGCCTGGCCCTGCACCCTGGCAGCAGCGACCTGAGCGAATTCGAGCTGTTCAACCTGCTCGGCAGCCTGCAACAGACCGTGGCCCTGCCATTGACCACTGTCGGCGAAGAGCAGTTGCTGCATGCCAGCGTGCCCGGCGAAGTGCTGATTCTGGTGAACGTCGGAGTCGACCCGCTCAAGCATCACCGCGACCTGAATATTCTCATGACCACCGAGCGCACCGACTCTCTGAGCTACGCCGGGGTGCGGGAGAACCTGGTGCTGACCCTGGATCAGGTCACCCTCAATAGTTGGAACGAGGTCATGGTCGGCCGCTACGACGCTGAACATGCATTGCTCGATTGCCTGCGGGACTACCTCAACAACCTGCCGTCCGACTCACAACCACGACTGCGGGTTCGCTGCTTCTGCCACAACCGCGCGCAGTTCATCGCCCGGCGGGTGGAGGAGCTGTTCGAAACCGCGCACCACCTCCTGCTCAGTCAGCTCAACTACCGCTACCTGATCCAGGTTCAGCAGCACTTTCACGTCCTCGAACTGGTGCCCGGCCAGGTTCGGCATCGGGCCATGGCGACACCCGCCGCGCTCCTTGAATACCTGGGCCAGGAGCAAACCCGCTACAGTCCCCTGCACCTCGATCCGATGGCCCTGGAAGATCACGATCTGGCGCTGATTCTGCCCATGGGCCAGCCGGATTGCATTCAGGTGTTCTACCGAATCATCGAGCACCATGCCGAGCTCTATGTCCTCGATGAGCACAACGCTCTGTGGCAGCAGACCCTGCCCTACCACGACGAACAAAGCCTGCTGGTGCCCCTGCAGCGCTTCCTGCAGTCGATCCTCTACCGCCGAGAAGCGCTCCTGTCGATGGACAGTAGTCAGGGCGAGAAACCTTTGGACACACTCTACTTGCAGATACTGCCCTCAGGCACGGGTCGGGCGCGCCGGGTAGAGCCGCGACCAGCACCGGCGACACCCGTGGACAAGGCCTTTTATGACGTGCAGGCGATCATCGGCAAGGCTGCACCTGGCCAGGTGCAAGTCTCGCTGTACTGCAATCAACGGGAGTTTTCCGAATTGGAGTATGGCAACCAGCTGTTCAGCGCGGTGGCCCAGGAAATCGTCGGACAGCGCCGGGAACCGGAGCGCTATCGCTGCTACATCACCGATCTGGACCTGTCCGGCCTGCTCGGTGATGGGCAAAGTTCGAGCATTGTGTATCTGCGCTACAAGGCCAGCCTGGAGCGCGCACTGAACGACGCGCTCGAGCAGGTCTAGCCGCAAATCAGAGGTGGTAGTCGCCCGCGGCTTCCGGCTGGTATTCCACTTCCAGCAGGGTCAGCTTCAGAGTCTTGCCACCCGGCGCCGGCCAGTCGATGTATTGACCAACCTGCAAGCCCAGCAAAGCGCTGCCCACGGGTGCAAGGATCGAAATCTTGCCTTCGTCGGCGTTGGCGTCCTGTGGATAAACCAGGGTCAGGTGGTAGTCCTTGCCACTGCTTTCTTCACGGCAATGCACACGCGAGTTCATGGTTACGACACCGGCCGGGACTTCATCGTGACCCACCAGCGTTTCGGCACGATCCAACTCGGTTTGCAGTGCAATGACACCTGGCAGCGAGTCGTCCAGGCTGTCGATCAGGCGCTCCAGACGTTGCACGTCAAGGCGGGTAAGGATGATGGATGGTGCAGTACTCATGATCCTGGCTGACTCCTATTTTTTCTGCACAAAAAAGCAAAACCCCGCCAAATAAGACGGGGTTCTCACCGGCCTCGATGTAGCGAGGCGAAGTCGGACACTATCACAGCACACTGAATAAACAAACCGTACCAGTACGAACCTAAAGTCCCCCGGCGGTACCGCTCTGTTTGCGCTGCAGCGCCTGGGCGCAGATCACCCGCCGCCGCTCGTCATCGGCCGAACGCCACTCGCGAATGTCCTCCACATGGCGGAAACAGCCGCGGCAGACCTTCTCTTCATCGAGACGGCACAGACTGATGCACGGCGAACTGACCGCCGGGCTGACATTGCTGTAGAGCGGCTTGGGCGGTCGGGCTGCGGCAGGCTGAGTCACGACGTCAGAGACCTTCGAACTCGAGCTTGATGTCCGCCTGTTCGAGAACGATGCGCTCCAGCATCTCCCCCAACTGCTCTTCACTCTTGTCGCACATCCAGCGCTCGCTTTCCTCGTCGTAGTCGAAGTGGAAACCACCGGAGCGAGCGGCCAGCCACAGTTGGCGCAAAGGCTCCTGGCGGCTGAAGATCACCTGGCTGCCGTTGTCGAACTTGACGGTGAGCACCCCGGCGGAACTTTCCAGGTCGATGTCCAGGTCGCTCTCATCGAAAATATCCTCCAGCGTCTGCTGGGTGGCATCCACCAGGTCGTGAAAACGGGCTTCGGTCAAACTCATTGCGGGAACCTCAAAAAGTGTCTACTCACGCTCAAGCGCCGCAAGATACGGGCGCTCCCCGGCGAATGCAAAGGATACCGAACAGGCGGATAAATGCGACGTCCATTGTGTCGGGAGCCGACCAAAGCCTCCGAGCAGCCCCTGGCAAAGGCCCGCTGGACGGGAGTTACGCTGCATAGGCAAGCTGCCGGGTGGCCGGTATACTCGGGCGCAATTTACGCATTCTCAAGGATTTCGCCATGAAGCGCCTGATCTCTTCCCTTGCTGCGCTCGTCGCGGTTGCCTGCCTTGTTACCGCCTGCGGCCAGAAAGGCCCGCTGTATCTGCCTGATGACAGCAAATCCCCTGAAGAACAGGCGAAATCGCAATCGCAGTCGCACAAGCACGACACCTACTAAGGGCTCACCATGGACGCTTTCAACTACCGCGACGGTGAGCTGTTCGCGGAAGGCGTAGCCCTGTCCGCCATTGCCGAGCGTTTCGGCACGCCGACCTACGTCTATTCCCGGGCGCACATCGAGGCCCAGTACCTGGCCTATGCCGAGGCGCTGGCGGGCATGCCGCACCTGGTCTGCTTCGCGGTAAAAGCCAACTCCAACCTGGGCGTGCTGAATGTCCTGGCGCGCTTGGGCGCGGGTTTCGACATCGTCTCCCGGGGCGAGCTGGAACGCGTCCTGGCGGCTGGCGGCCAAGCCGACAAGATTGTCTTTTCCGGCGTCGGCAAGACCCGTGACGACATGCGCCGGGCCCTGGAAGTGGGCGTCCATTGCTTCAACGTCGAATCCGCCGAAGAGCTTGAGCGCCTGCAGCTGGTGGCCGCCGAGCTGGGTGTTCGCGCGCCGATCTCGCTGCGGGTCAATCCCGACGTGGATGCCGGTACCCACCCGTATATCTCCACCGGGCTCAAGGAAAACAAGTTCGGCATCGACATTGCGACAGCCGAGGACGTGTACATCCGCGCCGCACAGTTGCCGAACCTGGAAATCGTCGGTGTCGACTGCCACATCGGCTCGCAACTGACCACCCTGGAGCCCTTCATCGACGCCCTCGACCGCCTGCTGGACCTGGTGGATCGTCTTGGCGAATGCGGCATCTACCTGCGCCACATCGATCTGGGTGGCGGTCTGGGTGTCCGTTATCGCGACGAAGAGCCACCATTGGCCACCGACTACATCAAGGCCGTGCGTGAGCGCCTGGATGGCCGCGACCTGGCCCTGGTATTCGAACCGGGCCGCTTCATCGTGGCCAACGCCGGTGTACTGCTGACCCGGGTCGAGTACCTCAAGCACACCGAACACAAGGATTTCGCCATCGTCGACGGCGCCATGAACGACCTGATCCGCCCAGCGCTGTACCAGGCCTGGATGGATGTCAGTGCCGTCCAGCCACGGGATGCCGGACCCCGCACCTACGACATCGTCGGACCGATCTGCGAAACCGGCGACTTCCTCGCCAAGGAGCGCTCCCTGGCCCTGGCCGAGGGTGACCTGCTGGCGGTGCATTCCGCTGGTGCCTATGGTTTCGTCATGAGCTCGAACTACAACACCCGCGGCCGTGCCGCAGAAGTACTGGTCGATGGTGACCAGGCTGTTGAAGTGCGTCGCCGCGAGACGGTAGCCGAGTTATTCGCTGGCGAAAGCCTGCTGCCGGAGTAAGACCATGCTGCTGCGTTTTACCAAGATGCACGGCCTGGGCAATGACTTCATGGTTCTCGACCTGGTCAGCCAGCACGCGCATATTCTGCCCAAGCACGCCAAACAATGGGGTGATCGCAATACCGGAATCGGCTTCGATCAACTGCTGATCGTCGAGGCTCCGAGCAACCCGGACGTGGACTTCCGCTATCGGATCTTCAACTCCGACGGCTCCGAAGTGGAACAGTGCGGCAACGGTGCCCGCTGCTTCGCCCGCTTCGTACTGGACAAGCGCCTGACCACCAAACGTCAGATCCGCGTGGAAACCAAGAGCGGCGTCATCGAACTCGATGTACGCAACGACGGCCAGATCAGCGTCAACATGGGTGCTCCGCGCCTGGTGCCAGCGGACATTCCGTTCCAGGCACCGGTCCAGGCCGACAGCTACACGCTGGACGTCGACGGCCTTCAGGTCGAGCTCGCAGCCGTGTCCATGGGCAACCCCCACGCCGTGTTGCGGGTGGATGACATCAACAGCGCGCCGGTGCACGAACTGGGGCCGAAGATCGAACATCACCCGCGCTTCCCGGCGCGGGTCAATGTCGGTTTTCTCCAGGTTCTGGACCGTCAGCGCGCGCAATTGCGGGTCTGGGAACGCGGCGCCGGGGAAACCCAGGCCTGCGGTACCGGTGCCTGTGCAGCGGCTGTGGCCGCGATCAGCCAGGGGTGGATGGATTCGCCCCTATTGATCGACCTGCCGGGCGGGCGCCTGTCCATTGAATGGGCAGGCCCCGGCCAACCGGTGATGATGACCGGCCCGGCAGTCCGCGTATACGAAGGACAGGTGCGTCTATAAGTGAGCGAAATCCATGACTGATCAGCCGCAGGCTCCCGCCGAAACGCCCGACGAATCACCGTCCGCAAACCTGGAGGCGGCAGCCGTTGCCGCCTACCTGGAGGCCCATCCGGACTTCTTCGTCGACCACGACGAACTGCTCCCGGCCTTGCGCATCCCCCACCAGCGCGGCGATACCGTGTCGCTGGTGGAGCGACAGATGAAGATCCTGCGCGAGCGCAACATCGAGATGCGCCATCGCCTGTCACAGTTGATGGACGTGGCCCGGGACAACGACCGACTGTTCGACAAGACCCGTCGCCTGATCCTCGCCCTGATGGACGCCACCAGCCTGGAAGAGGTGGTGATGAGTGTCGAAGACAGCCTGCGCCAGGATTTCCAGGTGCCCTTCGTCAGCCTGATCCTGTTCAGCGACAGCGCCATGCCGGTAGGCCGCTGGGTCTCGGCCGCCGAAGCCCAGGGCGCCATCGGCGGCCTGCTGTCGGAAGGCAAGAGTGTCAGCGGTAGCCTGCGCGAGCACGAACTGGACTTTCTCTTCGGCGAAGAACAGCGCAAGCAG
>NZ_MOAK01000080.1:472895-485428 GCF_003732485.1 Pseudomonas protegens
ATCGCCAGCCGTGATCCGCAGCACTACAAGAGCTCGGTAGGTACCCTGTTCCTCAATTACATCGCCGAAGTCACAGGCCGCGTGCTGCCGCGCTTCACCCACTCGCTGCGCTCGGTACGCTGACCATGCAACAGCAGCTGGACGCCTACTGCGCGCACCTGCGCAGTGAGCGCCAGGTGTCGCCCCACACCCTGTTGGCCTACCGTCGCGATCTCGACAAGGTGTTGGGGTTCTGTGAAAAGCAGCAGGTTCGCAGCTGGACCGACCTGGATATCCAGGGCTTGCGCAGCATGATTGCCCGCCTGCACCAGCAAGGTCAGTCATCGCGCAGCCTGGCACGCCTACTGTCCGCAGTGCGCGGGCTCTACCACTACCTGAACCGCGAAGGGCTGTGCGATCACGACCCGGCCAACGGCCTGGCGCCGCCCAAGGGCGAACGTCGCCTGCCCAAGACCCTGGATACCGATCGTGCCCTGCAACTGCTCGACGGTGCGGTGGAAGACGACTTCCTGGCCCATCGCGACCAGGCAATCCTGGAACTGTTCTACTCCTGCGGCTTGCGTCTTTCCGAGCTGACCAGCCTGAACCTCGAACAGCTGGATCTGGCGGACGGCCTGGTGCAGGTCCTGGGCAAGGGCAGCAAGACCCGTGTGCTGCCGGTGGGCAAGAAGGCCCGGGAAGCCCTGGCGCTGTGGCTGCCGCTGCGAGCCCTGAGCAACCCGCCCGATGGCGCCCTGTTCGTCAGCCAGAAGGGCCGCCGCCTGGGGCCACGGGCGATCCAGCTGCGGGTCAAGGCTGCCGGCGAGCGCGAACTGGGACAGAACCTGCACCCGCACATGCTGCGCCATTCCTTCGCCAGCCATTTGCTGGAATCCTCCCAGGACCTGCGAGCCGTGCAAGAGCTGCTGGGGCATTCGGACATCAAGACCACGCAGATCTATACCCACCTGGACTTCCAGCACTTGGCAGCGGTCTACGACAGCGCCCATCCACGGGCCAAACGCAACAAAGGCGGTGAGTAATGACCATCAAGCTGATCACCTTCGACCTCGATGACACCCTGTGGGACACCGCTCCCGTGATTGTCAGCGCCGAAGCCACCCTGCGGCAGTGGCTGACCGAGCATGCACCGAATCTTGGCGGCGTACCGGTGGAACATCTGTGGACCATTCGCGAGCGCGTGCTGCTCGAACAACCACACCTCAAGTACCGGATCAGCGCCCTGCGCCGCCAGGTACTGTTTCATGCCCTGGAAGAAGCCGGGTATGAGCACAGCCAAGCCAACCAGTTGGCCGATCAGAGCTTCGAAGTATTCCTGCATGCCCGGCATCAGCTGGAGATCTTTCCCGAGGTCCAGCCGACCCTCGAGGCCCTGGCTAATCACTTCGCCCTCGGGGTCGTCACCAATGGCAATGCCGACGTGCGCCGCCTGGGCCTGGCGGACTACTTCAAGTTTGCCCTGTGCGCCGAGGACATCGGTATCGCCAAGCCGGACGCCCGACTATTCCATGAAGCCCTGCAGCGCGGTGGCGCAACTGCCGATACCGCCGTGCACATCGGCGATCATCCGGGTGATGACATTGCCGGCGCCCAGCAAGCGGGCCTGCGGGCCATCTGGTTCAATCCTGCGGGCAAGGCCTGGGAAGCCGAGCGTGCGCCGGATGCCGAGATCCGCAGCCTCAAAGAACTGCCAGCACTGCTGGGCCGCTGGCACAGCGGCGCCTGATGCGGCTCGCTCTGTAGGAGCGAGCTTGCTCGCGACCGCTGCCACGCGGCGCCATTTACCCGGCACGCGCCCATGAAAAAGCCCGCAGCGACGGCGGGCTTTTTCAGCAAGCAAGTAGCAGGCTCAGATAGGCCGGCTGCCGTACTTGTTATCAGGCTTCTTGGGCGGGTCGGCGACCACGTTGGCCTCGACTTCCTGCACTTTGCCGCCACGGGCGAGGAACTCTTCCATGGCACGCGCCAGTGCATCACGCTCCTTGTTCTTGGCTTCGACACTCGGCAGCTCGTCTACCGAGACGGCGGCCTTGGCCTTGCCTTTGGCGGTCGGAGCAGGAACATCACTGCCATCGTCTTCCGCCACATCTTCGGCGGCCGCTTCAAGACCTTCTTCGGTATCGTCTTCGTCACCTACTTCGAGGTCGTCGTTTTCCAGATCATCGTCGCTCATGTTCTACCTCATGACTTGCGAAAAGCAGATTAGTTATAGCCCAGCTGCGCCGACTGTCGAAGGCTGCCGGAAAAAAATCAACGTCCACTGATACTCAGCGGCTTATGCCTCATCACCCTGCAGGGTGGCAAGGACTTTGCGAGCACCGCCATGATCGCGATGCTCGCCCAGATAAACACCTTGCCAGGTGCCTAGCGCCAAGCGCCCCGCCGCTACCGGCAAAGTCAGCTGACAGCCTAGCAAACTGGCCTTGAAGTGCGCCGGAAGGTCGTCCGCGCCCTCGTCGTCATGTTCGTACCCGGCCATGCCTTGAGGCACCAGGGTGTTGAAGAAACGCTCGAAGTCACGCCGTACCGCCGGATCGGCGTTCTCGTTGATGGTCAACGAGGCCGAGGTATGTTGCAGCCATAGATGCAGCAGACCAACCCGACATGCCCTCAACTCAGGCAGGCCGGCGAGCAACTCGTCCGTCACCAGATGAAAGCCCCGGGGCCTGGCCCGCAGGGTAATCAGGGTCTGTTGCCACATACCGTTCTCCACGCTTCGGCGCGCATTCTAGCGCGCTCAGGGAAAAAACAAAGCGCCGAATAATCCTGCTTTAGTGTAAGCATTTGCCCTGCTGGATATCGCCATGGCAAACACGCCAATGCCTATCAGAAAAACCTTTCAGCCTTTCTCAATGACAAACGCCAGGCAAAAAAATGCCCGGCCGGAGCCGGGCGTTTTTTCAGCCGCGATTACAGGTTGTAACCACGCTCGTTGTGTTGCGCCAGATCGAGGCCGACCGCTTCCTCTTCCTCGGTAACCCGCAGTCCCATGACGGCATCCAGGACCTTGAGAATGATGAAGGTAACGATCGCGGTGTAGATCACGGTAAAGCCTACACCTTTGCACTGAATCCAGACTTGCGCGGCAATGTCGGTCACGGTGCCGAAGCCGCCCAGGGATGGAGCGGCGAATACACCGGTGAGGATCGCGCCGAGAATGCCGCCGATACCGTGAACGCCGAAAGCATCCAGAGAGTCGTCATAACCCAGCTTGCGCTTGAGGCTGGTAGCGCAGAAGAAGCACACCACGCCCGCCGCCAGACCGATGACCAGAGCCCCCATGGGGCCGACAGTGCCGGCTGCAGGAGTGATCGCCACCAGACCGGCGACCACACCCGAGGCGATGCCCAGTGCGCTTGGCTTGCCGTGGGTGATCCACTCGGCAAACATCCAGCCCAGGGCGGCGGCGGCGGTAGCGATCTGCGTCACCAGCATGGCCATGCCGGCAGTACCGTTGGCCGCAGCGGCGGAACCGGCGTTAAAGCCGAACCAACCGACCCACAGCATGGCCGCGCCCATCAGGGTGTAGCCCAGGTTGTGGGGAGCCATTGGCGTGGTAGGAAAGCCTTTGCGCTTGCCCAGTACCAGGCAAGCCACCAGGCCTGCGATACCGGCGTTGATGTGGACCACGGTGCCGCCGGCGAAGTCCAGCACGCCCCAGTCCCACATCAGGCCGCCGTTGCCGGACCAGACCATGTGCGCGATCGGTGCATACACCAGGGTGAACCAGACGCCCATGAAGATCAGCATGGCGGAGAACTTCATCCGCTCGGCGAAGGCACCGACGATCAACGCCGGGGTAATGATGGCGAAAGTCATCTGGAAGGTGATGAACACCGCTTCAGGGAACAGCGCCGCCGGGCCAGTTACGCTGGCCGGGGTCACGCCCGCCAGGAAAGCCTTGCCCAGGCCCCCGAAGAAGGAATTGAAATTGACGACACCCTGCTCCATGCCCGTCGTGTCGAACGCAATGCTGTAGCCATAGATGACCCACAGAATGCTGATCAGGCCGGTAATGGCGAAGCACTGCATCATCACCGAAAGAATGTTCTTCGACCGCACCATGCCGCCGTAGAACAGCGCCAGGCCAGGAATGGTCATGAACAGCACCAAGGCTGTGGAAGTCAGCATCCAGGCGGTGTCGCCGGAATTGAGGACTGGAGCCGCCACTTCGTCTGCCGCCATGGCCAGGCCAGGCATTACGAGGGACAAAAGGGCTCCTAGCCCTGCGAATTTACGCAGAGTCATATTGTTTTCTCCTGGGGCGTTGGGTTTGGCGGCTTAGATTGCGTCGGTATCGGTTTCGCCGGTACGGATGCGAATAGCCTGTTCCAGATTGACCACGAAGATCTTGCCGTCACCGATCTTGCCGGTGTTGGCGGCCTTGGTTATCGCCTCGATAACCCGGTCAAGATCCTTGTCGTCAATAGCGACATCGATCTTCACCTTGGGCAGGAAATCCACCACGTACTCCGCACCGCGATACAGCTCGGTGTGACCCTTCTGCCGGCCGAAGCCTTTGACCTCAGTGACGGTAATGCCCTGCACGCCGATCTCGGACAGCGACTCGCGCACGTCGTCCAATTTGAACGGCTTGATGATGGCAGTGACTAGCTTCATGAAACTCTCTCCCGAATTGGTGGACTTGCCCCAGGAAAACAAACCCGACTCAAGTCTAAGCGCAGTGCCTGGCTTTGTAACGCATCGTCGGCCTTCCTCAGCCAGACCGACGCCAGCTAACCGCTTCTGACGAAACACTCCCCGCTCCGCCTGCCGCACTGCATTCGTCACAGCGACTGCATCAGTGCATGGGTCACCAGGGTCTAAGCAGAAAGCTTGCCAGCTCGGGAAAAATCAGTGATTTCAATCCTTTGCCCAGGGCCGCCCGGGCTTGCCACAGATCGGCACTGCGGATACGCACAATAACGGTGCGTGAGCGCCCGCCCGGATGCGCGAAAAACGTGCAGACCGGGCATCACCAAGCCCTTGAGCCGTGCGTGATACACTGCGGCCCATCTGCTATTCAGGACACTCCCATGCTTGCGCCCAAAGACCTTCTCGATGCCCTGAGCGGCCACGCCTCGCGTTTGCTCAGCGGTGAAACACCTCTGCCTCGCAATGAAATCGAAAGCCAGTTCAAGGCCCTGCTGCAAAGCGGCTTCAGCAAGCTGGACCTGGTCAGCCGGGAAGAATTCGACAGCCAGATGGTGGTCCTGGCCCGCACCCGGGCACGCCTGGAAAGCCTCGAAGCCAAAGTGGCGGAGCTGGAAGCCCGGCTCAATCCGGCAGCGCAATGAGCTGAACCCGCGATTCGTCGGCAAGCCGGCTCCTGCAAACCTGGAGCCGGCTTGCCAGCCAAGACCGCAGCGCCGGCGACATATCCTGTGCGCATTCAAAGCCCCCTCCCGCCAAAGCCCTCATCTATCCTTGCAGCACCGCAGGACGCGGTTCCCGCTGTCTCAAGGAAGATCTCCCCATGTCCCTGGCAATCATCCACAGCCGTGCCCAAGTGGGCGTACAGGCTCCGGCTGTCAGCGTTGAAGTGCACCTGGCCAACGGCCTGCCGAGCCTGACCCTGGTCGGGCTGCCGGAAGCCGCAGTCAAGGAGAGCAAGGACCGGGTGCGCAGCGCTATCCTCAACGCCGGATTCAACTTCCCGCCGCGACGCATCACCCTCAACCTGGCTCCGGCAGATTTGCCCAAGGACGGTGGACGATTCGACCTGGCCATCGCCCTGGGCATCCTCGCCGCCAGCGTGCAAGTGCCGGCCCTGGCGCTGGACAACATCGAGTGCCTGGGCGAGTTGGCCCTGTCCGGCGCGGTGCGAGCAGTGCGCGGCGTGCTGCCGGCCGCGTTGGCGGCCCGCAAGGCCGGACGCACCCTGCTGGTGCCTCGGGCCAATGCCGAGGAAGCCTGCCTGGCCTCGGGTCTGGAGGTGATCGCCGTAGACCATCTGTTGGAGGCCGTCGCCCACTTCAATGGTCACGCGCCCCTCCCGCCTTACGCCAGCGGCGGCCTGCAGGAGAATCACTCGCCCTACCCCGACCTGCGGGAAGTCCAGGGCCAACTGGCCGCCAAGCGCGCCCTGCTGATCGCTGCCGCCGGCGCCCACAACCTGCTGTTCAACGGCCCGCCCGGCACCGGCAAGACCCTGCTGGCCAGTCGCTTGCCCGGCCTTTTGCCACCCTTGCAGGAAGACGAAGCCCTGGAAGTCGCAGCCATTCAATCGGTGAGCAGCCACAAGCCCCTGCGCCACTGGCCGCAGCGCCCCTTCCGCCAGCCCCATCATTCGGCATCCGGCCCTGCGCTGGTGGGTGGCGGCTCGAAACCACAGCCGGGAGAAATCACCCTGGCCCATCACGGCGTGTTGTTTCTCGATGAATTACCGGAGTTCGACCGCAAGGTCCTGGAGGTTCTGCGCGAGCCCATGGAGTCGGGCCAGATCGTCATCGCACGCGCTCGCGACCGGGTGCAGTTCCCGGCGCGCTTCCAACTGGTAGCCGCCATGAACCCCTGCCCCTGTGGCTACCTTGGCGATCCCAGCGGACGATGCCGCTGCACGCCGGAACAGATCCAGCGCTATCGCAACAAGCTGTCCGGCCCCTTGCTGGATCGCATCGACCTGCACCTGACCGTGGCCCGCGAAGCCACCGCCCTGAACCCCGAGCCGCAACCGGGAGACGACAGCGCCAGCGCGGCCGCCCGGGTGGCTCAAGCTCGCGAGCTGCAACGGCAACGCCAGGGCTGCGCCAATGCCCATCTCGACCTCCCCGGCCTACGGCGCCATTGCCGGTTATCCACGGCAGACGAACGCTGGCTGGAAGCGGCCTGCGAACGCCTGGGCCTGTCGCTACGAGCCGCCCACCGCCTGCTGAAGGTGGCCCGGACCCTGGCCGATCTCGAGCAGGCGGCACGGATCAACCGCGAGCATCTGGCAGAAGCCCTGCACTATCGGCCGAGCACAAGTTGAAGGGTCACTCCTTGGACAGATCCACCAGCGGCGTGGGGCGCACTTCGGTCTGGCGCCCATCCTGAATCTTACTGACAAGACTCAGGGCATTATCCACAGCGGCCTTGTCCGCCAGCAGGCTGTAGCGGATCTGGAATTGCCGTTGCTCCTTGGCGCCGATGGTCGGCACCAGGTTCAGCGGACGCTGATAGCGACGGTTGTAGGAGAAACTGGTGCCCGGTTCCAACCCCGTCACATAACCCTGGCCCTGGGTGTCGGTGTTCTTCCATAGCGAGAACACCGGCAACTGCTGGGTATTGAAGCCCAGCGATACGCCGAGACTGCCCGCCTTGTTATGCAGCACCGCCAGGGTCTCGCCCTGGGTGTCGGCGTAGGGCACGACGTTGTAGACGGTCTCGTCGTAGTCGCGGGTCGGGCCGCGATAGGTCTGCCAGTCCGCCAGATCGGCCTTGGCTTTGTCGTTGAAGGGCGAGACCTGCTTCACCGGCGCCGCAAACTTCGCCCCCTGCTCAAGGAACGGCGTGCTGAAGTTGCTGTGGTACAGCGCCTGGTACTCCTTGGGATAATCACCGTTGTTGGTCAACCGGTCATTGAGCGTGAAACGGGTGCTGCCAGGCTCGGTGACCAGTTCGGTGGCGACACTGAAATCGACCTTCTTGAACGCCTGTTCCTTGAGCTCGCCCCGCAAGTGAATGGCGTATGGCGGTTTTTCGTCGATGTGCAGAGTGACCTTGCTGGCAGGAGTGTTCGCCGCGCGGCCGTGCAGGGTCAGCAGCTCGCCATTGTCCAGGCCAGGGTGCCCGACCCACTCGTAGCCGCAGCGCGTCACCAGCTCATTGAAGCCTTCCAGCCAGCCCAGGCCACCACGGCCATTGAGTTCGATGAACGCCGGGTTGACCACTTCCTTGACCGGTGAATCCCAGCCCAGGCGCACATCGCCCACCGAGGCCTGCAACACATTCATGCCCCGGGTCGGCACCACCGAGAGCTTCATCACGCCATTGTCGATGTCGATGATGCTCACCCCTTCCTGGCGACCGCCATGCAAGGTGCGCAGGGTCACGGAAAAAGGCTGCGGGGTCTTCACCCCCAACTGCTGACTGGTGAGGTGCAAATTCTCGGCAGCCTTGTCGCTGTCGAGCAACACATAGTCCCAGGCCATCGCGTGGGAAGTGGCGGTCAGCGCAGCGAGGGTGACAAGCAGTTTGAGGGAGGTCATGGAAGGGTGCCTTTATTGGAGTTGTAATGGATTTATAGCGCTGAAGAATCGTTTCAGCAAGCTGCAAAATCGCAGTACGACTACAAGATCCAATCACTCCCGCTCACCCCCTCAGTCCTGGAAACCCAGCAGCAACCCCGCCACCTCCAGGACTTCATCCAGGGCAGCCGCGGCGGCCTCGGGCGAGGCCCGCAGCAGCAGGTCATCGGCGTAGCCCATGGCCTGGGCGAAGAGCTGCCGCGCCACCCGCTCGGGGCTGGCACAGCGAAACACTCCGGACTGCACACCACTGTCGACGATCGTTGCCAGCATCTGCTGCCACTGGCCGTTGATCTTCAGGTAGGCCTCGGCCAGCTCCTCGTCATGCATGGCCTCGTCCCAGGCATCCAACCACAGCGCCCAGCCGTCATAGGTGGAATCGGGCAGGCAATGGCTGAGAAAACCCTGCAGGGCCTCCAGGGGCGCGGCGCCTTGCAGCGGTGCGCCCAACGCCTCCAGCTGTTGATTGGCAAAACGTATGAAGGCTTCGCGGCGCAGTTCCTTCCAATCGCTGAAGTAGTGATAGACATGGCTGCGAGACAACCCGGCATGTTCGGCCAGGTCACGGGTCGAAACATCGGCGAAGCCCTTGTTGCGAAACAGCTCCAGGGCCGCATCGATGATCTGGTCTTTACGGTCGTTACGGGACATGGGCAATCGGACCTCTTGACGCCGAGATGGACGGCGCTTGCATTTTGAGCAGTCGCTCAAAGATAATTGAGCAGTCGCTCAATACTAACCGTTGTCACACCTGTGGTGCACCCATGTCTGTCGTCACCCCATCCGCTGTCGTCGACCCGACTCAAAAGATCGGTCAGCAATCCGCCGGCCAAACACTCAAGGCCATTGCCCGGGCGTACCCGGGCAAGCTGTTTGTCACGTTGTCCCTGGTGGCGCTAGAGAACGCCCTGCTGCTGGCCTACCCGCTGTTTGCCGGATTCGCCGTGGACTCGATCCTGCGGGGTGACACCACCCACGCGCTGATCTACGCCCTGGTGGTACTGGGCTTCTGGGTCGTGGGGGCCGCGCGGCGAGCGGTGGACACCCGAACCTTCACTCGCATCTACGCCGACCTGGCGGTGCCGGTGATCCTCAATCAGCGTCTGCAGCAGCAAAACACTTCCACGGCAGCGGCGCGGGTGGTACTGGCCAGGGAGTTCGTCGACTTCTTCGAAAAGCATGTGCCGACCATCGCCACCGCCCTGGTATCGATTGTCGGAGCCGCGGTCATGCTGCTGGTGATCGAACCCTGGATCGGCCTTGCCTGCCTGGGAGCCCTGCTGCTGTGCGTCACCCTGCTGCCGCACTTTGCACGGCGCAATCAGCAGTTGCACGAACGCCTGAACGATCGGCTGGAAAAGGAAATCGGCCTGGTGGCCAAGGTCGGCGCCGCCTCGCTGCAGCGCCACTATCGGCTGCTGTCGCGGCTGCGCATCTGGCTCTCGGACCGGGAGGCGGCGGCCTATCTGTTTCTGGGCGCCGTGGCAGCGATTCTGTTCGTCATCGCCATCAGTCAGCTGGCGCTGTCACCCGAGGTCAAGGCCGGGCATGTGTATGCGGTGATGACTTACCTGTGGACCTTCGTCAGCAGCGTTGACGAGGCCCCGACCATGGTCGATCAACTGGCGCGCCTGCGGGACATCGGCAAGCGCGTGGACCCGGGGCTGGGTGAACCGACCGAGCCCCGGTAAACCTCAGAACGGCCGGATGCGATAGCCGCCGGCGTTCTGCTCGGCGAACTTGTAGTACGCCGAGAGGTTGATCTTCTCGCTGATGTGCTGGGTGAAAGACACCCCGTCATCTCCCCAGACCCGGCCGATGTGGCTGTAGGCAAAGGCCTGGATCGCCCACTTCTTGTCACCCTTGGACATATTGTTCATGGCCACATAGCCGGATGACTGTTCGGACATGCCACTGACCTTGCCACTGACATCGTTCTGGCCATTGGTCACCGGCGAGATGAACACCTTGGCGCTGGAGGTCCGGGCCTCGGCGTACTGGGAGAGCTTCTGGTTCTCCGAGTGATTGAGCACCAGCAGGACCTTGCCCTGCAGCTGGCTCGCGGTGGGCCAGGACTTGCCCTTGAGGTTTTTTTGCAAGGCCCCGGCACTGCTGCCTATGTGCGTCGCCAGATCCTGGGGGGTATAGAGCTTGCCCTGGAAAATCCGCGTCATCAGCTCGTCGAAGTCCTTCGGTGTGCGCCCCGAACTTTCCTTGGACCAACCCTGCTTCTTGTCCAGGATCACCGTGATGGGGAAATGCCCGGGGTGATTGTCGCTCCAGTTCTTGACGTCGTTCAGGCAGGCTTCGAGATCGTTCTTGCCCGTGCCGTCGCCGGTGCAGTTGTTGTCATTGCCGGACTGGAACAGGGTGCCGGGGTTGTGCCGCACGAACCAGTGGCGGGGCGAACCGCCGGTCACGGCATCGCGCTGGTCCCAGAAGTCCAGCTCCAGGGTGCGCACGCTGTCGAGCACACTGGTGAAGGTGCGCGCATATTGCTTCTCGTAGCAGTTATGGCAGGCCACCTGAGCAATGCCGTTGAACGGCGTGCTCCAGGTTGCCGGGGCAATGAACGCCGGGCTTTCCTCGCTGAAAGCCATCTGGCTGAGCAACAGTGCCGACAGAGCGAGTACGCGCGAGACAGAACGAGTGAGATGAGTCATGCCAGCTCCTGCTGAAAGAGAAGTCCTTGAAGGGCCAATCGCTGCTCATCTGTTTTAGTCGAATCAAGCGTCATTGCAACATTCGCCCTGCAACCCAGGGTTGCGGGGCGAAAGGGCCATTGTCAGCGGAAGCGGTCGACTTCCTGGCGCAGGTCAGCGGCCAGTGTTTCCAGTTCGCGGGCAGTGACTGCCAGGTTGGACACCACTTCCCGTTGCTCGCTGTTGGCCTGGGCAATGCTCTGCAGGTTGCTGCTGAGCACCGTGGCGGTGCTGCTCTGCTCCTGGGTGGCCGTGGTGATGGCGGCGAACTGCTCGCCGGCGCTGCGGCTCTGCTCGTCGATCAGGGCCAGGGCCGAAGCCACGTCGGCGTTGCGCGACAAGCCTTCCTGCATCAGTCGGTTGCCCTGCTCCATGGTCTCGATGGCGTGGCCGGTTTCCTGCTGGATGCTGTTGATCATCTGCGAGATTTCGTCCGTGGCCTCGCGGGTACGCGACGCCAGGTTGCGCACCTCATCCGCCACCACGGCAAAGCCGCGACCCTGCTCGCCGGCACGGGCCGCCTCGATGGCGGCGTTGAGGGCCAGCAGGTTGGTCTGGTCGGCAATCGCGGTGATCACCCCGACAATTCCACCGATTTCCTGGGAGCGTTGGCCCAGAGTATTGATCACCGTAGCCGTGCTGTTGAGCGCCCCGGCAATCTGCTCCAGGGACGATGACGCCTGCTCCATGGACTCGCGGCCGATATGGGTCTGCTGGGCGTTTTCCTGGGCCAGGCGCTGGGTGCTGCCCATGTTGTCAGCGATGTTCAGCGACGTGGCGCTGAACTCCTCCACCGCCCCCGCCATGCTGGTGATCTCGCCCGACTGCTGTTCCATGCCTTCATAGGCACCGCTGGACAGGCCGGACAAGGCCTGGGCCCGGCCGTTGACCTCAGCGGCAGAACGGCGGATGTGCTCGACCATGGTCGACAAGGCTTCACCCATCTGGTTGAAACTGCGAGCCAGTTGGCCAATCTCATCGTGGCTGGACACATTCAACCGCGCACTCAGGTCGCCACCGCCCAGGGCCTGGGCCTGGAGCACCAGATCACTCAAGGGCGCCAGCTTGCTGCGCAACAGCCAGACCGTGGCACCCACCGCCAGCAACATCGCCAACAGGCTGCCGATCACCAGGCGGATGCCGACGCTCCAGGTCACCGCCCGGATCTCGGCCTTGGGCATGCTCGCCACCACCGACCAGGGCCCCCCGGCAAAAGGTACCGCCAGGCTGTAGAAGTCTTCGCCCTGGTCGCTCCAGAAGCGGCCCTTGCCCGGCTCCTTCGCCGCATCGGTCATGACCTGTGCGGCCTGATCCAGGCCTTGCACCCCCGCCGGCGGCACCAGCCATTTGTGCTGCTCGTCCAGCAAGGCCAGGGAGCCGCTGTGTCCGATGCGGAAGCGCTTGAGGTTGTCGAACTGGGTGTTCTGCGCGTCGGTGTAGTCAAAACCAACGAACAGCACGGCAATCACCTTGCCGGCGCGATCCAGCACCGGGGTGTACTGGGTCATGTAGAAACGCTCGAACAGCAGGGCCCGGCCGACATAACCCTGCCCCGCCATGAGTTTCTGATAGGCCGGGTGGGCGTGGTCGAGCAAGGTGCCAA
>NZ_MOAK01000080.1:485564-518909 GCF_003732485.1 Pseudomonas protegens
GCCCGGGGTCTGAACCCCGGCCACACTCACCGGTTGCTCGGGATGCAGACTCAGGCCGCTGCTGAAGCGGTTTTCAAACAAGCCACTGAGGCGCTGGGTGCTTTCGCGCAGGCTGCTGTGAAAGGTGTTGAGCTGGTCCGCCAGCAGGCGCGCTTCGCTGGCCAGGTGCTCTTCTCGGGTGTCGAGATTCGCCGAATCCAGAGAACGCAGGGCAAACAGGGTGCTGCCGCTGATCACCAGGGCGAGTATCAGGGCAAGGGCAAGCCCTAACTGAGAGGCTATCCGGGCACGGGGTTGGGACATGATGGCTCCTGGCCGAGAAGGCGGATCATCCTGATCGAGTGGCACGCTCGGCAACAATATTTCTATGTGTTTTTAGTAATTAGGACCTTCCTGAACGCTGGTTCCATGTCCTAGGATTCGGCGGCACCGGGCAATACTTGAGCGCCTTGCAAGGATATGTGCCCAACCACGCCGGCCGGGCGCTTCAACGTTTCAGCCGAGGCGCTTTACCGGGGGCAATTGCATGGCCTCGACCTCGCCCTGGAGAAAATCGCTGAGACGACGCAAACGTTCGCCTCCCGGCCGGGTCTTGGGCCACACCAGGTAATAGTTCAAGCCACTGGCAACGGCGGTCGGCCAGGGCAGGCTCAAGCGACCTTGAGCCACATCCTCGGCCACCATCAGCAGATCCCCCATGGACACTCCGTAACCCCGAGCCGCCGCAATCATCCCCAGCTCCAGGGTGTCGAACACCTGTCCGCCCTTGAGGGAAACCTGATCCGTGAGCCCCATCTGCTCCAGCCAACTGCGCCAGTCCCGCCGGTCCGGAGTCGGGTGCAACAACTCCGTGGCCGCCAGCCGCGCCACATCCCAGGGCGGGTCTTCGAGCAGGTTCGGAGCGCCCACCGGGATCAGCAACTCCGGGAACAGGTAGCTGGCTTCCCAGTCCAGAGGAAAGTGTCCATTGCTCAGCAGTACCGCACAGTCGAAGGGCTCCTGGTTGAAGTCCACGGAGTCCACATCCATCCAGGCACTGGTGAGCTGCACTTCGTTGCCCGGCTGCAGATGGCGGAAGCGACTCAGGCGCGCCAGCAACCAGCGCATGGTCAGGGTCGATGGCGCCTTCATGCGCAGGATGTCGTCTTCGGCCCGCAGGGTATTGCAGGCCCGCTCCAGGGCACCGAAACCCTCGCGGATGCCCGGCAGCAGCAAGCGTGCCGCCTCGGTCAGTTGCACATTGCGCCCGCTGCGCTGGAACAGCCGGCAGGCGAAGTGGTCCTCCAGAGTGCGGATATGCCGGCTGACAGCACTCTGGGTAATGGACAGCTCCTCGGCCGCCCGGGTGAACGAGCTGTGCCGCGCCGCCGCTTCAAAGGCACGCAGGGCATAAAGAGGAGGAAGACGGCGGGACATGGATGCGCTCCGGCAGCGGAATGACGCAACGCTACCAGAAAGTCGTTCACATGAGTTTTTATCATGCAAGCAAGTATATTTATCCCTTTGTGCTGTGGCCCAGAAGCGCCGAGAATCAGCGCTCTCCCCGACTTTACCCTGATCGAGCCTGATGACCATGCAGCATCCAGCACGTACCGAACTCTGGGCCATCCTGCGGCTGGCGGGGCCGCTGATCGCCTCCCAGCTGGCGCACATGCTGATGGTCCTCACCGACACCCTGATGATGGCCCGCCTCAGCCCGCAAGCCCTGGCCGGCGGCGGCCTGGGCGCCGCCAGCTATTCCTTTGTCTCGATTTTCTGCATCGGCGTGATTGCCGCGGTAGGCACCCTGGTGGCGATTCGTCAGGGCGCCGGAGACATCGAGGGCGCCACGCGCCTGACCCAGGCCGGCCTGTGGCTGGCCTGGATCATGGCCCTGGTCGCTGGCCTGCTGCTGTGGAACCTCAAACCGCTGCTGTTGCTGTTCGGCCAGACCCCAAGCAACGTCCAGGCCGCCGGCCAGTTCCTGCTGATCCTGCCGTTCGCCCTGCCCGGCTACTTGAGTTTCATGGCCTTGCGCGGCTTCACCAGCGCCATCGGCCGGGCGACGCCGGTGATGGTCATCAGCCTGGCAGGGACTGTGGCCAACTTCCTGCTCAACTATGCATTGATCACCGGCATGTTCGGCCTGCCGAAGCTCGGCCTGATGGGCATCGGCCTGGTGACCGCCATCGTCGCCAACTGCATGGCACTGGCACTGGCCTGGCACATCAAGCGCCATCCGGCCTACGCCGCGTACCCATTGCGCCAGGGCCTGTCCCGGCTGAACACCCATTACCTGCGGGAACTGTGGCGCCTGGGCCTGCCCATTGGTGGCACCTATGCGGTGGAGGTCGGGTTGTTCGCATTCGCCGCGCTATGCATGGGCACCATGGGCAGCACCCAGTTGGCGGCGCATCAGATCGCCCTGCAGATTGTATCGGTGGCGTTCATGGTGCCGGCGGGCATCTCCTACGCCATCACCATGCGCATCGGCCAGCACTACGGTGCCGGACAACTGCTGGATGCAAGGTTGGCCGGACGGGTCGGCATCGCCTTCGGCGCGGTGGCGATGCTGGGGTTCGCAATGGTTTTCTGGCTGCTGCCCAACCAGTTGATCGGGCTGTTCCTCGACCACAACGACCCGGCCTTCGCCGAGGTGATTCAACTGGCGGTGAGCCTGTTGGCGGTGGCGGCCTGGTTCGAGCTGTTCGATGGCACCCAGACCATCGCCATGGGCGCGATCCGCGGCCTCAAGGATGCCAAGACCACCTTCCTGGTGGGCCTGGGCTGCTACTGGCTGATCGGTGCCCCTTCGGCGTGGCTGATGGCCTTTACCCTGGGCTGGGGACCGACCGGTGTCTGGTGGGGACTGGCCCTGGGCCTGGCTTGCGCGGCCATCAGCCTGACCCTGGCGTTCGAGTGGCGGATGCGCCGCATGATCAAGCGCGAGCCTGTGACAGCGGCGATCAACCTTAAGACCAGCAACGCGGATTGACGGGGAGCTGATCACCGCCGCCCATGGCGGGGGATCAGCACCGGTATCAGTTGCCTATAGCGTCCCTTCCTGCAACGACTGCTGGCTGCTGCCGAACGTCAGGTACTCCATCAAATCCACCAGGGGCAGCGGCTTGCTGATCAGGTAGCCCTGGGCCTGGTCGCAGCCAAAGTCCCGCAGCAAAGCCAGCTGTTCCGCGGTCTCCACGCCTTCAGCCACCACATTCAGGTTGAGGTTGTGGGCCAGGTTGATCATGGCGTGGACCAGCTTGCGGTTCTCTTCGCGCTGCTCCATGCCACCGACAAAGCTCTTGTCGACCTTGAGCAGGGTGATGGGCAGGCTGTTGAGGTGGACAAAAGAAGAGAAGCCGGTACCGAAATCGTCGAGGGAGAAACGCACTCCCAGTCGCCCGAGGGCATCCATGGTCTGTTTCACCAGGTCACTGCGGCGCATCACTGCGGTCTCGGTCAATTCGAATTCCAGCCACTGCGCCTCGACCCCGCGTTCGCTGATCAGCCGGCTCAGGGTCGACAGCAGCTGGCTGTCCTGGAACTGGCGGAACGACAGGTTCACCGCCATGTGCAACGGCGGCAGGCCGCGTTCGCGCAAGGCCTGCATGTCGCGCAGAGCCCGGGAAATCACCCAGTAGCCCAGGGGCACGATCAGCCCGCTCTGCTCGGCCAGGGGCACGAACTCGCTGGGCGGCAGCAGCCCGCGCTCGCCGTGGCGCCAACGCACCAGGGCTTCGAGGCCGACAATCTTGCCGTCATGCAGGTTCAGCCGCGGCTGGTAATGCAGCTCCAGTTCGTCACGGCGCAAGGCTCGACGCAGTTCGCTTTCCAGATCGGCGAGGCTGCGGGCGTTGCGATTGATCCGCTCGTTGAAGATATGAAAGGTGCAGCCCTGAGTGCTCTTGGCCTGCTGCATGGCGATATGTGCATGCCACATCAGTGGGTCGGCGCCGGCATTGGCCCGGGCATGGGCAATCCCCAGGCTGCAGCCGATCAGCAGGCTTTCGCCGTCGACCCAATAAGGCTCGGCCATGGCTTCGGTGATGCGCTCGGCCATCCACTCGGCCCGCTGGGGGGCGCGGCGGGTGTCGATCAGCAAGGCAAACTCGTCGCTGCCCAGGCGGGCCAGTTGGTCACCGGCCTCCAGCTGGCTCTTGAGCCGCGACACTACCTGCAGGATCAGGCGGTCACCGGCCTGGTGGCCGAGGGCGTCGTTGGCGTGGCGGAAGTTATCCAGGTCCAGGTGTCCCAGGGCCAGGCCACGACCATCGTTTTCCGCCAGCCGCGCGGCCAGCAGGGTCTGGAAGCCCTGGCGGTTGGCGATACCGGTCAGGGGGTCCTGCTCGGCCAGGCGTTGCAGGGTGTTTTCCAGCACACCGCGCTCGCGCACATGACGCAGGCAGCGGCGCAGGGCATCGGTACTCAGGCAGGAACCTACCAGCCAGTCGCTGACGCCCACCGGGGCCGCCGAGGGCTCATGGTCTAGCAATAGGATGGTGGGCAAACTGCAACGCCCGGGACCGGGCTGCAGGCGTGGAATGGTCAACAGGACCGCATTGCGATCTTCTTCGAACAAACGACTGACCGACTCCCAGGTGGGAGCACTGATCAATACCACCGAGTCTCCCAACGGAGCGACACACTCGCGCAACAACGCTGTCCACACGGGCTCTTCGGCCAGTAGCAGCAAACGCAAGGGTTCGACAGGCTTAGACAAGCTAGCTCCCTAGACTCTGCAAAATAAGTTGGCGGCGGGCATTATGGCGCGCAAATAAGCAATAACAATTGATATTGATTATCATACGCAATTTCTTGTACCGCTCTAACTCAAACATTAGACGCATATTCAGCGCGCATCCTGAGGGAAAGTATCAAAACCGGCAAATTTAGATCGCGTTGTGCGTCACAAGTCGGACAGAGGCAGCAGAATCTGTCCAGCCTGTTAAAATGCCCGCCCTTTTCGTAACCGATCCCTTTTTACCGTCATGTCCCGACTCAATCCCCGGCAGCAAGAAGCCGTGAACTATGTCGGCGGCCCTCTTTTGGTGCTCGCCGGCGCAGGCTCCGGCAAGACCAGCGTGATCACCCGCAAGATCGCGCACCTGATCCAGAATTGCGGCATCCGCGCCCAGTACATTGTCGCCATGACCTTTACCAACAAGGCCGCGCGGGAAATGAAGGAACGGGTCGGCACCCTGCTGCGCAGCGGCGAAGGTCGCGGCCTGACGGTCTCGACCTTCCACAACCTGGGCCTGAACATCATCCGCAAGGAGCATGTGCGGCTGGGCTACAAGCCGGGCTTCTCGATCTTCGACGAGACCGACGTCAAGGCCCTGATGACCGACATCATGCAGAAGGAGTATTCCGGGGACGACGGCGTCGACGAGATCAAGAACATGATCGGCTCGTGGAAGAACGACCTGATCCTGCCGGCCCAAGCCCTGGAGAATGCCCGCAATCCCAAGGAGCAGACCGCCGCCATCGTCTACACCCACTACCAGCGCACGCTCAAGGCGTTCAACGCGGTGGACTTCGACGACCTGATCCTGCTGCCGGTGAAACTGTTCGAGGAACACGCCGACATCCTGGAAAAATGGCAGAACAAGGTCCGCTACCTGTTGGTGGACGAATACCAGGACACCAACGCCAGCCAGTACCTGCTGGTGAAGATGCTGATCGGCAAGCGCAACCAGTTCACCGTGGTGGGCGACGACGACCAGTCGATCTACGCCTGGCGCGGCGCGCGCCCGGAAAACCTGATGCTGCTCAAGGACGACTACCCGTCCCTGAAAGTGGTGATGCTGGAGCAGAACTACCGCTCCACCAGCCGCATCCTGCGCTGCGCCAACGTGCTGATCTCCAACAACCCCCACGAATTCGAAAAGCAGCTGTGGAGCGAAATGGGCCACGGCGACGAGATCCGCGTGATCCGCTGCCGCAACGAAGACGCCGAGGCCGAACGGGTGGCCATGGAGATCCTTAGCCTGCACCTGCGCACCGACCGGCCCTACAGCGACTTCGCCATTCTTTACCGGGGCAACTACCAGGCCAAGCTGATCGAACTGAAGCTGCAGCACCACCAGGTGCCCTATCGTCTGTCCGGTGGTAACAGCTTCTTCGGACGCCAGGAAGTAAAGGATCTGATGGCCTACTTCCGCCTGATCGTCAACCCGGACGACGACAACGCCTTCCTCAGGGTGATCAACGTACCGCGTCGGGAAATCGGCTCCACGACCCTGGAAAAACTCGGCAACTACGCCACCGAGCGCAAGATCTCGATGTACGCCGCCACCGATGAAATCGGCCTGGGCGAGCACCTGGACAGCCGTTTCACCGACCGCCTGGCGCGCTTCAAGCGCTTCATGGATCGGGTCCGCGAGCAGTGTGCTGGAGAGGACCCGATCTCAGCGCTGCGCAGCATGGTCATGGACATCGACTACGAGAACTGGTTGCGCACCAACAGCTCCAGCGACAAGGCCGCGGACTACCGGATGGGCAACGTCTGGTTCCTGATCGAGGCCTTGAAGAACACCCTGGAAAAAGACGAAGACGGCGAAATGACCGTCGAGGACGCCATCGGCAAGCTGGTCCTGCGGGACATGCTGGAACGCCAGCAGGAAGAGGAAGACGGCGCCGAAGGTGTACAGATGATGACCTTGCATGCCTCCAAGGGCCTGGAATTTCCCTACGTGTTCATCATGGGCATGGAAGAGGAAATCCTCCCGCACCGCTCCAGTATCGAAGCCGACACCATCGAGGAAGAACGACGCCTGGCCTATGTGGGCATTACCCGTGCTCGCCAGACCCTGGCCTTCACCTTCGCGGCCAAGCGCAAGCAATACGGTGAAATCATCGACTGCGCACCGAGCCGATTCCTCGATGAACTGCCCCCGGACGATCTAGCCTGGGAAGGCAACGACGACACGCCGACCGAAGTCAAAGCCGTTCGCGGCAATAGCGCTTTGGCGGATATACGCGCGATGTTAAAGCGCTAAAATCGACTATTTTTAACTGACCTTTGGCGCAACAGGCGCTATTTGAGGAAGCTCCGTGGAAGCACTGCACAAGAAAATTCGCGAAGAAGGCATCGTGCTTTCCGATCAAGTACTGAAAGTCGACGCCTTTCTGAACCATCAGATCGATCCGCAGTTGATGAAGCTGATCGGCGACGAATTCGCCACGCTGTTCAAGGACTCGGGCATCACCAAGATCGTCACCATCGAAGCCTCGGGGATTGCCCCGGCAATCATGACCGGCCTGAACCTGGGCGTGCCGGTGATCTTCGCCCGCAAGCACCAGTCCCTGACCCTGACCGAGAACCTGCTGTCGGCCACCGTGTACTCCTTCACCAAACAGGTGGAAAGCACCGTCGCCATCTCCCCTCGGCACCTGACCAGCAGCGACCGTGTGCTGATCATCGATGACTTCCTGGCCAACGGTAAGGCGTCCCAGGCGCTGATCTCGATCATCAAGCAGGCCGGTGCCGCCGTGGCCGGCCTGGGCATCGTGATCGAAAAGTCCTTCCAGGGCGGCCGTGCCGAACTGGACTCCCAGGGCTACCGCGTGGAATCCCTGGCCCGGGTCAAATCCCTGGCTGGCGGCGTGGTCACCTTCATCGAGTAACCCCGCCTGCCAGACCTGCTCAGGAGTTGACTTGTGTAGGAGCTGGCTTGCCAGCGAAGACGCCCTTGAGAGCAATGCAAGACTTGATGGCCCATTCGCCGGCAAGCCGGCTCCTACGACAAGGTGGTTGCAGTGGCCTGCAGGCCAGCCAGCAGGAAACGCTGGTACAGGTCTTCACGCAGGCCTTCGGGCTTCTCCAGCCCCATGCGCTCAAGGTGCGCCGGAAATGCCTCAGGCTCCGGCGCATCGAGTGCCGCCTTGCCCAGCTCGAAGATCTCGCTGAGCTTGAACTTGCTCTTGAGCCAGTTCAGCGCCCGCAGCAGGTCACGCTCTTCATCGCTGAAATCACTGCCCAACGGATACTCCGTAAACAGGTGGCGGTGACGTGCCTGAATATTCTGCAAACGCTGTGGGCTGTTGTCGGTAAAACGCGGGTCCAGACGAAAATCCTTCGGCAGTTTTCCGGCTTTCTGCGCCTGCTCCATCAACCCTGGCTGAAAGCGTGAGTCGCTGATATTGAGCAGAGCCTCGATCACTTTCGCATCCGTTTTACCCCGCAGATCGGCAATACCGTACTCGGTGATCACGATGTCCCGCAGATGGCGCGGGATGGTGCAATGGCCGTACTCCCAGACGATGTTGGAACTGACCTCGCCAGCGGATTCACGCCAGCTGCGCAGGATCAGTACCGAGCGAGCATCGTGCAGAGCATGCCCCTGGGCTACGAAGTTGTACTGCCCACCAACGCCGCTCAGTACCTTCCCACCCTGCAACTGATCGGACACCGCCGCGCCCATCAGGGTCATGGTGAAGGCGCTGTTGATGAATCGTGCGTCCCGACGCTGCAGGCGCTTGAGGGCCTCGTCGCCATAGAGCTCGTTGATGTAGCTGATGGCGGTCATGTTGAACTCCGCCAGCTTGCTCTTGGGCAACTCTCGCAGCCGCTGATAGAAACTGCGCGGACCAAGGAAGAAACCACCGTGGACCGAGACCCCGCCAGCCGCGGCCGGGTCCAGGGTGCCGGCGTTGGCTCGCTGTTGCAGCTCCAGAGTCGGGTAGACCTTGCGCCGCACGATGCCGGCATCCGCCAGGACCAGCAGACCGTTGACGAACATTTCACTGCAACCGTAAAGGCCCTGGGCAAAAGGCTCGACGCCACCTTCGCGGTCAATCAGCGACTGCCATTGGTTCACCTGCAGGTCCGCCAGCAGGGCGCGATAACCGTCGTTGTCAGCCTGCCGCGCCAGCAAGGCTGCGGTCAGTGCATCACCCATGGAGCCGATGCCGATCTGCAAGGTGCCGCCGTCGCGCACCAGGGTGCTGGCATGCAAGCCGATGCAATGGTCCTGAATCCCCACCGGCATGTTCGGCGTGGAAAACAGCGTGCTGTGCTCTTCTTCGTCGATCAGCAGGTCGAGGTCCGCGGCGTCGATCTCGGCGTCCCCGGGCATATAAGGCAAGTCGCTGTGGACCTGGCCGAGAATCAGGATGGTCTCCCCGGCGGTACGGCGCTTGGCGATTATCGGCAGCATGTCGAGGGTGATATCCGGGTTGCAGCTCAGGCTCAGGCGGCCGGGGTGTTGCGGATCGCGGGCCAGCAGTTGTGCCACCAGGTTCAGGCCGGCGGCGTTGATGTCCCGGGCGGCATGGCTGTAGTTGCTGCTGACGTAGTCCTGCTGCGCTGCGGCGCTGTGCAAAAGGCTGCCGGGCTGCATGAAGAACTGCTCGACGTGGATGTTCGCCGGCAGGCTGTCGCGGTGCAGGTCGGCGAGAAAATCCAGTTCCGGATAGTCGCCGAACACCCGTTCCACGAAGGGTTCGAGAAAGCGCTTCTGCAAGCCGTCGCCCAGGGACGGACGGCCCAGGCTCAGGGCGGTGTAGATCGTCAGTTGGCGTTCGGGCAATTGGGCAATGCGGCGATACAGGGCGTTGGCAAAACGGTTGGGTTTGCCCAGGCCCAGGGGCATGCCCATGTGAATGTGTTGCGGCAAACGGGCGAGCACTTCATCTACCGCATGCTCGATAGAACAGGATTGCAGCATCTGACCCTCCGGGGACCATCCATGAATTGAGGTTGGACCGAGCTTGCCGGGAGTTTGCTGCGTTGAACAGTGCACAGGCTGAATTACGCCCACAAAAAAGCCGCTCGTAAGCGGCTTTTTCGCTGAAGATGGCGACTTATTTCAGGCCGGACATCTTCTGGATAGCACCTTTGAGCTCGTCATCGGAGCAATCCATGCAAGTGCCTTTAGGCGGCATGGCGTTGATACCGGTGATGGCCTTGGCCAGGATGCCGTCGAGGCCGCCCTGGTGATCGGCACGTTCTTTCCAGGCTGCGGTATCACCGATTTTCGGTGCGCCCAACAGGCCGGTGCCGTGGCAAGCATTGCAGTGCTTGGCGATCACGTCATCCGGGGATTTCGCCCCACCGCCGCCACCTGCAGAAGCAGCGACTTCCATACCCTTGCATTCCTGCCCCTGGACGCAGACTTGGCCAACAGGCTCAAGACGCTTGGCAATGTCATCATTAGTCGCAGCTTGAGCGCTGACTGCCCAAAGGGCCAATACGGTTGCTGGTGCGGCCAGCATTTTCATAATTAGGTTCACGCGTACACCCTCAATGGTGGCTAGTCACGCCTGCGGCCACGGTTTCGCAGGCGGGCGAAAGTATAACGGTTAGCCCGCCACACTGAAACAACCCCAAAGTCGAAGGGGTCTTAATCGCGGCGAAATGTCGCTGGGGGCCTCTCTGCAAGCCTTGCAGGATGCCTCTTGGTCTAGAAGTTCGCCGGAGTGGCTGCGCTGATTAGTCGCGCCGGAGCATCGAACGGATTACGAAAACGGTGCGGTTTCGTACTCTCAAAGTAGTAGCTGTCACCGGCTTCGAGGACAAATGTTTCCAGCCCTACCACCAGCTCCAGGCGACCCTCGAGGAGAATCCCGGTCTCTTCGCCATCATGGGTGAGCATCTCTTCGCCGGTGTCGGCGCCCGGCGGATAGATCTCGTTGAGAAAGGCAATGGCGCGACTCGGATGGGCACGGCCCACCAGCTTCATGGTGACTGCACCATCGGAAATATCGATCAGTTCGTGGGCCTTGTAGACGATCTGAGAAGGCGTTTCCTGGAGAACTTCCTCAGAAAAGAACTCGACCATGGACATGGGAATGCCGCCCAGCACCTTTCGCAACGAGCTGATCGAGGGGCTGACACTGTTCTTTTCGATCATTGAAATGGTGCTATTGGTGACGCCCGCGCGCTTGGCGAGTTCACGCTGGGAAAGACCTTTCAGTTTACGGATGGATTGCAGTCGTTCACCGACGTCCAATGCGGCAGCCTCCTAGGCGGGAATCAGGCGTTGTTGTAATTGAGCGTTATCATGGCGACAGCGTTCAGTATTTACAACACTTGGCCCCGATTCCCCCGAGGGCAGGCGACTTTCGGTACAACCCGCGCAATCTCAGTCTTCGCAGTACACCAGCGGCACCCGACGCAGGTTGCAGAACAGCTGATAAGGGATGGTATCGGCAGCCAGGGCGACCTCGCTGGCGAGGATGTTCTTGCCCCACAATTCCACGGTGGAGCCCAGCCCGGCCTGAGGCACATCCGTCAGGTCGACACACAGCATGTCCATGGACACCCGGCCCAGCAGGCGGCTGCGCTGGCCGTCCACCAACACCGGAGTACCGGTCGGCGCGTGGCGTGGATAGCCATCGGCATAACCCATGGCGACCACGCCAATGCGCATCGGTTTGTCGGTGATGAACTTGGCGCCATAGCCGACCGGCTCGCCGGCGGGCAGCTCACGCACACAGATCACCTTGGATTCCAGGGTCATGACCGGCTGCAGCCGCTCTGCCACGGAGTTGTTTTCTTCGAACGGCGTGGAACCGTAGAGCATGATGCCCGGGCGAACCCAGTCACTCGGTACGCTGGGCCAGCCCAATACCGCGGGCGAATTGCGCAGGCTGATTTCTGCTCCGAGGCCCTGGCGAGCCGCTTCGAATACCGCGACCTGCTCGCTGCTGCGTGGGCAGTCCAGCTCATCGGCGCGGGCAAAGTGGCTCATCAGCACGATCTTCTCGACCTTGCCGCTGGCCTGCAGGCGCTGATACGCCGCCTGATAATCCTTGGGATGCAGGCCGACCCGGTGCATGCCCGAGTCCAGCTTGAGCCAGACCGTCAGTGGCTTGGCCACGGCCGCCTGCTCGATGGCTTCGAGTTGCCACAGCGAATGCACCACGCACCAGAAATCATGCTCGACGATCAGCGCCAGTTCGGAGGCTTCGAAAAAGCCTTCCAGCAGCAGCACCGGCGCACGAATGCCCGCGGCGCGCAGCTCCAGGGCTTCCTCGATACAGGCCACGGCAAAGCCATCGGCCTCGCTCTCCAGCGCCTGGGCGCAGCGCACCGCGCCATGACCGTAGGCATCGGCCTTGATCACCGCGAGAGCACGAACACCCGAAACTTCACGGGCCAGTTGGTAGTTGTGACGCAGGGCTTGGAGATCGATCAGGGCACGGGCAGGGCGCATGGCGGCAGACTTCTAGGCGGTCATGGGGAATAAAAAACCGGTGCTGGATAACGGCGAGCCGCCACCGGCACCGGGAGAGGGATCTTGTCGCTTAAGGCAGAGCGGCCACTACGGACAGCTCAACCAGGATTTCCGGTTCGCAGAGCTTGGCTTCCACAGTAGCCCGGGCCGGCGCCACGCCTTTTGGCAGCCACTGGTCCCAGACACTGTTCATGCCAGCGAAGTGGGCATCGATGTCCTTCAGGTAGATGGTCACCGACAGCAGCTTGCTTTTGTCGGTACCGGCCAGATCCAGCAGACGCTCGATGTTGGCCAGGGTCTCCCGAGTCTGCTGTTCAATCCCGGCCTGCAGGTCGTCACCGACTTGCCCGGACAGATACACCGTACCGCTGTGAACGACGATCTGACTCATGCGCTCATTGGTGAGCTGGCGCTGGATTGACATGTTTAGCTGACTCCTGAGGGTTGCCGTAACGGGAAATATCGAGGCCTTCGGCGCTGATCTGCGGTTTTTTCTTGGCCATCAGATCCGCCAGTAAACGACCGGAACCACAGGCCATGGTCCAACCGAGGGTGCCATGACCGGTGTTCAAGAACAGATTGCGGAACGGCGTGGCACCAACGATTGGCGTGCCATCCGGGGTGGTAGGACGCAGCCCGGTCCAGAAACTGGCCTGGGACAGATCGCCGCCCTGAGGATAGAGATCGTTGACGATCATCTCCAGCGTTTCACGCCGGCGCGGGTTCAGCGAGAGGTCAAAACCGGCTATTTCAGCCATGCCGCCGACCCGGATACGGTTATCGAAACGGGTGATCGCAACCTTGTAGGTCTCGTCGAGGATGGTCGAAGTCGGAGCCATGGCCGGGTTGGTGATCGGCACGGTCAGGGAGTAGCCCTTGAGCGGGTAGACCGGGGCCTTGATGCCCAACGGCTTGAGCAGTTGCGGCGAATAGCTGCCCAGGGCCAGCACGTAGCGGTCGGCGGTTTCCAGCTTGCCGTCGATCCACACGCCATTGATCCGGTCGCCGGCGAAGTCGAGGCGCTGGATGTCCTGGCCAAAACGGAACTCCACTCCCAGCTTGATGGCCATTTCGGCCAGGCGAGTGGTGAAGATCTGGCAGTCGCCGGTCTGGTCATTCGGCAGGCGCAGGGCACCGGCGAGGATGTCGGTGACGTTGGCCAGAGCCGGTTCGACCCGGGCGATGCCCTCGCGATCCAGCAGCTCGAACGGCACGCCGGATTCCTTGAGCACGGCGATGTCTTTCGCCGCGCCGTCCAGTTGCGCCTGGGTACGGAACAGCTGGGTGGTGCCCAGGCTGCGGCCCTCGTAGGCGATACCGGTTTCCGCCCGCAGTTCGTCGAGGCAGTCACGGCTGTATTCGGACAGGCGCACCATGCGTTCTTTGTTCACCGCGTAACGGCTGGCGGTGCAGTTGCGCAGCATCTGCGCCATCCACAGGTACTGGTCGATATCGGCGGTGGCCTTGATTGCCAGCGGTGCGTGGCGCTGCAGCAGCCATTTGATGGCCTTGAGCGGCACGCCCGGAGCAGCCCAGGGCGAGGCATAGCCAGGGGATACCTGACCGGCGTTGGCGAAGCTGGTTTCCATGGCTGCGGCCGGTTGGCGGTCCACCACGGTCACATCAAACCCGGCCCGAGCCAGGTAATAGGCACTGGTGGTTCCGATAACGCCACTGCCCAAGACCAGAACGCGCATTTTCATATCCCTCATCGCGGCTTGACCGCTGACGTTTGTTATTCAGAGCAAAGATGGGCGCAGTGTAAGAAACATTGAGCAGTGATTTTCACTATATAACCGCCTATATTTGGCGAGAATTCTCGGCCATATCGCTTTTCACGGAGGGGCATCCCCTATGCGCACCAATCATCAGACCCGTCGTGCCCTGGACAAGATAGATCGCAATATCCTGCGGATACTGCAGGCCGATGGGCGTATTTCCTTCACCGAGCTGGGGGAACGGGTCGGCCTCTCCACCACCCCCTGCACCGAGCGCGTGCGCCGCCTGGAACGCGAAGGAATCATCATGGGCTACAACGCCCGGCTCAATCCGCAGCATTTGAAGGGCAGCCTGCTGGTGTTCGTCGAAATCAGCCTGGACTACAAGTCAGGCGATACCTTCGAGGAGTTCCGTCGCGCGGTGCTCAAGCTGCCGCACGTGCTGGAGTGCCATCTGGTGTCCGGCGACTTCGACTATCTGGTCAAGGCGCGGATCTCGGAGATGGCGTCCTACCGCAAGCTGTTGGGGGACATCCTGCTCAAGCTGCCCCATGTACGGGAATCCAAGAGCTACATCGTGATGGAGGAAGTGAAGGAGAGCCTGAGCCTGCCGATTCCGGATTGAAATGAGGGGCGCCGGTTCCGGGACGCTTTCGCCGGCAAGCCGGCTCCTACAAGGTGTGGCGGGCTAGACCAGGACCTGACGATTGCTGGCCATGTAGTCGTGGATCTGCTTCTCGACCCGGGGGTGGATCATCTCCACCGGACGCCGGCCGTTGGGGCACGGCAGGCTCGGCGTGGTGCCGAACAGGCGACAGATCAGCGGGCGCTCGTCATACACTGTGCAGCCATTGGGGCCCAGGTGCACACAGTTGAGTTCATCCATGGCGGCGTCCTGTTCGGCAGCAGTCTTGCGCGGCAGGCGGGACATTTCCTCAGGCGAAGTGGTCACTGGCCCACAGCAATCGTGGCAGCCAGGAACGCACTCGAAGGAGGGAATCTGCTGACGCAGGCTGCGGACTATTTGACGGTTACAGCTCATGAAAAGGCTACCGGGACATGAATAGCCGTGAATTCTGCCTCAAATGCCCCGCCGCAGACAGGACCAGGCGTCCTGCGGTTGCCGCAAACGAAAGCCGCGGCTTATGCTCCGGCAATTTTTCAAGACCCCCTGATCAGGACGCTTTCCATGCCCGCCAGTGCTCAGCAATCCGCCTCCAGCGATCGGCACGCCGCCTCTTACTATGCCGCCAGCAGCCTGCCGCAGCCTGACTACCCGACACTGGCAGGTGAGCTGACAGCGGACGTGTGCGTGGTAGGCGGCGGGTTCTCGGGGCTCAATACCGCCCTGGAACTGGCCGAGCGCGGGTTCAGCGTGATCCTGCTGGAAGCCCGCAAGATCGGCTGGGGCGCCAGCGGCCGCAACGGCGGACAGTTGATTCGCGGGGTCGGCCACGGCCTGGATCAGTTCACCAAGGTAATCGGCAGCGACGGCGTGCGGCAGATGAAGCTCATGGGCCTGGAAGCGGTGGAAATCGTCCGCCAACGCATCGAACGCCTGCAGATCCCCTGCGATCTGACTTGGGGCTACTGCGACCTGGCCAACAAGCCAGCGGACCTTGAAGGCTTTGCCGAAGACGCCGAAGAGCTGCGCAGCCTGGGCTATCGCCACGAAACCCGCCTGTTGCAGGCCGATGAAATGCACAGCGTGGTGGGCTCCAAACGCTACGTTGGCGGGCTGATCGACATGGGCTCCGGCCATCTGCACCCGCTGAACCTGGCCCTGGGTGAAGCCCAGGCGGCGCAGCAGATGGGCGTGCGTCTGTTCGAGCATTCGGCAGTGACTCGCATCGACTACGGTCCCCAGGTCAAGGTCCACAGCCATCGCGGCACGGTCCTTGCCAAGACCCTGGTCCTGGGTTGCAACGCCTACCTCAACGACCTCAACCCGGAGCTGGGGGGCAAGGTGCTGCCGGCCGGCAGCTACATCATTGCCACCGAACCCTTGAGTGAGGCCCAGGCGCAGGAGCTACTGCCACAGAACATGGCGGTCTGCGACCAGCGCGTGGCCCTGGACTACTACCGGCTCTCGGCTGACCGGCGCCTGCTGTTCGGGGGTGCCTGTCATTATTCGGGGCGTGACCCCAAGGACATCGCCGCCTACATGCGGCCGAAGATGCTGGAAGTGTTCCCGCAACTGGCCACAGTGAAGATCGACTACCAGTGGGGCGGCATGATCGGCATCGGCGCCAATCGCCTGCCACAGATCGGCCGACTCAAGGACCAGCCCAATGTGTATTACGCCCAGGCCTATTCAGGCCATGGGCTGAACGCCACGCACCTGGCGGGCAAGTTGCTGGGGGAGGCCATCAGCGGCCAACAGGGCGGTGGTTTCGACCTGTTCGCCAAGGTGCCGCACATCACTTTCCCCGGCGGCAAGCACCTGCGCTCGCCGCTGCTGGCCCTGGGCATGCTCTGGCATCGCCTGAAAGAGCTGGCCTGATCTTCCGCGGCTCCTCGCCGCTGTGGAATTACAGCCGCCAGAAAGGCTTGAGGCCTTCGGCCCGCGCCTCCTCGCGGCTCAGCCCTACATCCCGCAACTCCTCGGCGGTCAACTCCAGCAACCCCTTGCGGGTACGCAGTCGATGCCAGTACAGACCCCAGGGACCCAACCCGGACGGCGAGGAGCGCGACAGGGTCGACGCCGCTGCCCGCTCCTGCTCGGCCTCCAGTTCCTGACTGCGTAACGACAGCCGCACATCGCTCAAGCCGTTCATTTCCATTGCTCCTGTTTGCTCAAGTTGCCATGAGCGAACATGATGGGCGCCGCACCAAAACCAATACAGACCCAATACAGCGGTATTACTTCCATACAGTTTTGCCAAAAATTCCGCTGAATCCTGTATTTTTGCCCCATCTGTACTGGTCCTCCGTGACTGCCACTTCGAGCCAACGCCATGACCCTCTATGTGAACCTCGCCGAACTCCTGGGCACCCGCATCGAACAGGGCTTCTATCGCCCCGGTGATCGACTGCCCTCGGTGCGTGCCCTGAGCGTAGAACACGGGGTCAGCCTGAGCACCGTGCAGCAGGCCTATCGCCTGCTGGAAGACAACGGCCTGGCCATGCCCAAGCCAAAATCCGGATACTTCGTGCCTCCCAGCCGTGAGTTGCCCGCCCTGCCGGCGGTCGGTCGCCCGGCCCAGCGGCCGGTGGAAATATCCCAGTGGGATCAGGTCCTGGAGCTGATCCGCGCGGTGCCGCGCAAGGACGTGGTGCAGCTGGGCCGCGGCATGCCGGACATCACCACACCGACCATGAAGCCATTGCTGCGGGCCCTGGCCCGGCTCAGTCGGCGCCAGGACATGCCCGGCCTGCACTACGACAACATCTACGGCGTGCTGGAATTGCGCGAGCAAGTGGCGCGGCTGATGTTGGATTCCGGCTGCCAGCTGGGGGCCAATGATCTGGTGATCACCACTGGCTGCCACGAAGCCCTGTCCGCCAGCATTCGCGCCATCTGCGAGCCCGGGGACATCGTTGCCGTAGACTCGCCGAGCTTTCACGGCGCCATGCAGACCCTCAAGGGGCTGGGCATGAAAGCCCTGGAAATCCCCACCGACCCTATTACCGGGATCAGTCTGGAAGCCCTGGAACTGGCCCTGGAGCAGTGGCCGATCAAGGCCATACAGTTGACCCCCAACTGCAACAACCCCTTGGGCTACATCATGCCGGAGTCACGCAAGCGGGCCCTGCTGACCCTGGCCCAGCGCTTCGACGTGGCGATCATCGAGGACGATGTGTATGGCGAACTGGCCTACACCTACCCACGCCCGCGAACCATCAAGTCCTTCGACGACGACGGTAGAGTCCTGCTGTGCAGTTCCTTCTCCAAGACCCTGGCCCCCGGCCTGCGCATTGGCTGGGTCGCCCCCGGCCGCTACTTGGAGCGGGTGCTGCACATGAAGTACATCAGCACCGGTTCCACCGCCCCGCAGCCCCAGGTGGCCATCGCCGAATTCTTGAAAAGCGGCCACTTCGAGCCCCACTTGCGCAAGATGCGCACTCAATACCAGCGCAATCGCGACCTGATGCTCGACTGGGTCAGCCGCTATTTCCCCACGGGCACCCGCGCCAGCCGTCCCCAGGGCAGTTTCATGCTGTGGATCGAACTGCCTGAAGGCTTCGACGCTCTGAAACTCAACCGGGCACTGCTCGACCAAGGCGTGCAGATCGCCGTGGGCAGCATCTTTTCCGCCTCGGGCAAGTACCGCAACTGCCTGCGGATGAACTACGCTGCCAAGCCAACCGCGCAGATCGAGGACGCGGTACGCAAAGTCGGCTCCGCAGCCATCAAGCTGCTCAGCGAAACCCAGGACTGAACCCCGGGTCACGCTGCTGGAAGCCAGCCGCCCCATGCCAACCCGCGCCGTGAAGCGAGATGACCTGACTTGAGCCGTAAACAGGGGTTTATCCTGCCGCTGATCCTGACCCTCGGGCTGGGCGGCTGCGCCACCCGGGAGGTGCCTTACCAGCCCAGCCAGGCCCTGGCCGCCGAGGATTCCAGCTTCGCCCAGTCCATCAGGACCCAGGTCGCCCCCTACCAGGGACGCTCCGGCTTTCGCCTGCTGCCCAACAGCACTGAAGCCTTCATGGCCCGCGCCGAACTGATCCGCAACGCCCAGAGCAGCCTCGACCTGCAGTACTACATCGTCCATGACGGCATCAGCACCCGGATGCTGGTGGACGAACTGCTCAAGGCTGCCGATCGAGGTGTGCGGGTACGCATCCTGCTGGACGACACCACCAGCGACGGGCTGGACCAGATCATCGCGACTCTTGCCGCCCATCCGCAGATCCAGATCCGCCTGTTCAACCCGCTGCACCTGGGCCGCAGCACCGGCGTTACCCGGGCCATGGGCCGTCTGTTCAACCTGTCGCAGCAGCATCGACGGATGCACAACAAGCTGTGGCTGGCGGACAACAGCGTGGCCATCGTCGGCGGACGCAACCTCGGCGATGAGTACTTCGATGCCGAACCCGATCTCAACTTCACCGACATCGACATGTTCAGCGCAGGCCCCGTAGCCGAACAACTGGGCCATAGCTTCGACCAATACTGGAACAGCGCCCTGAGCCGGCCCATAGGCGAGTTCCTGTCTTACGCACCTTCAGCCAAGGCCCTGAACAACACCCGCCAGCGCCTGGAGGAGTCGCTACAAGACAGCCGCCGGCAAAACCAGTCCCTGTATCGCCAGTTGATGACCTATCAGACCCAGCCACGCATGGATATCTGGCGCAAGGAACTGATCTGGGCCTGGAACCAGGCCCTGTGGGACGCGCCCACCAAGGTCCTGGCCAAGGGCGATCCCGACCCGCACTTGCTGCTGACCACCCAGCTGGCACCGGAACTCAAGGGCGTCAGCAAGGAGCTGATCATGGTCTCGGCCTACTTCGTCCCGGGCCAGCCGGGGCTGGTGTACCTGACCGGCCGGGCTGACGCCGGGGTCGCGGTCAGTCTCTTGACCAACTCCCTGGAAGCCACCGACGTGCCGGTGGTGCATGGCGGCTACGCGCCCTATCGCAAAGCCCTGCTGGAGCACGGCGTGAAGCTCTACGAGTTGCGCAGGCAACCCGGAGAGCGGGGCGGCGGCAGCGGTCCGCGGCTGTTCCACGGCGGTTCCCTGAAGGGCTCGGACTCCAGCCTGCACAGCAAGGCGATGGTCTTCGACCGACAGAAGAGTTTTATCGGCTCGTTCAATTTCGATTCACGCTCAGTGCTGTGGAACACCGAGGTCGGGGTACTGGTGGACAGCCCCGAACTGGCCGAGCATGTACGCGCCCTGGCCCTGCAAGGGATGGCGCCGCCCCTCAGCTACCAGGTCAAACTGGAGAACGGCAAGCTGGTCTGGATCACCGAGGACCATGGGCGGTTGCACAGCCTGAGCCACGAGCCCGGCAGCTGGTGGCGGCGCATCAATGCCTGGCTGAGTACCCGCATCGGTCTGGAGCGCATGCTTTGAAGCGCTACAGGGGTTGTGCCTGGACGCCGCCAAAAGCGCCCTGACGCAGCAGCAGAAGCAACAGGCCAAAGGCGCCCGCCGCTACCAGCAGCAACATCGCATGGCCGCTGACCCACTGGCTGCCCGCCCCTGCCACCAAGGGACCGATCAGGCAACCGATACCCCACAGCTGCGCCACATGGGCATTGGCTCGCACCAGCGCATCGTCGCGATAACGCTCGCCGATCAGGATCAGCGACAAGGTGAACAGGCCGCCAGCGCTAGCCCCGAACAGCACCCACAAAGGCCAGATCAATACGCTGTCCAGCAGCAGGGGAATGGCCAGGCTGGAACACAGCAGGATCACCGCGCAACCGGTGAACAGGCCGCGCCGAGAGACGCGATCGGCCAAGGCGCCGATCGGCAGCTGCAACAATGCATCGCCCACCACCACGGTGCTGACCATGGCCAGAGCCACGTCCTCGGTGAAGCCCTGGCTCAAGCAATAAACCGGAAGCAGGGTCAGGATCAAAGCCTCGAAAGTCGCGAACAAGGCCACCGCCCAACCAATCGCCGGCAGCGCCTGACAGAAGCGCCAGAGGTCGATCAGGGTGACATTGCAGGACTCGGTGCTCGGCGCTCCGCTACGCCCCAACAGCAGCAGGGGCGCAGCCACCAACAACCCCACCGAGACCCAGAAACCATAGTCCTGCGTGGTACCCAGAACGCCCAGCAGCAAGGGGCCCGCCAGCTGGCTCAAGGCGTAGCCGCTGCCATACAACGCCACCAGCCGCCCCCGCCACTGCTCCACCACCAGCTGGTTGATCCAGCTTTCCCCCAGGATGAAAATGATGGTCAGTACCACGCCCAGGATCAGGCGCAACGCCAGCCACACCGGATAGCTGGGCAACAGCGCCAGCAGTCCGATGGAGAGCGCACCCGCCCACAGGCACAGGCGCATCAGGTTGGCGGTACCGAAGCGAGCCGCCAGACGACTGGAAATCTTCGCGCCCAGCAGCACGCCAATGGCCGGCATCGCCGCGACCACACCAATCGCAAAGGGCCCGTAGCCCCAGCTTTCCAGGCGAAAGGACACCAGCGGCATGGTCATGCCCAGGGCCAGGCCGACGCTCAAGACAGCGGATAAAACGGCGAAATAGGTCGCCCAAGGCATTTCCACACTCCTGTGGATCATTATTCTGCAAGCCACAGACAACACAGCCGGACTCCCCTCGCGGGAAGTCCGGCTGCGCTGTGGATCAACAGCTTCGGGCAGGAGCGCCTGTACGGCGTGGCGCTTGCCGGCGAAAGCGCCCGTGCGGACGCTATCGCCTCAACCCCGAAGACTCAGAGCTTGATCCAGGTCGCTTTCAGCTCGGTGTACTTGTCGAACGCGTGCAGCGACTTGTCCCGACCATTGCCCGACTGCTTGAAGCCGCCGAACGGCGCGGTCATGTCACCACCGTCGTACTGGTTGACCCAGACGCTGCCGGCACGCAGTGCCTTGGCCGTCAGATGAGCCTTGGAGATGTTTGCAGTCCAGACCGCCGCCGCCAACCCGTACGGGGTGTCGTTGGCAATCTGGATCGCCTCCTCAACGCTGTCGAACGCAATCACCGACAGCACGGGGCCGAAGATCTCTTCCTGGGCAATCTTCATTGCGTTGCTGACGCCGTCGAAAATCGTCGGCTCGACGTAGGTGCCACCCGTTTCCTGCAGGGTGCGCTTGCCGCCGGCCACCAATTTGGCGCCATCGGCATGACCTGCCTCGATGTAGGACAGCACGGTGTTCATCTGCTGGGTATCCACCAGGGCGCCGACGTTGGTAGCCGGGTCCAGTGGATTGCCCGGCTTCCAGGCTTTCAGGGCCTCGATCACCAGCGGCAGGAACTTGTCCTTGATAGAACGCTCCACCAGCAGGCGAGAACCGGCGGTGCAAACTTCGCCCTGGTTGAAGGCGATGGCGCTGGCGGCGGATTCGGCGGCGGCCTGCAGGTCCGGGGCATCGGCGAACACGATGTTCGGGCTCTTGCCACCGGCTTCCAGCCAGACACGCTTCATATTGGACTCACCGGAGTACACCAGCAGTTGCTTGGCGATCTTGGTGGAGCCGGTGAACACCAGGGTGTCCACGTCCATGTGCAGGGCCAGGGCCTTGCCAACGGTGTGGCCATAGCCTGGGAGCACGTTGAACACGCCGGCCGGAATCCCGGCTTCCACTGCCAGGGCCGCGATGCGGATCGCAGTCAGCGGGGATTTTTCCGAAGGCTTGAGGATCACCGAGTTACCGGTGGACAGCGCCGGTCCCAGTTTCCAGCAGGCCATCATCAGCGGGAAGTTCCACGGCACGATGGCCGCGACTACGCCCACGGGCTCACGGGTTACCAGACCCAGTTGGTCGTGGGGAGTGGCAGCGACTTCGTCGTAGATCTTGTCAATAGCCTCGCCGCTCCAGCTCAGCGCTTGCGCCGCGCCGGGAACGTCGATTTCCAGGGAGTCGGTGATGGGCTTGCCCATGTCCAGGGTTTCCAGGAGCGCGAGCTCTTGGGCGTGTTGCTTGAGCAGGCCGGCAAAACGAATCATGACGGACTTGCGCTTGGCCGGCGCCAGGCGCGACCAGACGCCAGAGTTGAAGGTGGCGCGGGCATTGTCCACGGCACGCTGGGCATCGGCGGCGTCACAGCTGGCAATGGTTGCCAGCACACGGCCGTCTACCGGGCTGATGCACTCGAAGGTGTCATTGGAAACAGCTGCGGTGTATTCACCGTTGATGTAGGCGCGGCCTTCGATTTTCAGGTCGCGGGCACGTTGTTCCCAATCGGCACGAGTCAGGGTGGTCATACGAGTGTCCTCCTCTTATTTGAATACAAGCGCCATGCGAACTACGCCGGCACTCATGAAGAATTCTGCCCGGCCAGCCTGTTTTCGGCCAAAGGCACCCGCCACCCTAAACCAGCGACCCCTGTACTTTCAATATATTTGACAAAGTCCGGGCAAACGCCATTGCTATGTGCATTTTAATAAACATAGACTTTGGCCTTCATAGCCACTCGCGCCGCAATCACGGGGGAATACAAGAATGAGCATCCACAACGTCGTCGACTTCAGCCAGGCCCACACCGAGGGCGAACGCTACCGCCCTGCGCCGGAAAAAATCCTCAAGGGCGATCCTGAGCAAGCAGTGTTCAATCACTACGCCAGCCCGTGCGGGCAACTCAATGCCGGGATCTGGGAAGGCGCTGTGGGCCAATGGACGGTGAACTTCACCGAACACGAATACTGCGAGATTCTCCAGGGTGTGTCGGTGCTGCGAGACAACGACGGCAATGCCAAGACCCTGCGCTCTGGCGACCGCTTTGTGATCCCGGCCGGCTTCAAAGGCACCTGGGAAGTGCTGGAGCCCTGTCGCAAGGTCTACGTGGCCTTCGAACAGAAAGCCTGAATCCCAGGCACAAAAAAACCCGCTTGAAGGCGGGTTTTTTTGTCAGAAGAAAAATCAATTACTTGATTTTGCCTTCCTTGTAGATCACGTGCTTACGAACAACCGGATCATATTTCTTGATCTCGATTTTGTCCGGAGTAGTACGCTTGTTCTTGTCGGTAGTGTAGAAGTGACCAGTACCGGCGCTCGAGATCAAACGAATCAATTCACGCATGATTAGCTCCCTTAAACCTTGCCGCCATCGCGACGGATTTCGGCCAGCACGACATCAATGCCGCGCTTGTCGATGATACGCATGCCTTTGGCAGATACGCGCAGACGCACAAAACGTTTCTCGGACTCAACCCAGAAGCGGTGATGCTGCAGGTTCGGCAGGAAACGACGACGGGTTTTGTTGTTTGCGTGGGAAATGTTATTCCCAGTCACCGGACCCTTACCGGTAACTTGACAGACTCTAGACATGCCTCAGCCCTCTAAAACCACATGCCCAACCCGGCATGGGTTGGCCGCTTAATCTCTCAGTCATTTGGCGCCAGGCGCCGCGTTTCTTTAGGGTCTTACCGGCTACACCTACAAGCGAAGGAACCGGGCCCCTAGAAAAGAGCGCTGCTTTATACCAGAAAGACCCCATAGCAACAACAGCCGCTGTGTGCAGGATGATGAAAAGTCCTGATTTTCTTGCGCCGGACGCCTGCGGCAAAGGCTACCGCAGAAATCTACCGCTCGTCGCAGAATATATTTCTCTCGAAACCCCGGGAACAAATCTGCCGCTGAACGCGGGCCTATCTGTACAAAATCACGGCTCGGGCCCTGACCGCGCCCCAGGTTTCAGCGCCGGATACAAAAGGGATAGTCATTTTACAAAGAGGCCACTAGGGTAAGGCATTTCCAGACTGCACTCGCAGATGGGCTTTCGATCTGCACAAGGAACCCGACCATGCGTCTCGCCGCCCTCCCGCTCCTGCTCGCCCCTCTTCTGAGCCCGTTGGCCCAGGCCGCCGCGCTGAGCGTCTGCACCGAAGCCAGCCCGGAAGGCTTCGACGTGGTGCAGTACAACTCGCTGACCACCACCAACGCGTCCGCCGACGTACTGATGAACCGCCTGGTGGAATTCGACGCCGTCAGCGGCAAGGTGGTCCCCAGCCTGGCCGATAGCTGGGAAGTTTCCGCAGATGGCCTGAGTTATGTCTTCAAGCTGCATCCCAAGGTCAAGTTTCACCGTACCGACTACTTCAACCCCAGCCGCGAGCTGACCGCCGAAGACGTCAAATTCAGCTTCGAGCGCATGCTCGACCCAGCCCAACCGTGGCACAAGGTCGCCCAGAGCGGTTTCCCACACGCCCAATCCCTGCAGTTGCCCAGCCTGATCAAGAAGATCGACGCCCTGGACCCGCTGACCGTGCGCTTTACCCTGGATCACGCCGACTCGACCTTCCTCCCCACGCTGAGCATGGGCTTCGCCTCGATCTACTCCGCGGAGTACGCCGACCAGTTGCTCAAGGCCGGTACCCCGGAGAAGCTCAACAGCCAGCCAATCGGCAGCGGCCCATTCATTTTCGGGCGCTTCCAGAAAGACGCGTCGATCCGTTACAAGGCCAACCGCGACTACTTTGCCGGCAAACCGGCGGTGGACTCGCTGATATTCGCCATCACCCCAGACGCCAACGTGCGCCTGCAGAAACTGCGGCGCAATGAGTGCCAGATCGCCCTGTCGCCCAAGCCCCTGGATGTCCAGGCCGCCAATGACGATCCAACCCTGAAGATCGAGAAAACTGCTGCCTTCATGACGGCCTTCGTCGCAATCAACAGCCAGCATCCGCCTCTGGACAAACCCGAAGTACGCCAGGCGATCAACCTGGCCTTCGACAAGGCCCACTACCTCAAGACAGTGTTCGAAGGCACTGCCGAGGCCGCCAACGGCCCCTACCCGGCCAATACCTGGAGCTACGCCAAGGAGCTGCCGGGTTACGCCCACGACCCGGAAAAAGCTCGTCAGTTGCTGGCCAAGGCAGGCCTGAAAAACGGCTTCGAGACCACGATCTGGACCCGCCCCTCCGGCAGCCTGCTCAACCCCAACCCCAGCCTGGGCGCCCAATTGCTGCAGGCGGACCTGGCCCAAGTGGGAATCCAGGCGGAAATCCGCGTGATCGAATGGGGCGAGCTGATACGCCGGGCCAAGGCTGGCGAACATGATCTGCTGTTCATGGGCTGGGCCGGCGACAACGGCGACCCGGATAACTTCCTCACACCGCAGTTCACCTGCGCGGCGGTCAAATCCGGCACCAACTTCGCCCGCTACTGCGATCAGAACCTGGACAAACTGATTACCGCCGGCAAGACCACCAGCGAACAGGGCGTGCGCAGCAAGCTCTACCAGCAGGCCCAGACCCAGATCCAGCAACAGGCGCTGTGGCTACCTCTGGCTCACCCGACCGCTTTCGCCCTGACCCGCAAACAGGTCGAGGGTTATCAAGTGAGCCCCTTCGGTCGCCAGGATTACTCGAAGGTCAGCGTCAAGTGACACACCGGCCAGCTTCAAGGTCAGTGCGACCTTGAAGCCGGCCGCCTTCAGATCCAGCCATACTCGGCCATGGACAACGGATCGCCCTCTCCCACGATGAAGTGATCCAGCACCCTTACATCGATCAACTCCAGTGCTTCCTGCAAACGCCGGGTCACCACACGATCGGCCGGGCTGGGCTCAGAGATGCCCGATGGGTGGTTGTGACAGAGAATCACCGCTGCGGCGTTATGCGCCAGGGTGCGTTTGAGCACTTGCCGCGGGTACACCGTGGTGCTGTCGATCGAACCTTGAAACAGCACCTCAAAGGCCAGGACCCGATGCTTGGTGTCGAGAAACAGACAGCCAAACACCTCGTGGGGCTCGTGTCGCAGCATCGACTTCAGGTAATCGCGCACCACCAGCGGACTTTCCAGGGCCGACTGCCGATGGAGTTTTTCTGCCAGATGCCGACGCGCCATCTCCAACACCGCTTGCAACAGGGCGTACTTGGCCGGCCCTAATCCCAACTGGCGGGTGAAGGTCAACTGATCGGCTTCCAGCAGACTGCGCAAGCTGCCGAAGCGATGCAACAGGTGCCGCGCCAGGTCGACCGCACTTTTTCCGGCCACCCCGGTGCGCAGGAAGATCGCCAGTAATTCGGCGTCGGAGAGACTGATGGCGCCCTGCTCCAGAAGCCGTTCCCGCGGGCGCTCCGCCGCAGGCCAATCACGAATACTCATCACACCTCCCTGTGCATGGCGCCGCTGTTCGACAGCGGGCGCTGTGCTATCTTAGCCCCCTCTTTTTTGCGTGGTATTTCACCTGGGGAGGGGGCATGCCACGCAGCAATCACTGAACGGAAAAACAGGCCTATGCAGCGGCTGTATCGGAAACGCATCGTGCTCGGCGTCGGCGGCGGCATTGCCGCCTACAAGAGCGCGGAGCTGGTTCGCCGACTCCTCGACCAGGGCGCCGAAGTGCGTGTGGTCATGACCCGGGGCGGCAGTGAGTTCATCACCCCGCTGACCATGCAGGCCCTCTCCGGGCACCCGGTCCATCTCGACCTGCTGGACCCGGCCGCAGAAGCTGCCATGGGCCACATCGAGCTGGCCAAATGGGCCGATCTGGTCCTGATCGCCCCCGCCACGGCCGACCTGATCGCCCGTCTGGCCCAGGGCATCGCCGATGACCTGCTGACCACCCTGGTCCTGGCCACAGACGCCACCGTCGCCATCGCCCCAGCCATGAATCAGGCCATGTGGCGCGACCCTGCCACCCAGGCCAACACCCAATTGCTGCAAAGCCGTGGCCTGCGGGTCTTCGGCCCGGCCTCCGGCAGCCAGGCCTGTGGCGACGTCGGCCTGGGCCGCATGCTGGAAGCCAACGATCTGGCGCTGTGCGCCGCCGACTGCTTCCAGCACCTGGCCCTGACCGGCAAACACCTGCTGATCACTGCCGGCCCCACGCAGGAAAACATCGATCCGGTGCGCTACATCACCAACCATAGCTCAGGAAAAATGGGCTTCGCCCTGGCCGAGGCTGCCGTCGAAGCCGGCGCCCGGGTCACCCTGATCACCGGACCGGTGCACCTGCCGACCCCCGACAGAGTCACTCGGATCGACGTAGTCAGCGCCCGCGACATGCTCGCGGCGTGCGAGGCGGCCATCCCGTGCGACGTTTTCATCGCCTCCGCGGCGGTCGCGGACTACCGCCCGGAAGTCGTTGCCCCGCAGAAATTAAAGAAAGACCCTACGAAAGGTGACGGCCTGCTACTACAGATGGTGCGCAACCCAGATATCCTGGCCACCATCGCTACGCGGCCGGATCGGCCATTCAGTGTCGGTTTCGCCGCCGAAACCGAAAATCTGCTCGACTACGCTGCACGCAAATTGAAGGACAAGAACCTCGACCTGATCGTCGCCAACGACGTAGCCAACCCGAGCATTGGCTTCAACAGCGAGGAAAACGCCTGCAGCGTGATTGACCGGGAGTTGCATGCAACTCTCTTCGCCCAGACCAGCAAGGGCAAGATTGCCCGCCAACTGATCTCTTTTATCGCCGAACGGCTGAACCAGGTTTAACTTCAATGCACGCTTTACAAGCCAAGATCCTCGACCCACGCATCGGCAACGAATTCCCTCTGCCGCAGTACGCTACGCCGGGCTCCGCCGGCCTCGACCTGCGGGCCATGCTCAAGGAAGACACCATCCTGGAGCCAGGCCAGACGCTGCTGATTCCGACCGGGCTGTCGGTCTACATTGGCGATCCGGGCCTGGCGGCGCTGATCCTGCCGCGCTCCGGCCTGGGCCATAAACACGGCATCGTGCTGGGCAACCTGGTAGGTCTGATCGACTCGGACTACCAGGGCGAACTGATGGTTTCCTGCTGGAACCGCGGTCAGACCGCCTTCAATATCGCCGTTGGCGAGCGCATCGCCCAACTGGTGCTGGTGCCGGTGGTGCAGGCGCACTTCGAAGTGGTTGAGGCTTTTGATGAAAGCCAGCGCGGCGCAGGCGGTTTCGGCCACTCCGGCAGCCACTGATTGCGCACCCTCGGTCCAGGCAACTGGTCCGGCCGGAAGGTAACGGCAGGGTATTTAAGGATAAATGGCCGCGGGTCTCTGCATGGCCCCAAGGGCCTGTCAAATCAGGCTCTTGAACATCCGCAGACCGGCAAGTGCCCTCCAGATGGCACTTTCGCAGTACGAACTCTATGCTGAAAACGCCGTCATACCCTTCAGTTTGAGCCCGCCGGCCTGTCATTTCCCCGGCCGTAATGCCCCCCCTTCAATTGGAGCACCCTCAGTGATGAGCAACGCAGCCAAAGTCCCCCCGACACTTCCCGAGAGCATCTTCCGCGCCTATGACATCCGCGGCGTTGTACCGCAAACCCTGACCGCCGAAACCGCCTACTGGATCGGCCGCGCCGTTGGCTCCCAGAGCCTGGAACAAGGCGAACCCAATGTTTGCGTGGGTCGCGACGGCCGCCTTTCCGGGCCAGAACTGGTAACGCAACTGATTCAGGGCCTGCACGACAGCGGCTGCCACGTCAGCGATGTCGGCCTGGTGCCGACCCCTGCCCTGTACTACGCCGCCAATGTCCTGGCCGGCAAGTCCGGGGTGATGCTCACCGGCAGCCACAACCCGTCGAACTACAACGGTTTCAAGATCGTCATCGCCGGCGACACCCTGGCCAACGAACAGATCCAAGCCCTGCACCAGCGCCTCAAGACCAACAACCTGAGCAGTGCCCAGGGCAGCATCACCAAGGTCGACATCCTGCCGCGCTACGCCGACGAGATCACCCGAGACGTGAAGCTGGCCCGCCGCCTGAAAGTCGTGGTGGATTGCGGCAACGGCGCCGCCGGGGTCATTGCCCCACAACTGATCGAGGCCTTGAACTGCGAAGTCATTCCGCTGTTCTGCGAGGTAGACGGCAACTTCCCCAATCATCACCCGGATCCGGGCAAACCCGAGAACCTTGAAGACCTGATCGCCAAGGTCAAGGAAACCGGCGCCGATCTGGGCCTGGCCTTCGACGGTGACGGCGATCGCGTCGGCGTGGTGACCAATACCGGCAGCATCGTTTACCCCGATCGCCTGCTAATGCTGTTCGCCAAGGACGTGGTGGCGCGCAATCCGGATGCGGAAATCATTTTCGACGTCAAATGCACCCGACGCCTGATTCCGCTGATCAAGGAATACGGCGGTCGACCGCTAATGTGGAAGACCGGTCACTCGTTGATCAAAAAGAAAATGAAGCAGACCGGCGCCCTGCTGGCCGGCGAAATGAGCGGCCATGTGTTCTTCAAGGAGCGTTGGTTCGGTTTCGACGACGGCATTTATAGCGCCGCACGGTTGCTGGAGATCCTCAGCAAGGAAAAATCCACTGCGGAAGAGCTGTTCGCCACCTTCCCGAATGATATTTCTACGCCGGAAATCAATATCCATGTGACCGAAGAGAGCAAATTCAGCATCATTGATGCCTTGCACGATGCGCAGTGGGGCGCAGGCGCCGACCTGACCACCATTGACGGGGTGCGAGTCGACTATGCCAAGGGCTGGGGCCTGGTTCGCGCCTCCAACACCACCCCTGTGCTGGTGCTGCGCTTCGAGGCTGATGACGAAGCCGAGCTGCAGCGGATCAAGGACGTGTTCCACGTCCAGCTGAAACGTGTTGCACCTGATCTCCAACTACCGTTTTGACTGTTTGAAGCACCGGAGCCCTGAATGACCATCGAACGCGATGCCGCCGCCAATACCGCCAAGGTCCTATCCGAAGCGCTGCCTTATATCCGCCGCTATGTCGGCAAGACCTTGGTGATCAAGTACGGCGGCAACGCTATGGAGAGCGAGGAGCTGAAAACCGGCTTCGCTCGCGACATCGTGCTGATGAAGGCTGTCGGGATCAACCCGGTGGTGGTGCACGGCGGCGGCCCGCAAATCGGTGATCTGCTCAAGCGCCTGTCGATCGAAAGCCACTTCGTCGATGGCATGCGCGTGACTGACGCTCAGACCATGGACGTGGTGGAGATGGTCCTCGGTGGCCAGGTCAACAAGGACATCGTCAACCTGATCAACCGCCATGGCGGCAGCGCCATCGGCCTGACCGGTAAAGATGCCGAGCTGATCCGGGCGAAAAAACTTACAGTGACCCGCCAGACACCGGAAATGACCACGCCGGAAATCATCGATATTGGCCATGTGGGCGAAGTGGTCGGGATCAACACCGACCTGCTGAACCTGCTGGTCAAGGGTGACTTCATCCCTGTGATCGCCCCGATTGGGGTTGGCGCCAACGGTGAGTCCTACAACATCAACGCCGACCTGGTAGCTGGCAAGGTGGCCGAAGCACTGAAAGCTGAAAAGCTGATGCTGCTGACCAACATCGCCGGCCTGATGGACAAGTCGGGCAAGGTCCTGACCGGCCTGAGCACCCAGCAGGTGGACGAGTTGATCGCCGATGGCACTATCTACGGCGGCATGCTGCCGAAGATCCGCTGCGCCCTGGAAGCGGTACAAGGCGGCGTCGGCAGTTCCCTGATCATCGACGGGCGCGTACCCAATGCGATTCTGCTGGAGATCTTCACCGATACCGGTGTCGGCACCCTGATCAGCAACCGCAAACGCCCTTAAGCGACAGCCACAAAAAAGCCCCCGCCCGGCATCCCGGGCGGGGGCTTTTTTATCTACGCAATCTTTATAGGAGCTGGCTTGTGTAGGAGCTGGCTTGCCAGCGAAGGCGCCCTCAAGGGCAATGCAATACTTGATGGCCTGTTCGCCGGCAAGCCGGCTCCTACAGTTTCAGATTCCGTATTGCGCGCGGTAGGCTTCCACCGCCGGCAGATGCTGCTTGAGCGCCGGATCGTCTGCCAGGAACTGCAGGACCTGGGTCAGGGAAACGATACTCACCACTGGAATGCCGAAGTCACGCTCGACTTCCTGGATCGCTGACAACTCACCGTTGCCACGCTCCTCGCGGTTCAGGGCGATCAACACACCGGCAGCCTTGGCACCGCCCTGGGACTCGATGATCTGCATCACTTCACGAATTGCGGTGCCGGCGGTGATCACGTCATCGATGATCAGCACATCACCGGTCAATGGCGCGCCTACCAGGCTCCCGCCCTCACCGTGCGCCTTGGCTTCCTTGCGGTTGAAACACCAAGGCAGATCGCGCTGATGATGTTCAGCCAGAGCCACTGCAGTGGCTGCAGCCAAGGGAATGCCTTTATAAGCCGGGCCAAACAGCACATCGAAGGGAATGCCGCTCTCGACGATCGCCGCCGCATAGAAACGCCCCAGCTGGGCCAGGGCCGAACCGCTGTTGAACAGGCCGGCATTGAAGAAGTAAGGGCTGGTGCGCCCGGACTTCAGGGTGAACTCACCGAAGCGCAAAACCCCGCGATCGATGGCAAAACGAATGAAATCGCGCTGATACGCCTGCATGAAAAAACCCCAGATACCACGGATTTAGCTAATTAGGTAGAGCTCGGGTATCATACACGCACGTGATTTTTGGGGCCATTTATGCGGATCATCAGTGTGAACGTCAATGGTATTCAGGCTGCAGTGGAGCGTGGTTTGCTCAGTTGGCTGCAGGCACAGAATGCCGACGTCATCTGCCTGCAGGACACCCGCGCCTCTGCCTTTGAACTGGACGACCCAGCCTTCCAACTGGATGGCTACTTCCTTTATGCCTGCGATGCTGAAGTCCCTGCCCAAGGCGGTGTGGCTTTGTATTCGCGGTTGCAGCCGAAGGCGGTCATCAGCGGCCTCGGCTTCGAGACAGCCGATCGTTACGGGCGCTACCTGCAAGCCGATTTCGACAAGGTCAGCATCGCGACCTTGCTGCTTCCATCAGGGCAGAACGGCGATGAAGACTTGAACCAGAAGTTCAAGTTAATGGACGATTTCGCCCGTTATCTGGACAAGCAGCGGCGCAAACGTCGCGAGTACATTTATTGTGGCTCGCTGTACGTGGCGCAACAGAAGCTGGATATCAAGAACTGGCGTGACGGCCAGCAATCTCCGGGCTTCCTGGCGCCTGAGCGCGCCTGGATGGACGAGATTATCGGCAACATGGGTTATGTCGATGCCCTGCGCGAAGTCAGTCGCGAAGGCGACCAGTACAGCTGGTGGCCGGACAATGAACAGGCCGAGATGCTCAACCTGGGCTGGCGTTTCGACTATCAGTTGCTGACTCCCGGCCTGCGCCGTTTTGTCCGCAGCGCACGCCTGCCGCGCCAGCCGCGTTTTTCGCAGCATGCGCCGCTGATCGTGGACTATGACTGGACACTGACCATCTAAGCGTCCGTTCACAGCCACAAAAAAGCCGACATCACTGTCGGCTTTTTTGTGCGCGCTCGCCCTATTTGATCAGGCGCAACGTGAAAGGGTAGCGATATGGCACTCCCTCCCCAGCCTTGACCCCACCGATGATGGTCAGCACCAGACCACCAATCGCCAGCAGGCCGAACATAAAGAACCCGATTATCACGATCATCAGCAGGAAACAGACTGCCGAAGCGATAGCGACCGTCAGCTGAAAGTTCAGCGCTTCCTTGCCTTGTGCATCGATGAAGGGATCGGTCTCGCGCTTCATCTGCCAAAGAATCAGCGGCCCGATCAGCGTGCCGAATGGAACCCAGATCCCCAGCAAGGCGGACAAGTGACAAAACATTGCCCATTGCCGAACTTCATGGCTCGGGGCGGGCTGGGGTAGCTGCTCATCACTCATGGTGCTCTCCTTGCTGAAGACCGGCGCCCATCAATCGGCGAGTGCCGCCTGCTGCAGTTGGAAGATTTCGTTCATGCCTTGCTGAGCCAGGGCCAGCATTGCATTCAGTTCAGCAGGCTGGAATGGCGCACCCTCGGCGGTGCCCTGCACCTCGATGAAGCCACCAGTGCTGGTCATCACTACGTTGAGGTCGGTCTCGGCTGCCGAATCTTCCAGATAGTCCAGGTCCAGAACCGGTTCGCCCTGATACATGCCCACGGACACAGCAGCAATCATCTGC
>NZ_MOAK01000080.1:518962-527713 GCF_003732485.1 Pseudomonas protegens
TCTACCAGGGCCACCATGGCACCTGTGATCGACGCGGTACGAGTGCCGCCATCGGCCTGAATCACATCGCAATCGACATACAGAGTCACGTCGCCCAGCTTGGACATATCCAGTGCGGCACGCAGGGAGCGACCGATCAGGCGCTGGATTTCCAGGGTCCGGCCGCCTTGCTTGCCACGGCTGGCTTCACGCTGGTTACGCTCGCCGGTGGCTCGCGGCAGCATGCCGTATTCGGCTGTCAGCCAACCCTGGCCCTGGCCCTTAAGGAAGCGCGGTACGCCATTTTCGACACTGACAGTACAAATCACCTTGGTATCACCGAACTCGACCAGTACAGATCCCTCGGCGTGTTTGGTGTAGTTGCGGGTAATGCGGATCGAGCGGAGCTGATCGGCAGCGCGACCACTTGGACGTTTCATAGGGGAACACCTGTACGAGGACGGAAAACTGCCGAGCATTATAAAGCCCGCAACCGCACCAGGGCACGCCTAAAACGGCCAAAGGCACATTTACACGTCAGATCGGTCCTGTAGCGACGACCTGCAGCCCATTGTCAGCGCCAGGGATTGGGGCCTCCGGCCGCACTGCGCTACAATCCTGCGCCTTCGTAGCCTGTCGGCTTCAATTCATCACTATCAGGCCCGCTCAATCCACTTGGGGTTGGCGCCGGCGCTGAATCGGAGGTACCTCCATGGTGCACAGCATGACCGCCTTCGCCCGAGTCGAACGGGCCGGCACTCAGGGCACCCTGAGCTGGGAATTGCGCTCGGTCAACAGCCGCTACCTGGAGCCGCACCTGCGTTTGCCGGAAGCCTTTCGCGACCTCGAAAGCGCAGTCCGTGAAGCCTTGCGCCAGGGCCTGTCCCGGGGCAAGCTCGAATGCACCCTGCGCTTTACTGAAGAAACCACCGGCAAGCCGCTGCAGGTCGACCGTGAGCGTGCGGCACAACTGGTGGCCGCTGCCGAATCCGTTGCGAGCCTGATCAAGCAGCCGGCAGCCCTGAACCCACTGGAAGTCCTGGCCTGGCCCGGCGTGCTGGTGGCCGACGCCACTGACCCGCAAGCCTTGAACAGTGACGCCTTGGCCCTGTTCAATCAGGGCCTGAAAGAGCTGAAGAATGGCCGCGAGCGTGAAGGCGCCGAACTGGCCCGCCTGATCAACGAGCGCCTGTCCTCCATTGAAGAAGACGTGGCGACCTTGCGTGAACTGGTCCCGCAAATGCTCGCGACCCAGCGCCAGAAAATCCTCGACCGCTTCACCGACATGCAAGCCGAGCTGGACCCAGCCCGTCTCGAACAGGAGATGGTCCTGCTAGCGCAGAAAAGCGACGTCGCCGAAGAGCTGGACCGCCTGAGCACCCACATCATCGAGGTACGCCGTGTGCTCAAGTCCGGCGGCGCTGCCGGTCGGCGCCTGGACTTCCTGATGCAGGAGCTCAATCGCGAAGCCAACACACTGGGCTCCAAGGCCTTCGACCCGCGCAGCACCCAGGCTGCGGTCAACCTCAAGGTGTTGATCGAGCAGATGCGCGAACAAGTGCAGAACATTGAGTAAGGCAACTGACATGACCCACAGCACCGGCACCCTGTACATCATTTCCGCCCCGTCGGGCGCGGGCAAAAGCAGCCTGGTCAAGGCCCTGACCGACGCCAACCAGGAGATCCGCGTCTCGGTCTCCCACACCACCCGCGCCATGCGCCCAGGTGAAGTGAATGGCGTGAACTACCACTTCGTCGAACGCAGCGAGTTCGTGAAGATGATCGAGCACGGCGATTTTCTCGAACGCGCCGAAGTCTTCGGCAACCTTTACGGCACCTCCCAAAGCCACCTGCAGCAGACTCTGGATGAAGGCCATGACCTGATTCTGGAAATCGACTGGCAGGGTGCCGAGCAGGTGCGCAAGCTGATGCCTCAGGCACGCTCGATCTTCATTTTGCCACCGTCACTGCAGGCCCTGCACCAGCGCCTGACCAACCGCGGGCAGGACAGCGACGAAATCATCGAAGGGCGGATGCGTGAAGCCGTCAGCGAAATGAGCCACTACGTCGACTATGACTACCTGATCATCAACGACGATTTCGCCCACGCGCTGGACGATCTGAAAGCAATTTTCCGCTCCAATCAGCTGCAACAGAAACGTCAGCAGCAGCGCTTTGGCAAATTGCTCGCCGAATTGCTTGGTTAAACAGCACTTCCCAAAACCGCTGCAAGCGCTTTACATTGGCACTTGCAGCGCGTTGAAGAGCTTGGTCAAAAAATCAGCGCTTCCCTAAACGCTGGTGATTTTTTAAACTGTTGAGTCCGCTCGCCCATCCGGGCAGCGCGCATATTGCATTTGCTACGAGGAAGACCATGGCCCGCGTAACCGTTGAAGACTGTCTAGAACACGTGGATAACCGCTTTGAGCTGGTCATGCTCTCTACCAAGCGTGCCCGTCAACTGGCAACCGGCGGCAAAGAGCCGAAAGTAGCATGGGAAAACGACAAGCCTACCGTTGTCGCCCTGCGCGAAATCGCTGAAGGCCTGATCGACTACGCAGCTATCGCCGAAGCCGAAATCGTTGAAGATGAACCGCTTTTTGCTGCTTTCGAGGACGAGTCCAACGAGGCCGTCTGAGCCTATGCCTGGTCGACGTAGCACGGCGCGGGATCACAGCTTACGGCAGGAGACATCATGCCGAGCATAGACGCCCTCGCCGATCGCTTATCGACCTATCTCGGCACGGACCAGGTCAATCTGGTCCGCCGAGCGTATTTCTACGCCGAACAAGCCCATGACGGTCAGCGCCGTCGCAGCGGCGAGGCGTACGTCACGCACCCACTCGCGGTAGCGAACATTCTTGCCGATATGCACATGGACCATCAGAGCCTGATGGCCGCGATGCTGCATGACGTGATCGAAGACACCGGAATCGCCAAGGAAGCGCTCAGCGCGCAGTTCGGCGAAACCGTGGCCGAACTGGTGGATGGGGTCAGCAAACTGACCCAGATGAATTTCGAAACCAAGGCCGAAGCCCAAGCGGAAAACTTCCAGAAAATGGCCATGGCCATGGCTCGCGACATCCGCGTGATCCTGGTCAAACTGGCCGACCGCCTGCACAACATGCGCACCCTGGAAGTGCTGTCCGGCGAAAAACGTCGGCGGATCGCCAAGGAAACCCTGGAGATCTACGCCCCCATCGCCAATCGCCTGGGCATGCACAGCATCCGCATCGAATTCGAAGACCTGGGCTTCAAGGCGATGCACCCGATGCGTTCCGCGCGGATCTACCAGGCGGTCAAGCGCGCCCGGGGCAACCGCAAGGAAATCGTCAACAAGATCGAGGAATCCCTCAGCCACTGCCTGGCCATCGACGGCATCCAGGGCGAGGTCAGCGGTCGCCAGAAGCACCTATACGGCATCTACAAGAAGATGCGCGGCAAGCGTCGGGCCTTCAACGAGATCATGGACGTCTATGCGTTCCGCATCATCGTCGACAAGGTAGACACCTGCTATCGCGTACTCGGCGCTGTACATAATTTGTACAAGCCGCTGCCGGGACGCTTCAAGGACTACATCGCCATTCCCAAGGCCAACGGCTATCAGTCGCTGCATACCACGCTGTTCGGCATGCATGGAGTACCGATCGAGATCCAGATTCGTACCCGGGAAATGGAAGAAATGGCCAATAACGGCATCGCCGCCCACTGGCTGTACAAATCCAGTGGCGACGAACAGCCCAAAGGCACTCACGCTCGCGCCCGTCAATGGGTCAAAGGCGTGCTGGAAATGCAGCAACGCGCCGGCAACTCCCTGGAATTCATCGAGAGCGTGAAGATCGACCTGTTCCCGGACGAGGTCTACGTGTTCACGCCCAAAGGCCGGATCATGGAGCTGCCCAAAGGCTCCACCGCGGTGGACTTTGCCTATGCGGTGCACACCGACGTCGGCAACAGCTGCATCGCCTGCCGGATCAACCGGCGCCTGGCCCCGCTGTCGGAACCCCTGCAAAGCGGTTCCACCGTGGAGATCGTCAGCGCCCCGGGCGCACGACCGAACCCGGCCTGGCTCAACTTCGTGGTCACCGGCAAGGCCCGCACCCATATCCGCCACGCTCTCAAGCTGCAGCGCCGCTCCGAGTCCATCAGCCTCGGCGAACGCCTGCTGAACAAGGTGCTCAACGGCTTCGACAGCTCCCTGGAAAAAATCCCGGCGGAACGTATCCAGGCGATTCTCCAGGAATACCGCCTGGATCTGATCGAAGACCTGCTGGAAGACATCGGCCTGGGTAACCGCATGGCCTACGTTGTGGCGCGCCGCCTGCTGGGCGAAGGCGAGCAACTGCCAAGCCCGGAAGGCCCGCTGGCGATCCGCGGCACCGAAGGCCTGGTCCTGAGCTACGCCAAGTGCTGCACCCCGATCCCCGGCGACCCCATCGTCGGCCATCTGTCCGCCGGCAAAGGGATGGTGGTGCACCTGGACAACTGCCGCAATATCAGCGAGATCCGCCACAATCCGGAAAAATGCATCCAGCTGTCCTGGGCCAAGGATGTCACCGGCGAATTCAACGTCGAACTGCGGGTCGAGCTGGAACACCAGCGCGGCCTGATCGCGCTGTTGGCCAGCAGCGTCAACGCCGCCGACGGCAACATCGAGAAAATCAGCATGGACGAACGCGATGGTCGCATCAGCGTGGTCCAACTGGTGGTCAGCGTGCACGACCGCGTGCACCTGGCCCGCGTGATCAAGAAACTGCGCGCCCTGACCGGGGTCATCCGCATCACCCGCATGCGTGCGTAGCCCGTCCATTACAAGGAGTCATTCATGACCAAGACAGTTATCACCAGCGACAAGGCCCCTGCCGCCATCGGAACCTACTCCCAGGCCATCAAGGCGGGCAACACCGTCTACATGTCGGGCCAGATCCCTCTCGATCCAAAAACCATGGAACTGGTTGAGGGCTTCGAAGCCCAGACCGTCCAGGTGTTCGAGAACCTCAAGTCGGTGGCCGAAGCTGCTGGTGGTTCGTTCAAGGACATCGTCAAACTGAACATCTTCCTCACCGACCTGAGCCACTTCGCCAAGGTCAACGAGATCATGGGCAAGTACTTCCAACAGCCTTACCCAGCCCGCGCCGCCATTGGCGTGGCTGCCCTGCCAAAGGGTGCACAGGTTGAAATGGATGCCATTCTGGTCATCGAGTAACACCCGCGGCGCAGCCCTCAAGGCTGCGCCGTTTTCGTTCTGAAAGGATTTCGTCATGCGCCAAGCGCTAGCTGTTTCGCTGCTCGCCGTATTGCTCGGCGGTTGTGCCAGCGACCCCGCCAAAAACGATGTAGGCGGCATCTGGATCAATCAGGTAGCGATCGACGCAGCCTCCAAGGGCGGCCCTTTGCGTGAAGCCCTCCAGGCTTACGGCCCGAACCTGGAATGGGAGCTCAACACCAAGGCTGGCCAGGCCCGCTACACCAACGGTTTCGAAACCGTCGAAGGCAAGATCGTCGGCGACGGTTCCAGCACTGCAAAAGTCGAGTTCTATGGCAGCGCCGCCACCGACTTGAAACGCAACGGCAAGCAACTGCTGCAAGTGGCCAACGACAACGAGCCCGAGCAGGTATTCGACCGCCCCAAAGACCCCGCCCCCGAAGGTGCGCCATTAGGCGCCAACTTCGAGCGTGCCTTGTACTCGGCCTATCTGGGTGGCAAATGGAAGATCGTCAATGGCCCGGGCCTGGGCAACGAAGTGCAGTTCCAGGCCAACGGTGCAGTCCAGGGCCTGCCGGGCGCCGATCGCTACGCCTTGTGCCTGGCCGGCGACTGCGCCTCCATGAGCGGCGGCAACGACAGCATCTGGCTGCAGCTCAACGGTCAGGGCAACTCCTGGATCTTCATGCGCAAGGATCAACAGTTGGAGATCTTCCAGGCAGTGAATGCCGCCCTGGCGGATGAAGTGCCCTCGCTGACACCGGGCAGCCAGCAGTGGTTGCTGGAAAAACAGTAACCACCCTGTAGCCCCTGCCGCAGGCTGCGACAAGGTCCGCGGGACCTTCTGCCTGATCGGCAGCGGCGTCTCCGTGGACCCCGGTCGCAGCCCTGGCCGCGACCACAAGCCACCCGGTCAACATTAGCCCTGCGTTGTCAGAATCGCCGCATAACCCTCGCGATAACTCGGATAGCGCGGCACCCAGCCCAGCGCCCTGGCCCGGGCGTTGCTGCAACGCTTGCTACCGGTACGACGCACGCTGGCGTCATCTGCCCACTCGGTAACACCCAAGTAGTCACGCAACCAGTCCACCACCTCTGCCAGTGGCGCGGGCGCGTCGTCCACACCGATATAGCAGTCATCCAGCGCCGCGCCGCTGCGGTCCGCCTTGAGCAGGAACGCCAACAAGCCCGCGGCATCGTCCGCATGGATACGGTTGCCGTAAAGCGGCGGATCGATCGCCACGCGATAACCGCGACGCACCTGGGTCAGCAGCCACTCGCGGCCAGGGCCATAGATGCCGGTCAAGCGCACCACGCTGGCAGGGATACCGCCGCTCACGGCCACCTGCTCGGCTTCCAGCATCAAGCGGCCGGAATAGGCCTGGGCCTCGGCCACGGAGGTCTCGTCGACCCACTCACCGTCCTTTTGCTCGTAAACACTGCTGCTGGAGACGAACAGCAAGCGCTTGGGCGCCTGGCCACGCTGCTTGAGCCAGGCCAGCACATGCTGCAGCCCTTCTACATAGGCGGCGCGATACCCGGCCTCGTCATGTTCGGTGGCCGCCGCGCAATACACCAGATAGTCCGGCGCTACCTCAGGCCATTGTACTGGGCATTGCTCGCTGAACAGGTCACCCGCAACGCCCACCACCCCCTGCGGCAAGCGCGAAACGTTGCGACGCAGGCCATAAACCTGCCATTGCTCGGCCAGCAATTGAGTCGCCAGGCGACTCCCGACATCGCCGCAACCGGCGATCAAAACAGAGGGGGAGGACATCAGAAAACTCCTTTCAGAAAGGTCAAGACTAGCCTCGGCGCGGGACGAACGGCTAGCAATCAAGGAAAAAAAGATACTCTATTACTTCTGTTAACAAGAATTACTTGCAATAATGCTCACCCATTTTGTTCTCGGCCCTGCGAGGCCTAGAAGGACATTTCACCCTTTTTTCCTCTCAGGTCCGGCCAGCATGACAAGCAATCAACTCTCCGTCTCGCCAACCAAACGCCCAAGCCCGCTGCGCGCCGTGAGTGCGATTGCAGCGCTACTGTGCAGCCTGCTGCTGGCACCGACCGCAGCCTTCGCCGACCAGCACGCACCGGCCCCCGCCGCAGCCCCTGCCGCGACCGCACCGGCCGCCGAGCATCCGGCCGCCGACCCAACTGCTCCCGTCTCCACCCCAGTTGCAGGCGAACCGGCTCAGGCCGAAGGCCAGCCAGTGCTTGGTGAAGACGCTCCCGAAGTCCTCGAAGCCGACAACAGCCTGGGCATGGCCCACGATCTGTCGCCATGGGGCATGTACCAGAACGCCGACATCATCGTGAAACTGGTGATGATCGGTCTGGCCATCGCTTCGATCATCACCTGGACCATCTGGATCGCCAAAGGCCTTGAGCTGATGGGCGCCAAACGCCGTCTGCGCAGTGAAATCGCCGCGCTGAAAAAGGCCACCACCCTCAAAGAAGCCAGCACCAGCGCATCCAAGGAAGGCACCCTCGCCCACCTGTTGGTGCACGACGCCCTCGAAGAAATGCGCCTTTCGGTCAACAGCCGTGAAAAAGAAGGCATCAAGGAGCGCGTCGCGTTCCGCCTGGAACGCCTGGTAGCCGCCTGCGGCCGCAACATGAGCAGCGGCACCGGCGTACTGGCCACCATCGGCTCTACTGCACCGTTCGTCGGTCTGTTCGGTACCGTTTGGGGCATCATGAACAGCTTCATCGGCATCGCCAAAACCCAGACCACCAACCTTGCCGTGGTTGCCCCGGGCATCGCCGAAGCCCTGCTGGCCACCGCCCTGGGCCTGGTTGCAGCAATCCCGGCGGTCGTCATCTACAACGTCTTCGCTCGTTCCATCACCGGCTATCGTGCCCAGGTGGCAGATGCCTCGGCAGAAGTCCTGCTGCTGGTCAGCCGTGACCTGGATCACCAGCCGACCGAGCGCTCCGCACAACCGCACATGGTGAAAGTGGGGTAATCAGCCATGGGCTTGCATTTGAAAGAAGGCGCAGGCGACGACCTGGCCGAAAACCACGAAATCAACGTCACGCCGTTCATCGACGTGATGCTGGTGCTGCTGATCATCTTCATGGTGGCCGCCCCTCTGGCCACTGTGGACATCAAGGTCGATCTTCCTGCCTCCAGCGCCAAGCCGGCGCCGCGCCCCGAAAAACCGGTGTTCCTCAGCGTCAAGGCCGATCAACGCCTGTTCCTGGGTGAAGACGAGGTCAAGGCCGAAACCCTCGGAGCCATTCTCGACGCCCGCACCCAGGGCAAGAAGGACACCACGATCTTCTTCCAGGCTGACAAGGGCGTGGACTACGGCGACCTGATGAGCGTGATGGACACACTGCGGGCCGCCGGCTACCTGAAAGTCGGCCTGGTCGGACTTGAGACGGCAGCCAAGAAATGATCACGACGCGCCAAAGACTGACGCGTTACAGCGGTAGCCTGGCGGTGGTGCTGGGTGTCCATGCGGTGGCGATCCTGCTCGCCCTCAACTGGTCCAAGCCACAGCCGATGCCCATTCCACCACAAGCCATGGTGGTCGAACTGGCGCCTGCCCCTGTGC
>NZ_MOAK01000081.1:0-9606 GCF_003732485.1 Pseudomonas protegens
TCCTGGTGCGCCTGTTCAAGCTGGCCGAAGGCCGCTGGCTGCGCTACCTGGCACCGCGGAAGCACTGATATGCAACGTATCGATCATCCATTGCCCTGGAGCCACCTGGGCAGCGAACGCAGCATCTCGGTGTTCCGTTTCGGCAGTGGCGAGCGCAAGGCCTACATCCAGGCCAGTCTGCATGCCGACGAGTTGCCCGGCATGCGCACCGCCTGGGAACTGAAGAAGCGCCTGGCCGAACTGGAAGCCGAGGGTGCCCTCAACGGGGTTATCGAACTGGTGCCCGTGGCCAATCCGCTGGGGCTGGGGCAGTTGCTGCAAGGCAATCACCAGGGGCGTTTCGAAGCCGGTAGCGGCAAGAACTTCAACCGCGACTTCGTCGAGTTGAGCGGGCCGGTGGCCCAGCGCCTGGAAGGGCGCCTGGGGGATGATCCTCACGCCAATGTGCGCTTGATCCGTCAGGCCATGAGCGAGGTGCTGTCCGAGTTGCCATCGGCTGCAAGTCAGCTGCAGGGCATGCAGCGGGTGCTCCTGAGTCATGCCTGTACGGCGGATGTGGTGCTGGACCTGCATTGCGATACCGAGGCGGCGCTGCATATGTACGCCTTGCCGCAGCATTGGCCGCAGTGGCGCTCCCTGGCGGCGCACCTGGATGTGAAGGTCGGGCTGCTGGCGGAAGATTCCGGTGGCAGCTCGTTCGATGAGGCTTGTTCGCTGCCCTGGTTGCGTCTGTCGCAACAGTTTCCCGAGGCGCAGATTCCCCTGGCCTGCCTGGCCACCACTCTGGAGCTGGGCGGTCAGGCCGACACCGGGCGTCCACAGGCCGAGGCGCATGCTGCCGGCATCCTGGCGTTTCTCGCCGAGCAGGGGCTGATTGCCGGTGAGTGGCCGGCGTCCGGGCGTGAAGCCTGCGAAGCCATGCCGTTTGAAGGCACCCAATTGCTGTATGCGCCGCACCCCGGTGTGGTGAGCTTTCTGCGTCCGGCCGGTAGCTGGGTAGAAGTGGGCGAACCGATTTTTGAAGTGATTGATCCCCTATCCGATCGGGTCAGTACGGTGTGTGCTGGCACCAGCGGCGTGTTGTTCGCCGTTGAGCGGCTGCGTTATGCCCAACCCGGTTTCTGGCTGGCCAAGGTGGCGGGGCGCGAAGCGCTGCGTCACGGGCGCTTGCTCAACGACTGACTGTTTTTGTGAGAACCGACCGCATGTACAAACTTGAAGTCCAAGACCTGCATAAGCGCTATGGCAGTCACGAAGTGCTCAAGGGCGTGTCCCTGAAGGCTGCGGCTGGCGATGTGATCAGCATCATCGGCTCCAGTGGCTCGGGCAAAAGTACCTTTTTGCGCTGCATCAACCTGCTGGAGCAGCCCCATGCCGGCAAGATCCTGCTGAACAACGAAGAGTTGAAGCTGGTGGCCAACAAGGACGGCGCCTTGAAGGCCGCCGATCCCAAGCAGCTGCAGCGCATGCGTTCGCGCCTGTCGATGGTGTTCCAGCACTTCAACCTGTGGTCGCACATGACCGCCATTGAAAACATCATGGAAGCACCGGTGCATGTACTGGGCGTGTCCAAGGCCGAGGCTCGTGAGAAGGCCGAGCATTACCTGGCCAAGGTGGGGGTGGCGCATCGCAAGGATGCCTACCCGGGACACATGTCCGGTGGTGAGCAGCAGCGCGTGGCTATCGCCCGGGCTCTGGCCATGGAGCCGGAAGTCATGCTGTTCGACGAGCCGACCTCGGCCCTGGACCCCGAGCTGGTGGGGGACGTGTTGAAGGTCATGCAGGCCCTGGCCCAGGAAGGCCGGACCATGGTGGTGGTGACTCACGAGATGGGCTTTGCCCGTGAAGTCTCCAACCAGTTGGTGTTCCTGCACAAAGGTGTGGTGGAAGAAAGCGGCAACCCGCGGGAAGTGCTGGTGAACCCGCAATCAGAACGTTTGCAACAATTCCTCTCCGGCAGCCTCAAGTAATAGCTGCCGTTATGCACCAAATTAGGTCATGCTGCGCACCGCGCGCCAGATGGTCTAACTTGGTGCTGCCGCCCTTGGCTTCTAACACTGTTTTCGTTTCGGATTGCCCGCCATGACTGCCCATCGAATTGGTTTCCTGATTTGGCCCAGCACTAAAGCCTTGACGCTGGCGCTGGCCGAGGAGGCCTTGCGTGTTGCCCAGCGGGTGCACCCGGACGTGGTTTATGAGCTGGCCTTCCTGCAGGCCGAAGCGCCGGTCGAAGGTGCCTGGCAACTGCCGGGGGAGCCTTGGGCGGGCAAGCTTGAAGGCTGTCAGAAGTTGTTCCTGCTGGCCGATGAGCCACCGGCGCCGATGAGTTCGCCCCTCAGTAGTGCCCTCAAGCAACTGGTGCGTGCCGGCTGCGTGATTGGAGGGCTGTCCGCCGGGGTTTACCCGCTGGCTCAACTGGGTCTGCTCGATGGTTATCGGGCTGCGGTGCACTGGCGCTGGCAGGATGATTTTGCCGAGCGCTTCCCCAAGGTCATTGCCACCAGCCATCTGTTCGATTGGGATCGCGATCGCCTGACAGCCTGTGGCGGTATGTCGGTGCTGGATCTGTTGCTGGCGGTGCTGGCGCGGGACCACGGCGCCGAGCTGGCCGGTGCGGTTTCGGAAGAACTGGTGGTCGAGCGCATCCGTGAGGGTGGCGAGCGTCAGCGTATTCCGCTGCAGAACCGTCTGGGCTCCAGCCACCCGAAGCTGACTCAGGCCGTGCTGCTGATGGAGGCCAATATCGAAGAGCCACTGACCACCGACGAGATTGCCCAGCATGTCTGCGTGTCCCGGCGCCAGTTGGAGCGGATCTTCAAACAGTACCTGAATCGGGTGCCCAGCCAGTATTACCTGGAGCTGCGTCTGAACAAGGCCCGACAGATGCTGATGCAGACCAGCAAGTCGATCATTCAGATCGGCCTTTCCTGCGGCTTCTCCTCCGGCCCGCACTTCTCCAGCGCCTACCGCAATTTCTTTGGCGCCACACCCCGTGAAGATCGCAATCAACGGCGCAGCAGCAGCCCGTTCGAACTCTCCTCCGTACCTGCCGAACGCGGCTGACCCCGTCCTGTAGGAGCCGGCTTGCCGGCGAATCCCCCAGGCAATCCACTCGCCCCGTACAATCGCGCTCGACCCCTTGTTGTCGTAACGCCGATAACCTCTTCGGGGTTGGGGGTGCTAGCCCCGTAGCTATCTGAATAACTACCTGGGTAATTACCTCGGGCAAATTGCCCGGCAAATCTGCCGCTGAGCCTGCGCGCGGTTTAAACTGCGCCTTTGCGACGCTATTTGTCGCATTGCCATAAACCCGCGTAAAACCGGGGTTGGCGCTATAAGAAGTTGTCGCTTGGCGACAAGGTCGGGCACAAAACTGTCCTTACAATCCCTCCATCGCTCGCCAGTTTCAGGCGGGTGTTCCTCTTCAGGAGACTCCGATGTCCGTTGAGCAAGCTCCGGTGCAACGCGCCGATTTCGACCAGGTGATGGTTCCCAACTACGCACCTGCGGCTTTCATTCCTGTGCGCGGCGCGGGGTCTCGAGTCTGGGATCAGTCGGGACGGGAGCTGATCGACTTCGCCGGCGGCATCGCGGTCAACGTACTGGGCCACGCCCATCCGGCGCTGGTGGGGGCTCTGACCGAGCAGGCCAATAAACTGTGGCATGTGTCCAACGTGTTCACCAACGAGCCGGCTCTGCGTCTGGCCCACAAGCTGATCGACGCCACCTTCGCCGAACGCGCGTTCTTCTGTAACTCCGGGGCGGAAGCCAACGAGGCCGCCTTCAAGCTGGCCCGTCGTGTGGCTCATGATCGTTTCGGCGCCGAGAAGTACGAAATCATCGCCGCCCTCAACAGCTTCCACGGTCGTACCCTGTTCACCGTGAACGTCGGTGGCCAGTCGAAGTACTCCGACGGTTTCGGTCCGAAAATCACCGGCATCACCCATGTGCCGTACAACGACCTGGCCGCCTTGAAGGCTGCGGTTTCCGACAAGACCTGCGCCGTGGTACTGGAGCCGATCCAGGGTGAAGGCGGCGTGCTGCCGGCTGAGCTGGCCTACTTGCAAGGCGCCCGCGAGCTGTGCGACCAGCACAACGCGCTGCTGGTGTTCGACGAAGTACAGACCGGCATGGGCCGCTGCGGCGAGCTGTTCGCCTACCAGCATTACGGCGTGACTCCGGACATACTCACCAGCGCCAAGAGCCTGGGCGGCGGTTTCCCGATCGCGGCGATGCTGACCACCGAAGAGCTGGCCAAGCATCTGGTGGTCGGTACCCACGGCACCACTTACGGTGGCAACCCGCTGGCGTGTGCCGTGGCCGAGGCGGTGATCGATGTGATCAACACCCCCGAGGTGCTCAATGGCGTGAAGGCCAAGCACGACCGTTTCAAGACCCGCCTGCTGCAGATCGGCGAAAAGTACGGTCTGTTCACTGAAGTCCGTGGCCTGGGCCTGTTGCTCGGTTGTGTGCTCAGCGAAGCCTGGAAAGGCAAGGCCAAGGACGTGTTCAACGCGGCCGAGAAAGAAGGCCTGATGATTCTGCAAGCCGGTCCGGACGTGGTGCGCTTTGCCCCGAGCCTGGTGGTCGAGGATGCCGATATCGACGCTGGCCTGGATCGCTTCGAGCGCGCCGTGGCGAAACTGACTCAAGCCTGATCCAGGTAGCAGTACTCCTCGGCGTCGGCTTTAGTGGTCGGCGTCGAGCCTAATTCCTGTGCCGGGCTGTCCCGGTATTTTTTTCCCTGAGTCGGACGGTTTCCGACCTGTTTTAGAGTAAGGAGTGACACCATGCTGGTGATGCGCCCCGCGCAAATGGCTGATCTGGGCGAGGTACAGCGTCTGGCTGCAGACAGCCCGATTGGTGTCACCTCCTTGCCGGATGATGTGGAACGCCTGAGCGACAAGATCGCTGCAAGTGAGGCTTCGTTCGCTGCTGAAGTGAGCTTCAACGGTGAGGAGAGCTACTTCTTCGTCCTCGAGGACACCGACAGCGGCAAGCTGGTGGGGTGTTCGGCCATTGTCGCTTCCGCCGGCTATTCCGAACCGTTCTACAGCTTTCGCAACGAAACCTTCGTTCATGCGTCCCGCGAGCTGAAGATCCACAACAAGATTCACGTCCTGTCCCAGTGCCACGACCTGACTGGCAACAGCCTGTTGACCAGTTTCTATGTGGTGCCGGAGCTGGTGGGGTCGCCCTGGTCGGAGCTCAACTCCCGGGGCCGTCTGCTGTTTGTCGCCAGCCACCCGGAGCGTTTCGCCGATTCGGTGGTGACCGAGATCGTCGGCTACAGTGATGAGCACGGCGATTCGCCGTTCTGGGACGCCATCGGGCGTAACTTCTTCGACCTCAACTACGCCGAGGCCGAGCGCCTGTGCGGCCTGAAGAGCCGGACCTTCCTTGCCGAGCTGATGCCCCATTACCCGATCTATGTGCCGCTGCTGCCGGACGCCGCCCAGGAAGCCATGGGCCAGGTGCATCCGCGGGCGCAGATTACCTTTGACATCCTGATGCGCGAAGGTTTTGAAACCGATCACTACATCGACATCTTCGACGGTGGTCCGACCTTGCATGCACGGGTTTCGGGGATTCGCTCCATTGCCCAGAGCCGCGTGGTGCCAGTGAAGATCGGCGAGGCGCTCAAGGGCGGCGGTCGTCAGTACCTGGTGTCCAACGGTCAGTTGCAGGATTACCGCGCCGTGTTGCTGGAGCTGGATTACGCCCCGGGCAAACCGGTGACCCTGGATCTGCAAACGGCCGAAGCCCTGGGCGTCGGCGAAGGTGCCAGCGTGCGCCTGGTGGCGGTTTAATCCCTGCTTTCACGACTTGGAAAGCATGCCTAGAAAGCAGCGAGTTTCACACAGGCCGCCAGCGGCCTGTGTTTGAGGAGATAGCATGATCGTTCGTCCCGTACGCAGCAGCGATTTACCCGCGCTGATCGACCTGGCCCGCAGCACCGGCACCGGCCTCACCACCTTGCCGGCCAACGAAGAGCGCCTGACCCATAGGGTTGGCTGGGCGGAAAAGACCTTTCGCGGTGAAGCCGGGCGCGGCGATGCGGACTACCTGTTCGTGCTGGAAGACGACAATGGCCGGGTGGTGGGGATTTCCGCCATTGCCGGCGCCGTCGGCTTGCGTGAGCCCTGGTACAACTTCCGGGTCGGCCTGACGGTCAGCGCCTCCCAGGAGCTGAATATCTACCGTGAGATCCCCACGCTGTTCCTGGCCAACGACCTGACCGGCAATTCCGAGCTGTGCTCTTTGTTCCTTCACGCCGATTACCGCACCGGCCTCAACGGCCGCATGCTGGCCAAGGCGCGGATGTTGTTCATTGCCGAGTTCCCGCAACTGTTCGGCAACAAGATCATTGCCGAGATGCGCGGCATGTCGGATGAGCAGGGCCGTTCGCCGTTCTGGGAAAGCCTGGGTCGACACTTCTTCAAGATGGAGTTCAGCCAGGCGGACTATCTGACCGGGGTCGGCAACAAGGCGTTCATCGCCGAGCTGATGCCCAAGTTTCCGCTGTACACCTGCTTCCTTTCCGAGGATGCGCGCAACGTCATCGCCAAGGTCCACACCGATACCGAGCCGGCCCTGGCCATGCTCAAGAGCGAGGGCTTCAGCTACCAGGGCTATGTCGACATCTTCGACGCCGGTCCGGCGGTGGAGTGCGAGACCAGCAAGATCCGCGCGGTACGTGACAGCCAGGCATTGGTGCTGGCCATCGGCACCCCGGGCGACGACGCCACGCCGTTCCTGATCCACAACCGCAAGCGCGAGGATTGCCGCATCACTGCGGCGCCTGCACGCTTCGCCGCGGGCACCCTGGTGGTCGATCCTCTGACCGCCAAGCGCCTGCAACTCAACGCCGGCGACCAGGTCCGCGCGGTTCCGCTGTCTGCTTCTCGGGAGTCGAAATAATGAGCACGCTGTACATCGCCGGCCAATGGCTGGCCGGCCAGGGCGAAGCCTTCACCTCGGTCAATCCGGTAACCCAGGCGGTCATCTGGTCCGGTAACGGCGCGACGGCCGCGCAAGTGGAGAGTGCCGTGCAGGCGGCTCGTCAGGCGTTTCCAGCCTGGGCCAAGCGTTCCCTGGAAGAGCGCATCAGCGTGCTGGAGGCGTTTGCCGCCAGTTTGAAGGCGCGTGCCGACGAACTGGCCCGCTGCATCGGTGAGGAGACCGGAAAGCCGCTGTGGGAAGCCGCCACTGAAGTCACCAGCATGGTCAACAAGATTGCCATTTCGGTGCAGAGCTACCGCGAGCGTACCGGCGAGAAGAGCGGCCCATTGGGCGATGCCACGGCGGTGTTGCGGCACAAGCCCCACGGCGTGGTGGCGGTGTTCGGCCCTTACAACTTCCCCGGGCATCTGCCTAACGGGCACATCGTTCCCGCGCTGCTGGCGGGCAACAGCGTGCTGTTCAAGCCGAGCGAGCTGACACCGAAAGTTGCCGAGCTGACGGTCCAGTGCTGGATCGACGCCGGTCTTCCGGCGGGCGTCCTGAACCTGCTGCAAGGCGCCCGGGAAACCGGTATCGCCCTGGCCGCCAATCCAGGTATCGATGGGCTGTTTTTCACCGGCTCCAGCCGCACGGGCAATCATCTGCACCAGCAATTCGCCGGGCGTCCGGACAAGATCCTGGCCCTGGAAATGGGCGGCAACAACCCGCTGGTGGTGGATGAGGTCGCGGACCTGGACGCAGCGGTCTACACCATTATTCAGTCGGCCTTCATCTCTGCCGGTCAGCGCTGCACTTGTGCTCGCCGCTTGCTGGTACCGCAAGGGGCCTGGGGCGATGCGTTGCTGGCGCGCCTGGTGGCGGTCAGCGCGATCATCGATGTGGGTGGCTACGATCAACAGCCCGCGCCCTTCATGGGGTCGGTGATCTCCCTGGGCGCCGCCCGTGAGCTGATGGATGCGCAACAACAGTTGTTGGCCAATGGCGCCGTAGCCTTGCTGGAAATGACTCAGCCCCAGGCTCAGGCAGCCTTGCTGACCCCGGGTATCCTGGATGTCACGGCGGTGGCCGAGCGTCCTGATGAAGAACTGTTCGGACCTTTGCTGCAAGTGATCCGCTACGCTGATTTCGATGGGGCGATTGCCGAGGCCAACAATACTCAGTACGGCCTGGCTGCCGGTCTGCTGTCGGATTCCGCCGAACGTTACCAGCAGTTCTGGCTGGAGAGCCGTGCCGGGATCGTCAACTGGAACAAGCAGTTGACCGGTGCCGCCAGCAGCGCGCCTTTTGGTGGCGTCGGGGCTTCGGGCAACCATCGGGCCAGTGCCTATTACGCGGCGGATTACTGCGCGTATCCGGTGGCTTCCCTGGAAACCCCGAGCCTGGTGCTGCCGAGCGCGTTGACGCCAGGTGTGCGCTTGTCCTGACTTGCGGGGCCTTTTCGCCGGCAAGCCGGCTCCTACAGATTTTTGTAGGAGCTGGCTTGCCGGCGAACGAGCCCACCGCGTTCGCCATGTGTAGATATCGATTGCCTATAACAAACAGATTCGTGGAGCCTCGCTGATGAAATCCTATGAAGTCAATTTTGACGGTCTAGTGGGGCCGACCCATAACTACGGCGGTTTGTCCTACGGCAACGTCGCCTCCCAGAGCAACAGCCAGCAGGGCTCCAATCCCAAGGAAGCGGCGCTGCAAGGCCTGGCGAAAATGAAAGCGCTGATGGAAATGGGCTTTCAGCAAGGCGTGCTCGCCCCGCAAGAGCGGCCCGATGTCGCGGCTTTGCGCAACCTGGGGTTTGCCGGGAGCGATGCGCAAGTCATCCAGCAAGCCGCCCAGCAGGCGATGCCCTTGCTGGTCGCCAGTTGCTCGGCATCGAGCATGTGGGTGGCCAACGCCGCCACCGTCAGCCCGAGTGCTGACACCGCCGATGGCCGCGTGCATTTCACCGCCGCCAACTTGAACTGCAAATACCACCGCAGCATCGAGCACCCGACCACCAGCCGCGTGCTGGGGGCGATGTTCGCCGACCAGAAACACTTCGCCCATCACGCGGCGTTGCCGGCGGTGGCGCAGTTCGGTGATGAAGGCGCGGCCAACCACACCCGTTTCTGCCGTGATTACGGCCAGGCCGGTGTCGAGTTCTTCGTCTTCGGTCGCAGCGCCTTCGATAACCGCTACCCGGCACCGCAGAAGTATCCCGCGCGTCAGACCCTGGAAGCCTCGCAAGCCGTGGCGCGTCTGCATGGCCTGAGCGAGGAGGGCGTGGTCTATGCCCAGCAGAATCCCTCGGTGATCGACCAGGGCGTGTTCCACAACGACGTGATCGCTGTGGGCAATGGCGAGGTGCTGTTCTATCACGAGGACGCCTTCCTCGAGACCGAGCAGATGCTCGCTGAACTGCAGGGCAAACTGGGCAAGCGCGGCGGCAACTTCCAGTCGATCTGTGTACCGCGCTCGCAAGTGACGGTGGACGACGCCGTGCGCTCCTACCTGTTCAACAGCCAACTGCTGTCCCGTGCCGATGGTTCGATGCTGCTGATCGTGCCGGAAGAATGCCGCAGCAACGAGCGGGTCTGGCAGTACCTGCAAAGCCTCACCAGCTCGGGTGGCCTGATCCGTGAAGTGAAGGTTTTCGATCTCAAGCAG
>NZ_MOAK01000081.1:9672-16376 GCF_003732485.1 Pseudomonas protegens
CGAGCTGGCGGCGGTCAATCCTGGGGTTATCATGACCGCGCCGTTGTACGACACCCTGACCCAATGGGTCGGCAAGCACTACCGCGACCGCCTGAGCGAAAACGATCTGGCGGACCCGCAGCTGTTGCTTGAGTGCCGGACGGCACTGGATGAACTGACGCAAATCCTTAAACTGGGCGCGGTTTATCCCTTCCAGATCAATTGAAAGCCCGCGCCCGGCTGATCCGGGCGCGCCGCTTCACCCCAGATGAGAACGACCCCCATGAGCGATACCCTACAACTGATCCTTGAAGACACCGACGGCACCCAACTGCAAACCTCCTGCACCCGCTTCGCGGTGCTGTGGCAGGGCAAGGAAGTGTGGATCCAGCAGGACGGCCGCGGCCAATTGCTGATCGGCGTGGACGTGGAAGAGGGTGATGACGAATACGCCAGCCTGCTGTTGCGTCCGCTGGCAACCAACCTGGTCAGCCTGCAACTGGAAATGGAACCGGCCGACGCTGGTGAAGATGATCACGTGCATGGCCCTGACTGCGGTCACGCTCACTAAGGAAGCCGCTTTATGCTCGCCCTCGGCAAACTGCTTGAACTGACCCTCGCCGGCCGTGAACCGGCAGAGAAGACTCAACTGACTGTCGACGGCGTGCGCATGCGCTGGCTGAGCGAGGGCGCCCTGGAAGTACGGCCGCCCGAAGCTCGGGATAACGGTCTGGACCTGTTGCTGTCCGCCGGTATCCACGGCAACGAGACGGCTCCCATCGAGCTGCTCGACCGTTTGTTGCATGATATTGCCCGGGGCGACTTGAAGCCCAGGGCCCGGATTCTGTTCCTGTTTGGCAACCCCGAGGCCATGCGCCGTGGCGAGCGATTCGTCGAGCAGGACGTTAACCGGCTGTTCAACGGCCGGCATGAGTTGAGCGGTGGTTTCGAAGCCCTGCGGGCTTGCGAGCTGGAGCGTCTGGCGGCGAGCTTCTTCAACCTGCCGGGTCGCGAACGCCTGCACTACGATCTGCACACGGCGATCCGTGGTTCGAAGATCGAGCAGTTTGCCCTCTATCCGTGGAAGGACGGGCGCCGGCATTCGCGCCGTGAACTGTCGCGCCTGCGGGCCGCCGGCATGGAGGCGGTGCTGCTGCAGAACAAGCCTTCCATCGTCTTCAGTGCCTACACCTACGACCAGCTGGGGGCCGAGTCCTTCACGCTGGAGTTGGGCAAGGCACGGCCGTTCGGGCAGAACCAGGGCGTCAATGTCGAACGCCTGGAAACCCGTCTCAAGCACATCATCGAAGGCACCGAGCCTGGAGCGGAGCAGGACAGTCTCGACGGTTTGCAACTGTTCAGCGTGGCGCGGGAAATCATCAAGCACAGCGACAGCTTCCACCTGCATTTGCCGGCGGACGTCGAGAATTTTTCCGAGTTGGAAGTGGGTTACTTGCTGGCCGAGGATATCGCTCAGACCCGATGGGTCATCGAGGAAGAGGGCGCGCGGATCATTTTTCCCAATCCCAAGGTCAAGAACGGCCTGCGTGCGGGGATTCTGATTGTGCCGACCACGGCTGACGGCCTGGCCTGAGGTTCGCCGGCACGCCGGCTCCTACACGATCCTGTAGGAGCCGGCTTGCCGGCGATGCTTTTATCGCTTAAACGGCAACCGCACGCTGCTCATTGCGGCGCAGGGCACGAACCTTCTGCAGGGTATCGGCGCAAGTCTTCGCTGCTTCCTGACCCTTGTGCACGAAGTGCTCGAAGAAGAACTTCTGATGCTCTTCACCCGCATGGAAATGATGCGGGGTCAGCACCACGGAGAACACTGGCACTTCGGTTTCCAATTGCACCTGCATCAGGCCGCTGATCACCGACTGGGCGACGAACTCATGGCGGTAGATGCCACCGTCCACCACCAGCCCCGCAGCGACGATCCCAGTGTAGCGACCGGACTTGGCCAGCAGCTTGGCGTGCAGAGGAATCTCGAAGGCGCCGCCGACTTCAAAGAAGTCGATATCGCTTTCCTGATAACCCTGGGCGAGCATTTCCGCGACGAAACCCTGGCGGCTCTGATCGACGATTTCCTTGTGCCAGCAGGCCTGGATAAAGGCGACGCGCTCGTTGGGGTGGTGTTTGCTTTTGCTATCGATTGCGGTGGGTTGCATCTGTTCTGACTCCTGTTTGTATGAAAAACAGGGCGTATATGAATCGAATGGGATTTAAGGGTGCGCGCAGAGCGGCCGTGGATTTCCCGCGATCTGCCCGGCAACGGCCCTTTGGTGCCAATCCCGTTCTCTCTTCATCCGGACTATGACCGTCGGCCCCGGAATCACACCGGGTCTGCTGACCTTGTCGTTACCTGTGGACTGGCCACGGGTATCGCCAAGCGCTCGCGGGCTATGCGCATTGCGCGCAATTACCGCCGGTGGGGAATTACACCCCGCCCTGAGAACGATTGCCCGCGAGTTTTTCGCGGGCGGTGAGTTTTTAACACAGATTTGCTGGGGAAGCATTGCGTCTTTTGGATAATGTTCATCGGATTTTTCACCCTGTGGCACAAGGTTTTCTACAGTTGCTGCTTGATTAATCGTCCATGGGGCCGCAGTAATTCGTTTTGAAAGGGAATTCTCCCTGTTTAGCGCGGACCTTGCGGTCCCCCGTAGCCGGAGCCAGATGTGATGAGCGTGATCGATCTTCGTAGTGACACCGTGACCCAGCCGACCCCGGGCATGCTCGAGGCCATGGCTCGCGCCCGTACCGGAGACGATGTCTACGGCGAAGACCCGACGGTCAATCAGTTGGAGGCGGAACTGGCACAACGCCTGGGATTTGCCGCTGCCCTGTTTGTACCTTCCGGCACCATGAGCAATCTGCTGGCCTTGATGGCCCACTGCGATCGGGGTGATGAGTACATCGTCGGCCAGCAGGCCCATACCTATAAATATGAAGGCGGTGGCGCCGCGGTGCTGGGATCGATCCAGCCTCAGCCGCTGGAGCTCCAGGCCGACGGTTCCCTGGACCTGGATCAGGTGGCGGCCGCGATCAAGCCCGATGACTTTCATTTTGCCCGCACGCGCTTGCTCGCCCTGGAAAACACCATGCAGGGCAAGGTGCTGCCCCTGGCTTACCTGGCCCAGGCCCGGGCCTTTACCCGAGAGCGGGGTTTGGCTCTGCATCTGGATGGCGCGCGCCTGTATAACGCAGCGGTGAAGCTGGGGGTGGATGCCCGGGTGATCACCGAGCACTTCGATTCGGTATCGGTGTGCCTGTCCAAGGGGCTTGGCGCGCCAGTGGGTTCGGTGTTGTGCGGATCTGGCGAATTGATCGGCAAGGCGCGGCGCCTGCGCAAGATGGTCGGCGGTGGCATGCGCCAGGCCGGCGTCCTGGCGGCAGCAGGGCTGTATGCCCTCGAACACCAGGTACAGCGTCTGGCGGATGACCATGCCAATGCGCAGTTGCTGGCACAGGGGCTGAGCCAGGCGGGTTTCAGTGTCGAACCGGTGCAGACCAATATGGTGTATGTGCAGATGGGGGATCGGGCTGAAGCCCTCAAGGCGTTCGCCGCCGAGCGAGGGATCAGCCTCAGCGCCGCGTCACGGCTGCGCCTGGTGACCCATTTGGATGTCAGTTCCGGGCAAATCGAACAAGTGGTGAGCACTTTTGCCGAGTTTTCCCGTAACTGACAGTGTTCTCCGTCCAATTGACTGTTTGTATCGTACAAACACGCTGTACCAAGTGATTAACGCCGATATAATGCGGCCCTTTGCCGTCGTTTCGTCTGTTGACGTTGCGCACAGGCCTTTGGCCGCAGTCTCCGTGGAAGAACCTAATGAAAAGCGCAGAAATCCGTGAAGCCTTCCTTCGCTTCTTCGAAGAGCAAGGCCACACCCGTGTAGCCTCCAGCTCTTTGATCCCAGGCAACGACCCCACCCTGCTGTTCACCAACGCGGGGATGAACCAGTTCAAGGACTGCTTCCTGGGTCAGGAAAAGCGCGCTTATACCCGCGCTGTCAGCAGCCAGAAGTGCGTCCGCGCCGGTGGCAAGCACAACGACCTGGAAAACGTCGGTTATACCGCTCGTCACCACACCTTCTTCGAAATGCTGGGCAACTTCAGCTTCGGTGACTACTTCAAGCGTGACGCCATCACTTTCGCCTGGACCTTCCTGACCTCCGACAAGTGGCTGAATCTGCCGAAGGAGAAGCTCTGGGTCACGGTTTATGCCAGCGACGACGAGGCTTACGACATCTGGACCAAGGAAGTCGGGGTGCCGGCCGAGCGTATGGTGCGCATCGGTGACAACAAGGGCGCGCCTTACGCTTCCGACAACTTCTGGACCATGGGCGATACTGGCCCGTGCGGCCCTTGCACCGAGATTTTCTACGATCACGGCGCCGATATCTGGGGCGGCCCACCCGGCTCGCCTGAAGAGGACGGTGACCGTTACATCGAAATCTGGAACAACGTGTTCATGCAGTTCAACCGCACCGCCGATGGCGTGCTGCACCCGCTGCCGGCGCCGTCGGTGGACACCGGCATGGGCCTGGAGCGGATCAGCGCAGTGCTGCAGCATGTGCACTCGAACTATGAAATCGACCTGTTCCAGAGCCTGCTGGACGCGGCAGCCAAGGCCATTGGTTGCACCAACGATGCCCAGGCGTCGCTGAAAGTGGTGGCCGACCACATCCGTTCCTGCGGTTTCCTGATTGCCGACGGCGTGCTGCCGTCCAACGAAGGTCGCGGTTATGTGCTGCGTCGGATCATTCGTCGCGCCTGCCGTCACGGCAACAAGCTGGGGGCCAAGGGCAGCTTCTTCTATCAGATCGTTGCGGCCCTGGTGGCCGAAATGGGCGAAGCCTTCCCTGAGCTCAAATCCCAGCAAGCGCATATCGAACGCGTGCTGAAGGCTGAAGAAGAGCAGTTCGCCAAGACTCTGGAGCAGGGCCTGAAGATCCTCGAACAGGACCTGGCGGCACTCGAAGGTTCGGTAGTGCCGGGCGACGTGGTGTTCAAGCTCTACGACACCTACGGCTTCCCCATGGACCTGACCGGTGACATCGCCCGTGAGCGCAGCCTGACCCTTGACGAGGAAGGTTTCGAGCGCGAGATGGAAGCCCAGCGTGTACGTGCCCGTTCCGCCAGCTCCTTCGGCATGGACTACAACAGCCTGGTCAAGGTCGATGTGGCCACCGAGTTCACCGGCTATCACGCCACCAGCGGTTCGGCCAAAGTGGTCGCCCTCTATAAAGAAGGGCAATCGGTCGACGTACTTAATGAAGGCGAAGAGGGGGTTGTGGTTCTTGACCAAACTCCGTTCTACGCCGAGTCCGGCGGACAGATCGGTGACTGCGGTTACCTGCAGGCCGGCAGTGCGCGTTTTGATGTGCGCGACACCACCAAGACCGGCGGCGCGTTCCTGCACCACGGCGTACTGGCGTCGGGCAGTCTGATCGTGGGGGCTCCGGTTGAAGCCCAGGTCGACGCCGACGTGCGTCACGCCACTTCGCTGAACCATTCGGCCACTCACTTGCTGCACGCCGCGCTGCGCCAGGTACTGGGCGAGCACGTACAGCAGAAGGGCTCGCTGGTCGACAGTCAACGCCTGCGTTTCGACTTCAGCCACTTTGAAGCGATCAAGCCCGAGCAGATCAAGGCCCTGGAAGACATCGTCAACGCCGAGATTCGCAAGAATACTGCGGTGGAAACCGAAGAGACCGATATCGATACCGCCAAGAAGAAGGGCGCCATGGCGCTGTTCGGAGAGAAGTACGGCGACAGCGTGCGCGTACTGAGCATGGGCGGCGATTTCTCGGTGGAGTTGTGCGGCGGTATCCACGCCAACCGCACCGGCGACATCGGCTTGCTGAAAATCACCAGCGAAGGCGGTGTGGCTTCCGGTGTGCGGCGTATCGAAGCGGTCACCGGTGCTGCGGCCCTGGCGTACCTTAACGCTGCGGAAGAACAACTCAAGGAAGCGGCGACCCTGGTCAAGGGCAGCCGTGACAACCTGATCGACAAACTGTCGGCCGTGCTGGAGCGCAATCGTCTGCTGGAGAAGCAGCTTGAGCAACTGCAGGCTAAGGCAGCCAGTGCCGCGGGTGATGATCTCTCCGCTCAAGCGGCAGACGTCAAGGGCGTGAAAGTGCTGGCTGCGCGTCTTGACGGTCAGGACGGCAAGGCGCTGTTGGCGCTGGTGGATCAGTTGAAAAACAAACTCGGCCGCGCAGTGATCCTGCTCGGCAGTGTCCATGAGGAAAAGGTCGTACTGGTTGCGGGTGTAACCAAGGACCTGACTGGCCAACTCAAAGCCGGTGATTTGATGAAACAAGCCGCTGCGGCAGTGGGCGGGAAGGGCGGTGGTCGTCCAGACATGGCTCAAGGCGGTGGTGTTGATGCTACTGCGCTGGATGCGGCACTGGCCCTGACCGTGCCATTTGTCGAACAGGGTATTTAAGGCGCCGAGCCGGGCCCGTCGTCTAGTGGCGGGTCTTTGCGCTGTGCAGTTTGATTGATTAACGGGCGCCCCTTTACGGGCTGAGGCGGCTTAGAAAATGGCTTTGATCGTACAGAAATTTGGAGGCACTTCGGTCGGCTCTGTCGAGCGGATCGAGCAGGTCGCCGACAAGGTGAAGAAGTTCCGTGAAGCCGGCGATGACCTGGTGATCGTGCTGTCGGCGATGAGCGGCGAAACCAATCGCCTGATCGATCTGGCCAAGCAG
>NZ_MOAK01000081.1:16444-34264 GCF_003732485.1 Pseudomonas protegens
CCGGCGAGCAAGTGACCATCGCGTTGCTGGCCATGGCGTTGATCAAGCGCGGTATTCCGGCGGTGTCCTACACCGGCAACCAGGTGCGTATTCTTACCGATAGCGCTCACAACAAAGCGCGAATCCTGCAGATCGATGATCAGAAGATTCGTGGTGACCTGAAGGCTGGGCGTGTAGTTGTGGTTGCCGGTTTCCAGGGCGTTGACGAGCACGGCAATATCACCACGCTGGGTCGTGGCGGTTCCGACACTACCGGTGTGGCGCTGGCAGCGGCCCTGAAGGCTGACGAGTGCCAGATCTATACCGATGTAGATGGCGTCTATACCACTGATCCTCGTGTGGTACCCAAGGCTCAGCGCCTGGACAAGATCACCTTCGAAGAGATGCTGGAAATGGCCAGCCTCGGTTCCAAGGTGCTGCAGATCCGTGCGGTCGAGTTTGCTGGCAAGTACAACGTTCCGCTGCGCGTGTTGCACAGCTTTCAGGAGGGTCCGGGCACCCTCATTACTATTGATGAAGAGGAATCCATGGAACAGCCGATCATTTCCGGCATCGCTTTTAACCGCGATGAAGCCAAGCTGACTATCCGTGGCGTGCCAGACAATCCTGGCGTGGCCTTCAAGATTCTCGGCCCCATCAGTGCGGCGAACATTGAAGTCGACATGATCGTGCAGAACGTTTCGCACGATAACACCACCGACTTCACCTTTACCGTGCACCGCAATGACTACCTGGCGGCCCAGACTGTGCTGGAAAACACCGCACGTGAGATTGGCGCCCGTGAAGTGGTCGGTGACACCAATATTGCCAAGGTCTCGATCGTTGGTGTCGGCATGCGCTCCCACGCGGGTGTGGCCAGCCGTATGTTTGAAGCCCTGGCCAAGGAAAGCATCAACATCCAGATGATCTCCACGTCCGAAATCAAGGTTTCGGTAGTGATCGAAGAGAAGTACCTGGAGTTGGCAGTGCGTGCGTTGCACACCGCGTTCGAGCTTGACGCTCCAGCCCGTCAGGGCGAGTGATAGGTGTTTGAAAGGGGCGCGGTCTGACCGCGCCCTTTGTGTTTTTGATCGGCACGGGAGAAAACTGTTCTTTTGCCCGTGCTAGTCAATACTTAGGCGTGTAGGACTGCTGCCGACCAGGTTGTAGGCCGACACCCTTTTTTTTGCAGACTGTAGTCCCTGAAAATGTAATGCGTGAGGAGAAAGGTATGCTGATTCTGACTCGTCGGTGCGCAGAAAGCCTGATCATTGGTGATGGCGAGATCACTGTGACCGTGCTCGGCGTCAAAGGTAATCAAGTGCGTATTGGTGTCAACGCCCCCAAAGAAGTGGCAGTTCACCGTGAGGAAATTTACCTGCGGATAAAGAAAGAGAAGGACGAAGAACCAAGCCATTAATTTTTATCGTTTTTTTTGTTTGCAAACGGGGAGAAAGCTGGTTAATATACGCCCCGTGTTGCGGAGAGCTGGCCGAGTGGCCGAAGGCGCTCCCCTGCTAAGGGAGTACACCTCAAAAGGGTGTCGGGGGTTCGAATCCCCCGTTCTCCGCCATTATTTGCTTAGTACGTTGTAATCTGGCTTCTTCTGTAAGTTGTTGAAATTACTAGAAAAAGTGCTTTACAAAAAGATTTAACGGCCTATAATGCGCGGCAACAAATGCACTCGTAGCTCAGCTGGATAGAGTACTCGGCTACGAACCGAGCGGTCACAGGTTCGAATCCTGTCGAGTGCACCATTTAAGAGTTAGTTGCAGCAATGTAGTTAACTTGGCTTCAACCAGTTGTGGTCTGGTCTAAAAACACAAAATGCACTCGTAGCTCAGCTGGATAGAGTACTCGGCTACGAACCGAGCGGTCACAGGTTCGAATCCTGTCGAGTGCACCATACACCAGAAAGCCCGCATCGAAAGATGCGGGCTTTTTGCTTTCTGCGTTTATTTATTTGTCACTCTTCTTGCTCGTCCGGCTGGAACGGCTTTGGTCTTCGGAAGTCGAATGTCCTGTCTGTCGCCGAACTTTTTTCTCTCGGTGTGTGTTTTCTTTTTCTGCCGGGACGTCGCATTTTCATAGATTCGGACGCTACTCAGGTTTATGCCGCAAGCGCTTGTTCTTGCCGCGATTTTTTAGCGTTTAAAACTGCCAAGCGGTGTATCATTGCGCCCGTCAGCCCCGCCGGGGCTTGTGGAATACCTCCATGGACTTACCCAGTAGTTACTCAGTATCCCGTTTTCACAATCATGAACTGACTGATTGATCCTTCCGGCGTGCTCCTCTGCTGGGAGTGGAGTTCGCCTATGACCGAAGTAGAAGTAAAGAAAACGCAGGAAAGCCTGCAAGACCGCCTTGCTCAAGTCGTTGAGCTGCTGCAGCGCCAGCGGGTGGTTGAAGACCTGACGCACCGTCAGGAAGGTCACCATCACGATCGGGTCGAGAACCTGGTCCATCGGCAGAACCTCGTCGAGTTGCAGCGCAAGCTCGATGATCTGCACTCCGCTGACGTTGCCTACATCCTTGAAGCCTTGCCTCTGGAAGAACGCCTGACCGTCTGGCAGTTGGTCAAGGCCGAGCGTGACGGCGACATCCTCCTCGAAGTATCCGATTCCGTACGTGAAACCCTGATCGCCGACATGGACGATCACGAGCTCCTGGCTGCTGCCAAGGAGATGGACGCCGACGAACTTGCTGACCTGGCTCCCGAGCTGCCGCGAGACGTCGTCCATGAGCTGATGGAAGCCCTTGATGGTCAGCAGCGTGAGCGCGTTCGCTCCGCACTGTCTTATGACGAGGAGCAGGTCGGTGCGCTGATGGACTTTGAGATGGTGACGATTCGAGAGGACGTCAGTCTTGAAGTGGTTCTGCGCTACCTGCGCCGGCTCAAGGAGCTGCCCGGCCATACCGACAAGCTGTTTGTGGTGGATTACGACGGCGTGCTCAAGGGTGTGCTGCCGATCAAGCGTCTGTTGGTCAATGATCCGGACAAGCAGGTCGCGCAAGTCATGGCCAGCGATCCGGTGAGCTTTCATCCGGATGAGGATGCCTACGATGCGGCTCAGGCATTTGAGCGTTATGACTTGATTTCGGCCCCGGTGGTTGACAAGAACGACAAGCTGATCGGCCGTTTGACCATTGACGAAATGGTCGACCTGATCCGTGAGGAGAGCGAGACCGAAGTCCTCAATATGGCCGGTCTACGGGAGGAGGAGGATATCTTCGCCTCGGTCTGGAAGTCCCTGCGCAACCGTTGGGCCTGGCTGGCAATCAATTTGATCACGGCGTTCGTCGCATCCCGAGTGATTGGTCTGTTCGAAGGCTCTATCGAAAAACTGGTAGCCCTGGCGGCACTGATGCCGATTGTTGCAGGTATCGGCGGCAATTCGGGTAATCAGACCATCACCATGATTGTCCGGGCCATGGCCCTGGATCAGGTGAGTACCGGCAATACTTCTCGCCTGATGCGCAAAGAGCTGGCAGTAGCCTTGATCAATGGTCTGGTCTGGGGGGGGGTGATTGGCGTTGTCGCCTACCTGCTCTACGGGAGTTGGTCGTTGGGAGTGGTAATGACCGCGGCGATGACCCTGAACCTGCTATTGGCGGCCTTGATGGGGGTCTTGATCCCCATGACGCTGGCGCGCTTGGGGCGTGACCCGGCAATGGGTGCCAGCGTAATGATTACTGCCATGACCGATAGCGGTGGTTTCTTCATCTTTCTTGGTTTGGCGACGATTTTCCTGCTCTGAGCGAGTCTTGCACATCGGTTTATCAACGAAGCGCCTTTATGGCGCTTCGTTGCTTTTATCGCAGGCAAAAAAAAGCCAGCGACTAGGCTGGCTTGAGCTTTCAGGGTGAAATCAGTTGGCGTCTGCGGCCATTTCGGCGTCATGGGCGATCAGCGAAACCAAAGCGTTCTGCTGGCGATGTGAAAGTTGGCGGAAGCGTTGAAGCAGTTCGCGTTCATGCAAGGACAGCTCGGGGCTGTCCAGGCGCATGCTCAACTCTTCACCCAAGGCGCCTTCCTGAATAAGACTCTGTTCCAGGCGCGCGATGATTTCGGAGTTCATGCTGCGGTGATGATTGCGAGCCACCTCGGCAATGCGTTCACGCATCCCGTCGGGTAGACGTACGACGAACTTGTCAGCCGTACGGCTGGAATAAATTGCCTGTTTCAATGGGCGCATATATTTAACCGGTTAGTTCAGGGGAGCGGTTCTCGGAATTGGCCGCGGGCTGTCTTTTAGGACAAGCCTGATTGCCAAATGTTCAACCTGAATTGTTAAGAGGCCCGAATCATGCCTCAAAATTGCCAGATCATTGGCGTCAATTCTGTGACAAATATTGAACTGGATAAAGGCGTTATGCCAGCACCAATTATCAGAAATGCGGACTGGTTTGAAAAGATCGCCAGGCCCGCGTTGTTGGCCGCATTCTCCCATCCGGCGGGAGTGTCAGTGCGCTTGCGAAGGTGCATGCTGTGCGGGTGAGCGTGTAATCCCTACCTGTTAGAGGATAGTGGCAAATGGCCGATTTACTAGTTGTGCTGTCCGGAGCAACAACCCATGCCGGGTAGACTGATTTATCTGATGGGGCCTTCAGGGGCCGGCAAGGATAGCCTGATTGATGCGGCCAGGCAGCCTTTAAGTGCGTTGGGATGTGAGGTTGTAAGAAGGGTGATCACGCGCTCGGCCGAGGCGGTGGGCGAGGAGGCGCTGGGGGTCACTGTCGAGGAATTCGAGCGAGGGGTGGCCCAAGGCGACTTTGCCTTGTTTTGGCGAGCTAATGGCCTGGGTTATGGCATTCCCGCGCAAATTGATGTTTGGCTGGCGCAGGGGCGAAACGTTCTGGTCAACGGCTCTAGAGGTCACTTGCCTCAAGCACGGGAACGATATCCTGATTTGATTCCGATAGTTCTGATGGTCGATTCCGATGTATTGCGCCGTCGCCTGCTGCGTAGAGGCAGGGAAAGCCTGCCGGAGATAGAGCGTCGCCTGCAGCGCAACGAAAAGTTTGCCACTGCTGCCTGGCTGGATGAGGAGCAGGTTGTGTGCCTAGACAATTCGGCTGAGTTGACGACAACCCTGGAGTGTCTGCTGGCCATGCTGAGCGAGCAAGGGGTCAGCGCAATACCGGGTCGAACTTGATCCTGCGTCCAGCCAACAGCGCCAACAGGAATAGGCTGAACATTGAGCCGCAGATGATCAGTGCAGCATTACCCAAGGGAGCTTCAGGCAGCAGCAAGGCGGCGATAGCGCTGAGCAACGTCAGAATAAGCAGGCTTTTGGCTGCGGTGGACATAGGAGGCTCCTGAAGTCTTTGTCTTAAAAAATCCAGCGTTCGGTCGGCGTGGCGGCTGGTTGTGGCGGGGTCTTTTCCTGGGTGATCCGAGTCAAGTTGCGAGGCTCGATCTGGGTGTTCATGACCGCCAACTGCGGTGTCGGGTGTTGGTTGTAACCCGCACTGGACAGCCCGACAGGGTCAGCGCTGTCTACAGGTTGAAAGTGAAAGGCCACCAGTACGGCGATGGCGATCGCATTCAAGAGAAACAGGGCGCTGTTCATTGCGTCATCTCCGCAGTGTTTTATCCATTGATAAAGCAGGCTGCGTGCCAAGAGTTTAACTGTAGATAAACTCTTTAAAAACAATAAGTTGAGATGATTTCAGGAGTTCCGTGAATTGCATTTTGCAATGATGGCTTTTTGGGGTGATGCAATTTGCACGACGCGGCCCTGAGTAAACGCAACGCTCCTGGCGACTCGTGCAAAAAGCCCTATGGATAACATGACAAATGCGGCCTTGGCCGTTAACATGCACGCCGTCCTTTGCGTCGTGAAGTATCAGGCGTTTGCAGTTTTGTCTCAGTAGCTCAATTGGATAGAGCATCCCCCTCCTAAGGGGAAGGTTGGCAGTTCGAACCTGCCCTGGGACACCATATAAATCAAGGCTTGTAGCCAAGTTCGGCAATTTGCTTTACACCTTGTGGGTGCAGGGCGGGTGCGAGAAGTAGGTTGCAGAACCAAAAACCTCACACGCTGCAGAGTGGTGGGGTTTTTTTGTGCGTCCCGTTTCGGATACTGCAAGGAAAGCAAAATGGAAAAGCGCGGTAGAAATGAAGAGTGCTGGTGCGGCTCTGGCAAGAAATTCAAGAAATGTCACCTTGGTCGTGAGTCTGCGGAGCCTCATAAGCCTTGGGATGTCAGTGCAATCCACAGGAAGCATTTCTCGAAAAAGTTGTGCTCAGCACCGGACGCTTTCCATCAGCAATGCTCTGGTTCGATCGTCGCCGCCCATACAGTGCCCCGCTCTGGGAGCTTGAACCAGATTGCAGATGATGGGCACGTCCTTGCCTTCATTCCGACTCTCGAGGGACTAATCAAGCATAACGGCGCGTTAAAGCCTGAAAAGGTGGGCGTGCGTCGGGCTTCTACGTTTAGCGGGTTCTGTTCAACACATGATGACGGACTTTTTGCGCCGGTTGAAAAGGATCAATTTGTCGGAAGTCAGGAGCAATGCTTCCTTCTGGCCTACCGTGCTTACGCTCGAGAGATCTACACAAAACGTGCGGCAGCGGAGCAAGCTGAGCTCTACAAGGAGATGGATAGGGGGCGGACGCCAGATCAGCAGGCTGAAATTCAGGCATTTGCACATCTCCATGGCGCTGGGATTGATGCGGCTTTGCGCGACATTGGAATCCATAAGCCGCGCTTTGACAAATGCTTAACCAGTGAGGACTACTCTTCGGTTCGTTCCTACATTATCGAGCTTGAGGAGGCGCCCCCGGTAATGTGTAGTGGTACCTATGCACCGAACGTCGATTTTTGGGGGCGGCAGCTGCAGGATCTGGCCGATCTGGCACTAGTCCCCGAACTGATGAGCGTGACCTCATTCTTTGGTGGAGATAAGGGGCAGATAGTTTTTACATGGATGGCTGAGGATGACAGATGCTGCATGGCCCTGATCAAAAGCCTGGAGCAGATCAATGACCATGATCTGTCTTCAAAGCTGGTGGCCTATTTCTTCGACCATTTTGAAAACGTCTTCGCCTCACCATCATGGTGGAAGGGAATAGGGAAGCCTAATCAGGATGCCTTAATACAGCGAATGATCGGTGACATAGGAGTCGCATTCGGTATCGTGCCTGTGGTGAAGTCGCCCTTCATAATCACACCTTGGGCTATCTCGAGGCGGTATCGAGTCGGCTTCTAAACATTGGTATCACGGATGCGCAGTACGGTTGTAGTCGAGCAACTGGCGTGCCGCGCGGTAGCCCTAATGCCTAGCCCGGCTGCCAGCAGCTCCTTGACCCGCTTGTGCAGCTCCTCGTCGACCGGTCGGCCTTGGTACTTTCCTGCTGCCTTGGCCTTCTGAATGCCCTGGGCCTGGCGCTCGCGGCGCTGCTCGTAGTCCTTCCGGGCGATCGCCGCCATCATCTCCACTAGCATCGAGTTGATCGCGGCAAGCATCCGTCCGGTAAATTCGTCGCCTTGCGTGTCACGCATACCTTGATGGCTGGTGGGCAGATCGAGCGCAACGATGCGCAGGCCTTTGGCGTCGATCGCACCCTTTAGCTTGGCCCAGTCATCCGCGGGGAGGCGGGAAAGGCGGTCGATGGATTCGACCAGGAGCACATCCCCCTTGCGGGCATCCTTCAGCAGGCGGAGCAGCTCCGGTCGATCAGCGGCAGCACCACTGGCGTTCTCCAGGTACTCGCAGGCGATGACCTTATTGTGATCGCTGGCGAACTTTTCCAGGGACGCCCGTGCGCGGCCGGCGTCTTGCTCGTCAGTGGATGCTCGAAGGTAGGCGCGGATGAACATAGTGCAACCTGTATCAGTTAGGGTGTTGTCCTAATACTGTTGCACTTTGGGTGTTACCTTTCAAGCGAAAAGGCTGATAAAGGCTCAATTTGCCCGTATCAGCCTAGGCATACTCAAAGGGAGAGGTAAAAGCGTTAGCATTCACATGATCTTTGAATTTCAGATGCTTGCCTCTCATATTTGACTTGAAACTAGGAGCCTCATTATGGAAACGCCTGAGCAATTGCCCGAGCCGGATCACTTGGCCGAGTGGAACAGGCTGAACATTCAAAATGCGGAAAATGGAATGGTCTCAGTGATTTTTGAGAACATTATTGAATCAACGCGTTTTTTAGATACCTACTCCACCTGGCTCACGGTCGGCACGGGGGCGGCGGTCGCGCTTCTTTTAACAAACGTTGGGACGATTCTTCCCTATTTGACTGCAGCGGGCTTCAAACTCAGTGGGGTTCTGCTGATTTTATCGTTGCTTTTTGGAGTTTTATCCAAGTTCTTCGCAATTCAATGCCAGGTTGCAGACGCACAAAGTGAATCGAAGACGAATAGATTCGGAAATGTTTTGAAGCCGTTCTATGAGCAGGTAGAAAAAATAGAAGAGGCGGCCACGGTACAGGGGCGGCAGCTAGTAACCGAACTAAATATGGAGAGGGTCTTAACCACCGTTTTCAAACCATTTCCAAAGCTGATGCGTTGGTTTTTTCTCAAGAGAATGATTAAAGGTTCATCGAATCCACACGTCGGTTATTTGATTCCACTCCGTTTTTTCAGGTATCAGTGCACATCGATGCTATTTCAGCTTGTTTTTCTGTTTGCAGGCGCAGGGGTAGCGTTCCTTCATGCCCAGGCTTCGTAAGGGCAGTTACCACGCCATCGCGTTTAGATTTCGACACGGAGACAGGTCAAAGGGAGGTTGGACGAATGTCGAGGCCGACATTTGTGTCACCACCGATTCGGAAACGCTTCGTTTGTCCTGTTTTTAGAATGGTGGCTTGTTCCTTGATCACTCCTGACCAGCTACACGTCCCCGACCCTCGCTCATCAGAGCCCAGCCCCACCAGATGTTCGCCAGGTGCTACGTAAAGATTGACCACTTCGCCTGTATCGATTCGGGCGACGGCACGACCGTTGATGTGAACGGCTACGAAGCACCCGCCACCGACGAAGCCGGTGTCGCGTGCGATCTGAATGGTCGAGTAAGGATCTGCAGGTTTTTTTCCGAAAGCCAGTATCCTGTCATTAGGAACAGGTCTGGCCTGATCGAACGGAACTGGTGTGGTTGAGCACCCGCTTAAAAGGGCCAACAAGATGGCAGCAGTGGTAACTTTCAGCATGAGAGTTCCTTTCCATGAGGCGGGCACTTTAGCACCGCCCCATGGCTCCCTACATCTGGTCTTCGGCGTAAATGGCAGCACTGATGATCGCGCCGCCTACACGGCGCTTGCCGTAGCAGAGCGGGACCGGGTTGCCAGAAGCGGTGGTGTTCTTGGCGCTGCCGAATGCGTAGCCGGGGGTGTTTTCTGGCGCGGCGCTGGTTTTTAGGCCGCTAGCCTGGGGGCTGAGCATTTGGATTACACCACCCAGGGCGAGGGATGCGCCCATCATCATCATCCCTGACGTAAACGGCGTGGCCGTTCCCCCAGATGCGTATGTAAGCACCGCGCCGACGGCAAGCAGTACGACCCCGACGACAGTTTGAAGAATGCCTCCTCGCTTACTCCCGACGATAACGGGCGAGATTATGATGTCGCCAGTGCCCTGGTATCCCAGCTCCTTTGCACCGATGTTTTTCTTACCGCGAAACACGGCAAACTCCAGACCGCGCGACTTAGCATTAGAGATAAAGCGCTCGAGGCCAGGAATTTGCACGCATAGTGCCTTGATGGCTTCGGCAGGCGAGCGAACGGCCAGGTGGTAGACCTTTCCGAACTGCCGGAGCTGGCCATAGAGCTTAATTGCGGTTAGTGGGTTGTAGCGGGCTGCTGTAGCGGCCATGGGGCCTCCTATGGATTGGTGGTAGGGGCTGGAAGCCCAAGGCGAACGGCGAGCACTGCACGCGACATATGCGCCTGGTCGATAGTCAGTTGCTCCTGGCGCGGGTCGTAGTTCCACACCCGGCTGCAGATCGTCTCTCCGGCCCGTGCGCCGCGGAACGTCCCGCGCAGAAGATCAGCGGAAACCCGCGCCTCGACCTCGGTGAAAAAAGGACCGTCAATGGTCACCCTCTGGCCGTCGCGGACGTGCTGGACATCCCACACCAGATAGCCAGCGTCAGGCCCCTGTTTCAGTGGGTACGACGCAAAGTGGTTTGTCTGGCATGCCTCGATGAAGCGGTCTTGTAAGGTGTTCAAGTTTGTACTTCTCGCTAGGCTGCTTCGGAGTTGTCTTTATCAGCCTCGCCGGGCTTCTCCTCCTCTTTTGGCACGATAGGATCAGGCTTCTTGTTTTGAGAGCGAGAGGGAAGGTTGCCGAGCCAATCGCGCAGCAGCTCAGAGCCGTCGCAACCCTGGCGCCACTTCTCAAATCGCAGCTTGTAACCATTGGTGTTATCCACCATTCCGCACAGTCCTATGCATGCCTGGGCCGTGGTGGTCATTACGTCGTCGTACAGCTTCAACATTTGGCGCAGGGCTTCCAGATCTTCGGCACGAGAAGCGGCGATGCCCGCTCGCTCCAGGGTGCTGGCCGACTCTGAGCTGAGCCCGGAGAGCATTGGGTGCGCACGGAGAATCGCCTCGACAATTTCTGGGTGAGCTCCCTGGCGAGACGCCGCCACCAAAGAGCGTCGTTCCTCCGGAAGCAAACCGCGGACCATCGTGCGTAGCTCCTGGTCAGCCAGGAAGCCAACGACATCCGTATTACTGCGTGGGGAAACAGGTGCGAATCCGCGCTTCACAGTCTCTGAAAGGGTGAGCATATTCTGAGTAACTGACTTGATCGCCGGCACTAGCGCCTCAGTAACCTGATCAATTTTTTCCTTGCTCAGGCGCTCGATGGCAGAGGGGTTGTAGTCCGTATTCGCACGAATCTTCACGATGTCATTTCCAACATCCTTGAAGCATTCCAAAGCCAGGGTTTGCAGCTCGCGGAGCGGACGGAAAAGGGAGCCAGCCTGCCAGGTAGCTTTGGCCCCGCTTTGGTTGAGAATCGAGAAGGTGCGCGACTCCACGGAGATATGGTCGTACTCGGTGTAGTGGACGCTGGCTGAGCCGACCTTGAGATTGTTGCGCTTTCCAATTTTCATGATGATTCCTTCAGGTGGCGGCCGGGCTCGGCCGCGGTTGAGGACTGGTATTCGTCCAGAATGTCTTGCAGTGTTTGATTTCTTTGGGATAACTCGGAGCCGGCGGCATTCGCGCTCAATTCGTCCATCAGATCGCTTATTTGCTTCACGTCCTCGTTGAAGGGGCTTTTAGCGGCCTGCCGGCGGAGTCTTTCGACCTGGCTACGGATGTTCATTGCGTGCTTCAACAATCAGGCGGTATTGCTCGGCGGCGTGTTGTTCAACCGTTATGCCTTCAGGTGGCCAAGTGACGATCCAGGCTCCCTCAACGGGAGATACCCGCATTTCCAGAATGCCGACCTGAGGGTTCCGGCCGGCGCGTTCAACCTGGCGTGTGTAGACAATGATGGCCTTGGCCATTTGCTCGCACTGGTCGCTATCCATCTCTGCGAAGGGGAAGAACAGGGAGACATTCCGCCCTTGAATCCGGTAGTCCACGTGATGCCCTGCGGTTTTCGGAAAGTCTGCTTCTGTCTTCAGCTCGCTAACGTTTGCTCGAATGACCGCCAGCACGATCAGCACCACCGTCTCATCTGCTGCGCCGATCTTCTGAGCGATGCGCTGCAGTTCCGCTTTCAATGACTTGATGCTCATTGCTGCATTCCCTCCATTTTTTCGCGGAGTTCTTCGACTGCCTTTTGCAGCTCGGCAACTTCGATCACTCGTGCGACGGCACCTAACCCCTCGATCAGGGCTTTGCCCTGGTCTGGTGGAAGCTCGCCCGCCGCAACAGCGCGAAGGATCGATTTGGCTGCGCTAGGCAGGTCGGAATCGTCCAGCTCAAAGCGCACCGTCTCGGCAGTTGGTTTGATTGGTGGGACCAGGCGCTCGAGGATCAGGCGACAAGCCTGCATATCTCCCTTCTTAGCTGCTGTCAGTACCTTCTTGGTTACAGCCTCGGCCCCTTCAGAAAGCTTTGCCCGGATGGCCTGAGTCTGCCCAGAGCGCCCACCAGGGTTGCCGGAGTGGCCCTTCTTGAACTGGCCTTTGTCTGCCCGCTCCACTGGCGGTTTATCCGGCGCGTGCAAGTCCTGCCCCCATCGTGATTGCGGGTTTGTTTTCTGCCAGGGCAATCAGTAAAGCGTTCGCCTCGACATTGCCCTGTTGTGCGGCTGTGCGAAGGCGTGCCCAGGCTGCGGAGATCTCTGCCTTAGTTGGCTTCGATTGCGGGCCGCGTGGCTTGGCTGTGGTGGTCATGGTTGGTCCTCGGTAGAGCCCATTTGAGGACACATTAGGTCTGATATGAACGTTTATCCAGTGCTTTTAGGGTGCACCTTAGGTGCTACACATAACCGGATTAAACGGGACTGAAATAGGCGGGTTACAGCGGATCAAGAGGGGGATTTTTGTTGCAGTAAGTCGATGGTAGGCAAAGTGATACAGGGCTGAGTTTTCAGCTCAGTGGAGATGGAGCAATACCGCGGTTGGCGGAAGCATCCCGCCACCCCGTTTCGAGGGAGTGACTTGTCTGAATCTATCCCTCACCTGGATATGGACCTACCGGGGAGATGTGAGCAAAGCTGCTCGTATCTAATCACTAGTGACCTGACCTCCCATTTCGGTAGTGTCGCGCCACGTTTTGCAAATGCCGAAAACGTGGCGCGCAGTTTCTTGAATCATCCTACGATGGATACATCCTCCGTTGGGGGAGTTGAGCGATCCAACCCCCATTGGGGGCTGGATCTGCCATCCCGCTCGGGCAGGTGTCGCGTACTGATGGCTGGCCTCTAGTGTTGAGAGGGGCAGGTTTACACCGACAGTGGAAACCTCCCCTCAAGCTGCGTGCTCCACCAGCGGTGGAATATCTCGAATTTGAGGGCTTTCGAACCACAGAGAAATCCTCGGCGGTTCGCGGCCGGAGCAAAGTGACGGAATCCCGCTTTGGTTTGATCTCACTCCAATTCTGCTCCAGGGCAGAATTGGGTGGGTTGGCGTGATCTAAAGGTGATTCAGGATCACATTTACTTGAAGGCGTTGCTGTCATCACGACACCTGTTCTGGCCTGCTGTCAGGAAGAGCGGAGGCCAAGTAGACCAGACGGTCCGAGTCGGCTCATTTGGTCTGTCTCGACGGCGAGGCAGCGGCTCCATCTTGTGCCTTGCGGCAAAGGTATGGCGATGTTGACCACCCCCTGTGTTGCTTTCCGCACTCAGTGAGACCAAAACGTCTCACTGATAAGTACGTAGTACTAGGAGGTGGGCATGACCCTCAGTGACTTGATGACAACCCATTTGTTACAGCAAACGATTACACACGGCAGCACTTTCTGAATTTCTTACCACTGCCACAGGGGCACTTCACGTTTTTTCCAGGTTTTTTTACTTTGCGGTTAAATATCGTGTCGTAGTTTATAGATGGGTTTTTGGTTAGATATTGCGGCTTCGCTAATGTCTTTGTTGCCTGATCCATTTCGTCAGAGCGTTCCCAGTTATAAGATAGACTGAGGCCGAGCTTGATTCGTTGGTTTTTTGGAGATACACATATCCCAAACCAAGATTGTGCTTTTTGTTCGTATTTTCTAAGAGTGCAGTATCTTTGAAGAGAGGTGCCTGCTTCATATATATCATAATCGTTGCAATGAATAGTCAGGCCCGTTGAGCTGTCTTTGATGCCTAAAGTTAAGTTGTGTGGCTTTCCGTCTTCGTGGAAGCGTTTCGTTAGTCTTGAAACTCCGTCATTTATTTGTTCGATCGTTTCACCGCTAATTGCGAGTAGCATAAAACCCAAGTCTATAGTGTCGGGGATTGCCAGTGTTTCTATGTCTTGTACTAAGTTGTCAAAAAAAGTTCCTTTGTATTTGGTAAGAATTCCTTCTGGCGTTTTTGCTCCGGGGACGCCCTCACGCCTGGCGAGCATTGCGAGATCAAGATCTGCACAGATGTCGTCCTCTAGATGCATCATGGTGTAGTCAGTCTCAAGCCATAAGTTACGCTTGAGATGATAAGAGAGCGTGGTTAGTTCGTGGTTGACTAGTATTTTATCGGAGTAATGGGAGCGCTTATTTATATAACTTAAAAAGTGCAGAGGTGTGTGTAGCATTTCTGTCATTACATCAAGCAGGAAAACGTCCATTATGAGTGGAGGTTTGATGATTTCAGTTTCGCTGTGGCTCAAAAATTGTCGTGATTGAAAGCTGAGCGCAGGATAGTGTTCTGAAACTACACAAAATGGATATATTTCTTTTATTTTTCGAGAGATTTTTAATTCGTTTTTTTCGCTATCCACGAGAGTATAGGTCTCGTCCAATAAAAAGCTTGCACATAAGAATGCTTGGTCATTGGCGTCCTGGATCGCTTTCTTAAAGTCATCACGCAGAAGGTTGCTGTTTCCCTTTCGAGCGGCAATCGTCAGTTTTTTCGACTTGGCTTGGAGAACTATTGCTCTATCGGCATAGGTCACAAGAACGTCGATTTCGCCGACTCTCTCTTTTTTGCTTTTGTAGATATCTATATTTGTATGTACGTTGCTTTCGCCAAAAACTAATCTTAGCCGTTCTGTAGAGAAGTTTTCTGTAAAGTCGCCACGGTGTTCCCTTGCGATATTTTTATATGAGTCATCCCCATTCAGCCAGAAGAAAGGCGTTTCGTATAAAGCCTCGTTCAGACTGTAGTTTTGAAATATTATGTAATCATCGTCTTTTACTTTGATTATTGGAAAGGCATTTGAAGCATTGAAGTCATCCAAGGCTAAAAATTCTTTCATTAGAACAGGAGGCAGTGAAAAAGCTTCTAAAAATGCGCGGGTTGTGTCGATGTCAACTAATGAGTTTTCAGAGATTTCCTGTGTTGTTAACTTGAATGCTGGCAGAAAGGACCACTCATTAGGATGCAATCTTTTAAAGTTGTCTAAGATGTTGGCGAGTTTTTCATTCTGGAGTGTGCCTATTGATTTTACTAATAAGCTTGCTTGGTCAATGGAGAATTTCTTATTTTCTACAAACCATTTGTTGTCATCTTTATATTTCGTGTTAAATAAATCTCTATATTGAAAGTTATAAGCCGCCTCCCCTCCATAAAATATTGACTCTCTTATGGCGGCACCACTTTCAAATGGGTTTGTCTGCCCCCCCGATTCAAGTCCTTTTTTGAAATCCTCCATCACAGGTACTAACATTGATTGATGTATTTCTTCAAGTAACTCTTCAGTTTTGTCGGCGTAATGTTGAAGCGTTTTGGGGTGGGGGTGAGATGTGTCCAATTCATTTTTCAACGCCAGCCCAATCACAGTCGAAATTTCAGTGCGAACGAGGCGTGTTTTATTGAATTGCTGAAGAACATTTTCTACAGACATCTCCTCAGCATATTTAATTGTGTTGTCTCGAAAGCAAAAATATGCGATCGCGTGGATGTAACCAGGTGAGGCACATAGTATTTCAAGCTCTCGAAAAATTTCGTTCTCACTACGTGGTGCTTCCATGCGTAACTCCTTAAAGTTTTGTGAGGCGAATTGCCTCTGGTTTTATGAGTGGAAGTGGATAGATAACCTCTTTTGCTGTGTAGCGATCCGATATCCCCGCAAGTGATGGCAGATTAGCTCAACGCAAGCCTTAGCTCTATGGGCGTGCGGGAGGTGTGGCCCAAGTCTAGGGCTGCAATTATTTTGAATTTCTCTATTGCGGTACTAGTCACGAAGCGCTATCTTGAAATCGCCGTAACTAGTAACAGGGATGCAAGATGACAGACGAAGCCAAACCTCCTCGCTCAGCAGCAGCCAGGCAGCGGGATTACAAAGAACGCCAGCGGGCGGCCGGGTACAAGCTCACAGCCATCTGGATTCACACAGAGACGGAGCGGGAGGGCAAGCAGGCAGCACGCGACGGGAAGCCACTCAAGCCGATGGAGTCGAAAGACCCCCTGAGCTGGGCGGCAGGCTGGATCAGCGAGAAGGGCAAGCAGTAACCGGCGGAATGTTTCGCCGATTGATCGGCTGAGAATTTAGCCGATTAGGTTGATGGTCCAGATTTGGGCCATTTCAGAAGAGGTGCCAAGCCGCTGCGTCAACAGCGGCCTGGCGATCACACGACGCAACTTAAAGGGACACGTCATGCAATTTAAACAGAATACCATCCAAATTTTGGACGCGCACGGCCACGTCATCACCACCATGATGCTGCCGGTCAACATCAAACTGACCGAGCTTGCACCGCTGAAGATCCTGGGTGACATCAGCGTCAAGGTGTTGCCTTGCTCCACTCTCTTTGCCGGAATCGGCGCAGGGGGTGTGCAATGAAACTGCAGACCCACGCCAATGTGGCCAGCGACGCTATCGACTTGATCCACTCAACCCGCGAGCACGTGACCTGGCTTACTGCGCTGCTCAATGCGGTACGTGCGGATGTCATTCACGGCAAGGGGCACAACGTCAAAGCCCTGACCGGCCTGGGCCAGTACATCGGAGACGACTGGGCCAATTACCTCGACTGCCAGACCACAGAGCTGCAAGAGAAGCTCGACTCGTTGGAGGTGGACCAATGAGCCCGGCGATCCAGACCCGAGAGGACATGAGCTTCACCAGGCGGGACGACCAGGGGCGCCTTATCAATTGGCCGCGGAACAACCCCGGCGCGGCTGAGGACTGGCGAAAGGGGGCTGCATTCTTTGACTGCGAGGTTTGCGAGCTGGCGAGTCATGATGAAACTGAGGCATTTGACGCCATCCGGTTCGCGCTACTCGGTATGGGCGGCTGGTATACGAATCTTGAGGTCGGATTCGTTGATCGTGTTGCACGAGCCGCGGTGATGGGGCTGCGAGGTCTACGGGGCGGTACCGAGCAGTTCGAGCCCGCAGATCGGGACTGACAAACTTCGAAGCTTTGCAATGTGGAGGGCACTACCCTGCAACGGGGTGGTGCCCTTTTCTCATCTGTTGGCTGTAGGCGCTTTCTCGGCCAGGTAGATCAGATCCTTTCTGACTTCCTCGGCACAAGGTCTGCACATACCAATCAGCGTCCAAGGTAGGTAGTCGAGGACAAGGAAAGTGAAGCCTCCAGTGCGCTTACATTTCCCTGCATAACCATGAGTGCAGCAGGCCTGCTTGTAGGTCTTTGGTCCCATCTTATTAACCCCTGGTGGTGGTAATTTAATAAGGGTGGGATTTTTTCCGTTTTGACACCCCTCTGGAGGCCCCGGTTTTATTGAAAGGTACTGGGAAAAAATCCCAGTACTACAACAGTTCGTCAAAACAACCGGACGCAACCGGACAATGAGCGCTTGATGACTGGGAAAAATTCCCAGTACTAGGCGGAAAAATTCCCACCGAAAAACTCGAAATTAAACGAACCTAAACCGTGGTGGTCCGGGTGAAATTTCAAGGTCCTTACCCGGGCATTCGTCAATTGCCGCCCAGGTGATTGCATACAGCGCGCAACGTGCCATTCCCTGTTCCCTGCCTCCCTTGCGGCTCTCCCTGGTGCGGATGATCAGGCCCGCATCCATCAGTTCGGCAAGCGCCGAGGCAAGAGTCTTGGCGTCCATAGGCCTGCCCTTGGCCATCATTGAGGCTGTACAGGACAGGTCGCCGTTGTTGCGGCCGTTGTAGTTCCTGGCCAGCTTGATCAGCACGGTTACTGCCTTGGTCGATAGGTTGTCGAAGGCGTCACTGATCAGCAGTCGATAGGGCAGGGCCAGCACTCGACCGCCGCCAAAGTCGACCTTGTATTTTGTCTTTCTGGCCATTCAGCGGCTCACAGGCAAGTGCGGGGGGTGTCCTCAAGACTGAGGACACCCCCCGCTTC
>NZ_MOAK01000081.1:34304-34820 GCF_003732485.1 Pseudomonas protegens
CGACGCGGTGAGGCGGGCGGCCAGGCTCAGTGGACTGGTGCGTCCAGTAGGTGTGGATCTCGTGCCCCTTTTTCCTGAGGCGGCGAATGGTGTTAGGCGGCTGGACGATATCCAGCTCCTTGGCGGCTTCGATGGTCGATACTGGCCCGTTTCGTAGGGCCTCCATCATCTTGCAGTCTTGCTCAGTTGAAGAATGGCGTGTCATAGTTTGCCCTTCACGTTGGTGCTAGCCAGTGTGTTTTCGCCCTGGCGGTGCTCGAACACCGTCAGGGCAATTCTCAGCGCAGCCCTGCGCAATTTCTGCCCCTTATTCTTTCCGCACTTCACCGTGTGCCGGCCTTTGCAGCGCGCTCAATCCAAGCTTTGAGTTCACTCATGAGGATCAAACGGCGACGGCCGAGCTTGAACGCTTTGAGGTCTCCGGCCGCGATTAGCTCATAGATGCCCGACCGTGAATGGCCAACGATGCGTGCTGCGTCCTCGACGCTGACCGACAGCGGCGTGAAGTGTTCTGCT
>NZ_MOAK01000081.1:34890-37996 GCF_003732485.1 Pseudomonas protegens
GGACGTAAACATCCTATTTGTAAGTAACACGATCTGCAAGCAAAAGATTTGTAGACGTAAGGGGTTCATTGATGGCAAACCGCTCAAAGAAGGTCGTTCTCTCGGCCAGAGTCGATCCTTATCTAAAAGCGGCGCTCGAGCTGTTGGCAGCCTCAAGGAAAGAAAAAATCGTAAAGGTGCTCGAAACATTTATTGAAAACGGGTTGCAAGACTTGAGCGTCATAAACCCATTCCTCCATGAAAAGCCGAGAACAAAAATCAGCTTCATGAACGTCTTCGTAGCGATTTGGACAGAAGACGAGGTGTTGTACAAAGTCAGGGCGGGGGCTCTTGGGCCTGATTACGCAGGGGAGACGCTGTGGAGGCAGGCGATGGTTGTCGTTGGGCACGACTATTTTAAAGGTGACCACGACCTATATGGAGGCATGAACGGCCTTACGGAGAAATGGGGATATAAGGCCGACTACAACTATTCATTGAACCTTGAATTGGTCAGATCCGAGTGGAGCACCATTGAGGATTATGTTGCCTTTATAGAGAACAACAAGCCATTTGAGCCTTCGTATGAGGACTACAAAAAAATGCGGGATCAATCGAGAGCTAAATGAGCTCCACCGCAGCAGCCTTCGTGCCTGGCGCCAGGTGCGCATAGCGTAGCGTCATCTTGATATCGGCGTGCCCCAACAAATCCCGTACCGTGTTGAGCGGTACGCCGGCCATTACCAAGCGTGACGCGAAGTCGTGGCGCATATCGTGCCAGCGGAACCCCTCGATTTCAGCTCTCTCCAGTAGCTTGAGCCAGGCGCTTTTAACGTCTTCTAGGCGGCCGCCTTCCTGGCTGGGGAACACGTAACGAGATTTGCCGGCCTGCTTCTTCCAGCCCTCCAGCACAGCGACCGTTTCCTTGTTCATCGGGATGTGTCGTGTGTCGCTGGTTTTGGTGGTGGCACCTGCGACGGTGATCGTCTTAGTTTGGAAGTTCACCGCTGACCATTTCAGGTCGAACAATTCGCCGCGTCTCATGCCGGTATTTAGCGACACCAGAACCAAGGGCTTTAGGTGGTCGGTGAAAGGGATGTGCAGCAAGCTCGGCATCAACTCCTTGCCGCGGTCAGCTCGCCACTTGTTCGCACTCTCACGCTCAGCCCGTGCTTCGTCTTGGCGGGCGTCCAGTGCTTCTCGAAGGCGCTTTGTCTCATCGCCGTCCAGGTAGCGGACTAATCCCATCGCGTCGACCTTGAGGGCTTTGAGTCGATCCATCGGGTGGGTATCTATGTACTCCCATTCAACGGCTCTGCTGAAGACGCCACTGATGGAGCCCATTTTGCGGTTGACCGTTGACGGCTTGTTGCCCGACTGCATCCAGCCTGTACGGATCTGGTCCAGGTCGCGGCCGGTGATTGCGTCGAGGCGCTGTGACATGATCGCGTCGAAGTTGCAGCTCAGGGTGTGCTGGGTCTTCTCGTGGCCTTTGTGGTGAGTCTTGAACCACGGCATATAGGTGTCTTCGATGAACTCCCGTAGAGAGGGTAGGGCGGTTCCTCTGCGCTTTTGGGTAACGGCAAGCGGTTCGCCAAGCGCTCGAGCCTCTGCTAGATACTGAGTAGCCTCGGTCCTGGCTTGGTCTAGGGTGAGAATGCCAACTCGCCCCAATGTCTTCTTGCGGCCGCGGGCCCAGGACACGACATACGATTTTGCGCCGGCGGCGGTCACCCGAACGAATAGGCCCGTGACGGTGGTGTCGTGAACCTCATATTCGCTGCCAGTGACCTGCAGCGAGGTAAGCAGTTTTGCCGTTAGCTTCTCTTTCAATTTGTTCCCATGGGTGCATGGTGGGTGCAAAAAGAACTATACGGCGTCGTTTTTACGGACACAACCGGACGCGAAGCCCAATAAACACTGGGTTTGGCCAAGCGGGCTGGCGGCTCTAATGACCCTCCTAAGGGGAAGGTTGGCAGTTCGAACCTGCCCTGGGACACCATCCCCTTCGCGGTCTCAGTCCGCTACAGGCAACAATGCCGGCAAGCCCTGCCAGGCAATCCCAGCCCAGATCCCACTACCGGGCGTGAGCAGCCGGCTCAGGCTTGCTTCATTGAACACCTCACCCAGAGAGTCGGCCCTGAACGCCGCGATCCATTGGCTGCGCCCAAGCATGAAGGCCCTGCCGAAGTCCTCCCAGTCGCTGAAGCAATCCTGGGCTCGCTGGGCATTGAGGAGCATGATCCGCCATCCGCTCTCGGTGTCGATCCAGTCCATTAACATCGCGCAGCGGACAAAGAACGCGCTGCGCACGCAGGCGAAGGCCATTGCTGCTCGCGGGTCGTCGGTGGTGTTCAGGCCGTGCAGGTCAACGCGGAACCACTGGCGTTCCAGGGTGTTGTTCAAGTGCTCGCGGACTTCGTCGTCCGTAGCGTTGCTGCGAAAGCCGATCTGGTGCAGCAACGATGCCTTGAGGGAGGCTTTCGCCTGATCCATGAAATGGGTGGTCTGGGGATCGAAGAAACCGGTCATCCCGGTAGCATCCACCATGGGCTGGGCCAGGCTCAGTGCCCAGCGTTTGCGGGGTGTGAACACCACCAGGGACGTAGGCGACTGGCGGCGAAAGTAGCGCCAGACCAGCCAGGCGCCGAAAGCTGCGGCAATTATCGTCATCATTTGCGTTTCATCGATTCCTGGCCTGCCAGGCCGCGATTTCCTCGGCCAGGGGAGTAGACATGTCCCTCCAGGGCACGCCTTCGGTCCGATACAGTGGGTCATCGGCGTGGCGTTGTGGCCAGGGGCTTTTCTTGAAGATATGGCGGGTGGCGTACTTGACCGATGGCGCCTGGGGGGCAACCTCCAGCAGCAAGTCGGACTGACGGGCCGCCACCAGCCATTCGACCATGGCCGACGGAGCGTCCAGTCGGTAGAACAGGTGCGGGTAGCGAGCCACCAGGCGGGTCTGGGCTTGCGCATCGCTGACTTCCTCGATACGCAACCAGCCGGCATCGGTGCGGACGATGCCAATGGCAATGCAGTCGGCTGGCGTCTGCAGGTCGGTGCCGAGGCTGTTGAGGAGCCGCAACAGGTCCAGGAAGTAGCGCTCGATGGGCGGACGATTCTGCTT
>NZ_MOAK01000081.1:38058-44103 GCF_003732485.1 Pseudomonas protegens
ATGTGGGGTTGGCCCTGGGCGTCACGCAGACTGAACACGCGCATACCCTGTTGCTCCACGGCTTCGGCGTAGCGTTCACCGTAGCCGCCGGTCAAGGCCCTGCGGTTGGCGAATTGCCCCAGGCAGTGGCGCATCACATAGCTTTCGAAGGCCATTTCAGCCCGCAGCAGTGGGCTTTCCGGACGCAGCTCGACCCAGGTGTGTTCGGCGCAGGAGACGGCGACATTCAGGGCTTCGGAAGAGCTTTGACGCCAGCCCTGATCGACCCGGGCGGCCATCTGCGCGTGCTCTTTTTCCCATAGCGCCAGGGCTTGCGGGCAAGTGATGCGCTCCAGCTTGCCCTCCAGTGCCGTGCCTTTGCGCGAGGTCAGGAACTCCACCAGCTGCAATTCCTGTTGCAATAGCAATGGCTCCTGCGGTTCGACCCACACCAGCGTCGCCACGGCCTTGGCGACTTCTTCGGGCGGTGCCTTGGCGGCGCTGTCGAAGTATTCGCTTACCCAGGCCGGCGGCGCGTCGGTACCCAGTGCCGCACGGGCGTCATCCAGGGTCTGGATGCGCCGTGCGGGTTCGAAGTTGCCCACCAGGTGGCGATAGAAGTGATTCAGCAGCCAGCCTTGCACCGCGTCCTCGTCGCCGCGCCCCTGGCTGCGTTGAGTGATGCCGCGTTTCAGTTCATCGGCATTCAGCAGGTTGCGCGGGGCGTAGCTGGAGCTGCGCTTGGCAGCGCCTACTTCCATATCTGCCACCAGTTTTTCTTGCCGGCAGGTTGAGCCGGAGCTTGCAGTTCGGTGAGGATCTCCTCGATCCGGGCACGGCACTTGATGTCATAGTCATCGTCCGGGGTGCACAGCGCCAGGGTTCGTGCGCAGTAGTCAATGGCTTCGGCCGTGCGGCCACGAGCCTTGAGGAAGTCCACCGAGCTGGACATGACCGAGATTTCGTTCAAGGCCAGGACCAGCGGCTCGTAACGCTGCCAGAGGCTGTCGGCGTTGTCCGGATGGGCATAGGCCAGATAGCGCGCGACCCTGACCCGGGCGAACAGCGCCGAGCTGTCCAGCTGCTGATCACTGATGCCTTGCTCTTCTTGCCACTTGAGCAGGCGTTCGAGCCAGATGAGGATTTCACTGTCGCGATCCAGCTTGAACAGGGCGTATACCACCGAAGCTATGTACTCGTTTGGGTCGTGGCGGCTGTAGCCGAACTCCGCGGAGTAATGCCAAAGCTGTTCCGCCGCGTCGATGATGCCCGGCAGGTCCTCCAGGCCGATGCGTGCACTGAGCAGGCCGTTGTAGTGTTCGGCGAACGTGCTGGCGGCGATACCGCGCGCGTGCAACTCGATAGCGTCTTCGTAGCGGATCTGGTTGTAGTAGCGATAGTTGATCGCCAGGTTGTTGCAGAGCATGGAGTACAGGTGTGCGCAGGCATCGTAGGGGTGGCCGCTGCCGCTGGCGAAGTAGCGTTCCATGTGGGCCTGGCCTTGCTCGTAGGCGTCTTTCTGCGCTTCGCGCAGCAGCGAATAGGCTTGGTCCCGGGCTTCCCTGGGCAGCTTGTCCGCTTCGGTCTCTGCCACTTCCTCGATGCTCAATGCATAGTTGTAGGCATATTTGCCGCAGGACAGAACCGGCTTCGACGTTTTCAGCGCCTCGATCACTCCCAGGCTGGCAACCCGAGCGGCGAACAGCGAGAACGCACTGCGGTTGTCCTGCATGCGGCCTGCCTGGATGGCGTTTTGCAACAGGCCGGCTTCGGTAGCCGCGTCGATCAGGCCGCGCTCTGCGTCATGCACGGCGGCCAGTCGGGTGATCCAGGGCTGCTCGGGGGCTCGCCGCAGGGCTTCGGCGCGGGCTTCGGCAAACAGCGAGTCGCGTGACTCCAGATCTTCCATGGCCTGGTACAGGGCGGCCAGCAGCGGGGTGGTATCGGACTCGGTGGTTTCGATGTTCGGCAGCGCGTCGAGAAAACTCTGCAGTGCTTCCTCGGTAATACAGGCACGCATCACGCAGATCGGCCACCAGGCACTGCGCTCTTCGGGAGCTTGCAGGCGGTCGAGAACCAGGCGAGCCGTGGCTGGCCATAGCTCGGTTTGCCTGTCGTAGACGTCGATGAAGGCTCGAAACCCCGCTTCGTCGATGCGTCCGGCCTCCATCAGCCAGGGCAGTTCGTACTCGATAAAATTGTTGCCGCCGTCAGAGTCCAGGCTCAGGGCCGCGGCATTGCAGACCTTCAAGGCTCCTGCCAGATCGCCCTGGGCGTGCAGGGCGCGGGCGGCCAGGCGCGCAGTGCGCACTTCCCACTCGCGGCGCTGGGGCAGCGAGAGGCCCGAGGTCAACTGGGCGATGGGTTGTTCGAACAGCGCCAGGCGCAACGGGATAATCTCGATCAGCGAGTTGCCCAGCCACAGCCAGTCGCCTTCATCGATGTCCTGGTCGGGGCCGGCCGTGCGTACGGCGTTGACGGCTTCCAGCGCGGCGCTACGGGCTTCTTCGTCACGGTCGTGGAAGGCCAGGACGCGGGCGCGGCGTTGATACTGGTCGGCGGCATCCCAGGCACGCAACGCAACACGGGCAGGATTGCCCAAGGTCAGGGCATAGCGCACTTCGATGGTTTTCAGTGCGACTTCGAGGCGACCCTGTTCCAGCTCGTCGAAGATTTGGTAGCGACGATAGTGCTCGACATTGAAGTCAAGGGTTTGCGTGGCCATCTGGTTGAGCTGCTCGAGCACCTCAAGCAAGGTTGCGTCGTCGTCCAGATAACTGGCGATGCGCAAGCGCAGGATGGCCAGGTTCATTGTCAACTCAGCGCGGGCCGGCTCATGCACGGCTTGCAGCAGGGCATTGCCATCCTCTGCGATAACGGCCCGGGCCGCAGCTGAATCACCGGCCTGCATCCATAGCGTGTGCAGGCGGTCGATCGAGGCCAGGGAGTCGGCCCGCAGCGGCTGTGCTTGCAACTGGGCCAGCAGGGTATCGGTCTCCTGGTTCTGTTGCTGCGCCTCAAGGCGGTCCATGAACTGTTCCAGTTCAATCCCGGTTATTGCACTGCTGTCATGCGCCATCGTTAACTCCATTTGATAATGACCTGCGCATCCCATGATGCACTGCCTGGCAGACCGGCATTTGCTCGTCGATGATACCGCCGTCGGGTGTCATGCCGATCCTTCGACACCCTGATTACAGCCCTGTGGGGCTTGTGACTGATGGAACCTTTGCCGGCTGGTCGACCCTGCATGCAGGGCCAGCATTGCGGAGCAAAAACGATCAAGGCTTTGAGGCGCAGCACGCTATCAGGTGATGTTTCAGAATCCAAGGTTTCAACACGTAGCCGAAGTGTTTTTCAACGCTGGAACAGGACTTTTCTCATCAGGCAGCAAATGCTGCCCGGCCTCTTTAAGGGAATGGCGAATCCGGCCGATAACTTCAGTGGACAATTGTGTTCCCAAGTGGCGATCTGCATCACAGGTCCATTTGAAAGTGCTTGATAGCCCGTGGCCAGCAGCTATTATCTGCGCGCCAAAAACAGGCTGCGAAGCCGGGTGGGTCCTGCTGTCCCTGGATTGATCTTCTTACTTGCCTGGAATCTTCGATGCTGGCGTACCACCAAAAGAGCTTTTTGATCGTCGATGATTTCTCGGACTTCCGCAGTTCGGTGCGTTCGATGTTGCGTGAGCTGGGCGTCAAGGACGTGGACACCGCCGATACCGGCGAACAGGCTCTGCGCATGTGTGCGCAGAAGCGCTATGACTTCATCCTCCAGGACTACCATCTGGGCGACGGCAAGAAAAACGGCCAGCAGGTGCTGGAAGACCTGATGCTGGAAAAGCTCATCAGTCATGAGAGCGTATTCCTCATGGTCACTGCCGAGAGCAGTCAGGCCATGGTGCTCAGCGCCCTGGAACATGAGCCCGATGCCTATCTGACCAAGCCCTTCAACCGGTCCGGCCTGGCCCAGCGCCTGGAGCGCCTGCAACAGCGCAAGACCCTGCTCAAGCCTATTCTTCAAGCCCTTGATCGCGGCAAGCCGGTGGAAGTGCTCAACGCCTGCGTCGCCCTGTGCAAACAGGACCCGCGTTACGCGCCGCTGTGCTTGCGCTATCGGGCCGATGCCCTGCGCGACATGCATCAGAACGAGCCTTTGGAGCGCCTGTATAACAGTATTCTGGCGGACCGTCCTTTACCCTGGGCCTACGTCGGCCTGGGGCGCTTGCTGTTCAAGCGCGGGCAGGCAGGCGAAGCCAAGGCCATCTATGAAAAGGCCCTCAAGGCCTTCCCGATGATGCCCGGGCTCTATGACGGACTGGCGGATGTGCTGGTAGCTGAAGGCGACACCAAGCGTGCCCAGAATGTGCTGGAAGAGGCCGTACGCCTGTCACCGCTTGCGGTGCGCCGTCAGGCGTTGCTGGGCAAGCTGGCCATGGCCAACGAAGACTTCGAGAGCGCTTCCAGGGCCTATCGACAGGCCGTATCTCAGGGCGCGCAGTCACGCTTCAAGGACCCGGAAAGCAACCTTGGCCTGGCCCATGCCTTGATCAGCAAGGGCAGTGAAAAGGGCCTGGACACCCGCACTCGCCTGGAAATCAACCAGACCCTGAGCGCAGTGGCCAAGGAAAACCCCACCGACCCTGGATTGCAGATCCGTGCGCGGCTGATGAAGGCCACCAGCCTGCTGCTCAATGATGCGGAAACCGCAGAGAAGCTTACCGAGCAGGCGCTGATGCGCCTGGACGGCATGGAACAGTTCATGAGTCCTGAAGCTGCATTGCTGGTGGCCAAGCAACTGCAGATGTTGGGGCAGGCCAGTGCCGGTGCATCGATGCTGAAAAACTGTGCGGAAATCTACGGCGACGATCCGAAGGTCATGCAGAACATCGCCAAGCTCACCGACGATCCGACTATTCTCAGTTCGTCCAATGCGGCGGCCGACATCAACCGTCAGGGCGTGCGCAGTTACAAGGCGGGCAATCTGAGCGAGGCCCGGGAGCTGTTCCGCAAGGCTTTGGCCATGCAGCCGAAGAACATCAGTATTGCCCTGAACATGGCGCAGTCGCTGTTACACGGCACAAACCCCAATACGGACGCGGTGCTCCTGGAAGAATGCCAGGCGTGCCTGAAAATGGTCGGCATGATGCCCGATACCGATGCGCGTTTTCCGCGCTACCAGAAGCTGCGAAGCAAGGCGTTTGGCGAATGAACGAAGAGCAACAGGCGCTCGATTTCTCCACGGTGATTGCCTCCACCGTCCATGACATGAAGAATTCCCTGGCCATGCTGATGCAAGCCCATGCCCAGTGGCAGGCCCGCCTGCCCGAGACGCAAGTGGCGCCCGAACAGGGGGTGATCGATTACCACTTTGCTCACCTCAACGGCATGCTGGTGCAGCTCTTGGGGCTGTACAAGCTGGGGGTCAACCAGTTGCCGCTGCAACCGGCCTACCACGAGCTGGATGATTTCATCGAAGCGCAACTGGTGAGCCATCAGGACGTGTTCAAGAGTCGTGGAATCTCTGCCACCTATGAGGTCGACCCCTTGAGTCCCCTGGGCTTTTTCGATCGAGAGCTGATTGCCTCGGTGTTGGCCAACTGCATCAACAATGCGCTGCGTTACGCCCGCCATGCACTGTTGATCACGGTCAGTGACGAAGAGGGTCAGGTGGTGCTGTCCATCAATGATGATGGCGACGGCTATCCGCAAGCGATGATCGAGCGTCAGGCCGATTATGTGCAGGGCATCAATCAGAGCAGCGGCAGCACCGGGCTGGGGCTGTATTTTGCCGGGCGCATTGCCGAGCTGCATCAGCGTAATGGCGTGTGCGGGCATACCCGTATCAGCAACGGCGGTCCATTGGGCGGCGGGCTGTTCAAGCTGTACTTGCCTTGAGTGCCTGACCGGTGTGGTCGTAGGAGACTGCGGCGGTCAGGTGTTATCAGGGTGGCCAGGCCCTGTCAGGGACCATTCCCTTCTTCTTTTCCAAGGTCGGCCCCGGTCGTGACGTGTGGGTTGCTCGCCGGGAATTCGCACCCTCCCGGGATTTTATTCTTGTCTGCTT
>NZ_MOAK01000081.1:44165-69071 GCF_003732485.1 Pseudomonas protegens
ATAACAACAAGGATTGAGTCATGACAACCGATGGCCATAGTTCACTCGCCGAGCGATTGACGGGCATTGATGAGATTGAATGCGTCACTCCGGATCTCAATGGCGTGCCGCGGGGCAAGGTGATGACAGCCGAGGGCTTCCTCGAAGGGCGGCGTTTGCAGATGGCTCGCGGGGTGCTGCTGCAATGCATCATGGGCGGATATCCGCCGGCACGGTTTTACGGCAGCGACGACGGCGACCTGGCGCTCAATGCCGACCCTCGGCAAATTCATCGTCTGCCCTGGAGCCAGACGCCACGGGCGCTGGCCATTTGTGATGCGGATGAGCTCAGTGGCGAAAGCTCGCGACTCTCCACCCGCGGCCAGCTCAAGCAGGTGATCGCGCGCTATGCGGCCCTGGGGCTGGCACCGGTGGTGGCTACTGAACTGGAGTTCTTCGTGTTCGCCGCCAATGACGATCCGGCACAGGCTTTTCGGCCTCCAGTAGGCCTGGACGGTCGACGTGAGGAGGGCTACTCGGCATTCAGTGTCAGCTCCAACAACGGCCTGCGGCCGTTCTTCAAGGAAGTCTACGAGTGCATGGCGGCCCTGGGCCTGCCTCGCGATACCTTCATGCATGAAATGGGCGTCAGCCAGTTCGAGATCAATCTGTTGCACGGCGATCCGCTGCTGCTGGCAGACCAGACCTTCCTGTTCAAGCACCTGCTCAAGGAAGTGGCCCTCAAGCACGGGCTGATCGTGGTTTGCATGGCCAAGCCCCTGGCTCATACGCCGGGCAGCTCGATGCATATTCACCAGAGCCTGGTGGAGATCGGCAGTGGGCGGAACGTCTTCAGCGACGACGCGGGGCAGCCGACGGCGATGTTCCGCCACTTCATCGGTGGGTTGCAGGCCGGGCTGGCGGACTTCACCGCATTGTTTGCGCCCAACGTGAACTCCTATCAGCGCTTGTGCCATCCTTACGCTTCGCCGAACAATGCCTGCTGGTCCCATGACAATCGGGCTGCGGGGCTGCGTATTCCGGCCAGTTCGCCGGTGGCGCGGCGGGTGGAGAATCGCCTGCCGGGCGCGGACGCCAATCCGTACCTGGCGATTGCTGCGAGTCTGGCAGCGGGCTTGCACGGGATCGAGAATGAGCTTGAACCCACGGCGGCGATCCAGGGCGAGTTCGAGGTTCCGGACAATCTGTCGCTGCCTTGTACCTTGCATGCGGCGCTGGAGCGTCTGAAACGTAGTCAGTTGGCAAGGGAACTGTTCGGCACCGAGTTCATCGAAGGCTACATCGCTTCGAAGACCATGGAGTTGACCAGCTTCTTTGATGAAATCACTCCCTGGGAGCGGCGTGTGTTAGCGGCCCAGGCATAACCGAACCGTCGCTGGTCGGGTCCTGATTTGCCAAGGGCCCGGCACCTCATTCAAGGAGCCGCTCGGAACGCCGATGCGCCAAATCTGGAAATCCTTTCGAGCGCTTTACTTCGCCTCGCTGATGATGTTGATCGGCTCGGGCCTGCTCAGCACTTATCTGGCTCTACGCCTGGCCGCCGACCATGTCGATGGCCTGTGGGTGGGGGCCTTGATGGCGGCCAACTATTTCGGCCTGGTATTGGGGGGCAAGCTGGGGCACCGGTTGATTGCCCGGGTCGGGCATATCCGCGCCTACGCGACTTGTGCCGGGATTGTTGGTGCGGCGGTGCTCGGGCATGGATTGGTGGACTGGCTGCCGGCCTGGCTGGTGCTGCGGATGATCGTCGGGCTGGGGATGATGTGCCAGTACATGGTCATCGAAAGCTGGCTCAACGAGCAGGCCGACGCCAATCAGCGCGGGCTGGTGTTCAGCGGCTACATGATCGCCTCTTACCTGGGGCTGGTACTGGGGCAGTTGATTCTGGTCATGCACCCGGCCCTGGGGCTGGAACTGTTGATGTTGGTGGCCCTGTGCTTTGCCCTGTGCCTGGTGCCGGTGGCCATGACCCGGCGTATTCACCCGGCGCCTCTGCATCCGGCGCCGATGGAACCGCGCTTCTTTATCAAACGAGTACCCCAGTCCCTGAGTACCGTGCTGGGTTCGGGATTGATCGTCGGTTCGTTCTACGGCCTTGCGCCGCTCTATGCGTCGCAGCAGGGCTTGAGTACCGAGCAAGTCGGTCTGTTCATGGGGAGCTGTATTTTTGCAGGCCTGGTGGTGCAGTGGCCATTGGGATGGTTGTCCGATCGCTACGATCGGGCGTTGCTGATTCGCTGTTTTGCATTGTTCCTGGCTGTGGTGGCCTTGCCTCTGGCGATCCTGCCGGCCGTCCCCCTGGAGATGCTGTTTGTCCTCGGGTTCCTTTGTTCCCTGGTGCAGTTCTGCCTCTATCCGTTGGCGGTGGCTTTCTCCAATGACCATGTGGAAAGTGACCGTCGAGTGTCGCTGACGGCGATGCTGCTGGTGACGTATGGCGTGGGTGCGAGCATCGGTCCGTTGGCGGCTGGGGTGCTGATGAAGTTGTTTGGCAGCCAGATGTTGTATGCCTTCTTCAGCTTCTTTGCTCTGGTCCTGGTCTGGAGAATCCGGCCGAAGGCGGTGACCAATCTGCATCAGGTGGATGATGCGCCGCTGCATCACGTAGCCATGCCGGACAGTATGTCCAGCTCACCGCTGGTGGCGGCCCTCGATCCACGGGTGGATGAGCAGGTGGTGCAGGATCAGATGCAGACCACGCCAGCGCCAGACGCCGCGCCTGCAGCGGAGCCTGAGACGCCGGAAGCGTCGGATGATACGCCGCCCGACGATTGTGCTCGGGATCATCTGAGCGGGGCTCGACCCTAGCAACGAAAAACGGGCAGTTGCCGCAAGGCACTGCCCGTTTTCATTGGTGCGTGGGGCTCAGAGATCGTCTTTGTCGAAACGCCGAGCTTCACGCTGCAACTGATAGACGAAGCGCTCTACCTGACGCTGCACCAGGCCGCTCATGTTGTGAAAACGCACGCCGGCAAAGGTGGTGTCGATACGCTCCTCGTGATGCAGATAACGCAGTTCGACCGGAGCGGTCATGCTGCCGAAGGGCAGGGCGGCAATAAAGCGCTCGTACACCTGACCCAGTTGCAGGCGCGAGGATATATCGCCGTCGAAGCGCAACTTGCAGCCGGTGGCGGAGATATCCAGCAGTTTGCCGGTCAGGGGGGACTTGAGTTTTTCGCCGCTGAGTTCGATGTCGACCAGTTGTGCCAACTTGAGTGCAGCACGGAAGGCATTGCGCCGTTGATGGTAAACCACTTCGTCCGGCAGTGTGGCACGGTAGCAGCGACCGCCATTGGACTCGTCGAGGGTTGGAAGGCCGTTGCTTTCCCAGGCAATGCGCACGCCTTCATGAAAGCCTTCAACGCGAAATGGCTCGCCCGCCAGCATGAATCGCTCACCGTCGCGAGGGATCATTTCATCGAGAGCAATCATGTTGCTGTCGCGGTCCACTTCCACGATGTAGCTCTGGAAGCGCTGGCTACGCTCATGGAAAGTGATGATCAGCGGATCGTGGCTCTCTTGCAGCAGCCGCAGGTTGGAGGAAATTTCCAACGCAGTGGTGAACACCTTGGGTGGCTGCGGAGCATCTTCCGCGTTTGAGGCGTTGAACACGGTTCATCAATCTCCAGACAAAATACAACTACACGCAGGGCCTGGCATTTTGCCAGCATGTTTCACGGCTTGGTAGCACGCGCTCATTTTTGGGGCTTAAGCCTGACTGAGTGGGCGGGGCTTCGCAAGCATAGAGGTAGAGCCGCGGGCGTCATAAAGTGCTGGGGGTTCACCGCCGTTGAGGATTTTCAGCTGGTTGGCGGTGGTGGCCTGTTGAATCTGGATCGAACGGCCGTTGAGTTCGTTGGTGGCCTGGCAGTCGGCGAGCAACTGGGTCAGCAGATTGCCCTGCTCGAGCAGTTGGTCGCCCAGGCTGGAGTGACTGGCCAATTGCTCGAGGCCTGCACGATTGCTCGGCAGGTTCAGGCTGGCAAGGATCTCTGTGCGCTTACGGCCATGTTGTTCCAGCAATATGACCAGGGCCTGCTTCTGCGCCAGGATATCCTCCAGCAACGGCATGTCGCGGCCGTGTAAGGCAATGGATTCGGCTCTGAGCAGCTCCAGCAGTTGTTGAGCTGGAGCAAGGTCGTCATTGATCAGTTGCAGTAAATTGGTGTCGTGCATGGCTGGCCTTGGGGATTAAGCGTCCAAAAGCCTGGCGCAAGCCTGTGGCTAGCGCTGGGCTTCGAAGTTGAGCAGTTTGCTGGCTACACGGTTGCTGTCGACCTTATAGCTGCCATCGGCAATGGCTTGCTTCAACTCGGCCACCCGGACCTTGTCGACAGCAGGCTGATCGCGCAGCTTGTCGGTGATTTTCTGCAACTGTTGAGCCTCATTGCTGAGGTGTACCGATTCCCCGCTTTTGCTGGTCTCGGCTGCTGTCGTCAGCGGAGCGGATTTGCCGGCATCACCGGTTTCCTTGCTAGCGCTGGTACGCGTACTGCCTGTCAGTGAAGGGGAGCTGTTTAAACGGCTGAAGTCGATGACCATGATGAAGAAAACCTCTGGGTATTTGGACGCTTGCCATGTTTTCGGCCATACCCTGAAAAACTTTAGGCTCGATTGTCACCAAGCCAGCGCAGGTATCTGCGACCCTTTATCGGCCACAGTTTAGGGAACGAGCGAGTCGAGCGCCAGTTATCTACATTGCCACTTCCACCTGCCCCGGTGCGGTGATGCGCGCCTTGATCACTCGCTGCGAATTCAGGTTCTTGACCCGGATCTGCTCGCTCATGCCGCCATTGGACAGTGCCTCCCCCGGCATCCGCACGTTCAAGGTACCGCTACGTGCCGAAATCACCACCTGATCGCCCTTGCGCACCACTTCAGCCTGTTCCAGGTGACCCAGGGTAATGAGTTGGTCGGCAACCATTGGTCGGACAAGTTTCTGACCGATGGCCTGGTCCACGGAGGTCAGGTAGCCCTGATTGTTCAGGCTGATATCTCTCTCTCGCAACACCACGTCTTCTGGCTCGATGATCCCGGCGCGCTTGAGTGGGCGTGAAGTGGTGACCACTTCGCGAAAAAGCTTCACTTGGGCCGGAACGAATACGGTCCAGGGTGAGGCGCCTTCGCAGCGTACCTTGACCGTGACCCGTCCTAGCGGCTGTGCTGGACTTTCCAGGCTCGCTGTCAATTCCTTGTCGCAAGCGGGCATGCGCATGCGCGGATCCAACTGGTTGACTTGGATTTCGTAGCGTCCTTCCGTTTGACTGGTGGCCAGGTAGTCTTCTACCGTGAATTCAAGAAACCCTTGAGTGACGCCGATAAGTAGATCAGGCAGGGTGACCGAATCAGCAACGGCAGGGCCGCCAGGGTTTAGGATACACAGCGCCGACAGCCCGCAAAGCAATGCGCGGTAGCGGGATGTCAGGCGTCGGAAAAATGTCGTTTTGGCGTTCATAACAGTTAAAAAGCAAGCGCCGTGCCGTTTAGTGATGAGCGTGCGTCGGATCTTAAAGCTTTGGGGAGTCTGGGCATGGCTGGTGTAATGGATTCGGTAAACCAGCGCACGCAATTGGTTGGGCAGAATCGCCTGGAGTTGCTGCTGTTCCGTCTGGACGGTGAGCAACTCTACGGGATCAACGTATTCAAGGTTCGCGAGGTGCTGCAATGCCCCAAGCTGACCCTGATGCCCAAATCCAATCCTGTGGTGTGCGGTGTCGCGAATATTCGAGGGGCGACCATTCCGATCCTGGATCTGGCAATGGCCACAGGTTCGGGTGGGTTGCAGGATCAGAGCAACCCGTTCGTCATCATCACTGAGTACAACACCAAGACCCAGGGGTTTTTGGTGCGCTCGGTGGAGCGTATCGTCAATATGAACTGGGAAGAGATCCATCCGCCGCCCAAGGGTACCGGTCGCGATCACTACCTGACGGCGGTGACTCGGGTGGACAACCAGTTGGTCGAGATCATCGACGTTGAAAAGGTTCTGGCGGAAGTCGCCCCTACCTCCGAGTCGATCTCGGTGGGCGTGGTGGATGTCGAAACTCAGCACAAGGCTGTTTCCCTGCGCGTACTGACCGTTGACGATTCGTCAGTGGCGCGTAAGCAGGTTACTCGCTGCCTGCAGACTGTGGGTGTCGAGGTGGTGGCGCTGAACGATGGCCGGCAAGCGCTGGACTACCTGCGCAAGCTGGTGGATGAGGGCAAGAAGCCGGAAGAGGAATTCCTCATGATGATCTCCGACATCGAAATGCCCGAAATGGACGGTTACACCCTCACGGCCGAGATACGTAATGATCCACGCATGCAAAAGCTGCATATCATCCTGCATACTTCGTTGTCAGGGGTGTTCAATCAGGCGATGGTGAAGAAGGTCGGTGCCGATGACTTCCTTGCCAAGTTCCGTCCTGATGACCTGGCATCCCGGGTAGTCGACCGGATCAAAGCAGCAGACCACAGCTGAGGGCATCAGCCCCTGGCGAACATAAGATTTAAGAGGCGGCAGCATTGTCTACGGGTAATTTGGATTTTGAACAGTTCCGGGTCTTCCTGGAAAAAGCCTGTGGTATTTTGCTCGGGGAAAACAAGCAATATCTTGTCTCGAGCCGTCTCAACAAACTGATGGAACAGCAGGGCATCAAAACCTTGGGTGAGCTGGTTCAACGGATTCAGACCCAGCCGCGCAGCGGATTGCGCGAGATGGTGGTGGATGCGATGACGACCAACGAAACCTTGTGGTTTCGTGACACCTATCCCTTCGAAGTATTGAAGAACAAGGTGCTTCCCGAAGCCATCAAGGCCAGCCCCAATCAGCGCTTGCGAATCTGGTCGGCGGCATGCTCGTCGGGGCAAGAGCCCTATTCCTTGTCGATGTCCATCGATGAGTTCGAGCGCAGCAACATGGGCCAGTTGAAGATGGGGGTGCAGATTGTTGCTACCGATCTGTCCGGGACCATGCTCAATAACTGCAAGACCGGCGAATACGACAGCCTGGCCATCGGTCGTGGTTTATCGGCCGAGCGCCTGCAGCGCTACTTTGACCCTAAAGGGCCGGGGCGCTGGGTGGTCAAGGCACCGATCAAGAGTCGGGTGGAGTTTCGCTCGTTCAACCTGCTGGACAGCTATGCCAGCCTTGGCAAGTTCGACATCGTGTTCTGTCGCAATGTGCTGATCTACTTCTCGGCCGAGGTCAAGAAGGACATCCTGATGCGCATTCACAGCACTCTGAAGCCTGGCGGTTACCTGTTCCTGGGCGCTTCCGAAGCGCTCAATGGTCTGCCGGATCATTATCAGATGGTGCAATGCAGCCCGGGAATCATCTACCAGGCGAAGTGATTGACGGTTGCAGCAATAAAAGGGAGGCCTCAGGGCCTCCTTTTTTGTGGGCGTCATTTTATCGGGTAGCTGGACTAAAAGCGGCAGGTCGATTGCCGCTTTGCCGGCGTTTCGCGGAAATCCATTGCCGCTTTTCTGGCATTGCCGCCTTGCCGCTGCCGTAGAGCCCTTGATTTACGGGGTTCTTTGACTTGGCACGTAGCTTGCTAAGTCTAGATTACGAAAAATCAGGTCACCCAAAGGTTTCCGACATGAGCATCAGCTTCGATAAAGCGCTCGGTATTCACGAACAAGCTCTTGGCTTTCGCGCCAAGCGTGCCGAAGTGCTGGCCAACAACATTGCCAACGCCGACACCCCGAACTACAAGGCTCGGGATCTGGACTTCTCTGCTGTGCTCGCCGAGCAGAACGACAAGGCCAAGAACGGCAGCTTTGCGCTGAACATGACCAACACCCGGCATATCGAAGCCCAGGGCCTGAGCAGTGGCGACGAGTCGCTGCTGTATCGCACGCCGATGCAGCCCTCGATCGACCAGAACACCGTGGATGCCCAGTTGGAGCAATCGAGCTACGCACAGAACTCGGTGGACTTCCAAGCCAGCTTCACGCTGCTCAACAGCAAATTCAAAGGGCTGGTTGCGGCCCTGCGCGGAGAGTAATCCATGTCCCTTGCCAGTGTTTTCAATATTGCCGGTAGTGGCATGAGCGCTCAGACCACTCGTCTGAACACCGTCGCCAGTAACATCGCCAACGCCGAGAGCGTGTCGTCGAGCATCGATCAGACTTACCGTGCTCGTCATCCGGTGTTTGCCACCATGTTTCAGGGGGCCCAGAGCGGTGGCAGCGATTCGCTGTTCCAGAACCAGGATGCTGCAGGTCAAGGCGTACAGGTGCTGGGTGTAGTGGAAGACCAGAGCAATCTGGAAGCTCGCTACGAACCGAACCACCCGGCCGCGGATGCCAAGGGTTACGTCTACTACCCCAACGTCAACGTGGTGGAAGAAATGGCCGACATGATTTCCGCCAGTCGCTCGTTCCAGACCAACGCTGAAATGATGAACACCGCCAAAACCATGATGCAAAAGGTCCTGACCCTGGGTCAGTGATAAGGGGCGAAGCCAATGAGCGTTACTGATACCACCAGCGGCCCATCCCTCAAGGATATACTGGCCAACTCGTCGAAGAAGACCGCGAACACCAGCGCCGACGGCCTGGCGGCAGCGACGAACAGCGCCACCGGCAAGCAGGCCCTGGGCAAGGACGCCTTCCTCAAGCTGCTGGTGACCCAGCTGAACAACCAGAACCCGCTGGATCCTCAGGACAACAGTGCGTTCGTTGCCCAGTTGGCGCAGTTCTCCACCCTGGAGGGGATCACGACCCTCAATAGCTCGGTGAACTCCATCACTGGCAACTACAAATCGTCTCAGGCTCTGCAGGCTTCGTCCCTGGTCGGTCGCTCGGTGATCGTCCAGTCCGGCACCACTCAGGTGGACACCAGCAAGAGCATGACCGGTTCGGTGACCGTTCCGTCCGGCGTCAGCTCGGTCAAAGTGACCATCACCGACAAGGATGGCAACACCGTCAAGACCATCGACATGGGTAGCCAGAAGGCCGGCAACGCCAGCTTTGTCTGGGATGGCACCAAGACCGACGGCACCAAGGCGGCCCCGGGTAACTACACCTTCAAGGCCAGCACCACCATCGACGGCAAGGGCACTGACCTGATCACTTATCTGCCGGCGACAGTCAACAGCGTCACCATCAGCCAGACCGGCGGAGAGTTGATGCTGAACCTGGCAGGACTGAGCAGCCCGATTGCCCTGTCCAAAGTACAAACCATTGGTATCTAGAGCCGACTAACCGGCACAAGGAGTGGAATATGTCTTTCAATATCGGCCTTAGCGGTCTCTACGCTGCCAACAAACAGCTGGACGTCACCGGCAACAACATCGCCAACGTCGCGACCACCGGTTTCAAATCTTCCCGCGCAGAATTCTCCGACGTCTACTCGGCCACCAAACTGGGCAGCGGCACCCAGGTGATTGGTAACGGCGTACGCCTGTCCAACGTTTCCCAGCAGTTCACCAACGGTGACATCAGCAATACGGGCAACGTGCTGGACATGGGTATTCAGGGGCAGGGCTTTTTCGTGCTCAGCACCAACGGCTCGCTGACTTACACCCGTGCCGGTACCTTCAAGACCGACAAGGAAGGCTTCATCACCAACAGTGATGGCACTGCGCGCCTGCAAGGCTATGCCGTAGATGCCAACGGCAAGATCATCAACGGTGTATTGACCGACCTGCGGATCGATACCTCGAACCTGTCGCCCAAGCCAACCGACTCGATCTCCTCGACGATCAACCTGGATTCCGATTCGACTCCGATCAATGTGGCTTCGACCGCTCCGGTTTATGTATTCAATCCGACCGACAACACCACCTACACCAAGTCGTTCAGTACCCCGGTGTATGACTCTCAGGGCAACAAGCACGTCATGGATCAGTACATGATCAAGACGCCGAACGCCAATGAGTGGCAAACCTACACGCTGATTGATGGTCGCAACCCGGACGGTACTGCATTCACCATGGCCAACCAGTCGCCGATCACCATGAAGTTCGACTCGTCGGGCAAGCTCAGCAGCATGACCCCGCCAGCTGCGCCTGGGACCACGCCGTATACCATTACCGGCAACAGCATTGTCATGTCGGCTACCGCCTGGACTCCGGGTACCGTCACCAATGGCGTGTTCACTCCTAACGGCTCCAAGCCTGCGGCGAATGGCGTCAGCATCGACATGACCAAAACCGGTTCGGTGTTTGGCGAAAGTACTCGCTCGATCATTGCGCAGAACGGCTACTCCACCGGTCAGATCAGCAGCCTGACCATCGATGGCACCGGTGTGATGCTGGCCAACTTCAGCAACGAGCAGACCAAGGCGATCGGTCAGATTTCCCTGGCCAGCTTCACCAACGAGCAAGGTCTGCAGCCGGTAGGCGGCACTCAGTGGAAAGAGACCTACTCGTCCGGTATTCCAGGTTATGACGCACCGAAGACCGGCACCCTGGGAGCGATCCAGTCCAACTCCCTGGAAGAGTCCAACGTAAACCTGACCAATGAGCTGGTGAACCTGATCAAGGCTCAGAGCAACTATCAGGCGAACGCCAAGACCATCTCCACCCAGAGCACCATCATGCAGACCATCATCCAGATGACCTGATGCTGGTTCGCTTGAGCGCTGTACAAAAAGCCCCTCGATGAGGGGCTTTTTTATGCCTGCTGCCGCCGTTCATGTTCGTTATCGACGGCAGGTTCCTAGAGGTGCACTGGTTTGAGCGGAGCGTGCCTGTGCAGGTGTCTGGCTTGTGTAGGAGCTGGCTTGCCAGCGAAGGCATCCTTGAAGCTTGCGCAGCGCTTGGGGGGGCTTCTTCGTCGGCAAGCCGGCTTCTGCAGCTTTGTTGCGGGCAAAAGAAAACCCCCGATAAGCCGCAGGCCTATCGGGGGTTGGCACAGGCGCCATAGGCGCCTGTCAGCTCAGCTTATTGGCAAGCTTCGCAATCCGGCTCGTCGATGGCGCAAGCCTTCGGCACTGGAGCAGGACCTGCGGGAGCAGCCAGGACCGAGTCGTCACCGTGGTTGCCGCCGCTGGAAACAGCGTTCAGCTTGCCGGTGTTGATGGTGGACTTCTCGGTGCTGGTGGCGGCCAGGGCGCGGAGGTAGTAAGTGGTTTTCAGGCCACGGTACCAAGCCATGCGGTAGGTCACGTCCAGCTTCTTGCCCGAGGCGCCGGCGATGTACAGGTTCAGCGACTGAGCCTGGTCGATCCACTTCTGGCGACGGCTGGCAGCGTCGACGATCCACTTGGTTTCCACTTCGAAGGCGGTCGCGTAGAGCTCTTTGAGTTCTTGCGGGATGCGCTCGATCTGTTGCACCGAACCGTCGTAGTACTTCAGGTCGTTGATCATGACCGAGTCCCACAGACCGCGAGCCTTGAGGTCGCGAACCAGGTACGGGTTGATCACGGTGAATTCGCCCGACAGGTTCGATTTCACGTAGAGGTTCTGGTAGGTGGGTTCGATCGACTGCGATACGCCGGTGATGTTGGCGATGGTCGCGGTCGGTGCAATGGCCATGATGTTGGAGTTACGAATGCCTTTCTGTACGCGGGCACGTACCGGCGCCCAGTCCAGGGTTTCGTTGAGGTCCACATCGATGTACTTCTGGCCGCGGGCCTCGATCAGGATCTGTTGCGAATCCAGCGGCAGGATGCCTTTGGACCACAGCGAACCCTGGAACGTCTCGTAGGCGCCGCGCTCGTCGGCCAGGTCGCAGGAAGCCTGGATCGCGTAGTAGCTGACCGCTTCCATGGACTTGTCGGCGAACTCGACGGCAGCGTCGGAACCGTAGGCGATGTGCTGCAGGTACAGTGCGTCCTGGAAGCCCATGATGCCCAGGCCGACCGGACGGTGCTTGAAGTTGGAGTTCTTCGCTTGCGGCACCGAGTAGTAGTTGATGTCGATCACGTTGTCGAGCATGCGCACGGCGGTGTTCACGGTGCGTTGCAGCTTGGCGGTATCCAGCTTGCCGTTGACGATGTGGTTCGGCAGGTTGATCGAACCCAGGTTGCAAACGGCGATCTCGTCCTTGTTGGTGTTCAAGGTGATCTCGGTGCACAGGTTCGAGCTGTGGACCACACCCACGTGCTGCTGCGGGCTGCGCAGGTTGCACGGGTCTTTGAAGGTCAGCCATGGGTGGCCGGTTTCAAACAGCATGGAGAGCATTTTGCGCCACAGGTCTTTGGCCTGGATGGTCTTGAACAGCTTGACCTTGCCCGGGTACTCGGTCAGGGCTTCGTAGTACTCGTAGCGCTCTTCGAAGGCCTTGCCGGTCAGGTCGTGCAGATCCGGTACTTCGGACGGCGAGAACAGGGTCCACTTGCCGTCATCGAAGACGCGCTTCATGAACAGGTCGGGGATCCAGTTGGCGGTGTTCATGTCGTGGGTACGACGACGATCATCACCGGTGTTCTTGCGCAGCTCGATGAACTCTTCGATGTCCATGTGCCAGGTTTCCAGGTAGGCACACACAGCGCCTTTGCGCTTGCCACCCTGGTTGACGGCAACGGCAGTGTCGTTGACCACTTTCAGGAACGGCACGACGCCCTGGGATTTGCCGTTGGTGCCCTTGATGTACGAGCCCAGCGCACGTACCGGAGTCCAGTCGTTGCCCAGGCCACCGGCGAATTTCGACAGCATGGCGTTGTCGTGGATGGCGCCGTAGATGCCCGACAGGTCGTCCGGAACGGTGGTCAGGTAGCAGCTCGACAGCTGTGGACGCAGGGTGCCGGCGTTGAACAGGGTCGGAGTCGAAGCCATGTAGTCGAAGGACGACAGCAGGTTGTAGAACTCGATGGCACGGTCTTCACGCTGCTTTTCTTCGATCGCCAGGCCCATGGCCACGCGCATGAAGAAGATCTGCGGCAGTTCGAAGCGGATGCCGTCCTTGTGGATGAAGTAACGGTCGTACAGGGTTTGCAGGCCCAGGTAGGTGAACTGCTGGTCGCGCTCGTGGTTGATCGCCTTGCCGAGTTTTTCCAGGTCGAATTCAGCCAGCACCGGGTTCAGCAATTCGAACTCGATACCCTTGGCGACGTAGGCCGGCAGTGCCTTGGCGTACAGGTCGGCCATTTCGTGGTGAGTGGCGCTTTCGGCCACTTCGAGGAAGCCCAGGCCTTCGGCGCGCAGGGTGTCCATCAGCAGGCGGGCGGTGACGAACGAGTAGTTCGGCTCACGCTCGACCAGGGTGCGGGCGGTCATCACCAGGGCGGTGTTGACGTCTTTCAGGGCCACGCCGTCGTAGAGGTTCTTCAGGGTTTCACGCTGGATCAGATCGCCATCGACTTCTTCCAGGCCTTCGCAGGCTTCGCTGACGATGGTGTTCAGGCGACCCATGTCCAGAGGAGCGAAGCTGCCATCGGCGCGGGTGATGCGGATCGATGGGTGGGCTTGTACCGGCTCTTCGCCGGTGGTGCGAGTGGCGCGTTCCTTGGCGCGGGAGTCACGGTAGATCACGTAGTCACGGGCAACTTTCTGTTCGCCTGCGCGCATCAGGGCCAGTTCGACCTGATCCTGGATCTCTTCGATGTGGATGGTGCCGCCCGAAGGCATGCGGCGCTTGAAGGTCGCGGTGACCTGTTCGGTCAGGCGCGCCACGGTGTCGTGGATTCGCGACGAGGCAGCGGCGGTGCCGCCTTCAACTGCGAGGAACGCTTTGGTGATAGCGACGGTGATCTTGTCATCGGTGTAAGCAACGACAGTGCCGTTACGCTTGATCACGCGCAATTGGCCAGGGGCGGTAGCAGACAGATCCAGGTTGGAATCGGCGGCCTGCGGCGCATTGGCCTGCGGGTTCTCGCGAGTTGTGTCGGTTTGCATGGGTGTCTCCACGTTCTCTATGTTTGTTTGGGCACCAATGAGGTGCCCACCGTTCCGTCCTGAAGCACTACAGCCGGCAGAGGCCGGGCATAACGACTTCGGGACAGTTCAGGAAGGGGGCTGTTGGCGCCGCTTCCATGCCGAAGTCATGGTGTCGAGCCTGGGCTCGGCACCTTATTCCTGGTGGGTGACAGTCTTGTTGCTGCAACACCCGTACCGCTTTCTCCTGGACAGGGTGGAAAACGATGCCATCCGCACGCGCGGTCTTGGTCTTCTGAAACAGCGATTGGTTCCACCAAACGGGGCAAGAAAAGGGCTTGAGTTTCTTGTCTGAATTGTGTTTGGTTTTTTGCGTAAAACCCTAGATATAGGTGTTTTTGGCCGCCGGGCTACAAGATAATGCGTTTTGGGGGCTGATTGCAACGTGCTGCCTGTGGATAAGGTTGTGCGTAAATTGTGTATGGGCTGGGTAAAACTCGCGGAGGCCGCGGTCCCAGTGCATGGAACCGTTTGTCACTGTTTTTTACCGCCGGAAATTGCCTTGGGCGGATTTTTGCGGGCGCGAACCCTATCACAAAAAATCCCCCTGACCGAGTCGTTTTAGTCGCTTGTGTGGGGGCCGATCCCGGTTGCTACAATCCGTCGCGGTCCATGGGGTGGTGGTGGCGTTTTCCATGGCCGGTTATCCGTCTTTTTCATGACAAAAAGACGGGTGCTTGCTTTTCCAATGAGTGCTGGCAATAAAAGAGGTCGAGCGTGGAGCAAGAAGCCTGGCAGGTACTGATTGTCGAGGATGACCAGCGTCTGGCTGAGTTGACCCGTGAATATCTGGAGAGTAACGGCCTGCAGGTGGCCATCGAGGGCAACGGCGCTCTGGCTGCAGCCAGGATCATTGCCGAGCAGCCGGATCTGGTGATTCTCGACCTGATGCTGCCCGGCGAAGATGGCCTGAGTATCTGTCGCAAGGTCCGAGCTCGTTATGACGGGCCTATTCTCATGCTCACCGCCCGTACCGATGACATGGATCAGGTCATGGGCCTGGACCTGGGGGCCGACGACTATGTCTGCAAGCCGGTGCGCCCCCGCTTGTTGCTGGCGCGCATCCATGCCTTGCTGCGGCGCAGCGAGGCATCGGAGCCCGCCCAGGAGAAAACCCGGCGCCTGCAATTCGGTCCCCTGGTGGTGGACAATGCTCTGCGCGAAGCATGGCTGAGCGATGTCGGCATCGAGCTGACCAGCGCCGAGTTCGATCTGTTGTGGCTGTTGGTGGAGAACGCCGGGCGGATACTGTCCCGTGAGGAAATCTTCACCGCTCTGCGCGGCATAGGTTATGACGGCCAGGATCGCTCCATCGACGTGCGCATCTCGCGTATCCGGCCCAAGATCGGCGACGACCCGGAGCACCCTCGACTGATCAAGACCATTCGCAGCAAGGGCTATCTGTTCGTTCCCGAAGCCGCCGCCGACTTGCCCTCGTGAATTCCATCTTCCTGCGAATCTATGGCGGCATGTGTGCCGCGCTGATCCTGGTGGCGCTGTTGGGGGTGCTGGCCCTGCACTTGCTCAATGAAGTGCGCAGCGAGCAGTACCGCGAACGATTGGCCCATGGCACTTTCTCGCTGATGGCGGACAACCTCAAGCCCATGAGCGAGATCGAGCGCCGCCGTGCCCTGGCCGTGTGGGAGCGGTTGTTGGGGATTCCCCTGAGCCTGAAGAGCTTCAGTCAGACCGACCTGGACAGCAGCCAGCGTGGCCGGGTGCTGAGGGGGCAGGCGCTGGTGGAGCAGACCGGGCCCTTCGCGGCCCGGGTCTATCGCCTGGTCAGTGAAAAGGAGCAGTTGCTGCTCAGTGCCGAAGTGCAACAGATCAGCGAGCAACTGGCCCGGGCAACCATCTATCTGCTGGCGGACGAATTGGTACGGTATCCGGTGGCGGAGCAGCCCGAGCGCCTGGCGGCACTAAAGGAAGCCAAGGGTTTTGGATTCGACATGCGCCTGTCCACCCTGGATGCCGCCGATTTGGATGAGGACCAGCGCCGGCGGGTGGCCGAGGGCGATACGGTGATGGCCCTGGGCAAGGGCGGTGACTCGATCCGGGTATTCGCGGGGCTGGTGGGGACGCCCTGGGTCCTGGAAATCGGCCCGCTGTATCAGATGAACCCTTATCCGCCGCAATGGCTGGTGTTGATTGCCGTGCTCGGCCTGAGCCTGATTGGCCTGATCGTCTATTTATTGGTACGCCAGTTGGAACGACGTCTCAGCGGCCTGGAATCGGCAGCCACGAAGATTGCCAAGGGCAGCCTGGAAACCCGCGTACCGGCTCGTGGCGTGGATTCGGTGGGGCGCCTGGCGGCTGCATTCAACGGTATGGCCGAGCATTTGCAACGCTTGTTGGCGATCCAGCGCGAACTGGTGCGGGCGGTCTCTCATGAGTTGCGTACACCGGTGGCTCGGTTGCGTTTCGGTCTGGAGATGATTGCTTCGGCCAGTACCGATCAGGCACGGCAGAAGTACCTGGACGGCATGGACAACGATATTCAGGACCTGGATCGGCTGGTGGACGAGATGCTCACCTATGCTCGCCTGGAACAGGGCTCGCCGGCCTTGAACTTCCAGCGTATCGACCTGGATGCGCTGATCAACCAAGTGATCAGCGAGCTCGCACCCTTGCGGGCCAATCTCAGGGTCCAGCGTGGGTTGTGCCTGTCCGCGGCCGAGTGCGACGGCGCCTGGGTCGAGGCTGAGCCGCGCTATCTGCACCGGGCGCTGCAGAATCTGGTGAGCAATGCCATGCGCCATGCGGAATCCCAGGTCACCGTCAGTTATCAGGTGGGCCAGTTGCGCTGTCGGGTGGATGTGGAGGATGACGGACCCGGGGTGCCGGAAAGTGCCTGGGAAAAGATCTTCACGCCTTTTCTGCGCCTGGATGACAGTCGTACCCGGGCTTCCGGCGGCCATGGGTTGGGGCTGTCGATCGTGCGGCGAATTATCCATTGGCACGATGGCCGCGCCCTGATCAGCAAGAGCAAGAGCCTCGGGGGTGCCTGCTTCAGCCTGAGTTGGCCCCGGCAGCAGGAGCCTCGCTGAGGGCTGTCGGGGGGGCGGCCTTGATGGCGATCAGGCTGAGCAACTGGTTGTCCTCGACCGTGAACTGTCCCTGCAGCTCGCTGCCGTGGTGCCATTCTTCGCTCAGGTCCGTCAGTAGACGCACTCGGACCTGGCCCTCGGGGGACCACTCCACTACCTCGGCGTGTTCGAAGTAGAAGCTTTTCTGCACCAGCGGATACAGGGTCTTGTACAGGCTTTCCTTGATCGAGAAGGTCAGGGTCACCGCCAAGGCATGCAATGCAGGGGGCAACAGGTCCCGGCGTTGCAGTTCTGCCGGAGTGAGGATCTGCTGCGCCAGATTGGCGGCGCGCTCATTGCTCAGCAGCTTTTCCAGGTCCATCCCCAGGGCTCGCCAGTGCTGTTTGTCGGCGACGATGGCGGCGGCGCGTCCGGTGCTGTGGGTGATAGAGCCGCAGATATGCTCGGGCCAGATCGGCGCCCGGTCGGCCCCGATCGGGGGAACCCAATCCAAGCGCTGCAGTTGCCACAGGGCGGTCCGGGCGCATAGGCGTCCGGCAAGGAACTCGGCCTGGCGCTTGGCTACCGAGCGCTGGATGCTTGTCGGTGCTTCAATGCCGCTGCGCTGGAAATCATCCGCAGCCAAGTGCCCGGGATCGAACCGAGTGCTCAGCCAAAGGGTATGGGGCAATGCCTCTGGCAGGGGCCAGGAGGCATCCAGAGAGGTACAGCAAGCGGGGAGAGGGGGGAGTGCATTCATGGCCGATAGTTTGCCGGGTTGAAGAGTTCGAGGGTAGCGGTGTGTGGCGCAGAGAGGGGGCTCAGAAAGCTAGGCGAGAGTGTTGTGCAGGTTAAAACGCCTCAAGACAGCCAGATGAATCTGGTTCAGGCGAGGTTAAGAGTGTGTTCAGGGGGAGTTCAGGGCGGGCTGTTTACTCTAGTCCCGTACCCAAAAAGCCAATAGCGCAAAGGAAACTTCCTATGACTTCATTGAAAAAACTTATCCTGGCCTTTACCGTTCTCGGCGCCAGCGCCGCCGCCCAAGCCGCTGACAGCAATTTCGCCAGCCTGACCTATGGCCAGACTAGCGACAAGGTTAAAAAATCCAGCCAGCTCAACAGCAATCTCGGGCATCCGAACGCCGATGGCGTGATCGGCAAGGACAACACCTGGGGTGTGCGCTTCGGTCAACAGAATGACCAGGGCCGTTACTACGCCACTTACGATTACGTTTCCGGCTCTCACAATGGCATTAAACTGCGTCAGCAAAACCTGCTGGGCAGTTACGATATGTTCCTGCCGGTGACCAGCAGCACCAAACTGTTTGGCGGCGCTACCGCCGGTTTGACCAAGCTGACCCAGGAATCCCCCGGCTTCAGCCGCGACAGCGACATCGGTTACGCGGTGGGAGTACAGGCTGGTGTCCTGCAGCAGGTTTCACAAAACACATCGGTGGAGCTCGGTTACCGTTACCTGCGCAGCAATGCCGGGACCGAGATGAGCGAGCGCGGCGGTAACAAGCAAGGTTCATTGAGCCTTACCAGCAGCGCCCAGACTTATCTGTCGGCCAACTACGCTTTCTAAATTAAGCGGCCTGGCTTGAACCGCGCCGGATTGTGCCTTGGGCACGGTCCGGCGCTGGCGCATTGATTGTCAGGGCGCAGGGGCGCCCTTGGAGATGTCGAATTATGCCTGGGAGAGCGTTATGAAGTTGCTGGTTGTCGAAGATGAGGCGCTGTTGCGCCATCACCTGCAAACCCGCCTCACCGACAGTGGCCATGTGGTCGAGTCTGTGGCGAACGCCGAGGAGGCGTTGTATCAGACCGAGCAGTTCAATCATGATCTGGCGGTGATCGACCTGGGCTTGCCCGGCATGGGTGGACTGGATCTGATCCGCCAGCTACGTGCCCGTGGCAAGACGTTTCCGATCCTCATCCTCACCGCCCGCGGCAACTGGCAGGACAAGGTCGAAGGCCTGGCTGCCGGTGCCGACGACTATGTGGTCAAGCCGTTTCAGTTCGAAGAGCTGGATGCACGGCTCAATGCGTTGCTGCGGCGCTCCAGCGGTTTTACCCAGTCCACCATCATTGCCGGCCCGTTGCTGCTGGACCTGAACCGCAAGCAGGCGTCCCTGGATGAGCAGCCCCTGGCCCTGACCGCCTACGAATACCGGATCCTCGAGTACCTGATGCGCCATCATCAGCAGGTGGTGGCCAAGGACCGGCTGATGGAGCAGTTGTACCCGGACGATGACGAGCGTGATCCGAATGTCATCGAGGTGCTGGTGGGGCGGCTGCGGCGCAAGCTGGAAGGTCCGTCGGGCTTCAAGCCGATCGATACGGTGCGTGGCCTGGGCTACCTGTTCAACGAGCGCTGCCGATGATTCGATCGCTGCGCCTGCGGCTGATGCTGGCGGCGACCACCCTGGCGGTGCTGTTCATGCTGGCGTTGCTGCCGGCGATGCAGGGGGCCTTCAGCCTGGCGCTGCAGGACTCCATCGAGCAGCGCCTGGCTTCCGATGTCACCACTCTGATTTCGGCGGCACGAATTGAAAACAATCGCCTGCAGATGCCCGCACAACTGCCGGACGAGCGCTTCAATCTCGCCGACAGTCGCCTGCTGGGCTACATCTATGACCGAGAGGGGCACCTGGTGTGGCGCTCCCGGGCCACCCAGGAAGAGAACATCAACTACCGACCGCGGTACGACGGGCGCGGTAATGAGTTCGCCAGAATCCGTGAAGCCAATGGTCAGGAGTTCTTCGTCTACGACGTCGAGATCAAGTTGCTGGGGGGCAAGAACGCGGCCTTCAGTATCGTTGCACTGCAACCGGTGCGCGAGTACCAGCAGACCCTGGAAGGGGTCAGGGAAAACCTCTATCTGGGCTTTGGTGCCGCTTTACTGGTGCTCCTGGCATTGCTCTGGCTGGGGCTGACCTGGGGCTTGCAGGCCCTGCGGCGCTTGAGCCAGGAGTTGGACCAGATCGAGAGCGGTACCCGCCAAAGCCTCAGTGAGGAGCATCCGCGGGAGCTGTTGCGCCTGACTGGTTCCTTGAACCGCCTGCTGCAAAGCGAGCGGGAGCAGCGCAGCCGCTACCGGGACTCCCTGGATGATCTGGCCCATAGCCTGAAAACCCCGCTGACAGTGTTGCAAGGGGTCAGCGAGGACATGGCGCAACGGCCTCAGGACCGGGAGCAGGCCTGGGTCCTGCAGACGCAGATCGAACGCATGAGCCAGCAGATCAGCTACCAGTTGCAGCGTGCCAGCCTGCGCAAGAGTGGCCTCGTACGCCATCAGGTGCGTCTGCGGCCGGTGTTGCAAAGCCTGTGCGACACCCTGGACAAGGTCTATCGCGACAAGCAGGTGCGCGTATCCTTCGATTTGCCCGAGCGCTGCTATGTGCCGATCGAGCACGGGGCTTTGCTTGAGTTGCTTGGCAACCTGCTGGAGAACGCCTACCGCCTGTGCCTGAGCTCGGTGCGCATCAGTGTGCGCGAGACTCTGGACGGTTCTGAGCTGTGTGTGGAAGACGATGGTCCTGGTGTGCCGCCGGATCAGCGGGCACGGATTCTCCAGCGTGGCGAGCGTCTTGATCGCCAGCACCCAGGGCAGGGCATAGGCCTGGCGGTGGTCAAGGACATCATCGAGAGTTACGGCGCGCAGTTGACCCTGGGGGATTCTGCCTTGGGCGGTGCGGCCTTCAGGATTCACTTCCCGGCCCTGTAAAGGACGCTTTTGCTACTGCTCCCGGGCCCGATAGGCGCCTGGGGTCAGGCCGGTCCATTTCTTGAATGCCCGATGAAAGGCCGAGGGTTCGGAAAAGCCCAGTTGCTCGGCGATTTGTTGCAATGACAGGTCGGCCCGCCCCAGGTGATAGATGGCGATGTCGCGGCGCAGTTCATCCTTCAACGCCTGAAAGCTCGAACCCTCTTCCCGCAGATGACGGCGCAGTGTTTGCGGGCTGACGTGCAGGTGCTGGGCAACGCTTTCCAGGTCGGGCCAGCGCTCTCGGTCACGGCTGAGCAGGCGTCGCAACTGGCTGCTGAGGCTGTCGCCCTGGTCCGGGCGTGACAACAGGTCGGCGGGGGAGCGCTCAAGGAAGTGCTTGAGGGTACGTTCATCCTGTAGCAACGGCATGCCCAGGTAGCGACTGTGGAACAACAGGCTACTGTGTTCCTGGCTGAACTGCAGTGGGCAGGGAAACAGCAGATCGTATTCCGCGCCGTGTTCGGGTTTCGGGTAGCTGAAGCAGGCTTGCTCAAGACGTATGCGCTGGCCGATCAGCCAACTGCCCAGGCGATGCCAGATCACCAGCAGGCTTTCGCTAAGAAAGTGCTCCGGGTCCCATAGCTCAGAATCATCCAGGCTCAGGCGAGCCATTTCCCCTTCACGCGTCAGACGAAGGCGCGGAGCTTGCGCAAACAAGCTATAAAATAATAAGCCGCGGTTGAGCGCTTTTTCCAAGGTGCGGCAGTGGATCAGCGCGTGGCACATCATGGCGAAGGTTCCGCGTTTACTGGGGCCATGGCCGAAGCCCAGGTATTCATCGTCCAACGCCAGCCACAGTTGCTGCAGCAGACAGGTGAATTGCTCGGGGGCGATGCGGGCCTTGGGCTGGCCCAGCAGTTCGGGGCTGATGCCCAGTTGCAGCAGCAGCGGCTCGTAATCGTAACCGCGACGACGTGCACCACCTAAGGCGGCACGGGCAAAGTGGCTGGCGATGGTGCGTTCGCGCATGAAGGCTGGTCCGTCCATTGAGTGGCGGATGTTAGCCAGCCCCCCATGAGGGAACAAGGCGGATATCCGCCAAATTGTAGGACGAGACTCGGTGAATGGGCGGAAATCCGCCAGCTGCGCCGGGTGCAAGGGATGCAAAGATCGGCTCGACCCCTGATGTCTAAAGGCCTGTAGGGCCTTTTTACAAGGTGGCACGGGCTTTGCGATAGAGCCGGAAGATCTGCCAGCACGCAGCTCGACACAACAAATCCCTCCAGCGCAGGAGGGTTCGCACTTTAGGCACCGCATGCATCGACGGAAGCTGTATGCCGGGGCTCTTGAGGAACTTTGCAATGACGACTCGTCAGCCACTGTACAAATCCCTGTATTTCCAGGTGATCGTTGCCATCGCCATCGGCATCCTGCTCGGTCACTTCTATCCTCAGACCGGCGTGGCCCTCAAGCCTCTGGGTGATGGGTTCATCAAACTGATCAAGATGGTCATTGCGCCGATCATTTTCTGCACCGTGGTGAGTGGTATCGCCGGCATGCAGAACATGAAATCGGTGGGCAAGACTGGCGGCTACGCGCTGCTGTACTTCGAAATCGTCTCCACCATTGCCCTGCTGATCGGCCTGATCGTGGTCAACGTGGTGCAGCCGGGTGCCGGCATGCACATTGACGCCTCGACCCTGGATGCTTCGAAAGTCGCGGCCTATGTGACTGCGGGCAATGACCAGAGCATTGTCGGCTTCATCCTCAACGTGATCCCGTCGACCATCGTCGGTGCCTTTGCCAATGGCGACATCCTGCAAGTGCTGATGTTCTCGGTGATCTTCGGTTTCGCCCTGCATCGCCTGGGTGCCTACGGCAAACCGGTGCTGGACTTCATCGACCGCTTCGCCCACGTGATGTTCAACATCATCAACATGATCATGAAGCTCGCGCCCCTGGGTGCGCTGGGTGCCATGGCCTTCACCATCGGTGCCTACGGCGTCGGCTCCCTGGTGCAACTGGGCCAGTTGATGATCTGCTTCTACATCACCTGCGTGGTGTTCGTGCTGGTGGTCCTGGGTGCTATCTGCCGCGCCCACGGCTTCAGCGTGATCAAGCTGATCCGCTACATCCGCGAAGAACTGCTGATCGTGCTGGGCACCTCGTCCTCGGAGTCGGCCCTGCCACGCATGCTGATCAAGATGGAGCGCCTGGGTGCCAAGAAGTCGGTGGTCGGCCTGGTGATTCCTACCGGTTACTCCTTCAACCTGGACGGTACCTCGATCTACCTGACCATGGCGGCGGTGTTCATTGCTCAGGCAACTGACACTCACATGGACATCACTCACCAGATCACCCTGCTGCTGGTACTGCTGCTGTCCTCCAAAGGTGCTGCCGGTGTGACTGGCAGTGGCTTCATCGTTCTGGCCGCCACCCTGTCGGCCGTGGGTCACCTCCCAGTGGCCGGTCTGGCGCTGATTCTGGGTATCGACCGCTTCATGTCCGAAGCCCGAGCCCTGACCAACCTGGTGGGCAATGCCGTGGCTACCCTGGTCGTCGCCAAGTGGGTCAAGGAACTGGACGAAGACAAACTGCAGGTCGAGCTGGCGTCTGGTGGCCGCGGTATCAGCGACACACGTGAAACCGACGATCTGGGTGTGGCCGAAGGTCCGGCACCGAGCATCAAGTAAGCCTTGCTGAATATAAGAAACCCGCTGCGGCGGGTTTTTTATTGCCTGGGGATTGAGCGTAACGGTCAGTCCGGCTGACCGTTGTGGTAATTGTTGCGCTGCTCGCGGCTGCCTACTCTGAGGCGGTCGATCAAGAGGAGAGGGCACATGCAAGGGCCGTTGGCGTCACTCAAGGTACTGGATTTCTCCACCCTGTTGCCGGGGCCATTCGCCTCGCTGCTGCTGGCGGACATGGGGGCCGAGGTGCTGCGCATCGAGTCGCCGACCCGCATGGACCTGCTGCGGGTGCTGCCGCCCCACGATCACGGCGTATCCGCCAGTCACGCCTATCTCAACCGCAACAAGCGCAGCCTGGCCCTGGATCTCAAGCGGCCGGAGGCGCTGGAGGTGATCCGGCAACTGCTGCAGGACCATGACATCATTCTTGAACAGTTTCGCCCGGGCGTGATGGAGCGCCTGGGACTGGGGTACGAGGCTTTGAAGGCGATCAACCCACGGCTGATCTATGTCTCGATTACCGGCTATGGCCAGACCGGGCCCTACAAGGACCGCGCCGGCCACGACATCAACTACCTGGCCCTTGCCGGGCTCGCCAGCCAGACCGGGCGTCGCGACCAGGGTCCGCTGCCTCTGGGCATCCAGGCGGCGGATATCGCCGGGGGCTCGCTGCACGGCGTGATCGGCCTGCTGGCGGCGGTGATCGCCCGGCAGCACAGCGGGCAGGGCCAGCACCTGGATATCAGCATGACCGATTGCGTGTTCAGCCTGAACGCCATGGCCGGAGCCGGTTACCTGGCTTGCGGGGTTGAGCCGGGAATGGAGCAGCAGGTGCTCAATGGTGGCAGCTTCTACGACTACTACCGCAGCCGGGATGGGCGTTGGCTATCGGTGGGCAGCCTGGAGCCGGTGTTCATGCAGCAGCTGTGTGAAGCCCTGGGGCGGTCGGAACTGGCGGTCCAGGGCTTGTCCCCCCTGCCCGAGCAGCAAAGGGCCCTCAAGCAGGCCTTGCAGATCGAGTTTGAAAAACACGACTTCGCCGAGCTTTGCCAGTTGTTTGTCGGGCTCGACGCTTGTGTCGAACCCGTGCTGAGCCTGGCCGAGGCGGTGGAGCATCCCCAATTGCAGGCTCGGCAACTGGTGAGCCAGGTCCCCCGGGAAGACGGTAGCCTCCAGGCACAGATGGCATGTCCGCTGAAGTTCTCCGAAGGTTTGCCCGAGCCGCGGCATATCGGCGCCAGGCTGGGCGCCCATTCCGATCAGGTGCTGGCGGAGCTTGGTTACAGCGCTGAGCGTATCGAGGAGCTGCGGCGCAACCAGATCATCGCCTAGGCGTCGGCTTGCCGGCGAAGCGCGTTGGCGCCATCACTCGACCCTGGTTTCTCCGCTGTAGACCAGGGTGTGCCGACAGCGTCGACACAGGTAGCGACGCCCCTGAGACACCAGCTTGTGGCGTTGCGCCGAAAACGGAAAATCGCTTTCGGCGCAGGGGCAGCGGTAGATGTAGCGGGTCACGCTGCGGCGTTTGACGTCATAGGTGTGGCAACGATTGGGCGGCAGTTCATACACCCCGCGCATGATCAGTTGCCATTCTTCGCCGTGGGGCTGAATGCGCTCGCCAAACAACTGATGGGCGATCAGGTGCGCGACTTCGTGGGCCACGGTCTGCTT
>NZ_MOAK01000081.1:69126-73150 GCF_003732485.1 Pseudomonas protegens
TTTTCGTGCAAATGGGCGACCCCGGCTTTCTGGCCTCGTAATTTGAGGCTGACCACCGGGCGTTTGAAAGGACGTTTGAAAAAGGATTCAGCGAGTAGGAAACAGTCTTCGACGCGGGTATTGAGTTGCTCGGGCATGCTTAACGGCTCTCCAGAGTGGCTGAGTATGCCGCAAAGACCGGCGAATCCGAATCGCCCAGGCGCCGAATGGTCGCAGGAGCGCCCATTAAGAAGGCCGCCTTGCGGCGGCCTGTGTTGGCAGATGGAGGATTATTATTGGTGCGGCGTCAGTTGGTGTACACGGGGCCGACGCCCAGGCCCCAGACAATCACGGTGAAGGCCATGATCGCTACCAGCACCACCAGTCCTACCGCCAGGACCGAGCTGGAAAACAGGAATCCCTCGTCCGACGGGATGTTCATGAAGGTCGGTAGCCCGACGTAGAGCAGGTACACCGTGTAGCAGATCGCCGCCGTGCCGATGATCATCCCCAGCCACATATGGGGATACAGCGCCGCCAGGCCGCCGACAAACAACGGAGTCGCGGTGTAGGTGGCAAAGGCGACGCAGCGCGCCAGGCTCGGACTGGCGTCATAGGTCCGGGCCATCCAGTGGATGAAAGCCCCCATCACCGCCACGCCGCCGAGCATGGCCAGGTACGACATGATGGTCATCCACAGGGCGCTTTCCATGGTCAGCATCACCGGCGCGCGGTTGCCGATGACCCAGCCAACCTGGGTGGTGCCGATAAAGGCCGAGATGGCGGGTATCGCCGCCAGAATCAGCGTGTGGGTCAGGTACATGTGGCTGATGCTTTCTTCTGCATCGCCGCGGATGTCTCGCCATTCCTGATCGGGGTGGGTGAAGAGTCCTACGACATGATGAATCATGGTCAGTCACTCCTTTATTGTTGCCATCGCCCCCCAACGGAGCGCTTACAGCCAAGTGGCACAGTCAGTATAGGTCTATATATGCATGCGACCTTATGTCGCAGTATAGGGAGGAGTTTTCGTCAGATGTGCGCACCTTTAGAGCAAATCGCGCTGTAAAACCCCAGGGTAATCGCTGGTGTGTCTGTCACCGCAGCCCAGGGGAACGCTACGTTGCGACGCTTTCAAGGGGCCGGGGTTTTTGCGTAAAATGTCCGGCTTTTCGTCACATACCTCGCGGATTCCAAGCGCCATGGGCACTCTTACGGTCAACCAGAACAAACTGCAGAAACGCCTTCGCCGACAGGCGGGCGAAGCGGTCGCCGACTTCAACATGATCGAAGATGGCGACAAGGTCATGGTCTGCCTGTCCGGCGGCAAGGACAGCTACACCATGCTCGACGTGCTGTTGCACCTGCAGAAGGTGGCGCCGATCAAGTTCGAGATCGTTGCGGTGAACATGGACCAGAAGCAACCCGGTTTCCCCGAGCATGTGCTGCCGGCCTACCTCAAGGAATTGGGGATCGAGTACCACATCGTCGAGAAGGACACTTACTCGGTGGTCAAGGAGCTGATACCGGAAGGCAAGACCACCTGCTCGCTGTGCTCGCGCCTGCGTCGTGGCACCCTGTACACCTTCGCCGACGAGATCGGCGCCACCAAGATGGCCCTCGGTCACCATCGTGACGACATCGTCGAGACCTTCTTCCTCAACATGTTCTACAACGGCTCGCTCAAGGCCATGCCGCCCAAGCTGCTGGCCGATGACGGGCGCAATGTGGTGATCCGCCCGCTGGCCTACTGCAGCGAGAAGGACATTCAGGCCTACTCCGACCTCAAGCAGTTCCCGATCATTCCCTGCAACCTCTGCGGTTCCCAGGAGAACCTGCAGCGTCAGGTGGTCAAGGAAATGCTCCTGGAGTGGGAGCGCAAGAGCCCGGGGCGTACTGAAAGCATTTTCCGCGGCCTGCAGAACGTGATCCCTTCGCAACTGGCGGATCGCAATCTGTTCGACTTCACCAGCCTGCGCATCGACGACAGCGCCACGCCGCGTTTCGTCAACGTGGTGAATCTCTGATCCGTTCTCGCTGAGCCTCCATCGCCCTGCCGGTTGCTATCCGGCGTGGCGAGGGGCCTCAGGTCCCGGGAACCTGCGGAATGAAGGCGATACTGCCCTCGGCTTGTTTTTTCGCCAGCCGTTCACCATTGGTCGGCAGTGTGCGGATCAGTTGATGATCCTTGCCCAGGTAGCTGAGCATCGACGGTTCGTTCTGACTCTGTTGCACCAGGATCAGCGTGCGCTGGGGGTCCCAATGCTGGCCGCTGGTCCTGTCCAGCCAGGCCATGAAGTCCGCGCTGCTGCCGGAACGCGGGAAGTCCTGGGTTTCGGCGACGTAATAGAAGGGCGCTCCCTGATTCTGCAGGTACAGCGGCACTTTGTTATCCACCTCGACCATCACCATCCGCCATTGATTCCAGGGGGCAATCCGGCTCGCCTCGGCCCTGACCTGCGTGCCGAACTGGATGACACCGCCTCCGCCATTGCTCCAGGGGTAGGCCACCCCCAGCACCAGCAGCAGGACCACCGCTGCGCTGGCAAAGCCTATGGTCCAGTTGCGTTCGCTGTGCTTGCCGCTGGCGCGTCGTTGTAGCAGGTGGCGGTTCAGCCACCAGGCCCCTAATAGTTGGGCGAAGGGCACCAGAGGCAGGACGTAATAGCTGCGCCGACTGCCGCTGGCAGTGAAAAATAGGAACAACAAGCCCAGGGCCCAAACCAGCCAGCGCTCATTGGGTTGTAGCTGGCGCCAGTGACGCGCCGCTACCCAGAGGCCGAGTACCCAGCAGGGTGCCCAGGGCAAGGTGTAGGCCGGGAGGTAGATCAGGTAGGTATAGATCGGCCCGATGTGGTCGAAAGGGTCGAAGAAGCGCTGCACATTTTCCCGGAATACCAGGCTCAGCCCGCTTTCACCGTAGGTCGGGGCGCCATACAGGTGCGAGAGCACGAACGGCACCATGTACAGCAGGGCAGCCACCAGCAACGCCAGGTACAGGCGCGGATTGAGGTGAAGTTTCCAGCGTCCCTGGCTCAGCAGGTGTGGCAGCAGGATCAGCCCAGGGAGGACGAAACCGATCAATCCCTTGAGCAGCGAAGTCGCCGCCAACAGCAGGAAGAACAGGCAATAGCGACTCAGGCGGGTGTCTTCCGGCCCTCGCCAGTACCACCACACTGCTGCCAGCACTCCACACACGGTGAGAATGTCCGCGGTGGCCACCCGTGCCCAGAATGCGAAGTAGAAGGTGGTGGCCAGCATCCAGCCGGCGATCAATCCGGTGCCCTTGTGAAACAGCTGCTCGCCAAGCCGGTACACCAGCCAGATGCTCAGCCAACCGGCGAGCACCGAGGACAGCCGCAGCGACCAGTGCCCCAGGCCCCCGGTCAGCCAGGCGCTGGCGGTGATCAGCCAGTAGGACGGCAGGGGTTTGTCGTAATAGGGGGCGCCCTTGAGATAGGGGTCGAAGTAGTCGCCACTCTGCAGCATCTGCAAGGCAATGTTGGCCCAGCGGGTTTCCGCCCCCCACAGCTCACGGGAGCCCAGGCCGAGGAGCAGGATCAGGGCGCTGACGCCCAGAAGCAGGGCCAGGGCCTTGCGTTCGCTGTTGCAGCTTTTCATGGGCGGATTTCTGCAGGCTGTGTGTGGGAGGGAGGTGCAAGAAGCGCCAGCGCGACGGTGGTCGGTGCTGACGCTCTCAGGCAGGTTTCAAGGCAGGCAGATCAGGGTTGAGCGGCCGGCAGGATCAGGATCAGCATGTTGCCTTGTTCGTAGCGCTTGCCACCCGGTGGAAGCAGGGCGACCTCTTCGTTCTCCAGCACGTCCTTGACCCGCATCACCACGCCCACCGATCCCTGTTTGCGTGCGTCGCTGACCCATTGGCCGACGTCGGCCATGCTGACCTTGCGCTGGGCCGATTCAGGGTAGGCCAGGCCGTATTTCAGTTCGCCCTCGGTGTTGTACAGCGCCACGTCCGGGCGCTGCAGGCGCCAGGCCAGCGCTGAGGCAGCTCCCAGGTCGTTGCTCAGCAGGCGGTCAGTCTGCT
>NZ_MOAK01000081.1:73194-81562 GCF_003732485.1 Pseudomonas protegens
ATCAAGCCGGGCATTCCCGCAGGCAGCAGCGCCACCAGCAGCCAGATGCCCAGGGCCGGTGCTGCCCAGTAGTTGAGCGGCCTGGAGGCCGGCAGCAGGTTGGCGATGATCCAGCCCATGAGCATGATGAACACCAGGGACAGGCTGAGCATTTCGTCGTGGCCGTACACCGGCCGGGTGATCTGGATCACCACCAGCGCTACCAGTGCAGCGACGCCGATCAGCAGGTTGAGCAGGCTGTTGAGGCGCACAGTCCGGGTCTTGCCTGCGCTGATCCACTGGATCAGTGCGTGGCCCATGAGCACGGCCAAGGGCAGCAGGCAGGGCATGATGTAGGTCGGCAGCTTGCCGCGGCTCAGGCTGAAGAACGCCAACGGCAGCAGCAACCACAGCAGCAGGTAACCGGTGGCCGCCTGGTGCTTGTCCTTCCAGGCCTGAATCAGAGTGCCGGGCAGCAAGGCGGCCCAGGGCAGGCTCGAGACCACCAGCAGCGGCAGGTAGAACCACCAGGGGCGAGTGTGCTGGGCATTGTCGGCGGCAAAGCGACGGATATGTTCATGCCAGAAGAAGAACCGCCAGAAATCGGGTTCATGGGCATGAATGCTCAACACCCAGGGCAGGCTGATGGCAATCGCCACCAGCACCGCCACCAGGCCATAACGCAGCAACTCGCCGAAGCGTCGTTGCCAGAGCATGTAGGGCAGGGCGATCAGTACTGGCAGCAGCCAGGCCAGGAACCCCTTGGTCATGAAGCCCATGCCGCAGGCGGCGCCCACGGTGCCCCAGGCCAGCAACCGGCCGCGCAGGGTCTGGTTGCCCAGGGCGAACCAGAGCGCCACCAGGCTGAGGTTGACCCACAAGGTGAACTGGGGATCGAGATTGGAGTACCCGGCTTGCCCGGCGATCAGACCGAAGCTCATATAAAACAGGGCAGCGGCAAAACTCTTGCGCGGGTCGTTCCAGATCCGGCGAGTGATCAGGTAAGCCAGCAGCACGCTGAGGCCGGTGCTTAGGGCCGAGGCAACACGCACCCCAAACAGGTTGTCACCGAACAGTGCCTGGCCGATGGCGATCATCCAGTAGCCGGCAATGGGTTTTTCGAAGTAGCGGATGCCCATGAAGTGCGGAGACACCCAATCGCCGCGCAGCAGCATCTCCTGGCTGATCTGTGCATAGCGGGTTTCATCCGGAATCCACAGGCCGTGGCTGGTCAGTGGCAGCAGGTAGAACAGAGCGAAGGCCAGCAGCAAGAAGGGTATTGCCCAGCGCTGGATGCCGCTGGTTGCACTCCCGCCCACGGTATAGCCGGAAGATGTGGTGCTTGTTCCATAAGCTTGGGGCGGTAAAGTGCGCTGCATTTGGGTCCTCTAGTTCATTTGCTGATAGCGGTGGTTCGTTAAGTTAATCAGGTATTACTGATAAACCGTAAAGTGTTGTCGAATGTTCGGTTTTCTCAAGTTTTTAAAAAAATAAACTTGGCTCCGTCTGTTTGATAAGTCGGGTTTAAAGTGGGAGGGGCTCGCTCTCTTAGTGCAAGGGCTTATAGAGTCAATTAATTAGCAAGAGAGTGTGTCTGCTTTTCGATTAAAGTCTGTTGGGCGGTTGTTAAAAATAGTTACAAGTTACTCGAGAGGGTGCTCAAGAGTTTTTCGCCAGCTTGCGGCATTGATAATGCCCATTACTTCCATGGTTCCGTCCACGTTCAGGGTGACAAATAGCGAGCTGGCGTACTTGCTGGCCAGTGCATGTTCAAAGCCCAACAGGCTTTCCAGGTCACTGATGCAATCGCTGTGGGTAACCAGGACCAGATTGCGCTTGAACAACTTGTGCGCCTTGATCTGTTGTTCGAACTGCTCGCCGCAGTTGCTCAGCCAGTCCTGGGTCTGCACCGGCCGGTTGAACATGAATTCCGAGGTTTGCCGGGTACGGGTTGCCGGGCTGCTGATGACATCGGTGGAGGCCATGCCCAGGGTGCGGAACGCCCGGCCCAGATCGCCGGCAATGCGGCTTCCGGACAAAGTGATGCCATCGGCAGGCCCCAGGCAGGGATTGGCGGAGCGGTCGCAGCGCTCGGCATGCCGCACCAGGGCAATCACCTCGCCGCCTTGCCAGTGGCGATAGAAGCCAGCTTGCTGCATCTGGTTGTCGACACCCAGGTCCAGTGGCGTGGCTGGCCACAGAACAAAACCGCAGACGAGGGTCGCCAGGGCTGCCCCGCAGGCGCCAGCCAAGATTCGAAAGCTGCGGATGGTCTTGCCGCCAGTACCGGATTCAGCAGTATTGAGCACGTCGTTTACCTGATTGGGTTGTTGCCAGGTGTTCTGAAAAGAACGGCATGCGCTCACCGTCGCCCTCGCCGCAACTGGGGCCAATTTAGGTCGGGCCAAGTGGTCGGAGAGTGAAAGCAATGTGAAAAAAACGAATGAATGGCGGCAGTTCTTTTAAACCTGACAGCCTTTGTTCAGGTTGTTGGCCTGATCAGTGCTTTGTTGTCAGGTCATACCCGTCTATTGGCCAGCAGAGTGTGGCTACAGGTAACTGTCTATCTATCGTTCTTGTCGTTGTGGCAAGTGCGCAGCGAACTTTATCCGATAAAAAACCGCGCAAGAAAAAAACCGCGTTTAGTTCAGCTTATTGTCAGCTTGAGCGGGAGGGAGGACTTGAGAGCGGATGTTCTCCTGCCCGTTGTACCGGGCAGAGAGCCATGTTGATGAAGGGGCGATCAGTGATTGACGGTGTAGGCCAGCATTGCCGACAGCTGGCACAGTGGGCGACCACTTTCCTGCTGCCACTGGTTGAACACTTCCTGGACCAGGGCCTGGTCACGCTTGCTGCTGGGCACCTTGTCGATGATGTTCTGGGCATTGAGTGCCGCCACGACGTCCCAAGTGGGGATGAACGTGTCCTTGCCCACCATGCGCAGGAAACGCGGGGCGGAAAGCCCACCCATTTGGTTGCCGTGCTTGGCCAGGTACTGCCAGAGCCCAGTGATGTCCTGGACCGGCCAGTCGGCAATGAAGGCGCCGAAACTGCCGTGCTGCTTTTCCACATCGAGAATCATCTGGGCATTGCGCGGCACACTCTTGAGCTTGCCCAGATGGCGAATGATCCGTGTGTCCTGCATCAGTCGCTCCAGATGCTCGGCGCCCATGAGCACCACTTTGTCTGGATCGAAGCCAAAGAACACTTGTTCGAACGCCGGCCATTTGGCGTCTACCAGGCTGTGTTTCAGCCCGGCGCGAAAGACTCGCAAGGCCAGGGTCGACAAGTAGCGATCAGCGCTCAGCGAGCGCAGATAGTCGTTGCTCGCCGGCGTCGGCAACTGAGCTTCCAGGGCTGCGGCGGAGCCGAAGCGATTAAGACAGTATTCGTTCAGCCATTTGTAATCGTGCATGCCTGCTCCGGGTCGGTTCGGGAGTATCGGTCAAGAAGTCTGCTGACCAAGGTGGGGGCGCCGAAACGGCGATGCAAGCTCCCCGGGCTGATGTGATGCCCCGGGGAACCAGAGTGCTGCGAGCGTCAGGCCGGGCTGGCACCTTCGCCGGCGAGCCGGCGATTGAGCTGGAAGCGCCAGCGTACGTAGAGCAGTGCCGAGGTGAACACCGCCAGGCTGGTGAACATTTCCAGCAGGCCGAACAACTGACGATTCGGGTCGTAGGCCGCCAGAGCCCCCTTGATGAAGTACAGGTTGACCACAAAGCACATCCACGAGTGCCCGCGGGCACTGCCGCTGAGCATGCCCGGCGCCATCAGCAACAGGGGCACCAGTTCGATCAGCAGGATCACCCAGGGCCGGGCGCCGTGGAGGTCGGCTACCAGCAGGTAGTAAACGCAGAGCAGGCCGACCAGGCCAAAAAAACAGATCAGGCTGAGGACCCGGGCTATCCGGACCCGAGGTTCCAGCCACTCCACCGCAGGCAGGATCTTCGGCTTCTTAGCCACGGCCGTTCTCCAATTGCTGAGCGGTTTTCGCCAGGCGCAGTCCCAAGGCCCGGCACAGGGCGATTTCATGCTCGTCCAGCGGGCTCTTGCCGTCCGCCCCGGCATGATGGCTTGCGCCATAGGGCGTGCCACCGCCGCGGGTTTCCAGCAACGCCGACTCGCTGTAGGGCAGGCCGGTGATCAACATGCCGTGATGCAACAGCGGCAGCATCATCGACAGCAGGGTGGCTTCCTGGCCGCCATGGAGGCTGGCGGTGGAGGTGAAGACGCCGGCGGGCTTGCCCACCAGGGCGCCGGTCAGCCAGAGGTTGCTGGTGCCGTCGAGAAAGTACTTCAGCGGGGCTGCCATGTTGCCGAAGCGAGTCGGGCTGCCCAGGGCCAGGCCCGAGCAGTGCTTCAGGTCGTCGAGGCTGGCATACAGCGCTCCGCTTTCGGGAATGCTCGGTGCCACGGCTTCGCACTCGGTGGAAATTCCCGGGACAGTGCGCAGGCGCGCTTCCAGGCCGGCCTGTTCGACGCCTCGGGCGATCTGGCGGGCCATCTCGTTGGTCGAACCGTTGCGGCTGTAATACAGGATCAGAATGTACGGCGCGCTCAAGGCAGGATCTCCAGCACATTTTCCGGTGGGCGCCCGATGATGGCTTTGTCGGCGGTTTCGAGAATCGGCCGTTCCATGAGTTTCGGGTGCTGGGCGATGGCAGCGATCAGTTGTTCTTCGCTGAGGCTGGTGTCCGCCAGGTTGAGGTCTTTGTACTCATCCTCGCCGGTGCGCAACAGCTGGCGCGCGCTGATGCCGAGCTTGCCCAGCAGGCGGTGCAACTGGGCGGCGTCCAGTGGGGTTTCCAGGTAGCGGACCACGGTCGGCGCCAGGCCGCGTTGTTCCAGGAGTTCCAGCGCACCGCGGGATTTCGAGCAGCGCGGGTTGTGATAAAGCGTCAGATCGGTCATGTGCGGGTCGCATCTTGCGTAAGGTGGCGGCTATTCTACCCGCGCGACGGGCTCTCCTGAACCTTGGGAGTCGATAGGTCGCATCGGCCCTGGGTCGGCAGTTATTTTTCAAGGCATCTTTCAAGACAGGAAACAGCGCATGGCAAGGCAATTGGCGGCAGCATTGGCGATCATTACAACCCTGTTGCTGGGCGGCTGTGGCAATGACTACGGGGTCGACCAATACGGCCAGAAAGTCGCCGCCGAGCGCCTGGACAAGCAATGGCTGGTGCTCAACTACTGGGCGGAGTGGTGCGGGCCTTGTCGCACTGAAGTGCCCGAGTTGAATGCCCTGAACGAGCAGCTCAAAGGGCAATCGGCCACTGTGCTGGGGGTCAATTTTGACAATGTACAGGGCGAGGAACTCAAGAGCGCCAGCGAGAAACTGGGGATCAAGTTCACGGTACTGGCGCAAAATCCTGAGCAGCTCTTCGATTTGCCACGCAGCGAGGCGCTGCCGGTGACCTACATCATCGACGACAAGGGCAAGGTGCGTGAGCAACTGCTGGGTGAGCAGACCGCAGCGGGCGTAATGGCAAAATTGCAGGCCCTGCGCGGTCATTGATGGGGTGATGCTGCCTGCAGCCGCTGATAGTGTCGGCGGCCGCAGGAACTGGGGGCAACCTGCCCCGGGTCGGATCAGCCTTCTTCCAGCCACCAGCGCAGCGGCTTGCCTTCGGCAGGCCAGAAGCGCACTTGCTCGATCGGCGAAACATCCCAGCGCTCTACCTTTTCCAGGGCCTGGAGGAAGCGCCGTTCCTGCTCCATCAAGGCTGGGGCACAGAGTTTTCGGGTGCTGCCTACCTTGCCGAAGCTGAGCTTTTCGCCGTCCAGTGTGTAAGGCGCGAACCAGTGGTTGCAGCCGCCATTGCCATAGGCGCGACCGTCTTCACCCAAGGTGATGGTCAGGTGGCTGTAGTCGATCAACGGCCGCTCGCCAATCCATTCCAGGACGTAACTGCGATCCTGCTGCAGCTTAAGCGGCTCGGCGGCACAGCCCATCAGGCCGGCCCCCAGTGCCGCAGTCAGCGCCAGGCGTTTCATTGGCCGGCCTGCTGGCATTTCGGGCAGAGGTGACGTTCGCCCTCGCTGGCCCAGCCCAGCTCGGCAATTCGTGCGCTGGCGGCAGGCTTCTGGGCCTTGGTGCCGAGCTTGGCATCCACTGCAAACTCGAAGTTCAGTTCTGCTGCGCAGCTGTCGCAGTTGACTTGCCATTGATGAATCGCCAGTTCGCCGAATACCGGGCCACGTGCCACAGCGACCCATTGGCCGACCGGATTGATCAGGTGGCGGACGGTGTCCACTGTCAGGCGCATGGACAGGTCCTTGCTGCCCTTGAGCGTCACCAGCAATACGTCGTCGGTACGGATCGAACCACCGTTGCCGGTGACTTGATAGCGACCTGGTACCAGGGCGCGGCATTCGATCAGGGTGTGTTGCGGGTTCATCAGGTTGTAGCGGAAATCGTGTTCGACCATGGGTCCTCCAAATCTGCCGCGTATGCTAGCACGGGCCCCTGCGCCGCAGGTTGCGGGCAGGTGACCTTCGATCAGGCCGTGGTCGGGATTTCAGCCGTGAACCTGATTCTGCGGCTGGCCCGCAGCCCAGCTGGCGATGTTGTGCAAGGTGGTGTCGGCGATGGCCGCCAGGGCTTCGTGGGTCAGGAAGGCCTGGTGCGCGGTGACTATCACGTTGGGGAAGGTCAGCAGCCGGGCCAGCACGTCATCCTGCAAGGGCAGGTCGGAACGGTCCTCGAAGAACAGCTGGGCCTCCTCTTCATAGACGTCCAGCCCCAGGTAGCCCAGTTGGCCGCTCTTCAGCGCTTCGATCAGCGCCGGCGTATCCACCAGGCCGCCACGCCCGGTATTGATCAGCATTGCCCCGGGTTGCATGTGCGCCAGGCTGTCCTGGTTGATCAGGTAGCGACTGTCGTCGGTGAGTGGGCAGTGCAGGCTGATGATCTGCGCCTGGGCCAGTAGCTCCGGCAGGCTCAGGTAGCGAGCCCCCAGGGCCTCGACGGCAGGATTGGGGAAGGGGTCGTAAGCCAGCAACTGGCAGCCGAAGCCGGCCATGATGCGCGCGAAGGTGGCGCCGATCTGCCCGGTGCCGACAATGCCCACGGTCTTGCCCACCAGGTCGAAGCCGGTCAGGCCATGAAGGGTGAAGTCGCCTTCGCGGGTGCGATTGTAGGCTCGATGCAGGCGTCGGTTCAGCGCCAGGATCAGCGCCACCGCGTGTTCCGCCACGGCGTGGGGCGAATAGGCCGGGACTCGGACCACATCCAGGCCCAGGCGCTTGGCGGCGGGCAGGTCGACATGGTTGTAGCCGGCTGAACGCAGGGCGATCAGCCGGGTGCCGCCGGCGGCCAGTTGCTCCAGCACCGGAGCGCTCAGGTCGTCGTTGATAAAGGCGCAGACCACTTCATGGCGCTCGGCCAGGGCCACGGTGTCCAGGCTCAGGCGGGCGGCCTGGAAGTGCAGTTCCATACCTGTGGGCAGGCGGGCGCCGAGAAAACTTTGACGGTCGTAGTTCTGGCTGCTGAAAAGAATCGTACGCATGCTTGCATCCTTGGTCGGGGCGCCCAGCATGCAGGCCGGGCGCCGGACAGGTCTTGCCCTGGATCAGGCGTTGATCCGCGCTTCGACGGCCAGGCGGCCGATGGCGTGGTCCAGTTCGTCCAGTGCGGCGAAGGCTTTGGCGTCTTCCTGCTTGAGCAGGGTTTCGCTGCGCTGGCAGGCGGCGCGCAACTGCGGCACTCCGCAATATCGGGTGGCACCGTGCAGGCGGTGGACCCGTTCGATCAGGGCGTTGTGGTCGTTGGCTGCGCGAGCGGCGTTGATCGCTTCGCGATCGGCCTCCAGGGACGCCAGCAACATGGCCAGCATGTCCGCCGCCAGATCAGCCTTGCCGGCCGCCAGGCGCAGGCCTTCGTCCTGATCCAGCACTTGCAGTTCCAGGCTCAGCTCCGAGCGATCATTGGCCCGTTCCGGGCCCTGGTTGCGCAAGGCCAGTCCGGTCCATTTCAGTACCACCTGGGCCAGTTGCCGCTCACTGATGGGCTTGGTCAGGTAATCGTCCATGCCGCTTTGCAGCAGGGCGCGCTTTTCGTTGGCCATGGCATGGGCGGTCAGGGCCACGATGGGCAGCGGCGTGCCATGGCGCTCGCTTTCCCATTGGCGGATCGCCTCGGTACTTTGCCGGCCGTCCATACCCGGCATCTGCACATCCATCATCACCAGGTCGAAAGATTCGTTCTGGATCGCGTTCAGCGCTGCGTAACCGTTGTCCACCGCCAGCACCTTGGCGCCCATGTCCTCCAGCAGGGTTTGGATCAGCAGCAGGTTGGCCGGGTTGTCGTCGACACACAGGACCCGCGGAGCACGGCTGGAGAGGCTTTCCTCCGGCTCGCTGCGGGCCCGGCGCGGAGTGACCAGATCGG
>NZ_MOAK01000081.1:81625-82299 GCF_003732485.1 Pseudomonas protegens
TTGGGGACCGATAGGTGAAACAGCGTCTGTTCAGTGGTCGGGCACAGCACCAGGACTTTGCAGCCCAGGTGCTCCAGGTCCCAGATATGCTGACTCAGGCGCTCGGGAGACATGTCGTTGGTGGTGATACCAAGCACCGCCAGATCAATGGCCTGATCGCTTTGATGCACGCCGGTAATGCCATTGGTCAGGGCTTCCAGGGTATTGAACGGGGTCACTTCCAGGCCGCAGTCTTCCAGTTGGTGCTGCAGGGCCTGACGGGCCAGTTCGTGATTCTCCAGCACCGCTACGCGCCGCCCCAGCAATGGGGGACCGGGCAAGTCCTCGGCGTCGTCGCGGGTTTTCGGCAGGTTCAGGCTGATCCAGAATTCCGAGCCTTCGCCCGGAGTGCTGTCGACGCCGATTTCGCCGCCCATCTGTTCGATCAGGCGCTTGGAGATCACCAGCCCCAACCCAGTGCCACCGGGTTGCCGCGACAGCGAGTTGTCGGCCTGGCTGAAAGCCTGGAACAGAGCGCGAACATCCTGGTTTGACAGGCCGATGCCGGTGTCTTGAATGCTGATGCGCAGTTGCACGCTGTCTTCGTGTTCCTCTTCCAGCATCGCCCGGGCGACGATGGTGCCTTCGCGGGTGAACTTGATGGCGTTGCTCACCAGGTTGGTGAGGATCTGCTT
>NZ_MOAK01000081.1:82356-88956 GCF_003732485.1 Pseudomonas protegens
CTCACCAGTTCCAGCTGCTTGGCGTGGGCTGCCGGAGCGAGGATGGTCAAGGTGTCCTGCAGCAAGTCCCGCAGGTTGAATGGAATGCTGTCGAGCACCAGTTTGCCCGCTTCGATTTTCGAGAAGTCGAGGATCTCGTTGATGATCCCCAACAGGCTGTCGGCGGACTTTTCGATGGTCCCCAGGTAGTCCAGCTGGCGTGGTGTCAGCTCGCTTTTCTGCAGCAGGTGGGTGAAGCCGAGAATCCCATTGAGGGGCGTGCGGATCTCATGGCTCATGTTGGCCAGGAATTCCGACTTGATGCGGCTGGCCTCCAGGGCCTCCTTGCGTGCCAGATCCAGCTCGATGTTCTGGATCTCGATGGTTTCCAGGTTCTGGCGCACGTCTTCGGTGGCCTGATCGATGCTGTGTTGCAATTCTTCCTGAGCATTTTGCAGGGTGCTGGCCATGCGATTGATGCCCGAAGCCAGCTCATCGAGTTCCTGGCTGCCCAGGGGCGGCAAGCGGGTTTCCAGGTTGCCGTCCTTGAGTTGCGCCACGGCCTGCTTGATCTGGGTCAGCGGGTTATTGATGGTCCGCCCCATGCGCACTGCCAGCAACGCGGCACCGGCCAGGCCGGCGGCAATCAACAGCAGGCTGGCGAACAGGCTGCGGTAGCCGCGCAACAGCATGCCGCTATGGGACAGCTCCAGTTCCACCCAGCCCAGCAAACGGTCGGACTCATCGGGGATCAGATCGCCGGCCAGATTGCGGTGGCGGCCGAAGACCGGCAATTGGTAGCGAGTCGCGTCGCTGCCACTGCGTTGCATCATGTGGGTGCTGTTGCCGCTGGGCGGTGGGTTGAGCATGCTGGGGCCGGCGTGAGCCATGAGCGTGCGATCGGGGGCAAGGAATGACACCGCGCGTACGTCCTGCTGTTCCAGGGCCTGGGTGGCGATGCGCTCGAGCATCGGCGAGTTGCGGTTGCCCATCGCCGGTGCCACCAGGGAAGCCAGCTGTTCGGCGATCATTTCGCCGCGCTGCAGCAATTGGGTCTGCAGGTCGGAGAGCTGCATCCAGGTGAAATAGCCGCCCAGCACCAAAGCCATCAGGCTGGTGGGTAGCAAGGTCAGCAACAGTACGCGGCCTTTGATTCCCAGTTTCTTGAGCACGCAACTCTCCTGCTTCCACGCTGTTTTGAAAGGTCGACGGGCACGTCCGTGATGCGCCACCTGCGCAGTGTAACGATTTGCCGGAGGCTGATCTTGGCAAATTGCAGACGCTTAGCCGACAGCCGGAAGGCGGATAGGGGGGCTACGACCAAGGCGCTGGTTGCCGCGGTCCGGGCAATCTTGAATAATTGCTCAACTGAGAATGACTTGCAGAAGCTAATGACTCCCGTAGCTGTTGAACCTCCCCGTATCCTGGCAATTGAAGACGACCCGGTGCTCGGTGCCTATGTGCATGAGCAGCTGGGGCGCTGCGGCTTTGCCGTGACCTGGTGCCAGAATGGCCAGGAAGGTTTGGGCATCGCGCGTCGGCAAGCCTTTGATGTGGTGTTGATGGACATCCTCTTGCCGGGCATGGACGGCCTGGCGGTGTTGACTCACTTTCGCCAGAGTCACTCTACGCCGGTGTTGCTGATGTCGGCCCTGGGCGCAGAGGCCGATCGCATCAGTGGATTCCGCCTGGGTGCCGACGACTACTTGCCCAAGCCCTTCAGCATGGCCGAGCTGCGGGTACGCATTGAAGCCATCCTGCGGCGAGTGGCCCTGGATCAGCGGCCGACACCGCCGAAACTCACCAGCAGCGTTCAGAGCCTGCGTTTTGATGACGAGCTGTGTGACGTGTTCTTTGCCGAGCGCTGGGCCGGTCTGACCCGTAGCGAATACCGTCTGCTGGAAACCCTGCATCGCAATGTCGATGAGGTATTGAGCAAGGCCTTTCTTTATCAGCATGTCCTGCAGCGCGGGTATGCGGCGCACGATCGCAGCCTGGACATGCATGTCAGTCAGATACGTCGCAAGCTCAAGGCACTGGGCTACAGCGAACGTGAAGTGCGCACGGTGTGGGGCAAGGGCTATGTGCTGAGCGCCTTCGATGAGCTGGTCTGATCTGCCGGGTCGACACTCGCTGTTCTGGAAACTGGCCTGCCTGTTGGTGGCTTTCTGTCTGTTGATGATCTGGCTGAGCTGGTCCTGGGGGCGCTATGTGGAGCAGAAGAACCTGTACCTCGCCGATGAAGCCCGGGCCACCTTGCGCAACTACGCGCAGGAAGCGGAACAGGCCTGGAAGAAAGGCCAGAATGCCGGTGTCGATGCCTGGATCCAGGAAATGGCCGGTCGTGAGAACACTTGGGTCGGGGTCATCGGCAGCGATCTGCAAGCCCTGAGCAGCTACCCGTTGACACCGGCCGAGGCGCAGCGACTGACGTTCCTGCGGGGGGCGGATTGGCCGGTGAGCCGGCACAGCCGTGGGTTGCCCTGGCTGAAAATTCCGTTCCCCGATGATCCGTCCCTCGGCAGTCTGGTCATCGAGCTGCCGCAGCGTTTCATGCCTGGGCGATATCGGGTGTTCTGGCGCGTGATCACCAACGGCGTGATCCCAGGGCTCTTCACGCTGCTGCTGTGCGTGGGCCTTTATCGCTTGTTGGTGGTGCCGCTCAATCAGCTTCGTGAACAGGCCAATGCCTGGCGTGCGGAGCAGTTGAATGTGCGGCTGTCCACCGAGACCACTCAGCGCAAGGACGAATTGGGGGAGTTGGGGCGAGCCTTCGATCAGATGTCCGAGCGGCTGCAAAGCACCGTGGCTGTGCAGCAGCAGTTGCTGCGGGACCTGTCCCACGAGTTGCGCACTCCGTTGAGTCGTCTGCGGGTGGCTTGCGACAGCGAACAAAACCTGGAGGCATTGCGTGAGCGCCTGTCCCGGGAAGTCGACGGTATGCAGCGCCTGGTGGAGGACAGCCTGCAACTGGCCTGGCTGGACACTGAGCGGGCGCCGCTGCCTGAGGAGCAGATTCAGGTCCAGGCCTTGTGGGAGATGCTCAGCGAGAACGCCTGCTTTGAAAGTGGCTGGTCCCCAGCGCAGTTGCGCTGTGACCTACCGGCGGATTGCTGGGTGCGCGGGCATCTCAATACCCTGGCCCAGGCCCTGGAAAACATTCTGCGCAACGCCATCCGACATTCACCGCCCGGCGCTCTGATCATCCTCGACGGTCGACGTGACGCTGAATATTGGCATTTGTGGCTGGACGACCAGGGGCCCGGCGTGGCCGAAGAGGACCTGGAGCGGATCTTCGCGCCTTTTACTCGGCTGGACGGATCGCGACCGGGAGATGGTGGCTTCGGCCTCGGCCTGAGCATTGCGCGCAATGCGGTGGGGCGCCAGGGTGGGCGGCTGTGGGCGCAGAACACGGCCCATGGCCTGCGTATTCATATGCAGTTGCTGGCGGCCTGAACCGGCACTGCGCTGCCTTATATCAATAAGCCATAAGCCCCGCACTTTGCGTGATATGGCGCTTGGGCGTTTGCCGGTATGATAGGCGCCCCCGCAGTCTGGATTGCGAATACGCCATGACCTTGCAGTACCCAACCATCGCCGATTGCGTCGGCAACACCCCGCTGGTTCGTTTGCAGCGCCTGCCCGGCGCCACCAGCAATACCCTGCTGCTCAAGCTCGAGGGCAATAACCCGGCGGGTTCGGTCAAGGACCGTCCGGCACTGTCGATGATCACTCGCGCCGAGTTGCGTGGGCAGATCCAGGCCGGGGATACCCTGATCGAAGCGACCTCGGGCAACACCGGTATCGCCCTGGCCATGGCTGCGGCGATCAAGGGTTACAAGATGATCCTGATCATGCCCGACAACTCCAGCGCCGAGCGCAAGGCGGCGATGACCGCCTATGGTGCCGAGCTGATCCTGGTCAGTCAGGAAGAGGGCATGGAAGGCGCCCGTGACCTGGCCGAGCGGATGCAGGCCGAAGGCCGTGGCAAGGTGCTCGATCAGTTCGCCAACGGCGACAATCCGGAAGCCCACTACACCGGCACCGGTCCCGAAATCTGGCGCCAGACCCAGGGCAGCATCACTCACTTCATCAGCTCGATGGGCACCACCGGCACCATCATGGGCACTTCGCGCTATCTGAAAGAACAGAATCCCCAGGTGCAGATCGTGGGTCTGCAGCCGATGGAAGGCTCGGCCATTCCCGGTATTCGCCGCTGGCCCGAGGAGTACCTGCCGAAGATCTATCAGGCCAGTCGGGTCGATCGCATCGTCGATATGGCCCAGAGCGAAGCCGAAGACGTGACCCGGCGCCTGGCCCGGGAAGAGGGCATCTTCTGCGGCGTGTCTTCCGGTGGTGCGGTGGCAGCGATGCTGCGCCTGTCCCGGGAAGTGGAAAACGCGGTCATGGTCGCGATCATCTGTGACCGTGGCGATCGTTACCTGTCGACCGGCATTTTCGATGCGCCCAACTGATGGCTAAGCACGAGAGAGGCCTGCGCTTCCAGCCTGCGGGCGGTAGCCGGGCCCCACAGATTCCGGTGGGCAAGAAGCAGCGTTTGACTATTCAGCGTCTGGCCAACGACGGCCGTGGCATTGCCTTTGTCGAAGGGCGTACCTGGTTTGTCAGCGGTGCCCTGGCCGGTGAGGAAGTCGAGGCTCGGGTACTGGGCAGCCACGGCAAGGTGGTGGAGGCCCGTGCCGAGCGCATCTTCAACGCCAGTGATCTGCGTCGTCCGGCGGCTTGCGCCCATGCCGGGCGTTGCGGCGGTTGCAGTGTCCAGCACTTGCCCCATGACGAACAGCTTGCCCTGAAACAGCGCATGCTCGCCGAGCAATTGTCCAAGGTCGCAGGTGTCGAGCCCGAGGCCTGGGCCGCCCCCTTGAGCGGTCCCGAGTTCGGCTATCGGCGCCGCGCCCGGGTGGCGGTGCGTTGGGACGCCAAGGGCAAGCAACTTGAGGTGGGTTTCCGTGCTGCCGGTAGCCAGGACATCGTCGCCATCGACGATTGCCCGGTGCTGGTACAGGCCTTGCAACCTGTCATGAGCCGCTTGCCTGCCATGCTGCGACGCTTGAGCAAGCCTCAGGCTCTGGGGCATGTGGAGTTGTTCAGCGGTTCGGCGCTGGCGGTGTTGTTGCGCCACATGGCGCCGTTGTCCGAGAGCGACCTTAGGATCCTCAAGGACTTCTGCGATTTTCATCAGGCGCAATTGTGGTTGCACGGCGAAGGCGAGCCGCAACCCTTTGATCCATCGCAGGCACTGGGCTATCGCCTGGAGACCTGGGATCTGCACCTGGCGTATCGGCCGGGGGACTTCGTCCAGGTCAATGCGGGAGTCAATGAAGCGATGGTCGCCCAGGCCCTGGAGTGGCTCGCGCCACAAGCTCAGGAGCGGGTGCTGGATCTGTTCTGCGGCCTGGGCAACTTCGCCTTGCCGCTGGCCCGGCAAGTGCGGGAAGTGGTGGCAGTGGAAGGCGTGGCGACCATGGTGGCGCGGGCCGCTGAAAATGCTGCCAGCAACAATTTGCATAACACGCGCTTTTTTCAAGCCGATTTATCCCAACCTCTGAGTGCTGCCGAGTGGGCTGATGAAGGCTTTTCTGCGGTACTCTTGGACCCGCCCCGCGATGGTGCTTTCGAGGTGGTCCGCCAGTTGGCGACCCTGGGTGCCAGGCGGTTGGTGTACGTGTCATGCAATCCGGCAACTTTGGCTCGTGACACGGTCGAACTGATCAAGCAGGGCTATAGGTTAAAACGTGCCGGGATCCTCGATATGTTTCCTCAGACGGCGCATGTCGAGGCCATGGCGTTATTTGAAGCGAGCTAGGATGGCTTGTCTAATCCGACTGATCTTTCAGGTGTGGTTCGCTGGCCCTGCGAGCTGCGCCCGAGTGTTGAAGGTCAGCGATTTGACGCATTGAATGTGCGTCGTAGGGAAGGTAAAGCAAGATGGTACAGGTGAGAGCGCACCAGCCGATCAACACCGACGGCAGTATCAATCTCGAGGCATGGCTTGATCATACGGTCAGCGTCGACATGGTACTGGACCGTGAAGCCTTGAAAGAAGCCTGCGAGTTCGCTCGCGAGGCAGAGCTACAACACATTGCCGCCAAGGGCTTGAGTGCCGAGGACGTGTCGAGTTTCAGCACGGGCCTGGAGATCGCCGAGATTCTTGCCGACCTCAAGCTGGATCAGGATTCCCTGGTCGCCGCTGTGCTCTACCGCGGCGTCCGTGAGGGCCAGATCCAGTTGCCGGCGGTCAGCCAGCGTTTTGGTCCGGTGGTGACCAAACTGATCGACGGCGTGCTGCGCATGGCGGCCATCACGGCCAGCCTCAGTCCCCGCCAATCTCTGGTCCTGGGGACCCAGGCTCAAGTGGAAAACCTGCGCAAGATGCTGGTGGCCATGGTTGATGATGTGCGAGTCGCACTGATCAAGCTGGCCGAGCGTACCTGTGCCATTCGTGCGGTGAAAAGCGCCGACGAAGAGAAGCGCAATCGGGTTGCCCGGGAAGTCTTTGACATCTACGCGCCCCTGGCTCACCGCCTGGGCATCGGCCATATCAAGTGGGAGCTGGAAGACCTGTCCTTCCGCTACCTGGAGCCCGAGCAGTACAAGCAG
>NZ_MOAK01000081.1:89010-90634 GCF_003732485.1 Pseudomonas protegens
CGTGATGAACCAGCTGCAGAACGAGCTGAAGGCCACCGGGGTCAACGCCGACATCAGCGGGCGGGCCAAACACATCTACTCCATCTGGCGCAAAATGCAGCGCAAGGGGCTGGAGTTCAGCCAGATCTACGATGTGCGCGCCGTGCGGGTGCTGGTGCCGGAAATGCGCGATTGCTACACCGCGCTGGGCATCGTGCATACCTTGTGGCGACATATTCCCAAGGAATTCGACGACTACATCGCCAACCCCAAGGAGAACGGCTACCGCTCGTTGCACACCGCGGTGATCGGCCCCGAGGGCAAGGTGCTGGAAGTGCAGATCCGTACCCATGCGATGCACGAGGAAGCGGAGCTGGGGGTTTGCGCCCACTGGAAGTACAAGGGCACCGACGTCAAGTCCGGCTCCAACCATTACGAAGAGAAGATCTCCTGGCTGCGTCAGGTGCTGGAATGGCACGAGGAACTGGGGGATATCGGTGGCTTGGCCGAACAGTTGCGGGTGGATATCGAGCCGGACCGGGTGTACATCTTCACCCCCGACGGTCACGCCATCGACCTGCCCAAGGGCGCCACGCCCCTGGATTTCGCTTATCGGGTGCACACCGAGATCGGTCACAACTGCCGTGGCGCGAAGATCAACGGGCGCATCGTGCCGCTCAACTACAGCCTGCAGACTGGCGAGCAGGTGGAGATCATCACCAGCAAGCACGGCACCCCGAGTCGTGATTGGCTGAACCCGAACCTGGGCTACGTCACCACTTCCCGGGCGCGGGCGAAGATCGTCCATTGGTTCAAGCTGCAGGCCCGTGATCAGAACGTCGCCGCCGGCAAGACCCTGCTGGAACGTGAACTGAACCGTCTCGGCCTGCCTCAGGTGGACTTCGACAAGCTGGCCGAGAAGGCCAACATGAAGATCGCCGAGGACATGTTCGCCGCCTTGGGCGCGGGCGACTTGCGCTTGGCGCAACTGGTCAACCTGGCCCAGCAACTGGTGGAGCCGGAGCGCGGCAATGAACAGCTGGAGCTGATCCCGCGCAAGGCCGCCGGATACAAGCCGGGCAAGCGCGGCGACATCCAGATCCAGGGCGTGGGCAACCTGATGACGCAGATGGCTGGTTGCTGCCAGCCGCTGCCGGGGGATGCGATCGTCGGTTACATCACCCAGGGTCGAGGCGTCAGTATTCACCGTCAGGATTGTGCCTCGGTGCTGCAGCTGGCTGGTCGCGAGCCGGAGCGGATCATTCAGGTCAGCTGGGGCCCGGTGCCGGTGCTCACCTATCCGGTGGACATCATCATTCGTGCCTACGACCGTTCCGGTCTGCTGCGTGACGTGTCCCAGGTGCTGCTCAATGAGCGCATCAACGTACTGGCGGTCAACACCCGGTCGAACAAGGAGGACAACACGGCGTTGATGTCCTTGACCATCGAGATTCCGGGCCTGGATGCATTGGGACGTTTGCTGGGACGCATATCCCAGTTGCCGAACATCATCGAGACCCGGCGCAATCGAACCCCGTGATGCCCGCATGAAATGGATGAACTGATGTACAGCCTTGAAGACCTGCTCCACCTGATGGCGCGCCTGCGGGACCCGCAATACGGCTGCCCCTGGGACATCAAGCAG
>NZ_MOAK01000081.1:90680-91486 GCF_003732485.1 Pseudomonas protegens
ACGCTATCGAGCGCGGCGACTTCGACCACTTGCAGGGCGAGTTGGGAGACCTGCTGTTCCAGGTGGTGTACTACAGCCAACTGGCCCGGGAAGAGGGGCGCTTCGAATTCGATGGGGTGGTGGACAGCATCACCCGCAAGCTGATTCGTCGTCACCCCCATGTGTTTCCTACTGGGGACCTGTATGCGCCGCTGGACATCCCGCGGCTCGATGAAGAGCAGGTCAAGGAGCGCTGGGAGCAGATCAAGGCCGAGGAGCGCGCAGAGAAGTCCGACGCTCCGCAGCAGTTGTCCTTGCTCGATGATGTGCCGGTGGCCCTGCCGGCCCTGTCCCGCGCGGCCAAGTTGCAAAAGCGCGCGGCGCAGGTCGGCTTCGACTGGCCGCAAGCCCTGCCGGTGGTGGACAAGGTTCGTGAGGAACTGGACGAGGTGCTGGAGGCCATGGCCGACAACGACCCGGTGGCCATCACCGATGAAATCGGCGACTTGCTGTTTGTCGTGGTCAACCTGGCCAGGCACCTGAAGGTCGACCCGGAAACCGCCCTGCGCAGCGCCAATGCCAAGTTCGATCGACGCTTCCGATTTATCGAGCAGGCATTGCGCGACACCGGTCGTCCCGTGGAAGATTGCACCCTCGAAGACTTGGATGCCCTGTGGGGCGAAGCCAAACGTCAGGAAAAGAATTTGCCCAGCTGTGGCTGAGGCCGTTGCCTAAGTGAGTAAGCACCATGAGCCTTTCCCTTCGCGACCAGTTGCTCAAAGCAGGGCTGGTCAACCAAAAGCAGGCCAAGCAGGTCAGCAAAGACA
>NZ_MOAK01000081.1:91540-107735 GCF_003732485.1 Pseudomonas protegens
AGCGTGCGGCCCAGGAAGCCATGGCCGAGAAGGTCAAGCGCGACCAGGAACTCAATCGCCAGCAGCAGGAGAAGGCCGAGCAGAAGGCTCGTGCGGCCCAGATCAAGCAACTGATCGAGGTTTCGCGTCTGCCCAAGCTGACCACCGAGGATTACTACAACTTCGTCGACGACAAGAAGGTCAAGCGTCTGTCGGTGAACACCCTGATGCGCAACAAGCTCAGCAGTGGTTCCCTGGCCATCGTTCACCACGGCGGCGGTTACGAGGTGATTCCGCGGGAGGCGGCACTGAAGATCCAGGAGCGCGACCCGCGGCGTATCGTGCAGCTCAATACTCCTACCGAGGCGCCGGATGAGGATGATCCGTACGCGGCCTATCAGATCCCTGATGATCTGATGTGGTAAGCATCCGGTAACGATAAACCCCGCTCATGGCGGGGTTTGTCGATTATGGGGCGGGCGGGGATCCGCGTGGAGATCCCGGCGCTCCTGCGCTGACGTTGAGTCAGGAACTCTGGGGGGGGCGGTTCTGCTCGAGTTTTTCCAGTTCAGCCTTGTAGCTGTGGGCGTCGGTCTCGGAATGGAACATGCCCACCAGCATGTCTTGTTGATGTACATCCCAGATCCGTACACCCGCGGCTACGCCTTCATGGGACATATGTGAATCGTCGCGTTCAGTTACTTTTACAGTCATCTGCTAGCTCCAATCTCTGTTGATCTGCAGCAAGGCGTGTGCAGGACTCTGTTATATGTTTTGTTAGCTTGCTAAGTAAATTGCCTGAATCTGCAACAGACCTTTGCAATATCGGCGATAATCCTGCAGCCCCCGAAAACCGTGACATTTCGCCGCAGTGGCGGAAGTTTCATGACAAAAGTTTCATCTTCATCACGTTGCGCCAGAGCCTTTGGGGGGATTGGCAGATAGATTCAGGACAAAAAAAGCCCCGCATGTGCGGGGCTTTGATTTTGTGGTGGCTCAGCTGCCTTTGACGGTTTTGCCGTTGACCGTGCCGTTGAGGAGCATGATGTTGTACTCCTTGCCGTCGGTTTCCACTTGTTGCAGGCGCACCAGGAGATAGTCCCAGTCCTTGGCGAACCACATCACGGTGATGCGTTTGCTTTGTGTCGGGTCACGCACGCGCTCGACCTTGATCGCATCGATCTGGCCGGCCTTGGTGTCGACCTTCTCCGAACCCAGGACGCGGAAGTCGTAGGTATCGACTTCGCCGCCATCGACCACTTGATAGCTCATGGTCTTCTTGCCGGCGGCCACGTCGTGCTGCAGGGCCAGTTGATAGGTGGATTTATCAACCATTCCGGTGTTCAGGGGCAGCTTGACCGCATCGCCGCGATCGGTGCCGGTGACCATCTTCGCGTTCCAGTCGAAGTCCAGGTCGGCTTTCTTGGCCTTGCCCAGACCGCCACGCTCGAAGTGATAGGACTGGGGCACCAGGGTGTCCTTGTCCAGGGTCAGGGTGCTTTCTTCACTCAGGCTGGCGATCATCATCGATGCCTTGAAGCTGAGTTTCCACGCACCATTGGCGGTTTTTTCCAGGCTGCGTTCAGCCGTGCCGCTCATGGGCAACTGCTTCCAGTCGGCGGTATAGCTGGCGGAGAACGGGTGAAGGTCTGCTGCCTGCACAACCGGCAGGGCGAACAGAGCACAAGCGAAGAGCAGGGCGCGACGCATAAAATCTCCTAGGTTCGAATCAAATAGCCGCTGGCGGCCAGTAATTGACCATCCAGTAAAGCACCCTGATCGCCAAGCGTCAGCCGACCTTCGGCAAACCAGCGTACGGCCATGGGGTAAATCCGGTGTTCCTGGACGTGCACTCGCTGCGCCAGGCTTTGCGGCGAGTCGTGCAACTCTACCGGGATCACAGCCTGTACGACCAGAGGCCCGCCATCGAGTTCCTCGGTGACGAAGTGCACACTGCAACCGTGCTCGGTGTCTTTGGCCTCCAGCGCCCGCTGATGAGTGTGTAACCCTTTGTATTTGGGTAGCAGCGAAGGGTGGATATTCAACAGACGGCCCTGGTAGTGACGGACGAATCCAGCGCTGAGAATGCGCATGAACCCGGCCAGTACCACCAGTTTCGGTTGGAAGGTATCGATCAGCTCGATCAACCCCTGGTCGAAGGCCTCGCGGCCTTCGAAGGTGGTGTGATCGAGGAAGCGGGTAGGAATTCCCGCTTCCTTGGCGCGCTGCAGGCCATAGGCGTCAGCGCGGTTGGAGACCACGGCAGCGATGCGAACCGGACTGTCGTCGGTCCGCGCGTTGTCGATCAGGGCTTGCAGGTTACTGCCGGTGCCGGACAGCAGCACCACAACATCACAGGTCGGCGACATCCGCTCTTGCATCAGTGGGCCTTGAGGTTCTTCAGCTCAACCTGGGCCGCGCCTTCGGCTGCGGTGGCGATCTGGCCGATGACCCAAGGCTGCTCGCCGGCTTCACGCAGAACGTTCAGGGCGTTTTCGACCTGGTCCTGGGCGACGCAGATGACCATGCCCACGCCGCAGTTCAGTACCCGGTGCATTTCGTGCTCGTCGACGTTGCCTTTCTCTTGCAGCCAGTCGAAGACCGCTGGACGCTGCCAGCTCGCCACGTCGACCACTGCCTGGGCGCCTTTTGGCAGTACCCGTGGAATGTTGTCCAGCAGGCCGCCGCCAGTGATGTGGGCCATGGCCTTGACCGCGCCGGTGTCCTTGATCAGCTTGAGCAGCGGCTTGACGTAGATGCGGGTCGGGGCCATCAGCAGGTCGGTCAGTGGTTTGCCGTCCAGCTGGATGCTTTCGATGTCGGCACCGGATACTTCGATGATCTTGCGGATCAGCGAGTAGCCATTGGAGTGCGGGCCGGAAGACGGCAGGGCCAGCAGGGCGTCACCGGCGGCGACTTTCGAGCCATCGATGATCTCGGCCTTTTCCACCACGCCGACGCAGAAGCCGGCCAGATCGTAGTCTTCGCCTTCGTACATGCCTGGCATTTCAGCGGTTTCGCCGCCCACCAGGGAGCAGCCGGACAGTTCGCAGCCGGCGCCGATGCCGGTCACTACCTGGGCCGCGGTATCGACGTTGAGCTTGCCGGTGGCGTAGTAGTCGAGGAAGAACAGGGGTTCGGCGCCGCAAACCACCAGATCGTTGACGCACATGGCCACCAGGTCGATGCCGATGCTGTCGTGCTTGTTCAGGTTCAGGGCCAGGCGCAGCTTGGTGCCGACGCCGTCGGTACCGGAAACCAGTACAGGCTGTTTGTAGCCGGCCGGGATTTCGCAGAGGGCGCCGAAACCGCCCAGGCCGCCCATGACTTCCGGGCGCGCAGTGCGCTTGGCGACGCTCTTGATGCGTTCGACCAATGCTTCACCGGCGTCGATGTCTACACCGGCGTCTTTGTAGCTCAGGGAGGGTTGCTTGCTCATGATCCAGGCCTTTAGGGGGGATTCAGGGGTATCGACCGAACCAGGGAGCCTGCCGAAACACTGCAAAAGAGTTTCAGGGTGCCCAGCTGATGCCGGTCTGCGAAGGCGCGCGATTTTATCAGGCTTGAGGGGCAGCGGCCATCCTCGGGCCGACGGGTAGAGGCATATCCTGTTAAAAAAACCGCGATTGACCGTGTTGGTGCTCCTGCCCATGCCTGTATAAGGTATAGCGCTCAAGTGGCTATCGTTATGACAGCGCGAAAACAATCGGGCGACGGGTGAATGTTTTGCCGGGGCTTGTGGTCACAGCCTTGCTCGCAGCGGTTCATGGGTGCTGTTTCAATCGTTTTTTGTCGTCGGGAATCTTCCATGCGTCTGGGTAAATTTCTATTTGTGGGCTGTTTGTCATTGGTCAGCCTGGCGAGTCATGCCGAAACCCTCAATGGCTTGTATCAGGTGCGTGAGCCGGTGAGCAGCCAGTCGCCCGAAGAACGCGACCAGGCCACCCAGCGAGCACTGGAAACCCTGGTGCTGCGCCTCACTGGTGACGCCAAGGCTGCGCAAGGGTCCGCTCTGGCAGCGATCCGCAAGGACCCGCAGCAGATCATCAGCCAGTACGGTTATGACGCCGGTCCGCCGGAAAGCTTGCAGGTGGACTTCGATCCGGTCAGCACCGATCGCGCCCTGCGCCAGGCAGGACTGTCGTTGTGGGGTAGCAACCGGCCGTCGATCCTCGGCTGGTGGCTGAGTGACTCAACCGAGGGCTCGAGCCTGGTGGGGGATGGACAGGCCAGTGCCGCGCCCCTGCGGCGAGCCGCTCAGCATCGTGGCCTGCCCCTGCGTTTGCCTCTAGGCGACCTGGATGAGCAGATTGTCGCGACGGCGCCGAATCTTGAAGGTGCCGATCCGGCTCCGCTGCGTGAAGCTTCTGAGCGCTATGGCGCAGATGCGCTGTTGGCGGTACATGCTCGTGAAGAGGGCGGCCAATGGCAGGCCAAGTGGCGGTTGTGGCTCGGCGATCAGAAAGAGCAGGGCACTGTTCAGGGGGCTGATACCGCTGCCTTGGCAGATGGCGTATTGCTGGCGGTGAGTCAGCGTCTGGCGCCGCGTTTCGTTACCCGCCCCGGTGTTTCCAGCGAGCAGTTGCTGGAGGTGCAGGGCATGACCCTGGAGCACTATGCAGCCTTGGGGCACCTTTTGGAGCCTTTCGGTGCGCAGTTGCAGAGTATCGACGGTGACCGGGTCGTCTATCGGGTCAATGGCAGTGCGGAGCAACTGCGGGCGCAGTTGTCCCTGGCCAAGCTGCAAGAGATTCCGGCTGATGAGGTGCCGGCTCCCCAGGTGTCTGTGCAAAGCGGGCAAGGCGCCGCGCCGGCCGCAGCTCCTGCGACACCGGTACAGTTGCGTTTTCGTTGGTAGCAGGTTGATTTCCTTCTATATAGAAGCAGGAGTGGTTTATGGCTGATACGCGTCGTTGGGTCTGGTTGGGTGGAGTGCTCCTGGTTTGTGGGTTGGTCTACCTGCTGCACCCGATCCTGAGTCCGTTCCTGGTGGCGTTGTTGCTGGCCTATCTGTTCGACCCACTGGTGGATCGCCTGGAAAAATGGGGGCTGTCCCGTACCTGGGGCGTGGTGGCTGTGTTTGCGCTGTTCACTCTGATCGTGATGACGCTACTGCTGGTTCTGGTGCCGATGTTGGCCAAGCAGTTGCTGCGACTGTATGAGTTGGCGCCGCAGATGCTCGACTGGGTACAGCACTCGGCAATGCCCTGGGTGCAGTCCCGGTTGGGGTTGGCAGATGGCTTCTGGAAGTTCGACAAGGTCAAGGCTGCCATCAGCGAGCATATGGGGCAGACCACGGACATCGTGGGCGTGGTGCTGAGTCAGGCCACCGCTTCGGGTCTGGCGCTGATCGGCTGGCTGGCCAACCTGGTGCTGATCCCGGTGGTCAGCTTCTACCTGTTGCGGGACTGGGACCTGATGATGGCCAAGATCCGCAGCCTGTTGCCGCGCAATCGCGAGGAACGGGTAATGTCCCTGGCGGGGGAGTGTCACGAGGTGCTGGGGGCGTTTGTCCGCGGGCAGTTGCTGGTAATGCTGGCTCTCGGGGTGATCTATGCGGCAGGGCTGATGCTGGTGGGGCTCGAACTGGGCTTGTTGATCGGCTTGATTGCCGGTTTGGCAGCGATCGTGCCGTACATGGGCTTTGTCATAGGTATTGGCGCGGCGCTGGTTGCAGGCCTGTTTCAGTTTGGTGGCGACCTGTACCCGATGCTCGGCATCGTTGCGGTGTTCATGGTGGGGCAGGCGCTGGAGGGGATGGTGCTGACGCCGTTGCTGGTGGGGGATCGCATTGGTCTGCACCCGGTGGCGGTCATCTTCGCCATCCTCGCAGGTGGCGAACTGTTCGGGTTTACCGGGGTACTGCTGGCTCTGCCAGTGGCGGCGGTGATCATGGTGCTGGTACGCCATGTGCACGACCTTTACAAGGACTCGGACCTCTACAGTGGTGCTGAAGACCCCGAACTGTAGGCGGGCAAAGGGCTCGACGAGCAGGGGCGCCCCGGGCGGGCGCCCATTCATGACTGTCGATCCGCTGCAGTCCGGGCTGTCAAAGAATCCCCTTCACCCCGTTTCGACTGACGCAAACCTTTGATTTTGCTTGTGGTCTGCTGCATTGTGCGCTCGGCGTCACGGGTATAAACTTTGCAAACTTTACACAGAGGCCACTAACGGTTCCTTTGGAACTGTTCAGTCAGCATGAAACCGATTCAGCTGCCCCTAGGTGTGCGTCTGCGTGATGACGCCACCTTCATCAACTACTACCCAGGCGCCAATGCCGCAGCACTCGGCTACGTCGAGCGCCTATGCGAAGCCGACGCCGGCTGGACCGAAAGCCTGATCTATCTCTGGGGCAAGGATGGCGTAGGCCGTACGCACTTGCTGCAGGCGGCGTGTTTGCGTTTCGAGCAGTTGGGGGAACCAGCGGTTTATCTGCCACTGGCAGAGTTGCTGGATCGTGGTATCGAGATTCTCGACAATCTTGAGCAGTACGAATTGGTCTGCCTGGATGATCTGCAGGCGGTGGCCGGCAAGGCCGATTGGGAAGAGGCACTGTTCCATCTGTTCAATCGCTTGCGTGACAGTGGTCGACGCTTGCTGATCGCGGCCTCGACCTCGCCCCGAGAGTTGCCGGTGAAGCTGGCGGACTTGAAGTCCCGTCTGACCCTGGCGCTGATCTTTCAGATGCGTCCGCTCTCCGATGAGGATAAATTGCGCGCCTTGCAGCTGCGTGCGTCCCGTCGTGGGCTGCACCTGACCGATGAAGTCGGGCATTTTATTCTGACTCGCGGTACTCGCAGCATGAGTGCTCTTTTCGAGCTGCTCGAGCGTCTTGATCAGGCCTCGTTGCAAGCTCAGCGCAAGCTGACCATTCCCTTCCTGAAAGAGACTCTGGGCTGGTAAAACCAAGGCCTGCAGCATTTCCCTGGCAGGCGTTCGGCATATTTCAGGCGTCAGAAAACGCACCTTTGGAAGGGTTTCCAGGGGCGGGCGGACTTAAAATGGGCTTAAAGCCTTAGATGTACGGAAGAAACTCATAAGTCACATTCTGATCGATTGAATTTGCAAATGAGGGCGATAGAAGGCATAGTCGCGTCTTCTTTTATTTCAAGCCACGGTCGTGCCCATGCTAAATCGCTTCGCACCCCTCGTGCCTCTCGCACTCGTTACCCTGTTGTTTGGTTGCGCTTCTCACACTCCGGTGTCTCAGCAGCAGCCCGTGCAACAGGCTCAAGTCTCCGCAAAAAACCAGTCTTCCGCTGTTTACCAGGAAGAGCTGGCAACTGAAAAGGAACTGGCAGAGTTCTCTGACAGCAAGCCTTACCAGTTGCCAGTTCTGGCTGACAGCATCCTTGAGCGCGGCATGTCCCTGATCGGTACCCGTTACCGTTTCGGCGGTACCTCGGAAGCCGGCTTCGATTGCAGTGGTTTCATCGGTTATCTGTTTCGCGAAGAGGCGGGCATGAACCTGCCGCGTTCCACTCGCGAAATGATCAACGTCAAGGCTCCTCTGGTCGCGCGCAACAACCTCAAGCCGGGTGATCTGCTGTTCTTCAGCACCAATGGTCGTGGGCGCGTCAGCCACGCCGGTATCTACCTGGGGGATGATCAGTTCATCCACTCCAGCAGTCGTCGTAGTGGCGGCGTGCGGGTCGATAGCCTGGGTGACAGCTACTGGAGCAAGACCTTCATCGAAGCCAAGCGAGCCCTCGCCATGGCGCCGACTGTGGTCACTGCACGTAAATAAGCGGACTATTTGTAGGGCGAAGTTAAAGTCTTACTTGAAGTTTGGCGTGTAGACGCTAGAATCCTGATCTATTGTTGAAACTAACCGCGTAAGCCCTGCTTACGCGGTTTTGTTTTCACCACCACGGCAGAGAAAGCCGCATCCCGATCAGGATTGTTCAGCTTATGTCGACCTCGGCCCGTTTTGCGCTTATTGCCCTCGCTGCACTGCTCAGTGCCTGCGCCAGCCGTACACCGCCTCCGGCGCCAGTGGTACGTGCTCCGGTATTCAACTCCTCCCAGGCTTTTTCTCCGGTTGCCGAAGACGTGCTGTTTCGCGCCTTGGGCCTGGTAGGCACGCCTTATCGCTGGGGTGGCAATACCCCGGACTCCGGATTCGATTGCAGCGGTCTGATTGGTTATGTCTACCGTGATGCGGCGGGTATTTCCTTGCCGCGCTCGACTCGGGAAATGATTGGCATGCAGGCGCCGGATGTGGGCAAGTCTGCCTTGCAGACCGGTGACCTGATCTTCTTCGCCACCAATGGCGGTTCTCAGGTCAGTCATGCCGGGATTTATGTCGGCGAAGGGCGTTTCGTGCATGCCCCGGCCACAGGTGGCACCGTTAAGCTCGACAGTCTGTCCAAGGCCTATTGGCAGAAGGCCTATCTGAGTGCCAAGCGTGTACTGCAGCCGGAACATCTGGCGCACAACCCATAACCCTGCCCTGTCGAGGTGCTCGTGACTGCTCGTACCCTCAACCTCGACGATGCCCTTTATCAGTACCTGCTGGACGTTTCACTGCGTGAGACGCCCCTATTGCGTCGTTTGCGTGACGAAACCCAGGCGCTGCCCAATGCGCGCTGGCAGGTGGCGCCGGAGCAGGGGCAGTTCCTCGCGCTGCTGATCAAGCTCACCGGCGCTCGCCGGATCCTCGAGGTCGGGACTTTCACCGGCTATAGCGCCTTGTGCATGGCTCAGGCGCTACCCGACGACGGTTCGTTGATCTGTTGTGACATTCCCGGTGACTACAATGCCACCGCCCATCGTTACTGGGAGGAGGCAGGAGTCGACCAGCGTATTGACCTGCGCCTGGCGCCCGCGTTGGCGACCCTGGCTGGCCTGGAGCAGGCGGGCCGGCTTGAGTCTTTCGATCTGATCTTTATCGATGCGGACAAGGCCAATTACCCGGCCTACCTGGAGTTCGCCCTGCGTTTGCTGCGAGTTGGGGGGCTGGCAGTGTTCGACAACACGCTATGGAGCGGGCGAGTGCTGGAGGCGAATGCCGCCAGTGAAGATACCCGAGCCATCCAGGCGCTCAATCGCGCCTTGAAGGATGACTCGCGCATCGACTTGTCACTGCTGCCCCTGGGGGATGGCCTGACCCTGTGCCGCAAGCGCTGAACTCAGGGCGCCTTGGCGGCGGATACCCGCCAGATCTTGTTGCCGACATCATCGGCGACCAATAGGCCTCCTTGCTGATCGATGACTACCCCGACCGGGCGCCCCAGGGCTTTTTCATCGGCGTTGAGAAAGCCGCTGAGCACGTCGATCGGTTGTCCCTGGGGTTTGCCTGCGCTGAAAGGCACGAATATCACCTTGTAGCCGCTGTGGGGCTTGCGGTTCCAAGATCCGTGCTGGCCGATGAAGGCACCTTCGGTAAAGGGGGCGGGAAGTTTGCTGCCTTCGGCGAAGGTCAGGCCCAGTGAAGCCGTATGTGGGCCCACGGCGTAATCCGGAGCGATTGCCTTGGTCACCTGTTCGAGATTTTGTGGCTTGACCCGCACGTCCACGTGTTGCCCGTAGTAACTGAAGGGCCAGCCATAAAAAGCCCCGTCCTTGACCGAGGTGATGTAGTCCGGAACCAGATCGCTGCCTATTTCGTCGCGCTCATTGACTGCGGTCCATAGCGCTCCACTGACCGGCTCCCAGGCCAGGCCATTGGGGTTGCGCAGGCCGGTTGCGAACAGGCGATGCTTGCCGCTGGCCCGATCCACTTCCCAGATGGCTGCACGGCCTTCTTCTTTATCCAGACCATTTTCCCCAACGTTACTGTTCGAGCCGACGGTGACATACAGCTTGCTTGCGTCCTTGCTGGCGATGACGTTCTTGGTCCAGTGGTGGTTGAGTGTGCCTCCGGGGAGGTCGAGTACCTTGGTGGGGGCTGCGCTGATGTGGGTGTCACCGTTCTGATAGGGGAAGCGCAGCAGCTTGTCGGTGTCCGCCACATACAGATCATTGCCCACCAGGGTCATGCCGAAGGGGGAGTTGAGGTTCTCCAGAAACAGGCTGCGGGTTTCCGCCACGCCGTCGTGATCCTGGTCCCGCAACAGGGTGATGCGATTGGCGCTGGGGACGGCTGCGCCGGCTCGGCCCATCACTTTTCCGGCGATCCAGCCACGAATGCCCTGGCTGTCATCCGGCTTGGGTGGTGCATTGGTTTCAGCTACCAATACATCGCCATTGGGCAATACATACAGCCAGCGTGGGTGGTCGAGGTTTTCGGCGAAGGCGTTAACCTGGGTGCCGGCTGCGGCGGTGGGTTTTGCGCCCTGGGGCCAGCCAATGGCGGGGGCAATATTGACCGTGGGGATCAGCGTGGGATTGGGCTCCGGCAGCTTGGGGTTTGGTCCGGTGCCGTCCGAGACTTGCAGGCTGGAGGTTTCGCCGCAGGCGGTGAGGCCGGCGGCGATCACGATAAGCAAGGTGTGTTGAAGCTTGAGCATGCTGATTTCCCTATGAGTGCACGAACGTCGTAGTCATAGAGGAGCATAGCCAGTCGATGGTTCCGCCTGATCAGCGGGCCTCCTTGAACAGTACGGCAATCCCTGGATGGTAGTGGCCGCTTTCGTTATGCAACTTGCGGTAGGCATAGGGGAAGTACCAGGCAACGGCGCAGCAGTGCTCCTTTTGCAATTCGTCCAGCATGTCCTGAAGTTCTTCGGGAGAGGCGCTGTGCTGGGCTTTTTGCGGGGCGACAAACAGGCAGCCCAGCCTCAGGTCGCTGGGATAGCTGATCTTTCTGGCGTCACTGGCAATGTCCAGCAATGGCTGGGTCAGGTGCAGGCTGTTGACCCGTGGCCAGCGCTGAGTGGTCTGGATATAGGCGCGTTCGTCCTTGGTTGCCAGATACAGGTCGGTACTCGCGTTGCGAGCACCTTCCTCCTGCTGCTTCTTGCTGGGGCTGTGCTCCAGGCTGATCATCTCCGCCATCCAGGCGGCCGCGGAGAGTAATCCCAGGTTGGCCTTTTCATCGAACCAATACGGGGTTTCGTTATCGCCGCGGACTGCGTTGTAGCGGTCAATGCAATCGAACCAGCGTTCCAGCATTGGGCGCAGGAATTCCAGCTTTGGATTGCTGATGATCATGCCTTGCATCGAACTCACCCCTTATTGTTGTGTGACAGGACCTTGATCCCAAAATATGGCTATTTGATATCATTGCTCTGAGTGTGGCACAAGATTGGCGTCAGTTCGTTGATGTAGTGCAGTTTTGTGCGTTGTGCGACGGCCGGCTTTAATTGACGCTCCACCCCCAACCCTCTAACCTTCGCGACTTGTTTCAGGTGCTCTGTGGCCCGTGGTCGACAGAGTGAAACAGGGAAGCCGGTCAGGGCCTGTTCCAGCGATGGACACGGCAACAATTCCGGCGCTGCCCCCGCAACGGTAGATGAGTCAAGGCTGTGCCAAATGCCACTGTGTCGATGACATGGGAAGGCGCGCAGCCCGGCAGCGATGCCCCTCATGAGCCCGGAGACCGGCCTGATCCATCCAACGGCATCACGGTGGGCGATGCCAGGCTAGCGCCGTCTCTTTCTTTTCCTGCCCGCCGTTCCCCAGCCCCAACGGAGAGCTGCCCCATGAGTGATTCCCCCGATCGTGACGAACGCCATCTGGCGCGCATGTTGCGCAAAAAAGCCGTGATCGATGAGCGCATCGCCAACTCGCCCAACGAATGTGGCTTGTTGCTGGTGCTGACCGGCAATGGCAAGGGCAAAAGCAGTTCGGCCTTCGGCATGCTGGCGCGGTCCATGGGCCACGGTATGCAGTGCGGCGTGGTGCAGTTCATCAAGGGCCGTAACAGCACCGGCGAAGAGTTGTTCTTCCGGCGTTTTCCGGAGCAGGTGCGGTTTCACGTGATGGGTGAGGGCTTCACCTGGGAAACCCAGGATCGCCAGCGCGACATTGCTGCGGCCGAAGCGGCCTGGGCTGTATCCAGGGAGCTGTTGAGGGACCCGGACATTGGCCTGGTCGTACTCGACGAGTTGAACATCGCCCTCAAGCACGGCTACCTGGACCTGGATCAGGTGCTCAGTGACCTGCAGGCTCGCCCCCCCATGCAGCACGTGGTGGTGACCGGTCGCGGCGCCAAGCCGGAGATGATCGAGCTGGCGGATACCGTCACTGAAATGGGCATGGTCAAGCATGCGTTCCAGGCCGGTATCAAGGCGCAGAAAGGTGTTGAGCTGTGAGTGTGAATTCATGACCGATGTTCGTCATTGCCCGGCGGTATTGATCGCCGCACCGGCTTCCGGCCAGGGCAAGACCACCGTGACCGCGGCATTGGCCCGTTTGCACCGCAACCAGGGGCGCAAGGTACGGGTATTCAAGTGTGGTCCGGATTTTCTCGATCCAATGATTCTTGAGCGAGCCAGCGGTGCTCCGGTGTACCAGCTGGACATGTGGATGGTCGGGGAACAGGAAAGCCGTCGCCTGCTATGGGAAGCGGCGGGTGAAGCGGACCTGATCCTGATCGAAGGGGTCATGGGGCTGTTTGACGGCACCCCCTCCAGCGCCGATCTGGCGCGGCATTTCGGCGTCCCGGTGCTGGGGGTGATCGATGGCACCGCCATGGCCCAGACCTTCGGTGCGTTGGCCCTGGGACTGGCCCGCTATCAGCCGGACCTGCCGTTCGCTGGGGTGCTGGCCAATCGGGTAGGCACCTTGCGTCACGCGCAGTTGCTTGAAGGCAGCCTCACCGAGGGACTGCGCTGGTATGGAGCCTTGTCCCGGGAGACTGACATCGAGCTGCCCAGCCGCCACTTGGGGCTGGTGCAGGCCAGCGAACTGAATGATCTGGACCTGCGTCTTGATGCCGCCGCTGCTGCCCTGGCCAGCAGTTGCCAAGTGGCACTGCCGCCGGCAGTGAGCTTTGCCGCACCAACGCCGGTGCCCAGCGAGCCTTTGCTGGCAGGTGTGCGAATCGCCGTGGCGCGGGATGAGGCCTTTGCCTTTACCTACGGTGCCAGCCTGGATCTGTTGCGGGCCATGGGCGCGCAGTTGAGCTTCTTCTCGCCGATTCATGACACCGAGCTGCCGGAGGCGGACAGTCTGTACCTGCCCGGTGGCTACCCCGAATTGCACCACCAGGCACTGGCGCAAAACACCGCGATGCTGGGTGCCATTCGTGCTCACCATGGTGCGGGCAAGCCGTTGCTCGCGGAGTGTGGTGGCATGCTGTATTTGCTGGACTCCCTGACCGACGTCGAAGGGCTGCGTGCCAATCTCTTGGGGTTGCTGCCCGGCGATGCCGTGATGCAAAAACGCCTGGCGGCCCTGGCCTTGCAAGCGGTGGAGTTGCCGGAGGGCAGCTTGCGTGGCCACACCTATCATCATTCCCTGACCAGCACGCCACTCGAGCCGATTGCCCGTGGCATCAGTCCCAATGGTGGTCGTGGTGCGGAAGCGGTGTATCGCGATGGGCGGATGACGGCCTCCTATGTGCACTTTTATTTTCCGTCCAATCCGGCGGCGGTGGCGGCGTTGTTCGTGCCGGCTTCTGCAGAGGGCGTGGCAGGTGAGTGAGCAGGGGTTTTCTGCGGCGGAGCGTGAGGCGGTTTATCGCGCCATTGCCGAACGCCGGGATATGCGTCACTTCGCCGGTGGCAGTGTCGCGCCCGAGCTGCTACAGCGTTTGCTGGAGGCGGCGCATCAGGCGCCCAGCGTGGGGTTGATGCAACCCTGGCGCTTTATCCGTATCAGCGATCGCCCGTTACGTGGACGAATCCAGCAGTTGGTGGAGGAGGAGCGGGTGCGCACTGCCGAGGCGTTGGGGGAGCGTTCCGACGAGTTCATGAAACTCAAGGTCGAAGGCATCAATGACTGTGCCGAGGTGCTGGTGGCGGCGTTGATGGATGGGCGCGAGCGGCATGTCTTTGGTCGGCGGACCCTGCCGGAAATGGATCTGGCCTCGCTGTCCTGTGCCATTCAGAACCTCTGGCTGGCGGCCCGCAGCGAAGGCCTGGGCATGGGCTGGGTTTCGCTGTTCGAGCCCCAGGCCCTGGCCGATCTGCTGGGATTGCCCGCCGGCGCCAAACCCTTGGCCGTGTTGTGCCTGGGACCGGTTACCGAGTTCTATCCAGCGCCGATGCTGGCGCTGCAGGGCTGGGCGCAACCCCGGCCATTGAGTGAGTTGCTGTATGAGAATTACTGGGGAGTGAGTCAATGAGTGTGGCGTTGCTGAGTGTCGCCGGGGTGGCGCTGGATGCGCTGCTGGGCGAACCCAAGCGCTGGCATCCGCTGGTGGCCTTTGGTCGTGTGGCGGATCGTATCGAGCAACGTTTCAACGCCGCCGGCCGAGGCTGGCGCAGTCATGGGGTCACCGCCTGGGTACTGGCGGTGCTGCCCTTGACCCTGTTGGCCACTGCTCTGTCATGGCTGCCCTACATCGGGTGGCTGGTGGATATCGTTGCACTGTATTGCGCCTTGGGCCTGCGCAGTCTCGGCGAGCACGTCGAGCCGGTGGCTCAGGCTTTGCGCAGTGACGATCTGGATGAGGCCCGGCGTCGGGTCGGTTTTCTGGTGAGTCGTGAGACCCGTGAGCTGGACTCCACCGAAGTGGCGCGGGCAGCCACTGAGTCGGTGCTGGAAAACGGCAGCGATGCCGTGTTCGCCGCCTTGTTCTGGTTTGCCGTGGCCGGTGCGCCGGGGGTAGTGCTCTATCGCCTGAGCAACACCCTGGATGCAATGTGGGGTTATCGCAACGAGCGTTTTGAGCGTTTCGGCTGGGCGGCGGCGCGAATCGACGACCTGCTCAACTATATCCCCGCGCGGCTGGTGGCCCTGACCTATGCCTTGCTGGGCAAGACCCGCCTGGCGCTCAAATGCTGGTGGCGCCAGGGTCCGACCTGGGACAGCCCCAATGCCGGCCCGGTGATGGCGGCTGGCGCGGGCGCCCTGGGGGTCGAGTTGGGCGGCGCAGCGATTTACCACGGTGAGTTGCACCAGCGCCCGCAATTGGGCGAAGGCGAGCCGGCGAGTGCCGACTCCATCGATCGCGGTTGGCAGTTGGTGCAGCGGGGTGTCTGGCTGTGGTTGTTGATTCTGTGCCTGGGGGCTGAATTCTATGCTTGAGCACGGTGGAAGGTTGCGCAAGGCGGCCCAGGAGCACGGAATTGCCGAAGAGGCCTGGCTGGATCTGTCCAGCGGATTGGCGCCCTGGCCATTTCCCCTGCCGCCCATTCCCCTGCGTGCCTGGGCACGCCTGCCGGAAACCGATGATGGCCTGGAGCAAGCGGCTTGCGCCTACTACGGCGCGAGTGAGGTGTTGCCGGTGGCCGGTTCCCAGGCGGCGATCCAACTGCTGCCGCGGCTGCGGCGGGCGGGCAAGGTTGGGGTCTTGTCGCCCTGTTATGCCGAGCACGCCGAGGCCTGGCGGCGCAGTGGCTACCGGGTGCGTGAGGTACTGGAGCGGGAAGTGGATTTCTTTCTCGACAGCCTCGATGTGCTGGTGGTGGTCAACCCCAACAACCCCACCGGTCTGAGCCTGACGCCGGAGCGCCTGCTGGATTGGCATGCCCGCTTGGCCCAGCGCGGTGGCTGGTTGGTGGTGGATGAAGCCTTCATGGATAACACCCCGCAACTGAGCCTGGCCCGGCATGCCCATCAGGTGGGGCTGATTGTCCTGCGTTCATTCGGCAAGTTCTTCGGGCTGGCCGGAGTACGCCTGGGCTTTGTCCTGGCCGAGCGCCGGTTGCTCAGGCTGTTGGCGGAGCAGGTTGGCCCCTGGGCGGTCAGCGGGCCGACCCGGGTGCTGGGGCAGGCCTGCCTGCGGGATGTCGAGGGCCATGCCCGGCAACGCCTGCGCAGTGAGGCGGCCAGTGAGCGTCTGAGTGAAGTGCTGGAGCAGCATGGCTTCAAGCCCCAGGGCGGCTGTGCGCTGTTCCAGTGGCTGATCACCGCCGAGGCCGAGCGGCTTTATCAATTCATGGCGCGGCGCGGCATTCTCCTGCGACTGTTCGCCCACAACAGCAGTCTGCGCTTCGGCCTGCCCGCCGACGATGCCGATTGGGCGCGTCTGGAACAGGCGCTGCAGGCTTATCGCAAGGACTATCCATGAGCACGCTGATGGTACAGGGCACCACCTCGGATGCCGGCAAGAGCACGTTGGTGACAGCCCTGTGTCGCTGGCTGTTGCGCCGGGGCGTCAGCGTGGTGCCGTTCAAGCCGCAGAACATGGCGCTCAACAGTGCGGTGACCGCCGATGGTGGCG
>NZ_MOAK01000081.1:107790-117735 GCF_003732485.1 Pseudomonas protegens
ATGAACCCGGTGCTGCTCAAGCCCAACAGCGACACCGGTTCCCAGGTGATCATTCACGGCCGGGCCGTCACCACCATGAATGCCGTGGCCTATCACGACTACAAGGCCATCGCCATGCAGGCGGTTCTGGCTTCCCATGAGCGTCTGCGAGGCGCTTATGACGTGGTGATGGTGGAGGGGGCCGGCTCTCCGGCCGAGATCAATCTGCGGGCTGGCGACATCGCCAACATGGGGTTTGCCGAAGCGGTGGACTGTCCGGTGCTGCTGATTGCCGATATCAATCGTGGTGGGGTGTTCGCCCATCTGGTGGGGACTCTGGAACTGCTTTCGCCCAGCGAGCAGGCGCGGGTCAAGGGCTTCATCATCAATCGTTTTCGTGGTGACCTGGCGCTTTTGCAGCCGGGTCTGGACTGGCTGGAGGCGCGTACCGGCAAGCCGGTGATTGGCGTGCTGCCCTATGTCATGGACCTGCATCTGGAGGCGGAGGACGGCATCGACCAGCGTCAGGCCGGCAAGGTCGAGCAAGTGCTGAAGGTGGTGGTGCCGGTGCTGCCGCGCATCAGCAATCACACGGATTTCGATCCGCTGCGCCTGCATCCTCAGGTGGACTTGCAGTTCATCGGCCCCGGGCAGGCGATTCCCGCCGCCGACCTGATCATTCTTCCCGGCTCGAAAAGCGTGCGCGGCGACCTGGTCTATCTGCGAGCCAATGGTTGGGACCGGGCCATCTCCCGGCACCTGCGTTATGGCGGCAAGCTGCTGGGGATCTGCGGTGGTCTGCAGATGCTCGGCAAGCAGTTGCACGACCCGCTGGGTTTGGAAGGTGCGGCAGGTTCCAGCCCGGGCCTGGGCTTGCTGGACTTTGAAACCGTGCTCGAAACCGAGAAGCAGCTGCGCAATGTCAGTGGCCACCTGACCCTGGAGAGTGCGCCGGTCAGTGGCTATGAAATTCACGCCGGCGTCACTCGCGGCCCGGCCCTGGAGCAGCCGGCGGTGCAGTTGCAGGACGGTCGTAGTGATGGCGCTTGCAGCGTCGATGGGCAGATCCTCGGTACCTACCTGCATGGTCTGTTCGAGACCCCGGCAGCCTGTGGTGCGCTGTTGCGCTGGGCGGGGCTGCAGGATGTGCAGGAGGTGGATTATCACGCCTTGCGCGAACGCGATATCGAGCGTCTGGCGGACCTGGTGGAGCATCATCTGGATACCGCCGCACTGCTCAAGCTCTGTGGCCTGTAGAGCCGCGGTGGACTTACTTTTCAAAGGTGCTCAAGCATGCTGCAACTGATTCTCGGCGGTGCCCGCTCCGGCAAGAGTCGCCTGGCGGAAAAACTGGCCACCGACAGCGCCCTTGAGGTGATCTACATCGCCACCAGCCAGCCCCTGGATGGCGAGATGAATCAACGTATTGCCCATCATCGTGAGCGCCGCCCGTCCCATTGGGGGTTGATCGAAGAACCGCTGGAGCTGGCCCGGGTGCTGCAGCAGGCCGCTGGTACCGGGCGTTGTCTGCTAGTGGATTGCCTGACCCTGTGGTTGACCAATCTGCTGATGCTCGAGGACGAGCAGCGCCTGGACATCGAGCGTGAGGCCTTGTTGCAGTGTGTGGCGACGCTGCCGGGGGAGATCATTTTTGTCAGCAACGAAACTGGAATGGGTGTCGTACCCCTGGGCGAATTGACTCGCCGCTACGTGGATGAAGCCGGTTGGCTGCATCAAGCCCTGGCCGAACGTTGTCAGCGTGTGGTGCTGACGGTGGCCGGCCTGCCCCTGACTTTGAAAGGAACTGCGTTATGAGTAACTCCTGGTGGCTGAAGCCATGCAAGGCGGTCGATGCCCGGATGGTCGAGCAAGCCCTGGCGCGTCAGCAGCAATTGACCAAGCCGGCCGGTTCCCTTGGTCAACTGGAGCCCTTGGCGGTGCGTCTGGCCGGTTTGCAAGGACAGCTCAAGCCAAGCCTCGAGCGGTTGTGGATTTCGATTTTCGCCGGGGATCACGGGGTGGTCGCCGAGGGCGTATCCGCCTACCCACAGGAAGTGACTGGGCAGATGCTGCTGAACTTTGTCAGCGGCGGCGCAGCTATCAGCGTGCTGGCACGACAACTGGGTGCGCAACTGGAGGTGGTGGACCTGGGGACGGTGGCAATCGGGTTGAGTCTGCCGGGTGTGCGCCACCTTAACCTCGGTGCCGGTACGCAGAACTTCGTCCAGGGGCCGGCCATGACCCCGGCTCAGGGTGAGCTGGCCCTGCAGGCGGGCCGCGACAGTGCGTTGCGCGCCCGTGCCGAGGGTGCCCAACTGTTTATCGGCGGTGAGATGGGCATTGGCAACACCACTGCCGCCAGTGCCATTGCCTGTGCCTTGCTGGACATTCCAGTGGCGCAGCTGGCTGGACCGGGCACCGGCTTGAATGCCGAAGGGGTCAACCACAAGGCTCAGGTCATCGAGCGGGCCTTGGCCCTGCATGCGGGGTCCCGCGACGATGCCTTGCAGACGCTGTTCAATCTCGGTGGTTTTGAAGTGGCTGCGTTGGTGGGGGCCTATCTGGCCTGCGCTCAGGAAGGAATCGCAGTGCTGGTTGATGGGTTTATCTGCAGTGTCGCGGCCCTGGTGGCGGTGCGCCTGAATCCGGCGTGCCGTCCATGGCTGCTGTTTGCGCATCAAGGAGCCGAGCCGGGACACCGGCATGTGCTGGGTGCTCTGCAAGCGGAGCCCTTGCTGGATCTGGGTTTGCGTCTGGGGGAGGGTAGCGGTGCTGCGCTGGCGGTGCCATTGCTGCGCCTGGCCTGTGATCTGCACGGGCAGATGGCGACCTTCGCCGAGGCGGCCGTGGCGGACCGCCCGGCATGACCCTGCATCTGGACCTGTTGCGCCACGGTGAAACCGAGCTGGGCGGTGGTTTGCGTGGCAGTCTGGACGACGCCCTGACAGAGCGGGGTTGGCAACAGATGCGTGACGGGGTTCAGGGGCGCGAGCGTTGGGATCTGATCGTCAGTTCACCCTTGCAGCGCTGTTCGCGTTTTGCCGAGCAACTGGCTGCGCAGTTGCAGTTGCCCCTGCTTCTGCAGCCTGATGTGCAGGAGCTGCATTTTGGCGCCTGGGAGGGGCAGAGCGCAGCGGCGCTGATGGAAACCAATGCCGATGATCTGGGCCGATTCTGGTCCGACCCCTATAGCTTTACTCCGCCCCAGGGGGAGCCTGTGGCGGACTTTTCCCGGCGGGTTCTGGGGGCGATCGAGGGCTTGTGCCGGGACTGTGCTGGGCAGCGGGTGCTGTTGATCAGCCATGGCGGGGTAATGCGCCTGTTGCTGGCCCGGGCACGAGGGCTGCCTCGGGAGCAGTTGCTGAATGTGGAGGTCGGTCACGGTGCGTTGTTCAGCTTGAAAGTCTCCGCCACGGGGCAATTGAGCGAGGAGGGCTGAGATGCTGCCGTTCTGGATTGCCCTGCAGTTTCTCAGCAGCCTGCCCATTCGCCTGCCGGGCATGCCTGAGCCTGAGGAGATGGGGCGCTCATTGCTGTTCTATCCGCTGGTGGGGCTGTTGTTCGGTGTGCTGTTGTGGCTGCTGGACGCCGTGCTCGCTGGCACCCCTCTGCTGGTGCACGCGGCGTTGCTGCTGACTGCCTGGGTCTTGCTCAGCGGGGGATTGCACCTGGATGGACTGGCAGACAGCGCCGATGCCTGGCTGGGGGGCTTCGGTGATCGAGAGCGCACTTTGAGCATCATGAAGGATCCGCGTAGCGGACCCATCGCTGTGGTGACGCTGTTGCTGGTGCTGTTGCTCAAGTTCGCCGCGCTGGTGGCGTTGATCGAGCAGCAGCAGGGCTTTGCCTTGTTGCTGGCGCCACTGATTGGGCGTGCCTCATTGCTGGGATTGTTCCTCTCCACGCCTTATGTGCGTGCGGGTGGCCTGGGGCAGGCCCTGACCGATCATCTGCCAGCATTGGCAGGGCGGCAGGTGCTGGGCTTGAGTGTCCTGGTCTGTTTGCTGCTGGGTGGTTACAGCGGACTTTGGGCCGTACTGCTGGCAGTGGTGCTGTTCTTCTGGTTGCGTCAGTTGATGATCCGGCGCCTGGGCGGCACTACCGGCGATACAGCGGGGGCGCTGCTGGAGTTGCTGGAAACGGCTGTACTGCTGGCGCTGGTGGTTCTTTGAACAAGGCCTGCAGTGGCTGTTTTTTCTGAAATTTCTTGCCTTGGATTAATCGCGGGTATATACACGCATCATGCTTCCCTCTCAGTGTTTGTGCACCAACCTGCGTCGTGCCGCTCGTGGCGTCAGCAGGTATTACGACGGCGCCCTCGACGGCTTCGGGATCAACGTTGCCCAGTATTCTTTGCTGAACAATCTGCTGCGCCTTGATCAGCCGAGCATTTCCAGCCTGGCGGATGCCATGGGTCTGGACCGCAGCACGCTGGGGCGCAATGTGCGGGTGCTGGAGGCTGCGGGTCTGGTCCGGTTGATGGAAGGTGACGACCAGCGCAACCGTCTGGTGCAACTGACCGATGCCGGACATGAGCGCCTGGTGGCGGCCTTGCCGGCCTGGGAGGCAGCCCAGCAGCGGTTGATCGATCGGCTTGGGGTGGAGAAGCGTGAAACCTTGTTGGCCTTGCTGAACGAACTCGCCTGACGGCGCTTCGTTCGAATATAAGCGGGTATATACCCGTACTTGGAGAATAAACATGTCATCGATGTGGCGCACCAGCGGTTGGGTACTTCTCGGCAGCGCATTGATCCTGGCGCTGTCGTTGGGAGTTCGGCATGGTTTCGGCCTGTTTCTGCCGCCCATGAGCGCGCAGTTTGGCTGGGGGCGTGAAGTCTTCGCCTTTGCCATTGCCTTGCAGAACCTGATCTGGGGTCTGGCACAGCCCTTTACCGGCGCCCTGGCCGACCGTTTTGGCGCGGCCAAGGTGGTGCTGATCGGTGGCGTGCTGTATGCCGTGGGACTGGTGTTCATGGGACTGGCGGATTCGGCCCTGACGCTGTCCTTGAGCGCAGGGTTGCTGATCGGTATCGGTTTGTCGGGCACTTCGTTCTCGGTGATTCTCGGTGTCGTCGGCCGGGCACTGCCACCGGAGAAGCGCAGCATGGGCATGGGCGTTGCCAGTGCCGCCGGCTCTTTCGGCCAATTCGCCATGCTCCCCGGAACCCTGGGCCTGATCGGCTGGCTGGGCTGGTCGACGGCGTTGTTGGTGCTGGGCGTGCTGGTCGCCTTGATCGTGCCCTTGGTGAGCATGCTCAAGGACAAGCCACTGCCGGTGCTGGGGCATGAGCAGAGCCTGGCAGAGGCCCTGCGCGAAGCCTGTTCCCACTCCGGGTTCTGGCTGCTGGCGTTCGGCTTTTTCGTCTGTGGCTTCCAGGTGGTGTTCATCGGTGTGCATCTGCCTGCCTATCTGGTGGATCAACACTTGCCGGCCACTGTCGGTACAACGGTGCTGGCCCTGATCGGCCTGTTCAATATCTTCGGTACCTATACCGCCGGCTGGCTGGGAGGGCGGATGTCCAAGCCACGCCTGCTGACCGGCCTGTATCTGTTGAGGGCGGTGGTGATTGGTCTGTTCCTGTGGTTGCCCGTGACGCAGACCAGCGCCTACTTGTTCGGCATGGCCATGGGCTTTCTCTGGTTGTCCACCGTGCCTTTGACCAATGGCACAGTGGCTACCTTGTTCGGGGTCAGGAACTTGTCCATGCTCGGCGGTATTGTGTTCCTGTTCCACCAGTTGGGGTCCTTCCTTGGCGGTTGGCTGGGAGGGGTGGTGTATGACCGTACCGGGAGTTACGACTTGATCTGGCAAGTGGCGATTCTTCTCAGTTTGCTGGCTGCCGCCCTCAACTGGCCGGTGCGCGAGCGTCCGGTGGCGCGCTTGCAGGCGAGTGCAGCATGAAACCATGGTTGGGTTGGGGGATTGGCCTGGGAATCGGCAGCCTGTTGTTGCTGCTGGCTTGGTGGGGTTGGCATCGTGGCGGGCTGGCGCTGATGCAGTTGGGCATGGGTGCTTGCTAGGTGGGCGAGGGGGCGAGTAACGTCGGTGCCTGACCACTATTCAAGGACACTGGACATGGCTAAGGGCTGGTTTGTTGTTCCGGCATTACTCGCAACCTTTGCAGGGTCGGCCTGGGCTGCAGATTGCCCGGCGCTGCTGCAGGGTTCTGTCCCCAAGTTGCACGCCAAGGAGTCCATCGACCTGTGCCAGCGTTTTGCCGGCAAGCCGCTAGTGGTGGTCAATACCGCGAGTTTCTGCGGGTTCGCCCCTCAGTTCAAAGGCCTTGAGGCGCTGCATCAGCATTACAAGGATCAGGGGTTGGAAGTGGTGGGCGTACCGTCCAATGATTTCAAGCAGGAGTCCAAGGATGGAGCTGAAACCGCCAAGGTCTGTTACGTCAACTACGGCGTGACGTTCACCATGACCGAGCCGCAGAAGGTTCGAGGGCCGAATGCGGTGCAGCTGTTCAAGGTGCTGGCGCAGCAGAGCAATGCGCCGAAGTGGAACTTCTACAAGTACGTGGTGGATCGCCAGGGCAATGTGATTGCCAACTTTTCCAGTCTGACCAAGCCGGATAACCCGGAGTTCATCGAGGCGGTGGAGAAGGCGTTGGCGTCGAAGTCTTGAGCCTGTATTCATCGGCCAATAAAAAACCCGCAGATGCGGGTTTTTTATTGGCTTGAAACTGCGTGGCCCAGCGTTCGTTAGAACTTGTAGGTAGCGCCCAGGCCATAGCCCCACGCGCTGTTCTGGTAGGTCGCGCTGTAGGCGTTGCCTTTGCCGGTTCTGTTGACGTTGACGTCCTCTTCCTTCAGGTACGAAACCGCCAGGTCGAGCGTCAGGTCTTCAGTCGGGCTGTAGCCGGCGCCGAAGCTGATCGCCTTACGGTCACCGGTAGGGATACGAACGGAACGGTCGGTGTTGTTGGTTGGCGCCTGGTCAACCGAGAGGCCGCTGCGCAGGACCCACTCTTTGTTGACCTTGTAGGAAACACCTACGGCCGAGGCCCAGGTGTCGTGCCAGTTCTGTGGTTCGGTGATGGTGCCGATCGGGCCCCTGGAACCGCCGAGCAGAGCAGGAACGCCTTCGTTGTTCACGGTGATGTCTTTCAGGCGGCTCCAGCGAGTCCAGGTGCTACCTGCATAGACGGTCCACTGGTCATCCAGTTTCTGGGTGACCGAGAAGTCGACGACTTCCGGGGTGGTGATGTCCAGCGAGGCGTCGTAACGGCCTCCGTTGAACGGACCGAAGCCAGGGCCGGCAATGTTGGTGTGGCCTTCGAGCTTGTACTTGACCTTCGAGTGGTAAGTCAGACCCAGGCGAGTGGTGTCGGTAGGCTGAACGATAATGCCGACGTTATAACCGATGGCGGTATCGTCTCCCTTGATCTTCACGCTGCCGTCATTGCGGCCGAAGAGTGCAGGGTTTGGAAATGGGGTGGCGGAGGTCAGTTCACCGCTCAGGCGGTTGATGGTCGGGCCAAAGCCAATCGATACCATGTCATTGAAGGCGTAGCTGACGGTCGGTTGCAGAGTAACGACCTTGACTACGCTCTTGTCACCGTAATAACGGCTGGCAGAGCTGGACTCATAGTTGGTAACCAGGCCGAAAGGTGCATAGGCCCCCAGACCCAATGCCCAGCCGTTGCCCAGTTGTTTGACGAAGAACCCCATAGGCACGCTGGTGAACGGAACCATGTCGCCATCGCTGGTGCCGCGAGGCGGGCCGCCCTGGACGTTTTTCAGGTTGGTCTTGGCATCGATTGCCGCTACGCCGACAGTCACTTGGTCGCGTTTCAGCAGGGACATACCGGCAGGGTTGCCGTAAACAGTGCTTGCATCTTCGGCAGAAGAAGAACGACCCGCGAAACCGGTACCCATGCCGCTGATGCTTTGTTCGTTAAGGGCAAAGCCGCTGGCGAAGAGTTGGGTAGAGGCAAGTGCAACCGCGAGACTTATGGTGGATTTGAGCATTACTTTTTTCATTATTAGAACTCCTGGTGATCACCGAGGCGAAAATTACCAACATTTTGGCCTCGACGCTATAGGCTGCAACAGTTGATTTAGAGCGGTTTTGTAGGACAATCCGACCAAAATCCGGATTTTTCTCCGATTTTGTAGAGGTCGTTGTCAGCAGGCGACCAGGCTCAGCGGTGAAACACAGGTTTGCCAGGCGCAGGCGAAATCTCTCAAACGTCCTTGTGGTTGAAAGGTCTTCCTCCAGATGCGGGCCATGCCGAGCAGATCGTCGGCAGCGGGGAGCGGGGTGTGTTGTTGCTCCACCAGCAACCAGGCGATTGCAGTGGCGTAACGCAGGTTGACGGTCAATTCAAGGTGCGGGCCACTGAGGAACGCGTGCTGGCTGGCCAGTCCGCGAACCAGGCTGGCCCGCTCCGGGTCCAGCGCCAGATAATGATCCCAGAGGTCCTGGTGGCGCAGTTCGGTGATGCGATACAGGCCGTGGCCGCGGCGATCGTGCAGGGCCGAGCCCAGCGCCGACTGGCTGGCAGCAATGCCCAGCAGCAGGGCTTCAGCGGTTTTGCTATGACTGCCCAGGTACATCAGGGTCGGGCGTATGACATAGCGGCACAACTCGCTGGCGGCGATACCCATAATGCCCTCGAAGTGTGAAAGTGGCCGGCTAAACCTGAAGGAGCTTGGCAGCGAGAAAAGGTTCAGGTTTGCCGGAAGCGGCTCGGGCCGCCTGAGTTGAAGTGTAGTGTCATATCTATGCTGTAAAGGACTGTTTTTAAAATATTTCCGTCCCCTTGTTATAAGCCTTATACCCATTGGTGCTTTGGATGAAGTGGTCAATGGGCAAATAACTGGCAATAAAAAGCCCCGCTATGAAGCGAGGCTTTTGGTGGTTTAGCGCTGTGGCGTATCAGGCCACCAGGGCCTGACGAGTACGTTCGATCACTGCCTGCAGCGGTTCTGCGCTGGAGTACTGATCGGGGTACAGACGTTCGCTGTGACGAGCGATGCCGTGTTCGTTGACCAGGGTGAAACTGAAGCAGCCTTTGCGAGCGGCCATGATCAGGCAGTTCAAGGGGGCAAAAGCGTGGGTTAGGGTGCGAATGGCATCCTGAGTCTGGATTTGAGTAGACATAATTATTAGGTGTTCCTACAAATGACACGGTTAAGAACCGTGCAACGTTAAAACGTTCCAGTAACGTCGACCACCATTGGTCAAACGAAGAACCTGACTGGAACAAAGCAGCCAGTTGCAGCGCTTTAATAAGGTTGCGCTAGGGCTGGCAGGTAGGTACTTAGGAGGGCAGGCAGCACAGCAGGGGCAAAGGTTCTGGGCCCAGGGTGGAGATCCTGATCAATTTGCAGGTTGGTTCGGTCAGAGTAAGTGGCTCGGACACTGCCTTTGATTTCGTTTCAAGGGCGGTGTCAGTTTGAGATTTACCTGGAAACCAGCGAGGTGGTCGGTCCTTGGTATTCGACATTGTTCTCTATTGGAGAGAGCGTCAGCAGGACTTGTTCGACCAGAATTGACTTTCAGCTTGGTACTAACGGCGAGGATTCTATTGGGTTGAAGCGGGGAATGCAAGTGTGTTAGGAAAAATGTTTGATGAGGGGCGAAATTGCTCTGTCACACACTATGTAACCTTTGCCGTTGTGGCGTGTACGAAAACGGTGCGCTACTGGCGTTAATTTCTGCTCAGTTGTGCACACTTGTCGCGCAGCGTGTCACCCTGTTGTCACCTTCCCCCAGGCTTGCCCCATAGCCTGTCTCGAGAATTTAAGTCAATGATAAACATCGTCTTTTTTTACTGGTGAAAAAATCGTCAGTTTGACTGCAGGGCCCGTCTCATGGGGCTTTGGGAGGGTTGTGGAGGGGTTGTCCACTGACTTATCCACAGCTTCTGTGGATTGTCCCAAGCGCTTGCTCTAGGACGGGCGTGCTGGCTCTTTTTGACTTTACCCGAGCGAAAAAAGGAGTAGAGTGGCGCGCCT
>NZ_MOAK01000081.1:117801-131103 GCF_003732485.1 Pseudomonas protegens
TCCTGACAGTGTTACCGAACCCAAGCGCTTCTCCTTGCGTGTTGCTCTGTGGTTGCTGGACAACCCGCGCCTGGGGCACAACCCCAATGTCAAGCACTTTGCCGGACGTTTGCTCAAGCAGCCGGCCCGGGAAGGCGTGGTTGCGGCGCAAAGTCGCCTGGGCCAGTTGATGTGCCGCGAATGTGGCAACGCCCGGGACCGCCGTATCGGTCACGACCTGTTGCGCCAGGCAGCCCGTGCCGGCGACCGTCGCGCTCAGCTGGAGCTAGGCCGCATCGAAGACTGAGCTGTCCAACGCCCGGTGGCTTGGTTAACCTTCATTCCTTATTTTGCTGACAGGAATCGCTATGGCTATGGACTTGACCAGCCTGCTGCTTGGCCTGGCGGGAGCGGCGTTGCCGTTACTGGTGCTGGCCTGGCAACTGCAACGTCGCGCCAGTTCCAGCCAGTCCGAGCTATCCCTGCTGGAAGAACGCCTGGCCACGGCCCAACTGGCCCAGGAAGGGCTCATGGCACAGCTGGATGCCAGTCGCGATGAAGTCAGCGACCTGAGTCAGGCCAATGCGCTGAAGCAAGCGGACCTGGCGGCCCTGCGTAGAGAGGTCGAGTTGCTGCAGATTGAGCGGGACAACGCCCGTGATGCTGCTCATGCCTGGAACCTGGAGCGTGCTGCCAAAGAGAACGAGTTGCGGCGTCTGGACGCCCAGGCTGCCTCGTTACAGGCCGAACTACGGGAGCAGCAGGAAAGCCATCAGCAGCGCCTTACCGATCTGCAAGGGTCCAGGGACGAACTTCGGGCCCAGTTCGCCGAGCTGGCGGGCAAGATCTTCGATGAGCGCGAACAGCGTTTCGCCGAGACCAGTCAGCAGCGGCTTGGGCAGTTGCTGGACCCGCTCAAGGAGCGCATCCAGTCGTTCGAAAAACGGGTCGAGGAGAGTTATCAGGCCGAGGCCCGCGAGCGTTTTTCCCTGGCTAAGGAGCTGGAGCGTTTGCAGCAACTGAACCTGCGCTTGAGTGATGAAGCCACTAACCTGACCCGCGCGCTCAAGGGGCAGAAGACCCAGGGCAATTGGGGTGAGTTGATTCTTGAGCGGGTACTGGAGCACGCCGGCCTGGAGAAGGGGCGCGAATACCAGACTCAGGTCAGCCTCAAAGGGCCGGATGGCGAGCGCTTCCAGCCCGATGTACTGATCATGCTGCCGGGTGACAAACAGGTGGTGGTGGACTCCAAAGTCAGCCTCACGGCCTACCAGCAGTATGTTGGCAGCGACGATCCGCAGATTGCCCAGGCAGCGTTGAAGCAGCATGTGCTGTCCCTGCGCAATCACGTCAAAGGTCTGGCCGGCAAGGATTACAAGCGCCTGGAAGGCTTGCACAGCCTGGACTTCGTGCTGCTGTTCGTACCTATCGAAGCCGCATTCTCGGCAGCCCTGCAAGCCGAGCCCAACCTGTTTCAGGAAGCGTTCGACCGACACATCGTCATTGTCAGCCCGACCACCTTGCTCGCTACCTTGCGGGTGATCGACAGCCTGTGGAAGCAGGAGCGCCAGAGTCAGAATGCCCGGGAAATCGCCGAGCGCGCCGGCTGGCTCTATGACAAGTTCGTGCTGTTCATTCAGGATCTGGATGAGGTCGGCAACCGCCTGCAGCAACTGGACAAGGCTTACTCCGCTGCGCGCAACAAGCTCACTGAAGGTCGGGGCAATCTGGTCAGCCGCAGTGAGCAGCTCAAGTTGCTTGGGGCCCGGGCCAGCAAGAGCTTGCCGGCAGATTTGCTGGAGCGGGCGATGCCCGATGCCGGAGGGCGAGAGTTGGAGTTGCCGGAGTAGCCCGGCATTGGCTCAGCCCAGAGGCAGATGACGACTCAACAGGGCGCGCAAGGCTGCCGGTTTCACGGGCTTGGCCAGATAGTCCAATCCTGCCGCGTGTACCTGGGCGACCATTTCCGGACGCCCGTCGGCACTGATCACCACTCCCGGCACCGGCTCACCCAATTGAGTACGTAGCCAGGCCATGACCTGGGTGCCGGTTTCGCCATCGTCCAGGTGATAGTCCACTAGCGCCAGTTGCGGGCGGATGCCTTCTTTGAGCAGCGCTGCACACTCCTCGCGGTTACGGGCGGTCCAGACCTGGCAGCCCCAGCGCGTTAGCAGGCTGTTCATGCCGATCAGGATGCTGTCTTCATTGTCCACACAGAGCACCTGCCCGCCCTTGAGGGACTGCCCGTTGAGTTCCACCGCCTTGTTCGGCGCGGCCACGCTACTGCGGGCCAGGGGTACGTTGACACTGAATACGCTGCCCTTGCCGGGCCAGGAGCGCACCTGTAGCGGATGGCCGAGGACCCGGCACAGGCCATCGGCGATCGCCAGGCCCAATCCCAGGCCTTTTTCGGCGCGTGTCTGGTGACTGTCCAGGCGCTTGAACTCTTCGAAGATCACCTGCTGCTTGTCCTGAGGAATACCCGGTCCCCGATCCCAGACTTCCAGGCTCAATGAGTCGCCCCGGCGACGCACTCCCAGCAGGACCGGACCCTTGGCATAGCGGAAGGCGTTGGTCAGGAAGTTCTGCAGGACCCGCCGTAGTAACTTGCTGTCACTGTCGATCCGCAACTGACTGCCACGCACCCGGAATTGCAGACCCTGTTCCTGGGCCAGGGCCTTGAATTCCGCCCCCAGGGTGTCGAACAGCTCGTTGAGGGCGAAGGGCTTGCGATCGGGGGTGATCTTGCCGTTTTCCAGGCGCGAGATATCCAGCAGGTCGCTGATCAGGTCTTCGGCAGAGCGCAGTGAGCTGTCCAGGTGCAGCACCAGTTGCTGGGCTTCGACAGAGAGTCCGTCGTCCTGGTGGGAAAGGGCGGCGGAGAACAGCCGCGCGGCGTTCAAGGGCTGCATCAGATCGTGGCTGACGGCCGCCAGAAAGCGCGTCTTGGACTGGTTGGCCGCCTCCGCCGTGCCCTTGGCTTCGGTCAGCGCAGCGTTGAGTTGCGACAATTCATGGGTACGTTCCGCCACCCGTTGTTCCAGGCCTTCGTTGGCCTCTGTCAGGGCCTGCTCGGCCTCGCGGAATGGGGTGATGTCGGTGAAACTCATGACGAAGCCGCCGCCGGGCATCGGGTTGCCAATCAGCTCGATGACCCGGCCATTGGGGAATAGCCGCTCGGAGGTATGGGCCCGTCCCTGACGCATCCAGTGCAGGCGCCGGGCGACGTGGACCTCCGCTTCGCCGGGGCCGCACAGGCCGCGCTCGGCATTGTGGCGGATGATGTCGGCAATCGGTCGGCCGACGCTGATCAGTCCCTCGGGGTAATTGAACAGCTCCAGATAACGACGGTTCCAGGCCACCAGTTTCAACGACTGGTCCACCACACTGATGCCCTGGGTGATGTTTTCGATTGCGCCCTGTAGCAGCGCGCGGTTGAACTGCAGCACTTCGGAGGCTTCGTCAGCGATGCGTACCACGTCTTCGAGCTGCATCTCCCGACCTTCGATGGCGGCCTTGACCACGGCGCGGGTCGAGGAGGCACCGAGAACACCGGCCAGCAGGCGTTCGGTGTGGGCGATCCATTCGCCGTCGGCGTTCTGGTTCGGGTTGAAGCCTTTGCCCTGGCGATAGGCGAAGCGGATGAAACTCTGGCGGGCGCGTTCTTCACCGACAAAGCGCGCGGCCAGTTTCAGCAGGTCGTCGATCTGCACTGACAGCATCGAACGTGAGCTGAGGCGACCGCTGATTTCCTGGCCAATAAAGCGCCCGGCCTGCCAGTGTTCGGAAACCCGGGTGCGCGACAGCACCGAGACCCAGGCGAACAGGGTGAAGTTGCCGGCCAGGGACAGCACCACGCCCTGGGTCAGCGGTGTGATCGGCAGGTCCAGTGGGTTGCCGTGCAGCCAGGCCAGGCCGGGAAAGCTGCTCAGGGACCAGCCCAGGCTGTGGGCAGCGATGGGCAGGATCAGGGTGTAAAACCAGATAAAGGTGCCGGCGGCGAGTCCGGCAAACACCCCTCGACGGTTGGCCTGTTTCCAGTACAGCGCGCCGAGCATGGCCGGCGCCAGTTGGGTCACGGCGGCGAAGGCGATCTGGCCGATGGTGGCCAGGCTGGCGGTGGAGCCCAGCAGGCGATAGCTGACGTAGGCCAGCAACAGGATGACCACAATGCTCACCCGGCGTACCGAGAGCATCCAGTGGCGGAACACTTCGAAGGGGCGCTCGGCGTTTTTATGCCGCAGCAACCAGGGCAGTAACATGTCGTTGGAGACCATGGTCGACAGCGCCACGCTGGCCACGATTACCATACCGGTGGCGGCCGAGGCGCCACCGATGAATGCCAGCAGGGCCAGAGCGGGATGGGCCTGGGCCAGGGGCAGGCTGATCACGAAGGAATCCGGCAATACGCTGCTGGGCAGGAGCATCTGTCCGGCCAGGGCGATGGGCACGACAAACAGTGCGGCCAGGGCCAGGTAGGCTGGAAATACCCATTTGGCCAGGCGCAGGTCCTGAGGCTCGATGTTTTCCACCACTGTGACGTGGAACTGTCGTGGCAGGCAGATGATCGCCATCATCGCCACCCCGGTCTGTACCACCATCGATGGCCAATTGATGGTTTCCTTCCAGTACTGTTCCAGGCGCGGCGCCAGCATGGCCTGGTTGAACAGGTCGTCGAAGCCGTCATACAGGCCGAAGGTCACGAAGGCGCCGACGGCGAGAAAGGCGAACAGCTTGACCAGGGATTCGAAGGCAATCGCCAGCACCATGCCCCGGTGGTGTTCGGTGGCGTCAAGGTTGCGGGTGCCGAAGACAATGGTGAACAGCGCCAGGATCAGCGACACGATCAGCGCCGTATCCTGGGCGCGGGTGCCCATGGCGTCGGCTCCGGCACCGATCAGCAGATTCACTCCGAGCACGATGCCCTTGAGTTGCAGGGCGATGTAGGGCAGCACTCCCACCAGACAGATCAGGGCTACGACCACTGCCAGGGACTGGGACTTTCCGTAGCGGGCGGCAATGAAGTCGGCAATGGAGGTGATGTTCTCCTGCTTGCTGATCATCACCATCTTCTGCAGCACCCAGGGGGCGAACACCAGCAGCAGGATGGGGCCCAGATAAATCGGCAGGAAGGCCCAGAGTTGTTCGGCGGCCTGGCCCACGGCGCCGAAGAAGGTCCAGCTGGTGCAATAGACGGCTAGCGACAGGCTGTACACCCAGGCCCGTACCCGCGGCGGAAGGGGCGCGCTGCGACGGTCGCCGTAGAAGGCGATGGCGAACATGATGGCCATATAGGCCAGGGCAACGGCGGCGATCAGCCCGCTGGACAACGACATGGAAACTCCGAAGCAAAGACGCCGGGCACCTCAGCCCGGCCAGACAGTCTGGCACGATGTTGGATTGGCGTCAGTGTCGACCAAGGTATCAGCGCGGCCTGATGTCGCAGGGCTGAACAGGGGCGGGGAAGGGCGATGGCCGCAGGACGATCTCGATCAGTTCATGGAGTTGTGGCACCGGCAGCGGCGCGGCGGAAAACAGGATGCGGAACACCGTGGGCGCCACGATCAAATTCAACAGGCGGTCGATGTCCGGCAGGTTTTCCGCGCTGTCCCGATAACGCTCGAGGATGCACTGCAACTGCTCGCTGAGGATGGTCACGCAATAACCCGGGGTAGCGCTGCACTGCACATCGCGCATCATGTTGCGCCCGGGTTCGGAGCTCATTTCGTCCAGGTACTGTTCGGCCCAGGCCCGCAGATCGCCACGCAGGCTGCCGGTATTGGCCGGCTCGCTGTCCGGGCGCATGCGCTCCAGGGCGACATCGGCCAGCAGCGCCGACAGATCGCCCCAGCGACGGTAGATGGTCGATGGAGTAACACCTGCCCGGGTTGCGATCTGCGGTACGGTCAGGGACGAGCGTTCCTGCTCTTCAAGGAGCTCGCGGACTGCCGTATGAATGGATTCCTGGACCCGGGCGCTACGGCCGCCGGGGCGCAAACCTTCTTTGATAGCCATGGGGTCGCACCTTAACACAAAGAATTTGCTTTAAGAGTTTGCTGGTAGCACACTGCGCAAAAGCAAAATATTAGCTTTAGTGGAGCGTGCTTATGTCCGGTGCTATCGACACTTGCGTGTCCAGCCGTCGCAGTCTGGTGTTTCTAGCCATTACCCTGCTGAGTTTTCTGGCCGCCTCCAGCGTGCCGACACCGCTGTATCACCTGTATCAGGAAACCCTGCATTTTTCCCCGGCGGTGCTGACCCTGATATTCGGGGTTTACGCCCTGAGCCTGCTGGCGGCTTTGCTGACAGTGGGGTCGCTGTCGGATTACCTGGGGCGCCGACCGGTGGTTTTTGTCGCGCTGATTCTGAACATCCTGGCGATGCTGCTGTTCATCAATGAAAGCGGGGTGCCGTGGTTGATCGCCGCGCGGGTGATGCAAGGCTTTGCCACTGGAATGGCCACCAGTGTGTTGGGGGCGGCCCTGCTGGATACGGATCGCCAGCAGGGGCCCTTGGTCAATAGCGTTGCGCCGCTGTTGGGCATGGCCTGTGGTGCGATGGGTGCCAGCCTTTTAGTGGAGTTCGCGCCCTTGCCGTTGCAATTGAGCTATTGGCTGCTGCTGGGGATGTTCGTAGTGCAGGCCCTGTATGTCTGGCGCTTGCCGGAGAGTGTCAGCCCGCAACCCGGTGCCTGGGCGTCGCTGAAGCCCACGCTGCATGTCCCGGTGCAAGCACGACGCGCGCTCTGGCTGGCGTTGCCGGTGGATGTGGCGGTGTGGGCGGTGGGCGGTTTTTATCTGTCGCTGGCGCCATCCCTGGTCCGTGCGGCTACTGGGTCCACTTCGAACCTGATCGGCGGTGCGCTGGTGGCGGTGCTGACCCTCAGCGGTGCTCTGATGATCTTTTCCCTGCGCCAGTGTCCCGCGGGCAAGGTGCTGCGCCTGGGGGCCGGGCTGCTTGCGGCTGGGGTGATGCTGATCCTTGGTGCGGTGCACAGTGCCAGCCTGCTGTTGTTCTTCTTTGGCACTCTGGTGCTGGGCAGCGGCTTTGGTGCCGGTTTTCTCGGCGCGCTGCGCAGCGTGGTGCCCCTGGCCTTGCCTCATGAACGTGCGGGCCTGATGTCGGCGTTTTATGTCCTGAGTTATCTGGCCTTTTGCCTGCCGGCACTACTGGCGGGCAACCTGACCCGCAGCTTCGGTCTGATCGCGACCACCGACGGCTATGGCGTGATGCTGATCCTCTTGTCTCTCGGGGCCCTTCTGGCCCTGATGCGCCAGCGCCCGGTGGTGGCGTGTGGGGCGCCGGGTCTTTGAACCTGACGCTTCAAGGGCGCCGTAATTGTGCCCGGGCCGCCGAGGGTGAGAGGTGCGGCGCAGCAGTGAAATGCTGGCGCATCGGCAAGGCGTTGACCGAGTGCTGCTGATCGAGTCTAGAGGCATTGCTGAGATGCTTATCTGTAAAATAGATAACAGATAGAGAAATTACCCGTTATATAGATATTCGATTGGGTTCTATCATGTTTCCTACCTCATCGGAGGACAGGAGACACGACCATGACATGCCCCAATAGCGTTAAAACCGGCCACCGGCCATTGAGCCAACTGCCGCACCCCCTCGAAGCCATTCGCCAATTCACCCCCAACTGGTTCGCCGCCACCATGGGCACTGGAGTTCTGGCTCTGGCCCTGGCCCAGTGGCCGGCCGAGGTTCCAGGCTTGCGCCAGGTGGCAGAAGGCTTCTGGTGGCTGACCATTGCCCTGTTCCTGCTGTTTACCGCGATGTATACCGCGCGCTGGGTGCTGTTCTTCGATGAAGCACGGCGGATTTTCGGTCACTCCACTGTTTCGATGTTCTTCGGCACCATCCCCATGGGCCTGGCCACCATCATCAATGGCTTGCTGGTATTCGGCATTCCCCGTTGGGGCGATGGCGTGGTCGAGGTTGCGCAAGTGCTGTGGTGGCTGGATGTGGCCATGTCCCTGGCCTGCGGGATCCTGATTCCCTACATGATGTTCACCCGCCAGGAACACAGCATCGACCAGATGACCGCTGTCTGGCTGTTGCCGGTGGTGGCAGCCGAAGTGGCGGCGGCCAGCGGTGGCCTGCTGGCGCCCCATCTGCAGGATGCCCACGCACAATTAGTGATGCTCAGTACCAGCTACGTGTTGTGGGCCTTTTCGCTGCCGGTGGCGTTCAGCATCCTGACCATCCTGCTGTTGCGCATGGCCCTGCATAAACTGCCCCATGAAAGCATGGCGGCGTCGAGCTGGCTGGCCTTGGGTCCGATCGGCACCGGTGCCTTGGGCATGCTGGTGTTGGGGGCTGACGCACCGGCGATCTTTGCCGCCAATGGCCTGCCGGGCGTCGGTGAAATCGCCGCCGGCCTGGGGCTGGTGGCAGGGCTCACACTGTGGGGGTTCGGCCTGTGGTGGATGCTGATGGCCGTGCTGATTACCCGTCGCTACCTGCGCGAAGGCATTCCCTTCAACCTCGGCTGGTGGGGCTTTACCTTCCCGCTGGGCGTGTATTCTCTGGCCACCCTGAAGCTGGGCAGCACTTTGCACCTGGGGTTCTTCAGTGTGTTTGGCGCGGTGCTGGTGGCGGCGCTGGCGGTGATGTGGCTGATCGTGGCCAAACGCACGCTGCAGGGTGCTTATAAAGGAGAGCTGTTTGTCTCGCCGTGCATTGCGGGGTTACGGAAATAATCGGCAAAGATAGGTAAGGTTGTGGCCTGGATCGATATTCGACATTCCAATAACAGTATCCACGCCACTCAGGGACATGGAAGATGAGTCACCCTTCGCAGTTCACCTTGCTTCGCAAGCGGCGGTTCCTGCCGTTTTTTATCACGCAATCCCTCGGTGCCTTCAACGACAACATCTTCAAGCAGTCGCTGATCCTGGCCATTCTCTACAAGCTGAGCATCGAGGGTGACCGGTCGATCTGGGTCAATCTCTGCGCCTTGCTGTTCATCCTGCCGTTCTTCCTGTTTTCCGCCCTGGCCGGGCAGTTTGGCGAGAAGTTCGCCAAGGACTCGCTGATCCGTCTGATCAAACTGGGGGAGATCGTGATCATGGTGGTGGGGGCGGTGGGATTCGCCTTCGATCACCTGTCGCTGATGCTGGTGGCGCTGTTTGCCATGGGCACCCACTCGGCGCTGTTCGGCCCGGTGAAGTATTCGATCCTGCCCCAGGCCTTGCGTGAAGAGGAGCTGGTGGGGGGCAACGGCTTGGTGGAGATGGGCACATTCCTGGCGATCCTTGCAGGTACTATCGGCGCCGGGGTCATGATGTCCTCGGAGCATTACGCGCCGATTGTTTCCAGTGCCATGATCGGTGTGGCCGTGCTGGGCTACCTGGCCAGCCGCGCCATTCCCAGAGCTGCCGCCGCGACCCCGGAAATGCGCCTGAACTGGAATATCTTCAGCCAGTCCTGGGCCACCCTGCGCCTGGGCCTGGGGCAGACCCCGGCGGTGTCGCGCTCGATTGTCGGCAACTCCTGGTTCTGGTTCGTCGGTGCCATCTACCTGACCCAGATCCCGGCCTATGCCAAGGAGTGGATGCACGGCGACGAGACCGTGGTGACCCTGATCCTGACCGTGTTCTCGGTGGGGATTGCCGTGGGCTCGATGCTTTGCGAGAAGCTGTCGGGGCGCAAAGTGGAGATCGGCCTGGTGCCGTTCGGTTCCTTCGGTCTGACGGTGTTCGGCCTGCTGCTGTGGTGGCATTCCGGGGGTATCCCGGAAAGCGCCACGGGTCATGGCTGGGTCGAGGTACTGGGCTTCGCCCATGCCTGGTGGGTGCTGTTCGACGTGCTTGGCCTCGGGATCTTCGGCGGCTTCTATATAGTGCCGCTGTACGCCCTGATTCAGTCCCGGACCCCGGAGAACGAGCGGGCCCGGGTGATAGCCGCCAACAACATTCTCAATGCGCTGTTCATGGTGGTGTCGGCGATTGTCTCCATCGTGATGCTGAGCATGGTCCAACTGACCATTCCCCACCTGTTCCTGGTGGTATCGCTGCTCAATATCGCGGTCAACGTCTACATCTTCAACGTGGTGCCCGAGTTCAGCATGCGCTTCATGATCTGGCTGCTGAGCCATTCCATGTACCGAGTCGAGCATCGCAACCTGGAGCAGATCCCTGATGAAGGTGCCGCGCTGCTGGTGTGCAACCATGTGTCATTCGTCGATGCCTTGCTGATCGGCGGTGCGGTGCGTCGGCCGATTCGCTTTGTCATGTACTACAAGATCTACAACCTGCCGGTGTTGAACTTCATCTTTCGCACCGCCGGGACCATTCCCATTGCCGGCCGGCATGAGGACCTGCAGATCTATGAAAAAGCCTTCCAGCGCATTGCCCAGTACCTGCGTGATGGCGAGCTGGTGTGCATTTTTCCCGAGGGCAAGCTGACTGCCGATGGCGAGATCAATGAGTTCAAGGGCGGGTTGACACGGATTCTCGAGGAAACCCCGGTACCGGTGATTCCCATGGCCCTGCAAGGCTTGTGGGGCAGCTTCTTCAGTCGCGATCCGAGCAAGGGCTTCTTCCATCGCATCTGGTCGCGGGTGACCCTGGTGGCCGGGCAGACAGTGGCGGTGGACGCGGCCGAACCGGCGCAGTTGCAGGCCATGGTGGCGCAGTTGCGGGGCCCACGGCGCTAGTTGTCGCTGGATACAAAAACGCCCGCACATTTGCGGGCGTTTCCATTTCTGCCTGGGGCTTTCAGCTGGCGCTGACTTTCAGGCCCACCAGGCCGGCGATGATCAGCGCCACGCTGACCAGGCGCACCAGGGCCATGGATTCGCCAAACAGGATGATGCCGGCGATCACTGTGCCGACGGCACCGACTCCGGTCCAGATGGCATAGGCCGTGCCCAGGGGTAGCTCCTTCATCGCCAGGCCCAGCAGGCCGAGGCTGATGGCCATGGCAATGATGGTCAGGGCGGTGGGCAGCGGACGGCTGAAACCATCGGTGTATTTCAGGCCGACGGCCCAGCCCACTTCAAACAAACCGGCAAAAAACAGAATGATCCAGGACATGCCTACCTCATCGGTTGATGGGGTCGTCCCCAGAATTGATCGCTCGAATGAGTCGCGAGGTCGTCCTCGCGATGCGCAGTATACTGCCCACTCTGGCGTGTGCGAGTGTTTTTTTCCTCAGTCATGGCCTTGCTGTGTTTGCAGCTTTGGTTCGCAGGGATCCTCCATCCGCCGGAAATAGGTCGAGAGCAGGGCCCCGGAAATATTGTGCCAGACGCTGAATAAAGCGCTGGGCACCGCCGCCAGTGGCGAGAAATGAGCGCTGGCCAGGGCCGCGCCCAGGCCGGAGTTCTGCATGCCGACTTCCAGGGCCAGGGATTTGCGCTGCGCCAGTGGCAGCTTGAACAGGCGCCCGGTGAAGTAGCCCAGCAGGTAGCCGAAGCTGTTGTGCAGCATCACCACGGCCATGATCAACAGGCCCGACTCGGCGATTTTCGCCTGACTGGCGGCCACCACTGCGGTGACGATGATGACGATGCTCACCACGGAAACCAGCGGCAGTACTTCCACCGCGTGCTGCACCCTGTAGCCCAGCAGGCGCTGGGCAGCCACCCCCAGCACGATCGGCAGCAGCACCACTTGCAGGATCGACCAGAACAGGTCCATGAAGGACACCGGCAGCCAGGCCGAAGCCAACAACCAGATCAGCGCCGGGGTCAGCAGCGGGGCCAGCAGCGTGGTGACCGCGGCGATGGCCACTGACAACGCCAGGTCGCCGCGAGCCAGCCAGGTCATCACGTTGGAAGAGGTGCCGCTTGGGCAGCAGCCAACCAGGATCACTCCGACGGCGATTTCCGGCGGTAGGTGGAACGCCTGGCAGAGCACCCAGGCTACCCCGGGCATGATCACGAAATGCGCCACCACTCCCAGGGCCACGCGCCATGGGTGGCGGGCTACTTCGGCGAAGTCTTCGAGTTTCAGGGTCAGGCCCATGCCGAACATCACCAGGCCCAGCAGCGGCACGATGGTGCCCTTGAGGCCGATGAACCAGCCGGGCTGGAAGAATGCCAGGATGGCAAAGATCAGTACCCAGTAAGCGAAGGTATTGCCGACAAAGCGGCTCAGTGCAGCCAGTGCGCGCATGACCTGTTCCTTATTATGTGAAAACGCCACCGGAGGTGGTGGCGTCTAGTGCGCAGCGGTTATCCGGGCAAGGCGTCAGATGCCCTGCGGAATCTCCTCGCCGCCCAGGGCTTCGAACAGCGCCGGCAGGAAGTCGCCGAAGGTCAGCATCATCAGGGTGAAGCTGGCGTCCTGCTGGCCGAGGGCTTCATCGCCGCCGTCCTGTTCTGCCTGATCCTGCAGCAGGTCTTCGAACTTCAGGCGCTTGACCACCATCTTGTCGTCGAGCATGAAGGACAGTTTGTCCTGCCAGGCCAGGGACAGTTGGGTGACCACCTTGCCGGTGCTCAGGTGCAGCTGGATTTCCTCGCCGGTCAGGTCCTGGCGCTTGCAGCGCACGATGCCGCCGTCTTCGTGGGTGTCGCGCAGTTCGCACTCATCAAGGACGAAGAAATCGTCGGCGGCTTTCTGGGTCTTGACCCAGTCGGTCATGATCGCGGTTGGGGCGGTCTTCACGGTCAGAGGGCGGACCGGCAGGGTGCCGAGGACTTCGCGCAGGGTGGAGAGCAGGTCTTCGGCGCGCTTCGGGCTGGCCGAGTTGACCAGGATCAGCCCCTGCTTCGGCGCAATGGCGGCGAAGGTCGAGGAGCGGCGGATAAAGGCACGGGGCAGGAAGGCCTGGATGATTTCATCCTTGATCTGGTCGCGCTCCTTCTTATAGACCTTGCGCATCTGTTCGGCTTCGATCTCTTCGACCTTTTCCTTCACCGCGTCGCGCACCACGCTGCCGGGCAGGATGCGTTCTTCCTTGCGCGCGGCGACCAGCATGAAGTCCTGGCTGACATGAACCAGCGGGGCGTCTTCACCTTTACCGAAAGGGGCGACGAAACCGTAAGTGGTCAACTCCTGGCTTGCACAGGGGCGCGCCAGTTTGGTCGCCAGTGCAGTTTCCAGCGCCTCAGCATCAAAAGGCAGATCTTGGGTCAGGCGATAGATCAGCAGGTTTTTGAACCACATGGGGTGAATCTCTCCTTTATACAAAGGAGGGCATTATTCTCTTCGCTGCTGCTCAGGCCAACCCTTCGCTAAGCCTTTGGAAGGCCTGAAAAAATTATTATAAAAAGTGCTTGCCAGAGTGAGGCCTGCTCCGTAGAATGCGCGCCACACCGAACGTGAAGGGTGATTAGCTCAGCTGGGAGAGCGTCTGCCTTACAAGCAG
>NZ_MOAK01000081.1:131220-131443 GCF_003732485.1 Pseudomonas protegens
GTAACCTGGAACACTGAACGCCAGGTCACCACAGAAAGCCCGCTAGCGCGGGCTTTTTGCTGTAAAGAGTTTGTGGGTAGTGCGGCATTTCATGGGAATTCAGATTTTTTTGATAAAATTATCAATTAAATCAACACTTTAAGAATTTCTGTGGCATAATGCGCCCCGCAACGAAGGTAAAGGGTGATTAGCTCAGCTGGGAGAGCGTCTGCCTTACAAGCAG
>NZ_MOAK01000081.1:131453-141156 GCF_003732485.1 Pseudomonas protegens
TTCCAGATCAGGCTTGCCTGGTTTGAGATTGAAAAGTTTGAAAGCTTTTTAGTCAGACGATTTAAACGGTTCACATGGACGCAAGTCCAAGCGATACGCAGCGGTAGTTCAGTCGGTTAGAATACCGGCCTGTCACGCCGGGGGTCGCGGGTTCGAGTCCCGTCCGCTGCGCCATATTCGATAACCTGGAACACTGAACGCCAGGTCATCACGGAAAGCCCGCTAACGCGGGCTTTTTTCTGTCCGGGATTTGGCTTTGGGCAAATCCGGCACCTAAAAAAGCGGCCCGCAGGCCGCTTTTCTTATTTTCAGGCCTACTGCTCGGCGTTCCGGCTGTGCCGGTAGTCACTGACAGCTTCGTACACCGCTTTGCGCAAGCGGTTGATACCACCGATAGGGCGATGGGCCTCAATGCCGAACCAGGGATTGAAGGATTGATTGTCGCAGGCCAGGTTTTGCGCCGGAGTGTCGAAGTCCTGGGCGGGGATCGTCAATCGGGCCACGGTTTCAAACGGTGCGTCGCTTTCTTTCCACTCGATACTGGTGTCTTCGATCGGCATGAACCGGCTCGGATCCTGGCGCTGGATCTGCAGCACGAAGCAGGCTGGCATCCGATCGGTGGAGAGCTGCTGGGTCAGTGCGCTGCGCAGGAAGTTGGGCAGGTCCTGGTTCTGCGCTGGCAAGCTGTAGGCCGGGCAGTTGTCCGGGTCCGGCATGACCCGGAACTTGGCGTTGGCGTTACCGAACTTGTAGGGCGAGACCGAAAAGTAGGTGGCTTGGGTCGGGCTGGTCGGTGCTGGCGACAGCGTTGCCAGGGCGATGAACAGATGGCGGATCTGCCAACTGCGAGGATCCCAGGCTGGGAAGAAGGCGCCGACTTTCTTGCCATCCGCCTGGGCGGCAATGTTCTGTTGATACTCCGCCACATCGCTGACGAAGAAGTTCGGATGATTGAACATCACGAAGTCCTGCTCGCGTCGCGCCGACTCCGCGGGGATCAGCTGTTGCCCAGGAACATCCAGCAGTTTGATCGCCATGCCGCGGGCATCGCGAATGCTGTCGAACTGCGGATAGGCATTGCCGTTTGACAAACGCACGGTCGCTTGCCAGGTCTGGCCGGGGTTGGCGAATACACCCTGGCGCAGTTCCGAATTCAGGTCCTTGAGCACCTGGACCTCGGCTTTCACGCAGCCATGAGCCTTGGCATGGGCATCGCGCAGGTAGCGCGTGCCTTCGCGATGCTGGTCGACGATGCGTACGGCGGTCTGGATGATGTCCTGGGTGCGTGCGGCTTCATCGGCGGGAATCTGCTCCTGCACCGCCACCGGGCCACGGTGTTGCCAGGCGAACCAGGCGCTGGACAGCGCCCAGGCCAGCAGGCCGATGACCGCCAGCAGTAACAGCGTCTTGCCCAGCAGCGCACCGAGGCGTAGCCAGAGCCTGCCCAGCAGGGACGGTCGTTTTCTTGCGAGATCGAGTTTCATGGCAGCTGTGACTCCAGAGGTCCGCCCAGCACTTTCAAGTATTCCAGCAGCGCCCAGCGCTCTTCGGGTTGCAGCAGAGGGCCGATGACGCCGTTGCCACGCTGGCCGGCACGGAATTCGTGGCCGCTGTTGTGGTTGCCGCTGATGCGGGTATCGAATTCAAAGCCGTTCTTGAAGGCTTCCGGGCGATAGCCCAGGTGCTTGGGATCGTATTCGAAGGTGCCTCGATAGAAGGTGGTAGAGCGTTCGGATTGCGGTGAAAGCAGTTGATACAGGTTGGGTACCGAGCCGTTGTGCAGATAAGGCGGTGTCGCCCAGACCCCAGCCAGTGGCCGAGCCTTGTAGGCACGTAGCTCCCGCACGCCGATCGGCAGGCCATAGCCATCCAGGCGTGGCCGTTCCTCGGGGGTGACCTTGGCATCGCGGTAGGCACGTTCCTCGACGAAGGCGGTGATGTAGGCCAGGCCCTTGGCGGCCGAGAGTTGGCGCAGGTCCAATGGTTCAGTGGGCGTCGGGTGCAGTTCGACGTTGGACTTGGCCAGTTCGGCGATATCCCATTGCAGGGCACTGAGGTCATAGCGCAGGTCGGCGATATTACTGGCGGAGTTCGGGTCGGTGCCAATCACCGAGACCGGGAGCATCTTCAGTTGCTGCACCGGGCGGCCATTGCTCTCGCTCACGGTTGGTAGGTGACAACCGGAACAGTGGCTGGCGAACAGACTGCGGCCCTTGGCGGCCAGAGGTTTATCGACAGTGCCCAGCAGTGTCTCCGGCCAAGTGGGAGGCTTCAGACGTTGCAAAGTTTCTTCTATATGGTTGAGGTCGCGAACCCGAACGCTGGACGGGTAGCGGGCATCGCCGGTGAGGGGCTGGCCGTCGCTGTCGAACAGATTGAGGGTGGCACCGACTCCCAGGGCTTCGCCGATGTTGCGGGCCATGGGTTGCTGCGCCGAACCGTTCCACTGCACCCAATCGAAGGTCCAGATGTCCCACAGTTGCGGGTAATCCACCGGGGCGTTGGCGATCCGATAGTTCTGCGCAGAAATGGCATCGCCGAAACTGGCGTTGGCTATGCGGCCGAAGGCATCGGTACGACCCGGGCCTTCCTCGGTGGGGTAGAGACCTCGATGGGTATCGTTCCACGCTACTTGGAGGAAGGTGTCCAGCGAGACCTTGAAGTCCTTGCGCAGTTGTTCATGTTGCGCGTCATAGTCTGCGCCCAGCACTTTGCGGGCGAAACGTTCGAACTTCCATGGGTTGTAATAGGTTGCGGCCAGGCTGGCTACCAGTGCTTGGCCGAAACTGCCCCCGCGCAGGGTTGGCACGCTTGAGGGCAGGACGTGTTGCGCCGACCCGCCATCGATCCGCAGTGCCTGATGGTTGAAGCGCAGCTCCCCGGTGTGGCAGGCGGCGCAGGTGATGTCCAGATACTGTTCCGGGCTGCCTGGGTTCTGGTGGCGGGCGAACCCTACTGGCAGGTTTCCAGGATTCTGCGCGGTGGCTTTCTGTCCGGGCTGAACCAGGAACCCGAAGCGTGCCAGGTACTCCGGCGCCGCAAAGGACTGCTTGGAGAAGGGCAGTTCCAAGGCTGCGAACCATTCATAGCGCAGGCCTTTGACCTGAGTGCCTTGGGGGGTGAAATAGTAGGTCTGGCGGTCGGCGGCATCCCACTGGTCCAGATAGTGCACCTGCTCGACGGGCACGTAGTCGGGAAGCTTGGGGTTGGCGATGTAGTACAGGACTACGGCCAGGATTATGCCGATCAACACGGCAATCAACAGCAATACACGGTAGATGAGGCGCAAGATGTACGTCCTTGTCGAATTTGCTTTCCTTATGCCTGAGCGTCTTAGGCGCGGCAAGTAGCCATTACTTGCGCTATGGTTATTTGCGCTCGTTCCGGCGCCTCACGGGGCCGCCTGAGCGGGCGTTCCCCAAAGCACAAAACGTGTTTAAAGACGTGAACTTATCGGACATTTACTACTCTTACGCCGGTAGCCATTGGTCGTGGTCGCCTGATAAGCTCGCGGCTTTATTCGATTGCCCTTTAGGCGCATGAACAAGGAAATAGCATGAAACAGCATCGGTTGGCGGCGGCGGTGGCCCTGGTTAGCCTGGTACTTGCGGGTTGTGATTCGCAGACCAGCGTAGAGCTGAAAACCCCGGCGCAAAAAGCTTCCTATGGTATCGGCCTGAACATGGGCAAGAGTCTCGCCCAGGAAGGCATGGATGACCTGGATTCCAAAGCGGTAGCCCAGGGCATCGAAGATGCCGTCGGCAAGAAAGAACAGAAGCTGAAGGATGAAGAGCTGGTTGAAGCCTTCGCCGCGCTGCAAAAGCGTGCTGAAGAGCGCATGGCCAAGATGAGCGAAGAGTCGGCGGCTGCCGGAAAGAAATTCCTCGAGGAAAACGGTAAGAAAACCGGCGTGACAACTACCGCTTCCGGCCTGCAGTACGAAGTGCTGAAGAAGGCGGATGGTCCTCAGCCCAAGCCGACTGACGTGGTCACGGTTCACTACACCGGTACTTTGACCAACGGCACTGTATTCGACAGCTCGGTGGAGCGTGGCAGCCCGATCGATCTGCCGGTCAGCGGCGTCATCCCAGGTTGGGTTGAAGGTCTGCAACTGATGCACGTTGGTGAAAAGTACAAGCTGTACATCCCTAGCGACCTGGCCTACGGCGCGCAAAGCCCAAGCCCGTCGATCCCGGCCAACTCGGTTCTGGTATTCGAGCTGGAGCTGTTGGGTATCAAGGATCCAGCCAAGCAGGACGCCGCCAAGTAACCTGTCTCAGCGCCTGAAGCAACGCCCCGTTCTTACGGGGCGTTGTCGTTTCTACGGGACGCTACTGGTAAATATTCCGAACCGGCGCCATCGTAAGCGGTCAGAACTGGGTATCAGCGGTGGGTAGTCTGTGAAGGCAGCCAAGTCAATGAAATTATGGGTTTTTTTATGTGAGTAAAAAACGCCCGATCTGAGCTAAGCCCTTATGAAACGGGGCTTTCAGCGGTGAAAAATAGCTCTGTTCACAAGGTTATCCACAATTTGTGTGGATAACATTTCAGTGGAGTGATGATGAAAGCACCCTGGAGTTTTGCCCGCTTCCTGCCCCTGGCTGGTCGGTTGCTGAGCCGTGGCCGTTTACCGACGCTATTGTTCGCCGTGGCCAGCAAGGGGGCTAGCCAGGGTGGTCGCCTGGGCAAGGTCAAGGAGGACCTGCGCCTGCTCCAGGCGCTGTGCCTGGCTTACTGGCGAGGGGAGTATCGGGCCGTGAGCCCCAAGGCTTTGCTATCGGTGGTGGCGGGGTTGATGTATTTCCTCAGCCCGGTGGACGCGATTCCCGATTTCATCCCGGTATTGGGCATGCTTGACGACATCGCCGTGCTGGCGTGGTTGATGAAGACCCTGGATGACGAACTAGGCGCCTTCCGCTCCTGGCGTAATCGCCAGATGCCGGAAAAACTAGCTGTGGTCGAGCGTCTGCCGGATACACCGGAACAGTTGCAACTGGAAGGGCCACGGAAAAACTGAGGCGATTGACTCGCTCCCTCAACAATCATGCTCCCCGCGACCGCCGCCGCTGTTAGGATTACACTTCAAGGGAAAAGTCCGACTCGGTAAGAGTCGTTGTCCTACGGGGTAGTAATGGATATTCAGATTATTGAACGCGATGGCGAGCCCGAATATGCGGTTCTGCCGTGGGCTCAGTATCAAGCTTTATTGACAGCCGCAGGTCTCACCGAACAACTACCGCACGCCGCTGCAACCTCTCAGGCGGCACCACCAGCCCAGAGTCTTCCGGGCCTGGATCAATTACGCAATCTGCGCGAAGGGAAGGGCATCGCCATCGAGGCGCTGGCCCGCAAAGTAGGTATCAGTCCGTCTTACCTGGCCCTTATTGAAAGTGGCGAGCGTCAACCCGACGCTGCGATTCGCCGCAGCTTGGCCTGGGAATTGACGGTGCCGGGGTGGAGGGAGCAATCGTGAGTGTAAGGATCAGTCGTCAGCACTGGGATGGGCTGTTGGGTGAGCTGGATCAAGCCCGTCGCCAACGCCATCTTTTAACCTACCGGGCATTGCTGGAGCGATTGCAGCTGCCTAGCCCGGCCATGCAAACCTTGACGGCCGCGCTGGAGCATCTGGCGGCCCTGGATGCCCGGGCCGAACAGCCATTGCGCAGCTCATTGGTGATCAGCCAAGGGGCCAGCCGTTTGCCTCGTACCGGATTCTTTGAGTGTGTGGAGCGCTTGGGACGTTTTTCCGGGCCATCCGATGGCGTGGCCGCTGCTTCATGGCACGCTTCGGAAGTGGTGCGCGTGTTTGAGTACGAATATCCCGAATCAGCGGAGGCTTGAATGTTCTGGCGACTCAAGGCGCGACTCAGCTATTGGCTGGCGCGCCGGTTGTTTCATTGGCCGTGGTTTATCCGCGAACCCCGCAGTTGGCGCTGGATGGAGGGGCAATTCGCACGCATGGCCAATCTGGGGGATGTCGATGCGCAAAGTTTCTACGGACACATCCTGACCTTTCGTGGGCAGGGGCTTGGGGCACGGGAGGAGGGCATTCGCCTGCTGCGCCTGGCGGCTTTGGCCGGTGACGGTAAAGCCGCCTATCAACTGGGGGTAATCAGCCTCGCCGGCTCCGCCAGCAAGGCTCCTGATGCCGCTGAGGCGAGCCGTTGGTGGACACTCTCGGCCAAGGCCGGGCATCCCCTGGCGGAGCTCAAGCTGACGCAGCTGAATCAGTCTTCGCATCCCGATCCCGCATCGGCTCGTTGAGCGCCTCTTTTCCCAAGCGGGCTGCAGCTTCCAGGCTGTCGATCACGTGGATGCTGTAGCCCTGAACATTCTTGGCATGATGCTTGGCCTGGGAGGCCAGTTCTGCCAATTGGCTGGAGTCCAGTTGTCCACAGGCCTGTGGATACAAGTGCACGACGCCGATGGACAGTGACAGCAGGGGGAACTCCTGACGTACTCCTTGACGGTTGGGGGCGACAAAGCAGCCAGCCTCCAGGTGTTCGCTGCGGTAGAAGCGCCGGCACTGACTGTGAAAGTCGTCCAGCAACTGGTTCAGGCGCCTGTGCCAGTCTTCAGGTCCGAGCACCAGCAAGAAATCATCCCCGCCAATATGCCCGACGAAGTCACGACTTGGATCGACCCGATCATTCAGGCATTGGGCCAGGCATAGCAGCACTTCATCGCCACGGCCATAGCCGTAGATATCGTTGAAGGGCTTGAAGCTATCGATGTCCACGTAACAGATCACTGACTCGCGCCCTTGCTGCAGCAGGCGGGTCAGGCATTGCTGGATAGGCACATTGCCCGGTAGCAGGGTCAGGGGATTGGCATAGCGCGCTTGCTGGATTTTCAATTCGGTGATCAGTTTGAGCACATCGATTACCCGTCCCAGCCCCAGGTAGTGCCCGTTCAGGGTGATGATGAAGTCCTCCTCGATGCGTTGCCGGGCGCGACTGGTGATCAGGCGGCTCACCTGTTGCAGAGACTGGCTGAGTTCGACGGCGAGGAAGTCGTCATTCATCAGACGGCTGATGGGTTTGCGGGCAAAAAGATCGGTAGCGAATGGCTTGAGCAGGGCATCCGAAAGCGAATGTCGGTGGACGATCCCGCAGGGGTGGCCCTGTTCGTCGAGGACCGCCAGAGAGTTGAGGTTGGCTTGCCGTCGAAAGGCTTCCAGCACGGTGGCTGTCGGTGTGTTACGGGCCACGGCGGGCTGTTCGTTGAGCAGCGCGCTGAGGTCACTGCCTTCATCGTTGAGTGTCACGCTGGTGTGGTCATGCTTGGGCATCATTGCCCGGGCATCCCGGGGCGGTTGTTCCTGAGGCCGGCACAGCAAGTAGCCCTGGACCAGATCGACACCCATTTCACTGAGCACCGCCAGTTCCTCGAGCATCTCGATCCCTTCGGCGATCACCTGGGCGCGGGATGCCTTGGCAATCTGCAGGATCGAACCGACGAATTCGCGCTTTAGGGCGTCCTGATGGATGCCATCGATAAAGTGCCGGTCGATCTTTACATAGTCCGGTCGCAGCTCGGACCACAGGCGCAGGCTGGAGTAACCGGCGCCGAGGTCATCCAGGGCAATGGAAAACCCCATGTCCCGGTAGTGATGCAGGGCATTGTGCAATAGCTGAAAGTCGTCGATGGGGGTCTGTTCGGTGAGTTCGATTACCACCTGGCTCGGAGGAATGCCAAAGTCCTGCAGCAGTTGCAGGGTGCGGCCGGGTTGGTGGGTCGCCTCCAGCAGGGATTCCGGAGATACGTTGAGGAACAATTTGCCGGGTAACTGCTGTTCGCTGAAACGTTTGCAGGCGCTGTGGCGGCAAGCGATCTCCAGTTCACTCAGGCGTCCGGCCTGGCGGGCCACAGCAAACAGGGCGACCGGGGAGTGCAGAGGGCTGTTGGAGGGACCGCGGCTCAAGGCTTCGTATCCGAGAATGCGTCGCTGCGAGAGAGAAATGATCGGTTGGAACAGGCTGTGCAAACCGCTTTGAGCCAGGATTGAACTCAATGCACTGAGCTGTTCGGTCGTGGTCATGGCGATCTCTGTCGATAAAATAAGGACCGGGTACCGCTCCTGATTCAAGAGCGGCGCCCGGTCCTTTATTTCACGACAGAATGATGACTGTTTAATGACGATCCGAGGAGCGATCGAATTAAATTGCCATCATCTTCAGTGCTTGGCCACCGAGGTGTTTAGCTTCAGATAGTCCAGCAGAATGCGCCCTGTTTCGCTCAGATAGGCGTCGTCTTCTGGCTTGGTCTTGTCCGGCTCGGCAGCAGCCAGTGCATCTTCGTCTTCTTTCTTCAGCTCTTTGAGCGGTTCTTCACCCTTGGCCTTGCGGCGAGCATTTTCCAGCGCCAGTTGCTTGGCTTCGATATCGGCATGCTGTGCCCGACGATCCGCTTCGTTGAGGCTGACGGTTTTTTCCGCCATCAGCTTCTGTGCCAGGGCCAGCTTGTCGCGGATGAACACGAACTCCGGATCTTTCGCCGAACGGCTTTCATGCTCGGCCTTGAGTTGGGCCAGGAACGGCTTGAATGGATCCACTGCCGGCTTGATGGCCGGGCGAATGGTGTCCCATGGCATGGCTTCAGGCAGTGCGCTTTCGCCGATTTCCTTGGTGTCGATGATCGACGGGTAACCGATATCCGGAAGAACGCCCTGATGCTGGGTGCTCTGGCCGGAAACCCTGTAGAACTTGGCCAGGGTCAGTTTCAGCTCGCCATGGTTCAGTGGCTGAATGGTTTGCACTGTACCTTTACCGAAGGTCTGGCCACCGATGATCAGCGCCCGGTGGTAGTCCTGCATGGCGCCGGCGAAGATCTCCGAGGCCGAGGCCGAGAGACGGTTGACCAGTAGTGCCATCGGGCCTTTGTAGAAGGCGCCGGGGTTTTCATCTTCCAGCACATCCACGCGACCGTCGGCGTTGCGTACCAGTACGGTCGGCCCCTTGTCGATGAACAGACTGGTCAGTTCTGTGGCTTCCTGGAGAGAGCCGCCGCCGTTGTTGCGCAGGTCGATGACCACACCGTCGACCTTGTCTTTCTGCAACTCGGTTAGCAGTTTCTTCACGTCACGGGTGGTGCTCTTGTAGTCCGGATCGCCAGCACGGAAGGCCTTGAAGTCCAGGTAGAAGGCCGGGATCTCGATCACCCCGAGCTTGTAGTCCTTGCCATCCTGCTTGAGGTTGAGGATCGACTTCTTCACCGCCTGGTCTTCGAGCTTCACCGCTTCGCGGGTGATGGGCACGATCTTGCTGGTCTGGTCGTTTGGCGCATTGCTGGCCGGAATCACTTCCAGGCGTACCAGGGTGCCTTTCGGACCACGGATCAGCTTGACCACTTCGTCCAGGCGCCAGCCCACTACGTCGACCATTTCCTTGTTGCCCTGGGCAACACCGATGATCTTGTCTGCGGGAGCTACCTGTTTGGTCTTGTCTGCCGGGCCTGCCGGTACCAGGCGCACGACCTTGACCTGATCGTTGTCGCTCTGCAGTACGGCGCCGATGCCTTCCAGCGACAGGCTCATGTTGATGTCGAAGTTTTCCGCGTTATCCGGTGACAGATAATTGGTGTGCGGATCGTAGGACATGGCGAAGGTATTGATATAAGCCTGGAAAATATCCTCGGCCCGGGTCTGGTCCAGGCGCGCCAGCTGATTCTTGTAGCGCTTGGTCAGCGTCTCTTGAATCTGCTT
>NZ_MOAK01000081.1:141214-155142 GCF_003732485.1 Pseudomonas protegens
CGCCACAGGTCATCGAGTTCTGCGGTGGTCTTGAGCCAGGGGGCGTCCTTGCGATCGATCAGCAAGGTTTCCTTGGCGTTGAAGTCGATTTTGTCGACGCCTTTGTTGAGTTCCGCCAAGGCGAAGTCCAGACGCGCTTTGACCCGGTCCAGATAACGCTTGTAGATGGTGAAGCCGGCATTCAGGTCGCCGCTCTTGAGGAAGTCGTCAAACTGGGTTTTCCATTTGTCGAACTCCGCGATATCGCTGGCCATGAAGTAGCTGCGCGATGGGTCCAGCAGCTTCAGGTAGCTGTCGTAGATGATCACCGAGCGCGCATCATCCAGCGGCGGTTTGCTGTAGTGGTGGCGTTTGAGCAGTTCTACAACATTGAGGCTGGCAATTACCTCATCGCGATCGGGCTGAAGTTGATCCCAGCTATTGGCTGCGAACGTATTGGTCGACATCGGCAGGAGGCCGAAACCAATGAATAGGGCGAGGGCGGTGCTGGGGAACAAATGCTTCATGCTGATTCGACGCGGGGGCAATTGATAACGCATATTAGGCCGTCTTTGAAGTCGCCGGTTCCATAAGGACCGGTCGCATAATGCAAAAAGCCCGGTGCTACCGCTCCGGGCTCAGTCCAGACTCACTATGGAGGCACTGTGAAAGCATTGCAAGGCGTTGAAGGTCATGTGGAGTGGGTTGAAGAGCCAAGTCCTGCCTGTGATGTAGGGCAAGTTCGCATTCGGGTGGCCGCTGCCGGCCTCAATCGGGCCGACCTGTTGCAGCGCGCGGGCCTTTACCCTCCACCTCCCGGGGCCAGCAAAGTCCTCGGCCTGGAATGCTCCGGGGTGATCAGTGAGGTGGGCCCGGGTTCGTCCTGGCTGGTGGGGGATCGGGTCTGTGCGCTGCTGGCTGGCGGTGGCATGGCCGAAGAGGTGGTGGTGGATGCCCGTCACGTGCTGCCGGTGCCCGAGGGGCTGTCCCTGGTTGAGGCTGCTGCGCTGCCCGAGGTCTACAGCACGGCCTGGCTCAATCTGTTCCAGCTGGCAGCCCTCAAGCCCGGCGAGAAAGTGCTGCTGCACGCGGGCGCCAGTGGCGTCGGTTCGGCCGCCATCCAGCTGTGCAAGGCATTCGGCAACCCTTGCTGGGTCAGCGTCGGTTCTGCCGATCGCCTGGCCTACTGCGAGCGCCTTGGCGCCCAGGGTGGTGTGCTGCGTACCGATGGCCTTGAGGCGTTGCGGGATTTAGGGCCCTTCGATGTGATTCTCGATCCGGTGGGCGCCAATTACGCGCCCAACAATCTCAAGCTGCTGGCCCTGGATGGTCGCTGGGTATTGATCGGCCTGATGGGCGGGCGTGAGGCGCAATTGGACCTGGCACAAGTGCTGGCCAAGCGCATTCAACTGTTGGGCTCTACCCTGCGCAGCCGCAATGAACAGTTCAAGGCCGACTTGTTGAGCGACCTTGGGCAGAATGTCTGGCCGCTGTTCAGCGAAGGGCGCCTGAGCCCGCAATTGGCCAAGACCTTCCCGATCCTGGATGCGGAAGCGGCTTTTGCCGAGCTGGCGACCAATCAGGTGTCGGGCAAGCTGGTGCTGGTGATCGATTCCAGCCTGAGGTGATTGCTGTCGTAGGAGCCGGCTTGCCGGCGAACCTTGTGCCAGGTTTTTGGGCCTGTTCGCTGGCAAGCCAGCTCCTACACAAGCTGGCAGCCAACGAATTACGGGAGGGGGATTATTTCCAGTGATGGATCGGCCAGCCGGCCTTTTGTGCGTGCTCGCGTAGTACCGGGTCGGGGTTCACTACCTGGGGATGGTCGACCCGCAGCAGCAGCGGCAGGTCATTGCGCGAATCGGAGTAGAACGTTGCGCCTTCCAGGTTTTCTTCCTCGGCGTCCAGCCATTCCAGCAGGCGGGTGATCTTGCCTTCGCGGTAGGTCAGGGTGCCAAGGGTGTGACCGCTGTACACGCCGTGCAGCACTTCCAGCTCAATCCCCAGCACTTCGTCGATGCCCAGGCGAGCGGCAATCGGCTTCACCAGATGGGTGCCCGAGGCGGAAATCACCAGAATCCGGTCGCCGGCCTTGCGGTGGGCTGCAATGGTGGTGCACGCCTCACTGAAAATGATCGGCTCGATCACCTCTTCCACCCAAGGTTCCACCAGGTGCGCCACCTCTTCCGGGGTGCGTCCGGCCATGGGTTCCAGGCTGAAACTCATGAACTCCTCCATGGCCAACTTGCCATGACTGTAGGCGTCCATCAGTTCGTTGTTGCGACGCATGAACGACTCGCTGTCGACCCAGCCAAGGCGGCCCATCTGTGCGCTCCAGAGGGTGGCGCAGTCGCCGTGAATCAGGGTTTCGTCCAGATCAAAAATTGCCAAGGCCATCAGTGCAGCTCTCTCTTCAGGATCAATTGCGTGAAAGCCGTCAGGCTACCTCACACAGGGCGGCAGGATCGATGGTCAGCGCCAGACGTTGGCCGTCAGCGTGCAGGTCATCGGCCGAACGGTTGAGAACATCCACCACCAGCTCCACCCCGCGAGCCTCGACTCGGTAGCGAATCACATTGCCCAGCAGGCTGTGGCTACGAACCAGCGCATCGAGCTGGCCCTCCCTGCCGAGTTCGATGGCTTCCGGGCGAATGGCAATACGCCCGCTGATCGGGCGCTGCAGCAGCTTGCTGGCACTTTCGGCGTCCAGCAGGTTGTAGTTGCCGATAAAGCCCGCCGCGAATACATCCACGGGCGCCGTATAGAGCGTCTCGGCATCGCCGCTCTGGACAATCCTGCCCTGGTTCATCAGGAAGATCCGATCGGACATGGTCAGGGCCTCCTCTTGATCATGGGTGACAAAAATCGTGGTCAGCCCCAGTTCCCGCTGGATGTTGCGGATCTGTTCACGCAGGTGCTTGCGAATACGCGCATCCAGGGCCGACAGCGGTTCGTCCAGCAACAGCAAGCGCGGCCGGGTCACCAGTGAGCGGGCCAGGGCTACCCGCTGGCACTGGCCACCGGACAGTTGGTGTGGATAACGATTGGCGAAGTCGTTGAGCTCCACCAGTTGCAAGGCTTCAAGGACCCGCTTGCGACTGTCGTCGGCGTTGACCTTCTGCATGCGCAGGCCGAAGGCGACGTTCTGTTCCACGGTCATGTTGGGGAACAGCGCGTAGCTCTGGAACACCATGCCGATCCCGCGTTTCTGCGGGCTCAAGGGCACTATGTCCTGGCCATCGAGAAGGATCTTGCCGCCGTCCACCGGGGTCAGCCCGGCGATGCAGCGCAGCAGGGTGGACTTGCCGCAGCCGGACGGGCCCAGCAGGGTGACGAACTCACCTTTCTGGATCTCGCAATTGATATCGCTGAACACCGTGGTGCCTGCGTAGTTCTTTTGCAGGTGTTGGACGCTGACGAAGCTCATTGGCTTTTGTCCTTGTTCAAGATGTTGGCGGCCCAGGTCAGAACCAGCACGAAGAAGAAGTAGGAGATCACCAGGGCGCTGGTGAAGTGGCCGCTGCTGTTGCGCATGTTGTTCAGGTAGACCTGCAGGGTTTCATAGCGGGTGCCCACCAGGATGTTGGCGAACACAAACTCGCCGAACAGAAAGGAGAAGGACAGCAGCAAGGCCACCATCAGGCCTTTGCGCAGGTTGGGCAGCACCACCAGGAAGGCCGCTTGCCAGGTACTGGCGCCCAGCAGTTGGGCGGCGTCCATCAGGTCCCGCAGGTTGATCGCCTGCAGGTTATTGGTGATGGCCCGGTACATGAATGGCAGGGCGACAGTGAAATAACAGCCGATGAGAATCCACGGCGTGCCGACCATGGCGAACGGGCCTGAGCCATAGAGTTGCAGCAGGCCCACTGAAGACACCACTGGCGGCACCGCGAAGGGCAGCAGGATCAGGATGTTCATCAGCGCGTCGAGCTTGGGAAAGTGGTAGTGCACCACAAACAGCAGCGGCAGGATCAGCACCACCGAAAGCACCAGCGCCCCGACGCAAACCAGCAATGACTGGCCGAAGGCATTGAGGAAGCGCGGGTCGCTCCATAGTTGCAGGTACCACTTGAAGGTCAAGCCGCTGGGCAGGATGGTGGCGGACCAACTGCTGGCGATGGAGTAGACAAAGGTCCCCAGCAGTGGCAGCAACAGGATGGCAAACAGTAGGTAGACCACCACCCGGTGGTACAGAGCGGCGGAGCCGGGTTCAGCGCGAGACATGGTAGCTCCTCTTCAAAAGCAGCTGATGGACGATGGTCACCAGGGTCATCAGGACCACCAGCACCACCGCCAGAGCGCTGGCCATGTTCGGATCCAGGGAGATGTCCCCGGAAACCATGGCGGCAATGCGGATCGGCAACACGTTGAAGTTGCCGGTGGTCAGGGCGTAGACCGTGGCATAGGCGCCCAGGGCGTTGGCCAGCAGGATCACGAAGGTGCCCAGCAACGCCGGGGTCAGCACGGGTAGACCGATGTGGCGCCAGAACTGCCAGCCGTTGGCCCCCAGCAGCGCGGCGGACTCACGCCAGTCTTCGCGCAGGGCGTCGAAGGCCGGGTATAGCAGCAGCACGCCCAAGGGGATCTGGAAGTAGGTGTAGAGAATGATCAGCCCGGTCTTGGAGTACAGGTTGAAGTCCTGAATGATCCCCGACTGCTTGAGCATGATGGTGATGGTGCCGTTGAAGCCCAGGAGGATGATGAAGGCGAAGGCCAGGGGCACGCCGGAGAAGTTGCTGGTCATGTTGGCGAAGGCGTTGACGAAGTTGCGCAGCCTGGAGTCGACCCGGCGCAGCGAGTAGCTGCCCAGTACCGCGATGATGATGCCGAACACGCTGGACCAGAAGCTGATCTCCAGGCTGTACTGGATGGCCTGCAGGTAGAACTTCGAACTGAAGATCTTGCTGAAGTTGGCCAGGCCCCAGCCGAACTCTTCCGACTGCAGGCTGTTGATCAGTACCCATACCAGCGGGGCGATCTGGAACACGATAAAAAACAGGGCGAAGGGCACCAGACAGAGTGCAGCCAGCCATTTGCCGCGGGTGACTGAATTCACAGCAGCAGCTCCCGGCACAAGGGTTTGTCATGGGCTACGCCCAGCAACTGGCAGATCGTGCCGCACAGTTCGGTCTGCTTCGGCATGGCGCTGGCATCGAGACTGAACGCATCGCCGAGAACGAACAGCGGGACTTCCCGCTCCTCGGCCAGCAGGCCATTGTGGGAGCGGTCGTTGTTCATGCCGTGGTCGGCGGTAACCAGTACCTGGTAGCCGGCATCGAGCCAGCCTTGCAGGTAGTCGGCGAGGATGATGTCTGCCGAACGCGCGCTGTTGCGGTACTGGGTGCTGTCGAGGCCGTGCTTGTGCCCGGCGTCATCGATGTTCATCGGGTGCACCAGGAGAAAGTCCGGCTGGTGCCGCAAGCGCAGGCTCTCCGCATCGGCGAACAGGTGGGCGTCGGGGTAGTGATCGCTCCAGTAGAAGTGGCCGTACTGGATCGGTAGATCGGGGTTGGCAGTGTGCCGGTCCTGTGGTGCGTTGAACGGGCTGCGGTTGTACAGCTCGCTGACCCAGTGATAGGCCGCAGCGGCAGTGCACAGGCCGGCATCGCGGGCGTAATGGAAAATGCTGCGCTGGGTGGACAGGCGCGAGACCTGGTTGTGGACGATGCCGCTGTCGATCGGCGCAACACCGGTGAGGATGCACTCGTACAGGGGGCGGGACAGGGCCGGCAATTCGCATTGCAGCTTGTACAGGGCGGCGCGGCCTGCGCCGACGTAGGCTTGCAGGTGGCCCATGGCGTGTCGGGCAACTTCGTGGTTGAGGCCGTCGAGCACCACAAGGATGACGTTGTGCTTCATGAGCGGGGGGACTCCGGGATCAGGCAACGCATGGAACCTGTAGGAGCGGCCAGACGGCGTTGCGCTTGCCGGCGAGGGGCGGTACGAGCGCACAGACACCTTCGCCGGCAAGCCGGCTCCTACGACTGATGCAGCATTACGGCATGTTGATGATCACTTCTTCCTGCCACTTCTGCGGCAGGGACTTGGAGGTTTTCTCCCAGGCGTCGGCGTCCTTGATCGGGGTCACGTGCTTGTATTGTTCGTTGGGCAGCAGGTTGGCCTGGACGTCTGCCGGCAGGGTCAGGTGCTCGGCACGGATCGGGCGCGCATTGCCGCGAGCCAGATTGGTCTGGCCGGCATCGCTGAAGATGTACTCGCGGGCCAGCTTGGCGGCGTTGGGATGTTTGGCGTATTTGTTGATGATGGTGGTGTAGCCGGAGATGACCGAGCCGTCGGATGGGATCAGCACTTCGTAGTCATCCTTGTTGACCATCTTGTTGCGGTAGCTCAGGCCGTTGAAGTCCCAGACCACGCCCACTTCCACCTCACCTTTCTCCATGGTGGCGATGGTTGGGTTGGCCAGGGACAGGCGGCCTTGCTTGGCGATCTCGGCGAACATCAGCAGTGCCGGCTGGATGTTCTTTTCGTCGCCGCCCTTGGCGATGGCCGCGGCCAGCACACCGTTGGCGGCTTGTGCGGCGGTACTCACGTCACCGATGGAAACCTTGTACTTGCCTTTTTCCAGGTCGGCCCAGCTCTTCGGTGCATCAGAGCCGTGCAGCAGCTTTTTATTGACGATGAAGGCGATGGTGCCCGTGTACGCCAGGGCCCAGTTGCCGTCCTTGTCCTTGGCCCAGTCCGGGACCTGGGCCCAGGTGCTCGGCTTGTAAGGTTGGGCTACGCCCTGTTTGACTGCGATCGGACCGAAGGCGGCGCCGACGTCGCCGATGTCGGCGCTGGCGTTGTCTTTCTCGGCAGCGAACTTGGCGATTTCCTGGGCCGAACTCATGTCGGTGTCGATGTGCTTGAGGCCGTAGATTTTCGCCAGGTCCTCCCAGGTGCCTTTCCAGTTGGCCCAGTCATCGGGCATGCCGACGCTGTTCACGGCGCCTTCCGCTTTGGCAGCGGCTTCAAGGGTTTTCAGGTCGTTATCAGCGGCCATGGCGGCGGTGCACAGGGCAATGGTCGAGCCTAACAGTGATGCCAGGAAAAGCTGTTTCATCCGAAGCTCCTTTGTGTGTGTTCAACGCTGCGTTGTTATCGACAGTCTTGCGATGGGTTGGTCTAGGTCAGCAATACCTGAGCCAATTTAGGCGTGTTGGATGACACTTTGATGTCGGTGCCAGCTGCAGGCGCCTGGATCAAGGGGGGAGGCTGGTGCTGCGAGATAAGCGTAGACCATGCTCAAACGGCTGATCTGCAAGCACTTGGCGGACAATTTGCAGGCTCGGCACAGGGCCGTTCAGTGGGCTTGTCATCTCTCAGTCATATGGACTGCCTAGGCTTTCGAACATGAGGCAGAGGGCTATTCAGGCCGCTGCAGTGCCCTGAAACAGTGCTGGTCTAGTCCAGATAGGTAACGTTGATGCGTATTGATGCAACCAAAGCGGTGACAGCCATCGGCCAGGTCCTGCAGGAGCAGATCGCCCACGGGCTGTTGTCGCCGGGCAGCAAGCTGCCGGCCGAGCGCAAGCTCAGCGAGTTGTTTGCCACCACCCGCATCACCGTGCGCGAGGCCTTGCTGCAATTGGAGGCCCAGGGGCAGATCTATCGTGAGGAGCGCCGTGGATGGTTCGTCTCGCCGCCGCGGCTGGCCTATAACCTGATGCAGCGCAGCCACTTTCACGCCATGGTCAGCGCCCAGGGGCGGGTACCATCCACTGAGGTCATCTCCGCTCGCCTGCTTCCGGCCAGCGCGGCGGTCTGTGCCTGGCTGCAGTTACCGGCGTTATCCAGCGTGATCCAGATCTGCCGGGTGCGGCGTATCGATGAGCGGTTGGTGCTGTATGTGGAGCACTACTTGAATCCCAAGTATTTCCCGAAGATTCTCGATTTCGACCTGAACCAGTCGATTACCGAGCTGTACGCCCGGCACTACGACTTGCATTACGGAAGGGTGCGCTTCGAGATTGTGCCCACCTCGTTGCAGCCGGAAGCGGCAGCGGCCCTGAAGGTTTCGGCGGGCAGCCCCGGGCTGCGCATCGCCCGGGTCAACTACGACCAGCATGAGCGGCTGATCGATTGTGATCTTGAGTTCTGGCGGCATGACGCGATTCATGTCGGCGTTGACGTTCTTTAGACATCAGTGCCGTTCGCCGGCATGCCGGCTTCTACAGGGTCATTGTTTTTCCGGGGCGCTGCCGGGGGTGATCACCTGGATGCTCATGCGTGGGGTGGCCAGGTCCAGTCCGGCTTCGTCCAGGTGACGCTTGAGGGACAGGTTGAATGCCCGGGACACTTCCCACTGCTTGATTGGCGCGGTCTTGAAACGGGCCCGGAGGATGGCGCTGCCGGACTCGAAACTCTCTACCCCCTGGATCTCCAGTGGCGACCAGATGTTACGTCGTTGCAAGGGATCGGTACGCATCTTCTGGCCCACATCGCGCATCAGCTTGATCGCGTCGTCGATCTCCATGTTGTAGGGAATCGCCACGCGGAAGATCGCGTAGCCGAACTCCCGGGAGTAGTTCTTGATGCTCTTGATCTCGCTGAACGGGATGGTATGGACGATGCCGTCGATGTCCCGCAGGCGCACGGTGCGGATGGTCAGGCCCTCGACGGTGCCCAGGTGGCCGCCGACATCCACGTAGTCGTCGATGGCCAGGGAGTCCTCGATGATGATGAACAGACCGGTGATCAAGTCCGCCACCAGGGACTGGGCACCAAAACCGATGGCCAGGCCGATGACACCGGCACCGGCCAGCAGCGGCGTGACGTTCATGCCCATGTTGGCCAGGGCGACAATCGTGGCGATGATGAAAATCGCCACGAACAGCACGTTACGGATCAGCGGCATCATGGTCTGTGCGCGGGCGTTGGCCAGGCCCTTGCGCGAGCGGGTCAGGGCGTGATGCACCGCGGTGTCGCTGAGAATCCAGATCAGCCAGGCAAAGATCAGGGTGCCGCCGAGGCTGAACAGCTTGACGCTGACTTCATGGCCGTCGCCTTCGGTGAAGCGGATCAACGACATGCCCCAGACTCGCAGGCCGAGCTCGATGAACGCCAGCCACACCGCCAGGTGGGCCAGGGTATAGAAGAAGCTTTTCAGCCGTTCGGAATACAGCGCATGACGCTTGTGCCCACGCTGGGGCTTGAGGGCGTGGCGCCGTACCAGGCCGTTGATGACCATGCATAGAACCAGCAGCACCGTGCACAAAAGTGACTGGCGCAGGGCCGTGCTGGTGTCGCCGGCGGAAACGAAGGTGGCGAACAGCGAAATGCCCACCAGCACCAGGGCTGGGAGGTACCAGAAGGTGCCGATGATTTCGATGGTGTCGCTCAAGGCGCGACGGGTCAGGCGTCGGGACAGCGGCTGGTTGCGGATCAGGTGCGCGATCGGCCGGCGGAAGCGCAGGATGAATACCCCGGTGGACAGCGCCGCCATGACATTGGCGAAAGTCGCTGCTGTGTGGGCCAGGTGCTGGCCGAGGCTGGCCACCATTCGTGGGTCGCTCAGGGCCTCGCCGAAAGCGGCGAAGCTGCCGATCCACCACAGCGGCCGGAACGCCTGGCGGCGCAGGATATACAGGGCACGATGACGGTGGGGACCATCGAGGACGGAAAACGCCACCACGCAGATCGCCGAAAAACAGGTGCCCACCACCAGGGCGTAAGCCAGAACCATGGCCAGGTCCTTGCCCAATGACGAAGGCAGGGAGTAGGTCATGTAGACGGTGATCAGCAGCGCGATCAGCCAGGGGCCGAGCTTGCGCAGGGCGAAGCGCAGCAAGTCCCAGGTCTTGGGGTGCTGGGGCAGTTCTTCGGTGAGCCCGAAACGCAGGCGCACTCTATGGCTGAGCCAGATCAGCGCCGCCGCCAACAGACTCCAGACCATGAGAATCAGGGCAAAGGCAAAAATGATCGGCAGCCATTGGCTGGCTGGCAACATCAGTGCCGACAGTTCTTCCTGGGCTTGATCGAACTCGTCAGTCCAGCGGGTCAAGGGGCTATCAGCACCGGAGAACTGCTTCTCCAGGCTCGACAGGGTGCCGCCGATCAGTCCCAGCACGCCCTCTTCAGTGGCGGGTTGGGCTTTTTTGGTGACATCCCGGAGCTTTTTCAGATCAGCCAGCAGCTTGGCGCGTTGCTGGTCGTTCTCCAGGGATTTGATCACCTCGTCCAAAGACTGCCCCAGGGGCTCTTCGGCCTGTGGTTGCGGTTTGCTCTGGTTGCCCAGCAGGCCCGGCAGGCCAACCGCCAGCGCACTGCTCATGGGCAGGAAGGTCAGCAGGCAGACAAGCACATAGCAGGGCAGGGCGAAAAGGCGAGCGAACACTGGGCAGTCAACCTCGGAGAAAATCGGATCGACCGAGTGTACGAGGCCGCCAAATTCAATGCGAGGGCGAGCGCTGCATTTATTCCGCCAGTTTGGCGAGGATTTTGTAAACCACAGTGCCGAGAATCAGCAGCATGCCGACCCACATGCTGAACACACCGAGGTTCTTGTCCCGGAAGTTGAAGCCGATGGCCAGGAGAATCATGCCCGTGAGGATCGGGATGAGCATGGAGTGGAACGAAGACATCGAGATCATGGCGACGGCCTTGTCAGGAGAAGTACTCATAAGTCTAGGCCGCTTTGTTGCGCCCCGGGTTGATGTGTATCAGAAACCGGCGGGGCCCCTGAGCGAGGCGCCCGCAGTTAGAGCTCAGGGCAGTTCCTGGCTGGCGTAGAAGGCGCTCAGGACCTTTACCAGGTGGGCCAGGTCGTGGCTGCCACAGAGCTCACGGATCGAGTGCATGGCGAAGGTCGGCAGGCCGATGTCCACGGTACGCACTCCCAGGTGGCTGGCGGTGATCGGGCCGATGGTCGAGCCGCAACCCATGTCGCTGCGCACCACGAAACTCTGCACCGGAACTTCCTCGGCCATGCACAGATGGCGGAAGAAGCCGGCTGTTTCGCTATTGGTGGCGTAGCGTTGGTTGCTGTTGACCTTGATCACCGGGCCGGCATTGAGTTTCGGGCCGTGATTGGCGTCGTGCTTGTCGGCGTAGTTGGGGTGCACGCCGTGGGCATTGTCTGCGGAAATCAGCAGCGACTTCTGGATGGTACGGACGAACTCGTCGCCTTCGGGCAGCAGGCGGCGCAGGGTCTGTTCGAGCATCGGACCATCAGCGCCGCAAGCCGAGCAGGAGCCGACTTCTTCATGGTCGTTGCACACCAGAACGCAGGTTTCTTCACTGTCGGCCGTCAGCAGGGCCTGTAGCCCGGCGTAGCAGGACAGCAGGTTGTCGAGGCGCGCGCCGGCAATGAAATCGCCGTGCAGGCCGATCACTGCAGCACTCTGGGTGTCGTAGAAGCTCAGCTCGTAGTCCAGCACCACATCGGCGTTCAGGCCGTGTTCGCGAGCCAGTTGGTCGGTCAGCACGGCACGGAAGTCCACCCGCTCGTCACCGGCGAACTGGGCCAGGATCGGCGGCAGTTCGTTCTGCGCGTTGATCGCCCAGCCCTGATTGGCCTCACGGTTGAGGTGAATGGCCAGGTTGGGAATGATCGCGATGGGGGCCTTGAAGTCGATCAGTTGGCTTTCCACCTTGCCATCGCGGCGGAAGGTCACGCGGCCGGCCAGTGACAGGTCACGGTCGAACCAGGGGGCCAGCAATGCGCCGCCATAGACTTCCACACCCAGTTGCCAGAAACCCTGGCGCTGCAGTTCAGGCTGGGGCTTGACCCGCAGGCAGGGGCTGTCGGTGTGGGCGCCCACCAGGCGGATGCCGCCTTGCAGGGGCGAATGCCGGCCCAGCTTGAAGGCGACGATGGAGGAGTCGTTACGGGTGACGTAATAGCGGCCGTTGGCTTCGGTGGTCCACGGCTCGCGTTCGTCGAGGCGCTGGTAACCCGCCGCTTCCAGGCGTTGAACAAGGCTGGCAGTGGCATGGAAAGGGGTAGGGGAGGCCTTGAGGAAGTCGATCAGGCCTTGGTTCAACTCTTCGCGCATAAGTAGCTCCAGACAGCAGTGGCGCGAGTTTAACGTATTGGATGAAGGCGATGGGCAAGTGCATGTGATGCTATCTGCCCATCTTTCTTTAAAGCGAGTTCAATCTGCCGCTGATGTCGAATTTCTAAGCAGGTAGTTCAGGATGACCTTTTGGTCCTGCTGCCTATTGGGTTTGGGCAGTGCCTCAGGCCAGGATTCATTAGACAGGTTCAACAGTTCTTGTTGTTTTTGTCTGTCCCAACGGCTGATTTCACGAGATGCGCTTTCCCACCACTCGTGGCGGCATGCAGCATGGTAAGGCGTGTCAGGCAGTTCGCTGCCGTAGTGCAGGTCGCGAGCGATCTTCTTCAATGCGCCTTTGAGCTTGCGCAGGCGCCATTTAATTCGAAGCCGCTGCCAGCGAGAAGGAAGAGGTTTGCGGTTTGGCATATCCTGGCACAGCGAAATCAGCTCGGGTCGATAGTCCTCACCATGTTGGGCAAAGAAGTAGGCCTGCATCGCATGGAAGAAGCGCTTTTCGGCAAAGTAGTGGTAGACGTATTTTTTTGTCTCTTGTACCGACTTGTCGCGCATGGCGAACGACAGAGCAATTTGCTCGATAGTATGGATATCGAAGGAGTCCTGGGTCCATTCGTCAATGAAGCCGATGGACTTTTCCAGTAGTGGTGTATCCCCGTCAGTCAGGCCGCACAAGCCACTGTTGTAGAGCTTGAAGTCACTGTCGGGCTTGATGCCATAGGGTTGTAGACAGGTACCAAGCTTTAAGTAAGTCTGGCGCGCGCTGACCTCTTTCCAACGATATTCGAAGCTGTCCATCAAGTAGTTTTCGGGACCAATCAGCTTCAGCAGGCAGTGTGGGTTTTTCAGGAAGAGTGTATCGGTATCCGCGAAAAGGGTTTTTTCCGCAAGTTTAAGACCGCTAGCCATCGCGCAGGCTTTGCGTCTGTGGTGATAACCATTCTGGCCCTGCCATTGATGCAGGGTCTCTTCGCTCAGGGCAACGGTATCCACCGGCCAGCCGGAATAATCCTGCGGCCTGTCGGTCATGATTCTGATGCACAGCGACTCGCCGTAATTCAATTGGCTAAGGGCTGTGAGGATGCTGAATTTGACCTCCCGCCGATAGACCTCATTGTTGCCGTAAACCAGATAGAGCAACTGCTCGGGTGTTTTCATTAGGGTATGAGAGGCAGGTACTGCTGTGCACGTCATCGGTCAAGTGTCCTTACTTAGGGCGCTGGCTGATCAGGTTACTGTTAGAAGGGCGCGGGGCAATCGAAGCGCAGGCGTTTACCGGTCTGGGGGTGGGTGAAGCTGAGCATACTTGCATGCAGGCACAGCCTTGGCCACGCGGTCAGGGCCTGCGGGTGGGCGTAGAGGCCATCGCCCAGCAGCGGGTGACCGATGGACAGCATGTGCACCCGCAACTGGTGAGAGCGGCCGGTGATGGGGGTCAACTCGACCCGGCACCAGTCGCCGCAGCGCTCCAGCACTCGCCAGAAGGTCAGGGCGTGCTTGCCGAATTCGTGGTCCACCACATGCCGGGGTTTGGTTGGCGGGTCATAACGCAAGGGCAGATCGATGCTGCCGCTGTCCAGTTCCGGCTGGCCCCAGCACAGCGCGGTGTAGGCCTTTTCGGTTTCGCGGTCATGAAACTGTCGCGACAGTTCGCGATGGGTATCAGCGTCCCGGGCCAGGAGAATGATGCCCGAGGTTTCCCAATCCAGCCGGTGGACGATACGGGCTTCGGGGTAGCCGTTTTCCTGCAGGCGAGTGATCAGGCAGTCCTTGTTGTCGTCGGCGCGACCGGGGACTGAAAGCAGCAGAGTGGGTTTGTTCACCACCAGGACGGCGGGGTCCTGATGCAGGATGTGGATATTCGACAACGGCATTAAAACAGCCTCGTAACAAACGCCAACGGCGGCTCGCCAACCTCCATGCAATGCATGAGGCCAG
>NZ_MOAK01000081.1:155160-157918 GCF_003732485.1 Pseudomonas protegens
GGATCAATCAGCGATCAGGCAGGGTGATATTGAGTTCCAGGATCGAGCAGCTGCCCTGGTTTTCCAGAGCGACGTGCACGTCGTCGGACCCGATATTGACGTACTTGCGGATCACTTCCACCAGTTCCTTCTGCAAGGCGGGCAAGTAATCAGGGGTGCTGCGCTGGCCGCGTTCATGCGCCACGATGATCTGTAGACGCTCTTTCGCTACCGACGCGGTGCTGACCTTTTTGCTGGCACGAAAGAAGTCAAAAAGATTCATTATCTACCTCCAAACAGGCGCTCGAAGAATCCCTTCTTCTCGACATCAAGGAACCGGTGTTCCACGGTTTTGCCCAGCAGGCGGTCGACCGCGTCGCTGTAGGCCTGGCCCGCATCGCTCTGGTCGTCGAGAATCACCGGCACGCCCTGGTTGGAAGCCTTGAGCACGGCCTGGGATTCCGGAATCACGCCCAGCAGGGTCACTGCGAGAATTTCTTTGACGTCTTCAACACCGAGCATTTCGCCATTGCTGACGCGCTCCGGGTTGTAACGGGTCAGCAGCAGGTGCTCCTTGATCGCGTCTTCGCCTTTTTCGGCGCGACGGGACTTGCTGGCCAGCAGGCCGAGCATACGGTCGGAGTCGCGGACCGAAGAAACTTCAGGGTTGGTCACGACAATCGCTTCATCAGCGAAGTACATCGCCAAGTGCGCGCCTTTCTCGATACCGGCAGGAGAGTCGCAGACCACGAACTCGAACGTTTCCTTGAGTTCCATCAGGACTTTTTCCACGCCTTCCAGGGTCAGCGCGTCTTTGTCGCGGGTCTGGCTGGCGGCCAGTACGTAGAGGTTTTCCAGGCGCTTGTCTTTGATCAGGGCTTGCTGCAGGTTGGCTTCGCCATTCACCACGTTGACGAAGTCATACACTACGCGACGCTCGCAACCCATGATCAGGTCGAGGTTACGCAGGCCGACGTCGAAGTCGACGATGACTGTTTTGTGACCGCGCAGAGCGAGGCCGGTACCGATAGCGGCGCTGGTGGTGGTTTTACCCACGCCACCCTTGCCGGATGTAACCACGAGAATCTTGGCCAAGGTGTTTCACCCCTAAGGAAAAAGGACTTTTAGCCCCTGAAAAACATCTCTTGAAAACTACTGCAGTCGGACAGCCTTGGCTGGAGCTCGGTCAGCGGCAGGGTTTATTCGTCGATAAACACTGCTGATTGCCAATTTCCTACTTCGTTTGAGCCGTAATCGCTACGTTTTAGAGATGCTTGGAAAATGCGGCAGTATCCGTTAAAGACGTGTGATGTTCAACACGTCACCCGACAGGCTGACCTGGACTCCAGAGCCCCACAACGGGTCGCGCCGCAGGTCTTCGGAAACCTTGTACTGACCGGCGATGGAGATCAGTTCAGCGCTCAATTGCTGGCAGAAAATCCGTGCCTTGGTGTCACCTTTGACGCCAGCCAGGGCCCGGCCACGCATTGGGCCGTATACATGGATATTGCCATCGGCCAGAAGTTCCGCGCCGGGGCTGACCGAGGACACCACTACCAAATCGCCACCCTGGGCATAAATCTGCTGTCCGCCGCGTACTGGCGAAGTGATGATGCGGGTCGGCTTGACGGTAGGCTCAGGCGGCTTTTCCGGTGCTTTCTTGACCTCGCTTTCGGGGGGCTCGAGGGGGCGCTCCCGAGCACCGGAAGGTGGCAGCACTGGCAGATCGACGGCAATGGCCGCCGCAATGTCTTCAATCCGACTGGCGCGGATTGCCAGGGTGCGCAGACCGTGCTGGCGGCAGACACGCATCAGCCCGGGCAGATCCACCGAGCCCTCGGCAGCAGGCAGCTTGTCCAGCGCCAGTACCAGTGGAGCGTTGCTGAAGAAATTCGGTGCCTGGGCGACCTTCGCGGCCAGTTGGCGATCGAGGCCTTCAAGGTCGTTGCGGGCCAGTTCCAGCACCGTGATGGCGAGCATGCTGCCCTTTAACTGGAACACAGGATCTTGGTCTAGCGATTCGGTTTGGCTCATGGTCTGCAGAAGGCGGCTTGTCACTAAAAGTGCCGAGACTTATAACGAGATCGCCCGCGCCCCGCAAGCCAGGTCGAACCGATGTAGAATGCGCGACCTTGTTGTCTGTCCCGGAATCTGTAATGGATCGCCCGCGTTTTCGAGCTGCATTCTTGTCTCCACGTTTCTGGCCGCTGTGGCTGGGGCTTGGTGTGTTATGGCTGATTGTCCAGTTGCCTTACCCCGCACTGCTGAAAATCGGTCGCGCCCTGGGGGCGCTGATGTATCGGGTAGCCGGTGAGCGGCGGCGAATTGCCAAGCGCAACCTGGAGCTGTGTTTCCCGGAAAAGTCCGACCAGGAGCGCAAGCGCCTGCTCAAGGAGAACTTCGCCTCCACTGGAATCGCCTTCTTCGAGATGGCCATGAGCTGGTGGTGGTCCAAGCCGCGCCTGGCGCGCCTGGCCCATGTCGAAGGGCTGGAATACCTCAAGCAGGCTCAGCGCGAAGGTCATGGGGTGATTCTCATGGCCCTGCATTTCACCACCCTGGAGATCGGCGCGGCACTGCTGGGGCAGCAGCACACCATCGACGGCATGTACCGCGAACACAAGAACCCGCTGTTCGACTTCATCCAGCGCCGTGGGCGCGAGCGGCACAACCTCGACTCTCTGGCGGTGGAGCGCGACGACGTGCGCGGCATGCTCAAGCTGCTGCGGTCGGGGCGGGCGATCTGGTACGCACCGGACCAGGACTATGGCGCCAAGCA
>NZ_MOAK01000081.1:157962-167468 GCF_003732485.1 Pseudomonas protegens
GCAAGTTCGCCCGCCTGGGCAAGGCTCTGGTCGTGCCCTTCACCCAGGAACGCCTGGCTGATGGCAGTGGTTACCGGTTGGTGATTCATGCGCCCCTGGCGGATTTCCCCGGCGCTACCGAAGAAGAGGATTGCCTGCGGATCAATCAGTGGGTGGAAACCGCATTGCGCGCCTGCCCCGAGCAGTACCTGTGGGCTCACCGTCGCTTCAAGAGCCGGCCGCCGGGCGAGCCCAAGCTCTATAAGAAGCGCGGCTGACCCTCTGGCACTGATGAGCGGCCCTGGTACGCCATGGATGGAGTGAAGCAATGAGTGCTGGACCGGTAACAGGTTTGATTCTTTCCGGCGGTGGTGCCCGTGCCGCCTATCAGGTGGGCGTGCTAGCGGCGATTGCCGAGCTGTTGGGGCCGGGGGCGCGCAACCCGTTCCCGGTGATCGTCGGCACATCTGCGGGGGCCATCAATGCCGTCAGCCTGGCCAGCGGTGCCGCGGATTTTTCTGCGGCGATCCAGCGCCTCACGGCCTTCTGGCGCAACTTTCGCAGCGATCAGGTGATGCGCAGCGACTGGTCCGGGGTGATCCGCCAGGCCAGTCGATTTGTCGGCCACAGCCTGTTGGGGCTTGGTGCTCAGGTGCCGGTGGCACTGATCAACAACTCGCCGCTGCGTGAATTGCTTAACCAGCACATGCATCTTTCGGGCATCAACGAAGCCATTTCCCAAGGGCAACTGCACGCCGTGGCGGTGACTGCGTTCGGTTATGAGTCCGGTCAGGCGGTGACCTTCTATCAAGGTGGCGGGGTGATCGATCCCTGGCTGCGTCATCGAAGGATCGGCATTCCCACCCACCTGACGGTGGACCATCTGCTGGCCAGCTCGGCGATTCCCTTGCTGTTCGCCCCGGTGAAGCTCGACCAGGAGTACTTCGGTGACGGCGCGGTACGCCAGTCGGCGCCTATCAGCCCGGCCCTGCACCTGGGGGCCAGCCGCGTGCTGGTGGTGGGGGTCAGCGGCAACCCGCGTGGCAACGATCCGGACAGTACCGCATCACGCACTTACACCGGACAGGAGCCGACCCTGGCGCAGATCGGCGGCCATATGCTCAACAGCACCTTCATCGACAGCCTGGAAAGCGATATCGAGTTGCTGGAGCGGCTCAATCACTTCAGCCGGTTGTTGCCCGACAGTGCGGCCGACCGCGGCCTGGGCATTGCACCGGTGGAAGTGCTGGTGATTGCCCCCAGCCAGCCCATCGACGAGATTGCCGCTCGCCATCGGCATGAGCTGCCGGCAGCGTTGCGTGTATTCCTGCGTGGGCCCGGGGCGACCCGCACCAGTGGTGCTGGGGTATTGAGTTATCTGCTGTTTGAAGCAGCCTACTGCAATGAACTGATTGAGCTCGGGCGCAGCGATGCCCTGGCCAAGCGTGAGGAGCTGGTGCGCTTCCTGGGGCTGGCGGCGACGTCTCCGGCCTGAGATCGCTGAGGGCGGTGTTCCCTCCGTCTTTACATCGATGTGCGTGTCACTTGCGTGCTGTGTCTTTTCTCCTGTTGTCACTGTTCCGGGGTACCCGGGGCGCTACTGCTTTTTAAGATCTGTCTTATTACAAAGGTTTTGAATCGCTTGGATGATGGCCGTGTTCAACGTCGGTCATCGTCGAGATTCCTCCTGCTTTCCGTTGTCATTTGTTGTCAATTGCGGACATTGTCTTGAGGGAACTGCGACTTAAATGTGGCAGGGAGTCTCATGAAACAATCAGTCTGCTCGACGCTGTCGGGTCTTTTTACGATGTACCTCATGGCTGGTTCGATTCAAGGACACGCAAGTGAATACGGCCAGATAGATCTCTCCAATCCGGATGGCACTGATTCGATGCGCCTGCAACCGGGCGACTCCGTGACCTACGACGGTCCGGGTGCCGCGATCAACGTTGCGGTCAGTGGCAATCAGCTGAGCGCCGATGGAGTCGATATCAAGGCCGGCTCCCCGCTCGGCAGTTTCGCCGTCGGGGTCAGCGCCAACGGTGGCGGGCATGTGACCCTGGTCGATAGTCAGGTACTGAGCCACCGTACTTATGCGCTTGAGGCCCGTGGTACTGGCAGTGAGATCGTCGCTACCGGAACCTCGCTCACTTCCCAGCAGTCTTTCGGTGCCTATGCGCACAGCGGTGGCCGTATCACGCTCGACGGCGGCAGCATTACCACCAGCGGCATTCATGGTTATGGAGTGGTCGCCTCGGATGCGGGAACGACCCTGGAAGCTCGCAACCTGACGATTTCCACCAGCAATGACCACGGCTTTGGCGCCGAGGCGACCAATGGCGCCTCGATGACGCTGGAGGGGGTCACAATCAACACAACGGGCAACGACGCTACGGTTCTGTTTGTCAGCGGGGCGGGTTCAACGCTGTCCTTTGTCGATAGCCATGGCACATCTGCCCGCTACTCTGGAGCCCGGCTCAACGGTGGAACATTCTCGATGCTTGGCGGCAGCCTCACCGCCCACAAGGATGCGGTATTTCTGGGGTACGACTTCGACGGTATTGGCTCGTCAGCCGATATCCGCGATGCAACGCTGAGTTCCAGCACCGGCTATGGGCTCAACCTCAACGGCGACGCCGCCCGTGCCACGTTGAACAACGTCAGCATCAGCACCTATGGAGAGCAAGCAGGCGGGATATGGATGTTCATGCCCGAGTCCCAGCTGATCGCCGATCGGTTCAGCATCGACACCCAGGGCGCCCAATTTGCCCATGGGCTGGATAACCGAGCCGGTCAGGCGACGCTGAGCAACGGCAGCATCACCACTCACGGCACGAATTCGCTGGGTTTGTATCTGTACAACCAGTTCGACAGCGATGCCAGCATCGAGGCGAGCAATGTCCGGATTGAAACCTTCGGTGCCGGATCCTTTGGTGCCCTGGCACGAACCGCGGGTGCCGACCTGCGCCTTGCACAGTCCGAGATCGTCACCCATGGGCAAGCGGCCCATGGTCTGTTTGTACGCGCGGCCGACGCACATCTGGCCGCCAGGGGAACCGATGTCATCACTAGCGGCAACAATGCCTCCGGCCTGGCGCTGGGCAATGGTGCAGTGGCGACTCTGGAGAACTCCCGGCTGACCACCCACGGGGACTTGGCGTCTGGCGTCTGGAGTTATGTCACCAGCGGGGCGGCGAGCAATACCCTTTCGCTGACCGACAGCCAGGTCAGTACTCAGAATGGGGCGGGCCTGCTGGCCAGTGGCGGTGATCACCGCTTTACCCTGGTGAATTCGAACATTGTCGCGCGCTCCGATGGGCAGGAGGCGCAGGGCATCTTTCTGCAGACCCAGCAGGCAATGTTGAACAGTGTTCCTGTCGATACCGGCCAGGTCAGTGTCGAGGCCAGCGGCACGACGCTGGTGGGCGACGTCTTTGCTCAGAACGGCAGCGTGGACCTGAACCTGAGTGCCGGTTCGGTACTGTCGGGGGCGCTGCGGGCCGAGAGCGGGGGGCGAATCAATAGCCTGCTGCTCGATGACAGCAGCCGGTGGAACGTACGCGCTGACTCGACACTGGGCACCCTGACCAACAACGGTACGCTGGTGTTCGGTGCTGCCGGTTTCCAGACCCTGACCGTTAACAACTACATCGGCAATGGCACGCTGGTGTTCAGCACCCAACTGGGCGACGACGCTTCCCCCAGCGACCGGCTGGTCATCGACGGTGGAGCGGCCAGTGGCAGAACTGCGGTGCGTGTGCTCAACGCGGGCGGTGAGGGTGGGGAGACGGAGGAAGGGATTCTTCTGGTGCAGGCGATCAACGGTGGCACCATTGCATCCGACGCCTTCTATCTGGACACGGGTTCCAGCGGTTATCGCAGGAGTGTCGGCAGTCTTTCGGTCAATGGCTATGAGTACAGCCTGGTGCAGGGTGGCAACTCGGGCACGACGAATGACTGGTTCCTGACTTCCCAGTACAACGGCCCGTCGTTACCCACGGATTCGCCCGCCCGTCAGGTGGCACCGGAAAGTGGGGCGTATATCGGCACCCAGCAGGCTACCAGGACAATGTTCGACCACGGCCTGCAGGACCGTGCAAGCAAGCGCAGCCTGGGTGCCGACCGCCAGGACTCGGGACTCTGGATGCGAGTTCAGGGGCGGCACGACAAGGGCATGCGCATGGCCGAGGGCAAGGTCGATATCGAATCCAGCAGCGATGTGGTGCAGATGGGCGGGGCGTTGCTGCGCCGGCCGGTGGGGACGCAAGGTGCGTTCTATACCGGGCTCATGGCGGGCTATGGCGACGCGCGCATCGACTCGACTTCCACATTGATGCGCCGTGACACCAACACCGCTGTTCGCGCCAAGGCTCATGGCAAGGTCTCGGGTTATTCGGCGGGCATGTATGGCACTTTCTATGCGGATGACGTGAACCGGCTGGGAGCATATGTCGATACCTGGTTGCAGTACGGCCGTTACACCAATCGGATCAGCAGTGAGTTGGGGTCCGCTGACTATGATTCGAGCCTGTGGTCGGCGTCGCTGGAGTCGGGTTATGCACTCTTGCCGTTCGCTGCGGATTCAGCGTTCGGGGCTTGGGTGGTGGAACCTCGCGGGCAGTTGATCTATAGCCGCTACACCGCCAAGGACGCGCATCTGCAAGGCACGCGACTGCGCAGCGGCGACGCCGATGCCTGGCGTTCGAGCGTCGGTGTACGCTTCTATCCGCAGCCTGGGCAGGGCACTGATGGCTCGGCGCTGCGGCCTTTTCTCGAAACCAATTGGCTGCATACCGAGTCGGTGCCGTCGGTCCAGATGGGCAGCAACAGCCTGGACGCCCGGCCATCGCGGGATGCGCTGGAGTTGAAGGTGGGGGCCCAGGTACAGGTCGCTCGGGATGTCGAAGTGTCCAGTCATCTGTTCGGCCATACCGGCAGTACCGATCAGTACGGCTATGGCGGCCAACTGAACCTGACCTACAACTGGTGATGCTGCCGGTTGCTCAAGAGACCCCATCAGATGACTGGCGAGGGTGCTGGCCTCCGGCTCAAGGAGGCCATTGCAGAGGAGCAGTTGGTCAGCGATGCAGATAGTCCCTGATGAACTGTCGGATCACGCTGGCAAAGTCCGGGTCCGCGGTGAAGCCCAGTTCTGCTGCATAGGGTGCGCTGAAGGCGCCCGGCCAGGAGCCGACGATGCGCTCGATGGCTGCATCCGGGCGCAGTTGAACATGCTGGGCCACTGCATCGCCCGCCACTTCCCGCAGCGCGTCGATCATTTGCTTCACGGTCTGTGACAAACCGGGCATGTTGATTACCCGGCCTTGGCTCAAGCGCCCGGCGTCAAGTTCATGGCCATGAATCAGATTGGCAATGGCCTGTGCCGGGGACATCAGCCATAACCGGGTGTTCAAGGGAACCGGGCAGACACTGGCCTGGCCGTTGAGGGGCTCGCGGATGATGCCGCTGGCAAAACTCGACGCTGCAAGGTTCGGCTTGCCCGGGCGCACTACGATGGTGGGCATGCGCAGGCTGCGGCCGTCGACGAAACCACGCCGGCTATAGTCGGCCAGCAGCAGATCGTTCATGGCTTTCTGGGTGCCGTAGGAGCTCTGTGGCGCCCACACTTGATCGTCGCCGACAGTGTCCGGCAGTTGGCCGCCGAAGACCGCCACTGAACTGGTCATCACCCACTTCGGACAGGTACCCAACTGCCGCGCTCGCTCCAGCAGGCTCTGGGTGGCGCTGAAGTTGACGCGCATACCCAGTTCGAAATCGCTTTCCGCCTGGCTGGAGACCACCGCCGCCAGGTGAAAGATGCTGGTGGTGTTGGCGTCGATCAGGTGCGCCAGGACGTGGGGGTCGGTGATGTCTCCACCCTTGACCTGGACCCGAGGGTCATCGAGGCCCTGCACGGGCTCCCGGTCGAATGCGGTAATGCGCTTGATGGGCTGCAATTGGCCGTGACGGTCGGTCAGGGTGCCCCGTTGCAGCAAGGCTTCGATCAGCCGCCGTCCGAGAAAGCCGGCTGCGCCGGTAACAAGAATATTCATGAGTGGCTCCAACTGTTCAGCGATTGACGAGTTTTCCGGGAATCTTGAAGACCAGCAGAGCGCCGATGAACAACGCGCTGGCCATGACGTACATGCCGATGGTGGTGCTTTGGGTCAGGTCTTTGAGAAAACCCATCAGGTAGGGCGAGACGAAACCGGCGAGGTTGCCCCAGGAGTTGATCAGGGCAATACCGGCGGCAGCCGCAGTGCCGCCGAGAAAGGCCGTGGGCAGGCTCCAGAACAGCGGCAGGGTGCTGAAGGCGCCCATGGCACCCAGGGTCAGGCCGATCATCGACACCGTGAAGTTGTCGCTCCAGGTGGCGGAAATCATCAGGCCGATGCCGCCAAGCACTGCGGTCAGCGCCAGATGCCAGCGGCGTTCGCGCAAGCGGTCGGCGCTGCGGGAGATCAGCACCATGGTCAGCGCTGCAGCGGCGTAGGGGATCGCCGTGAGCATGCCGACCTCGAATACATCGCTGACCCCGGCCTGGCGAATCAGCGAGGGCAGCCAGAAGCCGACGGTGTAGAAGCCGGCGATCATGCAGAAGTAGATGGCGGTCAGCAGCCAGATCCGCGGTTGCCCGAACACCTGCCTGACGCTGTGAACCTGGTGGCCGTCGGTCTCGGCCTCAATCCGGGTCTGCAGCAGGTTTTTCTCTTCGCGGGTCAGCCAGCCCGCGTCGGCGATACGGTCGCTGAGGCAGTAGATCACCAGGCCGCCCACCAGGATCGACGGCAAGCCCTCGAGGAAGAACATCCATTGCCAGCCAGCGAAACCCTGATGGCCGTTGAGGGCGCTCATGATCCAACCGGACAGCGGTGCGCCAATCAACCCCGAAAGCGGTACCGCGGTGGCGAACAGTGCGTACATCTTGCCGCGGCGGTTGGAGGGGAACCAATAGGACAGATACAGGATGACACCGGGATAGAACCCGGCTTCGGCGATGCCCAGCAGAAAGCGCATGACATAGAAGGAGGTGGGGGTGCTGACGAAAGCCATGCACGAGGAAATGATGCCCCAGCTGATCATGATGCGAGCGATCCATAGGCGTGCACCGACCCGGTGCAAGATCAGGTTGCTGGGAATTTCCACCAGAAAGTAGGCGATGAAGAAGATCCCCGCGCCCAGGCCGTAGACCGCTTCGGAAAATTGCAGGTCTTCGGACATCTGCAACTTGGCAAAGCCGACGTTGACCCGATCCAGGTAGGCCACCAGATAGCACAGCAACAGCAGCGGCAGGATGCGCCAGGCGACTTTGCGATAAGCCAGGTCCTCAAACGAGGCGGTGGGGGAGCGGGCTGCAGTTTGTGACAGTGATTCAGTCATGTCTTTACCCATCCTTGTTTCTTGTATTTGGGTGATTTTGTTTTTATCGGACTTGCTGAGGTGTCTTAGATATCATAATACATCATACGAATTCAATGGTCGGAGACCGAGCGGGACGGCGTGCATGAAATGCAGTACCGTTAGCCACTTTCAATACAGAGATACCCATGTCCAAGCCTGACAACTCTTCCCTCGCCGTCGATTCCCTGGCGACGCTCAAGGATGCGGCCAAGGGCACCCTGGCGGATCAGGTGACCGCGGCACTCAAGGCGCATATCGCCAGTGGCGAGGCCCTGCCGGGTTCGCGGCTGCCCACCGAGCCGGTTATGTGCGAGCGCTTCGGGGTCAGCCGCACGGTTATCCGCGAGGCGATTTCACGCTTGAAGTCGGCCGGGCTGGTGGAGGTGCGCCAAGGTAGCGGCACCGTGGTCAGTGAGGGGGCGCATATCAAGGCCTTCACTATCGATCTGGATGTACGCGGGTCGATCGAGGCGGTGCTCCGGGTGACTGAATTACGCCGTGGTATCGAGGGCGAAGCGGCGGCTCTGGCGGCGCAGCGGCGCACCCCCGAGCAACTGCAGGCGATCCACCAGGCGTTGCTGGCCATCGATGTGGCCGAGCAGGATGGCCATGACGGCGTGGAGCAGGACCTGGCCTTTCACTTGTCGATTTCCCAGGCCACCGGCAATCCGCTGTATCCCTCATTGCATGAGTTCATTGCCCAGTTCATCAAGGAGGCGATCCGCATTACCCGTTCCAACGAGGAGCGGCGTCGGGATCTGGCGCATTCGGTACGCGATGAGCATTTCGCGGTCTATGGGGCCATTGCCGCTCGCGATGTCGAAGGGGCGCGGCAGGCAGCGCTGAGCCACATCCACAATGCGGTGGAACGGCTCAAGAGTGCAGATCCGGCATTCTGGCGGGACTCCGGATCACGTATTGCCTGATAGGCAGCGTCGCGCTGGCCCATCAGCCTGAGTGGCCGGCGCTCATCGGAACATGAGGGCCGGCCGTCTCATGGAGTATCAGAAGTGGTACTTGACCAGCAGGCTGGCGGTGTCCTGATTGGTCTCGAAGTTACGCGAATCCTCGATACCGTACTTGTTCTTCCAGTAGTCGTACTCGAAACCGACGTACAGCTGCTTGGCGCCCCAGTTCAGTGCCTTGCCCAGGTCGTATTTGACCTGTGGGTTGAAGTGCAGGTTGGCGTGGTAGGTGCCTTTGGCGTTCTGGTCGTTGTCCACCACCCAGTCCATGAAACCGTCGATCAGGATGTCCGAGCGGCCCACGGGAATGGTGTAGGACCACACCGGGGTGATCTGCCAGACGTTGTCGCCCGGGCGGCTGCCTTCGGTGTGGCGCTGGTAGAAGTTCAGCTGGAAGTAGTCGAAGCCCGGCACTGCCAGATCGAAACCCGGACCTATCAGGTAGGACTCATTGTCGCCTTCGCCGAACTCGTAAGTGAACGCCAGGAGCACGTCCTTGATCGGGCCGAATTCCAGCTTCTGGTCGAAGATCTTGCCGAACGACAAGCGTGGCGAGAACTCACCGTAGTAGGTGTCCGGGCCGACGTTGCCGTCTTCCTTGCCGTTGTAGAAGATCCGGTCGAGGAAAAAGAAGTTGTCCCCGTACTTCCAGGCGTCGGCGTGCTCGAACGTCACCGTCTGTTGAATCTGCGGGTTGACCTCGAAGTTCTTGCCGTACAAATAAGTCAGGCTGTTGTTCTGCCATTGCAGCAGGTCGCCAGCCATGGCCTGCCCCCCGGCCAGCAGGCCGGCAGCCAGCATCAGGCGTGTGCACATCGGTTTCATTCGGTTGCTCCCAAGTAGGTAGTTCCACGTTTTTTTTGGCTCGGCGCTCTGGTTTGGCGCCTTTTTTCTTTGCTGTAAAAACCATCCGATCGGTCAGCTTTGTTGCTGTTAGCAAGAGCTGAGCCAAGGCCGAAAAAAAGCAAAAAACTCCCGTCCGGCTGTATTGATACAGTCGTCCGAGAGTATTCCCAGCATTGATTTCGTGCGCCTTGTTACCTGTCTGGACCGGGATAAGTTGGCCTTCAGGTCAGGTTTTTCATCCGGGCTTTTTTTAGACCGGATTTGCGTGGCCGCGGAGAATACTGGCTCCCACGGCAGGGGGGGGGGGGGGGGGGG
>NZ_MOAK01000081.1:167528-195057 GCF_003732485.1 Pseudomonas protegens
GCAATAGCAGAAGGAGGGCCACCGGCAACTTGAGGTATTTCGGGGCGTCGATGGCCGTCCAGCGGGCATGCTGGGGTTGGCCTGTGCAGGCTGCATGGTTGTTGCTCCCTGTTTGTTTTTATTTTCAAGGCGCAGTGTGTTTTGGGCAGGAGCCGCCTTGGTCCGGGCAGTCGCTGCATTCAGGCATGAACGGTGAAACCAGGCACGGGGCGCCAATCTGGCGCCCCGGTTGTCACTCAGTGCTGATGCGCTTCCCGGACATTGTTGGCGGCCCGCTCGGTGCCTCCGAGGATGTTGAACAGCAGGTTCAACAGCAAGGCGCTCAAGGTCGCCATGGCGATGCCACTGTGGGTGATGGGGCTCATCCACAGGGGCAGGTGGGCAAAGAACTCCGGACGCACCACGGGAATCAGGCCCATGCCGATGCTCACCGCCACCAGCAACTGATTGCGCCGGTCGGCGATGTCGGCCTCCTGGAGAATCTTGATTCCGGTAGCGGCGACCATGCCGAACATCGCAATCGCTGCGCCGCCCAGTACCGCCGGAGGAATCGAGGCCACCAGAAAGGCGGCCTTGGGCAGCAGGCTGAGGACGATCAGCAGGCCCCCGGCCACGATGGTCACGGAACGGCAGCGAACTCCGGTCATTTGCACCAGGCCGATGTTCTGGGCGAAGGAGGAGTGGGTAAAGGTATTGAGGAAGCCGGCGAAGAAGGACGCGCCGGCATCACAGAGCAGGCCGCGACGCAGCATGCGCGGTGTGACTTCCTGGCCGGTGATCTTGCCCAGTGCCAGGAACATCCCGGTGGACTCGACGAAGATGATCACTACCACCAGGCACATGGACAGGATGGGGGCAAGATGGAACTCGGGCATGCCAAAGTGCAGCGGGGTGACGATCTGCAGCCAGGGGGCCTGGGCCAGGCCGCTAAGGTCCACCATGCCGATCAGGCCGCACAGTACGTAGCCCAGCCCCATGCCGATCAGCACGGAAATATTGACCCAGAAGCCACGCATGAAGCGATGGATCAGCAGGATAGTGCCCAGTACCAGCGCGGCGATAGCCAGGTAGATAGGGGACCCGAATTGCGCGGCAGCGCTGCCACCGCCGGCCCAGTTCACCGCGACCGGAAACAGTGACAGACCGATCGAGGTGATGACCGTCCCAGTGACCAGAGGCGGAAAGAAACGCACCACCTTGGACATGAAGGGCGCAATCAGCATGCCGAAGAATCCAGCGGCGATGGTGGCGCCGAAGATCCCCGGCAGTCCGATGCCAGGCATCTCGGCCATGGCCACCATGCTGCCCACGGCAGCGAAGCTGGCCCCCATCATCACCGGCATGCGAATACCCATGGGGCCGATGCCGAAGGACTGGACGATGGTGGCGATCCCCGCTACCAGCAGGTCGGCGTTGATCAGAAAGGCGATTTCTTCACGACTCAGGCCCGCGGCCTGTCCGATGATCAGCGGTACCGCAATTGCACCGCCATACATCAGCAGAACGTGTTGCAGCCCTACCAGGATCAGTTGCAGTAAAGGCAAACGCGCAATGGTGGGCGCATCGGGAACGCACTGTTCGGATGAATCGGACATGCAATACCTCGGATCTTTTTTATTCTTGTGATTTAACCGCTGCATCTTGGGGCGCAACGTGTCTGTAGCAGGCAAATCTTGATCGGCTGACGGCAAGCAAGCCCGCCCCCACAGATAAGTCCGGTTCTGTAGGAGCGAGCTTGCTCGCGAATCGGCCTGGCGACAGGCGCTGATCAGTTGGTCTGGGCCCCCTGGGCAATCCAGGCGCCAATCAGTTCACGTTCCTGTTGGGTCATCTGAGTGATGTTGCCCAAAGGCATGATCTGACTGGCGACTGCCTGGGCCTGGATACGTGCAGCCTGCAGGCGGATCTGTTCAGGGGTATCGAACATCACCCCGGCCGGTGCGGCACTGAACAGGGGGCTGGTGGGCTTGGCCGAATGGCAAACCGCGCAGCGCTCCTGAATCACACTGTGCACCTTGTCGAAGGCCGGACCGGCACTGGATGCCTGTGCCGAACTTGCCGCTGGAGCCGCCGGGGTTTCTGTGCTGGCTGGCGCCGCGGGTTTGGCACCACCGCCCAGGGCAGTTTCCGGCAGAGGCTGGTACTCGATCTGGCCGGCAGTCTTGGCTACTTCAGGGGCACCGGGTGCTGGCGTCGGACCGGTCACGTAGGCCAGGCAGATCATGCCCAATGCAGCAACGGGCAGGGTCCAGGCGAACTTGTGGCTGTCATGTCGGGTGTTGAAGTAGTGACGGACCAATACCGCCAGGACCGCGATCCCGGCCAGGATCAACCAGTTGTACTGGCTGCCGTAGGTGCTCGGGAAGTGGTTGCTGATCATGATGAACAGCACGGGCAGGGTGAAGTAGTTGTTGTGACGCGAGCGCAGCAGGCCCTTGGCCGGCAGAGTCGGGTCCGGTGTGCGGTTTTCCGCGATCGCCGCCACCAGTGCGCGCTGGGCCGGCATGATGATGCGGAACACGTTGCCCACCATGATGGTGCCGATGATGGCGCCCACATGCAGGTATGCGCCACGGCCGCTGAACACCTTGCTGAAGCCGTAAGCGGCGGCAATCAGCAGAACGAACAGGATGAAGCCGAGCAGGGCGGGTTTCTTGCCCAATGGCGAATCGCAGAGGAAGTCGTAGACGAACCAGCCGGCGATCAACGCACCGATACCGATGGCCACGCCTTCAGGACCGGTCAGGCCACTGCCGGGGGCAACCAGATAGAGCATCGGGTTGAAGTAGAACACCAGGCACAGCAGGGCAACCCCCGACATCCAGGTGAAGTAGGCTTCCCACTTGAACCAGTGCAGATTCTCCGGCATCGAGGGCGGGGCCAGTTTGTATTTTTCCAGGTGATAGATACCGCCACCGTGAATCGCCCAGAGGTCGCCGGACAGGCCGTCCTTGGGGTTGACGCGATTGAGGTTGTTCTCCAGCCAGACGAAGTAGAACGATGCGCCGATCCAGGCCACACCAGTGATCATATGTACCCAACGCACGCTCAGGTTGAGCCATTCCAACAGATGTGCTTCCACAGTCTTTACCTCTTGCCTGTCACCCTTGTTGTCGGGTGATCAGACCTTCTCTTATTGGTGGGGGGCGAGGATCAAACACTCATCCTCTTTGAAGAAATGCTCATCGCAGTTATTGCCTTTGCCACTGCGATCAACCACCAGGAAGTCATCCCGCTTTTCGATCGTCAGCACCGGGTGGTGCCAGACGCCGCGATGGTAATTGATGCCCTGCCTGCCATTACTGACGAAGGCGCGGACCAAGCCTGATACAGGTTCATCGCCAAGTGGCGCGACCACGATCAGAAAGGGGTTGCCGAGCAGCGGAATGAAAGCCTGGCTGCCCAGCGGATGGCGTTCCAGCATGCGGATGGTCAACGGCATCTCCAGCGCGTCGGCGCGGAAGATGCTGATGATCGCCTGGTCCTCCGGCTGGGCGGTTTCAACCGTCGCCAGGCGGTGGAAGCGCATGGTCGAACCATTGTTGATCATGAAGTGATCACTGCCGTCGGTTTCGATCACGTCACCGAAAGGGCCGAAGGCTTCTTTGCTCAGGGGTTCAATCATCAATGTGCGCATGCTGTTCTTCTTGTCTTGAGTTTGTTTTGTCTGTTCTGCGGTCATCGCGAGCAGGCTCGCTCCTACAGGTGCGGGCTAGCCTGCGATGGGGCGCGTTATTTCGCGACCTTGCCCAGGAGGCGCAAGCGGCTGACGCCACCGTCCGGAAACACGTTCAGACGGATATGAGTGATCGGGCCCAGGGCTTTGATCTGCTCGGCAAAGCTGTGCTCTGCGTGCATTTCCAACTTCTGGCTGGGCAGCAGTTCACGCCAGAACAGGCTCTGGGTTTCAATCTGGCTGTCGGTGCCGCCCTTGACGAATGCACCCTGGATCGAGCAGCTGTCCGGGTAGTTGCCCTTGAAGTGCAAGGTGTCGACGATGATCTTCTCGATTTCGCCGGCATGGCCCAAGGCGACAATCACCCAGTCATTGCCGGGAGTGCGACGGCGGGCAGTTTCCCAACCGTCGCCCATGTTGATACCGCGGCCCGGGTTGAGGAGGTTGCCCATGCGTCCGAAGTGTTCGTCGGAGCAGGCCAGGGCTCGACCGCCGTTGAGGGCCGCAGCCAGGTCGACTTGTTCGTTGTCACCGATGGCCGACCAGTCGCGGTACGGCGTACCGTAGACCCGCAGACGCGCTACACCGCCATCCGGATAGATGTTGAAGCGCAGGTGGCTGAATGGCTGGTCGTTGTTGATCTCGTGGTAGTGATGGCTGTCGCCTTGCAACTCGACAGCAGACAGCACTTCGACCCACTGGGTGTCTTCGCAAGGTTCGCCTTCGCTCAGGAAGCAGGCTTCCAGGGACGCCGATGGCGGGTAATTGCCGGTGAAGAACGAGGTGTCGATGTCCACGCCCTTGATCGAGCCTGGCACGCCCAGGCGGATCACTGCGCTGTCGTAGCCTTCGAAGCGTTTGCGGCGGGACTCCCAGCCATCCATCCACTTGCCGTTGTCATCGAACACGCCTTCCTTCCATACAGCCGGGGTTGGCTGGAACAGACGGTTCGCGTCAGCGAACCAGTCATCGGTGACCGAGATGATCTTGGTGCCCAAGCGGGCGTCGGCCAGGTTGACGAATTTCTCGAAAGGGACGGCGTAAGCTTTCATTCTTCTTGTCTGCCTTGAAATAGGTGGCTGGGGATGCACGCAGAACCGGGAGTGGCATGGGGGCATCCAGGTTCTCGGGGCTATCCTCAGGAGCGGGTCGCTACAGGGTCAGCAATCTGAATAATGCGATCTTGTTGATCTCTGCCAGCGCGCACTTGAACTCGGTGTCCACCGAGTTGTGGATACGGGTTTCGAACGCTGCGAGGATCTGGTGCCGGTTGCTACCTTTCACCGCCATGATGAAGGGAAACTTGAACTTGGCCTTGTAGGCATCGTTGAGCTCGGTGAACCGTTGGAACTCTTCGGCCGTGCATTGGTGAATGCCGGCGCCAGCCTGTTCGTTGGTGCTGGCCTCGGTCAACTGGCCCTGGACGGCGGCCTTGCCGGCCAGGTCCGGGTGCGCGTTGATCAGGGCCAACTGGCTGGCGTGATCGGCGCTCAGCAGGATATCGCTCATGCGCTGGTGCAGGCCCTCGATCAGGTCAACGGAGGCGTCAGGGCCCAGGTCGTAGGCTCTTTCAGCCACCCATGGCGAATGTTCATAGATGTCGGCGAAAGCCTCGACGAAGGCTTCGCGGCTCAGGGTCGATGGCTTGAGGCTCTGGAAAGCAGTCATTTCGCCGCTCCCTGGTAAGGATGGGTCTGTTGCCAGTGGCGGGCGATATCCACCCGACGGGTGAACCACACCTGCTCGTGACCTTTGACGTATTCGATGAAACGCTTGAGGGATGCCAGGCGGGCCGGACGACCGATCAGACGACAGTGCAGGCCGATGGAAAGCATCTTCGGGGCTTCGGCACCTTCGGCGTAGAGCACATCGAAGGCATCTTTGAGGTAATGGAAGAAGTCGTCGCCCTTGTTGAAGCCCTGGACCTGGGTGAAACGCATATCGTTGGTATCCAGAGTGTAGGGGATGACCAGATGCGCCTTGCCGGTGGGATTGTTGGGTTCCCAGTAGGGCAGGTCGTCGTCGTAGGTGTCGCAGTCGTAGAGGAAGCCGCCTTCCTCCATTACCAGGCGCCGGGTGTTCGGGCCGGTGCGACCGGTGTACCAGCCCAGGGGGCGTTCACCGGTGATTTCGGTAAGGATGCGGATCGCTTCGAGCATGTGCTCACGTTCCTGGGCTTCGTCCATGTACTGGTAGTCGATCCAGCGGTAGCCGTGGCTGCAGATCTCATGGCCGGCCTCGACCATGGCGCGGATCACGTCCGGATGGCGCTGAGCGGCCATGGCGACGGCAAAGATGGTCAGTGGAATGTCGAATTCCTTGAACAGCTTGAGGATCCGCCAGACGCCGGCGCGGCTGCCATACTCGTACAGCGATTCCATGCTCATGTTGCGCTCGCCCTGCAGCGGCTGCGCTGAAACCATTTCCGATAGGAAGGCTTCCGATTCCTTGTCGCCATGAAGAATGTTGCGCTCGCCGCCCTCTTCGTAATTGAGCACGAAGGACAAGGCGACACGGGCATTGCCCGGCCAGTGAGGATGAGGGGGGGTAGAGCCATAACCGATCAGGTCGCGAGGGTAGTCAGCGCTCACTGCAGTCTTCCTTCTTATTCGTGATAAGGGTGGCGTGGCGGAACCTGAAGCCGGTAACCCAGGTGGGCGTCACTGCGATGGGCTGATTGTATACAAGTTTATATTCACTTTGTAAGCCTGATTTTTTGCATTTTTCTGCTTTTATCGCTATGGCCTACACCTGCAAGAAACTTGCCTGGATGGTCAGCTAATGGATGGCAAGTCGTCTGTTGCTGTGGGGTTGAGGTCAATCCGCAGATTGCCGGGTGGGGCAGTGTTCGAGTGAATATTTGCGATTATTATTGTGTACAATTTTTTTGAAAAATGTCTTAATCATGACCTCGCCGCAGCCTTTCACCCGCCGAAACGCCGCGGTCCTCTTTCAATCACTGACTCCGGGAGGCGCGAGGCCTGGGCGCATCAGTTGCGTCAGGCACGCAGAATCAATGGGACGTTTGACTACACACGTTTTGGACGCCGCACATGGCTGCCCTGGCAGCGCAATCAAGGTCGAGCTGTATCGGGTTGAAGGGGCGCAGATGGAGTTGGTCGCCAGCACCCTGACCAACAACGATGGCCGTTGCGATGCGCCGCTGCTGCAGGGTGATGACTACCGTTCCGGGGTTTACCAACTGCATTTCCACGCTGGCGATTACTACCGCGCCCGAGGTGTGCAACTGCCACAGCCGGCTTTCCTCGATGTGGTAGTGCTGCGGTTCGGTATCAGTGCCGAGCAGGAGCATTACCACGTGCCGCTGCTGATCTCGCCTTACAGCTATTCGACCTACAGAGGAAGCTAGGACTTTCCCCCCAAGAATCCTGCGCAAATAGCTTCTTTGGTCCTTGCCCGCTCACACTGCGGGCTTTTTTTCGCCTGTTATAAAGTCGTCGCCGGCGCAGCGTTTAACGGCTCAACAGGGATGCGGCGCCAGCACCTGTGAACAGCCCGGCACTGATGCGATTGAACCAGCTTTGGCCCTGGCCGCTGCGCAAGTAATGCGCAGCGCCATGGGCACCGAGGCCGTAGGCCAGTTTGCAAGTCAGGTCCAGCAGGGTCCAGGTCGCGATCATGATCAGCAGTTGCGGCAGGAAGGGCTGTTGGGCACTGAGAAACTGCGGCAGGAATGCGGCAAAGAACAGAATGTCCTTCGGGTTGCTGGCTCCCAGGACAAAAGCGCGCCCGAACAGTGCGCGAAAGCGCGGTTTCGGTGCGACTTCCGGCACCACGGCGCCGTGGGACGGCTGTCGCGATTGCTGCCAGCTCTGCCAGGCGAGGTAGAACAGATAGAGGGCGCCGACGATCTTCAGGGCGCTGAACAGTTGCTCCGAAGCCAGCAACAGTGCGCCCAGGCCCAAGGCTGACGCGCTCAACAGGCAGATCGAGGCCAGGACTCCGCCGAGAAAGGCCGGGTATGAGCGGCGCAGGCCATAGTTCAGGCTGTTGCTGATCATCAGCAACGACAAGGGACCCGGGATCAGGATCACTACCAAGGCAGCGCTACTGAACAGCAACCAGGTTTCCAGACTCATTACATTCTCCATATGCACAAAAGCCCCATCCGAAGGGATGGGGCGGGTGAGAGCGGGTGCTGCTTACAAGAAAATGAACTTGGCGATGAAGATCGCGCACAGCACATACAGGCTGATGGAGATTTCCTTGTGCTTGCCCGTCCCGGCCTTCAGTACCACATAGGTGATGAAACCCAGGGCAATGCCGTCGGCGACGGAAAAGGTCAAGGGCATCATGATGGCTGTGACAATCGCCGGAATGCTGTCGGTGGCTTCGTCCCAGTTGATATGGGCCATGCCACCCATCATCAGCATCGCGACATAGATCAAGGCACCCGCGGTGGCGTAAGCAGGGATCATGCCTGCCAACGGAGCAAAGAACATGGCGGCAATAAATAGCACACCCACGGTGACGGCGGTAAGACCAGTCCGACCGCCAGCGGCCACGCCAGCGGCACTTTCCACATAGCTGGTCACCGGTGGCACCCCGACTACTGCACCGAAGACGCTCGAAGCACTGTCGGCCTTGAGCGCGCGCGAGAGATTTTCGATCTTGCCGTCGGCGTTCACCAGGCCCGCACGTTGGGCCACGCCCATCAGGGTGCCGGCGGTGTCGAACATGTGCACGAAGAGAAAGGCCAGAACCACGCTGATCATGCTGACGTTGAACACCCCGGCAATATCCATGGCCATCCAGGTGGGGGCCAGGCTTGGAGGGGCGGACAGGATACCGTTGTAGTGCACCAGGTCCAGGCCCCAACCGGCCAGGGTTACGGCGATGATGCTGATCAGGATCGCACCGAACACTCGGTGGTAGCTGAGTATCGCGATCATCAGGAAGCAGATGGCCGCCAGCAGCGGGCCCGGTTCGCGCAGGGAGCCGAGCTTGATCAGAGTGGCCGGGCTATCGACGATGATGCCCGCGGTTTTCAGCCCGATCAGCCCGAGAAACAGCCCGACACCGGCTCCCATGGCGAAGCGCAAACTCACCGGAATGCTGTTGAGCAGCCATTCACGAATCCGCGACAAGGTCAGGATCATGAACAGCACACCGGAGATGAACACCGCGCCGAGGGCGGTTTCCCAGTTGTAGCCCATGGTGCCGACCACGGTGTAAGTGAAGAAGGCGTTGAGGCCCATACCCGGGGCCAGGCCCACCGGCCAGTTGGCGTACAGGCCCATCAGCAGGCAGCCCAGGGCGGCGGCGATGCAGGTGGCAACGAAGGCGGCGCCGTGATCGATGCCGGCGTCGGCCATGATGTTGGGATTGACGAAGATGATGTAAGCCATGGTGATGAAGGTTGTCAGACCGGCAATCAGCTCGGTCTTCACCGTGGTGCCATGCAATCTGAGTTTGAAGATGCGCTCCAGCCAGCCGCTGTTCAGCGAGGGCGAGAGGTCCAGCGGAGAGGCTTCGGATTTGCGGCTTTCCACAGCGAGTACTCCTCAAGAGTTTTATTGTTTTTTCCAGAACCGGGCACGGGAGGGTGGGCAGCGGCTCTTTGAGGCAGGCAGGGCTTGTGGGGTTTGTTGACCCTCGGGTCAAGAACTCACACGTGGCGAATTATGCTTTTGTATACAAAGAAAGCAAATAATGTTTTTGGTTTTGTGTGCGATAAATCTGAGGACTTGGCTATATCACGCCCGGCCTTTATGCCCGGCAGCGCGGAGGGTGGGCAGCGTCTGCTCGGCGGCCTGGGAGACCGCGCCGAGAGGAAGGGGTTATCAGTCGTCCAGAGGTTTTCCCGCCAGGGCCTGGTTCACTGCCAGCCAGCCATTGACCGCACTTTCTCCGGCTTCGGCGAAGGCCCGTTGCAGCAGTTTCACTTGTTCGCGACGCAGGGAGTGCTCAAAGCGCGTGCCATCGTCGGTCAGTTGCAGCAGGCGTTTTCGTTTGTCGCTGGCCGGGGCGACGCTGTCTACCAGATGCATTTCCATGAGTTGGCGCAAAGGCGTATTCAGCGCCTGCTTGCTCACCCCCAGCAGCGTGAGCAGTTCTTTCACACTCAGGCCGGGGTAGCGGGCAATGAAAAACACGATGCGCTGGTGCACGCGACTCAGGCCGCGGCGCTCGAGCATTTCGTCGGCCTTGGCGGTAAAGGCCTGATAGCCAAAGAAGAAGGCTTCCATGGCGGCTTGTTGCGAGGTCTGGCTTTTAAGGTCAAGCATATTGACGTATCTGCGAGGATCGGCGTAATTTCGGTCAAGCAGTTTGACGTATTTCCTCCGACCTTTGCTAGCGGTGACCTCCATGGCCTTCTCCGAACGTGTATCGCGCCTCAAAAGCTCCTTGATCCGTGAAATCCTTGCCGCGGCCCAGCGCCCGGAAGTCATGTCGTTCGCTGGAGGGCTGCCGGCGGAGGTGATGCTGCCCAAGGTGCAGTGGCAAGACATGCCCTCGTCCATGGGCCAGTACGGCATGAGTGAAGGCGAGCCGCAGTTGCGTGAAGCCCTGGCTGGCGAGGCGCGCAAGCTCGGTGTGCCTTGCGAGGCGAGCCAGGTCCTGGTGGTCAGCGGTTCCCAGCAGACCCTTGATCTGGCGGCCAAGCTGTACATCGACAAGGGCACCCAGATCCTGTTGGAAGCTCCGACCTATCTGGCCGCCCTGCAGATCTTCCAGTTGTTCGGTGCCGACTGCCTGACGGTGCCACTGGAGGCCGACGGTCCGGACCTGGCGCAGATGCGCGCTCGCCTGGAGCAGCACCGTCCAGCGTTCGTCTACCTGATCCCGACGTTCCAGAATCCTTCGGCAGTGCGCTACAGCGAAGCCAAGCGCGAGGCGGTGGCGGCCCTGCTGGACGAGTTCGGCGTGACCCTGATCGAGGACGAGCCCTATCGCGAGCTGACCTTCGACAGTGGCAGCGCGACACCCATTGTCAGCCGCCTGAAAAAGGCCAGTTGGATCTACACCGGCACCGTATCGAAAACCCTGCTTCCGGGATTGCGGGTTGGTTATCTGATCGCCAGTCCGGACTTGTTTCCTCATCTGCTGCGCCTGAAACAGTCCGCGGACCTGCACACCAACCGTGTCGGCCAGTGGCAGGCCATGCAGTGGATCGGCAGCGATCAATTCCGACAGCATCTGGGTGAACTGCGCAGTTTCTATCGCTTGCGCCGTGATGCCTTTGAGGTCGCGCTGCAGAGTCATTTCGCTGATCTGGCGGACTGGCAGGTGCCCCAGGGGGGGCTGTTTTTCTGGTTGAGCTTGAAACAACCCCTGGATACCCGCACTTTGCTCAAGTCCGCATTGGAACAAGACGTGACTTTCATGCCCGGCGAACCGTTCTTCTCTGAACCGGAACGCAATCATGGGCATCTGCGGTTGAATTTCAGCCATATCGATCCGGCGCGGCTGGACGAGGGCCTCAAGCGGCTGGCCACCGTGATACGTCAAGCACAGGCTGCGCAGGCAGCCTAAGGGGAGGGCCATGTACAAGGTTTATGGCGATTACCGTTCGGGCAACTGCTACAAGATCAAGTTGATGCTCAGTCTTCTGGGGCTGCCTTATGAGTGGCAGGCAGTGGACATTCTCGGAGGCGATACCCAGACCGAAGCCTTCCTGGCGAAGAATCCCAACGGCAAGATTCCGGTACTGGAGCTGGAAGACGGTACCTGCTTGTGGGAATCCAATGCGATTCTCAACTTCCTGGCCGACGGCAGCGAGTTCCTTCCCAGCGAACCGCGCCTGCGTACCCAGGTCTTGCAATGGCAATTCTTCGAGCAGTACAGCCATGAGCCCTACATCGCCGTGGCGCGTTTCATTGAACAGTACGAGGGCTTGCCCGAAGAACGCCGGGACGAATACCTGAAGCTGCACAAGCGCGGCTACAAGGCGCTGGATGTGATGGAGAAACAACTGAGCCGCACGCCGTATCTGGTGGGCGAGCACTATTCCATTGCCGACATCGCACTCTATGCCTACACCCATGTGGCCCATGAAGGCGGTTTCGATCTGACCCCCTACCCGGGTATCCAGGCCTGGATCCAGCGGGTACAGAGCCATCCGCGGCATGTGCCCATGCTCGACTGAGCGGGTGCTTCGATCGCCACTGAACCGGCCGGGTGCCGGTTCAGTGCGTCGTGGGGCCGTTAATGGCGTGCTCCGGCCAGGTTCTGTCGCAGCGGCTCATGGCGGCGCTGTGCTGTCGTGCTCAGTTGCTGGCCGCTGCGGCGGATCAGGCCGATCTGCGGCTGACGTGCTATTGCTGTCGGCCCGGGACAACAGTCCCAGGGGAGGGCCTCAGGCAGCCGAGAAACGCTGGTTCAGGTAGTCGATGATCACTTTGGATTCATACATCCAGGTGGTCTGCCCGTTCTCTTCGATACGCAGACACGGCACCTTGATCTTGCCACCCTGCTCCAGCAGGGTCTGGCGATCCTGCTCATTGTTCTTGGCATCGCGCAGGGCCACGGGTACGTTCAGGCGGTGCAGGGTGCGACGGGTCTTCACGCAGAACGGGCAGGCGTGGAACTGATACAGGGTCAGGCCCTTGGCGGCCTGCTCGACTTGCGCCTGAGCGGCGGCGGCACGCTGCTGTTTGCGCGGACGAGTGATGAAGTCGATGAAAATGATGAGTTGGCCCAGGCCGACTCGCAGCGCTTTGACGATCACGGTATTGCCTCTTGCCCATGAATGAAGGGGCGGCAGCTTACCCGATTTTTGCCGGACGAAAAAAAACCGGCGATCAACGCCGGTTTTTTCACTCGGGGCCTGTTACTTGATCAGGCTGAGGAACTCGCTGCGGGTCGCGGCATTTTCGCGGAACTCACCCAGCATCACCGAAGTGATCATCGACGAGTTCTGCTTTTCCACACCGCGCATCATCATGCACATGTGCTTGGCCTCGATCACCACTGCAACCCCCAGGGCGCCCGTCACTTGCTGGACGGCGTCGGCAATTTGCCGGCTGAGGTTTTCCTGGATCTGCAGGCGACGGGCATACATGTCGACGATGCGCGCCACTTTCGACAGCCCCAGGACCTTGCCGCTGGGAATGTAGGCAACGTGAGCCTTGCCGATAAATGGCAGCAGATGGTGTTCGCACAGCGAGTAGAGCTCGATGTCCTTGACCAGCACCATTTCGCTGTTGTCGGAGCTGAACAAGGCACCGTTGGTGACCTCTTCCAGGGTTTGGGCATAACCGCGGCAAAGGTACTGCATGGCTTTGGCGGCACGCTTCGGCGTGTCGAGCAGGCCCTCGCGGGAGACGTCCTCGCCCAGTTGGCCGAGGATCGCGGTGTAATTCTGTTCCAGGGACATGAAACTACCTGTGGGATTTTACGCAAAGGGCAAGGGTACGGTGGCGGACACGGCGCTGCAAGCTTGGCGCAGCGGCTTTATTCGTCGCGGCCTTCCATCATGGTGCGTTTGAGCATCACATACAGCGCCCCGGTGCCGCCATGTTTGGCCTGGCAGGAGGTGAAGCCCAGCACCTGTGGATGCTGGCGCAGCCAGGTGTTGACGTGGCTTTTGATCATGGGGCGCTTGCCGTCCAGGCGCACGGCCTTGCCGTGGGTGACGCGTACGCAACGGATCTCGAATCGGGTGGCTTCGGCGAGAAACGCCCAGAGGGTTTCCCGGGCTTTTTCCACGGTCATGCCGTGCAGGTCGAGGCTGCCTTCGAAGGGGATCTGGCCGATTTTCAGCTTGCGCATCTGGCTTTCCTGGACCCCGTCGCGGGCCCACATCAGCTCATCTTCAGGCCCCACATCGATGACGAACTGATCGGAAAGTCCGTCCACCGTCGTGGTTTCGCTACGCACGGTGGCAGCCTGGCGCAGCTTGGCGATCTGTGCCCGGTCGGCCTTGGGTTTGCCTGTATCGGCCCGATCGTGCTTGATCGGCTTGACGCCGCGGATCTCGTTTTTGAACAGGGAAAAATCGTCGTCTTGCATGTCAGCCTCCGCGAAGGGCGGCTAGTTTACCCAACTCGGAACCCCTTAAGGCGCGCAAATCGCGCCCAGGGTTGTCAGTCGTGTTTTTTCATCAGGTGTGGCGCCATGTTCAGCGCCAGGGGCTGGCGCATGCGGCGCCGGCAACGCCGCCACAGGCGCACACCGACATACAGCAGTATCAGGCCGATCAGCAGAATCAGCGCCGAACCCAGTGGGCTGGCATTGAGTTCTCCTAGCGCCGGAGCGCGTCCCAGCAGGCTTGCGGTCCCAGCCAGGGCCAGCAGCACTCCGAAGGTCGCCAGCAATGCAGAGAATCCAGCCCCCAGGCGCAGGCGCCAGTTTCGCGGGCTTTTGGGCCGCAATCGGCGTGCGTCAAAACCATCGGATATCTTCATTCCGACCTTCCTCAATGGGTATCGGCCCTTCGACCGAGAGTTGACCGGGTGGTTCCTGAGGCTAAGGCAATTGCTGCAAATGCGAGGCGTTTATGGATGAGCGGCCCGCCAGCCGCTCACCAGGGCTGGTCAGATCAGGCTTGCGGTCTGGGCGAGAGTGGCGAAGTTGTCGGCCATGATCGCCATTTCAGTCTGCTGAACATGTTCGGCGCTGAGAATCCCGCCTTTGTACGGCAGGTCGCGGGTGGCACAGGCGTCTTCAACCAGGGTGCAACGGAATCCCAGGTTCTTTGCCGCACGTACGGTGGTGCTGACGCTGGAGTGGCTCATGAAGCCGGCGACGATCAGGTCCAGGGAGCCCAGATCCTGCAGGCGCTTTTCCAGTTCGGTGCCGTGGAAGGCACTGGGCAGCAGCTTGCCGATGATGGTCTCGTCGCCTTGGGGCTCAAGGCCGGGGATGAATTCGCCGCGCTCGCCCTGAGGGTCGAACAGGCCGCCGACGGTGCCGAGATGGCGTACATGCACGATGGGCCGGCCGGCAGCGCGGGCCGCGGCCAGCAGTTGGCCGATGTTGGCCACTGCCTTGTCCATGCCGGACAGGGCCAGGGGGCCGCTGAGGTACTCTTTCTGGGCGTCGATGATCACAAGGGTCGCGTGGCTCAAATTGGCCGCTGCATAACCACGACCGCTGAGTTGAAACATCGTCTTTGGAACGGACATTCTGGGGCTCCTGTGAGTGGGGCTTTTGCGACATTGTCCTCTGGCGGAGCGCTTCTGTGAATCGCTACTAACGTAAGGTGCGCCGTTGTTGGCCTGCAGCCTTGTCAAGAGGGGCAAGGTATTCGGCTTCCCGGGCAAAAAGCGGCCTGTCGGGCGATTGTACGGCGATGGTTTTTCATTCGTCGTCGGCAGGCGCTTTGGCTGTTAGAATTGTCGGTCGTTTTTTCAGGAGTCTGTCCCGTGATCACTTCCCGCCTTCGCACCTTGCGTGACCATATCCGCTGGGCTGTCAGCCGCTTTCATGGGGAGGATCTGTTCTTCGGCCATGGTACCGACAACGCCTGGGATGAGGCCCGCCAACTGGTGCTGGGAGCCTTGCATCTGCCCTGGGAAATCGCCGACAGCTACCTGGACTGCGCGTTGGAAGACGACGAGCTGGTCCATCTTCAGCACCTGCTCAAGCGCCGTATCGAAGAGCGCGTGCCCACGGCCTATCTGTTGGGTGAAGCCTGGTTCTGCGGCATGTCGTTCATTGTTGACGAGCGTGTACTGATTCCCCGCTCGCCCATCGGCGAGTTGATCGAGAAACGCTTCGAACCTTGGCTGGGCACTGAGCCTGCGCGGATTCTCGATCTGTGCACCGGCTCCGGTTGCATCGGCATCGCCTGTGCCTATGAGTTCCGCGAGGCCGAAGTGGTACTGGCCGATCTGTCCTTCGAAGCCCTGGAGGTGGCCAACCAGAACATTGAGCGCCACGGTGTCGATGAGCGGGTGTTCACCGTTCAGGGCGATGGTTTCGATGGCTTGCCGGGGCAGCGCTTCGACCTGATCGTTTCCAACCCGCCCTATGTCGATGCCGAAGATTTTGCCGACATGCCGGACGAGTACCAGCATGAGCCCGAGCTGGGCCTGGCCTGTGGCGATGATGGTCTGAATCTGGTGCGGCGCATGCTGGCCCAGGCCGCTGATCACCTGACCGAGAAAGGCCTGCTGATTGTCGAAGTGGGCAACAGCCAGGTGCACGTCGAGGCGTTGTACCCCGAAGTCGACTTCGCCTGGCTGGACTTCGAACGCGGCGGGCATGGTGTGTTCATGCTCACCGCGGAGCAGTGCCGCGAGCATCAGGCGTTGTTCGCCGCTCGCGCCTGAGCCATTTGCCGGCCCGCGCAAGGCGGGCCTTGAGTCTTGAAGAGGTTGCGACTCAGCGGTGAGTCGCAATCCAGATCAGCAGACCCGCCTGGAATACCGCGAAGGCTACCAGGCAGGTGATGGTGAAGCGCAGGCCGGTGTCTTCACGTTTGTACTTGGTGACTTTCTCTTCCTGCTTGCGCAGTTTGACTTCCAGCTCTTCCAGGTTCTGCTCGGCCTGCTGGAGCATCTGCGCTGCTTCCAGTATCTCCACGAACTGCAGTTTCTCGGTGTTCCACTGGCTCAGCAGCTCGCCCACCTGGACATCCTTGACGCTGCCCTTGAGATGCTGGGCATCGGCATACACCACGTCGAAGCCCTGGGTGCGCAGCACATGATCGCGACGCAGGCGAGTGTCCTCATTGAGGGCGTCCTTGTTGGCGAGGTCAAAGCCGTCTACCCGGTAGTGCGGCCACTTCTTCTGTGCCCACTGCGCGGCCTGGGCCAGCAGGAAGCGTCCGATGCCACGGTTCAGCGGTTCGATCTGCAGCCCGCCTTCGGGTTCGAAGTGCACTCGGCGGGTTTCGTGCTCGACCCGGACATCCAGGTGATTCTGTTCCTTGCGCACCCGCTGGCCGGGCAGGCTGATGGTCATGCGCAGCAGGCTGTGCTCTTTGTTGTTGCGTTCGGCATAACCGAACTCGACAAAACGCAAAGGGCGTCCGCCGGTGGCGCGATCGGTCTGCAGGGGCGCCAGGCGCAGCATCTTATGATGCTCGGCCTGGACGTCCGCCCACGGCAATGGCGCCGCTTCCGGTACGGCAGCTTCCTGCTCGGTGGCGGGTGAATTCGAGGTGTCAGTCATAACGGCAAGTCCTGTCCAATCGCTGCGCGCCGACAGCAATCGAACGGCCGGCAAAGGCTTATCGGCCGTTTTTTTCAGGACTGGAGGGTAAAGCCGCCTAACGGGTGTGAAGTCCGTCAATAAAACTGATGATGGACCGGCCCAGTTCCGCCGCCAGGGGCAATTGCGGGTCCTTGTAGGAGGCCAATTGGCGTTTGAGATCGTTAGGCACGATACGCAGCACATGGTTCATGCCGTCGATCAAGGTCAGTTGAGCATCCGGTTTCGCCGCCTTGAGCACCCGGGCGTCGTCGACGCTGACCTGGATATCGTTGCTGCCCTGGATGATCAGTGCCGGCATTTTCAGATGGGCGAACGCGGCGGCCGGGTCCTCGCGGAACAGGGTGATCAGATAGGGTTGCACACTGGGGCGGAAGATCACTTGCAGTGCCGGCGGCACATCGTTGTCGACCTGACCGGCCTTGAGGCTGTCCAGCAGTTCATTGCTGCGTACCATCAGCGCCGGCGGCAGGCGATAACTCAGTTGCTGGCGCAGCACCTGATCCACAGGCCGGGCGGTGCCGGAGATGGAGATCACTGCGGCGGCATCCAGTTGGGCGGCGGCGAGGCTGGCGATCAGCGCCCCTTCACTGTGTCCCAGTACGATCAGTTGGCCCAGGCGCGGGTCGGCCTTGAGCTGCTTGCCCCAGGCCACGGCGTCGGCCACATAGGCGTCTAGGGTCAGGTTGCGTTCATCCGGGGTCGCCGCGAGGCTGGCAGCCACACCGCGCTTGTCGTAGCGCACGCTGGCGATGTTGTGCTTGGCCAGCACCCAGGCCAGGCGCTTGAGGCTGTCGTTGCGCCCGCCGTCGGGGTTGTTGCCGTCGCGGTCGGTGGGGCCGGAGCCGGAAATGATCAGCACCACCGGCACCGGCTGCGCAGATTTGGGCAGCAACATCGAGCCATACAGCTCGCCGTGTCCGGTCTCCAGGCTTACAGGGCGTTGCAGGACGGCCGCGTTGACCAGGCCGGTGAACAGGGAAAGGCTCAAGAGAAGGACTCGCAGCATCATCACGCCATCATGGATAAGGTGCCGGTTGGACTCGGGCAGGGGCAGAAGGTTCGAGGATGAACTAGTTGGGTAGCCTGCGTATACTTGCGCCCTTCAGTAATCCTGATTGAGTTATTTCGGCTGATTTCACGGAGCTCCCCGCATGTCCGGCAATACCTACGGCAAGCTGTTCACTGTCACCACCGCGGGCGAAAGCCATGGTCCGGCGTTGGTCGCCATTGTCGACGGCTGCCCGCCGGGCCTCGAACTGTCCCTGGAAGACCTGCAGCGTGACCTGGACCGGCGCAAGCCCGGCACCAGCCGTCATACCACCCAGCGCCAGGAACCCGATGAAGTCGAGATCCTTTCCGGGGTGTTCGAGGGCAAGACCACTGGCTGTTCCATTGGCCTGTTGATCCGCAATACCGACCAGAAGTCCAAGGACTACTCGGCGATCAAGGATCTGTTCCGTCCGGCTCATGCCGATTACACCTACCACCACAAGTACGGCATTCGTGATTACCGCGGCGGCGGTCGCAGCTCTGCGCGGGAGACCGCCATGCGCGTGGCGGCCGGGGCCATCGCCAAGAAATACCTGGCCAGCCAGGGCATCGTGGTTCGCGGCTACATGAGCCAGTTGGGCCCGATCGAGATTCCCTTCAAGACCTGGGATTCGGTGGAGGACAACGCGTTCTTCAGCCCCGATCCGGATAAGGTTCCAGAGCTGGAAGCCTATATGGACCAATTGCGTCGGGATCAGGACTCCGTGGGAGCGAAGATCACCGTGGTCGCCGAAGGCGTGATGCCTGGCCTGGGCGAGCCGATCTTCGACCGTCTGGATGCCGAACTGGCCCATGCGTTGATGAGCATCAATGCGGTCAAGGGCGTGGAAATCGGCGCCGGTTTCGCCAGCGTCGCCCAGCGCGGCACCGAGCACCGTGACGAGCTGACCCCGCAAGGTTTCCTCAGCAATAACGCCGGCGGCATTCTTGGCGGTATCTCTTCGGGGCAGCCAATTGTTGCCCACCTGGCCCTCAAACCGACGTCCAGCATCACCACGCCAGGCCGCTCCATCGATGTTGATGGCAATCCGGTGGACGTGATCACCAAGGGCCGTCATGACCCTTGCGTGGGCATTCGCGCCACGCCCATTGCCGAAGCGATGATGGCCATCGTACTGATGGATCACCTGCTGCGTCACCGCGGTCAGAATGCCGACGTGCGCGTCAGCACGCCGGTACTGGGCCAGCTGTAATGGCGGTTCTGCCAGTCGCTACGGTCTGATGACCGTGGCGGCGCTGCCGTACTGGCGGCTTTCGAGTTTCTACCTGTTCTATTTCGCCCTGCTGGGGTCGACGGCGCCGTTTCTGGCGCTGTATTTCGATCACCTGGGGTTTTCCAGCGCGCGGATCGGCGAGCTGGTGGCCATTCCCATGCTCATGCGTTGCGTGGCACCCAATCTTTGGGGTTGGCTGGGGGATTACACCGGCCGGCGCCTGGCGATCGTACGTTTTGGCGCGATCTGCACCCTGATCTGTTTTTCTCTGATCTTCGTCAGCAAGAGCTACGCCTGGCTGGCCATGGTCATGGCCCTGCACGCGTTTTTCTGGCACGCAGTCCTGCCGCAGTTCGAAGTGATCACCCTGGCGCACTTGCAGGGGCAGACCTCACGCTACAGCCAGATCCGTCTTTGGGGCTCCATCGGTTTCATTCTTGCCGTGGTGGCTTTGGGGCGTCTGTTCGAGTGGTTGAGCCTGGATATCTATCCCGCGGCATTGGTGGCGATCATGGGCGGCATCGTGCTCAGCAGCCTTTGGGTGCCCAATGCCCAGCCTTCGGTCCAGGGCGCGCGGCTGGCCGGGGAAGGCTTTGTCAAGCAGTTGCGCGGCCCCGGGGTATTGGCCTTCTATCTGTGTGTGGCACTGATGCAGATGAGCCACGGCCCTTACTACACCTTCCTGACCCTGCACCTGGAGCGCCTGGGCTATACCCGTGGCCTGATCGGCATGCTCTGGGCCCTGGGTGTGGTGGCCGAGGTGCTGATGTTCCTGGCCATGAGCCGGATTCTGGCGCGGTTTTCCGTACGCCGGGTGTTGCTGGCCAGTTTTCTGTTGGCGGCTTTGCGCTGGTTGCTGCTGGGCAGCCTGGCGGAGCATCTCGGGGTACTGTTGTTGGCGCAGGTGCTGCATGCGGCGACCTTCGGCAGTTTTCACGCCGCGGCCATCCATTTTGTGCAACGCAGCTTCGGTGCTCGCCAGCAGGGGCAGGGCCAGGCTTTGTACGCCGCCCTGGCTGGAACCGGAGGTGCCTTGGGCGCCCTGTATTCCGGCTACAGCTGGAACGCCCTGGGCGCCACATTGACCTTTAGTATTGCTAGCGTCGCCGCCCTGGCCGCAGCCGTTATCATTGCCACCCGCATGCAAGAGGAGTTGCCGCTATGAGCAGCCTGTCCGTCTACCACGTATCCAGCCCGGACCTGCCAAACAAGGTTCTGACCCACTTCGACGATATCGCTGCGACCCTGGCCGAACAGGGAGTTCGCTTCGATCGTTGGCAAACCTCGACGCGGATCGAGCCGGGGGCCAGCCAGCAAGAGGTGATAGCGGCCTATCAGGAGCAGATCGATCGGCTGATGACCGAGCAGGGTTATGTCAGCGTGGATGTGATCAGCCTCAACCGTAACCATCCACAACGAGCCGAGCTGCGTGCCAGTTTTCTCGACGAACATCGCCATGGTGAGGATGAAGTGCGGTTTTTCGTCGCCGGACGCGGGCTGTTTTCTCTGCACATCGACGACTACGTCTATGCCGTTCTTTGCGAAAGAAACGACCTGATTTCGGTGCCGGCGGGCACTGCCCATTGGTTCGATATGGGGGAGGAGCCGCATCTGGTGGCCATCCGCCTGTTCAGCAATCCCCAGGGCTGGGTGGCGAACCTGACCGGCGACGCTATCGCCAGTCAGTTCCCACGCCTGGACGATTGAGCGGGAAGCTCAACGTCAACGGGCCGGACACACGCAAGGTGGGGCCGGCCCGAGCAGGAAATCGAAGATCGCTTACGCGGAGTGGTAGGTCGGCAAGGCAAAGCGGTTCTGGCTTTGCAGCATGGAAATCTGCGGCAGTTCACTGGCCTGTTCGGCCAAATCACGACGAATTGCACTGATGACCCAGGACAGCTGGTCGGCGGCATGCAGCTGCGCGTAGGAAATCGAACGCTTGAACTGTTTGCCTTCGCTGTTGCGCAGGGTGAGCAGGATGCCGCCGTCGGGACGGGGTTGGGTGGTCACTTCGAAGTTGGAGAACAGGGAGGAAAACTTTTCTTGGATCAGGCTCATGTCTATCAGCTCCGTTAGCTCTTGAAGGGCAAGCGTGGAGTGATAGGTGCAGCGATTGTGCCAGTATTGGGTTTTTATAAAGTCTTTTTAAATCAATAGCTTAAAATCTAAAGAAAATTTCGGTTTCGTGCAAATTGCATGAATGGCCATCGTGCATCCTGCATTTTGCAGGTTGTCGGCGATTGGCGGTGGGCGTGGCTACAGCGTTATGACCGCTGGCCTCGAGAAAAAATTCAATCGTTTATGGACGGTCCTGGAGGGCCCTGGCGTAACTGGCGGGGAGATACAAAAGTTTGCAAAAACTCCGTGTACAGCCCTGCGGCGGCTGACGTATTTTCCAGCCAGTCACGCCGTTTCAACGCTGCCTCGGTACACCCGCTGAACAGGTTGGAAAGGTGTTTCTGCGACATGGAATGTGTTGTGGCGTGATCCCGCGATCCTGCCCGACGGATAATAAGAATATAGGACGCCCTCCATGAACGGTCCCACCGCACTATTGCCGGTGCTGTCAGCAGCACTGTGCTTGCCCTGCCTTTATTCCTTTGCGGGTGATCCCCGCAGTCTTCGCTTGCCGGTTGACGGACCCTGGGTCGCCAACCCCGGTTGAGCCATGTGCCGGCTGTTGCCAACGCCCGGCCGGCCTGGCCCGGGCACAGACCTTTGCTGTCGAACCGGAGCAACCATGAACAAGCACAAGAGCGACATGATCACCTGGGGCATGATGCTGCGAAAGGTGCCGTCCATTGCCAAGGCGCTGCCTCGGGTGGTGCGAGGCATGAAGGCGGGGAACATCGACAAGCCTGACCAACCCTGTGGACTGGGCTGGAGTTTCGAGCAGGCGACCCTGCGCAATCCCGAGGGGCCGGCCTTGTTGTATGGCGATCGGGTACTCAGTTACTCCCAGGTCAATCAGTGGGCCAATCGCATCGCCGCCTACCTGCGGGAACAGGGCATCGGCAAGGGCGATGTGCTGGCGATTTTCATCGAGAATCGTCCTGAGTTGCTGGTCACGGTGCTGGCGGTGGCCAAGCTTGGCGGGATCTGCGCGATGCTCAACACCGCTCAGACCCAAAGCGTGCTGGTGCACAGCCTGGAGTTGGTCAAACCGGTGGGAATCATGGTCGGCGGTGAGTTGCTGGCGGCTTTTTCCGCGGTGCGCGATCAAGTGGATATCGATCCGGCGCGCACCTGGTTCGTGGCCGATCAGGACACCTTCGCCGACCCCGGACCGACTCCGGACGGCCTGGCCAATCTGATGGCCGAGAGCGCCGGTTATCCAGCGGACAATCTGGTACAGGCCCAGCGCATCTTCTTCAACGACCCTTGCTTCTACATCTATACGTCCGGCACCACGGGCCTGCCCAAGGCGGGGATTTTCAAGCATGGGCGCTGGATGCGTACCTCTGCCGGTTTCGGCACCATCGCCCTGGATATGCAGCCCGGCGACGTGGTGTATTGCACCTTGCCGCTGTACCACGCCACCGGGCTGTGCGTCTGCTGGGGCTCGGCCATTACCGGCGCCTCGGGGTTCGCCATTCGCCGCAAGTTCAGCGCCAGTCAGTTCTGGGACGATGCACGTCGGTTCAAGGCGACGACTGTGGGCTATGTCGGTGAGTTGTGTCGTTACCTGATCGATCAGCCCAGCACTTCCCGGGATGCCGAGCATGGGGTGTTGAAGATGATCGGCAATGGCCTGCGACCAGGAGTCTGGAGCGAGTTCAAGCAACGTTTTGGTGTGGGGCATATCTGTGAGTTGTATGCGGCCAGCGACGGCAATATTGGTTTCAGCAATATCCTCAATTTTGACAACACCGTGGGGTTTTCCCTGATCCCCTGGGCGTTGGTGGAGTACGCCCATGATACCGGGGCGCCATTGCGCAACAGCCAGGGTTTCATGCAGAAAGTGGCCAAGGGTGGACAGGGCCTGCTACTGGCGAAAATCGACGACAAGGCGCCGCTGGACGGCTACACCGACCCGGAGAAGAACCTCAAGGTGATCCTCAAGGACGTGTTCGAGAAGGGCGACTGCTACTTCAATACCGGTGATCTGCTGCGGGACATCGGTTTCGGCCATGTGCAATTCGTTGATCGCCTGGGGGACACCTATCGCTGGAAGGGTGAGAACGTCTCCACCACCGAGGTGGAGAACATTCTCCTGGGGCACCCGCAAGTGGCCGAGGTGGTGGCCTATGGCGTCGAAATCCACAACACCAACGGCCGTGCCGGGATGGTGGCCATTACCCCGGCGGAGTCTCTGGCGACCCTGGACTTCAGCGCCTTGCTGCAGTTCGCCAGGCAGCAGCTTCCGGCTTATGCGGTGCCGCTGTTCCTGCGGATCAAGGTGAAAATGGACACTACGGGCACCTTCAAGTACCAAAAGAGCCGACTCAAGGAGCAGGCATTCGACCTCGAACGGGTCGGCGACGATCCGGTCTATGCCTGGCTTCCTGGGTCGGACACCTATGTGCAACTGACCCCGCAGATTTTTGCGGATATCCAGGGCGGGCGTCTGCGTTATTGATTCTGCCTATGGCGACTCTTGGGAAAAAAGGGATGACAGGCCGCGGCCGGCTTGGGGAAACTAGGGGCCTTTCCGATTGACCGAACCTGGAGTTTCCGATGACCGACAAAAGCCGCCAGATGACTGAAGACGAGGCCGCCCAGTTTGTCGAGCAGGTATTCAACGTGGCCCGCCAGGGCGATGCACAGATGCTCGACAAGCTGGCGGGCAGTGGCCTGCCGGTCAACCTGCGCAATCACAAGGGCGACACCTTGCTGATGCTGGCCGCCTATCACGGGCATGTGGATGCAGTGCAAGTGCTGCTCAAGCACAAGGCCGACCCCGAGATCCGCAACGACAATGGCCAGAGTCCGATTGCCGGCGCCGCCTTCAAGGGCGACCTGGCAGTGGTCAAGGCTCTGGTGGAAGGCGGAGCGCAAGTGGAAGGCTCATCTTTTGACGGTCGTACTGCGCTGATGATGGCGGCGATGTTCAACCGTACGGAGATCGTTACCTACCTGATCAGCCAGGGGGCCGATCCCAAGGCGAGGGATACCAATGGCGTCAGTGCCCTGGAGGCGGCCAAGACCATGGGCGCCGTAGACACCACCGCGCAACTGGAAAAGCTCCTGGCCTGAGGCCGAGGGGAAAGGGGGCGAGGGCGCACGGCCTGCGTCCCGGTGATAGGTCTGGCCGCCCACTTTAGGCTATTCTTCGCGCCCTCGAAATTTCCTTGCCTTCAGGATGCGCCCATGAAAACCACCCTTATCGAACTCATCAGCAAAATCAGCTCCGGGTGCATGGGCGACGACGAGATCCAGCAGATCGCCGATGAAGCGGCTCAGGCCTATGCCGACCCCCAGGGGTTCCTGGCGGCCAATCCGGACATCAACTACGACGACAGCTTCCCCATTCTCCTGGGCGAATGGGTGGTGGTGGGCAGCCTGCCGGAGACCGTGCTGTTTCAGGCTGACACCTATGTCGATCTGTTCGCCCAGATCGTTGCCTCTTTCGGCAAGGACGTGACCTTCAATATCAAACCCAAGCAGTTGGCCAAGATCGAAGCGCTAACGGCCTTGAATCGCATCCAGATCCAGATGGGCAGCATGAATCCGGAGAACGGCGGTTACGTGCTGATGAATTTCAGCCAGTTGCTGGATGACGAGCTGCAGATGGTGCTGGTCTACGGCAATGATGTACCTCGAGTGCTTGAACTCTGTGCCGAGGTCGGTATTGCCGCGGCGCCGGCCCTGGAAGCGCTGAAGATCGCTGTGCACGCCTGAATCCGCCGTAGCGGTGGAATAAAACGGAACCCTGATTCCGCGCGACTATCCTAAAGAGGCACACCTTCATTTGGGAGCGACACCATGGGTTCCACCTTCAATGGCCTGGTTGGCCTGATCATTCTGGCTCTGGATATCTGGGCCATCATCAACGTGCTGAAAAGCGGCGCCGAAACCGGGATGAAGATTATCTGGGTGTTGCTGATCATCTTCCTTCCCGTACTGGGGTTGATTATCTGGGCCATTGCCGGACCCCGAGGCAATGTAAGACTCTGAACCTGGACGTGTGACGAACAGACCCGGAGTCATTGCCGGCGAGGGAAAAGAAGGGCCGCAAGGCCCTTTTTTTGTGACTAAACATGCGTTGAACGAAATTTTCACAAAGTCTCTAAGACAATCCGCCCGCGCTTTTTACCCTGTCATCATCCCCTGCAATCTGTTGATCCAGAGCCATTGGTGGTGGGTTTGGCGGTACTGTCCACTAATCAATGGCAATGCCTCCAGTGATCGTGCAACATTTGCGCTCCGCGTATTCCCCTGTCGCTCAGGTGGCAATAAGAGGGCAGAACGCAGCTGTATTCTTGCAACTTAAACTTCCAATGGGTCCTAAAACGACATGGCAAACTCGGATGCCCTGAGTCAGCAGCGATCCTCGAATCGCCTGCTGCAACCGACCGTCAAATCCCATCTGGCCTACACGCTGCTGTGCGCGCTGGTCATGATGGTGATGTTTTCTTTGTTGCGCGTCGCGCTGTTGATCTACAACCGCGAGATGATTCTCGACACCCCGGCTTCGACTTTCCTCGAAGCGTTTGCCAATGGGCTGCGTTTTGACCTGCGGCTGGTGGTCTACCTCAGCGCACCGCTGGTGCTGGCCATGTTCAGTGCCCGGGCCATGGCGGCTCGTGGGTTGTTGCGCTTCTGGCTGACGGTGACCTCCAGCATTGCCCTGTTCCTGGGCCTGATGGAGATGGATTTCTACCGTGAGTTCCACCAGCGTCTCAACGGTCTGGTCTTCCAGTATGTGAAGGAAGACCCGAAAACCGTGATGAGTATGCTCTGGTACGGTTTCCCGGTGGTCCGCTACCTGCTGGCCTGGGCCGTGGGGACCTGGATCCTCAGCCTGGCGTTCAAGGGGGCCGATCGTGCCACTCGGCCTCGTGGGCCGTTCAGCGGTGGCAATGTCGGCACACGCCAGATTGCACCCTGGTATGCACGTATTGCGGTATTCGTGGTCTGCCTGCTGATCTGTGTGGTGGCTGCCCGTGGCACCCTGCGCCAGGGCCCGCCGATGCGTTGGGGCGATGTCTATACCACCGAATCGAACTTCGCCAACCAGCTGGGCCTCAACGGCACGCTGCAATTGATGGCGGCGGCCAAGGATCGGATGTCCGAGGATCGCACCAATATCTGGAAGTCGACCTTGCCCCAGCCGCAGGCTCAACAGACTGTGCGCGACATGTTGCTGGTGCCGAGCGACAAACTGGTGGATGGGGATATTGCCGCTGTACGCCGTAACTACACGCCGGATGCGGACAAGACCCTGCCGATCAAGAACGTCGTGGTGATCCTGATGGAAAGCTTCGCCGGGCATTCGGTGGGTGCCCTGGGACGTCCGGGAGAAATCACGCCGTACTTCGACAAGTTGTCCAAGCAAGGCTTGCTGTTCGACCGCTTCTTCTCCAACGGTACCCATACCCACCAGGGCATGTTTGCCACCATGGCCTGCTTCCCCAACCTGCCGGGCTTCGAATACCTGATGCAGACCCCGGAAGGCAGCCACAAGCTGTCCGGCCTGCCGCAGTTGCTCAGCGCTCGCAACTACGATGACGTGTATGTCTACAACGGCGATTTCGCCTGGGACAACCAGTCGGGGTTCTTCAGCAACCAGGGCATGACCAACTTCATCGGGCGTAACGACTTCGTCAATCCGGTGTTCTCCGACCCGACCTGGGGCGTGTCCGACCAGGACATGTTCAACCGTGGCCTGGAAGAGTTGAAGGCCCGGGAGGGCAAGGGGCCGTTCTATGCCCTGCTGCAGACTCTGTCCAACCACACCCCGTATGCGTTGCCAACGCCATTGCCGGTGGACAAGGTGACTAATCGCGGCAGCCTCAATGAGCACCTGACCGCCATGCGTTACTCGGACTGGGCATTGGGCCAGTTCTTCGAGAAGGCGAGCAAGGAACCCTACTTCAAAGAGACGCTGTTCGTCGTGGTCGGCGATCACGGTTTCGGCAATGAGCAGCAGATCACCGAAATGGACCTGGGGCGTTTCAATGTCCCGATGCTGATGATTGCGCCGGGCATCCAGGAAAAATTCGGCCAGCGTGACCACACCGTGGGCACTCAGATCGACATAGTGCCCACCATCATGGGCCGTCTCGGTGGCGATGTACTGCACCAGTGCTGGGGGCGCGACCTGCTCAACCTGCCGGAAGGCGACAAGGGCTTTGGCGTGATCAAGCCTTCGGGCAGTGATCAGACCGTAGCGCTGTTGACGGCGGACCGGGTGCTGGTATTGCCCAAGGAAATGCCGCCAAGGCTGTACAGGTACGAACTGGGTTCGGCACCGGGAGGCGAACTCATTCCCGACTCTGCCGATGAGCCGCAGCTCAAGCAG
>NZ_MOAK01000081.1:195110-198631 GCF_003732485.1 Pseudomonas protegens
CAGGCGTAGTCAACGGGAAACCGGACTAAGCACTGTAGCGCCAGCTTTGTCCGGCAGAGTTGGCGCACGTTGTCCGCTTCAAGAAGACACCCCCTCAAGTGGGGTGTTTTTTATCCAGGCTTATAAAGCCAGGCTTATAAAAAGGCGCCAGTGAAGACCGGCGCCTTTTTACTTTTACACAGGCCCTGGGTAGAGCAATAAAGGCGTTATATCCTGCCCAAGAGCAAGAGCACCAACAGCACCACCAGCACCACGCCAATGATTCCTGAAGGTCCATAACCCCAACTTCTGGAGTGCGGGAATACAGGGAGGCCGCCAATCAGCAGCAGAATCAGAATGATGATCAGAATGGTGCCCATGGCTGTTTCCTTATTGGAGTACGGTTGAACAACACAGTCGTTCAAGGACAAGTTCGTTTTACGGATAAAGCGAACCGCTTAATAAATCCGACTCTGCGCCTATCGAGATAATTCCAAGTTTTTTTAACGTTTTCCGCTTCCAGGGTTATTTCCTTTAAGACTGGCAAGGTTGTCTTCTGCTGGCGCCGTCGTGTTCACCAAGTCATTGGTTTGCCTTGGGCATTCAGCACCCTGATGGTGCGTGGGTGGCGCCAGGGCCTTCGCTACACTGCGGCTCATCTTCCCCGGAACAACAAGGCAACTCTTATGCAAAATCGCATGATGATCACTGGCGCCGGCTCCGGCCTGGGTCGCGAAATCGCTTTGCGCTGGGCCCGTGAAGGCTGGCGGCTGGCCTTGTCCGATGTCAGCGAGGCGGGTCTGCAGGAAACCCTGAAGCAGGTACGCGCAGCCGGTGGCGAAGGCTTCGTGCAGCGTTGTGATGTGCGTGACTACAGCCAGCTGACGGCCTTTGCCCAGGCCTGTGAGGTCAAGTTCGGCGGCATCGACATCATCGTCAACAACGCTGGTGTGGCTTCGGGCGGTTTCTTCAGCGAGTTGTCCCTGGAGGATTGGGACTGGCAGATCGCGATCAATCTGATGGGGGTGGTCAAGGGCTGCAAGGCCTTCCTGCCGTTGCTGGAGCAGAGCAAGGGCAAGATCATCAATATCGCCTCCATGGCCGCCTTGATGCAGGGGCCGGCCATGAGCAACTACAACGTGGCCAAGGCGGGCGTGGTGGCGCTTTCCGAGAGCCTGCTGGCGGAGCTGGCGCAACAGGAAATCGGCGTGCATGTGGTTTGTCCGTCGTTCTTCCAGACCAACCTGCTGGATTCCTTCCGTGGCCCGACCCCGGCGATGAAGGCCCAGGTGGGCAAGTTGCTGGAAAGCTCGCCCATTACCGCCGCCGAGATTGCCGATTACATCCACACTCAAGTCAACGCCGGCCAGTTCATGATCCTGCCCCACGAGCAGGGGCGCATGGCCTGGGCCCTGAAGCAGAAAAACCCTCAGGCGCTGTACGACGAAATGACCCTGATGGCGGACAAGATGCGCGCCAAGGCCAAACAAGGCGCCAACTAAGCTTGCCCCACCACCACGGCCTCGTTAGGGTTGCCGGCACCTGGCAATCCTGACGAGACCTTGCATGCTCAACTACCTGTGGTTCTTCCTCGCCGCGCTGTTTGAAATCGCCGGCTGCTATGCCTTCTGGATGTGGTTGCGCCAGGGCAAGAGTGCCCTCTGGGTGATTCCCGCCCTGATCAGCCTGACCCTGTTCGCTCTGTTGCTGACCAAGGTCGAAGCCACTTATGCCGGGCGCGCCTATGCCGCCTACGGAGGCATCTACATCGTGGCGTCCATTGGCTGGCTGGCGGTGGTGGAGCGGGTGCGGCCCCTGGGATCGGATTGGCTGGGGCTACTGTTATGTGTGATCGGGGCCAGTGTGATTCTGTTCGGCCCGCGCTTTTCCAACGGTTGAGCATTCCGGCCCAAAGGTTTGGGCCGGTCCAGGCCTCAGTCGAACAACGCCTTGGGCACGTCGTGCTTGAGCATCAATTGGCACTGCTCGCTGTCCGGATCGAAAACGATCACCGCCTGGCCCTTGCTCAAGGCCTGACGGACCCGCAGGACTCGGGTTTCCAATGGGGTTTCATCACCGTTGTCGGTGCCCTCGCGGGTGACGAAGTCTTCGATCAGGCGGGTCAGGGTGTCGACTTCAAGTTGGTCGTGGGGAATCAGCATGGGGGCCTCCGGCAAACAATCCCGGATGCTACTGCGCCCGGGCCTGTGCCGCCAGCGACGGCGCGCACAAACTCGGTGCCGCGCTTCAGGATTTCTGTCCTACCAGGCTGTCCACCGAGGGCACCCGGGTATCGCTTTCCATCTGTGCGTCGTGTTCCAGTTGGTGACTGAAACGGTCCAGAGAGCCTGTGGCCGGCTGTGCATCACTGGCAAACACCGGCGGGCTGAGAATATAGGCACCCAACAGGCGACTGAGTGCCGCCAGGCTGTCGATGTGGGTTCGCTCGTAGCCGTGGGTGGCGTCGCAACCGAAGGCCAGCAGCGCGGTGCGGATGTCGTGCCCGGCGGTGACCGCCGAATGAGCGTCGCTGAAGTAGTAGCGAAACAGGTCGCGGCGCACCGGCAGCTCGTGCTCGGCGGCCAGACGCAGCAGGTGACGGGACAGGTGATAGTCGTAAGGGCCGCCGGAGTCCTGCATCGCCACGCTCACGGCGTGCTCACTGGAGTGCTGGCCCGGAGCGACCGGAGCAATGTCGATGCCGACGAACTCACTGACGTCCCAAGGCAGGGCCGCCGCCGCGCCGCTGCCGGTCTCTTCGGTGATGGTGAACAGCGGATGGCAGTCGATCATCAGGGTTTCACCACTGTCGACGATGGCCTTGAGGGCGGCCAGCAAGGCCGCAACCCCAGCCTTGTCGTCCAGATGGCGGGCGCTGATATGGCCGCTTTCGGTGAATTCCGGCAGAGGGTCGAAGGCGACGAAATCACCCACGCCAATCCCCAGGGATTCGCAGTCGGCGCGGGTGGTGCAGTAGGCGTCCAGACGCAGTTCTATGTGGTCCCAGCTGATGGGCAACTCGTCCACCGCGGTGTTGAAGGCATGCCCGGAGGCCATTAACGGCAGCACGCTGCCGCGCAGTACGCCGTTGTCGGTGAACAGGCTGACCCGGCTGCCTTCGGCAAAGCGGCTGGACCAGCAGCCCACGGGTGCCAGGGTCAGGCGGCCATTGTCTTTTACCGCGCGGACGCTGGCGCCGATGGTGTCCAGGTGCGCTGAGACCGCCCGGTCGGGGCTGTTCTTCTGGCCCTTGAGGGTGGCGCGGATGGTACCGCGCCGGGTCAGCTCGAAGGGGATGCCCAGTTCTTCCAGGCGTTCGGCGACGTAGCGCACGATGGTGTCGGTAAAACCGGTGGGGCTGGGAATGGCGAGCATTTCCAGGAGGACTTTCTGCAGGTAGGCAAGGTCCGGCTCGGGAATCTGACGGGTCATGGAAACTCCTGATGAGAAAAGGCCATCGATGGTTTCGATGAGAGAGTGAAGGGCCTTGAGAGGGCTTTCGCCGGCGAGCCGGCTCCTACAAGAAGCTAGGAGCCGGCTCG
>NZ_MOAK01000081.1:198653-203552 GCF_003732485.1 Pseudomonas protegens
GGGAAACAGCAGGTCGATGAAACGTTCGGCGGTGGGTTGCGGTTCATGGTTGGCCAGCCCGGCGCGCTCGTTGGCTTCGATGAACACGTACTGGGGCTGATCCGCCGCCGGCACCATCAGGTCCAGACCCACCACTGGAATGTCCAGGGCCCGGGCGGCGCGGACAGCCGCGTCGGCCAGGGTCGGATGGAGAATGCCAGTGACGTCTTCCAGGGTGCCGCCGGTGTGCAGGTTGGCGGTGCGCCGGACGAACAGCCGTTCGCCGGCAGGCAGCACGCTGTTGTAGTCGTAGCCGGCGGCATGCAAGGTGCGCTGGGTTTCCTTGTCCAGAGGGATCTTGCTTTCTCCACCGGTGGCCGCCTGGCGTCGTCGGCTGCGGGCCTCGATCAAGGCGCCAATGGAATGCTGGCCGTCGCCGATGATTTCGGCGGGACGGCGGATGGCCGCGGCCGCCACTTCAAAACCGATCACCAGGATGCGCAGATCCAGCCCCTCGTGGAAGCTTTCCAGCAGCACTCGGCTGTCAAAGCGGCGGGCGTGGTCGATGGCTTGCTGCACCTCTTCGATGGTGCTCAAGTCCACGGCCACGCCTTGTCCCTGCTCGCCATCCAACGGTTTGACCACCACCCGCTGGTGCTCGTCGAGAAACTCCAGGTTGTCGTCGGCGTTGCCCGCCAATTGCTGGGCGGGCAGGTTCAGACCGGCACCCTTGAGCACCTTGTGAGTCAGGCTCTTGTCCTGGCACAGGCTCATGCTGATGGCACTGGTCAGGTCGCTCAGGGATTCCCGGCAACGCACCCGGCGGCCGCCGTGGCTGAGGGTGAACAGGCCGGCGTCGGCGTCGTCCACTTGCACGTCGATGCCGCGGCGATGGGCCTCCTCGACGATGATCCGTGCATAGGGGTTGAAGTCTGCCTGGGGCCCGGGGCCGAGAAACAGTGGCTGGTTGATGCCGTTCTTGCGCTTGATGGCGAAGGTCGACAGGGTGCGAAAGCCGAGCTTGGCGTAGAGGTTCTTGGCCTGGCGATTGTCGTGCAGCACCGACAGGTCGAGGTAGCTCAGGCCGCGGCTCATGAAGTGTTCGATCAGGTGTCGCACCAGCACTTCGCCCACACCCGGGCGGCTGCAATCGGGGTCCACCGCCAGGCACCAGAGGCTGCTGCCGTGTTCCGGGTCCTGGTAGGCCTTGTGGTGGTTCAGGCCCATGACGCTGCCGATCACCGCGCCGCTGTCTTCGTCTTCGGCCAGCCAGTACACCGGACCGCCCAGATGGCGCGGAGTCAGCAGGTTCGGATCGATGGGCAACATGGCGCGTGCCTGGTACAGCTGATTGATGGCCTGCCAGTCGGAGTCGCTCTGGGCCCGACGGATACGGAAGCCGCGAAACACCCGAGTGGCCTGGCGGTAGTCGCTGAACCAAAGACGCAGGGTGTCGGAAGGATCAAGGAACAGTTGCGCCGGTTCCAGCCCGAGCACCTGTTGCGGCGCTGCTACATACAGAGCGATGTCGCGCTCGCCGGGACGCTCGTTGAGCAACTCCTCGGCGAGGCGGGTGGGATTGGGAAAGGTATGGCCGATCAGCAGTCGACCCCAACCGCAATGCACGGCGATGGGTTGGTTGCCGGGTTCGCTGCCGTCTTCGGCAAAGCGCGCCTGCAGCCGTTCATAGGACGGCGCCTGGCCGCGCAGCAGACGTTGGCTGTAAGCCGTGGCGTGAGCTTTCATCGGTCAGATTCCTTGTTCGCTGAGCCACAGGTTCAAGGCTGCCAACTGCCACAGCTTGGAGCCGCGCAGGGGGGTCAGCTGGCCCTGGGGATCGGTCAGCAGGCGATCGAGCATGGCCGGGTTGAACAGGCCGCGATCCTGGCTTGGGTCCAGCAGCAGTTCACGCACCCAGTTCAGGGTGTCGCCCTGCAGGTGTTTCAGACCCGGCACCGGGAAGTAGCCTTTCTTGCGATCGATCACTTCGCTGGGGATCACCAGGCGGGCGGCCTCCTTGAGCACCTGCTTGCCGCCGTCCGGCAGCTTGAAGCGTGCCGGTACCCGGGCCGACAACTCCACCAGGCGGTAGTCGAGGAAGGGGGTGCGCGCCTCCAGGCCCCAGGCCATGGTCATGTTATCCACACGCTTGACCGGGTCATCCACCAGCATCACCGTACTGTCCAGGCGCAAGGCCTTATCCACGGCAGCGTCGGCGCCGGGCTGGGCGAAATGCTCGCGGACGAAGTCGCCGGCGGCGTCATGCTCGGTCAGCCACTGGGGTTGCACGGTGGCGGCATAGTCGTCGTAGCTGCGGTCGAAGAAAGCATCGCGATACGCCCTATAGGGATCGCTGGCGCCGTCCACTTGCGGGTACCAGTGATAGCCGGCGAACAGTTCGTCGGCCCCCTGGCCGCTCTGTACCACCTTGCAGTGTTTGGCCACTTCCCGGGACAGCAGATAGAAGGCGATGCAGTCGTGACTGACCATCGGCTCGCTCATGGCGCGGAAGGCCGCGGGCAGTTGCTCGATGATTTCGTGCTCGTCGATGCGCAGTTGGTGATGTCGGGTCCCGTAGTGTTTGGCGATCAGGTCCGAGTACTGGAACTCGTCGCCCCGTTCGCCGCCGGCATCCTGGAAACCGATGGAGAAGGTCGAGAGATCGTCTACCCCCACCTCCCGCAGCAGGCCTACCAGCAGGCTGGAATCGACACCGCCAGAGAGCAGTACACCGACGTCCACCGCCGCCCTTTGCCGAATGGCCACGGCTTCACGGGTACTGTCCAGCACCCGGTCGCGCCAGTCCTCCAGGGTCAGGTTGAGTTCGTCGGTGTGGGGGCCGTAAGGCAGGGTCCACCAGGTCTGTTGTTCGCTGCGACCGTCTGCCTCGATACGCATCCAGGTGGCCGGCGGCAGTTTTTCAATGCCCGCCAGCAAGGTGCGCGGTGCCGGGACCACGGCGTGGAAGTTCAGGTAGTGGTTGAGCGCCACCGGGTCGAGGATCGGCTTGATATCGCCGCCCTTGAGCAATGCCGGCAGGGCCGAGGCGAAGCGCAGCCGTTGGCCGGTGCGCGACAGGTACAGCGGCTTGACCCCGAGGCGGTCGCGGGCGATGAACAGGCGCTGGGCATCACGCTCCCAGATAGCGAAGGCGAACATGCCGTTGAGCTTGGGCAGCAGGTCGGCGCCCCAGGCGTGATAGCCCTTGAGCAGCACTTCGGTGTCGCCGCCGGAATGGAAGGCATAGCCCTGGGCTTCCAGTTCGGCGCGCAATTCGGGGAAGTTGTAGATGGCGCCGTTGAAGGCCAGGGACAGCCCCAGCTGGTTGTCGATCATGGGCTGCGCCGAGCCATCCGACAGGTCCATGATTTTCAAGCGTCGATGGCCGAGGGCGATCGGGCCCTGGCTGTGAAAGCCCCAGGCGTCGGGGCCACGGGGGGCCAGGTGGTGAGTGATTCGTTCAACCGCTGCCAGGTCGGCAGGTTGATGATCAAAGCGTAGTTCGCCAGCTAATCCGCACATAAGTCCTTACCGGTTTTTCCGTTGGGGAGAGTCAATCCGCAGTCGCCAAAAGGGCGGCTACCTGGAAACTGACCTGTGCATAACTCGGGAGTTTTAGACCGATCGGTTATAAGCAGAGGAGTGGTGCTGGGGGCGGGAGTTGATTCTGATCGCTGTCCATTGGCCATCGGCGGCCTTCAACAATGAAGACCGCCGCGCTGGGTCAGGCCTTGCCGCGAATCAGGCGGCGCAGGGCGAAGCGGTTTGGATGACAGGCTTCGGCCACGCTCCTGGGCAACGGCAGCGGTTCGTTTTCCAGCCAGGCGGCCAGCAGTTCGCCGGACAACGGCGCGGTAATCAAGCCGCGAGAACCATGGCCACTGTTGATGTACAGGCCGTCGAGCCAGGGGCAGGGCAGGTCCGGCACCTGACGTGCGTCCTTGCCCAGGGCGGCGTAGGTTTCGGCGAACGCTTCCGGGTCCGCCAGAGGACCGACGATGGGCAGGTAGTCCGGGCTGGTACAGCGGAAGGCCGCGCGGCCTTGCAGGCTGTCCAGGGGCAACTGTTCGGCGTTCAGGCGTTGCAGCAGGTCGCTGGAAATTTCCCGCAGCATCGCAAGGTTACCGGCATGTTCGGCAGTGGTTGGCGTCAGGTCCTGGCTCTTGAAGTCGAAGCTGGCCCCCAGGGTATGTTCCCCTTGTCGCGGTGGGGCCACATAGCCTTCAGCGCAGACCACCGTGGCCAGGCTCTGACTGTGCGCGGTCTGTGGCAGGCGGGTGATCTGCCCGCGGATGCGCTTGAGGGGCAATTCGGCGCTGGCCGGGAAGCGTTTGATTTCGGCAGCACCGGCGAGGATCACCACCGCTGCACTGGCCAGCATCCGTTCGCCGTCCCAGGCTTGCCATTGCTGGTCGACCCGCCGCAACTCCAGCACTTCCTGGTGAGTCATGACCTGGATCTGCGAATGCTTGGCCTGCCACTGGCACAGGGCGGGCGGATGCACCCAGCCACCTTCGGGATAGAACAGGCCCCCGTGTTCCAGACCGATGCCGGCCAGGGCCTGGGCGTGGGGCTGATCCAGCACATGCAACAGGTCGGCGGGGAAGGCCGCGGCCAATTGCGCCTGGCGCTCGGCTTCCTTGGTGTTGAACGCCAGTTGCAAGACTCCGCAGCCATCCCAGTCCAGGCCGCGTTGCAGGTGTTCCAGCTGGCGCCGGGTGTAGCCGAAACCGCTGAGGATCATTTGCGACAGCGCGGTGCCGTGGGCGGAGAGCTTGAGATAGAGCACCCCTTGCGGATTGCCCGAGGCTTCCTGGGCCAGTTGGTCGTGGCGCTCCAGTAGTTGCACCTGCCAGCCACGGGCGGCGAGGCTGGTGGCGCTGGCGCAACCCGCCAGTCCGCCGCCGATCACCAGGGCGG
>NZ_MOAK01000081.1:203575-208430 GCF_003732485.1 Pseudomonas protegens
GGCGCGCGAACCAGGGCTTGGCCCGGGCCGGCGGTGGGGTGTCTTCGGGCCAGCCGAGGAACTCGCCCCGCAGCACTTCCCACTTGTGGCCGATGCCCGGAGTGCGCTTCATCTTGAAGCCCGCCCCGTTCAACAGGCGCCGTACCCAGCCGGTGCTGGTGAAGGTACTGATGGTGGAGCCCGGTGCGGCCAAGCGCGCCAGTTGTGCGAACAGCTCCGGGGTCCACATGTCGGGGTTCTTTGCCGGGGCGAAGCCGTCGAGAAACCAGGCATCGATCTGGGCGTCCAGTTGCGGCAGTTGCTCCAGGGCATCGCCGATCAGCAAGGTCAGGATGACCCGGCCGCCCTCCAGGGCGATGCGCTGGAAGCCCTGGTGCACGGCGATGTAGTGCTTGAGCAGTTGCTGTGTCAGGTTCGCCAGTTCCGGCCACAGGGCCAGGGCCCGTTGCAGATCTGCAGGGTTCAAGGGGTACTTTTCGACGCTGACGAAATGCAGCCGGGCAGTGGCCGGTGCCTGCTCCTGGAACAACTGCCAGGCGCAGAGAAAATTCAGCCCGGTACCGAAGCCGGTTTCACCGATGACAAATCTCTCGCCGGGCTTCAACGCGGCAAAGCGCTCCCGCAGGCGGTTCTGTTCGATGAATACATGACGGGTTTCATCCAGGCCCGATTCGCTGGAGAAGTACACGTCATCGAAGACCCGCGAGCGCGGGCGTCCTTGGTCGTCCCAGTCGAGCTGGGCGTGGGGCAGTTCAGGTGTCATGTTCGGCTCGTTTGGCGCAAGGCGGCCATTCTAGCCGATCACCGGCCCCGTGCCTGATCCACGGCAAGCCGTGGCGGGTTCAGGGATTTGTTTTCCTTGGTCGAGGTCCATCCGCTAGTCTTGGACCATTCTTGGAAGGAAGCCGCCCATGTTCGAATCCGCTGAAATCGGTCACGCCATCGACAAAGAAACCTACGACGCCGAGGTGCCGGCCCTGCGTGAGGCCTTGCTCGAAGCCCAGTTCGAGCTACGCCAGAAGGCCAAGTTTCCAGTGATAGTGCTGATCAACGGCGTCGAGGGCGCGGGCAAGGGCGAGACGGTCAAGTTGCTCAACGAATGGATGGACCCGCGTCTGATCGAGGTGCGCACCTTCGACCAGCAGACCGATGAAGAACTGGCCCGACCTCCGGCCTGGCGCTACTGGCGGATGCTTCCGGCCAAGGGGCGCATGGGGGTGTTTTTCGGCAACTGGTACAGCCAGATGCTCCAGGGCCGGGTCCATGGCGAGATCAAGGACCCGCGCCTGGACCAGGCAATCAATGGCGCCGAACGCCTGGAAAAGATGCTCTGCGATGAAGGCGCGCTGATCTTCAAGTTCTGGTTTCACCTGTCCAAGAAACAGATGAAGGACCGCCTCAAGTCCTTGCAGGATGACCCGCTGCACAGCTGGCGCATCAGCCCGCTGGATTGGCAGCAGTCGCAAACCTACGACAAGTTCGTCAAGTACGGCGAGCGGGTCTTGCGCCGCACTAGTCGAGACTATGCGCCCTGGCATGTGATCGAGGGCGTCGATCCTCACTACCGCAGCCTGACCGTGGGCCGGATCCTTCTGGAAGGGCTGCAGAATGCCTTGAGCCGTCAGCCGTTGATGCCGGTGCAGGTCAACGCCGCACCGTTACCGACCGCGGTGGATCAGCTCAGTCTGCTGGACAGCCTGGATATGACCCAGCACCTGGACAAGGACGACTACGAGGAACAGTTGATTACCGAACAGGCGCGTCTGGCCGGTTTGCTGCGGGACAAGCGCATGCGCAAGCACGCCCTGGTGGCGGTGTTCGAAGGCAATGACGCTGCCGGCAAGGGCGGCGCCATTCGCCGGGTCGCGGCGGCGCTGGACCCGCGCCAGTACAGCATCGTGCCGATTGCCGCGCCCACTGAAGAAGAGCGGGCGCAACCCTACCTCTGGCGTTTCTGGCGGCATATTCCGGCGCGCGGCAAGTTCACCATCTTCGACCGTTCCTGGTACGGCCGGGTGCTGGTGGAGCGGGTCGAGGGCTTCTGTCAGCCCGCTGACTGGCTGCGGGCCTACAGCGAGATCAACGACTTCGAGGAGCAGTTGGCCGATGCCCGGGTGATCGTGGTGAAGTTCTGGCTGGCCATCGACAAGGACACACAATTGGAGCGTTTCCAGGCACGGGAGGCGATTCCCTTCAAGCGCTTCAAGATCACCGAGGACGATTGGCGCAACCGCGACAAGTGGGGCGACTACCGTACCGCCGTCGGCGACATGGTGGACCGCACCAGCACCGAAGTGGCGCCCTGGACGTTGGTGGAGGCCAACGACAAGCGCTGGGCCCGGGTCAAGGTTCTGCGCACCATCAACCGGGCCCTGGAGGCGGCCTTCGAGCGTTCCGACAAGCACGATAAAAAACAGAAGAAGGACAAGAAGTAGGCCGATGGTCGCGCATACGCCCAGTGAATGATTGTCGCGGTGGGAGAGGAGGGGGCTCTATGCTCGATGCTCTTCCAGCCGACAACAACAATGAGGTGCGTCATGCGTGAAGTGGTGATCGTCGACAGCGTACGGACTGGCCTGGCCAAGTCCTTTCGGGGCAAGTTCAATCAAACCCGCCCGGATGACATGGCGGCTCACTGCGTCAATGCGCTGCTCGCCCGCAACGGCATCGACCCGGCCAGCGTCGAGGATTGCATCGTCGGCGCCGGCTCCAATGAAGGCGCCCAGGGTTTCAACATCGGTCGTAATGTCGCCGTGCTCTCCGCTCTGGGTACCGGCACTGCGGGCATGACCCTCAACCGTTTCTGCTCTTCAGGCCTGCAGGCGATTGCCATCGCCGCCAACCAGATCGCCTCCGGCTGCAGCGACATCATCGTTGCCGGTGGCGTCGAGTCCATCAGCCTGACCATGAAGAGCGTCAATACTGACAACCTGATCAACCCGCTGCTCAAGGAGCAGGTGCCGGGCATCTACTTCCCCATGGGCCAGACCGCGGAAGTGGTAGCCCGGCGCTACAACGTCAGCCGCGAGGCCCAGGATCTCTATTCCCTGCAAAGCCAGCAACGTACCGCCCAGGCCCAGGCTGACGGCCTGTTCAGCGACGAGATCGTACCGATGACGGTCAAGTACAAGGTCGAGGACAAGAACACCGGACAGGTACAGATGGTTGACGGCGTGGTGGATCGTGACGACTGCAACCGCCCCGATACCACGCTGGAGAACCTCGCGGCGCTCAAGCCGGTGTTTGCCGAGGATGGTTCGGTCACCGCGGGCAACTCTTCGCAGCTGTCCGATGGTGCCTCGATGACCCTGGTGATGAGCCTGGAACGGGCCCTGGCCCTGGGACTCAAGCCCAAGGCGTTCTTCCGCGGCTTTACCGTGGCCGGCTGCGAGCCGGACGAAATGGGGATCGGCCCGGTGTTCTCGGTGCCCAAGCTGCTCAAGGCCAAGGGCCTGACAGTGGATGACATCGACCTGTGGGAACTCAATGAGGCCTTCGCGTCCCAGTGCCTGTATGCCCGCGATCGGCTGGAGATCGATAACGCCAAGTACAACGTCAATGGCGGTTCGATTGCCATTGGCCACCCGTTTGGCATGACCGGTTCCCGTCAGGTGGGGCATCTGGTGCGTGAGTTGCAGCGGCGCAACCTGCGGTACGGCATCGTCACCATGTGTGTGGGGGGCGGGATGGGGGCGACGGGGCTGTTCGAAGCCGTGCGCTAGGTTTCGAGCTTCGCCGGCAGGCCGGCTCCTAAGGGGGACGGCCTGTGCTTTTTACGACCTGCACAATCTTGTTTGCGCTTTGCTGCCAACTGTCTCTGTGTCGGCCCCTGGCCCGGGCCTAGAATGTGGACCTTGCTCGTCAGGCTTTGTGGGGTTCGCATGCATGTCTCGTCCGGTCGTTGGGTTTATGGCTTGTTCCTCGCCTTATTGACCGCGTTGTTGTGGGGCATCCTGCCCATCAAGCTCAAGCAAGTGCTGCTGGTGATGGACCCGGTGACCGTGACCTGGTTTCGCCTGCTGGTGTCCGGCGGCTGTCTGTTTTTCTATCTGGCGGCGGTGGGGCGTTTGCCGCGCTGGCGCGCGCTCGGTCCCAAGGGGGTGTGGCTGGTGCCGATTTCGGTCTGCGGTCTGGTGGGCAACTATGTGTTGTACCTGATGGGCCTGAACCTGCTGAGCCCGGGCACTGCGCAACTGGTGGTGCAGATGGGGCCGATCCTGTTGCTGATCGCCAGTGTCTTTGTGTTCAAGGAGCGCTTCAGTCTGGGGCAAGGCCTGGGACTGCTGGTGCTGTTGCTCGGTTTCGGGCTGTTCTTCAATCAGCGCCTGACCGAGCTGTTGACCTCCCTGAGTGACTACACCGCCGGCGTTCTCACCATTCTTGCGGCTTCGGCGGTCTGGACCTTTTATGCCTTGGGCCAGAAGCAGTTGTTGAGCGTGTGGAATTCATTGCAGGTGATGATGGTGATCTACCTGTTCTGTGCACTGTTGCTCACCCCGTGGGTGCATCCGCTGGAGGCCCTGGAGCTGAGTCCGCTACAGGGCTGGTTGTTGCTGGCCTGTTGCCTGAACACCCTGGTCGCCTATGGCGCCTTTGCCGAAGCCCTGGCCCATTGGGAGGCATCGCGGGTCAGTGCGACCCTGGCGATCACACCTCTGGTGACCTTTGCCGCGGTGGCCTGGGCAGCCTGGGTCTGGCCGGAGTATGTGCATGCCGAGGAAATCAATGGCCTGGGTTATGGCGGGGCGCTGCTGGTGGTACTGGGCTCGGCGTTGACGGCGTTGGGGCCGTCGTTGATGGCGGGGTTGCGCGCCCGGAGGCAGCGGATCGCTGCGGGGGGAGCGTCGCTGGCAAG
>NZ_MOAK01000081.1:208477-213484 GCF_003732485.1 Pseudomonas protegens
GACGGCTCCGGCCTTAGCCCTGTTTCCCAGCCTCCAGCATGTTTTCCGGTCGCACCCAGGCATCGAACTGCTCGTCCGTCAGATACCCCAATGCCAATGCTGCTTCCCTGAGAGTCAGGTTCTCGGCGTAGGCTTTCTTGGCGATTTCGGCGGACTTGTCATAGCCGATGTGGGTATTGAGTGCGGTCACCAGCATCAGGCCTCGTTCCAGGTGCTCGGCCATCTGCAGTGGATCGGGCTCCAGCCCGGCGATGCAGTGATGCTGGAAGTTGCTGCAGCCATCGGCCAGCAGGCGGATCGATTGCAGCAGGTTGTGAATGATTACCGGCTTGAACACGTTCAGTTGCAGATGGCCCTGGCTGGCGGCAAAGCCGATTGCCACGTCGTTGCCCATCACCTGGCAGGCCAGCATCGATAGGGCTTCGCATTGGGTTGGGTTGACCTTGCCGGGCATGATCGAGCTGCCCGGCTCGTTGGCCGGCAGTTTGACCTCCGCCAGCCCCGTTCGCGGTCCCGAACCCAGCAGGCGCAGGTCGTTGGCGATTTTCATCAGGCACACGGCGAGGGTTTTCAGCGCGCCGGACAGATTGGTCAGCGGCTCGTGGCCGGCCAGAGCGGCGAACTTGTTGGGGGCGGTGACGAAGGGCAGGCCGGAAAGGGCGGCCAGTTCGGCGGCGATGGCTTCACCGAAGCCGTGTGGCGAGTTCAGTCCGGTGCCCACGGCAGTGCCGCCCTGGGCCAGTTCGCACACCGCAGGCAAGGCGCTACGGATGGCTCGTTCGGCGTATCCCAGTTGGGCGATAAAAGCGGAGATTTCCTGACCGAAGGTAATAGGGGTGGCATCCATCATGTGGGTGCGGCCGGTTTTCACCAGCTTCATGTGCCGGGCCGACAGCTCGGCCAGGCCACCGGACAGTTCGGTGATCGCCGGCAGCAGTTGGAACTGCACGGCCTGGGCCGCAGCGATGTGCATGGCGGTGGGAAAGCAGTCGTTGGAGCTTTGCGAGCGGTTGACGTGATCGTTGGGGTGCACCGGGGACTTGCCACCCCGGGGGTTGCCCGCCAGCTCGTTGGCCCGGCCGGCCAGCACCTCGTTGACGTTCATGTTGCTCTGGGTACCGCTGCCGGTCTGCCACACCACCAGAGGAAATTGCTCATCATGCTCGCCGGCCAGCACTTCGTCGGCGGCCTGTTCGATCAGGCGGGCGATGTCGGCGGGTACGTCGCCGTTGCGATCGTTGACTCGGGCGGCGGCTTTCTTGATCAGGGCCAGGGCATGCAGCACGGATAGAGGCATGCGCTCGTTGCCGATGGCGAAATTGACCAGTGAACGTTGGGTCTGTGCGCCCCAATAGGCTTCTTCCGGGACTTCAACCTGGCCCAGGCTGTCGGTTTCGATTCGATTCATCGTGGCATTCCTCCAAGTCTGACTGGCCAGTTTAGGCCCTGATCTGCTGCTCGGGTTCCGTGAAAGGGGTTTTTCCACCCGCTACCCGGACAAAACCAGGGGGCGTCAGGGGGTGGGGTTGAGGGACGCGGATTAATAGGCGCAGAATGGTCGCCCTTGGGGTTTTACCTCGCCTGCTAGATAGGAAACTCGATGACCCGTTTTCGTGCCATCTGTACCGCGGTTGTTCTGGTGTGTGCCAGCGGCCAGGTTCTTGCCGATACCGCCAGCCACAACGCCAGTGCCGAGGCCTTCCTGACCCTGGCCCATGCGGACAAGCTCGGTACCCCGGTGTACATGCAAGTTCAGCAAATGTTCGCCCAGCGCTTTGAGCAGACCAAAGCCCCGGAATCCAAACGTGCCCTGCTGGAAACCTACCAGGCCAAGGCCAACGCCGCCCTGGATCAGGCCATTGGCTGGAACAAGCTGAAGCCGGACATGGTCAAGCTCTACACCAGCAACTTCAGCGAGTCCGAGCTTAAGGAGCTGGTAGCGTTCTACCAGTCGCCACTGGGCAAGAAAGTCCTGGAAAAAATGCCCCAGCTGACCCAGCAATCGGCACAGATGACCCAGGCCAAGCTGGAAAGCGCGGTGCCTGTGGTGAACAAGCTGCTGGCCGACATGACTGCCGAGCTCGAGCCCAAGGCAGCCCCGGCGAAGAAGAAGTAAGCGGAGCCCGCAATGACCATGCAACAACGTATCGAAGCGGCGCTCGGGGCATTGCAGCCCGAGCACCTGCAAGTGCTGGATGAAAGCCACATGCACAGCCGTGGCCTGGAAACCCACTTCAAGGCGGTACTGGTCAGCGAGCAGTTCGCCGGCCTCAACAGCGTCAAGCGCCATCAGAAGGTCTACGCCACCCTGGGTGAGCTGATGAGCCAGTTCCATGCGTTGGCGCTGCACACTTACACGCCCGAGGAGTGGTCGAAGATCGGTGTGGCTCCGGCTTCGCCGACCTGCGCCGGAGGCAGTCAGCATTAATCGCGGTTTTTTTGATAGAATCCGCAACGCGCCGCTTATGCCGGCGCGTTTTTTTTTGCATCCGGTTCACCCTTTACGAGGGTAGCCACCTGGAGATTACCCATGACACAACCCATTGTCGTGGCGGCACTGTACAAGTTCGTCACCCTCGAAGATTACGTCAGCCTGCGCGAGCCCCTGCTGCAGGCCATGCTGGACAACGGCATCAAGGGCACCTTGCTGATCGCTGAAGAAGGCATCAACGGCACGGTATCGGGCAGTCGTGAAGGCATCGACGGGCTGTTGGCCTGGTTGAAAAACGATCCGCGCATGATCGATATCGATCACAAAGAGTCGTATTGCGATGAGCAGCCGTTCTACCGCACCAAGGTCAAGTTGAAGAAAGAGATCGTTACCCTGGGCGTGCCCGGCGTCGATCCCAACAAGAAAGTCGGAACCTATGTGGAGCCCCAGGATTGGAACGCCCTGATCAACGATCCCGAAGTGCTGTTGATCGACACCCGTAACGATTACGAAGTGTCCATCGGTACCTTCGAAGGCGCCATCGATCCCAAGACCACCAGCTTTCGCGAGTTCCCCGATTACATCAAAGCCCACTTCGACCCGAGCAAGCACAAGAAGGTGGCGATGTTCTGCACCGGTGGCATCCGTTGCGAGAAGGCATCGAGCTATATGCTCAGCGAAGGCTTCGACGAGGTGTTCCACCTCAAGGGCGGGATCCTCAAGTACCTCGAAGAGGTGCCGCAGCAAGAGAGCAAATGGCAGGGCGACTGCTTCGTATTCGATAACCGGGTCACTGTGCGCCACGACCTGAGCGAAGGCGACTACGATCAATGTCATGCCTGCCGCACTCCGGTGAGCGTCGAGGATCGCGCCTCCGAGCACTATGTGCCCGGTATCAGTTGCCCTCATTGCTGGGACAAACTGAGCGAGAAGACTCGCCGCAGCGCCATCGATCGACAGAAACAGATCGAATTGGCCAAGGCCCGCAACATGCCGCACCCGATTGGTTACAACTACAAGCAATCATCTTCCGAGGCTTGAGCCATGTCTGCCCGCCTGCTCTATGTGATGGACCCGATGTGTTCGTGGTGCTGGGGCTTTGCGCCCGTGGCCCAGGCCCTGGCAGAGCAGGCCCAGGCCGCCGGAGTCGAGCTGCATCTGGTGGTGGGCGGCTTGCGCACTGGCAGTGGCGCGGCACTGGAGCCCAACACCCGGCGCTACATCCTTGAACACTGGCAGGCGGTGCATCAGGCTACCGGCCAACCGTTCACTTTCGACGGTGCCTTGCCCGATGGCTTTGTCTATGACACCGAGCCGGCTTGTCGGGCCATCGTCACCGCCCGCGGCCTGGCGCCGGACTGTGCCTGGAAACTGCTGGGGCTGATCCAGCGGGCGTTTTATGTCGAAGGCCGCGATGTCACCCTGGCCAGTGTACTGGTGGAGTTGGCGGAGCAGGCCGGGGTTCCGCGGATCGAATTCGCCGAAGCCTTCGACCGCGCCGAGCAGCATGCCGCTACGGCGGCGGATTTCACTTGGGTCCAGGACCTGGGGATTGCCGGATTTCCCACCTTGCTGGCGGAACGCAACGGCCAGTTGGCCTTGCTGACCAACGGCTATCAGCCGCTGAGCGAGCTGTCGCCGTTGCTGGGACGCTGGCTGGAGCGCGCCGCCTGTGCCTGATCCGGTCGATTCAAGTGCCCCCGGTAAAACCGTAGATCGTCTGAGCTGGGGGGAAATCCGTCGCCTGGCGCTGCAACACAGGAAGTCGCTGTGGATCGCCAATGGTGTGGCCGTGCTGGCGACCCTGTGCAGTGTGCCGATTCCGCTGTTGCTGCCGTTGCTGGTGGACGAAGTGCTGCTGGGTCATGGCGATGGCGCATTGCAAGTGATGAACCGTCTGCTGCCCGATGGCTGGCAAAGTGCAGCGGGCTACATCGGGCTGATGCTGTTTGTCACCCTGATCCTGCGTTGCTCCGCCTTGGTGTTCAACGTGGTCCAGGCGCGGCTGTTCGCCGGTTTGGCCAAGGACATCGTCTATCGGATCCGCGTACGGCTGATCGAACGGCTCAAGCGTATTTCCCTGGGGGAGTACGAAAGCCTCGGGGGAGGCACGGTCACCACGCATCTGGTCACCGACCTGGACACGGTGGACAAGTTTGTCGGTGAAACCCTGAGCCGATTCCTGGTGGCCATGCTGACCCTGGTGGGCACGGCCGGCATTCTGATGTGGATGCACTGGAAGCTGGCCCTGCTGATCCTGCTGTTCAACCCGTTGGTGATTTTTGCCACGGTGCAACTGGGCAAGCGGGTCAAACACCTGAAGAAGCTGGAAAACGACAGCACTTCGCGCTTCACCCAGGCCCTGACCGAGACCCTGGAGGCGATCCAGGAGATTCGCGCCGGCAACCGCCAGGGCCACTTTCTTGGACGCCTGGGCCAGCGTGCCGAGGAGGTGCGGGACTACGCCGTAGCCTCGCAGTGGAAAAGCGACGCCTCGGGCCGGGCCAGCGGATTGCTGTTTCAGTTCGGTATCGACATTTTTCGTGCGGCGGCGATGCTGACGGTGCTGTTCTCCG
>NZ_MOAK01000081.1:213543-231630 GCF_003732485.1 Pseudomonas protegens
CCCGGTAGAGCAATTGCTGAATCTGCAATACGCCTATTACGCCGCGGGCGGAGCCCTGACTCGGATCAACGAGTTGCTGGCACGGGCCGATGAACCGCAGTACAGCGGTGGCGTGGATCCGTTCCAGGGGCGTGAAACCGTCGGCATCGAGGTCCGCGGCCTGAGCTTCGGTTACGGCGATGAGCGGGTGCTGGACAACATGAACCTGTCTATCGCTCCTGGCGAGAAAGTGGCCATTGTCGGTGCCAGTGGCGGGGGCAAGAGCACCTTGGTGCAGCTGTTACTGGGGTTGTATACGCCGCAGACCGGAGTCATCCGCTTTGGCGGTGCCACTCAGCAGGAAATCGGCCTGGAAACGGTACGCGATAACGTCGCCGTAGTGCTGCAGCATCCTGCGCTGTTCAACGACACAATTCGCGCCAACCTGACCATGGGCCGCGAGCGTAGTGACAGCGCTTGCTGGCAGGCCCTGGAAATTGCTCAGCTCGAATCCACCGTAAGGGCCCTGCCCCAGGGCCTGGACAGCGTGGTCGGGCGTTCCGGTGTGCGCCTTTCCGGTGGACAGCGCCAGCGCCTGGCCATTGCGCGGATGGTGCTGGCCGAACCCAAAGTGGTGATTCTCGACGAAGCCACGTCCGCCCTGGACGCTGCCACCGAGTACAACCTGCATCAAGCCTTGACGCGTTTTCTACGGGGGCGGACTACGCTGATCATTGCCCATCGCCTGTCGGCGGTTAAACAGGCTGACCGGGTTTTGGTGTTCGATGGCGGGCAGATTGCCGAAGATGGCGACCATCAGCAGCTGATTGCTGATGGTGGCCTTTATGCCAAGCTATACGGGCATTTGCAGCAGGTTCGATAGCCTTGAGTTTTGTCCGGGTTTCTGTGTTTAGTGCTTGAATTTCCTGGTGGAATTACCGTTTCAGCGTGAGAGAGCGGCCGTTTCCCCGTGAAGGTTCGGTCCAGGCGCTGCTCAGCCTGCGTCGGACCCATGGAAATTAGCCTAATCTGTGCTGTCTGAGACGGGACTACTGGGTGTTCATTTGGCAGTGCGCAAGCAAGGACCCTCATGAAGCAAAAGCGGACTTTCGCAACGCCGCGGTTGTTGGGCATCGTCTGGCCCTTTATCGCCGTGGTGTTATTTCAAGCGCTGTTGGGCGGCCTCAGCCTGTATGTCCTGTCGGCAGTGCGCGGCTATGTTGCCGGTGAGAGTCTGTGGTCCAAGGGCCAGAAAGACGCCATCTACTACCTCAATCTGTATGCCGACAGCCGCGACGAAGGTACCTTCCTCAAATACCAGAACGCCATCGCCGTACCCCAGGGCGGGCATGAGTTGCGGGTGGCCCTGGATCGCCAGCCGCCGGATCTGGAGGCTGCGCGCCTGGGGATTCTCAAGGGGGGCAATCACCCGGATGACGTCCCCAGCCTGATCTGGCTGTACCTCAACTTCCGTCATTTCAGCTACCTGGAAAAGGCCATCGATCTGTGGACTGTGGGGGATGGCTACCTGTTGCAGCTTGATACCGTGGCCCGAGAGATGCACCAGGGGATCAGCAGCAACAGCGCCGGTGAAGGTGATGTGCAGCGCTGGAAGAGCCAGATCTTTGCCATCAACGATGGCGTCACTCCCGCGGCAAAGGCTTTCAGCGATGCTTTGGGGGAGGGCTCGCGGGTCATCCTGCGCCTGTTGCTGGTGACCAACCTGGCCACGGCGCTGATCCTGATTGCCCTGGCCTTGCTACGCACCCACAAGCTGCTGGCCCAGCGGCATGCTTTTGCCGACGCCTTGCAACTGGAGAAGGAACGCGCGCAGATCACCTTGCAGTCCATTGGTGACGGGGTGATCACCACGGATGTCGAGGGCGCCATCGCCTATATGAACCCGGCGGCGGAAGAACTGACTCGCTGGAAGGCCGAGCAGGCGGTGGGGCTGCCCCTGGCGGCCTTGTTCAATCTCTTGGACGAAAATGCCCAGGCCGACGGCTTCACCCTGATCGAACACATCCTCAGTGGTCAGCTCAGTGGCGGCAGCGAGCATTCCAAGCTGATCCAGCGACTGGATGGCAGCACGGTTTCGGTGACCCTGGTGGGGGCACCGATCCGCAATGCCGGGAAGGTCAGTGGCACGGTACTGGTGTTGCACGACATGACCCAGGAGCGGCAATACATCGCCAATCTATCCTGGCAGGCGACCCACGATGCCTTGACCGGGCTGGCCAATCGCCGAGAGTTCGAATTCCGCCTGGAGCAGGCGTTGCACAGCCTGGTCCGCCAGCCCGCCAGGCATGCGCTGATGTTTCTGGATCTGGACCAGTTCAAGCTGGTCAACGACACCTGTGGCCATGCTGCTGGAGATGAGTTGCTGCGGCACATCTGTGCTTTGCTGCAGTCGGGGTTGCGCGAAGGTGACACCCTGGCCCGATTGGGAGGGGACGAGTTCGGGATTCTCCTGGAGAACTGCTCGCCGGAGGCTGCGGAGAAGATTGCCGAAGGGCTGCGCCAGACAGTGCAGAACCTGCACTTCGTCTGGAAGGGTCGGCCATTCGTGACCACGGTGAGCATTGGGTTGGTGCACATCGCCCAGACGCCCACCACGCTTGAGGCGTCGTTGCGGGCGGCGGATATGGCCTGTTACATGGCTAAGGAGAAAGGTCGCAACCGGGTGCAGGTCTACCATGCCGACGACTCGGAACTGTCCCTGCGATTCGGTGAGATGGCCTGGGTTCAGCGGCTGCATATGGCCCTCGAGGAAAACCGCTTCTGTCTCTATTCCCAGGAAATCACTGCCCTGGGCCGTACTGAGCACGATGGTGGCCACGTGGAGATTCTTCTGCGTCTGCACGACGAGGCCGGTCGGATGATCCTGCCGGACAGCTTCATTCCGGCGGCGGAGCGTTACGGGCTGATGACCTCCCTGGATCGCTGGGTGGTGCAGAACGTATTCAAGATCATCGCCCAGTGCATTGCCGAGGGCCGGGAAGGGCCGATGGCCATGTGTGCGATCAATCTGTCGGGCATCACCATTGGCGACGACGAGTTTCTCGACTTCCTGAGAGAGCAGTTCGTTGCCTATGGCGTGCCGCCGAAGATGATCTGTTTTGAAATTACCGAAACCAGCGCAATTGCCAATTTGGGCAGCGCGATCCGTTTTATAAATGAACTCAAGGGTTTGGGCTGCCATTTTTCCCTGGATGACTTTTGTGCGGGAATGTCGTCGTTCGCTTATCTCAAACATTTGCCTGTAGACTTCCTCAAGATCGATGGAAGTTTCGTAAAGGATATGCTGGACGACCCGATTAACCGCGCCATGGTCGAGGTGATCAACCACATCGGGCATGTCATGGGTAAGCGCACGATTGCCGAGTTTGTTGAAACACCGCAGATCGAGCAGGCCCTGCTTGAGATCGGCGTGGATTATGCTCAAGGCTACATTATTGAACGCCCGCAATTGTTCACCTGTGACAGCCTGCAGTGTCGACCCGTGCGGCCACAGCCTCTGTTGTTCAAGGCGCCCGGCACGTTCCGTTGAAACCTCTTTTGGATCCGCACATCACAATCAAAAGGAGCCCGACAGTGATCGACACATTCAACCGAACCGGCCCGCTCATGGAAGCTGCCAGCTATCCCGCCTGGACCCAGCAATTGATCCAGGACTGCAGCGAGAGCAAGCGCCGTGTGGTGGAGCATGAGCTGTATCAGCGCATGCGTGACAACAAACTCAGTGCCAAAGTCATGCGTCAGTACCTGATCGGCGGCTGGCCTGTGGTTGAACAGTTCGCCCTGTATATGGCCCAGAACCTGACCAAGACCCGCTTTGCCCGTCACCCCGGCGAGGACATGGCGCGTCGCTGGCTGATGCGCAACATTCGTGTCGAACTCAATCATGCCGATTACTGGGTGCATTGGAGTCGAGCCCATGGCGTGACCCTGGAGGATTTGCAAGCCCAGCAAGTGCCACCGGAATTGCATGCCCTGAGTCATTGGTGCTGGCACACCAGTTCGGCGGATTCGCTGATCGTGGCTATCGCTGCTACCAACTACGCCATTGAAGGGGCGACGGGCGAATGGTCGGCCCTGGTCTGTTCCAGCGGCGTCTATGCCGCTGCGTTCCCGGAAGAGGACCGCAAGCGCGCCATGAAGTGGCTGAAAATGCATGCTCAATACGATGATGCCCATCCCTGGGAAGCCCTGGAAATTATCGTCACCCTGGCGGGTTTGAATCCAAGCAAGGCCCTGCAGGTTGAGCTGCGCCAGGCCATTTGCAAGAGCTATGACTACATGTACCTGTTCCTGGAGCGCTGCATGCAGCAGGAAAAGACCACGGTGACCCGCGAGCGTCTTGCACTGGCTGAGGGGTAAGTCGGGTCTTCGCGGGCAGGGCGATTGTCACGGGCGATAGCTGCCTGTGGCGGTGGAGTTGCCCGTGATTGATATGCAGGGGCCGGGTGCCTAGCCGGCCATTGCCAGCCGATTGCGTCCTTCCCGTTTGGCCACGTACAACGCGCTATCGGCGCGGCGCAGCAGGCTCTCTGCGGACTCACCCGGCAACAGGGTCGAACAACCCAGGCTGACGGTGAGTTCGATCAGCTTGCCATCAGCCCAGTACTCCTGCGCTTGCGCGGCATTTCTCAGTCGTTCGCCCACCATCGCGGCAGCGTCGCGCCCGGTGTTGGAAAGCAGGATTAGGAACTCTTCCCCGCCAAAGCGAAACACCATGTCCACATTGCGCAGTTGCCCCTTGATCGAGGCGGCAACGGCCTTGAGCACTTCGTCGCCGGTACTGTGGCCGTAGCTGTCATTGATGCGCTTGAAGTGGTCGATGTCCAGCATCAGCAGTGACAGTGGGAGCGAGTGGCGGCGAGCCATCTCGATTTCCCGCTGCAGGGTCTGGTCCATGGCGATGCGGTTGCCGGTGTCGGTCAACGGGTCGCGCAGGGCGCTGCGGGTTGCGGCGCGATACAGCAAGGCGTTGCGCATCGGGTACAGCAGAGTGGACAGCAACGACTCCAGGTAACCCTGTTCGGTATCGCTGAAGCGTTGGTTGCGACGGAAGACCAGCTCGCCCATGGGCTCGCCTTCGTGGCTCAGGCTGTAGCTGATGGAGTGGTGCCCGCGCTGGCCGAATTCCAGGCGCAGATCGCTGAGGGAATGCTGGTAGTGCAGGGTGTCGAGGGGGACCAGGCGTTGCACCTCGCGAAAGAACAGGCCGAGGATGCGTTGTGGTTCAAGGCTGGTTTGCAGTTGCAGCCCCAGTTGCTGGCGCAATTGTCCGAGGCTGACGGGCTGCTTGAACAGCGGCGTCTGTTGGCCAAAGCCCAGGCGTTGCAATTTGGCGCTATCGAAGTCAATTGCGTTGGTCTGGGTCGGTGTTTTCATCTGAGCTTGAGCCCCCTGAGCACTATGTACGGTGTTTCTGCCTAGGTGAGAGCGGCTCAGAGCTGCGCGTCATACTGTTCCTTCAGTCCCGTAGGACAATCGCGCATATTTTATGCCGCTTCGCCTTTGGCTATAAAGCCCTCGGCACAAGCCGTTTCCCGCGGCGTCAATGCGTCGTGGGGTGAGTGTTCTTAGAGCGAAACTCGTGCCATTCGGTTCATACGAATAAAACTTGTTTTAATTCAAATGGTTGGTGAGTCTTCGAGAAAACGCCTCACCTTGACTGACATTTGTTTGGCTGGGAAATCGTGGGGATTGGGGCTTGCCAAGACGTCGCGACAGTATTCTGTCGCGACGAACGGGAGGGAATTACTGCGCGTCGAAAGCCTGACCGTTGATTCCGGCGCTGTCCGGGCCCATCAGATATAGGTAGACCGGCATGATCTCTTCCGGTGTCGGGTTGTTGCTGGGGTTCTCGCCCGGGTAGGCCTGGGCACGCATGCTGGTGCGGGTGGCGCCCGGGTTGATGCTGTTGGCGCGGACCGGAGCCACGGTATCCAGCTCATCGGCCAGGGTCTGCATCAGGCCTTCGGTGGCGAACTTGGACACGCCGTAGGCGCCCCAATAGGCCCGTCCCTTGCGGCCGACACTGCTGGAGGTGAAGACCACCGAAGCATCCTTGGACAGTTTGAGCAGGGGCAGCAGGGTGCTGGTCAGCATGAACATGGCGTTGACGTTGACTTGCATCACTCGCATGAAGTTTTCCCCCGACAGCTGCTCCAGCGGTGTGCGTGGGCCAATGATCGAAGCGTTGTGCAGCAGGCCGTCGAGGTGGCCGAACTCGGTCTCGATCATCGCGGCCAGTTCGTCGTACTGGTGCGGCAGGGCAGTTTCCAGGTTGAACGGAATCACTGCCGGCTGGGGGTGGCCAGCCGCTTCGATGGCGTCGTAGACCTCGGTCAGGTTGGCTTCGGTCTTGCCCAGCAGGAGTACGGTGGCGCCGTGGGCGGCAAAGGTCTTGGCGGCGGCGGCACCGATGCCACGCCCGGCGCCGGTGACCAGAATGACCCGGTCCTTGAGCAGTTCGGGGCGAGCGGAATAATCAAACATAAATGGCCTCAACAGAAATTCAAACGTCTCCGGCGCTTAGCCGGGAATGCTGCCGCTTAGCAGCTGCACAATGCGTTATCCAGAACCTGGCGCAACTCCAGCGGATGGTTGACCACCACGTCGGCACCCCAGTGCCGGGGATTATCGTCCGGATGGATGTAGCCGTAGGTCACGGCGGCGGTCTTGGTGCCCGCGTCGCGGCCGGATTCGATATCCCGCAGGTCGTCGCCGACGAACAGCACCGTGGACGGGTCCAGCTTGAGCATCTTGCACGCCAGGATCAGCGGTTCGGGGTCGGGCTTGCTGTTCTTCACATGGTCGGGACAGATCAGCAGCGCCGAGCGTTCGGCCAGGCCCAGTTGCTGCATGATCGGCTCGGCGAAGCGCAGCGGCTTGTTGGTCACTACCCCCCAGATCAGATTGGCTTTTTCGATATCGGCCAGCAGCTCGGCCATGCCGTCGAAGAGCTTGCTGTGTACGGCGCAATGCTTGAGATAGCGCTCTAGGAACTCCAGGCGCAATTCCTCGAAGCCCGGAGATTCCGGGTCCATGGAAAAGGTCACGGCTACCATGGCTTTGGCACCGCCCGAGACTTCGTCGCGGATATGCTGGTCGGCGATCGGCGGCAGGCCGCGATCACGCCGCATGCCCTGGCAGACTGCGATGAAGTCGGGTGCGGTATCGAGCAGGGTGCCATCCATATCGAAAAGAACGGCTCTGATAGCCATGTCTCACTCCTCTCGCAGGGTCTGGATCATGTAGTTGACGTCAACGTCCGCTGCCAGTTTGTAGTGCTTGGTCAGAGGGTTGTAGGTCAGGCCGATGATATCCTTGACGGTCAGGCCGGCGGAGCGGCTCCAGGCGCCGAGCTCCGAAGGACGGATGAACTTCTTGAAGTCGTGGGTGCCGCGCGGCAACAGTTTCATGATGTATTCCGCACCGATGATGGCGAACAGATAAGCCTTGGGGTTGCGGTTGATGGTGGAAAAGAATACTTGGCCACCGGGCTTGACCATGCGGAAGCAGGCGCGGATCACGGACGAAGGGTCAGGGACGTGCTCGAGCATTTCCAGGCAGGTGACCACGTCGAACTGCTCGGGCATCTCCTCGGCCAGGGCTTCGGCGGTGATCTGCCGGTACTCGACATTCACGCCGGATTCCAGCTGGTGCAACTGGGCGACCGCCAGAGGGGCTTCGCCCATGTCGATCCCGGTCACGGTGGCGCCGCGTTGAGCCATGGCCTCGCTGAGGATGCCGCCGCCACAGCCGACGTCGAGCACCTTCTTGCCAGCCAGTCCGACCCGTTCGTCGATCCAGTTGACTCGTAGCGGGTTGATGTCGTGCAGGGGCTTGAATTCGCTTTCGCGGTCCCACCAGCGATGGGCCAGGGCTTCGAACTTGGCGATTTCAGCGTGATCGACGTTGCTCATGGGTGATACTCCAAAGCTAAGAAATTCTCTGTTGGGCCTCGAGCGTCCGCTCAAGGTCCGGGTTATTGGGTGTGGCCGCTGATACGCTGGCCCCAGCTGCGGGCGGTGGCGCTCAGCTGTTGTTCGTCCTGGCGGGTCAGGCGCCGGTCGTCCAGCAGTTGCTTGCCGGCGACCCACAGGTGTTTCACGCAGTCCCGGCCAGTGGCGTAGATCAGTTGCGACACTGGGTCGTAAATCGGTTGCTGGGCCAGGCCGGACAGGTCGAAGGCCACCATGTCTGCGGCCTTGCCGATTTCCAGAGAGCCTACTTCGCTTTCCAGCCCCATGGCTCTGGCGCCATTAAGGGTGGCCATGCGCAGGGCGCGGTGGGCATCCAGGGCGGTTGCCGACCCGGCCACGGCCTTGGCCAGCAGAGCGGCGGTACGAACTTCTCCCAGCAGGTCCAGATCGTTGTTGCTGGCTGCGCCATCGGTGCCCACCGCGACGTTGACCCCGGCCTGCCACAGGCGTTCTACCGGGCAGAAGCCACTGGCCAGTTTCAAGTTGGATTCCGGGCAATGAATGACACTGGTGTTGGTTTCTACCAGTAAAGCCAGGTCGTCATCGCTGATTTGGGTCATATGAACCGCCTGGAAGCGCGGACCCAGGAGCCCCAGTCGAGCCAGACGGGCCAGAGGGCGCTCGCCACGCTGTTCCAGGGATTGCTGCACTTCGAATGCGGTTTCATGCACATGCATGTGGATCGAGGCGTCGAGTTCTTCGGCGATCACCCGAATCTTTTCCAGATTCTCGTCGCCCACGGTGTAGGGCGCGTGGGGGCCGAAGGTGATCTTGATCCTTGGGTGGTGCTTGAGATCGCCGAACAGTTCGACACCCTGACGAATGGCTTCGTCGGCGTCGTGGGCGCCAGGAATGGGAAAGTCGAGGATCGGCATGGCGATCTGGGCACGTATGCCGCTGTTGTGAACGCGCTCGCTGGCAACCTTCGGAAAGAAGTACATGTCAGAGAAACAGGTGATGCCGCCCTTGATCTGCTCGGCGATGGCCAGGTCGGTACCGTCTCGGACGAAGGCTTCATCCACCCATTTGGCTTCGGCAGGCCAGATATGCTTTTCCAGCCAGGTCATCAGTTGCAGGTCGTCGGCCAGTCCGCGAAACAGTGTCATGGCTGCGTGCCCGTGGGCATTGATCAGTCCGGGGCTGAGCAGCATGCCGGGCAGTTCGCGGACTTCGCTGGCGCGATACCTCAGTGCCTCGGCTCGCGGGCCGATGAACAGGATGCGCCCGTCGCGGATGCCCAGGCCGTGGTCCTTGAGGACGACGCCGGCTGGCTCCACCGGCACCAGCCAGGTCGGCAACAGTAGCAGGTCGAGCGCAGTCTCACGGTTCGGCATCGAATATCGGTCCAGGGCTTCATATAAAGGATGGCGAAGTATACCCGAGCGTCTTGGCGGGGGGATCGCTATAATCGGCGGCTTTTGTTCATGAGTGCGGGGTGAGGGATGCGCGATCGTCTGTTGGCTGCGGAGAAGGTCAAGGCCATTGACTGGCGGGATAGCACTCTGTATCTGCTCGATCAGCGGAACCTGCCCTTCGAGGAAACCTGGGTTGCCTGCGACAGTGTGGCCAGGGTCGCTGAGGCGATTCGCTCAATGGTGGTGCGCGGCGCTCCAGCCATTGGCATCAGCGCGGCTTATGGGCTGGTCCTGGCGGCTCGTGCACGCTTTGCCGCAGGCGGCGATTGGCTGGCGGCTTTGGAGGAGGATTTCGCTCTGCTGGCGAAGTCCCGTCCGACCGGTGGCAATCTGTTCTGGGCCTTGAATCGCATGCGCGAGCGTCTGGAGCGGGTCAGGGATCAGGCTGAGCCGCTGGCGGCGCTGGAGGCCGAAGCGATGTCGATCCATGAGAGTGATCGCGAGGCCAACCTGACCATGGCTCAGTTGGGCGTGGATTTGATTCGTCGGCATCAGGGCAATCCCCAGGCCTTGCTGACCCACTGCAACACCGGCGCCCTGGCGACTGGAGGCTTCGGCACAGCTCTGGGGGTGATTCGTGCGGCTTGGCTGGAAGGTATGGTGGAGCGGGTTCATGTCGATGAAACCCGGCCCTGGCTGCAAGGGTCGCGCCTGACGGCCTGGGAACTGGCCAGTGAGGGCATTCCGGTGACCTTGAATGCCGACTCTGCAGCCGCCCATATCATGAAGACCAAGGGTGTGACCTGGGTGATTGTCGGTGCTGATCGAATCGCTGCCAATGGCGATGTGGCGAACAAGATCGGCACCTATCAGTTGGCGGTCAATGCCATGCATCACGGAGTGCGCTTCATGGTGGTGGCGTCCAGTTCGACCATCGACATGAATCTGGCGAGTGGAGAAGACATTCCTATCGAGGAGCGCGAGGCCGCAGAGTTGCTGGAGCTCGCTGGCGAGCGGGTGGGGGCGGATGTGGAGGTCTTCAATCCGGTGTTCGATGTGACGCCTGCGGACCTGATCGATGCCATCGTCACCGAAAAGGGCATTGTCGAGCGTCCGGATACGGCAAAACTGGCGCAGTTGATGTGTCGTAAGCGCTTGCATTGATGTTCGGCCTCGTGAGTCGTTGGCTATGACTTGCGAGGCGGGCTGCCGGGTGAGAAAAAACACATAAATGTGTGCGAATTTGGCCTCTGAGCCTCTCTCGTCTCTTATCAGGCTGTCACCGGTCAACTAACTATGCTCCATGCGCGTCAGGGGGATAGGTGCGTGGCGGCGATTGTGATAACATCCGGCGGTTTCCAAGGCGGTCAGATGCGACTGCCTTCACTGCGCAAATCCATGGCATAACTTGTTGATTTGTCGTAAGTCGGTGCATGGCACTAGGCCTGCAGCGGCGAGCTTCGTTCGTCCCATATGGATGTGACGAAGTTTCACCAGAAAAAGGAATCAGGCTTCTCATGGGCGAACTGGCCAAAGAAATCCTCCCGGTCAATATCGAAGACGAGCTGAAACAGTCCTACCTCGACTACGCGATGAGCGTAATTGTCGGGCGGGCACTGCCTGATGCGCGCGATGGCTTGAAGCCCGTGCACCGGCGTGTGCTGTACGCGATGAGCGAGCTCGGTAACGACTGGAACAAGCCGTACAAGAAATCTGCCCGTGTTGTCGGTGACGTGATCGGTAAGTATCACCCGCACGGTGATACCGCGGTGTACGACACCATCGTTCGTATGGCCCAGCCATTCTCCCTGCGCTACCTGCTGGTAGACGGCCAGGGTAACTTCGGTTCGGTCGACGGCGACAACGCGGCGGCCATGCGATACACCGAAGTGCGCATGACCAAGCTGGCGCACGAGCTGCTGGCCGACCTGCACAAGGAAACCGTGGACTGGGTGCCGAACTACGACGGCACCGAGATGATCCCGGCGGTCATGCCGACCAAGATCCCCAACCTGCTGGTCAACGGTTCCAGCGGTATCGCCGTGGGCATGGCGACCAACATTCCGCCGCACAACCTCGGTGAAGTCATCGACGGTTGCCTGGCGTTGATCGACAATCCCGAGCTGACTGTCGACGAGCTGATGCAGTACATCCCCGGTCCGGACTTCCCGACTGCAGCGATCATCAACGGTCGTGAAGGCATCATCGAGGCCTACCGCACCGGCCGTGGCCGCATCTATATGCGCGCTCGCTCGATCATCGAAGACATCGACAAGGTCGGCGGCCGCCAGCAGATCGTCATCACCGAGCTGCCATACCAACTGAACAAGGCCCGCCTGATCGAGAAGATCGCCGAGCTGGTGAAAGAGAAGAAGCTCGAGGGCATCACTGAACTGCGCGATGAGTCCGACAAGGACGGTATGCGCGTCGTGATCGAGCTGCGTCGTGGCGAAGTGCCTGAGGTAATCCTCAATAACCTCTACGCCCAGACCCAGCTGCAAGCAGTGTTCGGTATCAACATCGTGGCGCTGATCGACGGCCGTCCGCGGATCCTCAACCTCAAGGATCTGCTGGAAGCCTTCGTTCGTCACCGTCGCGAAGTGGTGACCCGTCGTACCGTATTCGAGCTGCGCAAGGCCCGTGAGCGTGGCCATATTCTTGAAGGCCAGGCCGTTGCTCTGTCCAACATTGATCCGGTCATCGCTCTGATCAAAGCCTCGCCAACGCCGTCGGAAGCCAAGGAAGCGCTGATCAGCACTCCTTGGGAGTCCAGTGCGGTGATGACCATGGTCGAGCGTGCCGGTGCGGATTCCTGCCGTCCGGAAAACCTCGATCCGCAATATGGTCTGCGCGACGGCAAGTACTTCCTGTCCCCGGAGCAGGCGCAAGCCATTCTGGAGCTGCGTCTGCATCGTCTGACCGGTCTTGAGCACGAAAAACTGCTGGCCGAGTACCAGGAGATCCTCAACCAGATCGGCGAGCTGATCCGCATCCTCAACAGCGCCACGCGTCTGATGGAAGTGATTCGCGAAGAGCTGGAAGTGATCCGCGCCGAGTATGGTGATGTGCGTCGCACCGAGATTCTCGATGCCCGTCTCGACCTGACCCTGGGTGACATGATCCCGGAAGAAGAGCGCGTAGTGACCATCTCCCATGGCGGCTATGCCAAGACCCAGCCATTGGCTGCGTACCAGGCCCAGCGTCGTGGCGGTAAAGGCAAATCGGCCACTGGTGTCAAGGATGAGGACTATATCGCTCACCTGCTGGTAGCCAACAGCCACACAACGCTGCTGCTGTTCTCCAGCAAGGGCAAGGTGTACTGGCTCAAGACTTACGAGATTCCTGAAGCATCCCGTGCTGCTCGCGGCCGTCCGCTGGTGAACCTGCTGCCGCTGGACGATGGTGAGTACATCACCACCATGCTGCCGGTAGAGGAATACACCGAAGGTCACTACATCTTCATGGCCACCGCCAACGGCACCGTGAAGAAGACCCCGCTGGAATCCTTCAGCCGTCAGCGCAGTGTCGGTCTGATCGCCCTGGAGCTGGATGAAGGCGACGTGCTGATCAGCGCTGCCATTACCGATGGCGAGCGTGAAGTCATGCTGTTCTCCGACGGTGGCAAGGTGACTCGCTTCAAGGAGTCCGACGTTCGTGCCATGGGTCGTACCGCTCGCGGTGTCCGCGGCATGCGCCTGGCCGAAGGCCAGAAGCTGATCTCCATGCTGATTCCTGAGGAGGGTAGCCAGATCCTCACCGCTTCCGAGCGTGGTTTTGGCAAGCGCACTGCCATCAGCGAGTTCCCTGAGTACAAGCGTGGTGGTCAGGGCGTTATCGCCATGGTCAGCAATGAGCGTAACGGTCGCCTGGTAGGCGCGGTTCAGGTGCTGGACGGTGAGGAGATCATGCTGATTTCCGATCAGGGCACTCTGGTTCGTACCCGTGTCGACGAAGTCTCTAGCCTGGGCCGTAACACTCAGGGCGTGACCCTGATCAAGCTGGCCAGCGATGAAACCCTGGTGGGCCTGGAGCGGGTGCAGGAACCATCGGAGATCGAAGGCGAAGAGTACGAAGGTGAAGAGGGCGCTGAATTCGAGGGCACCGTGCTGGATGCGGTAGCCGAGCCGGATGATGCAACCGATGGCCAACAGGCAGACGCCGCAGGCGAAGAAGAGTCGCAAGACTAAATAAATCGTAGCAGGGCAGAGTGTTTGCTCTGTCCGCTACCGTGAATGCATAGCGAGAGTGGATGTGAGCAAACGAGCCTATAACTTCTGCGCAGGTCCCGCTGCGCTACCTGAAGCTGTCCTGTTGCGTGCCCAGGCCGAATTGCTGGATTGGCATGGCAAGGGCCTGTCGGTCATGGAGATGAGTCATCGCAGTGATGAGTTTGTCTCCATCGCCACCAAGGCGGAGCAGGATCTGCGTGATCTGCTGAATATCCCCTCGAACTATAAAGTGCTGTTCCTGCAAGGTGGCGCTAGCCAGCAATTTGCCCAGATTCCGCTGAACCTGCTGCCTGAAGGTGGTAAGGCCGACTATATCGACACTGGTATCTGGTCGCAGAAAGCCATTGAGGAAGCCTCTCGTTACGGTCAGGTCAATGTTGCGGCCACTGCCAAGCCTTACGACTATTTCGCAATTCCCGGCCAGAACGAGTGGCAGCTGTCGAAAGACGCCGCCTACGTGCACTACGCGCCGAACGAAACCATCGGTGGCCTGGAATTCAACTGGATCCCGGAAACCGGCGACGTTCCCCTGGTGGCCGACATGTCTTCCGACATCCTCTCGCGCCCTGTGGATATCTCCCGTTTCGGCATGATCTACGCCGGTGCGCAGAAGAACATCGGCCCCAGCGGCATCCTGGTGAACATCATTCGCGAAGACCTGCTGGGCCGCGCCCGTTCGCTGTGCCCGACCATGCTCGACTACAAGGTCGCAGCAGACAACGGTTCGATGTACAACACGCCGCCGACTCTGGCCTGGTACCTGTCTGGTCTGGTGTTTGAATGGCTCAAGGAGCAAGGTGGGGTGGCAGCCATTGCCAAGCTCAATGAAGCCAAGCAGCGCACTCTGTATGACTTCATCGATGCCAGCGGCCTTTACAGTAACCCGATCAACAAGTCCGATCGCTCGTGGATGAACGTACCTTTCCGCCTTGCAGACGATCGTCTGGACAAGCCGTTCCTGGTGGGGGCCGAGGCTCGTGGCCTGTTGAATCTCAAGGGGCATCGCTCGGTGGGCGGCATGCGCGCCTCCATCTATAACGCCGTGGACATCAACGCAGTCAATGCACTGGTGGCCTACATGGCGGAGTTCGAGAAGGAACATGGCTGATGTCTGAGCAAGAACTCAAGGCCCTGCGCCTGCGCATTGACGCCCTGGACGAGAAGGTTCTGGAACTGATCAGTGAGCGTGCACGGTGTGCCCAGGAAGTCGCCCGGGTCAAGATGGGTTCCCTCGCCGAGGGCGAGGTGCCGGTGTTCTATCGTCCGGAGCGTGAAGCTCAGGTGCTCAAGCGGGTGATGGAGCGCAACCAGGGGCCGCTGGGCAACGAAGAGATGGCGCGCTTGTTCCGCGAAATCATGTCTTCGTGCCTGGCTCTGGAGCAGCCGCTGAAAGTGGCCTACCTCGGCCCTGAAGGCACCTTCACCCAGGCTGCGGCCATGAAACACTTCGGTCACGCAGTGATCAGCAAACCAATGGCTGCGATCGACGAAGTGTTCCGCGAAGTGGCAGCCGGTGCGGTGAACTTTGGCGTGGTGCCGGTGGAAAACTCCACCGAGGGAGCGGTCAATCACACCCTCGACAGCTTCCTAGAGCACGACATGGTGATCTGCGGTGAAGTCGAGTTGCGCATTCACCACCACTTGCTGGTGGGCGAAAACACCAAGACCGACAGCATCAGCCGCATCTACTCCCATGCTCAGTCCCTGGCCCAGTGCCGCAAGTGGCTGGACGCTCATTACCCGAATGTCGAGCGCGTGGCGGTGTCCAGCAACGCCGAGGCTGCCAAGCGGGTCAAGGGCGAGTGGAATTCGGCGGCGATCGCCGGCGACATGGCGGCGGGCCTGTATGGCCTGACACGTCTGGCGGAGAAAATCGAGGACCGTCCGGACAACTCCACGCGTTTCTTGATGATCGGCAACCAGGAAGTGCCGCCGACCGGCGACGACAAGACCTCGATCATCGTGTCCATGAGCAACAAGCCCGGTGCCTTGCACGAACTGCTGGTGCCGTTCCACGACAATGGCATCGACCTGACGCGAATCGAGACCCGACCTTCGCGCAGTGGCAAATGGACCTATGTGTTCTTCATCGACTTCGTTGGCCACCACCGTGATCCGTTGATCAAGGGGGTGCTGGAGAAGATCAGTCAGGAAGCAGTGGCACTCAAGGTGCTGGGTTCCTACCCGAAAGCGGTTCTCTGAGGCTTTAACAATGAGTGGCGACTTCCTCGCACTGGCACAACCAGGCGTGCAACAACTTTCGCCTTACGTTCCGGGCAAGCCCGTGGACGAACTGGCCCGGGAGCTGGACATCGATCCGGCCACCATCGTCAAGCTGGCGAGCAATGAAAATCCGCTGGGCGCTAGTCCCAAGGCCCTGGCGGCGATTCGCGACGAGCTGGCGGAACTGACCCGTTACCCCGATGGCAACGGCTTTGCTCTCAAGTCTCTGTTGGCCGAGCGCTGCGGCGTGGAGATCCAGCAGGTGACCCTGGGTAACGGTTCCAACGATATTCTGGAGCTGGTGGCTCGAGCCTATCTGGCGCCAGGCCTGAATGCGGTGTTCAGTGAGCACGCATTTGCCGTCTACCCCATCGTTACCCAGGCAGTCGGTGCTCAGGCAAAAGTCGTTGCTGCCAGCAACTGGGGGCACGATTTAGCGGCCATGCTCAAGGCGATCGATGAGCAGACCCGTGTGGTGTTCATCGCCAATCCGAACAACCCTACCGGGACCTGGTTCGGTGCCGAGGAGCTGGATGAGTTCCTACAGGACGTGCCGGCCCATGTGCTGGTAGTGCTGGATGAAGCCTATATCGAGTATGCCGAAGGCGGTGACCTGCCGGACGGTCTGGACTTCCTGGCGGCCTATCCGAACCTGTTGGTTTCGCGGACCTTCTCCAAGGCTTATGGCTTGGCGGCCCTGCGGGTCGGTTACGGGCTCTCGACCTCAGTGGTGGCGGATGTGCTGAACCGCGTGCGCCAGCCTTTCAATGTCAATAGTCTGGCACTGGCTGCGGCCTGCGCCGCATTGCAGGATGTGGACTACCTGGCCGAGAGCCGTCGCCTGAACGAAGCCGGCATGCAGCAGTTGGAAGCGGGTTTTCGTGAGCTGGGCCTGAGCTGGATTCCTTCCAAGGGCAATTTCATTGCCGTGGATCTGGGGCGTGAGGCTGCGCCGGTATTCCAGGGCCTGCTGCGCGAGGGTGTGATCGTGCGTCCGGTGGCCAACTACGGCATGCCAAATCATTTGCGCATCACCATCGGCCTGCCGGTGGAAAATACTCGTTTCCTTGAGGCTTTGGCCAAGGTTCTGGCCCGTGGTTGATGTCATTCCAATGCAATCTGCTGTGCCTATGATCGGTCGCCTGGTGGTGATCGGCCTGGGATTGATTGGCGGTTCCTTTGCCAAGGGTTTGCGTGAAAGTGGCCTGTGCCATGAGGTGGTCGGTGTCGACCTGGATCCGCAGTCCCGCCAGTTGGCGGTCGAGCTGGGGGTGGTGGATCGTTGTGAAGAGGATCTGGTTCTGGCTTGCCAGGGCGCCGATGTGATTCAACTGGCGGTACCGATCCTGGCCATGGAAAAGCTGCTGGCGCTGCTTGCCGGCATGGATTTGGGGCAGGCGGTGCTGACCGATGTCGGCAGTGCCAAGGGCAATGTGGTGCGCGCCGCGCAAGAGGCGTTTGGCGGCGTGCCTGCACGCTTTGTTCCGGGACACCCCATTGCGGGCTCCGAGCAGAGCGGTGTGGAAGCATCCAATGCGCAGCTGTTTCGTCGGCACAAGGTGATCCTGACGCCGCTGGAGCAGACTGATGTTGCGGCACTGGATCTGGTCGACAGGCTCTGGCGTGAGCTGGGGGCGGATGTCGAGCACATGCAGGTCGAGCGTCACGATGAAGTCCTTGCCGCGACCAGTCATTTACCGCACCTGCTGGCATTCGGCCTGGTCGACTCGTTGGCCAAGCGCAGTGAAAATCTCGATATCTTCCGTTACGCTGCGGGCGGGTTCCGCGATTTCACGAGAATCGCCGGCAGCGACCCGGTCATGTGGCACGACATCTTCCTTGCCAATCGCGAGGCGGTTCTGCGCACACTCGATACATTTCGCAACGACCTCGACGCTCTGCGTGACGCGGTCGATGCAGGGGACGGGCATCAGTTGTTGGGCGTATTCACTCGCGCCCGGGTTGCCCGCGAGCATTTCGGTAAAATCCTGGCCCGCCGGGCCTATGTGGACGCTATGAACTCCAACGATCTGATTTTCCTGGCAAATCCTGGTGGCCGCCTGTCTGGGCGGATTCGTGTACCGGGTGACAAATCGATTTCCCACCGTTCGATCATGCTCGGTTCCCTCGCTGAAGGCACCACCGAAGTCGAGGGGTTCCTCGAGGGTGAGGACGCTCTGGCGACGCTGCAGGCTTTCCGCGACATGGGAGTGGTCATCGAAGGTCCGCACCACGGGCGTGTGACTATTCATGGTGTTGGTCTGCACGGCTTGAAGCCGGCGCCAGGTCCGAAAGAAAGAAAGA
>NZ_MOAK01000081.1:231683-243058 GCF_003732485.1 Pseudomonas protegens
GCAGAGCTTCGACAGCACCTTGACTGGCGATCCGTCCCTGTCCAAGCGTCCGATGAATCGCGTGGCCAACCCGCTGCGGGAAATGGGGGCGGTGATCGAGACGGCGGCCGAAGGTCGCCCACCGATGGTGATTCGTGGTGGTCACAAGCTCAAAGGGCTGACCTACACCTTGCCAATGGCTAGTGCTCAGGTTAAGTCCTGCCTGCTGCTGGCTGGCTTGTATGCCGAGGGCAAGACCACGGTCACCGAGCCGGCGCCAACCCGCGACCATACTGAACGTATGCTGCGTGGTTTTGGCTACTCGGTGAGTGTTGACGGCGCAACCGCCTCGGTTGAATCGGGCGGTAAGCTCAAGGCGACTCATATCGAAGTCCCTGCGGATATTTCTTCTGCGGCGTTCTTCCTGGTAGCGGCTTCCATCGCTGAAGGTTCCGAGTTGGTGCTGGAGCATGTGGGAATCAACCCGACTCGTACTGGCGTGATCGATATCCTGCGCCTTATGGGGGCTGATATTCGTCTGGAAAACCAGCGCGAAGTCGGCGGTGAGCCAGTTGCCGATCTGCATGTGCGTGCTGCCAAGCTCAAGGGGATCGAGATTCCCGAGGAGTTGGTGCCGCTGGCAATCGATGAGTTCCCTGTATTGTTCGTGGCGGCTGCCTGCGCTGAAGGGCGTACTGTACTGCGCGGCGCGGAAGAGCTGCGGGTCAAGGAGTCTGATCGTATTCAGGTAATGGCTGATGGCCTGTTGACCCTGGGCGTTAAGTGCGAGCCAACTCCGGACGGCATCATCATTGATGGTGGCCAGATTGGTGGTGGTGAGGTTCACGGGCATGGTGACCATCGTATCGCCATGGCCTTCAGCGTCGCCTCGCTGCGTGCCAATGCGCCAATTCGTATTCATGATTGCGCCAATGTCGCGACCTCGTTCCCGAACTTCCTTACGCTGTGCGCGCAGGTGGGGATTCGTGTCGCACAAGAGGCTCAGTCGTGAATATCAAGGCGCCTGTAATCACCATCGATGGGCCAAGTGGTTCGGGTAAAGGCACCATCGCTGGCAAGCTGGCCAAGCATCTGGGCTGGTGCCTGCTGGATTCCGGGGCGCTTTACAGGCTGCTGGCGTTCGCTGCGCGCAATCATGGTGTCGACCTGACCAATGAAGAGTCGCTGAAGTTATTGGCGGCTCACTTGGATGTGCAGTTTCTCGGTGCCACCGAAAATCACCCGCAGCGGATCATTCTTGAAGGCGATGATGTGACGGATGACCTGCGTAATGAGCAGGTAGGTGCTTGGGCGTCCCAGGTCGCGGCGCTGCCAGCGGTGCGTGATGCCTTGTTGCAGCGCCAGCGCGCGTTCCAGGAGCCACCGGGCCTGGTTGCGGATGGTCGCGACATGGGCACCGTGGTGTTTCCTGATGCGCCATTGAAGGTTTTCCTGACTGCCAGTGCCGAGGAGCGAGCTCGTCGGCGCTACTTGCAGTTGAAGGGAAAAGTCGATGGTGTTAGTCTGTCGAGTCTGCTAGATGAGATACGTGCGCGCGACGAGCGTGACACCCAGCGAGCGGTAGCCCCGCTCAAACCGGCGGCTGACGCCATACAGCTGGATTCCACGGAGTTGTCCATCGATCAGGTGTTGCAACGCATCTTGAGTGAGATCGCCATTCGCGATATCGCCGGGTGAACAAGGAAGATCGCGGGGGACCAGTCATAGTCCTGCGATCTTTCTTTTATATGAACGTAACCCACATCGTCTGGGATGTGGCAGATGGGCGGATTCTTCGCCCTTATCAACAGGAATTAAAATGAGCGAAAGCTTTGCGGAACTCTTTGAAGAAAGCCTAAAAACCCTGAATCTTCAGGCAGGCTCCATCATCACCGGTGTTATCGTCGACATCGACTACCAAGCGCGTTGGGTAACCGTTCACGCTGGTCTGAAGTCTGAAGCACTTATCCCGCTTGAGCAGTTCTACAACGATGCTGGCGAACTGTCCATCAATGTTGGTGATGAAGTTCACGTTGCTCTGGACTCGGTTGAAGACGGCTTCGGTGAAACCAAGCTCTCCCGTGAAAAAGCCAAGCGCGCTGAATGCTGGATCGTTCTGGAAGCAGCCTTCGCAGCCGAAGAAGTGGTCAAGGGCGTTATCAACGGTAAGGTTAAAGGCGGCTTCACTGTCGACGTTAACGGCATCCGTGCGTTCCTGCCAGGTTCTCTGGTTGACGTCCGTCCAGTGCGCGACACCACGCACCTGGAAGGCAAAGAGCTCGAGTTTAAAGTCATCAAGCTCGACCAGAAGCGCAACAACGTTGTCGTTTCCCGTCGTAGCGTCCTCGAAGCCGAGAACTCCGCTGAGCGTGAAGCTCTGCTGGAATCCCTGCAGGAAGGTCAGCAAGTCAAAGGTATCGTCAAGAACCTCACCGACTACGGCGCATTCGTCGATCTGGGCGGTGTCGATGGCCTGCTGCACATCACCGACATGGCTTGGAAGCGTATCAAGCATCCTTCCGAAATCGTCAACGTTGGCGACGAGATCGATGTCAAGGTTCTGAAGTACGATCGCGAGCGCAATCGTGTTTCCCTGGGCCTGAAGCAACTGGGCGAAGATCCATGGGTTGCTATCAAGGCTCGTTACCCAGAAAGCACCCGCGTTACCGCTCGTGTAACCAACCTGACCGACTACGGCTGCTTCGCTGAGCTGGAAGAGGGCGTGGAAGGCCTGGTACACGTTTCGGAAATGGACTGGACCAACAAGAACATCCACCCTTCGAAAGTCGTACAAGTCGGCGACGAAGTGGAAGTTATGGTTCTGGACATCGACGAAGAGCGTCGTCGTATCTCCCTCGGCATCAAGCAGTGCAAGTCCAACCCATGGGAAGACTTCTCTGGCCAGTTCAACAAGGGCGATAAGATCTCCGGCACCATCAAGTCGATCACCGATTTCGGTATCTTCATTGGTCTGGACGGCGGCATCGACGGTCTGGTTCACCTGTCCGACATCTCCTGGAACGAAGTGGGCGAAGAAGCCGTACGCCGTTTCAAGAAGGGCGACGAGCTGGATACCGTTATCCTGTCGGTTGACCCAGAACGCGAGCGTATCTCCCTGGGTATCAAGCAACTGGAAAGCGATCCGTTCTCCGAGTACGTCCAAGAGAACGACAAAGGCGCAATCGTTAAGGGTGTTGTAAAAGAAGTTGACGCCAAAGGCGCCATCATCACCCTGGCCAACGATATCGAAGCTACTCTGAAAGCCTCCGAAATCAGCCGTGACCGCATCGAAGATGCTCGTAACGTTCTGAAAGAAGGCGAAGAAGTTGAAGCCAAGATCATCAGCGTTGACCGTAAGAGCCGTGTAATCCAGCTCTCGATCAAGTCGAAAGACGTTGAAGACGAGAAAGAAGCTATCCAGAGCCTGCGCGACAAGCCAGCTGCTTCGGATATCGCTGCTGGTCCTACCACTCTGGGCGACCTGCTGCGTGCGCAGATGGAAAAGCAGAACTAAGTTCTGTCGGACCATAAAAAAGGGCGACTTAGGTCGCCCTTTTTTGTGCCTGAAATTTGAGAAGGTAAGAGGAGAGAGGTGGGGGAAACCAACTTGTGCAACGAATTGTCCCTTTCTTAGGTGAGTTGGCTGAGTATAAGGGGCTAGGCTTGCTCAGCTGGTGTATTACTCGAGCAGCGTGAGCTGCCTTAAGGAGCAGTATGAGCAGGTTGGGTATCGTTTTTTGGTTCTTCTTTTCGCTGGATGCACGGCCAACGTAAAGACCTATGCGGTTCGTGGGGGCAGCGGCATAGAGGTCGACTGTTCGGGGCTAGGGTCGGACTGGGATAAATGCTACAAGCGTGCTGCGCTTGAGTGTAAGGCCAATGGCTATAAGCTCATTGCCAAGTCCAATGATGCCAAAGATGAGGAGGGCGATTATCCTTTCGGTTGGAATCCGGCAGGTTACCTGACTCGAACGATGCTGGTCATGTGTCGATAAGGGGGAGCATTGCGTTTCTGTCAGTATATTTTTTGTCCTTTGTATCGGCGTCGTGCATGGACTGTTCAAAAACCTCAGAGCATGCTAAAACCTTTGGAGCACTGACCTAGCTGCTTGAAAAAGAAGGGAAAAATATGACGAAGTCGGAGTTGATCGAACGAATTGTCACCCATCAAGGGCTGCTGTCATCCAAGGATGTCGAGCTGGCCATCAAGACGATGCTTGAGCAAATGTCGCAGTGTCTGGCTACCGGTGATCGAATTGAGATTCGAGGATTTGGTAGCTTTTCTTTGCATTATCGTGCTCCACGTGTCGGGCGAAATCCCAAGACCGGTCAATCTGTAAGTTTGGATGGCAAATTTGTGCCACATTTTAAGCCTGGAAAAGAGCTCCGCGATCGTGTCAATGATGAGGATGAAAATCTATGACTTATGTAAAATAGGTCAAATACATGGATTTTAGTTGTTTAAGGCGCGTAACTCTCGGGCGTGTTGGTTTTCAATGGTCGATTTTCTTGAGTGTTCAGTTGGGGGGGGGCGAATAAGTTCGCATTTTAATATGAAGAGAGAACTTGTTCTTGAGTGTTGTTTTTATAAAAATATAATATATGTTTTTATGGTTTACGGTCCATTGTCAGCTTTTTTAGAGTTGAATCCTGTCAGGCTTTCACTCTTGCGTTGATCTGGTTTTTGGCTTAGGTAAAGGGTTTGTGGAAAGGGCTTGAATAGGTAGTGGCAGATTTTTGATATGTCTCTTGTAAAAACTTCCCTCTTTTTTGTTTTGCTCTCAGTCTTAGCTTGAGCCTGTATATAGTGCTTAGAGAGGTTGATTGCTATTTGTGAGCGAAGACGTAGCTCTGGTTACGTATGGGGTAGCATGTAGCGATGTCGGTTTTAGTGGCGCTTTTACTAAAGTTTAAACTTGCTACTTTAGTATCATGATATGAACTCCGCTCTTTGGATGTTTAGGCGAGTCAATAAGTTAAGTGAGAGGCAAAGATGCTCAAGTTGATGGCTGTGGAGAGGGTGGGGTGAGGCAGTTATTCAAAAATATGGGAGTGCTTTTTTTTGCACAGTTTTTTTCCTATATGGTTCCTATACTTGAAATTCCAATTCTTGCGCGAAGTTTGGGTGTGCAAGAGTATGGGAAGGTAGTTCTAGTACAGTCTATAGCATTATTGTCATCTTTGATCGTGGAGTATGGGTTTTCCTTGAGTGGATCTCGGCAGGTGGCTGTGTCTAGAGATGATGTAGGCTCTCTGGTTAGAATATTCGGAAGTGTATTGTCTGCTAAGTTGATGATCTCTTCAGTTATATGTGTTTTTGGTGTGGTGGTTTTTTATTTGTTCGGAAAAGAAAGTTATGATGGGGCTTTGATAGTATTTGGGGTTCTTTATTTTTTGGCTTTTGGATTTAGTCCATTTTGGTTTTTTCAGGGGCTTGAAAATATAACGTTGGTCGTCGTTTTTGAGGTGGCTCTTCGGTTTTTAAGCCTATTAGCTCTGTACGTTTTCGTGCAAGATAGTGGTGATGCGGTGCTTGCTCTTGGTATTATGTCTGGGTTGGCGCTTGTTAATACAGTTTTTGGGAATTTTTTATGTTGTCGTCTAATTGGTAGGGTTGTCCTTAATTTTACTGAAGGAGTTAGGCAGTTAAAAATAGGGTTTCATGTTTTTCTTTACAAGAGCTCTAATAATATTTTACTAAGTGCAGGGCCTTCTTTGGTCGGGATGATGTTAGGTAGTTTTTCAGTGGCTTCATATGTTCCGGCTGAAAAAATTATTCGAGGTTTTGTAGGTTTTGTTAATCCTGTTCTGATCGGTTTTTATCCTTATCTTAATCGTCAATTCTTATCCGCTAGAAGTGAGGCAAAAAAGCTTTCCTGGGGGGTTGTGGTTGGTATGTTTGTTTTTGGGTTGGTGGTGGCTGGAGTTTTTTATGTAGCGGGAGAGTTTATCGTTATCAATATTTTGGGCAAAGATTTTATTGTGGCAAAGGATGTGTTAAGAGTGTTTGTATGGGTAATTCCCTTTCGCCTGGCCAATCAAGCATTAGGTTTGTGTATTCTGATTCCGATGGGAAAGGATAAGGTTACTAGCTTTTTGATGATGACTTTTTCTGTGCTGTCGATGTTGACGGCTGGGTTAATGTCTATTTGGTTTGGAGTTGTAGGTATAGTGCTTGGTTTTGTATTGGCTGAAATATTTTTGTGTATGGTGCTGTTGGTTGTTGCTTTTAAGGATAGCCGAGAAGAAAATGCAGGAGGAAGATTGTGATAACGGTATTAACTCCAACCTATAATAGGGCTGCGACACTTTCTCGACTTTTTCAGAGTTTATGCACACAGAGCAACATGTCATTTGAGTGGCTTGTTGTTGATGATGGTAGCAATGATGGTACATATGATTTAATCAATGAGTTTTCTACTGGTGCACCATTTACTATTCGAGTTGTTCGGCAGGAGAACTCGGGTAAGCATGTGGCTCTTAATAATGGAATCGCTAAAGCCCATTCGCCATGGGTTTTTATTGTTGATAGTGATGATGCACTGATTACGACAGCGATAGAAGATATTGAATGTGCGCTATCTGACCTTGATAGTGGACCGTTAGTAGGTGTCTGTTATCGGCGAGCATATTTTAATCTAAATGTGATTGGTCGTGATTCAGGTCTGAATTGTTCCCCTGTTGTTATGAGTCCTACAGAAGCCGGAAATTTTTTTAAAGGCGACCTTGCTTATGTTTTCAAGGCTGAGGTTTTATTGAAATATCCTTTTCCTGTTGTAAAAGGAGAGAAGTTTGTGCCTGAATTGTTTATTTGGAATAAGGTTGGTGATGAGGGGGATATATATTTCTTCGGTGATAAAGCTATTTATCTCTCTGATTATCTTGATGATGGGTACTCTAAGAATTTTTCTTCGAACTTGAGAAAAAATCCGACAGGATTTTTAATTTTTTATTGGGCTCAAATTTTTAGAGAAAGAAAATATTCATATAAGGTCAAGAATTTTTTGCGTGCAATTCAATGTTTTTTTTATAAGTTTCTTAACAGGATTTTATGAAGATTCTATTTTTTATTACCAGCTTGGATGTGGGAGGAGCGGAGCGACAGGTTTTGGATTTGGCTCTGCGCCTGCAGGTACTTGGCCATAACGTTAAAGTAGCGTACCTGACGGGTGATGGTGCATTATTGTCCGATGAGGTATCAGTTGAAACTGTAGGCTTTCATATAAAAAAAACTGTCGTGGGATTTCTCAGAAGTCTTTTTTTACTTAGACGCCTTGTAAAGGATTTTGCGCCAGATGTGTTACATAGCCACATGGTTCACGCGAATTTGTTAGCGCGCTGTGTAAGAGTCGTAACTTATATGCCGAAGTTGATTTGTACAGCACATAATACTAATGAAGGAGGTAAGCTCCGAATGCTAGCTTATCGACTCACGGATTCTCTAGCAGATATAACTACTAACGTAAGTCATGACGGGGTAAAGATATTTGAGGCTAAAGGCGCAGTTACACCCGGTTCTATGTTGGCAGTACCAAATGGAATAGATACGGATAAATTTCATTTTGATGAGTCAAAGCGATCTTTTATTAGAAATAGAGAGGGTATTTTACCTTATGAAAAGATCGTGCTGGCCGTTGGTCGTCTTGCTGAGGCCAAGGGATATCCAGAGCTCTTAAGAGCCTTTGCTTTAATCAGTGCCGAGGATCAAAATACAAGATTATGGATTGTTGGTGAGGGTGCTTTAAGACAAAGGTTGGTACTTTTAACTGAAAGTCTGAAAATATCTCATAGGGTTACATTCTATGGTGTGAGAAGTGATGTCGAAGACTTTTATAACGCTGCTGATCTTTATGTACTTTCTTCCTTGTGGGAGGGCTTCGGCCTTGTTGTTGCCGAGGCCATGGCTACAGAGCGGGTTGTCGTAGCAACCGACAGTGGTGGTGTTAGAGATGTGGTTGGCGATCACGGAATTCTAGTTGAACCTGGTGATGTAAAAGGACTTGCTATTGCAATGCGCTCAGGACTTGATATGGACTCTTCCGCTGCTCGAAGATTGGGGCAGCTTGCGAGGCTGAGGATTGTTGAAACCTATTCTCTTGAGAGGATTGTGATGAGTTGGATTGAGCTTTACTCGTCTGATTACGATCCTTTGGATAGGTAGTTTACTCGAGAGTGGTTCTGTAGATTTTATTTTTTGAAAAGTCAAGATTGTGTGGTGGCATTTTTTTGTTTGTGTATTCGATGTATCATGGCTTTGTTTTTTATAAAACTATGATATGGCTTGGCTTAGTGGAAATTGGTATTGATGAAGATAGCATTAATTGGCACTACGGCGGCTAGTGTTCTTGGTTTTCGTTCGGATCTGATCATGGCTTTGATCAGCGAAGGCTATCAAGTATACGCTTTTGCCCTCGACTACAATGCAGACTCACGAACTAAGGTTTCAACGTTGGGGGCAGAGCCTGTGGATTATGAGTTTAGCCGTACAGGACTGAACCCATTAGGTGATATTTTTAATACGTTAAAATTATCTAGGCAGCTGAAAGAAATTGCTCCGGATATTGTTTTTAGTTATTTTTCAAAGCCTGTGATATTTGGAACCTTAGCTGCACTGTTAGCTAGAGTTAAGAGGCGGGTGGGAATGTTGGAGGGGCTCGGCTACGCTTTTACAGAACAGCCGAAAGGTATTACGATTAAGGGGCTTTTTTTAAAGCGAGTACAGGTATTTTTATATAAGGTTTCTTTTCCTTTTCTTGAAAGGATCATATTTCTAAATAATGATGATCGTTTGGATTTAGTGGATAAATATAAATTAAAGGTTTCATGTGTTAGTGTTCTAGGTGGTATAGGTCTGAAGCTATCAAGCTACCCTTATGTTAAACCTCCTAAAGCAGATATCAGCTTTATATTTGTAGGTCGACTGCTTGCTGAAAAAGGTGTCAATGAGTTTATACAAGCTGCTCGTATAGTTAGAGGGAAGTTTTCTAATGCCAAGTTTGTTATGCTTGGTGGGCTTGATGAAGATAATCCTGGGGGATTGACTTCTGATTATGTCAATGAGCTTACGCGTCAAGGATTGGTTGATCATCAGGGGCATGTTGATGATGTCGTTAGTTGGATTACAAATTCAAGTGTATTCGTATTACCTTCCTATAGGGAAGGGGTTCCTAGAAGTACCCAAGAGGCTATGGCTATAGGCCGGGCAGTTATTACGACAGATGTCCCTGGTTGCAGGGATACAGTTGTTGATGGGGTGAATGGTTTTTTAGTACCGGCGTGGTCACCCGAGGCTTTGGCTGAAAAGATGATATACTTCATCAATAATCCAGAAGAGATCGAAGCGATGGGACTACAGAGTCGTAAGCTGGCTGTTTCGAATTTTGATGAAAAAGTTGTTAATGCGCGTCTTGTTCGTTATTTTTCTGTATCTCCGTGAAGTGTTTTTATGTTGGTTTTTGTGGTTTCGTAAATATTGCAGTTGCCTTTAAGTTTTGAGTTTTTTGGATTCAAATGGTTGTTGTGAGTTCTATTGAAGTCGGCGAAGAAGTTCGGGTTTTTCATTTGTCATTAAGTAAGTGCGCCTTCCAAGTATGCTGAATCTTATAGCGGCTACAAACATAAGATAGAGTCGAGCTGTTAAGGTTTTGCTAGAAATGATGTGTTTTTCGGTGTTTCTGGTTGGTGTTGGGCTAGCGGGTTGCAGTAAGGTAAGAGTTATTAGGTCTTTAGGGGGGCAAGTGGTAAGTTGAAGTTGTCAGTTTTTCTGTTGAGGTTTGGTGAGATTTTTTTATGTTTGAGTATTATGAGTTTTTGGATTGGATTACTTCTTCTGGTGTTTATGATGCACTGAAGAGTGCAGCCGAATATTATCAAGGAACGCACTGAACATGATTCTCTGGTTGTTATTACCTGCTGCCCTTTTGTGCGCGCTTCTCATGACTTCAAAGTTGCGAGCTTATGCGTTATCGAACCACTTGATCGATGTCCCAAATAGTCGAAGCTCTCACTCTGTTCCAACTCCGCGTGGAGGAGGTGTTTCCATCGTTTTAAGTTTTAGTCTATTCTTGCCTTTATTGCTTATAGGTAATGCTATTTCATCTGCTTACGTCTTTGCACTTTTAGGTGCTGGCTTGCTTGTTGCTGTTATTGGTTTTCTAGATGATCATGGACATATTGCTGCTCGCTGGCGATTATTGGGGCACTTTATAGCGGCAATTTGGAGCTTGTATTGGGTTGGTGGAGTGCCGTCATTGACGGTATTAGGCTTCCAATTGAATTTTATTTACATTGGTTATGTTGCTGTGGCTTTTTATATGGTTTGGATGCTCAATCTCTATAACTTTATGGATGGTATTGATGGTCTCGCGAGTATTCAGGCTGTTACCGTATGCTTGGGGGCCGCACTACTATACTGGGTAACTGGGTTTGATGAGCTTGTTGGTCCTCCCTTACTGCTTGTTTTTGCAACACTTGGTTTTTTATATTGGAATTTTCCTTCTGCTCGAATTTTTATGGGGGATGCCGGGAGCGGCTTTCTGGGTATTACTCTGGCTATTTTCTCTTTACAAGCTGCCGCAGTTTTTCAAAGTTTCCTATGGGGATGGCTGATTCTCTTGGGAGTATTTATTGTCGATGCAACTTTTACCTTGATTCGTCGCCTACTAAGAGGTGACAAGATTTATGAGGCGCATCGAAGCCATGCCTATCAGTACGCCTCAAGAGAGGTCGGCGGACATCTGCCTGTCTCTTTGGCAATCGGAGGACTTAATATTATTTGGTTGTTGCCGATGGCTTGGCTGGCTGTGACAGGTAGGCTAGATGGTGTTTTAGCCTTAATAATTTCCTATATCCCTTTGATTTTTCTAGCAATAAAATACAAGGCAGGAGTACTAGAAGTTCGCTAGTAATTTGTGTTTTATTAAGTGGCCTGTATGGGGCGCTCACTATGTATGCGTACAATGGCAGAGTCGGTAGTCTAGTTAAGGGGCGGTAAGGTGTTTAAAGGCTTTATGGATCGGCTGAGAGTTTTTCTCCTGAGCATGCCACGTCGATACAAGCGGCTGTTACAAGTACTTGTCGACATAACACTGATCTGGCTGGCATTGTGGATGGCATTCGTTGTCAGGCTGGGATTTGAGGATTTGAATAATCCCGCCATTATTCATTTCTGGCTATTTCTTAGTGCGCCGATTGTTGCTATACCTCTATTTATTCGATTTGGAATGTATCGGGCGGTAATGCGTTATTTTGGTAATGATGCATTAATAATTATAGTAAAGGCTGTTAGTTTGTCTGCGCTTATTCTTGCGTTGGTGGTCTATTTATATAGCAATCATCAGACGCTTGTACCGCGCTCGATTGTGTTCAATTACTGGTGGTTGAGTCTAGTTCTGCTT
>NZ_MOAK01000081.1:243130-259768 GCF_003732485.1 Pseudomonas protegens
CTCAGCTTGTCCCCTTTGCTAGTCGTGACAATAATTTGCCAAAGGTTGCAATTTACGGCGCTGGCGCTGCAGGCAATCAACTCGTCGCTGCTTTGCGCATTGGAAAGATGATGCGTCCAGTTGCATTTATTGATGATGACAGTGGTATTGCGGGTCGAGTTATTTCTGGACTGCAGGTTTACAAACCCAAACATATACAGCAAATGATTGATGAGACAGGAGTCAGCGAAATCCTCCTGGCTATTCCCTCTTCAAGCCGTGGGCGCCGTCGTGAAATCCTCAACGCTCTTGACGGCTTCGCCCTTCATGTGCGCAGTGTTCCAGGATTCATGGATTTAGCCAGTGGTCGGGTGAAAGTTGACGATATTCAAGAGGTTGATATTGCCGACTTACTTGGGCGTGATGCTGTTCCTGCACAAGAAAACCTTCTGAGGCGCTGTATTAGAGATTGCACGGTTCTTGTTACTGGAGCGGGAGGCTCTATCGGGTCTGAACTATGTCGTCAGATTTTACCACTACGTCCTACAACTTTGCTCTTGCTCGATCATAGTGAGTTTAATCTTTATAGTATTTTGTCAGAGCTTGAGAGCTATATCGAAAGAACTTCCTTGGCGGTTAAAGTGATTCCTATCTTGGGGTCGGTGCGTCATCATGAGAAATTGTTGGATGTAATGACTATTTGGGGAGTGGATACTGTATATCATGCTGCGGCCTATAAGCATGTTCCTATTGTCGAGCATAATATTACAGAAGGGATATTGAATAATGTGATAGGTACTCTTAATGCAGCAGAAGCTGCATTGCACGCCGGTGTGACGAATTTTGTACTCATATCTACGGATAAAGCAGTACGCCCTACTAATATTATGGGATGCAGCAAGCGCCTTGCTGAGTTGACCTTGCAAGCATTAAGCAAAGAGCCATCCCCCATTTTATTCAATGACGCTGGGGCAATATCGCGAATCAATAAAACCCGATTTACCATGGTCCGCTTTGGTAACGTATTAGGTTCTTCTGGTTCTGTAATTCCACTTTTCCATAAGCAGATAAAGTCTGGCGGGCCACTGACTGTAACCCATCCTAAGATCACTCGCTATTTCATGACTATTCCTGAGGCCGCACAGTTAGTTATTCAAGCAGGCTCAATGGGGTTGGGGGGAGATGTCTTTGTCTTGGACATGGGAGAGCCGGTGAAGATTGTCGAGCTCGCAGAAAAGATGATTCATCTTTCTGGCTTGAGTGTACGTTCAGAAAAGAATATTCATGGTGATATCGCCATTGAATTCACTGGTCTGCGTCCTGGCGAAAAGCTTTACGAAGAGTTACTGATTGGTGACAACGTATTAGGCACCGAGCACCCGATGATCATGAGCGCCAATGAGGAGCATCTATCTTGGGAGAACTTGAAGCTCACGCTCGAGGAGTTGCTCGCCGCTCTTGGTGAGGATGATTATGTGATGGTTCGTCAGCTACTCCGAGAAACGGTAAGCGGATATACCCCAGAGGGTGACATAGTCGATTGGATATACCAGCAGCGCCGAACCGATTCTTGAGTCTACACAACCAGTAACCCTATCACCTTTGACTTGCCCCCTGCATCACCTAGGTTTGGAAGGCAGCTTCGGAAAGCTGCTTTCCTTACTCGATGTCATGGAGCGTCACTATGCGTAACTCTTATTTTTCCTCGCTGATTTTTGCCTTTCTATCCAGCCTTTCGCTTGCAACTCAAGCGGCGCCTGTCGTCAAAGCGCAGGCTGTTGCTCCCGAGGCGGCAGAACAGGCAATACCTCAAGCCGGCAAAATCAACCTCAATACCGCCGATATGGCTGTCCTGCAGCGCGAACTTGTTGGAATTGGCGAGGCCAAGGCCAAGGCGATTGTCGCTTACCGTGAAGAGAACGGTCCTTTTGTCTCGGTGGATGAACTGCTGGAGGTCAAAGGTATCGGGAGGAGCATCATGGAGCGCAATCGAGACAAGCTCGTCGTCAATTGACCTGATCCAGTAGCAATTGAAGGCCGGTCACTGACCGGCCTTCTGCATTTCAGGACGGATTTGGAGCCAGACAGTAAATCTGTATCACTGGGATAGATTTTTTATGGTGTATCGAAAATATTATGAGTGTAATATTTTTCTTCTCCGGATGGCCCAATCGGAGGCGTTCATTACTTTGAAGTCTTGTCAGGAGCACAGCTATGAGTTCGGTTCGATCCCAAGGTACGGCGGTGGTTACCGGTGCGTCATCCGGTATCGGTGCGATTTACGCTGAACGGCTAGCGGCGCGGGGTTTTGATTTGCTACTGGTCGCCAGGGATGAAGGCCGTTTGCAGGCGGCTGCCGTAGCCCTCAGTGCTAGATATCAGGTTCAGGTTGAGGTGTTGAGGGCGGATCTGACGCTCAAGGATGATCTGTTGAAGGTAGAGCAACGCTTGCGTAAAGACCCGGGCATCAGCTTGCTGCTGAACAATGCGGGTGTGGCTGCCAACGGGCCTTTGGCTGGTGCCGATCTGGATCAGATGGAGCGCATGATCCAGCTCAATGTGTTGGCCTTGACTCGTCTGGCAGGGGCGGCGGCGACGAGTTTTTCCGCGGCTGGGCGTGGGGCTATCATCAACATCGCCTCGGTGGTGGCATTAATTCCGGAGCGCTTCAATGCGACCTACAGTGCCACCAAGGCTTACGTGCTCAGTCTGACTCAGTCGTTGCAGGCTGAGTTGAAAGGCAGTGGCGTTCAGGTCCAGGCAGTCTTGCCTGGGGTCACTCGTACCGAGATCTGGGAGCGTTCGGGCATGGATGCAACGGCCATCCCGCCAGAGATGGTGATGGAGGCGGCCGAGATGGTGGATGCGGCATTGAGCGGTTTCGATCAGGGAGAGTTGATCACTGTCCCTTCGCTCCCTGATCCAGCAGACTGGCAAGCACTGGTGGCCGCGCGGCTGGCTTTGGGTCCCAACCTTTCCAGGAACAGTGCCGCCGCGCGCTACAAGTAAAGAGGGGGGGGCTTGGGGCGGGTTGTATTATTCCCGCTCCTGGTTCTTCAGGCCCTCACTGACGACCTCCAGTATCCGTACCGCCAGCTCCTGACTTTCCACGCTGCGCGAGAGCATCAGCGCTCCCACCAGAGTCGACATGATCATCAGGCTGCGTTGCGCCTTATTTCCGCCCTCCAGGGCCGCTTCCACTTGGGCGAGCCTGGCATTGAGCACTGCATCGGTGGTGGGGCTGGGTTGGCCGCGCTGGCCGAGTTCCGAGCTCATGGTGGGTAGTGGGCAACCTTGATGAGCTGAGCTTCGGTGCCACTCGGAAAGGTAATTGTCGATAAATGCCTGCAGTGGCTGTTCTTGTGCGAACAGGGCTGCGCAGTGGGCGTCCAGGTCCTGCGCTGCTGCGCAAAGGGCTTTTTCTACCAGCTCATCCTTGGACTTGAAGTGTGAGTAGAAACCGCCATGGGTTAGACCCAGGGCCTTCATCAGGGGTTGTAAACCCGTTCCGCCTATTCCATCACGGCGAAAGCGTTCAGAAGCTTCTTTGATAATGCGTTGATGTGTCTGGGCTTTATGGTCTGCTGAATAACGCATTTGAGAAAACTCCACAACTAGAGCGCTATTTTAACCAAGGATCATCAGATCATGTCCCTACTTATCAGTGGGTTTTTTTGAGTTTTTACAGCTTTCCGACAGGCATGGCGGGTGTGGAAGGATTATCAAGAGTTGGCACGATAAGTGAATAAAGTTTGATCACAAATTGTTGAACAATCTCGAGGTGTTTACATGAGCAGCGGTTTATCCCTGGCAGACCAGATTAGGGTGGAACTGCGTGCGGACATTATCGGTGGTCGTCTGTTGCCTGGCATGCCGTTGGTGGAGAGTGAGTTGGTCAACACCTACAACGCTTCGCGCAACACCATACGTGAGGCCTTGCACCGCTTGGGCCAGGAGGGGCTGACCCACTATGTCCGTCATAAAGGCGTGGTGGTCCGACGCCTGGGCGGTGATGAGGTCAGGGATCTATTCCGAGTGCGTCGGACTCTGGAGTTACAGGCGATAGCCAGCGCAAGGCCGCTGAGTGAGTGCCAAACCGATCGCATGCTAGATGCCATCGAGGCCGCCGAACTGGCCAGGGAGCGCGAGGATTGGCGTGCTGTCGGTACCCATGGTTTGCGCTTTCATCAGCAGGTGGTGGGGCTACTGGATTCCCCCCTGTTCGATGAGTTTTTCACCAATGTAGTGGCGCAATTGCGCCTGGTGTTTTGCGCCGCGCCGGATGAAGCGTTGTTCCAGGCGCCCTGGCTGGTTCGTGACCGGCAGATTCACGAATGGCTGGTGGAGGGTGACAAGGCCCGCGCCGGCGAGGCAATGGAGGCATACCTGGACGACTCCGAGCGCCTGCTGCTGAACATGTTTAGCCAATCCTTCCGTCACTGAGTGAGGGCGATACCCATGTACAAAGACTATCCAGCGGCTTATCAGGTCAGCAAAGGTTCGGCGCTGCAGGTGGATACGGCCTTTTATGAGCGTATCCGTGATAACCGGGCACAACGCACGCTGATCGAGCAGTTCGAGGTGCCGATTCGTACTGGCCGGGCCTGGAAGGTGCCCGCCGGTCACGTGTTTCGAGTGACCACACCGCAAGGCCCGCAAGTGGGTGACTTCAACGTCTGGAATGCCAATGACCCGCGGGAACGCCTATGGGCCGCACGTACCCGGCAACTCCAGGGTGCCCATGTCAGCACCCATGATCGGCTCTGGTCGAACCTGCCCTTCTTGCGGCCGCTGGTCACGATCACCGATGACAGCCTGGCGAATTACGGAATCGACGAGCATGGCGGGCGCCTGCATGATTTATTGGGCACCCGTTGTGATCCCTATGTGAATCGAATGCTCACAGGCGAGGATTTTCATCATCACTGTCATTCCAATTTGACGCGGGCGGTCCTGCCCCATGGCCTCACCGAGTTTGACGTGCATGACGTATTGAATATCTTCCAGTGCACAGGCCTTAATCACGACGACATGTATTTCATGAAGGCCTGTCCGGCGCAGAAGGGTGATTATCTGGAGTTCTTTGCCGAAATCGACCTGCTGTGTGCACTGTCGACCTGCCCGGGGGGCGATCTGTCCTTGCCGATGTGGGGCCCCGAGGCCCAGGACCCCTTGAGTGTTTGCCGCCCACTGGGGGTGGAAATCTATCGTCTCGAAGAGTCACTGCTCGAGGGCTGGAGCCAGCCGGAACGGGCGGCCTACAAAGGTCAGCACGGCTTGCACATCGCCAAGGCCGAATGGGAGAAGTAGAGCCTTGAACAGCCCCTTCAGCGTTGGACGAAGGGGCTGGCGGGATTAACGATCCTGCGCTTCCTTGGCATCCATTTCCGCGTTGCGTTCGGCTACGCGTTTACGTTGCTCATCAGTCAGTTCGACCTTGTTGGCGGTGTCGCGCAGCATCATCAAACCGCCGACGATCGAACCGATAGCAACCACCAGAATCAACCAGGCATACCAGGGCATAGGGCTCTCCTTGAACGGCAGTTTCCCGAGGACGAAGGTTCGCCCTCGGGACTGCCTGTAATGCTTTGAGTTAAAGCGTTTCGCACTGGTTCCATTGTATGCCCGATTGTCCCGGTCAGTAGCGCTCGATGCTTACAAACCGGTGAGCATGGCATCTGCCGGGGCATTGGCCCGCAGCTGTGCGGTGAGCTGGAAGTAAATGAAACCCAGCAACATGAAGCCGAGGAAGATCAGGCCAATCAGCGCGTTGAACCAGGCCATGGCCACCAGACACACCAGCGCCAGGACCAGTGCGATGGCGGGTACCAGCGGATAACCCGGTGCGCGGAAGCTGCGTGGCAGGTCCGGTTCGGCCCGGCGCAGTTTGAACAGGCTGAGCATGCTCATGATGTACATCACGATGGCGCCGAATACCGCCATGGTAATCATTGCGGCGGTCAGGGTCATGCCGCCCAGGTTGATCAGGCCGTCGCTGTAGATCGCGGCGATACCGATCAGGCCGCCGGCGATGATCGCCCGGTGCGGCGTCTGGAAACGTGACAGCCTGGCCAGGGATGCAGGCAGATAGCCGGCACGGGCCAGGGCAAAAAACTGCCGCGAGTAACCGAGGATGATGCCGTGGAAGCTGGCCACGAGGCCAAACAGGCCGATCCATACCAGCATGTGCAGCCAGCCGGAACTGTCACCCACCACGGCTTTCATCGCCTGGGGCAGCGGGTCGTTGATATTTGACAGGGTGCGCCAGTCACCTACGCCGCCCGCGAAGAACATCACTCCCATGGCCAGCAGTACCAGGGTCAGGATGCCGCTGATGTAGGCCTTGGGAATGGTGCGTTTGGGGTCCTTGGCTTCTTCGGCGGCCATGGCCGCTCCCTCGATGGCCAGGAAGAACCAGATGGCGAAGGGGATGGCGGCGAACATCCCGGCAATCGCCGGGGCACCGAAGGTGTCGGCTCCGGCCCAGCCATTGAGGGCGAAGTTGCTGAAGCTGAAGGCCGGTGCTACCACGCCCATGAATACCAGTAGCTCTGCCACCGCCAGTACGCAGACCACCAGTTCGAAGGTGGCCGCCAGTTTCACCCCGAGAATGTTCAGGCCCATGAAGACGAGGTAGGCACCCACCGCGGCATGCTTGGGGTCCAGCGCCGGATACTGCACATTCAGGTAGGCGCCAATGGCCAGGGCAATGGCCGGTGGCGCAAAGACGAATTCGATCAGGGTGGCCAAGCCGGCAATCAAGCCGCCTTTCTCACCAAAGGCGCGCCGGCTGTAGGCAAAGGGGCCTCCGGCATGGGGAATGGCCGTGGTCAGCTCGGTGAAACTGAATATAAAGCAGGTATACATGGTGGCGACCAGTAAAGAGGTCACTAGGAATCCAAGGGTGCCGGCTACGCCCCAGCCATAGCTCCAGCCGAAGTACTCCCCGGAAATCACCAGGCCGACTGCAATACCCCATAAATGCAGCGTGCCCAAAGTGGGCTTGAGTTGTGTGTTCATCGGTTGCTCCCTGAACGGTTGGAAGTGCTCGGGACTGGCCCGTGCAGCGCCCATGCCAGTCTCGCGGCGACCGTCGTAAAGCCGGGAAAGCTGTCGTATCGAGGATGTTTCCCAGATTTTTGTCGTCGATCGATATCAGTCTGGTGCATCTCGGTGCCTCCCATTGGGGCAAGGGAGCATTCGTGCAACCGGTGCCGTTCTCCAACCACCTGGGTAAACGCCGCATAAAGCCAGTCTTTACGCTTTCTTTATGGGTCGCCCACCCCGTCGATCTCGTTCCTTTACAGGCACCCTGCGGACAATGGCTGCATTCGCGGCGATCGCCGTACCTCGGAGACATTCCATGACCATTCTGGACGCGGTGTCACTGCTACTGGCAGTGGGCCTGTTCGTTTATCTACTGGTTGCGCTGCTGCGCGCGGATCGGAACTAGGAGCTGCGGTTATGCACAGTTATGACTATTGGCTGCTCCTCGCTTTCTTTGCCCTGGTGCTGTTGCCCGCGCCTTGGCTGGGGCGTTTCTACTACAAAGTCATGGAAGGCCAGCGCACCTGGCTGACCCCGGTCCTGGGGCCGGTGGAGCGTGTGTGCTACCGAATTTCCGGGGTCGACTCACGAGACGAGCAGAGCTGGCAGAAATACACTTTGGCCTTGCTGGCCTTCAACCTGGCGGGTTTTGTCCTGCTGTTTGCCATTCTGCTGTTCCAGGATCATCTGCCGCTCAACCCGCAGAATCTTCCGGGACAGGAATGGACCCTGGCGTTCAACACCGCGGTCAGTTTCATGACCAACACCAACTGGCAGTCCTACAGTGGCGAGGCCTCCCTGAGCTACCTCAGCCAGATGGTCGGCCTCACCGTACAGAACTTCGTCAGCGCTGCTACCGGGCTGACGGTGCTGGTTGCCTTGTGCCGCGGCATTGGCCGGCGTTCGGTGCGCACCCTGGGTAACTTCTGGGTCGACATGACCCGCGCGACCCTCTATGGCTTGCTGCCGCTGTGTCTGCTGCTGGCGCTGTTCCTGGTCTGGCAGGGCGTACCCCAGACCTTTGCCCACTACGTGGATGCCCTGACCCTGCAAGGCAACGACCAGGTGATTCCCCTGGGCCCGGCGGCGAGCCAGATCGCCATCAAGCAGTTGGGCACCAACGGCGGTGGCTTCTTCGGTGTCAACTCGGCTCACCCGTTCGAGAACCCCAGCGCCTGGAGCAATCTGTTCGAGCTGGTGTCGATCATCCTGATTCCCGTGGCCCTGGTGTTTACTTTCGGCCACTACGTCAAGGATCTGCGCCAGAGCCGCGCCATCATCGCCTGCATGTTTGCCCTGTTCCTGATTGGCGGCGCCACCTCGTTGTGGGCGGAGTATCAACCCAACCCGGTGCTGCAGAATGCTGCGGTGGAGCAGACGGCCCCCCTGGAAGGCAAGGAAGCGCGCTTCGGCACTACCGCCACGGTGCTCTGGTCGGTGACCACCACGGCCGCCTCCAACGGTTCGGTGAACGGCATGCATGACAGCCTGAACCCTCTGAGCGGCATGGTGGCGCTGATCAACATGATGGTGGGTGAGGTGATCTTCGGCGGGGTTGGCGCTGGCCTCTACGGCATGCTGCTGAACGTGTTGATCGCGGTATTCCTGGCCGGGCTGATGATTGGCCGCACCCCGGAGTACCTGGGCAAGAAGCTTCAGGCCAAGGAAGTGCAATTGCTGGTAGTGACCCTGATGGTGATGCCCATTGGCGTTCTCGTTCTCGGTGCCCTGGCCGCCAGCCTGCCTGGCCCGGCCGGCGCCATCAGCAATCCTGGACCCCACGGTTTCAGCCAGTTGCTGTACGCCTACACCTCGGCCAGCGCCAACAACGGTTCGGCCTTTGGCGGCTTCAGTGCCAACACCCCCTTCCATAACCTGATGCTGGGCCTGGGCATGCTGATCGGACGTTTCGGCTACATCCTGCCGGTGCTGGCCCTGGCTGGCAGCCTGGGGCTGAAGAAAACCGCCCCCATCGGCCAGAACAGCTTCCCTACCCACGGCCCGTTGTTCGTGGCCTTGCTGACCGTGACCATTTTGCTGGTGGGCGGCCTGACCTTCCTGCCGACCCTGGCGTTGGGCCCAATCGCTGAACACTTGAGCATGGGCTTCTGAGGACCTGATGATGAATATGCATGTTCCTGCCTCGAACAAGGCTGTTGATGCGGCCGCCAAGGCCAAGCGCACCCAGGCCGAATCTTCGAGCACCGCGATCTCTGCCCTGTGGCGCCCGGCGCTGATTCAGGCCTTCGTCAAGCTCGACCCTCGCCAGTTGCAACGTTCGCCGGTGATGTTGGTGGTGGAGTTGACGGCGATCCTGACCACCGTGCTGTGTTTCGTGCCGGATACCTCGGTTCCGACATTCGTCGCGGCACAGATTGCCCTCTGGCTTTGGTTCACCGTGCTCTTCGCCAACTTTGCCGAAGCCCTGGCAGAGGGCCGTGGCAAGGCCCGGGCCGACAGCCTCAAGGCCGGCAGCGAGGGCTTGAGTGCTCGCCGTCGCACCAGCGAGGGCACCTATCAGGTGGTGCCGGCGATCAATCTGCGCAAAGGCGATGTAGTGCGGGTTGAAGCCGGGGAAATGATCCCGGGAGACGGCGAGGTGATCGAGGGCATCGCTGCGGTCAACGAGGCGGCGATCACCGGTGAGTCGGCGCCGGTGATCCGCGAGTCCGGTGGCGATCGCTCAGCGGTGACTGGCAACACCCGGTTGGTCTCCGACTGGCTTCTGGTGCGCATCACCAGCAATCCCGGCGAGTCGACCCTGGATCGCATGATCGCCCTGGTGGAAGGCGCCAAGAGGCAGAAGACGCCGAATGAAGTGGCACTGGACATCCTGTTGATCGGCCTGACCCTGATCTTCCTGCTGGTGGTGGTGACCCTGCAGCCCTTCGCCCACTTCGCCAATGGCAGCCTGCCGCTGGTGTTCCTGGTGGCGTTATTGGTCACCCTGATTCCCACCACCATCGGCGGTCTGCTATCGGCCATCGGCATTGCCGGGATGGATCGCCTGGTACGCCTCAATGTGATCGCCAAATCCGGGCGTGCAGTGGAGGCAGCAGGGGACGTGCACGTGTTGTTGCTGGACAAGACCGGCACCATCACCTTCGGCAACCGTCGTTGCAGCGCCATTCATCCGGCTCCCGGCGTGAACGCACGAGAACTGGCCGAAGCGGCATTGCTGGCTTCCCTGGCGGACGACACCGCCGAAGGTAAATCCATCGTCGAATACCTGCGTGAACTTTATCCACAGCCTGAACCGGCCAGTGAAGTCTTGACCGCCGTGCCATTCAGTGCGGAAACCCGCCTGTCCGGCGTCGATTACCAGGGCCGGATCTATCGCAAGGGCGCGGTGGATTCGGTGTTGAACTTTGTTGGCCTCAAACGCAGCGACCTGGCGCCGGCCCTGTCCCGGGAAATCGACAAGATCGCCCAGAGCGGCGGTACTCCACTGCTGGTCTGCGGCGAAGGCCGGATGCTCGGCGCCATTCACCTCAAGGACGTGGTCAAGCCCGGCATTCGTGAGCGTTTCGCCGAGTTGCGCAAGCTGGGCATTCGTACCGTCATGGTGACCGGCGACAATCCGCTGACCGCTGCCGCCATCGCTGCCGAAGCCGGGGTCGACGATGTACTGGCCGAAGCCACGCCGGAAAAGAAACTGGCGCGCATCCGTCACGAGCAGAACGACGGGCGCCTGGTGGCCATGTGCGGCGACGGCGCCAACGACGCCCCGGCACTGGCCCAGGCCGATGTCGGCATGGCGATGAACGACGGCACCCAGGCGGCCCGCGAGGCGGCCAACATGGTCGACCTGGACAGTGATCCGACCAAGCTGCTGGACGTGGTGCAGATCGGCAAGGAGCTGTTGGTGACCCGTGGCGCCCTGACCACTTTTTCCATCGCCAACGACGTCGCCAAGTACTTCGCCATTCTGCCGGCGCTGTTCGCGGCGATTTATCCACAGCTGGGTGTGCTCAACATCATGCACCTGACCAGTCCGCAGAGCGCGATTCTCTCGGCGATCGTATTCAACGCCCTGATCATCGTGGTGCTGATCCCCCTGGCGTTGCGCGGAGTCAGGGTCCAGGCCGCCAGTGCCGCCCACCTGCTGCGGCGCAACCTGCTGATCTACGGCGTGGGCGGGATAGTGGTGCCCTTTGTCGGGATCAAGCTGATCGACATGCTGCTGACCGCCTTGCACCTGGTGTGACTCGCCTGCGGTACTAATGAATCGAGGATTGAGAAATGACTAGCGTATTGCGTCCGGCCTTGAGCCTGATTGTGTTGATGACTCTGATTACTGGCGTGGCTTATCCACTGGTAGTCACCGGCGTGGCCCAAGTGGCATTTCCGGACCAGGCCAATGGCAGTCTGGTGCGTGATGCCCAGGGCAAGGTGCGTGGTTCGGCCCTGATCGCCCAGGATTTTGTCGGTGATGCCTGGTTTCATCCACGCCCATCGGCGGGAGCCTTTGCCACGGTGTCCAGTGGCGCGAGCAACCTGGCGCCGAGCAATCCGGCCCTGGCCACGCGGGTGATCGATGATGCCCAAAAGCTCCAGGTGCCAGGTCAAGGGCCGGTGCCACTGGCCTTGCTGACCACCTCCGGCAGTGGCCTTGATCCGCACTTGCCACCCAAGGCAATTGACTATCAACTGGCGCGGGTCGCGGCGGCGCGCAATCTGCCGGCGGCCAAGCTAGCGGCGCTGGTGCAGGCACATACCGAGCGGCCGCTGGTGGGGCCGCCGGTGGTCAATGTACTGGCCCTGAATCAAGCCCTGGAAAATCTGTAGCCGCTGTCGTTGGTGTGGGTGACAGCGTCTAGAGTGCGGATTGAACTGAATGTTTTGTTGCAGAGAGATAACCCATGAGTGATTCCGGCCGCGCCGACGCGCTGCTCGCTGATCTGCCCCGGGATGGCCGCGGCCGGCTCAAGGTCTTTCTTGGCGCCGCTCCCGGCGTCGGCAAGACCTACGCGATGCTCCAGGCCGCCCACACGCAAGTGCGCCAAGGGGTCAAAGTGCTTGCCGGGGTGGTGGAAACCCATGGTCGTGCCGAAACCGAAGCGCTGCTCAGCGGCTTGCCGCAGCAGCCCCTGGTGCGCTCGGAATACCGCGGGGTGGTGCTCGAAGAGATGGACCTGGACGGCCTGTTGAAGGCCCGGCCCAAGCTGGTACTGGTGGACGAACTGGCCCACAGCAATGCTCCGGGCAGCCGGCATGCCAAGCGCTGGCAGGATATCCAGGAGCTGCTGGCGGCGGGTATCGACGTGTTCACCACGGTCAATGTCCAGCACCTGGAGAGCCTCAACGATCAGGTGCGTGGCATCACCGGAGTCCAGGTCCGCGAGACGCTGCCCGACTGGGTGCTGCAGGAAGCCTATGAATTGCTGCTGGTGGACCTGCCGCCGCGGGAGTTGCTGGAGCGCCTGCGGGACGGCAAGGTCTATGTACCGGAGCAGGCGCGGGCGGCCATCGACGCCTTTTTCACCCAGACCAATCTCACCGCGCTGCGGGAGTTGGCGATGCAGACCGCTGCGGCTCAGGTGGATAACGACCTGGCCCTGGGCTATCGCCAGTTGGGGCAAGCGGCCCCGGCGGTGCGTGGACGTTTGCTGGTGGGTATTGACGGCGATGCCCAGGCCGAGCGCCTGGTGCGGCATGCCAGTCGTGTGGCCCAGCGTCGGCATCTGCCCTGGAGCCTGGTGCATGTGGACAACGGTCGGCTGCGGGACGAGCAATCGCGTCTGCGCTTGCAGGCGGCGCAGCAACTGGCGGAGCGCTTGGGAGGGGAGGTGGTCCTGCTGCGGGCTGGCGAGGTGGCCAAAACCCTGATCCAGCACGCCAGCGAACGCCGCGCCAGTTTGTTGCTGGTGGGGCAATCCAGCCGTCGCTGGCGTCGGCGCTGGTTTGGTGGCGGCCTGGCGGCGCGTCTCTTGCGTAATGCCGACGGCCTGGAAATCAATGTCCTGGACAGCGAGCCGCAACCCCATCTGCCGGGTTTGCGGGCCAAGCACTCGCTGCTGTGGTTCGACTATGCCCTGGCGCTGTTGGCGACCGTGTTGGCCAGTGCCCTGGCCTGGGGGGTGGCCAGTGTCCTGCCGTTGCCGAACATCTCCCTGGTGTTTCTTGCCGCGGTGTTGCTGGTGGCCGTGCGCAGCAGCCTGGGGCCGGCCCTGGCCTGCGCGGCGCTGTCGTTCCTGAGCTATGACTTTCTGTTTATCCCGCCGAGTTTCTCCTTTGCCATCCAGCGTGAAGAGGATGTGCTGACCCTGCTGTTTTTCCTGCTCATGGCCGCGCTCACCGGCAACCTCGCGGCGCGCCAGAGGCGGCAGTTGCAGGCCTTGCGCGAGACTCAGGAGGAAACCGGTGAGCTGTTGGACCTGTCGCGCAAGCTCACCGCTGCCACTGACCGGCAAGCGGTAATCAGTGCTGCAGCTCAGCACCTGAATGGGCGTGACGAGTTGCGTATCTGCCTGCTCAATCGCGACGGGCAAGGCGGCTGGAAAGTCGAAACCGGTGGCTCGCCACAATTCTCCGAGGCTGAACGTGCGGCGGCCGATTGGGCCTGGCAGCACGATCAGCCTGCGGGGCTGGGGACCGGGACCTTGCCCTTCGGGCGCTGGTGGTGGTGGCCGTTGTCGGTGGACGACGGCCCCTTGGGTTTGTTGGGTGTCTGTCCCAGGGAAGGCGAAGAATTCAGTGGCCAGCGGCGCCGCTTGCTCACCGCTCTCAGCCAGCCCCTGGCCCAGGCGCTGGCCCGGGCGCGCCTGGCGGAGGATCTGGAGGCGGCGCGACTGCACGGTGAAACCGAACAGTTACGCAGTGCCTTGCTGGCCTCGGTGTCCCACGATCTGCGCACACCGCTGACCTCGATGCGCGGCAGCATCGACAGCCTGCTGGCGCTGGGGGAGGCGATTCCCCTGGAAGACCGGCGTGAACTCCTGGAAGGCACGCGTGATGAGGCCGAGCGCCTGGATCGCTACATCCAGAACCTGCTGGACATGACCCGGCTCGGCCATGGTGCGTTGAAACTGGCGCGCGACTGGGTCGCGCCGGGGGACATAGTCGGCAGTGCCCTGAACCGTCTGCGTGCGGTGCTGGCGCCGCTGCAGGTGAGCACTGAATTGCCACCGGACCTGCCGTTGCTCCATGTGCATGCCGCCCTGATCGAGCAGGCACTGGTCAATGTCCTGGAGAACGCAGCGCGCTTTTCGCCAAACCAGGGACACCTGCAACTCAAGGTCAGTGCCGATGAGCACGAATTGAGCTTTGCCGTCAGCGATGAGGGCCCGGGGATTCCCGAGGATGAGCGGGCGAAGATCTTCGACATGTTCTACACCGCCGCCCGTGGTGATCGGGGAGGGCAAGGAACGGGACTGGGGCTGGCGATCTGCCAGGGCATGGTTGGTGCCCACGGCGGGCATATCAGTGTCGCTGACGGCATTGACGGCCATGGCACCTGCATCACCTTGCACTTGCCATTGCAAACCCAGCCGGAACTTGAGCAGGATCTGTGAATACCTGTAGAACGCAGTCACGCCTCGCAACGCAAGCGCTACCCGGATTGCCGGGGCAGCCTTGCGCTACTCTTTTGCCTCTTACTTGTCTTGAATTGAACCCATGAGCCAGACCGCGACCATCCTGGTCATCGACGACGAGCCGCAGATCCGCAAGTTCCTGCGCATCAGCTTGGCGTCCCAAGGATACAAAGTGATTGAAGCCGGTACCGGCACCGAGGGCCTGGCCCAGGCGGCGCTGAACAAGCCCGACTTGCTGGTGCTCGACCTGGGGCTGCCGGACATGGATGGCCAGCAGGTACTGCGCGAGTTTCGCGAGTGGTCGACGGTACCGGTGCTGGTGCTCTCGGTACGTGCCAGTGAGGTGCAGAAGGTCGAAGCCCTGGACGGTGGCGCCAATGATTACGTGACCAAGCCTTTCGGCATCCAGGAGTTCCTGGCACGCATTCGCGCCCTGTTGCGCCAGGCCCCGGCGGGGGAGGTGCAGGAAGCGGCGTTGCAGCTGGGGCCGCTGACGGTGGACCTGGCCTACCGTCGGGTACTGCTGGACGACCAGGAAGTGGCCTTGACGCGCAAGGAGTACGCCGTGCTGGCGCAACTGGCACGACACCCCGGGCGGGTGATCACCCAGCAGCAGCTGCTCAAGGACATCTGGGGGCCGACCCACACCGAGGACAGCCATTACCTGCGGATCGTGGTCGGGCATTTGCGCCAGAAACTGGCGGATGATCCGACCCAGCCACGGTTCATCGTCACCGAGGCGGGGGTTGGCTACCGTCTTTTGGGGGGCGACTCCTGAGCCTCGGGGCCCGGAATGTCAGGGCTTGCTACTGTTCCTGTTCGTAGCGGTCCAGGGTGTCGCTGGCGATTTCCCGACCCAGGGCGATCAGCTCCGGGGCCTTGTAGAACTCGAAGAACCGGCACACGCGCTTCGGCACGTTGATCAATATGTCCGGTGGGTAGCCGGCGATCTTGTACTGGGCCAGGGACGTCTGCATGACCTCGAAGCTCTGGTTCACCAGATCCAGTAGCGAGGCCGGACCGACGTTGTCGATGATGAACGAACCGCTGGCGGACTTGGGTGCACCGTCGGTTTCTGGCGCAGCAGCCGGTTGCTGGGATTCCGGTTCGGCACCCTCGACCCAGGGATTGATCTCGGCGGCTTCGCTCTTGAAGGCTTCCTGTTCCAGCAACAACAGTTGCTCGGCCTGTTTGCGCCGGAACGGCAAGTGCGAACCCAGGGAGTTGATCAGGCTGTCGAAGCGGCTCTTGAACGCCGGTGGGCGCTGGATCACCGGCAACTGATAATGGCGCTGGTTGGTGGAGTTGAGGTTGACCGCGATGATCAGGTCGCAATGGCTGGAGACCACTGGCACGATCGGCAGTGGGTTGAGCAGACCGCCGTCCACCAGCATGCGATTGCCCTGCATCACCGGGGTGAACAGGCTGGGGATGGCTGCGGACGCGCGCATGGCTTGATGCAGGCAGCCTTCCTGGAACCAGATTTCCTGTTGGTTGGTCAGGTCGGTGGCTACCGCAGTGTAGGGAATGCGCAGGTCTTCGATATTCACCTCACCGACGATCTTGCGGATCTGACCGAAGACTTTCTCGCCGCGAATCGCCCCCAGGCGGAAACTCACGTCCACCAGGCGCAGTACATCGAGGTAGTCCAGGCTTTCGATCCACTCCCGATACTCGGCGAGCTTGCCGGCGGCGTAGATGCCGCCCACCACGGCGCCCATGGAGCAACCGGCGATGCAGGCGATGTCATACCCGCGTCTTTCGATCTCCTCGATGACCCCGATATGGGCGTACCCGCGAGCGCCTCCCGAGCCGAGGACCAATGCGACACGTTTGTTCATGATTCGTCCTTTCGCCAAACAGGTTGCAACAATGCACCCATAGCGCCCCGGGGTTCAATTACTGATGCAAGGCAGCACCTCTCCGGTGTTTTTTCCTAGGGGGGCTCGGGCCGCGCGGCTATGCTACTGCGGCTATATTTTCCAAGGGGTGAGTCAGGCACTTTTTTACGCTGTGATCGTCTTAACCTGTACGACTGTTTTCTTTTCTTGAGGTGTCATTGATGAAAGCCTGGATC
>NZ_MOAK01000081.1:259829-260267 GCF_003732485.1 Pseudomonas protegens
GACAGCTGCGGCACTCAGCTGGACGCCGCCTGGCACGAACTTGACCTGGCCAAGGCCGAAGGTTTCGCCGGCACTGTGAGTTACTCCAAGGCCTTGTCGTTGCTGACCGGTGCCAAGACTCAGCAGCAATTCGAAGCTTTTGAAGGGTGCACCAAGAAAGCCGAGAAGGCGCGCTTCTATATTCGAGAGTCCCGTGCCGGGCGCTGAGCCGCGCCAGCCGCTACGCTGAAACGGGCAATCACCACCGGACCCCAATGACCTGGCGCAATGCCGTTCTTGGGCCTGGGGTGCCATTCTTGAGTCGGATAAGCCCACGTCGGGCTTGTGAGCCGTGTTGGGGAAAGCCTGATGTCTGCCTTGGTTGATCGATTGGTGGTTCAGATCTTGAGCCTGGAAGTGAGCTTGCTGGCTTGTCAGGCGCGACTGGCTGGCGCCCCC
>NZ_MOAK01000081.1:260297-280505 GCF_003732485.1 Pseudomonas protegens
CGAGGCACTGCACGACTTGCGCATCACTGTGCGACGCTTGCGCAGCTTGTTGCGTCCATTGCGCGGTTTGCCCGGTGTCGAGCAGTTGGAGGCTGCGGCCAGTGAGGTCGGACAGCTGACGACGCCGATTCGTGATCGTGAAGTGCTGGCGGCTTATCTGCATCAGCATGGCCTGCATGTTGCCGCCGAGCGTCGTACAGCCCAGTTGGACGGAGAATATTCGGCGATAGCAGTCGGGCCGCAGTTGGCGCAGTTGTTCCTGGTACTGGATGCGTTTCCGCGGTTTCTACGGGCCTCCGAGCGCCAAGGGCTGCTGCGTGGTTTACGGGGAAAGATTGAAAAACGCCTGTCCAAGCAGTGGAAAACCCTGGGTGAAGCGCTGCGCGATCCTGCCCATGATCGTCATCGCCTGCGACTGTTGATCAAGCGTGTGCGCTACGCCGCCGATGCGTATCCGGAATTGGATCGTTTGCCATCCCAAGCCATGAAACGCCTCAAGGCAGCCCAGGGTGCATTGGGGGATTGGCATGATTGCTGGCAATGGCTGGCCCAGGCCGAACAGCAGATGGACTTGCTGCCCTGTGTAGCTACCTGGCGTAAAACCATGCTCAAGTCTCAGGCCCGCGCCGATCTGGTGCTGGACAAGCTTCATGGCGATTGCTTCAGGAACTGATCACCGTTGTCCGGCTTATCTGTCCGCTGCTTTGGCCAGAATAATCGCTGTGCGGCTCTGCGACGCTGGTTAAGATCCCGGAGTCTATTTTTTTGCCCCCCGAGGTTTTCATGCGTTTCTACGATTTGCTCGAGGCCGTACGCGGCCAACCCCATGCGCTGACCATCCCGGCTGAGTGGGCTCAGGGGCGCGCCAGTTTTGGTGGTCTGGTGGTTGCCTTGCAGTACGAAGCGATGCGGGCCAAGGTCCCACTGGACCGGCCGGTACGCTCCCTGGCGGTCACCTTTGTCGGTCCAGTGTCACCGGATGTACCGGTCAGCTTTGAAGTGGATGTGCTGCGCGAAGGCAAGGCTGTCAGTCAGGTGCTGGGGCGCGCCATGCAGGACGGCCAAGTGGTGACCTTGGTGCAGGGCAGCTTTGGTGCTTCCCGCGAGTCTGCGGTCAGTGTCGGCGCCTTGCCTGCGCCTGAGATGAAGCATTGGGACGAGTGCCAGGAACTGCCCTACATCAAGGGCGTGACGCCGGAATTCATGCGTCATTTGGCAATGCGTTGGAGCATCGGCGGCATGCCCTTCACTGGCAACCGTTCCCGGGACATGGGGGGCTGGGTCCGCCTGCGTGGGGATGTCAAAGAAGAACCGGTGACCGAGGCGCATATCCTGGCGCTGGTGGATGCCTGGCCGCCGGCCCTGCTGCCGCATTTGAACAAGCCTGCGGCGGGCAGCACCCTGACCTGGACCATCGAGTTCGTCCAGCCGTTGTTGTCAGTCAGTACCCTGGACTGGTGCAAGTACCGGGTGGAAATCGAGCATGCCCGGGATGGATACGGGCATGCCGCCGCAGCGTTGTGGAGTCCGGAGGGGCAACTGATCGCCCTGAGCCGGCAGACGGTAACCATCTTCGCTTGAGGCGTCAGTGGCGGTGGCGTTGCAGCCAGGCACGCCACCAGGCGCCGCTTAGAACAAAGCGTGGAAAGGTCACGAACTGCTCCACCAGCAGGCGTTGCACCGCATCTTTGCGATCACTGAATGGCTCGGAGGCTTGTGCCTCCAGGCTATGGCCGTGACGCTGCAAACCCAAGGCAGCCAGCACTCCGAGCACGCCAATGGCCAGGCTCAGGAAACTCAGGGAGAACACTCCCGACGCAATCAACAGAAAACCCACGATGAACAGGGGGACGGCGATCAGGTGCAAAACCAGGTTGGTCGGATGCTGGTGGCTTTGCGGGTAGACGCGCCATTGCCAGGCGGGAAGGTTGGGGTGACGTTTGCCCATGATGATCATCCTTAGTGCTTGAAAACTCATGAACCAAGAATAGGGCGCAGTCGGTTTGGCGGCGAATCAAGGCTGGCTATCGGTTCGATAGCCAGTGGGCCGGGGCAAGTGGATGCGATGGGGCACTCGCTTATGCTGGCGGATCAGAGCTTCAACTGGCCAATGGCCTTGTTCAATTCACCGGCCAGGGTCGCCAGTTCACTGCTGGTGGTGGCGGAAGCAACGGTCTGTTGCACGGTGTTTTCGGTGACATCGCGAATGCTGACCACCGCGCGATTCATTTCTTCGGCCACCTGGCTCTGCTGTTCCGCGGCGACGGCGATCTGAGTGTTGCTCTCGCGCATCTGTGCCACCGCGCTAGTGATTTCCGCCAGTGCCGCCCCGGCTTCCTGAGCCTGCTGCACGCAGTCGTCGGCCTTGAACGAGCTTTCCTGCATGAAGTCCACCGCATCGCGGGTGCCGGCCTGCAGGGCGGATACCATGCCGGTGATTTCGTCGGTGGAGGCCTGTACGCGCTTGGCCAGGTTGCGCACTTCATCTGCCACCACGGCGAAGCCGCGGCCCATTTCGCCGGCCCGGGCGGCTTCGATGGCGGCGTTGAGCGCCAGCAGGTTGGTTTGCTCGGCGATGCTGTGGATGACGTTGACCACGCCGTTGATCTTCTGGCTGTCCTCGGCGAGTTTCTGAATCATCTCGGCAGTTTGCTGCACGCCACTGGACAGCCCGGCTATGGATTTCTGCACCCGTCCGACCACTTCATGGCCGGTGCCGGCCAGAGTGTCCGCGGTTTGCGACAGGTCCCGAGTGGCACCCGCATGCTGGGCGATGTGGTAGACGGTGGCGGACATTTCGTTGATGGCAGTGGCGGCCTGATCGGTTTCGCTCTGCTGGCCGAGCATGCCGTGGCGTACATCATTCATGCTCGAGGCCAGGCGCGCGGCGCCCTGATCCAACTGGCGAGCGGTATTGGCCACGGTATTCACCACCCGTTGGTAGCCGGCCTGCATGGCGTTGAAGGCGCTGGCCATCTGGCCCACTTCGTCCTTGCAGGACAGCGGTACGCGGGCAGACAGGTCGCCGGTCTTCTCGACATGCAGCATGACGTCCTTGAGGGTATTGAGCTGGCTGAGGAGAAAGCGAATCAGCAACTGCGAGGCGCAGAGCATGGCGAACATCAGGATGAATACGGCCACCGCGTAGTTGGTGAAACGGTCGCTGAAGACCTGGGCCAGGCTCGGAGCATGGGCCAGGACCGCGACCTGCTGGCCGTCGGCGCGATGGACGACTTCGGCGCCCAGCAACGGGTTGGCACCGAACAGCGGCATGTGGTTGATCTCGATCCAGCCGTTGGCGCCGCTCAGCTCGGGCAACGCCTGGTCGTTGAAACTGGGTGTCTGTCCCTGGGAGAAAGTCAGTAGGTGTTCATCGGTGGGTAGGGGCTGTCCTGCAGGCCAGGCATTGAGCAGCAGGGCCTGGCTATGGGCGGCGGCCTGGGCGGTCTGGCTACGTGCCTGCTGCTCCAGTTGCACGGCGTACAGCACCAATAACAAGGTGGTGACGAAGGCGACCGCATTGACCACCCAGAATTTGTATTTCAACGAGATATTGCTAAGCCAGGCACCCATAGAAGGTCTTCTCTGATTGAGCGGAACAGTATTGGCAAGGTGCCATTATTGTGCCGCCATGATCTCGGAAAAATCTTGATATGCGTCAAGCAATCTCTGGCAAGCGGAAAAAAGCTCTGGCGCAGGCGGTGCTGTGGTTGGCCAGGTCTGTCGGGTTCTCTTCCCGGTGCAGTGCCACTTCCCTCAAGACTTCAGTCAGGTAGGCCGGTTCGTTACGGCCGTTCTTCGGTTTTGGTCGCAGGCTGCGCGGCAGCAGATAGGGTGCATCGCTTTCCAGCATCAGGCGCCCGCGGGGAATGTTGCGCACCAGTGGGTGCAGGTGGGTGCCTCGGCGTTCGTCGCAGATCCAGCCGGTAATGCCGATGTGCAGGTCAAGATCAAGGTAACTGAACAGCGCCCGTTGTTCACCGGTGAAGCAATGCACCACGGCTGCTGGCAAACGGTCACGAAAGTCCCGCAGGATATCCAGCAGACGCTGATTGGCATCGCGCTCGTGGAGGAACACCGGCAGTTGCAGTTCGGCCGCCAGGGCCAGGTGTTCTTCCAGGACTTTTTCCTGTTGTGGGCGGGGGGAGAAGTCGCGATTGAAGTCCAGTCCGCATTCGCCCACTGCACGTACCCGTGGCTCGCTGAGCAGTGCGCGCAGGCGCCGGGAACTGTCGGCACTCCAGTCGCTGGCAGAGTGAGGGTGCAGGCCCGCGGTGGCGAACAGCCGCTGCCCGTTGGTGTCCAGTTGCTGGCACAGTTCCAGGGCTTGTTCGCTGCCTTCGACGCTGGTTCCGGTCAGGACCAATTGGCAGACTCCGGCCTCATAAGCACGATCGAGAACGGCTTGGTGTTTTTCGGCAAAACAGGGATTGGTCAGGTTGACGCCGATATCGATGAGTTGCATGGTGCTATCTCCGCCTGCGGCCGGAAAGCATATCAGAGCTGTAGATTTATAAGAAAAACCAAGAACTACAACGAGTTAACGCTGTCTTTTGCTGCCGGAAGAACGTAATGCTCAGTCTTTATGCTGTCATTGCGCTTGTCTTTCGCACCCTGCCAGTGCTCATGGCGCTCTGTTTCTGTCGATCAATTCTTCAAAAAACGACGAAGGGTTGAACAGTATTCTTTGCGGAGAACGGATGACCCGACCCTCGATATTGCTCGCGCTGTGCCTGACGTTGTTGCTGCCATTGCCGGCCGTGGCGCGTTTGGCCGGGCCGTCGGAAACCCAGACTGTGGGAAAGGTCCGTGACCTGGCGGAAATCCGCAGCAGTCGGGTGCTGCGGGTACTGGTCAATCAGAGCCGCAATAGTTCCGGTGAGGTCCAGGGCCAGGCCATTGGCATCGAGTATCACCGCCTGCGCTCGTTCGAGCAGTATCTCAATGGCCATGCCCGTGACGGTCAGGAAGTCAGTCTCAAGATCATTCCCAAAGCCAAGGATCAACTGCTGGGCGCCTTGCAGCGAGGAGAAGGGGACCTGGTAGCACCGGGGGAGTTGTTGGAGGCTCAGGCGGGGCACGCGGTGAGTTCCAGTGATCCGATCGCCAGCAATGTTCCCTTACTGTTGGTGGGGATCAAGGGCGAGCGCCGTTATACGCGTATCGAGCAGTTGTCCGGCAAGACCTTGACCCTCACCACCGGCAGCGCCGCCGGAGATGCGGTGAGTCAGATCAATCAGAAACTGGCGCTGCGCAAGCTGGCGCCGATCAAGGTCGAGTGGGTGGACCCCAGTCTGGCGGTGGAAGATGTGCTGGAAATGGTCCAGGGCGGGATCTTCCACCTGACCATTGTCGAGCAGCCGATTGCCGAGCGTTGGAGCAAGATCCTGCCCAAGTTGCGTTTTGACAAGCAATTGAAGATCAGTGAGCCGGGAGAGGAACACTGGTTTGTTCGGCGCGATGCGTCGATGTTGCGGGCAAGTATCGATCGTTTCCTCAAGACCTATAAGACACCGGCGGATCAGGATGTCGCCTTCCTGCGTATCTATCGCCGCCAGTACCAGGTGCATTACCCCCTGGCTCGGGCCGATCGACAGCGTCTTGAAAAACTGCGGCCTGTGTTGCAGAAGCATGCAGGGGAGCAGGGTATGGACTGGCTGAATCTGGCAGCTCTGGCTTTCAAGGAGTCGGCCTTGCAGCCCAATGCCAGGAGTGGCAGCGGCCCAACCGGACTGATGCAGATCACGCCTTCGGCGGCGCAACGGGTCGGCGTCAACAATATCCAGTCCCTGGACAACAATGTTCAGGCCGGGGCCAAGTACCTGGCGATGATCCGTCGCAAGTTCTTTGCCAGCCCCAAACTCAACGAGCGCGAACGCATGGCGTTCGTCCTGGCGGCCTACAACATGGGGCCGGAACGGGTACAGGGAATGCGCAGCGAGGCCCGGCGCCGTGGACTGAATCCCAATCAATGGTTCTTTCAGGTTGAACGTATTGCCATGGAGCAGGTGGGCATGGGCGCGGTCAGCTATGTTAATAGCGTCAACAAATACTATCTGGCCTTTGACCGCGAGCGAGACTCTCTGGAGCCTCAGGAGCGAAAAGTTGTGTCTCGAAAATAATCCAATAAATCGATAGTTATACTGGGGTTTTTACGCTTTTCACATAGTGAAAACTGATTAATATGGCGACCAACTTCCCCACCTTACACAGGACTACAGAGCATGAGCACACCGATCAAAAAACTGCTGAGTACTCGCGCCGGTTATGGCTTGACCATTTTGCGGATCTTCGTCGGCATCATCTTTGCGGCCCACGGTTCGCAGAAACTCTTTGGCTGGTTCGGGGGGGGCGGTCTGGCGGGAACGGCTCAGTGGATGGAGAGTATTGGCCTGGCTCCTGGGTATCTGATGGCGCTGTTGGCCGGTGGTACCGAGTTCTTCGCTGGCTTGGCGCTGGTCATTGGCTTGTTGGCGCGTCCGGCGGCCCTGGGCTTGTCCTTCACCTTGCTGGTGGCGATCTTCTCGGTGCATATCGGCAACGGTTTGTTCATGGCCAATAACGGCTATGAGTTCGCCCTGGCTCTGCTGGGCGGGACTGTTGCGGTCCTGTTTGAAGGGGCTGGCAAGTTGTCTGTGGATGCAGCCATAGCCAAGTGAGTTGACGGGCTTGATTCATCCGCCAAGGTGGTTTTCGGAGGCTCTGGATCAACTGCCCGGAAAATTTCCAAGGCCTGCCAATGCAGGCCTTTTTCGTTGCTGGGAAATCTTGACACTGACCTGTTGGCTTCTCTAGGATGCGGCTTATGCGCCGATTTAAACAGCTACTTGCGGGGCGCCAAGTGAGTCGAAAGATCACTGATAGAAGCTATAGTCAGGCTTCGAAATACCGCTAAAGCGCTGGTTCGGTGTTGCCTCTCACCTGCCCGGCAGAAACTTGAGGCAGAGACACAATACGATGAATGCACCACGCCCCCTTGTACGTCTTGCGCCGATCACGGCGAGTCTTTCCCAGCGCAACCCGAAAATCCTTCTTGGCGGCAAACACCAACCTACGTTGTTGCGTTATCTCGACGGCTGGCCACGGCGTTCCCCGGGCCCCGCGGCCTTTTTGATTCAGTTTGTCGAAGAGGGCGAGTCTCTGGCACGTTTTGCCAGCGATAGCTTTGATCTGGCGGTCATTCCGGCACCCAGTGCAGCGAATGCCGCTGAAGTCATCAGGCAACTGACCCGTGTCGCCCGCCAAGGGCTGATCATTCGCCGCTAGTTGCATAGCGGTTCCGACGGCGCTGTACAGTTTGCTGCTGAACTGCGCCGTATTCAGATCGTGACTCCACTTAACAGATACTGACTGGGACGTTCCCAGTTGCAGCTACTGCTGGGTTATTAATGAAGCGACAACGGTTTGATGTTCAAACTATGGCGTTACGTTTTGCCAGATCGGCCAGCGCCACCAGGTTGGAAATGTTGAAGCGTTTGAGCAAGCGAACCTTGTAGGTACTGACGGTCTTGTGGCTGATCAACAGAGCGTCTGCAATCTGCTGATTGTTGAGGCCGGTGGCCAGGAGCTTCAGCACCGTGATCTCGCGATCGGTCAGGCGCGAGATCAGCACGCTTTCCTGGCTGGCGGCATTGGTGTTCTGCTGCAGGATATTGATGGTGTCTTCCGGGAAGTAGCTGTACCCGGACAAAATGGCTTTAACCGCATTGGCCAGTTCGTGAAGGTTTTCGGTCTTGCACAGAAAGCCTGCTGCTCCGGCTTGTAGGCAGCGCAAGGCGAAGTTCTTCGAATCACTGGAAGTCAGGACCAGGGTTTTTACAAGCAGGTCCGCAGACTTGATATGAGCGATGACCGAAAAACCGTCCAGGTTGGGGATACCCAGGTCGAGGATCAACAGGTCCGGCATGTGCTTTCGTACCAGTTGCACCGCGTCCGCACCGTTGTCGGCTTCGGCGACGATGGTGTGATGGTGGGGTTCCAGCACCGACCTGATGGCCAGTCGAATCAGAGGGTGGTCATCGACGATAATGATGTTGCCCATTTAGTACGTTCCCTATGTTTTTAGAGGTGTTGGTCAGTGTTGGGAGGCTTTGGATAAGTAGGTTTCAAGCTGTGCCGTGGGCTGGGTGCAAACACTGTTGCTTAAAGTGTGTCTTGTGCCGTAAGCCTCGGCTGTTTGGCCCTATGATTGGCTGACCTCTCTGAAATCTAAATCGGACAAATCTGATAGTGCGGCCGGGCTGGGAAAAGGGCGCGCAACAGCCTCCCATGAAAGGCCGAGTGCATCGGCTCATTCAAATAACAGAACAGCATGTACAAGGCTGGAAGGTGACAAACCAATTGAGTACCAAACTCATCACACAGGATGGTTACGACGCTCTGAAGCAGGAGTTGGATTATCTGTGGCGCGAGAAGCGCCCAGATATCACCCAAAAGGTCACTTGGGCCGCGTCACTGGGTGACCGCAGTGAGAACGCGGACTATCAGTACAACAAAAAGCTCTTGCGTGAGATTGATCGCCGGGTGCGTTACATACGCAAGCGTCTGGAAGACATGAAGGTGGTTTCCTACGCACCGGAGCAGGAGGGGCGGGTGTTCTTTGGGGCCTGGGTAGAAGTGGAAAACGACGCTGAGGAAATCAAGCGCTTTCGTATCGTCGGATACGACGAGATCTATCTGCGCAAGGACTATATTTCCATCGACTCGCCCATGGCCAGGGCGCTGTTGAAGAAGGAAGTGGGCGACGAGGCCATCGTTCATACCCCGGCAGGCGAGACCTGCTGGTGGATCAATCAGATCGACTATGTGAAGTAGCTCGCCAGCCTGTACTGGCGAGCTGTTGCTTTTCATCCTTCGCGCAGGACGCTCAATGGGCTGGCGTTCAACGCCCGGCGGGTACCGAAAACCCCGGCCCCGCCCACCAGCAGGGCGCCGATCAGCGGCAGCAGTAACAGCCAGGGATGTGGATGCCAGGGCAGGTCGAAGGCGAACCGGTAAAGCACCAGGCTGACCAGTTCGCTACCCAAGGCCGCCAGCAGGCCGCTGACAGCGCCGAGAAGACCGAACTCGATCCGTCGTGCCTTGACCAGCAACCGCCTCTCGGCACCGAGGGCGCGCAATAACGCGCCTTGGCGAATGCGCTCGTCCAACGTGGCCTGCAGGCCGGAAAACAGCACTGCCATTCCCGCCGCCAGAACAAACAGCAATACGTATTCCACCGCCAGAGTGACCTGGGCCAGGATGCTACGCAGTTGCTCCAGCAAAGCTTCGACTTGAAGAATGGTCACCGCTGGAAATGCCCTCGATAGCTCGACGACCTGCTGGTCGTGTCCCGGACTTAGATAAAAGCTGGTCAGGTAGGTGGCAGGCAGGTCTTTCAGGGTGCCTGGTTGGAAGATCATGAAGAAGTTCGGTTGGAAGTTGTCCCAGTTGATACTGCGCAGGCTGGTAACCCGGGCTTCCCGATTCACGCCCGCGACCGTGAAGGTCAATTGGTCTCCCAGTTTTAGTTTCAGGCTTTGTGCAACCTTGGCCTCCACCGATACGCCGGGCACAGCGTCGGCGGGCTGCGCTGACCACCAGTTGCCTTCGGTGATGCGGTTGCCGGCCGGCAGGTCGGCGGCCCAGGTCAGGCTCAGGTCGCGCTGTACCGCGCGGTCGCCACTGGAATCCTTGCTGACAATCTCCCTCACAGGCTCACCGTTGATGCTCACCAGGCGTCCGGGAACCACCGGATACAGCGGCGCTGAAGGGGCGGAAAGTTGTACCAGACGTTCGCTAAAAGCCTGTTTTTCGGCGGGCAGGATATTCAGTGCAAAGTAATTGGGGGCGTTCTTCGGCAACTGGTTCTGCCAGGTATCCAGCAGTTCGCCACGCAGCAGGGCAATCAGTGCCATGGACAGCAGAATCAGGCCAAAGGCCAGAGACTGTCCGGCCGCCGCCAAGGGATGCCGCAGCAACTGGCCCAGTCCCAGGCGCCAGGGCAGGGAAGAACGGGCCAGCAGACGACGCAGGCTTTGCAGCACCAAGAGCAGTAACCCACCCAGTACCAGCGCAGCTATCAGGCCACCGCCGAGCAGGGCAAAGGTCAGGATCAGATCCAGACTCAGGCGCCACATGATCAGGCCCAGAGCAAACAGGGCCGCGCCGTAGATCATCCAGGTACTGGAAGGAATTGGCAGCAGGTCACGGCGTAATACCCGGAGTGGCGGGACCCGCCCCAAGGCGGCCAGAGGCGGCAGGGCAAACCCTGCCAGGGCCACCAACCCGGTGCCAATGCCGGCAATGGCCGGGAGCAGACCTCCTGGAGGCACGTCGCTGGGCAGCAGGTCATGCAGTAGATAGAACAGGCCAAGTTGGGCCAACCACCCCAGCAGTGCGCCGCCAAGACTGGCCAGCAGCCCCAGAAGTCCCAACTGCACGCTGAACAGCAGCATGGTTTCCCGCCGCGACAGGCCAAGGCAGCGTAGCAAGGCGCTGGCATCGAAGCGCCGGGCTGCGAAACGATTGGCCGATAAGGCGACGGCGACCCCGGATAGCAACACGGCCACCAGACTGGCCATGTTCAGGTAACGCTCGGCCTTGCCCAAGGCCCCCCCAATCTGCTGGTTGCCATCGCGGGCATCCTGTAGTCGCTGGTTGGCCGCTAGGCCCGGCTTGATCAGTTGGCGATAGCTCTCAAGGGCCGGCGCCGGGCCGCGCCAGAGCTCCTTGTAGCTGACCCGGCTGCCGGGCTGGACGACACCGGTGGCTTGCAGGTCGTCCAGGCTGATCAGTACTCGAGGCGTCAGGCTATAGAAGTTGCCAGCTCGGTCGGGCTCGTAGGTCAGGACCCGAGTCAGACGCAGGGGGCGCGTACCGACGTCGATGCTGTCGCCGATCTTCAGATTCAGCGCGGTCAGCAGGCGTGATTCGACCCAGGCTTCGCCGGTTTTTGGACCGCCACCGGGCTCTTCAACGCCATAAGGCGCTGCCGCACTCTTGAGTTGGCCGCGTAGTGGGTAGGCACTGTCCACTGCCTTGATACTCGACAGTTGAATGCCATTGTCAGTGGCGATAACGCTGGAGAACTCGACGATGCGTGCATGACCGAGCCCCAGTGCCTGTCCGCTGTCGAGCTGTTCCGGTCGTGCCGGCGAGCTGCCCTCCAGAAGCAGGTCAGCCCCGAGGAATTCAGTGGCCCGCAGCAGCATGGCTCCGTTCAGGCGTGCGCCGAAGTAACCAATGGCGGTGCTTGCCGCCACAGCCACCAGCAAGGCAAAGAACAGCACCCGTAACTCTCCGGCGCGAGCATCGCGCAACAGCTGGCGCAGGGCGAGGCTGAACAGGCGCAACAGCGGCAGACGTGCCATCAAGGCTCCAGAGGGGCGACCAGCAAGCCCGCTTCAAGACGGATCAGGCGCCGGCAACGATGGGCCAGGCGTTCATCATGGGTCACCAGTACCAGGGTTGTGCCGCTCTCTTTGTTGAGTTCGAACAGCAGGTCGCTGATGCGTTCACCGGTGTGGCTGTCGAGGTTACCGGTAGGTTCGTCGGCAAACAGCACGTCGGGTTCGGCGGCAAAGGCCCGGGCGATGGCCACTCGTTGTTGCTCACCGCCGGAAAGCTGGCGCGGCGAGTGGCTCAGGCGCTGGCCGAGGCCGACCCGTCGCAGCAGCTCGGTGGCCCGCTCTCGGGCGTCGCGGCGGCCATCCAGCTCCAGAGGGAGCATGACGTTTTCCAGGGCGTTGAGGCTGTCGAGCAGTTGGAAGGATTGAAACACGAACCCAACGTGTTCGGCCCTGACCCGTGCCCGCTGATCTTCATCCAGGCGACTCAAGGCTTGGCCGGCGAGAGTGACCTCACCACTACTGGGCAGGTCGAGTCCCGCCAGTAAACCTAGCAGTGTGGATTTTCCGGACCCTGAGGCGCCGACTATGGCCAGACTGTCGCCCTGGTTCAGCTCCAGGCTGAGTTCATGAAGGATGGTCAGTTCACCTTCCGCGCTGGGAACCACTTTGCTAAGGTTCCGCGCAGTGAGAATGCTTGCGCCCATGGAGAATCCGATGCGTGTATGGTTTTTGAGTGCCGGCCTGGCCTTGATGTGCATGGCCCAGAACGCAGCGGCGGGTACGGTCCTGATCGTGGGCGATAGTATCAGTGCGGCTTTCGGCCTGGATACCCGCGAGGGGTGGGTGGCTCTGTTGGAGAAGCGGCTCAAGGACCAGGGTTTCACTGACAAGGTGGTCAACGCCTCCGTCAGTGGCGACACCAGTGCCGGTGGCCTGGCGCGGCTGCCGGCGCTGCTTGCAGAGCATAAGCCTGAGGTGATGATCCTCGAGTTGGGCGGCAACGATGGCCTGCGTGGCCAGCCGCCTCAGCAATTGCAACAAAATCTTGCGTCGATGATCGACAGTGCCCAGGCCGGTGGTGCCAAGGTGCTGCTGTTGGGTATGCAATTGCCGCCCAACTATGGTGTGCGCTACACCCAGGCGTTCGCCCAGGTTTATGGCCAGTTGGCCAGTGACAAAAAGGTGGCTCTGGTACCGTTTTTTCTTGAAGGGGTCGGTGGTCGTCCCGAGCTGATGCAGGCAGACGGTCTGCACCCAGCAGCAGCGGCTCAGGACAAGTTGCTGGAAAATGTCTGGCCGACGCTAAAACCGCTGCTTTGACGCTTTTCTAGCGGCAGTGTTTCGGCTAATGTGGCGCCCCCGATTTGGAGCCCCCGATGCCGCGTCCCGCCTGGTCCCTGTTTGCCTATCAACTGATCGAGCCTGATGAACAGCTTGACCTGTTCGCCTGCCAGGAAGTTCGAGTGCATCTGGTGACGCGTCAGCTGGAGTTGGGCGGTTCCGCCGACCGGACCTTGTGCGGCACCTTGTTGCCCGCGCAACCACGCTGGTCAAGTGTGGATCGGACGATTTTCCAGGATCAGCGACTCTGCCCTTTGTGCCGGGCGATCCTGGAGTCGCAAAAGCGCGGCACCCCGCCGATCTGGCCTGAGTTGCGCTTCGAGCTGTAGACGGTCGATAGCGGACCGTTTCGACAGGGATTTCATGTGCCTGCGCTTGTGTCTCCCGCTTGGCTCCCGCAGTCAGGGGGCGGGGTGTACAATCGCGTTTCTATCACTCGTTGTTCATGCGAAGGATTATCTGGATGTTGCCGCGCCTCCCCGTCGTCACCCGCTGCCTGACACTTGCCGCATTGTGTGTGGCCGGCCCCGTTGCAGCATTGGAGTTGCCTCTACCACCGCCCGGTGAAGACATCGTCGGCCAGGTGCAGGTGATCAAGGCCAAGTACGAAGACACCTTTGCCGACCTGGGCACTGCTTATGACCTGGGGTATCTGGAGATGGTGGCGGCCAACCCGGGAGTCGACCCCTGGTTACCGGGGGCGGGCACCGAGGTCATCCTGCCTACCCGTTTCATCCTGCCCCCCGGGCCCCGTGAGGGCATTGTGATCAACCTGGCGGAGTATCGTCTTTACTACTTCCCCAAGGGGCGGAATGTGGTTTACACCTTCCCGCTGGGCATCGGACGTGAGGGCTGGGGCTCGCCGATCGCACATACCAGCATTACTGCGAAAACCCCGAATCCAACCTGGACTCCGCCGGCGTCGATCCGGGCCGAACATGCTGCCGACGGCGATCCGCTGCCGAGCGTGGTGCCGGCAGGGCCGGATAACCCGCTGGGGCCGTTCAAGTTCACCTTGGGCACGCCCGGTTATCTGATCCACGGTTCGAACAAGAAGTTCGGCATCGGCATGCGCACCAGCCATGGCTGTTTCCGTATGCTCAACAACAACGTGCTGGAAATGGCCGGCATGGTTCCGGTAGGAACTTCCGTGCGTATCATCAACGATCCGTACAAGTTCGGTATCAGCGCTGGCAAAGTCTATCTGGAGGCGCATACGCCTTTGGATGACAAGGGTAATCCTTCAGTGGTCGACAAGCACACTGCGGTGATCAATGCCTTGCTCAAGCGTGAAGATCTGGCCAACAACCTGCGGATGAACTGGGATGTGGTCAGGGATGTAGTGGCGGCCGAAGATGGCTTGCCAGTGGAGATCGCAATACCGATCACGGCGCCGGCAACATCGTTGTCCAGTGCTCCGTTCGATCTGCAGCAGTAAGGGATAGAACAACAACCCGTCGATACCTGCCGGTATCGACGGGTTTTTTATTGCCGATGGAAAATCCCAGGCAATAAAAAGCCGATCCAAAAAATGGATCGGCTTGATAACAATCCCGAAGGACTATTACTTGCGGCTAGCTTTTTCCAGCATACGCAGAGCGCGCTCGTTAGCTTCGTCAGCAGTCTGTTGTGCTTTTTGAGCAGCAGCCAGAGCTTCATCAGCTTTACGATAGGCTTCGTCTGCACGAGCCTGAGCACGAGCTGCTGCGTCTTCAGTAGCAGTCAGACGAGCTTCGGTTTCTTTGGATACGCTGCTGCAACCGGTAGCCAGAACTGCGGCCAGAGCCAGAGCAGAGAATTTCAGAACGTTGTTCATCGTGTTCCCCTTCAAGGACTTTCTATTAGTAGCTATCACCTCAGAGTGAGGAAATAGCCGGCGTACATACTACCCATTACTTGTAGTAAGTAAACTGACGTAGCGCAAGAAGCAAAAAAAATTCTAGGCGGTGATTCTTTTTCGAGCAACTTTTTAAGCGGTTGTATAAAAAATATTCAGCGGCAAGGCTCTGTCAGAGGGTGCTGCTTGTTTGCCAGCATTGGTCTTGGACTTTTCCAGGCGCTGTTTCAGAGTCTAGGCTAAAGTCGATCTATATTGTGGCGATGGCACTTTTGTTCAGAATCTGCAGAACCTTGACCTATCTTTATCCATCTTGCCGGTGACTTTAAGAAGCGGCGCTCGTCTTAAGTTTCAGCATCCGGCGATGTATAGCCTCAACGCCTTTTTGCACTGGTCCAGACGGTGGACTCTGCAAGGCTTGCTGAGGGCGTTTTGCGCTGATCTGTGACGAGTGTGGCTTGAGCATTTGTGCCAAGGGCGCCTACTATTTTGTAACGTGCTCGTGATGTGAGAGCGATGCCTTCTACGCGGCATCCGGCAGGCACGAGGTGGCGTAAGTTGTTCCTTCGCCGGAAAAACATCGGTAAGGTAGGGGTCAGCATTCCAGACCCGCAAGGAGTAGTGATGAGCGAGGCGTTGTCCATCCACCATGACCAGGCTGGTCATCAGTTCGAGACCAATGTGGACGGTCATCGTGCCTACCTGACCTATATGGACCTGGGTAAGCAAACCCTGGATATCTACCGCACCTTCGTGCCCAACGCATTACGTGGGCGCGGCATTGCCGCGGCGTTGACCGAGCAGGCACTGGAGTACGCCGAGCGTATGGGCTACACAGTGATTCCATCCTGTTCTTATGTAGAGCGCTACATGGAGCGTCATCAGCGTCACGCTGCAAAGCTCTGATCGAGGCGACTATGAAAAACGCCGGGCTTGGCCCGGCGTTTTTGTGTCTGGCGAAAAGGATCAGCTGCGTTCGCGTTTCGGCAGTACGTCCTTGAGCTTGGCGTGCATGTTGCGCAGGGTTTTTTCGGTGCTTTCCCAGTCGATGCAGGCGTCGGTAATCGAGACTCCGTACTGCAGGTCTGACAAGTCCTTCGGAATCGCCTGGCAACCCCAGTTCAGATGACTTTCCACCATCAGGCCGATGATCGACTGGTTGCCTTCCAGTATCTGGTTGGCAACGTTCTCCATGACCAGAGGTTGCAGCGCCGGGTCCTTGTTGGAGTTGGCATGGCTGCAGTCGATCATGATGTTCGGCTTGATCTTGGCCTTGCTCAGGGCTTGCTCGCAGACAGCGACACTCACCGAGTCATAGTTAGGCTTACCATTGCCGCCACGCAGTACCACGTGGCCGTAGGCGTTGCCTTTGGTGGTGACGATCGATACGCCGCCTTGTGGGTTGATTCCCAGGAAACGATGCGGGCTGGATACCGATTGCAGGGCGTTGATCGCCACAGTCAGGCCGCCGTCGGTGCCATTCTTGAAGCCCACGGCCGACGACAGGCCGGAAGCCATTTCCCGGTGGGTCTGGGATTCGGTGGTGCGGGCACCAATAGCCGACCAACTGATCAAGTCCTGCAGGTATTGCGGGGAGATCGGGTCAAGGGCTTCAGTGGCAGTAGGCAGGCCCATTTCCGCCAGGTCCAGCAACAGTTGCCGGCCGATATGCAAACCGTCCTGAATCTTGAACGAGTCATCCAGGTAAGGGTCGTTGATCAGGCCTTTCCAGCCTACGGTAGTACGGGGTTTCTCGAAGTACACCCGCATTACCAGATAGAGAGTGTCGGAAACTTCCGCCGCCAGGGCCTTGAGCCGTTCGGCGTACTCGTGGGCTGCCTTGATGTCGTGGATCGAGCAGGGCCCAATGACGATGAACAGACGGTGATCAGTGCCGTCGAGGATGTTGCGGATCACTTCGCGACCCTTGGTCACGGTGTGCAAGGCGGTGTCGCTCAGCGGGATGTCTCGTTTGAGTTGATCAGGGGTGATCAGGGTCTCGTTGGAGGCGACGTTAAGGTCGTTGATCGGTAAATCAGCCATCGTGTTACTCGTCAGGTCACGGGTGCCGGCCGCCAGCGATCCCCGCGCGGCGGAGCACAGCGGATTTGAGCGCGTCGGGGAGCGGAACCTTAGCGCGTTACCCGGTGACTCTACAATGGGCAGGCGGCGGTTTTATTGGGCTAAGGCTGCACAAAAGCCTGGTGCACGCGGTCTTCGGAATAGTCCTCTGCGTGCTGCTCGACCCAATTCAGGGCCAGGGCCTCGATGCATTGTTGTTCGCTCTGAGGTTCATGCAGGCGACAGTACCGGGCAATCTGGCACACCTGTTCACCCATGCGGGCGCCGAACAGCGTTTGCTCATCGACGAAAGCGATGCCCACCAGGTAGCCGCGCTTGCGCTTCAGGCACCAGGCGACATAGCCGTTGTAGCGGGCATTTTCCCCCAGCGTCGGCATATACACTTCAAGTGCGGTGCCGTGGCGCCAGGCACGGTGGTAATTGCATGCCATGCCACCGAGGCTGATAGTGTGCAACCGCTGACGCGAAATGCAGGCGTATTTACGCAGGGTCAGTTCAACCGGAACATCATCAGGATGAGGCAAAAAACGTCCCATGACCGCAGACTCCGAGTGTCGTCCATTTGACATTGTTTCCCCCAGTATAGTGGTCGAATTGGAACTGACAGACTTCGATATCGACCAGCAATTGCTGGGCCTGGACGGCGTTTCCCTGGTGCTTTTTACCAGCGTCGGCTGCTCCAGTTGCCGTTGGGCGCGGACGCAATTGCCGGGGCTGGGCTTGCCGGTCGATCGGTTGTGCTGGGTCGATGCCGCTGACAACGGCGGCGCGGTGGAGCGCTATCAGGTGTTTCATCTGCCGGCCCTGTTCGTGGTAAGCGATGGTGAGTTTTATGGGGCGTTGCAGTCGCGGTTGACGTACAAGGAGCTCTCTGAGGGCCTGCGTCAGGCGCTTAATCGAATACCAGAGGAGTTGCCTTGATGGATGCAGGTCGTAAACCGCGTGTGGGCATTATCGGGACCGGAGCGATCGGAGGTTTTTACGGGGTGATGCTGGCACGTGCCGGTTTCGACGTGCACTTTCTATTACGCAGCGAGTTCTCGACGGTGGTGGAGCAGGGGCTGCAGGTCAACAGCGCTCAGCACGGTGCGTTGAGCCTGAAACCGGTGCAGGCATACGCCAGCGTAGAGGAGATGCCGCCTTGTGATTGGCTGCTGGTGGGGGCCAAGACCACCAGCAACGTCCAGTTGGCACCGGCGATCATTCAGGCGGCGGCACCTGATGCCAAGGTTCTGTTGCTGCAGAACGGTCTGGATGTTGAAGATGGCCTGCGCGCCGTACTCCCCGAGTCTCTGCATCTATTGGGTGGCTTGTGCTTTATCTGTGTCCATCGTGCGGGGCCCGGTCAGATCGAGCACCAGGCACTCGGTGCGGTCAACCTGGGTTACCACAGCGGTCCGGCAAGCGCCGATCCGGCGTTGAGCCAGGCTATTGTCGAAGAAGGCGCGGCGTTGTTTCGTGAAGCCGGGCTTGATTCCCAGGCCATGGGCAACCTGCATCAGGCGCGTTGGCAGAAGCTGGTGTGGAATGTGCCTTACAACGGTCTGTCGGTACTACTCAAGGCCAGCACCACGCCGCTGATGGCCGACCCGGACAGTCGCGAGTTGATTCAGGACCTCATGCAGGAAGTGCTGCAGGGGGCTGCGGCTTGTGGCCATGTCATTCCGGATACCTACGCACAGCAATTGTTCAAGTCCACCGAGCACATGCCCGACTACTGGCCGAGCATGTACCATGATTTCCTGCACCAGCGCCCTCTGGAATTGGCAGCCATCTACGCCGCACCTTTGGCGGCAGCCAGGGCCGCTGGCTGTGAATTGCCGAAAATCCGGGCGTTGTACCAGGCCTTGAGTTTCATCGACCGGCATCACGCTTGAGCTGATTAACTGACGGGGACGGAATATGGCAAAGGGCCTGGATGGCAAGTTGGTGGTGGCGATTTCGTCACGGGCGCTATTTGATCTGAGCGACAGCCATAAGGTCTATCTGGCCCAGGGTGTGGAGGCTTATAGGCAGTATCAGATCGAACACGAGGAGGAGATCCTCGAGCCGGGCGATGCCTTCCCTCTGGTGAAGAAGTTGCTCAGCCTCAATGCCAGCCTGGGGCGTGCGCGGGTCGAGGTGGTGCTGGTTTCGCGCAACAGTGCCGACACCGGTCTGCGGGTGTTCAACTCGATCCAGCATTACGGCCTGGGGATTTCTCGTGCGGCGTTCGTCGGCGGCCGCAGTCCCTACCCCTATCTGGCGGCCTTTGGCAGCGATCTGTTTCTCTCCACCCATGCCGATGATGTACGCAGTGCTCTGGAGGCCGGGTTTGCCGCTGCGACCATCCTCTCCGGCGGCGCCCGGCGCGCCGCCAATGGCGAGTTGCGCATCGCCTTCGACGGTGACGCCGTGCTGTTTTCCGATGACTCGGAACGGGTCTACCAAGCCGGTGGCCTGGAAGCCTTTCAGGCCAGTGAACAGCAGTCGGCCCGGGAGCCATTGCCGGGCGGGCCGTTCAAGGGCTTTCTAGCAGCACTCAATCTGCTTCAGGGCGAGTTTCCCAACGATGCCTGCCCGATTCGCACGGCCTTGGTCACTGCACGTTCGGCACCGGCCCATGAGCGGGTGATCCGCACTTTGCGCGAGTGGGACATTCGTCTGGACGAGTCCTTGTTCCTGGGCGGCCTGGAGAAAGCGGCCTTTCTCGAAGCCTTCGCCGCCGATGTTTTTTTCGACGACCAGGCCGGGCACTGCGAGTTGGCCCGAGAGGTGGTCGCCACCGGTCACGTGCCCCACGGCATCAGCAACGAAGCCAGGGATTGAGCCCTAAAATCCCAGGTTTGGCGTCGAACCTCCCACAGTTCCAGGCACTGCTAAGCTGAATCAATCTCCGCCATCTTGGCAGTTGAGGAGGTCATATGATTCGTTCGATGCTGTATGCCACCGACCTCGGTCTGTATGCGCCCTTTGTAATGCAGCATGCCCTGGAGCTGGCTCGAACGTTCAATGCCGACTTACATGTAGTGCACGCGGTGGAGCCCATGGGGCTATTTGCCGAATCGGTGTTGCAGAGCTATCTGGATGAGCAGTCCTTGAACGAGTTTCACCGCCAGGGCTTGAGCACGGTAATGGCCAATATCGAGCAGCGGGTGCTGGACAGTTTTCGTGAGGAGTTGGGGGAGGGGATGCAGGATCTGACCTTGATCCAGTCGGTGCGGGTCCTTCAAGGCGATCCATCCCAGGTGATTCTGGATCAGGCGGCGAAACTCTCGGTGGATTTGCTGATCGTAGGAAGTCACAGCCACGGGGTAGGTGCGCAAACCCCTTTGGGGCGTACGGCAGCACGGGTTTTGCAACTGGCCAAAGTGCCGGTTTACCTGGTGCCTCTGGTGCAGCGTCGGCGTCAGGGGGATATCTGAGGGCAGAATGGAAAATTCTGAATAAAAGTTCTAGATTTATTCTCCTGACCATTAATATAGTTATATACCGTCGCTGATACCCGTGGCGTCTACCTGCTTTGAGGGATTCATATGAAGCTTCAACAATTGCGCTACATCTGGGAAGTGGCGCACCACGACCTCAACGTCTCCGCTACCGCCCAAAGCCTTTACACCTCACAACCGGGTATCAGCA
>NZ_MOAK01000081.1:280660-295361 GCF_003732485.1 Pseudomonas protegens
ACACCCAGGCACGCTACGCCCTGCCGCCGGTGATCAGCAGCTTCATCAAGCAATACCCCGATGTGGCCTTGCACATGCACCAGGGCTCACCGATGCAGATCGCTGAAATGGCCGCCGACGGCACCGTGGATTTCGCCATCGCCACTGAGGCCCTGGAGCTGTTCGGTGATCTGGTGATGATGCCGTGCTATCGCTGGAACCGTTGCGTGGTTGTGCCTCAGGGCCACCCGCTGACCAAGCTGCCGAAGCTGACCCTGGAAACCCTGGCCGAATACCCCATTGTTACCTACGTGTTTGGTTTCACTGGCCGCTCCAAGCTCGATGAAGCCTTCAGCCATCGTGGCCTGACGCCAAAAGTGGTGTTCACCGCCGCTGACGCTGACGTGATCAAGACCTATGTGCGCCTGGGGCTGGGGGTGGGTATCGTGGCCAAGATGGCGGTCGACACCAAGCTCGACAATGACCTGGTGGTACTGGACGCCAGCGAGCTGTTCGAATCGAGCATCACCAAGATCGGTTTCCGTCGCGGTACATTCCTGCGCGGCTTCATGTGCGATTTCATTGAGAAGTTCGCCCCGCACCTGACGCGCGAAGTCATGGCCAAGGCCATTCAATGCCATAACAAACAGGAACTGGAAGAACTGTTCGACGGTGTCGAACTGCCGGTTCACTGATTTTCAGCTAGCGGACCTCGGTGACAGTGAACTGTTGCCGAGTACCCGCTACCACGATCTGCACCTCGTCGTCCTCGAACTTGCCCAACAGGCTCTTGCCCAGCGGTGAACGCGGGGTGATGACGGTCACCAACTGCCCCACCACATAGACCTTCAAGCCTGCCCCGTCGGGGCCGAGAAACAGCCATTGTTCGTGGCCGTTTTCATCCTCCAGCCCCAGCAATGTACCGACTTGGATCCCGGCCTCTGGGTCGTAGGAGCGCAGGGTCAGGTTCTGCCAGAGATTCAATGCCTGACGGATTTCCTCGACCCGCCGAGCCTGGCCGGCCGCCAGGTAGGAAGCTTCCAGTCCCAGGGTGTCGTACTTGTTCTCGGCGATATTCTCTTCGTGCGTGGCGGTTTCGTAGGCGGTTTGCGCAGCGCGCACCGCGACCTCCAGATCCTCTCGGAGCTGTTGCAGAATCAGTTGGCAGACAGACTGTTTATTCATGATCAATTGCAGAACTGCAGGACGTTGGCCCGGCTCTTTTCACTGGGGGCAGTCTGGTCCTGTTGCAACCAGAACTGGCATTTGGGATTGGACAGGTTGCGCGGGTCGCTACGAGCGTTATCCAGGGATTGCAACTCTTCGTTCTTGCGCAGGTTTTCCTGATACTGCTCGAACAGCCGATTGGGCGGCTCCGGCGCAACCACCGGCGGCTTCGCCAATTGCTGCACGGCTTGCACTACAGGGGCCAGTTGCTGGCTGAAGAGAAAGTGCGAGGCCAGCCAGCAGGTCAGGGCAATCGCCAGAAAACCCAGCCACAGGCCCAGGGCAATGCTGCCGCTGAGCGCCAGGGCATTGAAGCTGATGCGCAAGGAGCGACGAGCGGGCGGGCGATAGGACATGGTTGCCTCCTGGCGGGCGATAGTGGGCGAGGGCTGATTGTCGCATGAAGATTAATCGAGGTTGGCTCTTCTGCGCAGGAGCATTTATGCGGACAATCGGCGCCTTTGCCAATCGGGGACTGGAATGAAAGCCTCCTGGGACATTTTTTGCAGCGTGGTCGACAACTACGGCGACATCGGCGTGACCTGGCGCCTGGCCCGACAGTTGGTGTCCGAGCATCAATGCACGGTGCGTTTGTGGGTCGATGATCTGCGGGCCTTTGAAAAGATCTGTCCAGAGATCGACTCCCAGCGACACAGCCAAATTCAGGATGGGGTCGAGGTACGACACTGGCCGGCCCAGTGGCAACCTGAAGCTGCAGCCGATGTGGTGATCGCGGCGTTCGCCTGTCAGTTGCCCCATGCCTATATGGAGGCGATGGCCGAGCGCCAGCGTGCACCCTTGTGGCTGAATCTGGATTACCTGAGCGCCGAGGACTGGGTCAGTGGTTGCCACGGCCTGCCATCAGTGAAGTTTCGCGGCGTACAGAAGTACTTCTTCTTTCCTGGGTTCCAGGCCGGCACGGGGGGCTTGCTGCGCGAAGCCGGATTGCTGGAGCGGCGTCAGGCTTTCCAGGGGGATCGTCAGGCCAAGCTGGAGTTTCTCCAGGGGTTGGGGGTGACCCCTGCAACTGATTGTCGGTTGATATCGTTGTTCGCCTATGAAAATGCCGGCCTTGGCAGCTGGCTGGACGCCTTGGCCCTCGATACGCAACAGACCCATTTGCTGGTGCCCGAAGGGCGCATCCTGGGAGATGTGCAGCGCTGGCTGGGAGACGCGTCGTTGAATGTGGGCTGCGTGCAGATCCGGCAGTCCCTGACGGTCCAGGTCCTGCCTTTTGTGCGCCAGGAAGATTACGACCGTCTGCTGTGGTGCTGCGATTTCAACGCGGTGCGTGGAGAGGACTCCTTTGTTCGGGCGCAATGGGCCGGGCGGCCGATGCTCTGGCATATCTACCGTCAGGACGAAGACATCCACCTGGACAAGCTCGAGGCCTTTCTCGCCTTGTACACCCGGACGCTTTCGCCTGAAGCCCAAGCGGCGGTGCGGGCCCTGTGGCAGGCCTGGAATACCGAGGCGGCGATGGCCGAAGCCTGGAAAAACCTGCTGCAACACTGGCCTGAAGTTGCCGCGCATGCCGAACAATGGTGTCTGGAACAAGGCTTGCAAGCCGATCTTGCTGCGGCGCTGGTGCAGTTTTACCTAAATTGGATATGATACGCGGCCTAGATTTTTGTAAATCCCATCCAAATTCGGATATTCGCAATGAAAACTGGTAAAGAACTCAAACCCGGTACCGTGATCCGTATCGACAACGATCCTTGGCTGGTTCAGAAAGCTGAATTCACCAAGTCCGGTCGTAACAGCGCGATCATGAAGACCAAACTGAAGAACCTGCTGACCGGTTACAAGACCGAAACCGTTTACGGTGCGGACGACAAACTGGACGACGTGATCCTGGATCGCAAAGAAGCGACCCTGTCGTTCATCAGCGGTGACACCTACACGTTCATGGACACCACTGACTACACCATGTACGAGCTGAACGCCGAAGACATCGAAGCTGTTCTGCCGTTCATCGAAGAAGGCATGACCGACGTTTGCGAAGCGGTGTTCTTCGAAGATCGTCTGGTTTCCGTTGACCTGCCGACCACCATCGTGCGCCAGGTTGACTACACCGAAGGTTCCGCTCGCGGCGACACTTCGGGCAAGGTGATGAAGCCTGCCAAACTGAAAAACGGTACCGAGCTGAGCGTTGCGGACTTCATCGAAATCGGCGACATGATCGAGATCGATACCCGCGAAGGCGGTTCCTACAAGGGCCGCGCCAAGGTTTAATCCTGGCCCGACCTTGTACATGAAAAAGCCCGACCTTGAGTCGGGCTTTTTTATGCCTGGCGTTTACCGTTTCAGACGTTCACGTGCAGGCGTACATCAACATTGCCGCGGGTGGCGTTGGAGTAGGGGCAGACTTGATGTGCGGCATCCACCAGGCTTTGCGCCTCTTCCTGAGCCAGGCCCGGAAGGCTGACATGCAGATCGATATCCAAGCCAAAACCGCCAGGGATCTGGCCGATACCGACATGGGCGGTGATCGAGGCATTGTCCGGGATCTTGCGCTTGCTCTGGCTGGCGACGAACTTCAGAGCGCCGATAAAGCAGGCCGAATAGCCGGCGGCGAACAGCTGTTCCGGGTTGGTCGCCTGCCCACCGGCCCCGCCGAGTTCCTTGGGGGTGGCCAGTTTGACGTCGAGGATGTTGTCGCTGGAAACAGCGCGGCCATCACGGCCACCGGTGGCGGTTGCAACTGCGGTGTAGAGGGTCTGCATGGTGAAAGCCTCGTGCTGGATTAATTTTGCGCTAATTATTTGCGCGCTAAGTAAGTGCGAAATAAATGTATCGCTCAAATATTTAGCGCGCAAGATAAATTTTACGCAGCCCTTTGCCTAAGGCCCTGACTCCGGCTCAACTCATTGATTTTAAAAACTATATATTTTTGCTAAAAAACAGCCGCAACTGTAGGAGCTGGCTTGCCAGCGAAGCCTCAAAGACTGTCCTGCAAATGCCCCCGCAGCACCTGCAAATCCTCCTGCAACTGTCGCAACTGCTGCACCGTCCGACCGCTGGCGCCGAGGATGCACTGGGGAATTTCCCGAGCCTGATCCTGCAGTGCACGACCCCGCTCGGTCAGCTCGACAATCACCACTCGCTCATCTTCTCGGCTGCGGGTCCGGCTCAGCAGGCCCTCGGCTTCCAGGCGCTTGAGCAAGGGGGTCAGCGAGCCGGGGTCGGTCAGCAGACGCTGGCTGATTTCGCCGACGGTCAGCCCATCCCGCTCCCAGAGCACCAGCATCGCCAGGTACTGCGGGTAGGTCAGCCCCAGCTGCTGCAGCAACGGTTTGTAGACCTTGGTCAGCAGCAGCGATGTGGAGTGCAGGGCGAAACACACCTGGTTGTCCAACAGCAGCTGTTCGCAGGTATCCGGGGTAGAGCGGTCGGTGGTCATGTCGGGGGCCTTGGTCGTTAATGGTCCTGAATCTAGCGGGCGAGTCTTTAATGCGCCAGATAATTTTCGTCGACGTCAGCCCATTGCACTCTGCAGTGCCAGGTCCCATGGCGGAACCGGACTGAAGCGACTTTTCAGGTACTCCAACAGCAGGCGGCTACGGGCGTTGGGATGCTGCTCCATGCGCAAGGCATAGATACCGGCGGTTTCCGGCTTGGGCAGACCGTTATCACAGAACAACGGCACCAGTTCTCCGCGCAACAGGTACTCACTCACCAGCCAGGTGGGCAAGTGAGCAATCCCCAGCCCAGCCAAGGCTCCCGAAAGCAGGGCTTCGGCATTGTTGGCGCTGAGGCGGATACGTTGCGGGCGATGACTGTGCACCTGTCCGTCCCGCTCAAAGCGCCAGGCGAACAACGGTGCCAGGCCATCCCAGTCGAGGCCGTCGTGCTGGTTGAGTTCAGCGGGGTGAGTCGGGGTGCCATGGCTCTTCAGGTAGGACGGACTGGCGCAGGCAATGCGTACGATGCTGGCCAGGGAGGTGGCCACCATCCGGGTATCCACCCGTTGCCCGGCCCGTAGTACCAGGTCCACTTTGCCCAGGTGCGAGCCCTGCATGTCGACGAAGCTGTCGATCAGGTGCAGTTGTACATCCAGGCCGGGATAGAGCACCAGGAAGTCGGCGATCGCCGGTGCCAGATGACGGCGGCCGAAGGCGGCCGGGGCATCGATGCGGATCAGGCCTTCCGGCGCATGGCTCAGGGACACCGCCTCGGCCCGGGCCAGTTGCAGTTCAGCGACGATGCGCCGGGCCCGTTCGGCGAAGGCCAGGCCGGCCGCTGTGGCAACCACTGCATGGGTGGTGCGCATGAACAGCGTGGTGCCCACGGCACTTTCCAGGCTGTCGATACGCCGGGCCACGGCGGAGGGGGTCAGTGGATGGCGGCGAGCCGCGGCGGAAAAGCTGCCGGCTTCCAGCACATCGAGAAACAGCCCCAGTTGGTCGGTGAGGGTATTGGGATTCATGGTCAGAGCGCTTATGCGGAAACGGCACAGCCATTGTGCGTTGCTGTGCGTTTCCGTGCCAGGGCCGACTGCGTAGCATGCAGATCTCAGGTGAGGAGAGCGGCTTTGATCGAGTTAGTGATGTATCTGCTGTTGGGCGCGGCTCTGGGCACTGTCGGTGGTTTGTTCGGTATCGGTGGCGGCTTGATCGCGATTCCCGTGCTGGGGGTGTTGTTCGGTCTGGATCAGCAGATTGCCCAGGGCACTGCACTGGTGATGGTGGTACCCAATGTGATGCTGGCGTTGTGGCGTTATCACCAGCGCAACCGGATTGAATTGCACCATGCCTTGCCCCTGGCAGTGATGGGCTTTTGTTTCGCCTGGCTCGGTTCGATCTGGGCGGTGGGCATCGATGCCCAGAAGATGCGTATCGGCTTTGTCGCCTTTCTCCTGGTGCTGTCGGCCTACAACCTGTTGCGGATGTTCATGGCCGGCCCACCGGCCAGTGCCCGGATGCGCTATTCCTGGCCGTGGCTGGGCGTTCTCGGTGCAGCGTCCGGCGCCATGGGCGGGTTGTTCGGGGTCGGTGGCGCGGTTGTGGCCACGCCGGTACTGACCAGCGTCTTTGGTACCACCCAAGTGGTGGCACAAGGGCTGTCCCTGGCCCTGGCGTTGCCGAGCACCGGCGTGACCCTGGTGACCTACGGCTTCCATCATCAAGTGGACTGGATGATCGGTCTGCCATTGGCAGCAGGCGGCCTGTTGAGCATCAGCTGGGGAGTGAAGGTGGCTCATGCTTTGCCCGAGCGTCTGCTGCGGGCGCTGTTCTGCGGTTTCCTGGTGGTGTGCGCAGTGATGCTGGTCTTTAAAGTTTGAAGCCTTCGACAATGTGCTCCGCCAGGCACTCGGTGATGGGGGAGGGAGTATTGAGGTTGCGCAGCAGCATGATGCTCGCCTCCGGCAATTGAGGCAGCCCCTCAGCCTCGCCGAGAATGCGCATGTCCGGAGTGATCAGGCTTTCCAGTTGTGCGGTGATCGCCAGCCCGGCACTGACCACGGCCATCAGCGCCGCCAGGCTCGAGCTGTTGTAGGCAATCCGGTAGTCGAGTCCGGCGGCGTCCAGGGCGTTGCAGGCCCAGAGTCTGCAAAAACAGTCGCTGTTGAACATCGCCAAGGGCAATGGCGTTTGCTCGTGGGGATTGAAGCACTGGGCAACGGCCCAGACAAAACGCTCCTTGCGCAATAGCTGGCCGATTTCGCTGCCCGGCTCGCGGGTGACGATGGACAGGTCCAGATCCTGGCGTTGCAGCAGCTGTTTGCTGGATTCGCAATGCACCTCGATCTGGATCAGCGGGTAGCTTTGGGCAAAGCGCGAGAGGATTCCCGGCAGAAAACGCATCACATAATCATCCGGAGTGCCGATGCGAACCAGGCCCACCATGTGCGGTTCGCGCAAGGTATTGAACACTTCGCTGTGCAGTTTCAGGATGCGCCGGGCATAGCCCAGCAGCACCTGGCCCTCGGCGGTGAGCTTGACCTGGCGCCCGTCGCGCTGGAACAGCTGGCGTTGCAGCACATCCTCTTCCAGGCGTTTCATCTGCATGCTCACTGCGGATTGAGTGCGATTGACCCGTTCACCGGCCCGGGTAAAACCGCCTTCATCGGCGATGGCGACAAAGGTGCGCAGAACTTCGGTGTCGATGCTGGGGAACTGGGACATTCCATCAAATCCTGAGATGAATGACATAAGAAACATTCGTTGGATTGATCTTAATCCCGAGCAGACACTGGCGTCATCCCCACTGGAGGGCAAGATGATGAAAGGTCAAAAGGGTTATGTGCTGGTCCACAAACTGTCATTTCAGGCGCTTTCGCCCAGTGCGTTATGGCACAAGGCCGTACGCTGGTACGAGATCGGGCACGAGCGCCGGATGCTGGCGAGGCTGAGCGATGAAGCGTTGAAGGATATGGGGCTGACTCGGGCCGATGTCGAACACGAGAGGGTCCGTCCGTTCTGGGACGACCCGATGCATAAATAAAGGCAAGAGCGCTACACAAGCCGGTTCCCGGTGCGCTAGCGTGCGGGCAGACAAGGAGAACTCCCATGCCCGCACAATGCTCTTTTTCTCTCAAGCAGGCTCGACGTCTGGCTCTGGCCGCCCAAGGGTTCGGCGGGCGCCAGCCGTCGGCAACGATCAAGGCCGCACGCCTCAATCAGCAGATAGAACGCCTGGGCCTGCTGCAGATCGATTCGGTCAACGCGTTGGTGCGGGCGCATTACTTGCCGTTGTTTTCCCGCCTTGGCAGTTATCCACAGCAGTTGCTCGACCAGGCCGCCTGGAGTCAGGGCCGGCAACGCACGCTGTTTGAATACTGGGGGCATGAGGCGTCGTTGCTACCCATGTCCACGTACCCGCTGATGCGCTGGCGGATGCAGCGGGCAAAGCAAGGGCAGGGTATCTACTCCCAATTGGCGCGCTTTGGTCAGGAACGCCAGGCCACTGTCCGTCGGGTAATGGCCGCGGTTGAGGCGCAGGGAGCGTTAGGCGCCGGCAGCCTGTCCACCCGTGAGGAGCGTGCTGGGCCCTGGTGGGATTGGAGCGATGAAAAGCATGCGCTGGAATGGCTGTTCGCGGCCGGTGAGGTGACGGTGGCGGGGCGCCGCGGCTTCGAGCGCCTGTACGATTTGCCGGAGCGGGTGATCGCGCCGCAGATCCTTCGGCAACCGCTGCTGGATGAGGCTCAGGCCCAGCGTCGTCTGGTGCTGCATGGCGCAACCGCCCTGGGTGTGGCCACGGAAAAGGACCTTCGGGATTATTTTCGTCTCGATCCAGGCGACAGCCGTGCACGACTGGCCGAACTGGTGGAGTCCGGTGAGTTGCTGGCCTGCGAGGTTCAGGGTTGGCGTCAGCCGGCCTATTGCTTGCCGCAGGTCAAGGTGCCGCGCAAGGTCGAGGCCAGTGCGCTGTTGTCACCGTTCGATTCACTGATCTGGGAGCGCAGCCGCACTGAGCGACTGTTCGATTTCCGCTATCGGCTGGAGATCTACACGCCCCGGCACAAGCGGGTCTATGGCTATTACGTGTTGCCGTTCCTGCATCACGAGCGGATCGCCGCTCGGGTCGATCTGCGAGCGGAGCGGGCTCTGGGGCGCCTGGCGGTGCATGGGGTGCATGAAGAGGAGCCCGGTCTGGATGAAGAGGGAATCCGGGCATTGGCCGCGCAATTGCGAAAGATGGCCGACTGGCTTGGGTTGGAACAGATCCAGCTCAATTGCCAGCGTGATGGCGCGCGACGCCTGCGTGAGGTGCTGGCGTGAAGAGCGTCGCGGGCGAGCCCGCTCCTACACTGCCCTTGTAGGAGCGGGCTTGCCCGCGAAAGCGCTCTTAGCGTTTGACCTGCTTCAAGGTCTCGGCAATCAGGAAGGCCAGTTCCAGAGACTGGTCGGCATTCATCCGCGGATCGCAATGGGTGTGATAGCGATCCGACAAGCCATCCTCGGTAATCGGCCGTGCGCCGCCGATGCACTCGGTGACGTTCTGCCCGGTCATCTCGATATGAATGCCGCCGGCATAGCTGCCTTCCGCCTGATGCACCTGGAAGAACTCCTTGACCTCGGTAAGGATCTGCGCGAAATCCCGGGTCTTGTAGCCGCTGCTGGCCTTGATGGTGTTGCCGTGCATCGGGTCCGAGCTCCAGAGCACTTGCTTGCCTTCGCTCTCTACCGCGCGGATCAGTTGCGGCAGATGGTCGCCGACCTTGTTGGCGCCCATGCGCACGATCAGGTTGAGACGGCCTGGATCGTTGCTCGGGTTGAGGATGTCGATCAGGCGGATCAGTTCCTCGGTGTTCATGCTCGGACCGACCTTGACCCCGATCGGGTTATTCACACCCCGCAGGAACTCGACGTGGGCACCGTCCAGCTGGCGGGTACGGTCGCCGATCCACAGCATGTGCGCCGAGCAGTCGTAGTAGTCGTTGGTCAGGCTGTCACGGCGGACAAAGGCCTCTTCGTAATTGAGCAGCAGCGCTTCGTGGGCGGTGAAGAAGCTGGTCTCGCGCAGTTGCGGCGAGCTGTCCATGCCGCAGGCACGCATGAAGGCCAGGGTCTCGTCGATGCGGTTCGCCAATTGGCTGTATTTCTCGGCCAGGGCCGAGTTGGCGATGAAGTCCAGGTTCCACTTGTGCACTTGATGCAGGTCGGCAAAACCGCCCTGGGCGAAGGCCCGCAACAGGTTCAGGGTGGCCGTGGCCTGGTGGTAGGACTGCAGCAGGCGGTCCGGGTCCGGCACCCGGCTTTTTTCATCGAAGCCGATGCCGTTGACGATGTCGCCGCGATAGGCCGGCAAGGTCACGCCATTGATGGTTTCGTCGTTGGCCGAGCGCGGCTTGGCGAACTGACCGGCCATGCGTCCGACCTTGACCACCGGGCAGCCGGCGGCAAAAGTCATGACAATGGCCATCTGCAGCAGCACCTTGAAGGTGTCGCGGATCTTCGCGGCGGAGAATTCGGCAAAGCTTTCGGCACAGTCGCCGCCCTGCAGCAGGAAGGCGCGGCCCTGGGTCACTTCGGCAAACTGGCGGCGCAACTCCCGGGCTTCACCGGCAAACACCAGCGGTGGATAACTGGCCAGGGTTTGCTCGACCTGCAGCAGATGCGCAGCGTCGGGGTACTGGGGTTGTTGCTGGATCGGCAAGGCGCGCCAGCTGTCGGGGCTCCAGGGTTGGCTCATCGCGGACTCGAGTGCGTTACGGTAGGAGGGGCATGTTAGCAGCAAATTAGTGCGTGACCTGCTCCTCTCGCTTGGCCGACAATCGCGCCTTTCCCGCTCGCTGCCGAGCGGTTGGTTTATCGCGCCGGCCCGATTGCGAGCCCCGCGACTAGGAGATGAAATGACTGAGGAGCGCGTCGAGCGTGTGCTCGCCGAGGTTCATGACCAGTTCGGCATGATTCGGGTGTTGGAAGTGGCGGACTACCGCTTCCTCGAATTTGGCGACGCCATCGAGCAAAGCTGCGTGTTCACCGCCGACCCCAGCTGGCTGGAGTACGACTACACCCGGGCCATGCTGATCGGTGCCCTGTGTCATGAGGCACCGGAGAGCGCACTGTTTCTCGGCTTGGGCGCCGGCACCCTGACCCAGGCCTGCCTGAAGTTCCTGCCTCTTGAGGACGTCGAAGCCATCGAACTGCGTCCGGATGTTCCACGCCTGGCCATCGAGTACTTGGGCCTGGACGATGATCCGCGTCTTTACATAAGAGTCGGTGACGCCCTGGAGTTGCTGGACAGTGCCGAATCCGCCGACCTGATCTTTGTCGACCTGTACACCGATGTCGGCCCGGGCGTCGGCCATCTGGCCTGGGGCTTTCTGGAAAACTGCCAGAAGCGCCTCAATCCCGGAGGCTGGCTGGTGATCAACCAGTGGGCCACTGATGACGGCAAACCCCTGGGAGCAGCCTTGTTGCGCGGCCTTTATCACCGCCACTACTGGGAGCTGCCGGTGAAGGAGGGCAATGTGATCCTGATTGTGCCGTCCGACCTGGAGCAGGACCTGGACCTGTTGAGCCTGACCGCCCGGGCTGAAGCCCTGGCTCCACGCCTGGGCTATTCCCTGCAGTCGCTGATCAAGGCCATTCGCCCCGCCACATGAGCTCCTTGCAGGAGCCGGCTCGCCGGCGAATGCAATCTGCCGGCCGGCCTGTTCAACACCCCTTGAACACTCCCGGCCGCTTCTCGATCATCGCCCGCACGCCCTCTTTGGCGTCCTCGCTGTTCATCAGCTTGTGTATCAGCGGCGGCAAGCCCTGAGCGGCCACCGTCTCGCCTTCAAGCCTGGCCTGGCGCGCTGACATTAGCGTCGCCTGCACCCCCAGCGGCGCCTGCCGGGCAATCCGCTCGGCCAGTTCGATGGCCCGGGGCAGCAGGTCCTCACTGGCCATCACCTCCTGGACCAGCCCCAGGCGCAGGGCTTCATGGGCATCGAACTCGTCACCGGTCAGCAACCAGCGCATGGCATTGCCCCAGCCGGCCAGTTGATGCAGGCGCAGGGTCGCGCCGCCGAAGGGAAAGATGCCGCGCTGCACTTCCATCTGGGCAAAGCGCGTATTGCTGGCGCAGAGATTGATATCCGCCGCCAGCATCAACTCGATTCCGATGGTCAGGCAGTAACCCTGTACAGCGACTATCACGGGCTTGCTTACCCGTGGTCCGGCGAACACGCCCCAAGGGTCGCAGCCGCCGGGTGGTGCCTGCCAGCCCTGAGCCAGGGCGGCGCCGACATTGGCCAGGTCCAGCCCCGCGGTAAAGTGTTCACCGTGGCCGAATACCACGGCGATGCGGGCCTCGCTGCTGGCTTCGAACTCGCCATAGGCCAGGCTCAACTGGTTGAGCAGTTCCAGGTCGAAGGCATTGCGCTTGGCGACCCGGTCCAGGCCGATTAGAAACAGGTGACCGCGTTGTTCGCGGCTGACACGGCTGGCACTGGGCTGATTCATGGGCGCGATCCTCATGGGGGAAGCAGGGAATGTGCAGGAAGGCTTTCAAGCACAAAGGTGAATCGTTTTAGCGTTACGGCCAACAGCTGCGGGCCTGAGCAAAATAGCGCGCCGTCCGAGTCTGCGCAAAGCCCGTGACCATCGGGCGTTCAGCGGATTTTTCCGATAAAAAAAACTCCCTTTTTTGAGTAATTCCGGTATAGTGCGCGCCGGCCTTTAGCCGGGCCACGTTTAGGTAATGCAATTCCCCGAAGTCAGCTTCGGCTGCTTGTCCGCTGCGCGGACTATCCTTGACGATCCATTCATCCAATCGTTTTCGCAAATCCCCGCCGACAAAGCTGCCAGGGTGACTCTTGAGTCTTACACGGCATGCGCAGCTTTGGAGCATGGGTCTTTGCGGATGCACTTAGAGGCAGACCCATGACCCAGGAAATCGGCGGCTTCGCCGCTCTTGAACTTCATCCCAATATTGTCGCTGCAGTAGTCGCTACCGGCTATGAAGAGCCTTCGGCTATTCAGCAGCAGTCGATCCCGATCATCCTTGCCGGTCACGATATGATTGGTCAGGCGCAAACCGGTACCGGTAAAACCGCTGCCTTTGCCCTGCCTATCCTGCACCGCATTGATCCGTCCAAGCGCGAGCCGCAAGCTCTGATCCTGGCCCCAACCCGTGAGTTGGCGCTACAAGTTGCAACCGCTTTCGAAACCTACGCCAAGCAAATGCCGGGCGTGACTGTTGTGGCCGTCTACGGCGGTGCGCCGATGGGCCCACAACTGAAAGCAATCCGTAATGGCGCACAGATCGTTGTCGCCACTCCGGGCCGTCTGTGCGACCACCTGCGTCGCGACGAAAAAGTCCTGGCCACCGTGAACCACCTGGTTCTCGACGAAGCCGACGAAATGCTCAAGCTGGGCTTCATGGATGACCTGGAAGTCATCTTCAAGGCCATGCCTGAGTCCCGCCAGACCGTACTGTTCTCGGCCACTCTGCCGCAGTCGATCCGGGCCATCGCCGAGCGTCACCTGAAGGATCCGAAACACGTCAAGATCCAGAGCAAGACCCAGACTGTCACCGCGATCGAGCAGGCTCACCTGCTGGTTCACGCCGACCAGAAGACCTCTGCTGTTCTGAGCTTGCTGGAAGTTGAAGATTTCGACGCCCTGATCATGTTCGTGCGCACCAAGCAAGCGACCCTGGATCTGGCCAGTGCCCTGGAAGCCAAAGGCTACAAGGCCGCTGCGCTGAACGGCGACATCGCTCAGAACCAACGTGAACGCGTCATCGACTCCCTCAAGGATGGCCGTCTGGACATCGTTGTGGCGACCGACGTAGCCGCTCGTGGTCTGGACGTACCGCGCATCACCCACGTATTCAACGTGGACATGCCGTACGACCCGGAATCCTACGTGCACCGTATCGGCCGTACCGGCCGTGCCGGTCGCGAAGGTCGTGCGCTGCTGCTGGTGACTCCGCGTGAGCGCCGCATGCTGCAAGTGATCGAGCGTGTGACCGGTCAGAAGGTTGCCGAAGTTCGCCTGCCGGACGCCCAAGCTGTTCTTGATGCTCGCATCAAGAAGCTGACCAACAGCCTGTCGCCGCTGGTAGCTGACGCTGAAGCCACCCACGGTGAGTTGCTGGATCGCCTGACTGCCGACATCGGTTGCAGCCCGCGCGCCCTGGCCGCGGCCCTGCTGCGCAAGGCCACCAACGGCCAAGCACTGAACCTGGCAGCCATCGAGAAAGAGCGTCCACTGGTGCCCAACAGCGCTCCACGTGGTGATCGTCCTGAGCGTTCCGGCGATCGTCCTGATCGTGGTGACCGTGAGCGTCGCGCGCCAATGCCTCTGGGCGAAGGCCGTGCTCGCTGCCGTACCGCGCTGGGTGCCCGTGACGGTATCGCCGCCAAGAACCTCTTGGGCGCGATCCTCAACGAAGGCGGCCTGGCCCGTGAAGCCATCGGTCGCATCCAGGTGCGTGACAGCTTCAGTCTGGTAGAGCTGCCGGAAGACGGTCTTGACCGTCTGCTGACCAAGCTCAAGGACACTCGCGTTGCCGGCAAGCAGCTGAAGCTGCGTCGCTACCGCGAAGATTGATCCGCCCTTGGGCTGATTGATCAGGCATAAAAAATCCCCGACTGGTTCGGGGATTTTTTTTGCCTGGGATTTGCAGGCGCCGGCTTGCCGGCGAACAATCAGCCGAAGCGATAGATATCCATGCCCAGGGCGCCCATGGTGAACCCCTGGTGGGCCACGCTGAATTCGCCACCGGCACCTCGGGCGAAGTACAGCGGCAGCAGGTGTTCATCGCTCGGGTGGCTGCGCACGGCATTCGGTGCCTGCTGCCGATAGTCGTGCAGGGCTGCTTCGTCGTTGGCCGCCAGTTTTTCCATCATCCAGTCACGAAAGGCCTTGGCCCAGGGTTCGACACTTTCCGGGCCGGCGTGCCAGTCCAGTTCCCGCAGATTGTGGGTAATGCTGCCGGAGCCGATCAGCAACACGCCTTGTTCCCGCAGGCTCGCCAAGGCATGACCGATGCGGGTCTGCAGGGCGGGGCCCAGGCGACTGGGCAGCGACAACTGGATCACCGGGATGTC
>NZ_MOAK01000081.1:295428-341625 GCF_003732485.1 Pseudomonas protegens
GTTGTCCAGCTGTGCCGGCAGGCCCTCGGCCTTGAGCAACTCCACCACTTGCGCCGCCAGTTCAGGATCGCCGGGAGCCGGGTATTGCACGGCAAACAGCGCGGCGGGGAAGCCGCCGAAGTCATGCCAGGTTTCCGGGTGAGGGTGGGCGCTGACCCGCAGATCCTGGCTTTCCCAATGGGCTGAAACCACCAGGATCGCCTTGGGACGTGGCAGTTGTGCTGCCAGGTTGGCCAGGGCAGGACCGCTGGCACCAGGCTCCAGGGCCAGCATGGGAGAACCGTGGGAGATAAACAGGCTGGGAAGCATGAAGAAGGTCCTGAAGGTTAAGATGCGCCATCTTCAATCAGATCATTAATCTAAATCTAATATAAGTTTTAGGGCTTTTTGATCGAATTTTAAGGACTTCTCATGCACGCGGACTTTTGGCACAAGCGCTGGGAGCGCGATCAGATCGGCTTTCACCTGGCAGAGGTCAACCCCTACCTGCAACAGTACTGGCCGGGTTTGGGCCTGCCCACGGACGCGCGGGTGCTGGTGCCCCTGTGCGGCAAGAGCCTGGACCTGATCTGGCTTGCCAACCAGGGTTTTCAGGTGCTGGGCATCGAGTTGGCGGAGAAGGCCGTTGAGGACTTCTTTCGCGAGCACAATCTAGAACCGCAGCTCAGCCAGCAAGGCGGTTTCAAGGTCTATGCCCATGGCCCGATCCAGCTTTGGTGCGGTGACTTCTTTGCCCTGACTGTCGAGGATATGGCGGGTTGTACCGCACTGTACGACCGTGCCGCGATGATCGCCTTGCCCCCCGAAATGCGTCAGCGCTACGCCGCGCACCTCAATGCTCTGCTGCCCGCGGGCTGCAAGGGGCTGTTGATTACCATGGATTACGATCAGTCCCAGCTGGACGGTCCGCCATTCGCGGTACTCGACGATGAAGTCCGTCAGCGGCTGGGGAGTGCCTGGCAGCTGGAGGTCGAGGTTGAGCGCGACATTCTGGGGGAGAGCTGGAAGTTTCTTCAGAATGGAGTCACGCGGCTGGTGGAGCGAGTCTATCGTCTGGAAAAGCAGGGCGGACGCTGACAGGTATTTTCTCGCGCCATGCAAAAGGGCGACTCGCGTCGCCCTTTTGGGTGTTTCCGGTTGGCTGATCAGCCGCGACGACGCAGGGCGTCGATACGCTCTTCCAGCGGCGGGTGGCTCATGAACATGCGAGCCAGGCCCTGCTTGATGCCACCGTTGATGCCGAAGGCGTTCAGGGTGTCGGGCATATGCACCGGCAGGCCCTGTTCCGAGCGCAGGCGCTGCAGGGCGCCAATCATGGCGTTGGTGCCGGCCAGGCGGGCACCGGCTTCGTCGGCACGGTATTCACGCTTGCGCGAGAACCACATGACGATGGCGCTGGCGAGAAAACCCAGGACCAGTTCGGCGAAGATGGTCGCCACGTAGTAGGCAATGCCCTGGCCCTCTTCGTTCTTGAAGATCACCTTGTCGACGAAGTTGCCGATGATCCGCGCGAAGAACATCACGAAGGTGTTCACCACGCCCTGGATCAGTGCCAGGGTCACCATGTCGCCGTTGGCAACGTGACCGATCTCGTGGGCCAGCACGGCCTTGACTTCATCGGGCGAGAAACGCTCCAGCAGGCCTTGGCTGACCGCCACCAGGGCGTCGTTCTTGTTCCAGCCGGTGGCGAAGGCGTTGGCCTCGTAGGCCGGGAAAATACCCACTTCGGGCATCTTGATCCCAGCTTCGCGGGACAGTTGCTCAACGGTTTGCAGCAACCATTGCTCATGGCGGGTGCGCGGTTGGGTGATGATCTGCGTGCTGGTGCTCATCTTCGCCATCCACTTGGAGATGAACAGCGAGAACAGCGAACCGGCAAAACCGAAGACCGCACAGAAAATCAGCAGCTGATTGAGGTTCAGATCAACCCCATTGGCCGCCATGAACCCGTTGAAGCCGAAAAGGCTCAGGGTGATGCTGGCAATCAGCACGACCGCAAGGTTAGTGGCCAAAAACAGCAGGATTCGCATCATGGTTGTAGAAATCTCCTCAAGCTAAAGATGTAGCGTACTGCGGGGTATATAAGGTGCGACAACCGCCTATTCAATACGGCTTCTATTTCAAACTGTGTCGCACAGGCCGGGGCTAGACGCTTCTAGTGCAACGCCATGAGCCAATGCCAGGGCGGCCGTTACCCGGCTGCGGTGCAGACCTGTGACAGTGGGCAGGACGGAAAGTGCAAGCTTATAGAAGGGGCGTGGAGCAGGGCAGTGAAGATGTGTTGCTGAATTAATCGCAGTGCGATCAGAGAGGGATCGCACTGCGTTTTTGCCGTTACTGGCGGTAGGACTTGAGGAAGCTGCCGATCCGACCGATGGCCTGCTCCAGGTCATCCACCCGCGGCAGGGTCACCACGCGGAAGTGATCCGGCCATGGCCAGTTGAAGGCCGTGCCTTGTACCACCAGGAGCTTTTCCGAGAGCAGCAGGTCGAGGACGAACTTTTCGTCGTTGTGGATCGGACAGATCTTCGGATCGATCCTCGGGAAGGCATACAGCGCGCCCATGGGCTTCACGCAGCTCACCCCGGGAATATCGTTGAGCAGCTCCCAGGTGCGGTTGCGCTGTTCCAGCAGGCGGCCCGGTGGCAGCACCAGATCGTTGATGCTCTGGTAGCCGCCCAGTGCAGTCTGGATCGCGTGCTGGCTGGGCACGTTGGCGCACAGGCGCATGTTGGCCAGCATATCGATGCCTTCGATGTAGCTCAGCGCATGCTGCTTGGGACCGGAAATGGCCACCCAGCCGGAGCGGAAACCCGCCACTCGATAGGACTTGGACAAGCCGTTGAAGGTCAGGCACAGCAGGTCCGGCGCCAGGGAGGCGGTGCAGATATGCACGGCGTCATCGTAGAGGATCTTGTCGTAGATCTCGTCCGAGAACACCACCAGGTTGTGCTGGCGGGCCAGCTCCAGCATGCCCAGCAGCACTTCCTTGGGGTACACGGCGCCGGTGGGGTTGTTCGGGTTGATGATCACCAGGGCCTTGGTGTTCGGGGTGATCTTGGCCTTGATGTCGGCCAGGTCAGGCCACCAGTTGGCCTGCTCATCGCACAGGTAGTGCACCGGGTTGCCGCCGGCCAGGCTCACTGCCGCAGTCCACAGCGGGTAGTCCGGGGCCGGGACCAGCACTTCGTCGCCGTTGTTGAGCAGCGCCTGCATGGCCATCACGATCAGCTCGGAAACACCATTGCCCAGGTAGATGTCTTCAATGCCGATGCCTTCCACCTGCTTCTGCTGGTAGTACTGCATCACCGCCTTGCGCGCACTGAACAGGCCCTTGGAGTCGCTGTAGCCCTGGGCAGTGGGCAGGTTGCGGATCACGTCCTGGAGAATTTCGTCCGGCGCTTCGAAACCAAAGGGCGCCGGGTTGCCGATATTCAGCTTGAGGATGCGATGGCCTTCCTCTTCCAGGCGTTTGGCGTGCTTGAGCACTGGGCCGCGAATGTCATAACAGACGTTGGCGAGCTTGTTCGATTTGCTGACCTGCATGGCGATGTGTTCCCGAAAATGAACGATCCAGGCGGAGGATGAACTACCGTACTGGGAATTCTGCCGTGTCACACCGGCCTGTAGCCCGCACCGGCGCGGCAAAATCCGTTTGAATGGGTGTAACGCGGCTGCCAGACTGGCGTCTGACGAGGCGCAATCATACGTGCCGCCCGATCCGTGGAAAAGATACAGATCGGGCTTTTTCCGTTGCAGAGGAAGGACCATGGAAAAGCTGGAAAAAACCCTGGAAGAATGGCGGGCGATGCTCGATCCGGAGCAGTACAACGTCTGCCGGCTCAAGGGCACCGAACGGCCCTTCTCGGGCAAGTACAACGGCACCAAGACCGATGGGGTCTATCACTGCATCTGCTGCAATGAGCCGCTGTTCGACTCCACGGCCAAATTCGATTCCGGTTGTGGCTGGCCGAGTTTCTTTGAACCCATCGCCGACAGTGCCATGGTCGAGATTCGCGACGTGAGCCACGGCATGATCCGCACCGAAGTGGTCTGTGCCAAATGCGATGCCCACCTGGGCCACGTTTTTCCGGACGGTCCGCCGCCCACCGGCTTGCGTTATTGCATCAATTCGGTGTGCCTGGATCTGGTTCCGCGTTAAGTACCAGGGCGATTCTTCGGAGTCGCCTTTCGGTCAATTAAATTGCGCACAATTTAATTGAGCGCTATTTTTACCGTCTCTCATCTTGAATGGAATTGCTGCCATGACCGACTCGCTGCTGACTATTCCCTGCACCACCATCAAGGGTGAACAGAAGACCCTGGCGGACTTCGCCGGCAAGGCCGTGCTGGTGGTCAACACCGCCAGCAAGTGTGGCTTCACCCCCCAGTACAAAGGGCTGGAGGAGTTGTGGCAGACCTACAAGGACCAGGGCCTGGTGGTGCTGGGATTCCCGTGCAACCAGTTCGGCAAGCAGGAGCCGGGCAACGAAGGGGCGATTTCCGAGTTCTGCGAGCTGAACTATGGCGTCAGCTTCCCGCTGTTCAAGAAGATCGAAGTCAATGGCGCCGCCGCCCACCCGCTGTTCGTCCAGTTGAAGAAACGTGCACCCGGGGTCCTGGGTTCCCAGGGCATCAAATGGAATTTCACCAAGTTCCTGATTGGCCAGGACGGCAAGCTGGTCAAGCGCTTCGCGCCGGCGACCAAGCCCCAGGACCTGAGCCGCGAGATTGAAGCCCTGCTCAAATGAATGACCTGTCGGTGGATGCACTGAAACTCGATTCCCAGCTGTGCTTCAAGCTGTACGCCGCCTCGCGGGCCGTGGTTCGTGGCTACAAGCCGATGCTCGACCGTCTGGGCCTGACCTACCCGCAGTACCTGGTGATGCTGGTGCTGTGGGAGTGGCAGGCGGCGCCTGTGCTGCAGCCGACGGTGAAGGCCCTGGGGGAGCGTCTGTCCCTGGATTCCGGCACCTTGACCCCGCTGCTCAAGCGTCTTGAGCAGTTGCAACTGGTGCAACGTCAACGCTCAGGGCGTGATGAGCGGGAAGTGCACCTGAGCTTGAGTGAAACAGGCCTGGCGCTACGGGATCAGGTGCCGCCGCTCAAGGCGGCGCTGCTGTGCGACAGCGGGGTCGACCTCAACAGTCTGGATCAGTTGCGCGACGGCCTCGATCACCTGCTGCAGCAGATCAAAGCCTTGTCGTAGTGGGCACCCACAGATCCAGCAGGGCGATCAGTTCCTCGCGACGGAATGGCTTGGCCAGGTAGTCACTCATGCCCGCCACCCGGCAGCGTTCGCGCTCCTCGGGCATGGCGTTGGCGGTCAGGGCAATGATCGGCAAGTCCGGCCAGCGCCCGCTGCGGCGGATCTGTCGGCTGGCCTCGTAACCGTCCATGACCGGCATGTTGCAGTCCATCAACACCAGGTCGAAGCGGTTGTGCTCCAGCTGGTTGAGGGCCTCGGCGCCGTGGGCGGCCACAGTCACGGCGCACCCGAGCTTGCTGAGCATGCCTTTGGCCACCAGTTGGTTCACCGGGTTGTCCTCCACCAGCAGGATGTCTGCCCGGCGGATCTGCGCCGGCATTTCCAGTTGGGCGTCATTGAGGGTAATGGTTTCCGCCAGCAACGAGCGGCGCAGGGTCTGATACAAGGCGTTGCGCGCCAGGGGACGAGCCTGTTGCTGCAGCGGCGCCAGGGCGCTGGCCTCTTCGCTGGGCAAGAAGCTGCCATAGGCGGTCACCAGCAGGATCGGGGCAGTAATGGCCGGGCGCAGGCCGAACAGGCATTCCGGGCAGTCGGTGATCAGCAGGTCGGGGTCGCGCCCGGCCAGCGAGTCCTCGATGTCGTAACGCTGGTAGTCGAGCCCCCAGGTCGGCAGCAGGGAACCCAGCAGTTCAGCCAGGCCGCTGCCGGCGTCGGTGATGGCGATGATCTTGCCGGACAGTGCCGGCGGCGCAATGGCCGGGGTGTGGCAGGGCAGCGGCAGATCGGCGCAGAACTGACTGCCGAAGCCCACTTCCGAGCTGATGCTCAAGCGCCCGTTCATGGCCTCGCAGAGGTTGTAGGTCAGGGCCAGCCCCAGCCCCGTGCCGCCGTATTGGCGGGTGATACCGGCGCCCGCCTGGGTATAGGGCTGGAAGATCCGCACCTGGGCTTCCTGGGCGATGCCGATGCCGGTGTCGCAGATCTCGATACGCACCCCGTCGCCCTGGGTGCTCAGGCGCACATCGACCCGGCCGAAGCGGGTGAACTTGAGGGCATTGGACAGCAGGTTGCTGACGATCTGCCGCACCCGCATCGGGTCCCCCAGCACCAGGGCCGGAAAGTCCGGGGCGATCAGGCAGGCCAGTTCCACGCTGGCTGCCGCGTTCTGCGACAACAGGTTGGCGGTGTCCTCCACCAGCACCCCGAGGTCGAAGGGGATGCGCTCCAGCTCCAACTGCCCGGCGTCGAACTTGGACATGTCGAGAATATCGTTGAGCAGCTCCACCAGGACTTTGCCGGAGTCGTGGGCGATGGACAGTTGCTGGCGCTGTTCGGGGTTCAGCGGGCTGTCCAGGGACAGGGCGATCATCCCCAGCAGGCCGTTGAGCGGGGTGCGGATTTCGTGGCTCATGTTGGCCAGGAATGCGGCGCGGGCCTGGGCCATGTCCAGGGCGGTGCGTCGGGCGACTTCCAGCTCCTCGTTGGACTGGCTGAGCCGGGCGTTGCTGGCCTTGAGCTCGGTGGTACGTGCCGAGACGATGTTTTCCAGCTGCCCGAGGTATTCGGTCAGGCGGTTCTCGGCATTGCGCCGCTGCTGGATCTCGGTGGCCATGATTTCGAATTGCTGGTTGGCCACCTTGACCAGTACCCCGACTTCATCGTTCTCGTGACCGTGGGGAAACTCCAGTTTGTTCTGTTGCGGGCTGCGCGGGTCACGGCTGCTGAGTTCGCGGATCACCCCCACCAGAGGCTTGGTCAGCATCACATAGAACAGCGCCAGGAGAATCCCGGTGAGGATCAGGCTACGGGCGAAGCCGTTGATCAGGGTGACCTCGGCGCGGCGCAGGAAGCGGCTGCCGAAGGCATAGGTGTCGACCTCCAGGTGCAGGGTGCCGAGGGACTCCTCGGGCAGGTGGCTGAGGTATAGACGGTCCTCGAACTGCCGGTCGGCACCGAACAGGAAGTCGCTGAGGGCCCGGTAGCGACTCTGTTGCGCGGGCCGTTCGACGTTGGCCAGCAGGGTATTGTTGTTGTCGATGAGCTGCGCACGAATGATTGCCGGGGAACGCAGCAGGCCCAGGGTCAGTTCCTGGGCCAGTTCGGAGTCGATGTTGTAGGCAATGCGTGATGCCGGGTTGTGACTGATTTCCAGCAGTGACTGAATTTCACGATTGATGGAAGCATCTTCACTGGCATAATCGATGCCGATTTGCAGCAGACTGAGCGCGGTCCCCAGAATGAAACCCACCAGCACGGTGAGCCGGGCCTGTTTATAGGACAGGCGGTTGGTGAACTTGATATCCATGGGGGGCTGAACCACTTTCGTTTCCCTTCGCTGCGCAAGCATAGCTGATCATCTTTGGTTGCCGGCCCGGCCTGGCAGCAGCTGATAAGGCGATAGACCCTTTGATCAGGACGGCGTTTGGTCTGTGTGACGCATCATTACCTTGAACGTGCCTGAGGAAAAGTCGTGGATGCCCGATTGAATGCATTTCTTGAACGTGCCGATGCCGTCCTGGCCCGGATCGAACCGCTGCTGCCCACCTTGCGCCAGAGCATCGACTGGAACCAATGCCTGGCAGCGCGCTGGCAGCGTGAAGGCCGCAGCGGCTTCCTGCTGCCCCTGGAAGTCAGCCTGGATATGCGCCTGAGCGACCTGATCGGGGTCGACAAGCAGCGTGAGCAGTTGGCGCGCAATACCCAGCAGTTCCTCGATGGCCTGCCGGCCAACCATGCCTTGCTTTGGGGCTCCCGTGGCACCGGTAAATCCTCCCTGGTGCGCGCCTTGCTGGCCGAGCACGCCAAGGGCGGCCTGCGGCTGATCGAGATCGAGCGAGATCACCTGGCGGACCTGCCGCGGGTGGTGGAGCAACTGGTCAAGCTGCCCCAGCGTTTCGTGCTGTTCTGTGACGACCTGTCGTTCGAGGCCGGCGAGGGCGACTATCGGGTGCTCAAGAGCGTACTCGACGGCTCCCTGGAGCAGGCTCCGGAAAACGTACTGCTATACGCCACCTCGAACCGCCGGCACCTGGTGCCGGAAAAGGAAAGCGACAACGAGAACTGGAAGCGCGTCGATGGCGAACTGCATCCCAGCGAAGCGGTGGAAGACAAGATCGCCCTGTCGGATCGCTTTGGCCTGTGGTTGTCGTTCTATCCCTTCACCCAGGAACACTTCCTCAATGTGGTGGAGCACTGGATCGGCGAGTTGGCGAGCAAGGCGGGCCTGAAGTGGCAGCGTGACGAGGCCCTGGACATTCTGGCGGTGCGCTGGGCCACGGGCCGGGGTAACCGTAACGGCCGTTGTGCCTATCAATTTGCCCGCTATTGGGTGGGTTTGCAGTTGTTGGAGCAAAAAGCATGATCGATTTGCAAAGCGCCGGCCAAGGCCTCAATGGCTATGGGCTGCTGTGCGCACAGCTGGAGTCGCTGTTGGCCGATGAGCGCGACTTTATCGCCAATGCGGCGCAGTTCTCGGCGTTCCTGTTCAGCCAGTTGGATGACCTGAACTGGGCGGGGTTCTACCTCAACCGCAACCAGGAGTTGGTGCTCGGGCCGTTCCAGGGCCAGATCGCCTGCGTGCGGATTCCTTTTGGCCGTGGCGTTTGCGGCACTGCCGCGGCCACCCTGCAGACCCAGCGAGTGGAAGACGTGCATGCCTTTGCCGGGCACATTGCCTGTGACAGTGCTTCCAACAGCGAGTTGGTGGTGCCTTTGCTCAAGGACGGCCGGCTGATCGGCGTGCTCGACCTGGACAGCCCCAAGCTGGCCCGCTTTTGCGTGGCGGACCAGGCCGGGATCGAACAACTGGCAGCGATCTTCCTGCGCTTGAGCGACTGCTGACGTCTAGCGGGCGCTCAAGCCCGCCTTCTGCAACAGCGCGTCCTGATCCACCGGGTCCACCTGCTGCGGCGCCAGGAAGCGTTCGGCGTAGCGCTGGTAGATCCGCTGCTGGATGAACAGCTCGAACAACTCGGGGTCGATGTGGGCGTCGCGGCACATCATGGCCATGATGTTCAGCGCTTCACTCAGGGTCTTGCCCTTCTTGTAGGGGCGGTCTGCCGCAGTCAGGGCCTCGAAAATGTCGGCAATCGCCATCATCCGCGCCGGCAGGCTCATCTGCTCGCGCTTGAGCTGTTTGGGGTAGCCGCTGCCGTCCATTTTCTCGTGATGGCCGCCGGCGATCTCCGCCACGTTCTGCAAGTGGCTGGGGAAGGGCAGGTGCTCGAGCATGATGATGGTCTGCACGATGTGGTGGTTGATCACATAGCGCTCCTCGGCGGTCAGCGTGCCCCGGGGAATGCTCAGGTTGTACAGCTCGCCACGATTGTACTTGTGGGCCGGCATCTGGAGCTTGAAGCCCCAGGGATTGTCCGCCGCCATGATCTCCACGGCGCTGCGCTCCAGCAGATGCTCCGGCTTGTCCGCCAGCAGCTGCTCCTGCACCGGCAGGCTGGGGGCCGGCCGGCGTTGCTGGCGCTGCAGTTCTTCCCAGGAAACCCCCAGACGATCGTCCAGGGTCCGGCTCCATGTGCGCTGAGCGATGCTCTGCAAGCGCTGCTGGTCGGCCTCGGCCATGAACTCGGCCCCCAGATTGCAACGCGCGACAAAAGCGAAATCCTCGTCCAGGGCCTGCAGGCGGGCGTCGCGCTCGGCGGCCTGGGCGGATGCCTCGGCGCCTTCGGCCACGGCCCGCCAGTAGTCGATCCAGGCATCGCGCTTGAGCACTTCGAAGCGGGTGCGGATTTCATGAATCCGGTCATTCAGGGTTTCCAGCTTGGTGGCCTTGTCCACCACGTATTCCGGGGTCGTGACCTTGCCGCAGTCATGCAGCCAGGCGGCAATATGCAAGGCTTCCCACTCGTCGTCGCTGGGCTGGTAGGCAGCGAACCTCGGGTCCTGGCTGGCGGCAGCGGCTTCGGCCAGCATCAGGGTCAGGGCCGGCACGCGCTGGCAGTGGCCGCCGGTGTAGGGACTCTTGGCATCGATGGCCCCGGCCAGCAACTGGATAAAGGCGTCCAGCAGATGCTTTTGCTTGTTCTGCAGGCGCTGGCTCTCGATACACAGCGCGGCGGTCGCGGACACGGCCTGGATAAAGGCGATACGGTCCGGGCTGAGTTTGTCCAGGTCGGCCTCGGTGCCGCTGTCCACCAGGAACAGTAGGAGCATGCCCACCGTTTCGTTGTGCCGATTACGCAAGCGGATGCCCACCAGATGGGCGCTGGGACTGTCCAGGGCCAGCAGCACGCGTTGCAGGCTGCCGGCCTGTTCGAAGCCCAGGGTCGTGACCACGTTGTCGTTGTCGGTCAATTGATGCAGCCAGTCCGGGAGCCTCGGGTCCGTCAGGTCCTTGGTGGCGATATTGAAGCGCGGCAGGTCCTGGAGTTGCCCATCGATGATCAGGCCATAGGGCTCCAGGCGCGAACCCTTGCTTTCCGAGAGGTAGATCAGCCCGGCCTGGGCCTGGGCGATCTTCACGGTCTCGAACAGCACCCGTTGCAGCAGGGGATCGAAGCGGGTTTCGGCGGACAGACTGGCGTTGATCTCGAAAAAACTGGCCAGGGTCTCCTTCATCCGGGCCATGGACAGGCCCAGTTGGTCCACCTCCAGCACGGGCGAGCGCCGCGACACCGGGTAGTCGAAATTGAAGCTGCGGATGGCATCCGCCTCCTGCACCAGGGCGTGCAGTGGCCGCACCAGAATGCGCGAGATCAGCCAGCCCAGGGGCAGGCACAGTAGCAGGGTGGTCAGCGTGATCAAGGCCCCTTGCCAGCGCAGGCGATAGGCGTCGGCCAGCAGTTCGTCCTCGGGCACCAGCAATGCCAGTTGCAGCCCGCCGGGTCCGCCTTCGGCGATATGGCTGCTGGCGACTATCCAGTTGCGGCCCAGGGCCTGCAAGTGACCGTCAGCGGTCTGCCCCTGCAACAGGGCGTCGAGCACCGGGTTCAGGTCGTTGCCCTTGATCAGGCGCGCGCTACGTTGCTCCAGCAGCAGCTTGTGGCTTTCGGGGTAGGCCACGACGTTGCCCTGGTCATCCAGCAGCGCCACTTCGGTGGCCGGTGTGACCCGGTGCTTGGCCAGGGTCGATGACAGTTGTTCGAGGGTCAGATCGGCGGCAATCACCGCCATTCTGCCGCTGCGCCGGGCCAGGGTGGTGCCGACGTTGAGGGTGGAATAGAACACATAGGGGCGGGTGGTGATCTGGTCGGCGTCGCTCCGGGCGCTGGAGAACCAGTCGCGGGTTCGCGGGTCGTAGTGCTCGTCGGAGTGTTCCAGACGGTCGATCAGGGACAGCCCGGCGTCATAGAACAGCGATTGGGAGTGAACCTGGCCGCTGCTGGCATTACGCTCGATGCTCCAGACTTCGTAGGCGCTGTCCGGTGGTGCGTGGCGCTTGTCCTTGATCTCGGCGTTGCGCAGTGGCCGTACCATGAAGAAATCGCCATTGGCATATCCCAGGTACAGCGAGGCCAGGTCCGGGTTATCCAGCAACGACTGGCTGAACGGCCTGAGCAGCGCCAGGCGCTGTTCCAGGTTCGAAGCCTGGGCTGCCGGGCTGTCCGCGAGCAGGCTGAGCAGGTGGCGTATGGGGTTGTAGGTGGATTTCAGGTCGCTGCGCACATCCTGTTCGATGCGCAGGAAGAGCTTTTCACTGCTGCCCAGAATAATGCGGGTGGTCTGCTGGTAGTTGTAGATACCCAGCACCACGCCAGTCAGGAGCAGCAGCAGGGTGAACATCGCACTGATATGGATATGAAGAGGAAAGCGACGTTGTGCAGGCGGTGGCGTGCTCGGCATTCCAATTCTCTCCAGGGGCACATCAGGCATGGCTCAATAACCAAGCATAGTTAAGGCCGGTACTCTCTGCCTTGGCCCCGCCTGGAGGTTGAGGGTATCGAGAAGTCCGTGGGCACGGACCTCATGGAGGTGGATCACAGGGCTGGAATACTGGCCTTTTGATATGTGCCTGGCAAGAGGCTTGATCATTGACCGTCCGCGAGGTCCGAGACCCCTGGATTCGCGGCATGGGAGGAGGCTGGCGACGCCTGTTGCGGATGCTGATCCAGATGCTGCAGCAGGGACTGGATAACGCGCAGCAGGGCCAGGTCCAGGGCGCTGATGGCGGCGCTACAGGCCTCAATCCCGGCGTTGTTCTGGCAGGCCCGTTCCAGAGCTTGGCAACGGGCCTGTAAAGCGGTGGCACCGACCATCTGCGCCGAGCCCTTGATCTTGTGTGCCAGGGTCTGCAACGCCTGGGGATCGCTGGCCGGAATGAGCCCCAGGGCGAGGCGATCTTCGCGGCAGCACTTCAGGAGCTCCCTGAGCATGCGCAAGACAAACAGAGGCTGGTTACGGGTCAGGGTATGCAGGGCCGACAGGCTGAAACTGTCCGCCCTGGGCGGCGTCTTGAATGTCTCCAGTTTCTGGCTCAGCAGGTTCAGGTCCAGGGGTTTGAGCAGGCAGTCGTGCATGCCGGCATCCAGGCAGCGCTGGATCGTCTGGGAGTCGCCGCTGGCGCTGCAACCGAGCAGGGTCACCGCCGGCCGCTGTTGTAGCGCTTCGTTCCGGCGGATGGCCCCGGCCAGTTGATAGCCATTCATCAAGGGCATGTTGCAATCGACGATCAGCAGGTCGAAATCGCCTTCTTGCCATTGCTCATAAGCCTGCAACCCATCTGCGGCGCAGGTGACCCGGTGCCCGAGGGACTCCAGTTGTTCCTGCAGCAGTGTCAGGCTGGCGCGATGGTCGTCCACCAGCAGGATGTCCAGAGGCAAGTGGTTGGCCCGGGGCATGGGGGCTGGGCTGGCCTTGGCGGCCTCCATCCTGCCGGCCAGGGGCAACTCCACCCGGGCTTCGCTGCCGGGGCCGCGGCGTCCGTGCAGGCTCAGTTCGCCCCCCATCTGCAGGCACAGCTGATGGCTGATGGGCAGCCCGAGCCCGGTACTGTCCCGGGGCGACTGGCTGTGCGGGTCAACCTGGGCAAAGGGTTGCAACAGCCGTTGCCGCTCCTCCCGGGGAATGCCTATGCCGCTGTCCAGCACTTGCAGTTTCAGCTGGTAGTGCCCCGTAAGCATTGCAGGTTGCAGTTGCAATCTGACCTGGACCGCACCCTGGTGGGTGAACTTGATCGCGTTGCTCAGCAGATTTGCCAGCACCTGTTTGAAACGCAGGGCGTCGAGCAGCACCAGGGGCTCTGGTTCGGGGGCCTTGAACTCAAGGTTGAGGTCCAGGTCTTTCTGGCGGGCCAGGGCCTGGAACATCTCCATCACCCCATCGACACTGTCCCGCAGGCTGATCCAGGCCGGGTTTAATTGCAGGTGGCCGGATTCGATCCGGCTGATGTCCAGCAGGTCCCCGAGCAGCTCACGCAGATCCCTGGCAGCACCCAGGGCCAGCTCCAGGGAGGCATGGTTTTGCGACTGGGCCCTGGTTTGTTGCAGCATCAGTTCCAGCAGACCGATGAAGGCGTTCAGCGGAGTGCGGATTTCATGGCCCATGTGCCCCAGGAACTGGGTTTTGCGTCGGTCGGCTTCTTCGGCTTGGCGCTTGCCTGTGTCCAGGGCGGCCACTGTCTGTTCCAGTACCCCTGATTGTTGCCGGTGCCGGCGCAGTTGTCGGTAGAGTCGGGCCTGGTTCAGGCATGACGCCAGCAGCAGGACCAGCAGTGAGAAAACGCCGGATGGCGAGAGCAGGGCCTCGATCATCGCTGGGGTGCTCGGCCCGGTCGGGGCATCAGGACCTGGTGTTTCATATCAGTTCATTGCGCTTGGCCATGTCCACCAGTTCATTCATGGAGGTGGTGGCGAGTTTTTGCATGATGCGTTTCTTGTAAGTACTGACGGTCTTGTTGCTGAGAAACATGCCTGTGGCAATTTCCTTATTGCTTTGGCCCATTGCAAAAAGTTTCAGAACTATCAACTCCCGATCATTCAGCGAGTTGAATTGTGCCAACTCCAACGTTGCACCAAGAGCACTCCGATCAAGTTGCAACGCCTGGCTGGGGAAGTAGTTGTAGCCACTGCAGATGGCCTTGATGGCGCTGAGCAGTTCACTCAGGTCTTCCTGTTTGCAGATATAGCCGCTGGCCCCGGCGCGCATACAACGATTAGCGAACAAGGTCGCCGACTGGGCCGTGAGGACCAGGATTCGCAAGGATCTGGGCATGCTGCTCAAGCGTTCCAGCAGCTCCAGCCCATCGAGTTTTGGAATGCAGATATCGAGTATGACCAGATCCGGTTCGCACTCACGGACCATTTGCAAGGCATCGACTCCATTATCGGTTTCCCCGAAGATTTTATAGCCCTCGTGTTCCAGCAGAATGCGAATGGCCAGGCGTACTACGGGGTGATCATCAACGATAAGTACTGAGCCCATGCTGGTCTCCTGCCGATAAATGGAAGGTCGAACACTAGCCCAGCTGATGGAGCGGAAGTAATTGCGAAAGTGTGAAAAAAACCAATCTAAGACGGGTCCTACACAGAATGAGGGGAGGTATTACAACCAGTTGGCACTAAAGGGAAGTTAAAGCCGGATTAACGTGCGTCGGGCTGCTGGGGACTGTCGCTAAAAGGCGCTGGCGAATGCCATCGCAGGCCGCCCCCCGGGAGGAGGGCGGCCTGAGCCTCATGGTGTTTTCTGATCGATGCCGGCTTGCAGCAGCTGGCTGTCACTGTGGCCGCCGACACGCAGCGGGCCGAGGTTGAACAACTGGTCCTTCTGGGTGGCGTCATCCTGTTTGCGGGTCAATTCGGCCACGCTGCCCGTGGCAATGTTGACCGGTGACTTGGACAGGTTGGCGCCGGCGTCCACGCGCAGTTCCGAGCCGGCCAGGTCGGTTTTGCTGACCTTGGAACCCCCCAGTTCGACGCGACCCTCGCTGGCCCCGATGCGCGCACCGGTGAGTTGGGTTTCGCCGCTGACCTTCAGGTTGACGCCCTGCTGGGTAGTGATCCCCGAGGCCTGTTCCACGCGGTTCTTGCTCTCGTGGCTGACGTTCAGGTTCAAGGTCGGGGTATAGGAGGTCTTACCGCTCTTGTCGCCAAACAGCACGCCTTCAGCGGTATTGGCCACCTTGCTGCCGGCGCTGTTCTTCTCGCTGACCGAATAGCTGTCGCTGGTTTTTGGCCAGAAGCGCTCTTTCAGGCTGGAGAGACGGTTGCCCACGGCGTCGGCTTTGTCGGCCAGGTAGTTCTTGGCCTTGTCCACGCCGTTGCCAATGGCGCCGCGTGGTTCAGGGTTGACGTCGTAGCTGCCGCTGCGGCTGAGTTTCTCCCCCAGGCGCTCCTTGGCGTCGCTGGCCTTGGCGACCACGCTGTCCTTGGCCGAGCTGACCTTTTCCACCCCTTTGTCGACGGCGTTTTCCAGCTTCTCGCGGTGCTTGTCGAAGCCTTTTTCGGCCTTGGCCTGCAGGCTGTCCTTGAGCGGACCGGCGGGTTTGGCCAGCTTGCTCACCAGCCCCGGCTGGTTTTTCGCCACGTCCAGTTTGGCGTCGATGTTGACCTGGGTGTTACGCAGCCGGTCCTGACGGCTTTCGATGTTGAGGTCGCCACCTATAGCCCCGTCGAGCCGTTGCGCCTCGATGTTGGCACCGGCCAGATGGACATTGCCGGCACTGTTGAGGGTCACCTGATCGGCCTTGATCAGGCTGTTGTGCTGAGTCGTGTTCTGGCGCTGATCGACGTCGATCTTGACCCGGGCATTGATCCCGCGATCGACTTTCGGCGAGTCGTGCTCACTGGCGTCGGCCAGGGTGGTCTTGCCCATGCTGCCACCGGCGCCCAGGGTCAGGCCCCAGTTGTTGTGAGCCTGGGTGGATTGCGCCGACTCCTGGTAGATGCCGCCCTGGGCCGCATCCAGCACCACCTTGGCGGCGTCGATGCGCGTGCCCTGCAGGTGAATGGCGCTGTCGCCCTCGGCTGCGCTGCCCAGTAGTACCTGGCCTTGGCTGTAGAGCTGGGCGCCACGCTGGCTCTGGTCGTTTTCAGAGACCCGGCCAATGTTGAAGTTGGCGCTGAGGTTGACGCTCTTGCCGCTGCTCTGCTCGCTGCTGGTCTTGCTGCCGCCGGCCGTGAAGCCGCCACCGAGGTTGCTGCCCTGGCTGTGGTGGGTGTCCACCGCCGCTTGCAGGTCGAGCTTGCCGCCGGTGTCCAGGGTGATGTCGCCGGCCGGACGTGCGGCGTTGCCGATCTGTGTGCCTTGCAGTGTCAGGTCGCTTGCACTCTTGAGGTTGACCGGCCCCTGGCCCTGGATGCTGGCGACCCGCGCCTGGCTGTCCTGCTGCTCGAGGCTCTTGTGATCCAGTTGCAATCCGGCCCCGACGTTGAGGTTGGTGCCGCTGCTGCCCGGAGTGGTGCCCAGGGTCAGGGAGGCATCGCCACGCAGGCTGGAGTTGCTGCTGCTCTGGCGGTCATTGGCCTGATTGAGTGCCAGCTTGCCGTCGGTCTTGATGTTGACGCCGCCCTGGCCGCCATTGAACTGGCTGCCTTCGAAGCTGGCATCGCCACCGACCTTGATGTCCACGCCCTGGCTGCCGGCGTAGCTGCCGACCTGGGCCTTCTCGGTGCTGCTGGTGACGTTGCTGCTGCCACCGGCACCGCTGCCCCGGATGTTCAGGTCTTCACCGGTGTTGGTGTAGACCCGCACGCCAACCTTGGCGTCCACGGCCTGTTCGCTGCTGCTGTGGGTATCGCTGGCGGCACTGGCCAGCAGACTGCCGGCGTTGATCTGCACGGCGCCGTCGGTGGCGCGGTACTGGGTGCCCTGGTCCTTGAGTTGCCCGTCGGCCTTGACCGCGACCTGGGCGCCGCTCAGCTGGCTGACCACTGCGGTGCTGGCGTTTTCGCTGCGTTGGCGGTTCTGGTGGCTGACATCCACATCGAGCCCGACATTGGGCTGTTCCAGGGCATCGAGCACCCCAGGCTGGTGGAACTTGCGCTGGGCCACGCCCTGGATGGCTTTTTCGATGGGGCGGGTGACGCCCTTGTATTCGACGTTGGCGCCGACATCCACCGCCCAGTTGTTCTCCTTGTGGCTGCTGCTCTCGCTGTTGTGCGCGGCCTGGTTGTCGATCTCGGCGGCCTTGACCTGCAATGCACCGCCGGCCTTGACCTGAGCGCCTTCGGTGCTCAGGCGGTTGCCGGCATTGATGGTCAGGTTGCCGCTGGCAGCGATGTTGCTGGTCTGGGCAGTGCTCTTGCTGCTGCTGTCCTGGCTGCTGTTGTGGGCCACTTCCACGCCGTTGCCGGCGCGGTCCAGGCCGCCGGTGTAGTAGAAGCCGCCACCGGTGGTGGTGCTGTCACTGTGCTTCTGGGTTTTGTTGTCCGCAGCCAGCAACTGGACATTCTTGCCGCTCAGGCTGGCATCGCCGGCCGTGGCCGCAAGGTCGCTGCCTTGTACCTTGAGATCTTCGCCGGCAGTGACCGCCAGGGTGCCGCCCGTGAGGCTGGAGGCCTGTTGCCGGGTGGTGTCGCTGCTGTCGTTGCGCTGCTCATCCTGGTAGCGCACTCCAGCCCGGTACTGGCCGGTGCCCGGGGCGTTTTCCTTGGCGTAGGCGTCGAAACCGCGCTTCTGGGTGCTGCTGCTGTCGTGCTGGGTGTCTTCGGCTGCGACGACCTTGACCGTGCCCTTGGCACTGGCGTCCAGAGCCCCCGCCGCAGCGACCTGGGAGCCGCTGATGGTCAGGTCCTCGGCACTTTGCAACTTGAGGTTGCTGTCCGAACGCACCTGGCTGCTGACGGTGGTGCTGTCCTTGTGCTGCTGACGGTTCTCATCCTTGGCGATGCCGAAGAATTTGCTGTCCTTGCTGTGGCTGTTGCGGTGGGAGGTGTCCTGCACGCCGTCGATGGTCAGCGAACCCTTTTCACTGATAACGCTGGCCTGGGTGCCGCCCCGGGCCTGGCTGCCGCTGATGCGCACGCTGTCGGCGCGCACGATCAGCTTGCCGTCGGCGTTGACCTTGCTGCCCTGGTTCTCGGTCTTGCCCTGGTCGCCGTCGGCGTTCTTGCCGAAGAAGCCACCGCCCACCAGGTCGCCGGAGTAACGCTGGTTGCTTTGGCTCTGCCGACGGCTGGCGCTGTTGATGTCGACGTCCTTGGCGGCCAGCTGGATGTCGCCCTGGCTGTGCAGCTCGGCGCCCTCAAGGCGCAGTTTCTGCTGGCTGTCGAGTTGCAGTTGCTTGCCGCTCTTGAGCTGGCTGGTGACGCTGCGCTGCTGGGTGCTGGCGCTGTCCCAGTTTTCCTTCCACAGGTGCTTGCGGTGCTGGCCCTGGTCGCGCTGGGTCTGGGTTTCGGTGGCGGCAGTCAGTTGCATGTCGCCGCCACTGCGGGCACTCAGGCGATTGCCGGCTTCGACGCTGCTGCCCTGGATCTGGGTATTGGCGCCGGAATTCAGCTCGGCGTCATGCTGGGCCACTACCTTGTTACCGTGCTGGCGCGTATCGCTGTCGGTCTCGGTACGGTCGTAGGTTTCCCAGGTGATGCCGATGGTGCTCTTGTCCCACTGCTGGCGTTTTTCCTGGAGCTTGCGGCTTTCGATACTGCTCAGGGTCAGGTTGCGCCCGGCATCGAGCTTGACGTTGCGGCCGCTGACGTCGGTGGCGGCCAGGGTCAGGTCCTTGGCGCCGTGGAGTTCGATATCGCCCTGGCTGCGCACGCCCGCGCGCGTGGCGTCGAGGCTGTTGGCCACGGCCTCGCCGCGGATGTCCAGATCACCGGCGGAGCTCAGCTTGACTCCGTCGCGGCCATCCACCTGGACGGCGCCCACCCGGACTCCAGCACCTGCGGCGGTGCTGACGATGTTGATCCGTCCGGCCTGCATGGCGCCGAACAGGCTGGCATCGATGCGTTGATCCTGGGTGTGGCTGGTCGGGTCGACCTTCAGCACCTTGCCGCTGGGGTAGTCGAGCTGGTTGCGGCCAACGGTCACGTTCAACTGGTCCCGGGCGGCGAGGCTGCCCTTGCTGTCGATGCGCGGGGCGATCAGGTTGATCGAGCCTTCGGCATTGCGCAGACCGCCGCCGTGGATATCCAGCTGGCCCCGAGCGTCCTGGGTGTTGAGCCCCTGCAGCTTGCCGTCCTGGAGTTCCGGGCGACCCACCACCAGGCTGGCGTTGGGGGTGTTGATGAAGCTGCCGCCATTGACCGAGATGCCATTGGGGTTGGCCAGCACGAAATCGGCGGCGCGGCCGAAGATTTCCTGGGCGCCATTGAGCTGCGAGGCGTTGCGACTGATCACTTCGTTGAGGATCACGCTGGCCGCCTGGCCCTGGAGCTGCGCGTTGGCGGCCAGTTGCCCGGCCAGTTGCGATTGCCCGGCCTGCAGGGCGTTGTTCAAGACCACGCCTTGTTGCCCGACGTTGTAGTCCAGGAACTGGTTGTGGGACAGGCCGCCGGCATTGGGCGCGACGATGTTGACGATGGGTACGCCGCCCTGGTTTTGCAGTTGCGGGGTGCCGCCGGGGCCTTCGACCACGGTGATCCCGCCGGCCAGGGCCAGGGGCAGATGGGACACCAGCAGCAGGCCGGCGATGGTCCAGCGCAATGTGCCCTGGGGTGAAAGGTTGAATCTATGAGTGTTGTCAGGCATGAGAACCTCGTGCTGAGTGGGTGAGCCGGGCGTTGCTTTCTTGGGTGCAACGGCGCGTTTTGCTCAGGTTCATCGGGTGTTTCAGGCTAATCGGCGGTTGATCAAATCTGCAGGCTGAACCTGGCCAGCCAGACTTCCGGCTCCGTGCGAAAGCCCTGCGGGTTGGTGAGGCTGCGTTGGTAATCCAGGTCGACCTGGAGTTTTTTCCAGGCCAGGTTGAGGCCCAGGCTGGCACCGCCGAGATGGCGGCTCTGGGCGCCGTGCTCGGCCTTGATCCAGCCGTTGTCCAGGCCCAGGCGTGGGGTGATCTTGACCGGCAGGTCGCTGTTGAGCGGCAGGCGCAGGGTGTTGCGCCAGACCGCGCCGATGGCGCCGGAGGCACTGTTGACGCGGTAGCCGCGCACCGCGGAATCGTCGGTGCCCAGCAGTTGCTCGATGGCCGGCAGCGGGTCCGGGCTGTACTGGGCCGAGAGCTGGCTCTGCCACTGCCAGCGCTGCTCGCCCCACTGGCCGTTGCGCCACTGGCTGAGGCCGGCGCGGTACTTGCGGAACTGCGCCTGGGGCAGGTTGCGTTGCAGCTGTTGCGAGTCGCGATCGGCGCCGAACCAGGTCAGGCCCTGGGCGTAATTGACATCCAGGTTCCATACCGCGCTGTTGAGCCAGAACAGGTTGAGTCCTGCCTCGGCCACGGTCAGGGTCGGGCTCTGGATCTGCAGGTGGGCTTTTTGCAGGTAGCTGTCCACGTCCTTGTAGGCCAGTTGCAGGTTGGCGCTGAGCTGGTGGCTCTGGTCGCGCCACAGCACCCGGTCGGCGCGGCCGCTGACCATGTCGGTGCGGCCGCTGTTGTACAGGGTGGTGCGGGCCAGCTTGAGCGGGGCGCGGTATTCGGCGTGGCTGGCGAACAGGCTGTAGGTCCAGTAACCGTAGGGCACCGAGTAGAACAGGCTGCTGCTGCGGCTGTAGCGCGGGCCGTGGTTGAGGGTGTCGCTGTAGTTCAGGTTCAGCGCGTCGTTGATCTGCAACGGGCTGTCCAGATTGAGGTTGATCGACTGCCGGTCGCGGCCGGTGCCGGCGCTGCCGAGGTTATCCACACCCAGCCCGAGGCCCCAACGGGCGGCGCTGCTGCGTGAGCGCAGGATGATCCGCGAGGCGCCGGGTTGGCTGCCCGGGGCGATGTCGGCGGTCAGGTCCAGGGAGCGCAGGCGGTTCAGTTGATCCAGGCCCTGCTCCAGGTCTCGCAGGTTCAGGGGCTTGCCGAGCATGCCCGGGAAAGCACCGCCCAAGGACACCGGCAGGCTCTGGTCGGCCAATTCGATGGCTTCGACGTAGCCTTCTTCCACCAGGATATCCAGGCTGTGGCCGGCTGCCGGGGTGCTGGCCAGGTAGGGGCGGCTGGCAATGTAGCCGGCCTCGACGTAGAGACGGGTGATGGCGGCCAGCAGTTGGTTGATCTGGTTGACCCCCATGCACGGCGCCACGTACGGCTTGATGTAGTCATTGAGCCGGGTTTTGCTGAACAGGCTGACGCCTCCGATGCGGGTGCCGCTCAGGGGCCAGCAGCGACTGTCGCTGGCGGTCTGCTCCGGCAGGGTGGGCGTGGCCGGGGTGCTGCTGAAGCTGCCGCGCTGCATCTGCCGCTGGCGCTGCTCCAGTTGCAACTGCTGCAGGTCCCGTTGCTGTTGCTGCTGCAGGCGCAGGGCTTCCTGGCCTGGTTGCAGGTCGTCGGCCAGGGCCGGGGTCAGGCAGGTCAGACCCAGTACTACCAGTCCCAGGCACCAGTTGCCGGTGTGGGCGAGAAGGGAGCGGTCAGTGCGTGATGAATAGGGCACTTGGCATCCTTACTGTAAAAAGACCAAGTGACGAACAACAGAAAAGCCGATCGGTGAGGCTCAACTAGTGACGTCGCTTTAAGTTCTGCACCGTGAATATGAGGCGCCGTCGATATCTATATCGGGGGCCAATCTTCAAGTGCTCGAGAGTGACAATTCCTGAGTGAGAGCCGGGTGCTTCAGTGCAAATTCAGGTCATGACAAAAGGGTTGAGTGAGTGCTGGTCGAAACGTTACAGCGCAGTGTGAAATTAATTTTTCCGGGGGTGGTCAGCGGGGAAGTTTCTGTATGAAATTGAGACTATCCGAAAGCAAAAACTCGATTTGTACGTAAATTGTAAATGCATAGAAGGCTAACAAAATTTTCTTGCCGGCCTTGATTGGCAAGGGGTGTAGCGAATTTTGAGGATTTTTGAAAGGTAGGATGTTTGGTTGAATCCAGTTGAAGTGTTTAATTCTGTGATGACCAGACGATAACGTTAATGACAGTGGTGAGTGTTTATGGCTAGTTGCTCTTTCTATTCGAGTAGTTGCTCTAGTCTTGCCTGTTTTTAATTGAAGTAGTGTTTGTCAGGGTATTCCTTAGATTGAAGTTTCTGAGTGAGGTGCCCGGAATCACGAGTGTGCTGCCCCCTGTCACGGCGCATATCCGGAGTTCGCGGGTCGTTGTTGCGACGGCCCGTCTAGGGGAATCCCTTAGTTGTCGATTGGATGTTGCAGGTCATATCAAGTGCCTGGCGCAGCGGCCAGGCACTTGATGGAGGAGGGTCATTGCGGGCTTGAGCGTCCGGTCATTTCCCGGGCCATTTCACTGGCGTAGCTGTCGGTCATGCCAGCGATGAAGTCGATCATCCGCAGGAACGACTTGTGCAGCGGCCAGTTCGGGTCCGGTGCATTGTTGCCCAGCAGATCGAGAATCCGCCGGTTCTTGAACGACGGGGTCTTGCCGCCGTGCTGCTCCAGTGCGGCACCGCAGAAGGAGTTCAGGAGGATTTCCAGGGTGGTGTAGGCGCCGATCTCGTGCAGGGTCTTGCGTTTGTCCTGGAAGATCTTGCGCCGTGCTACGTCCTTGGCATTGAGCACGCAACGCTTGGCCGGGCCGTGCATGTGCTCCACCAGGTCGCCGTGCAGGGTGCCGGCCAGCAGGGCGTCCTGCTGTTCGACAAAGGCCCGGGCGGCAGCGTTGGTCAAATGTTCGATGGCCTTGCCCCGCAGGATCGCCAGGCGCCGTCGGCGAGAGTCCCCCGGGCCCAGTTGGCGATAGGTTTCCGGCAGGTCGTCGCCCACCAGCCCCAACAGCAGGGCCTCGACCTCGGCGTACTCCAACAGGTCCATCTCCAGGCCGTCTTCCAGGTCGATCAGGGCGTAGCAGATGTCGTCCGCCGCTTCCATCAGGTACACCAGTGGATGCCGGGCCCAGCGCTGTTCCTCCAACTGCGGCAGGCCGAGCTTGTGGGCGATCTGTTCCAGCAGCGGCAGTTCGCTCTGGTAGCAGCCGAACTTGTGCTTCTTGTAGCCCAGGGAGTCGGCGTGGCGCGCGGTCCAGGGGTATTTGAGGTAGGTGCCGAGGGTGGCGTAGGTCAGTCGGGTGCCGCCGTCGAACTGGTGATACTCCAGCTGGGTCAGGACCCGGAAACCCTGGGCATTGCCTTCGAAATTGAGGAAGTCCAGGCGCTCCGCCTCGCTCATGGCGTCAAGCCAACCGCGTCCGGCGGCCTGCTGGAACCAGTGGCGGATGGCGTCTTCGCCGGAATGGCCGAAGGGCGGGTTGCCGATGTCGTGGGCCAGGCAGGCGGATTGCACCACCATCCCCAGGTCGCTGGGTTCGCACCAGTCGGGCAGGGCGCCGCGCAGGGTCTCGCCCACGCGCATGCCCAGGGAACGACCGACGCAACTGACTTCCAGCGAGTGGGTCAGGCGGGTATGAATATGGTCGTTGCTGGACACCGGGTGCACCTGGGTCTTGCGCCCCAGGCGGCGGAAGGCGCCGGAGAAGATGATGCGGTCATGGTCTTTATGGAAAGGGCTACGGCCGAGTTCTTCCGGGCTGTGCACTGGCTTTCCGAGGCGTTCGCGGGTGAGCAGGGTCTGCCAATCCAAGGCGGGGTCTCTCCGAAAAAAAACTGAGGCGCCCAGCTTCCGGGTTCCCGGGCGTGGCCGCAAGAGGGGCATGGCCTGCGCTCATGTATCCATCTGGCGGACGCCTTCGCTGGCAAGCCAGCTCCTACACGGAAATGGCCTGGCCTGCGCCCCCAGCTGTAGGAGCCGGCTTGCCGGCGAAAGGGCCCGCTAGTTGTGCATCCATCTGACGAACGCCTTCGCCGGCAAACGGGGCGGGGTTACAAGCCGGCAGCGTCGATATCGATCAGCAACAGGCGCTGGCCGTTGTCGAAGAACTGGCCGGCAGTCAGGCAGTACTGGTTGCTGGTGGCGTCGCGGTAGGTGTTGGACAGGGTCAGGCGGCGCTCCTCCCAGCCTTCGGCCAGCAGGTGATAGAAGTACGGGCGCCAGGACCAGTTGTGGCCCACATAGCTGCTGTCGGCCTGCCAGCGGTTGTGGCGCCATTCCAGGTTGGGCGTCAGTTGGGTGCCGTGGCGGTCGCACTGGTAGAAACGCAACAGCCAGGGAAAGGCCTCCACTGCGGGCAGTTGGCTGATGGTGGCCTGAGCCTGGGCCCAGGCCTGCAACAGGTTCATCAGCTCTGCCAGTTGCTGGCGCATGCGCATCAGGCGGTTGCGTTCGGCCAGCTTGTGCCGCACATAGCGCTCCCGCAGGCGGGCGAAGGGCTGGACAAAGGCATCGCTGGCGAACAGCTGTTCCTCGGCCCGGGCAAACAGGAAGCCCTGTACATAACGGGAACCGCACTCCAGGGCGAAATCCAGTTCGGCTTCGGTTTCCACCCCTTCGGCGATGATCCAGCAGCCGGTTTTTTCCGCCATCTGTGCCAGGGCCTTGACCACATCGCTGCTGGGCCCGCCCCGGGCCGCGGCCTGAAACAGGCGCATGTCGAGCTTGAGGATGTCCGGTTGCAGCGCCAGCACCCGGTCCAGTTGCGAGTAGCCGGCGCCGAAATCGTCGATGGCGATTCGCGCCCCCGCCTGGCGATAGCGCGCCACCACCTCGGTCAGACGCTGGCTGTTGCCCCCCAGCTCGGTGATCTCGAAGACGATGCGTCGAGGATCGACATCGTTTTGCTGCAACTGCTTGAGGCTGGGCAATGGCTGGCCTGGCCGCAACCGACTGATCCAGCGTGGGGAAATGTTCAGGCTCAGGAACCAGTCCGCCGGGGCTTCGTGGAGGCGGCGCAAAGCATCGTCGCGGACCAGGCGATCAACGCGGCGCAAGGCGCTGGAAGAGTTGCGGGGATCGGCAAACAGCGGCCCCACCGACGCCAGTTGCCCATTGCCCCGGCGCAGGCGGCCCAGGGCTTCGACCCCGGCGATGCGCCCGGTAGCGGTATCGATGAATGGCTGGAAGCAGGCGAGCGGTTGCCCGTCGATCACAGGGCCTCCTTATCAGAGTCTTGTTGGTAGGAAGCTGTGGCTGTCGGTTAGACAGACAGGGGGTCAGGCTGTGTGAACTCTGCGGCGTTCGGCAATGCGGCGTTTTCACACATCCTTGGTCGGCCCCTGGGTAAAGGGGCCGATCCGGGATGCTTAGCAAGAATGCAGCCAGATCAGCAGATGCCGGTTGCAGGCCGGCTGCCGATGGTCGCTCAGGGTTTGCGCGAGGCGCCTTGCAGCGCCAGCCTGATCAGTGGCAACAGGCTGGTGCCCAGGCGTATCAGGCGGGTGAGGCTGCTGGTGCCGCCGCTTTTGGCACCCTTGCCGGTGATGAACCCCAGCAGGGTCACCGCCGCCACGCCCCAAAGTGGAGCGTGCTTGATGCCAAAGCCTTCCTGCCAGCTTTGCCCAAGGCCGCGAACCCGTTGCAGGGGTTGCAGCAATTGCTGGGACTCGTGACGGATTTCCTGGCGGTGCATTTCCATGCGCAGGCGGATCAGTACCTTGCGCATTTCCCGGCGTGAGGTGTTCTGTGGAATGTCCGGCAACTTCATGGCAGCAGGCGCTCCCGATCATTGGCCAGCTCTTCGAGCGTGGCGTGGAAGGGCGAGGATTCATCAAAGATCGCCGACTTCAGGCGCAGGCCGCAGAACAGTGCCGCCAGGGTATAGAACACGCACAGGCCGATGATCCCGGCCAGGCGATAGCTGTCCCACAGCAGGATCAGCACCAGCGCCGACAGCCCCACCAGCAACAGCAGGGCAAACACCAGGGCCAGGCCGGCGAACAGCAGCAGGCTTACGGTGCGCGCTTTCTGTTCCTGCAACTCGATGCCGAACAATTCGACGTGGCTGTGCAACAGGCCCAGGACTGCAGCTCCCAGGCGCCGCGAGGACGCGCTTGGACCGCTGCCGGACGAAGTGGATTCGCCGATAGCCATATCAGCGCCGCGTCGCCAGCAGGCCGATGAGAAAGCCGACGCCGGCAGCGATGCCGACGGATTGCCAAGGGTTGCTCTGTACATAGTCCTCAGCGGCGGTGACTGCAGCCTGGCCACGCTGGCGCAGGGAGTCCTCGGTCAGTTGCAGGGTTTCCCGGGCCTTGAGCAGGCTGTCGTGGATCTGCTCGCGCAATTCATCGGCCTGGTCGCCGGCCAGGGTCGCGGTGTGTTCCAGTAGACGCTCCGTGTCACTGACCAGTGCCTGAAAATCCGCCATCAGTACTTCTTGAGCCGTCTTCGCCGTTTTGCTGGCCATGGTTGTTTCTCCGTTGATTGCGTGTGTGAGCTATGAGTGTGAGCCCCGAGTGAAGGTTCACTGTAATTGTCTGGTACAGCTTTTGCTTTGTCCTGGTGCGCAAGACGTGAGGCTTGCGCCGAAAACGAGCAAGGGTGGCGCTGCAGCCCGCGTAAACCCTGGCCAAAAAAATCACAACCTCAGGTCAATCGCCTTCCCGTGGTTTCGCCTGCGGCCCCTGGCGCGCCAAAACGGTTCACCGACTACGCGTAATGACGCGTCCCGGAGCCAACTTGGTGCAAGGTCGGCCGTGGAGCCCGGGAGATGATGGCCGATTTCGGATCTGCCTACTCCATGGAAAATCTGCAAAGCGCTGTGGACACCCTGGTCCACGGTTCCAACACCCTGTTCATCCTGATCGGGGCGGTCATGGTCCTGGCCATGCACGCCGGTTTTGCCTTCCTCGAAGTGGGCACGGTCCGGCAGAAGAATCAGGTCAATGCACTGTCGAAAATCCTCAGCGACTTTGCCGTCTCGACTCTGGCCTATTTCTTTATAGGCTATTGGATCTCCTACGGCGTGAGCTTCCTGCAACCGGCGGCGGTGATCAGTGCCGACCACGGTTACGGTCTGGTGAAGTTCTTTTTCCTGCTGACCTTCGCCGCGGCGATTCCGGCGATTATCTCCGGTGGCATCGCCGAGCGTGCGCGTTTTGTGCCGCAATTGTGCGCCACGGTGCTGATCGTGGCATTCGTCTATCCGTTCTTCGAGGGGCTGGTGTGGAACGGCAACTTCGGGGTGCAAGCCTGGTTGCAACAGCATTTTGGCGCCAGCTTCCATGATTTTGCCGGGTCTGTGGTGGTGCACGCCATGGGCGGCTGGCTGGCGCTGGCGGCGGTGCTGTTGCTGGGGCCGCGCAACGGCCGTTATCGCGACGGCAAGCTGGTGGCGTTCGCGCCCTCGAGCATTCCCTTCCTGGCGTTGGGCTCGTGGATCCTGATTGTCGGCTGGTTCGGCTTCAACGTGATGAGCGCTCAGACCCTGCAAGGGGTGAGCGGGCTGGTGGCGGTGAACTCGCTGATGGCCATGGTGGGTGGCACCGTGGCGGCGCTGATCGTCGGCCGCAATGACCCGGGCTTCCTGCATAACGGGCCATTGGCCGGGCTGGTGGCGATCTGTGCCGGGTCGGACCTGATGCATCCGGTGGGCGCCCTGATGACCGGGGCGATTGCCGGGGCCTTGTTCGTCTGGTGCTTCATCGCCGCCCAGAGCCGCTGGAAGATCGACGATGTGCTCGGGGTCTGGCCGCTGCATGGCCTGTGCGGTGTGTGGGGCGGGATTGCCTGCGGGATCTTCGGCCAGAGTGCATTGGGTGGATTGGGCGGTGTCAGCCTGGCCAGCCAGTTGATTGGCACCGGCCTCGGGGTGCTGGTGGCGCTGCTCGGCGGATTCGCCGTGTATGGCGTGATCAAGGCCGTCTGCGGGCTGCGCCTGAGCCAGGAGCAGGAGTACTACGGCGCCGACCTGTCGCTGCACAAGATCGGTGCCGTGAGCCAGGACTGAGCGGCCACGGACCAGGGTCGCGAGCTGCTCAGGGCCAGGACGGGGCGGCTTCAACCGCCCTGCAGGCGTGCTTCGCCGGCCTCGATCGCGGCCTGGGTGCCGGACACCAGCACCCGGTCACCGGCTTGCAGGCGCGAGGTCGGGCTCAGGGGCAGATCGCGGCCATCGCGCTGTATTCCGCGCACATCCACTCCCAGCGCTTCCAGCCCCAGCTCATGCAGCACTCGGTTGCAGGCGTGGGCGTCGGCGTCGAGGTTTACCGCGTGCATCTGCACAGTGGGCGGTTCGTGATTGTCCTGGGTGCTGCTTTGCGCCCCATGGTAGAAGCCGTGCAGCAGGCGATAGCGGCTATGCCGCACCTCGTCCACGGTGCGTTGCACCCGTTGTTCCGGCAGGCCAAGCATGATCAGGGCGTGGGAGGCCAGCATCAGGCTCGACTCCAACAGCTCGGGCACCACTTCATTGGCGCCGGCGGCCTTGAGTTCCGCCAACTGGCTATCATCCCGGGTCCGTACCAGGATCGGCACATTGCGATCCAGGCGCCGCGCGGCCTTGAGTATATTCAGCGCTATGTCGGTCTTATCCACCGCAATCACCAGCAGTCGCGCCCGCTCCAGGCCTACCGCCGCCAGCAGGTCGCTGCGCCGGCAGTCGCCGTAATGCACGCAGCTTTCCGCCGCCGAGGCTTCCTGGACCCGCACCGGATCATCGTCCAGGGCGATGTAGCGCAGCTGCTCATGGCGCAGGAAGCGGCCGATGGATTGGCCGACCCGGCCATAACCGCAAATCAGTACGTGGCCCTGCAGCTCGGCATTCTGCGCGCTGATTTCCTCCAGTTGGGCGGCCTGGTTGGGCTTGCGGTGCAGGCGGGCGGTGATGACCGGTGCGGCGCGCAGCAGCAGCGGGGTCAGCAGCATGGAGCAGAAGGTGGCAGCCAGCAGCAGGCTGCTGATCTGCGACGGGATCATCTGGCTCAGTTGCATCTGCGCCATCAGGGCGAAGCAGAATTCACCACCCTGGGCCAGGGCCAGGCCGCTGCGCCAGGCGGTCTCGCCGTCACTGCCGCGCAGCTTGAGCAGGGCAGCCACCACCGAACCCTTGATCAGCAGCAGGGCCAGGGTCAGGCCGGTGATCAGCAGGGCGTGGTCGATGAACAGTTGCAGGTCGATGAGCATGCCGATGCTGACGAAGAACAGCCCCAGGAGAATGTCGCGGAACGGGCGGATGTCGGCCTCGATCTGATGCCGGTAATGGCTTTCCCCCAGCAACATGCCGGCGAGAAAGGCCCCCAGGGCCGGAGACAGGCCCAGCAGGTGGGTGAGCCAGGCGGTGAGCAGGACGATCACCAGGGCCAACAGCACAAAGAGTTCGGCGGAGTGCGAAGCGGCCACTTCATGGAACAGCCGGGGCAGCAGCCAGCGGCTGGCCAGCAGCAGGCCGAAGAACAGCACCACGGTCTTGCCCAGGGTCGCGGGCAGGGCCCAGTACCAGGCGTGCTCGCTGCTGCCGGCGAAGACCGGCACCAGGGTCAGCAACAGCACCGCCACCACGTCCTGGAACAGCAACACGCCGATGGCGTTCTGTCCGTGGCTGCTGAAGATCTCGCCGAGGCTGGTCAGCTCCTTGCTGACGATGGCGGTGGACGACAGGGCCAGGCCGGTGCCGAGCATCAGCGCTGCGGTCAGGGGCATGCCGAACAAGGCCAGGAGCACGCCGAGGATCAACCCGGTGCACAGCACTTGCAGGCTGCCCAGGCCAAACACCACGCGGCGCAGGGCGAGCATTTTCGACAGGGAGAATTCCAGGCCCAGGGAAAACAGCAGGAAGACCACCCCCAGTTCCGCCAGGTCCGGCAGGTCCTCGCTGTCATTGACCCAGTCCAGGGCGGTGGGCCCGACCATCAGCCCCACCGACAGATAGCCCAGGACCGGTGGCAGGCTCAGGCGCCGGAATAGCGCGATGACCACCAGTGATGAAGCGAGAATGATCAGCAGATTGGCAAACAACGGGCATCTCCGGACAAGGGGGCGGGTAGGGCAAAGCCTAGAGGCAAAAAGGCCGCGAGGATTACCCGGCTGGCGGTAAACGATTCTGACTCACGTCATTCTTTATCGAGAATGTCTCATATTCACGAGCCTTCGCTATGCTCAAGGCCTGTTGAGAAAAGCTGCGCTCGGGCGGGTGGACAGGTACCTGCCAGTGAGGAGCCGGAGAGATTTATGGAGCGTCTGTATTCGCTGCAAGGGTTGCGGGGCATCGCGGTACTGGGCGTGGTGCTGTTTCACATGATGTCGGTGGAGAGCAAGTACTCCGATGGCGACATCCTGTTGCCGGCATGGCTGGACTTCTTCCAGCTCGGGGTCGATCTGTTCTTTGTCATCAGCGGTTTCGTGATGGTCATCGTCAGCCGCGGACGCTTCCAGAAGAGCCTCGAGACCCAGCGTTTCCTGTTCAATCGCCTGTCGCGGATCTACCCGACCTATTGGTTGTACTTCTTCATCACCCTGGGGGTGTACCTGTGGCAGCCGGGGCTGGTGAACAGCAGCCATGGCGGCTCGAACCTGTGGCTGTCGTTCCTGCTGCTGCCCAATGACAAGGTGCTGCTGGTCATGGTGGCCTGGTCGCTGCTGTTCGAGTTGTGGTTCTACCTGATGTTCACGCTGTTCCTGTTCTTCAAGGAGCGGCGCCTGCCACTGATTCTGCTGCTTTGGGCGGTGGCGCTGGTGGTCTTCAACCTGTTGCAGAGCTGGCAGGATTACTCCCCGGCGCTGAGGATCATGCTGCATCCCTATGCTCTTGAATTCATGGCCGGCAGTGCCCTGGCGTTGTTTTTCTATGGGCCCTACAGCGCCAGGGTACCCACGGTGCTGGTCTGGGGCGCGTTGGCAGCGGCGTTGCTGGTGGGTGTGCCGCTGATCCATGGTTATCAGCTGTTCTTTACCGAGGGGTTGCCGAGAATGCTGGCGGTGGGGCTGACGTTTGGCACGCTGGTGCTGTCCCTGGCGCTGCTGGAACGGCGGCAGTTGATCCGAATACCTGGGTTTCTGACGGCTACGGGTGATATGTCCTACACCATCTATCTATCTCATCTGCTGGTGCTGGGGGTGGTTGGCAGGGCCTGGCAGGTGATCGGCTCCTGGCCTGCCAGTTATGTGGATAACCTGGTCTTCAGTGTGCTGATGATCACGGCGGTGGTCTGCTATGGCTGGGTGGGATACCAGTTCTACGAGAAACCGATCCTCGAGCGCGCCACGGCCTACTGCAAACGCCGCTTCAGCTCCACCCCCCAGCATAAACATTACGATCCGGTGTAACTGCCAGGGTTGATCCTGCTTATTCGGGTAGCCATCGATGCCGAAAGTCCTCAATGCAAATCTTGACGCCCTGAAAGTCCTGCTGGCGGTGATGGTGGTGGCATTGCACTGCAAAGTGTTGGGGGGCAACTACAACTGGGCAGGCTATGTGCTGTGCAATGGCCTGTTCCGGGTGGCGGTGCCGACCTTCTTCATCATCAACGGTTACTACCTGTACCAGACCCTCAGCGGCGGCCACTCCTTTGCCCACTGGTTCAAGCGTGGCCTGTTGATCTACCTGTTCTGGATGCTGGTCTACAGCCCGCAATACGTCGACCCGGCGACCATCCTCAGCCTGGGCGGGGTACTGGGCGTGGTGAAGAAGTTGCTGATCGGCTATTTCCACCTGTGGTACCTGCTGGGCATGCTCGGCGGCGGGGTGCTGTTGCTGGTGCTGCGCAACTGGGGTTCTGGGCCCCTGGCCGGCCTGGCGCTGCTGGCCTTCCTGAGTGGCCTGTGCCTGCAGTACACGCGGGTCTATTTCCAGTTGCCCAATGAGTTGGCCCAGCATTTCAACCAGAACGACTACACCGCGCGCAATTTCCTGTTCATGGGCTTTCCGTTCATGGCCATCGGCTTTCTCTGCGCCCGGCATCAACTGCCACGGCACCTCAGCCGGCGCAGCGTCTGGTGCTGGTTGATCCTGGGGCTGGGGGCGATCCTGGTCGAGGCGGGGTTGAACTTCGCGCTGCGGGCCGACGTCCAGCAGAACTTCGACTTTCTACTGTCGTTACTGGTGATCGCCCCGGCGCTGTTCTTGTTGCCGCTGGTGTACGTTCGGAGCAGCGAAAGCAATGTCGCCGCGAAGCTGTCTTCGGCGGTGTACTACGTGCACCCCTGGTTCATCTACGCTGCCCTGGCGTTGGGCATGGCCTACGGCAACCCGATGACGGGGCTGGTGCTGGTGCTGGCTTTTGGCGTGGCGCCACTGCTGATCCTGGCCAGCCGCCGGGTACGGTTCATTCTCTGAAGGTGTCGGGTCGACGGCTTTTTCTCCCGGGCCTAGAATAACGGCCTGTTCTTTTATGGTTGCACTGTCATGCCCCCTGAATGCCAATTGTTCGGCACCCTTGGTTGCCACCTGTGCGAACTGGCTGAAGCTGAATTGATGCCCCTGGTGGAGCACGGCCTGATGGTCGAGCTGGTGGACATTGCCGAGAGTCAGGAGCTGTTCGAAAGCTATGGCCTGCGCATCCCGGTGCTACGCCGGGTGGACAACGGCGCCGAGCTCGGCTGGCCCTTCGACGCCGAGCAGGTGGTGGCGTTCCTGCGCTGACGCTTGGCTTGCATCATCCGGGCGTCCGCCTGTCGCCCGTGGTCGGAATTCATTGGCGAGATCCGTCGATTCGTTTACTGTATGCATATACAGCTATCGAGGAGTCTCGCCATGTCTCTCACTTTCCTGACCGGTACCGAACGCTCACAGCCGTTGCCAGCCTGTTTTCTGGAACTGGGTGACAGCGGCTGCGCTTCCCTGGCCAATGAGCCCACCGGTAGCGGGTTTTCCCTGGATCGGACCCTGGGTCTGGGGGCTCCTCAGATCCATGGCCTGCTGGTGGACGACGACAACCTGCTGGGGTTCGGCATCTACCCTGGTGACAGGCTGATCGTCGATCGCTCGGCCGCCCCGGTGGTGGACCAGTACCTTGTGGTACGTCCTCAGGGCACCAATGAGTATTCGCTGCGCCTGCTGGCCCCCGATCCTCGTGGTGGCCTGTTGCTCAAGGCGGCGCGCCCTTCAATCCCCTCTCTGGTGCTGGATGAACTGGGCTCGATCGAGATTTGGGGCGTGGTGTTGTGGGTTGTCAGTTATGTGGGGCACAAGCAGCCCTGATGGATGTGGCGGACGCTTCAAACCGTTAAAGGAATAAATGATGGTCAATGTCGAACAACTGAAAAACAGCGTGAACAGCATGTCCACCGATGTGGTCCGCGAGGCGGTGCTTGAGTTGCGCCTGGATGGGTTGGTCACCGAAGGCAAGACGCCCTTCAACAAGCTGCACTTCAATACCTGTTTTGCCGAGATCGAAGCCCTGTTCCAACGTGGGGGGTACCACCGCCAACTGGATGTGGTGGGTTACCAGGGGCTGCTGTACGCACTCTACGATCCGGGCCGCTGGGAAGCGGTGGATGTGCTGCGCTGGCTCAAGGATTACACCGAGGCGGCGGCCCAGGCCAAGCAGTCCTGTGCCTGAAACCTTGGAAACTGTTCCTAGGTTCCTTGTGGCGGCTGTTGGATAATGCCGCCTTGCATTGATCCTTCGAGCTTTTGGTATGTCATCCGCACCTTTTTCCGCTGCACAGCATCAGGCCAGTACCTTGTACCTGCCCCCCGGCTCCTGGTCGACGGTGCTGGATTGCCTGTGTGATCACTTCAAGGCCATCAGTCGTGAACAATGGCTGGATCGTATCGTCCGTGGCCGGGTGCTGGATGGGCAGGGCCAGCCCATCAGCCTGGAGTTGGCCTATCGCGAGGGCCTGCGGATTCACTACTTCCGCGAGGTGCCGGACGAGAAGGTGATTGCGGTGGAGGAAACCATCCTCTACGCCGACGAGCACCTGGTGGTGGCGGACAAACCGCACTTTCTTCCAGTGACGCCGGCAGGGGAGTACGTCGAGCAGACCTTGCTGCGGCGCTTGATCCGCCGTCTGGACAATCCGCATCTGGTGCCCTTGCATCGCATCGACCGGCACACGGCCGGGCTGGTGCTGTTTTCCGCGAATCCTGACAGCCGTTCGGCCTATCAGGCGCTGTTTCCTACCCGCAGGATTGAAAAACGCTACGAGGCAATCGCCGCCGCCTTGCCGCATCTGGATTTTCCGCTGCTGCATAAAAGCCGGCTGGTGGACGGTGAACCCTTCTTCCGCATGCAGGAGGCAGAGGGGCCGAGCAATACCGAAACGGCCATCGAGGTCAGGGAAAAACACGGCGACCTGTGGCGCTATGCCCTGTATCCGGTGACGGGCAAGAAGCACCAGTTGCGGGTGCATATGAGTGCACTGGGAGCGGCAATCTGTAATGACCCGTTCTATCCCGAGGTACTCAAGGATGCCGAGGATGACTATGCCAGACCGCTGAAGCTGCTGGCCCAGGGCCTGCGTTTCATTGATCCGCTGACGGGGCAGGAGCGCGAGTTCGAAAGCCGGATCAGCCTGCAGTGGTGAATAGCTGTGGCGCACAACGAATAAAACCCGCACCAGGCGGGTTTTATTGCTTTCAGATCGACAACCGTCAGGTTTACAGCTCCTTGACGGTACGAACCTGGTCCTTGTTGATACGAGTCTGTTTGCCGTCCAGCTGTTCAAACTCGTAGAAGCCGGAATCCTTGTCGTATTTAGGGGTATCGACGGCCTGGATTTCGCGACCGTCATTCAAGGTGATCACTGTCGGCGAGGCGCAACCGGCGAGAGTGGCCAGGCCCAGTGCGAGCATGAGAGTGGCGAGGGTCCGTTGAGTCATTGTGTGTCTCCGAAATGAGTACTTTTGAGTGCTGGTCTTCAGACGTATACAACGTCTGCAAGTTCCTTGGCCAGGGACATTCTGCCACGTTGCCGGGCGGATCGCAGGCGTTGGCGGCTGCAGCTTAACTCACAGCGCCTGGTCGTCCACGGTCTGGCTTTCTCGACGCCAGGGCTGCTTGTGCCGGAAGTCCGGGGCAAGGTGAATGCCGGCCCCGCAGCGGCGCTGGAACAAAGCGCTGTGATATAACACCGGGCTGTGTCTCCTACCTCTGGATCGAGCCTATGAAAGCCAAGGCTGATGTACCTTTTGCTCCCCTGAACATTGCGGTGTTGACCGTCAGTGACACCCGCACCCTGGAAACCGACACCTCCGGCCAGGTTTTCGTCGAGCGCCTGGGCGCCGCGGGCCATCGTCTGGCTGCGCGGGTGTTGCTCAAGGACGATCTGTACAAGATCCGCGCCCAGGTCGCGACCTGGATCGCCGATGACGTGGTGCAGGTGGTGTTGATCACCGGCGGCACCGGTTTTACCGGTCGCGACAGTACTCCGGAAGCGGTGGTCTGCCTGCTGGACAAGCAGGTCGACGGTTTCGGCGAGCTGTTCCGGCAGATATCGGTGGCGGATATCGGCACTTCCACTGTGCAATCCCGCGCCTTGGCTGGTCTGGCCAATGGCACCCTGGTGTGCTGCCTGCCGGGCTCCACCAATGCGGTGCGGACCGGCTGGGACGGGATACTGGCCGAGCAGTTGGATTCACGGCATCGGCCGTGCAACTTCGTCCCTCATCTGAAACAGGCGGCGCCCTGTGAATCCCGTGGGTAAGCCGGGCAAGCAGGGGGCCTTGATGCCGGTGGAGGAGGCCTTGGAGCGTCTGTTGGCCATGGCCGAGGCGGCGCCCATTGTCGAACGTGAACGGCTGCCATTGGCCGCCAGCGAAGGCCGGGTACTGGCTGAGGCGCTGGTATCCAGCCTGGATCTGCCGCCTTGGCCCAACAGCGCCATGGATGGATACGCCTTGCGCCTGGAGGACTGGACGGGCGAGCCCTTGCCGGTCAGCCAGCAGGTTTTCGCCGGACAGTCCCCCGAGCCCTTGCAGCCGGGAACCTGTGCCCGGATCTTCACGGGCGCTCCGGTGCCCGCGGGTGCGGATTGCGTCGAGATGCAGGAAAACGCCCAGGTTCAGGACAATCAGCGAGTACGTTTTACCGAGCCACTGAAGCTCGGCCAGAACATCCGTCCCCAGGGCCAGGAAACCACCGTGGGCGAGCAGGTCCTGGCGGCCGGTACGCGCTTGGGGCCCATCGAGCAGGGTCTGGCGGCGTCCTTGGGATGTGCCGAGCTGGAAGTGCTGCGTCGAGTCCGGGTGGCGGTATTGTCCACCGGCGATGAACTGGTGGAGCCCGGTCGGCCTCTGGGGCCGGGGCAGATCTACAACAGCAATCGAGTGCTGTTGTGCAGTTGGCTGCAGCGTCTGGGTTGTGACGTACTGGACGCGGGAATCCTTCCCGACGACCTGGCCGCGACCCGTCAGCGCCTGGCGGAGCTGGGGAATGTGGACCTGATCCTGTCCACCGGTGGTGTCTCGGTGGGGGAGGCGGACTTTCTCGGCATCGCCCTGCGGGAAGCCGGCGAGCTGGCCCTGTGGAAACTGGCGATCAAGCCCGGCAAACCCCTGACCTTTGGACATTTTCGCGGGGTGCCGGTGATTGGCCTGCCGGGCAATCCGGCATCGACCCTGGTGACTTTCGCCCTGCTGGCCCGGCCTTATCTGTTGCGGCGCCAGGGTGTGCAGCAGGTGCAACCATTGAGTTTCCAGGTACCGGCCGGTTTTGTCTGGCCCCAGCCCGGCAATCGTCGCGAGTACCTGCGGGGACGCCTGGAGAATGGGCGGGCGATCATCTATCGCAACCAGAGTTCGGGCGTACTGCGCAGCGCGGCCTGGGCGGAAGGTCTGGTAGAGGTGCTGGAGGGCCGAACCCTGGAGGAAGGCGATTGGGTCAGCTTCATTCCCTTGAGTGAAGTGCTGGGTTGAGCGGACGCGGGCCCGGTGTAGCCCCGGGCCCGCGCCTCGCGGTTCAGCGCAGCAGTAGTAACAGCAGCAGGCCGAAACGGCTGTGCAAACCCCAGGTCACAAGGCCAGCCAGTATCGAGGCGGTGAGCGTAAACCAGGCCAGGCGCTTGAGTATCGATAACAGCCTGGAGCGAGGCGGGTACGGTTCGGGCGAGCGCGGCAAGTCGAACTCTCTGGCCGGTGGGCCTGCCAGCCAGGGGCTGTCCTTGATGCGGTTGAGCGGTGAATGCCCTCGTGGATAAAAAACCTTGTCGTTCATGACTGTGCACTTCCCTGTGTAAGGCGTCAGCGCCTGGCATGCACAGTCACTGATTGGCTCCGAAGGGTCAATTCAGGCAGTTCTCATTCTTCGGTCAGGAAATTCGCTTTAAGAGTCGGACGTGCTGTTCAGGCGTAGGGACTGTCCCAGTAGCGCTTGTACATGCCGAGGTTTTTCTTCAGGCCCAGGGGCAGATAGCGTTCCTGTTGGCTGAGTTTGTAGGCGACCAGTTTCACCCCGTTGCGCAGCAGCGACCCCGGCCATTGCCGCAGGCGCCGCGGGCCGAGGAACTGCAGTTCGGACTTGACGTAGCGCAGGCCCTCGCCGCCGGCACCGCCGAATGCCTGGCGAATCCAGGGCTCCCGGGCGTGGAACACACCGATGTCGAAGTAACGGCGAAACTCTTCCTTGAGGCTGTAGTTATGGGAGTGGCGGCAACAGGCGCGGCCTTCGTAGGCGACCTTCCAGCCGGCCAGGAGCATCCTGGCGCCCACGTACATGTCCTCGGACAGGATCACATGCTTGGGAAAACCACCGACCTGCATCAGCGCCTCGCGCCGATAGGCGGAGAAAGAGTTGGACATGAAGGCGGTCTTGATTCCGAGCGTTGGCACGTCCGCCAGGCTTTTCACCTGGGAGGTCGACGGGTAGTTGAACAGTCGCGCGTGGGTGGCCAGGGGACTGGCATTCAAGTGCGGCAGCTGGCGGCCGCACACAGCCCCCACTTGCGGGTCGGTGAAAGGCGCGACGATACGGGCGATCCCCTCGGTATCCTCCAGGTAGGCGTCCTGAGTCATGAACACGTAGACGTCGTAGTCGGGGTTGCGCTCCACCATCAGTTGCCGGGTTCCACCATGGTTGAAGTCGCGGCTGTCGATGCGTAGCACGCTGGGGCAGCGGGACAGCGCCAGCTCGTAGCTGCCGTCGCTGGAGCTGGAGTCGACGATCAGGGTATCGAACGCCGCGCTCTGGATGTCCAGGGAGTCCAGCAGCCGGGCCAGGTCCTGACGGCCGTTGTAGGTCGGGATCACACAGGCCACGCGCAGTGTCGACATTGTCCATGTCTCCGGTTCAGGTCAGGTTCGGCGCCAGGGCCGCAGCCAGGCCGCGAGGAGCAGCAACAGCAGCAGGCTACAGGCACTGCTCAACCCCAGTTGCCACCAGGTCGAGGTCAGCGGATGGAGGAACAACGCGGCCAGTGCCATACCGCCGATACCGATCAGCCAATGGCTGCGCCAGGGCACCAGTCCCAGCAGTTGCTGGCGTCGCATCAGCAGCAATCCGGTGAGAATCACGCCACAGATGGCCGCCAGGGCGATGCCGATCAAGCCGAAGAAGTACGGCAGCAAGGCCAGCAGCAAAGCGTTGAGCAGGCTGCCGGCGAGCTCGCACGCCAGGGGCATGCGTGTATCCCCCGCTGCGTAGGCGTAGCGGGCCAGCAGTGCGTTCCAGGCGCCGAACATCAGCGGCACCGAAAACCATGCCAGCAGTTCCGGCAGGGGGCTGCCGGCGGCCTGGTTGGGCAGTAGCAGATGTACCAGTGCCGCGGCTGCGCCGATCAACCCCACCACTGCCGGAATCGTCAACAAGGTGGCGCTGCTCAGGCCCTTGCGCAGCAGGCCCAGGCGCTGTTCGCCGGCGCTGCCGCTCATCAGTCCGAGCAGTACCTGGTTGAGGCTCATCAGGGCAATCAGCGGCAGGTTGATCAATTTGCGCGCCAGGTTGATCCAGGTGACCGCACCTTCCCCCAGCAGCGACGCGGCCATGCGCTCCAGCAGGGCCAGGCCCTGGCTGGCCAGGTTGCTGCTCAGCAGCGGGCCGATCCGTTGCAGCAGCTCGCGTCCGGCGCCGGGTGCGCCCTGAATCCGCCAGGGGCGCCAGCCGTCCCGCAGCAGGCTCGGCAGCAGCACCGTGGGCATCAGCACACTGCCCAGCACGCAGGCGGCCGCCAACCCGTCGGGGGTCGAATCATGATGAAAGCTGGCCAGGTAGATCACTGGCGGCAAGTTGAAAAGCAGCGAGCCCAGGCCGGCCAGGACGAAGCGCGCCCGGGCTTGCAACGGCACGCAGAACAGGCTGTGCAGGACAAAACCCGGTGCGCACCAGGCCAGCCAGTGCAAGCCATCGCTGGCCAGGGCGTAGCCGTCGCTGCCCAGTCCGGGGCCGATCAGGCGGACCCACAACGGCGCGCCGATGCTCAGGAACGCAGCCAGTGACAGCCCGCACAGCAGCAGGCGTGGGGCCAGGGCACTGAGCCAGGCCTGCCGATCCGGGGCCGAGCGTTGCTGATACAGGGGCAGCGCGGCGGCGCTGAGCAGGCCTGCGGCCAGGGCCATGCGCAAGGCTTCGGGCAGAAACATCGCCACCAGGAAACCGTCGCTCTGCCCCCCGGCGCCCCAGGCCGCCACCAGTAGCCATTCCCGGGCAAAGCCGGCGGCCAGTCCGGTCAGCGTGGCCAGGGTCAGCCACAGCGTCGCGCCGAACATGGGCCTGGCCTAGTGGAACAAAGTGAACAGGCCTTTGCCGCCCACTTTGTAGTTGAGGTTGCTGCAGCGCTCGCCTTTGATGGCCGCGTCCGGACCACTGACGATGGCATAGGGCGGCACCGGCTTGGACACCACCGACTGCCCGCCGACCACCGCGCCCTCGCCGATCTCGGCACCGAAGGACAGCAGGGCCCGGCTGGCGATCCAGGCGTAGTCATGGATATAGATCGGCCCGCCCACGGCCCAGAATTCCGGCTCCTTGAGGTCATGGCCGCCGGCGATGATCAGCACATGGGAGGCGATGGTCACATGGTCGCCGATGATCAGTCCGCCCCGGGCATCCAGTTGGCAGTGCCAGGCTACGGTGCTGTCCTGGCCGATGCGCAGGCTGTCGAGCCCAAGCACCTCGGTGTTGCGCCAGACGCTGGAGCCTTTGCCGATCTTCGCGCCGCCCATGCGCAGCCAGAACAGGCGCAGGGTGTGGCTGGGGATCTTGCAGATGAGGATGTTGTAGACCTGCTCCCAGACTCGCAGCATGCGGTCGCGCAGGGTCGGCCAGTTGATGCCGTACATGGGGATCAATGCGCCTTTGACCTCGCGGCCCAGCAAGGCATAGAAACGCCGGGGCAGAGGCGGCTCGATCTTCGACTCGATGTTCAGGTAGCTGATGTAGGTCAGCACGTTGCCTTTGAGCGGTTGTTCGAACACCACGTCGTTTTCCAGCATCCACTGATAGGCCGCCTCCAGTTCCTCAAGGCTCACGCCCATCTTTTGCGCATATTCAGGTAGTGCCTGCTTCAGGTTCTGCGAGTGGAAAAGGCGATGTTTCATGGGCGGATTCCTGAGGGAGGGGGGGCTGGAGTAACCCGTGGCACGGGTACCCCGGCCTTGAGCCGTAAACGCCTGGCTTCATGCAGATTGAGGCCCAGCAGCAGCCAGAACAGAGCGATCAACACCTGGGTAAAGCTGAAATAGTGGTCGAACAGGCCGCTGATCAGAGCGGCGCTGAGGCCGGCGCCGCTGCCGAGCCAGAGGGCGTTGTCGCGGTTCAACGGGACCTGCAGCCCGGTGCCGCGGGTTTCCCGCCACCAGCTCCAGATCACCGCGACGAACAGCAGCATGCCGGGCACGCCGATCTTGTAGATGAAGTTCAGCCACAGGTTGGAGATGCCCCACAGGCCGGTGCCCGGCACGGGAGGGTCGACCTTGAAGCCGATGCCGAAGGGGAACATCGCCATCGCCGCTGGGAAGTGCGAGTACTCGTCGACCCGCACGCTGGTGCTGGCATCGTTGGAGGAGAACAGGGTCAGCAAGCGATCCTGCAAAGGAGGGTAGGACATTAGCAGCAAGGCGCCGAGGACGAAGCCGCCCATCAGCATGCGCCCGGTGTAGGGCACGCGCTGACGGGCCATCCAGATCAGTACGATCAACAGACTCAGCAAGGCGCCCCGAGAACCGGAGAGCAGGAGCCCGGCAGCTCCAAGCAAGGCCACCGCCAGCCCCAGGTTGCGCTGCCAGCCGCTACGGGTCAGGCCGAAACAGAAGGCCAGGGGCAGAAGCAACGCCATGGCGCCGCCGGTGACGTTGGGGTGCATCCAGGGCGAGCCCATGCGATTGGCCAGGGCGCTGAGGCTGTCACCCAGCACAGCGATACCGCCGTAGCCGAGCTTTTCCAGGATCGGGGTCATGGCGGTGGCACTGCCGTTCTTCAGAAACACCGGAAGCGACAGCAGCAGGAGCAACAGGGTGCCCAGCAGCAAGCCGCAGACCAGTTGTTCCCGAGCCTTGGGTTCTTGTAGCAGACGCCGTACCAGGAACAGCGCCGACAGATTGAGCAGCCAGCGCACCCAGTTCACCGGTCCGTTGCCGTCGGCATGCACCGTCAGTTGACCGATCACGAACGGCAAGGCACTGAACGCCATCAGCGCCAGCAGCAGCTTTTCGGTGCGCAGCAGCCTGGGCGCAGGGGGCAGGTTGGAGAACAGTCCCTGGACCAGAATGCTGACCCAGACCGATAGCAGCAGGGCTTCGGAGATCGTGGTGCGCAGGCCGATCTGCACCGTCGAGTAAGGCAGGAATGTCGCCAGCACGGTGAACAGCAGCAGCCCGCGCAGGGGCTGGTGGACCACCGTCACCGCCGCCGCGATGCCGACCATCAGCACCAGCACCTTCAACGGTGGCAGCAGCCAGATCAGGACGCCGAAGACCAGGCTGAAGGTCAGCGCCAGCGGCAGAGCGATGGGCATTACCTGAGCTCCTCGAGCAGTTCATCGAAGCGCTGGCGATAGGCGCTCTCGGCGTAACCGGCGGCCCAGGCCTTGAGTGTCTCGGGATCTTCCGTCGGGGTACTGGCCAGTTGCACCATCAGCTGGCTCAGGGCGGTGCTGTCGGTCGGAGAGAAGCGCGGGCTGGAGGCCGGGGTGATTTCGTCCAGGGCCGAGCCACTGGCCACCGCCACCGGGGTGCCGACGCTCAGGGCCTCGATCACCGGCAGCCCGAAGCCTTCGGCGTAGGAGGGCTGCCACAGTCGCAGAGCCTTGAGGTAGACGGCATGTAGCTGGCGGTCGTTGATATCGCTGAGAAAGTGCAGGCCGTGCAGCGTTCGCAGCTCGCCGGGCAGGTGTTCCGGGGCGCCGATCAGCACCAGCTCTGGTACGTCGGGGGACTGCTGGCGGGCGGCCTGCCAGGCACCGACGAACCAGGGAATGTTCTTGCGCGGTTCGCGGGTGCCGACTGCCAGCCAGTAGCGCTCGGGAAGTTGCAGGTCGCTGATGTCGGCGGGTTCACCGTGAAAACCGCTGACCAGGTTGGGCAGTACCCGGACTTTTTCCCGGGCTCCCGGGAAGCGTTTCACCAGTTCGTCGGCGGTGTACTGCGAGGGCGTCCAGATCCGGTCTGCCTGCTTCACCGAATGAGCGATGGACAGCGTGTCGCTGAGCCCGTAGATCCGCTCCTTGAGCCGGGAGCCGTGGCTGTTGCTCAGGGTCAGCTGGAACAGGTCGTGCAGCTGCAGCACATAGCGCAACCCCTGGGGTTTCTTGCCCAGGGGCAGGCCCATGTTGAAGTTGCAGATGTACAGCTCGATGCCAGCTTCGCGCAGCGCGCCGGGGAGAAAGCCGCCCTCGAAGCGCAGGCGTCCGGGTAGCCGATGGACCCCCTGCAAAGGCGCGCCCCAGCGGGGACAGTGCACGCGACGGCGCAGGGGGTGGTCCTCGGGGGCCACGCCGAACAATTGCAGGCTGACCTCGGGGTTGGCTCGCAGGGCCTCTTCCAGTGCCAGGTTCTGCCGGCCGATTCCACTGTTGCTGTAGCCCGCGGCGGGGCGGTAATCCAGACCTATGCGCATACGGACACTTCTTCCTTGGCTGAGGGGAGTTGCTGGTAGACCGCTTCCAGTTGGGCGGCGGCAACGGTCCAGTCGTGTGCGGCCAGCACGTAGTCGCGTCCGGCATCGCCGATGCGTTGCAGGCGCTCGGGGTCGGCCAGGACTTCGGCGAGAATCTGCGCCAGGGCACCGGGGTCTTCGCTGCCCAGGTAGTGCCGGCCGTTTTCCACTTGCAGCCCCGAGCTGCCCTGGGCCGTCGTGACCACCGGCAAGCCGGCGGCCATGGCTTCCAGTACCTTGAGCTTGGAGCCGCCGCCCTGGCGCAGAGGGGCGAAGAACAGCGCCGAGCGTCGTTGCAGGTCCCGCAGGTCGGGAACGAAGCCTTGCCACTCGATGCGCGGGTCCGGCCAGCGCTGGCGAAAACTGTCCGGCAGGGCGTAGCCGCAGATGGCGAAGCGTACGTCCGGGTTGAGCGCCCAGAGGCGCGGCAGGATGTCTTCCAAGGCCCATTCCACCGCGTCCAGGTTGGGGCTGTATTCGTAGTTGCCGATAAACAGCAGGCGCTGACTGCTCAGGTCCGGCTGGACGGAGGCGTAGTGTCCGCAGTCGACGCCGTTGACCACCACTGCGGCAGGCTTGCCGCTCAGTCGGGCCAGGGTCAGGGCATCCTGTTCGGTGACGGCGATGACTTGGGTCGCCTGCTGGAACACCCGACGCTCCCAGCGCCGGTAACGCCACTGGTCATACAGGGTGAAGGGTTTCGACCAGGCCGGCAGGCGGTCATAGCTGGCGGCGCCCAGGGCCGATTCGACGTTGTGCTCGGTGAGGACGAAGTCCCGCTGCAATTGCTGCAGCGGTTGTTCAAAGGGCTGGAAACTGTAGCTGTGTTCGATCTGGATCACGTCCCAGGGCTCGCCCAGCAGTTGGCGAAAACACTGTTGCAGCGGCCCTGCCAGGCCATTGACGTCGGCCAGCATCGGATAGGGCGCGAACAGTACCGAGAGCAGGGTCTTGAGGCTGCGCAAGGGGCGCCGGGGCAGCACGATCAGACGTTCCAGCCAGGGCTCCAGGGCGGCGCGGGTGGCCTCGTCCAGCGGGGTTTTCGATTGCACCAGCAAGGTGATGCGATGTCCGCGGGCAGCCAGGGCCCGCAGCAGGTGATATTGCCGGGTCTTGCCGCCGCTGGTGGCGGGCCAGGGCAGGTAGGGCAGGGTCCAGAGGATCTTCATGTTCACCACACCAGGAGTTGCAGGCTGGTTTTCAATGGCACGCTGAGGCCTTGCGGCCCCCTCAAGTCGGTACGGGTTCCGGCAAGTGGGTCGAACAGCGCGGCGGTGCTGGGCCCGGGAATCTGCACGCTGCCGCCGCTGGCACTCCAGAACATCCAGACATGGGAGCCGTCGGGGCGGGTCCAGGCGATGCTGTACAGATCGCTTGGGGCGTTGCTCAGCGGCGGAGGGTCGTCCGGGGTCAGGCTGGGGCCGGTGACGTCGAGAAAGCGCTTGAGGGCGGCGTACACCGGCTTGGGATCGCCCGCCAGGTCCACCAGGCCGTAGGACTGGTCCCGGTTGCTGGCGCGGGCATCAAGGTCGCTCAGGTTGAACAGGAAGATTCGCTGGTAGTCCATGGTCGCCATCAGCGCCAGGCGTCGCAGGGTGTAGTCGGCCTGGCCGTTGACGCCGATCATCGCCTGCATTTCACGCTCGCCGCTGGTGTAGCTCGACCAGCCCCACTCGGTGGCCCAGACCTGTTGCACGCCGTGGCCGTGCAGGGCGTTGTTGAGGAAGTTGCCCCGTACCAGGAAGTCCTTGGCCGCGGCGTCATCGCCTTCCGGATACTCGGAATAGGGGTGGTAGGCGGCGATCAGATTCTCATTGCCCAGGCCCTGCTCCAGCAGGTCCTCGAGCATCAGCCCCGGGGTGCTGCGCATCTGGCTGTAATAGGCCATGCCGGCGGTGGCCACGGGCTTGCCGGGAATGGCCGAGCGGATCGCGTTGGTGGTGGTCTCGAGCAAGCGGTCATAGGCGTCCGGGTCTGCCTTGGGCAGCCAGACGATATTGGGCTCGTTCCACACCTGCCAGGTGTTCACCTGGGGATAGCGCTGGGCGAGCATGCGCATGCGCTGGGCGAAGACGTTGAAGTCCTTGGGCGGGTACTGGTCGGAAGGGCTGGCGCCGGCGGGAATGTTGGCGGCAAAGGGGGCCGAGCCCACCAGGTAGGCCAGGATGTTGTACTGGCGGCTCTGCATGGCCGTCATCGCGCCATCCAGGGCATCGAGTTGCAGGTCGTTTTCGCTGGGCTCGATCATCGCCCAGTGAATCGACAGGCGGACCCAGTTCAGGCCCAGGGCATCGAGGCGATCCATCTGTTTCTGATAGACGCTGGGAGAGAAATACTGGAACTGGGCGTTGACCCCGAGAAAGTCCTTCCACACTACCGGTCGCGGTGCCCGCAGGTTGTTGTCCGCCAGGGCCGGCCAGGCCAGGCAGGCCAGGATCAGCAGCACGCTGCCCGATCTACGTAGCCTATACATGTGCAGCGTCTCCACAGGCATCCGCGAACACCCGGGCAAAGCGTTCGGCGGTATGGCTCCAGACCCGTCGGGCACCTATCACCCCGGCGTGTTCGGCCCAGCGCTCCACCCGTTCGGGGCTGGTGCACAGGTGGCTGAGCTCGGCGGCCAGGGCCGCGACGTTGCCCTGGGGAAAGATCACACCGTTGTCCTGGGCCACTTCTTCGGCGAAGGAGCGGGCGTCGGAGGTGATGGCCCCGCGTCCGCAGGCCACCGCCCAGGACAGGGCGCCGCTGGTGCCGCGCAGCTTGCCCAGGACCTTCAGCTTGCTCGACTCCCGATAGGGCAGGACCATCACATGGTGGGCCTGTATCACCTTGGGGATGTCCGTGGCCGGCAGGTCCAACTGCCAGTCGATGTTGTCCTGCAGATTCAGGCGCTGGATGTGCTGGCGCAATTGCTCGAGGTAGCTGCCGACGCTGCCGAAGGCCATTTCCGGCTCACTGCCGCCGGCCAGGGTCAGGCGCAGGTTCTGGCGCATCCCGGGTTGCTGGGCGAAGGCCATGGCCAGGGCGTCCAGCAGGTCCTCGATGCCCTTGCCGCGGTAGATGAAACCGAAATACAGCAGCTTCAAGGGCGACAGCGGCGGCAGCGGCTGTGCCGGGATCGCCAGGTTGCCGTGGGGGATCACCACCATCTGCTCCGCTCGCAGACCCATGCGTTGGCGCAGGCACTCACCACCGGCGTGGGTCAGAGTGATCAGCCGGTTGAGGCTGCGGGCCAGTTGTTTTTCCTCGTACAGGCAGATCGG
>NZ_MOAK01000081.1:341693-346820 GCF_003732485.1 Pseudomonas protegens
AGTGACAGTGGCCAGGGCAGGCTGGCCCGACGCCAGACCAGGCGCTCGGGGTCGTGCACCGTGGCGCTCAAGGGCAGGCTGGGAAAGCGTTGGCGCAAGGCCTTGAGGGCGTGGAACTCCGCCAGCCGGCCACCCCCCAGTTCGGCGTGAACCAGATCGATGCCCTGCCAGTCCGTTTGCGCCACACGTTCCACCGCCCGATCCGGGTCGTTGCCCAGTCCCGCCAGGGGCGTACTGACCCGCAGTCCCAGCCCCTCCAATGCGGCACGCAGGTGTGCGGCGTAGTCGGCGATACCGTTCTGTTCGGGAGGCATGGGAGCCAGCAGGGCGACATGCATCAGCTTGGACTCCTGATCCGTGCCATGAAACTCAGCACGTTCTCCGGGATGCCGAAGCGTCGACGGTTGATGATGATGCCGTCGACCCGCTTGAACGCGGTATTGAGGATCGACAGGGCGTTCTGCAGCACTGGCACTGTGGTGGTTTCGGCTTCGACGATCAGGGCGATCAGGTCCGCCTCGCGCAGGCTGACAAAGGCCTCCTGGTTGGAGAAAAAACCGGAGGCTTCCAGCAGCACGATTTCCCCGGGAGTGGCCTTGGCCGGGCCGTTGACCCGGACCTGATGGCCACGCTCCAGCAGCAGGTCCCGCAGGTGACCGGTGACGAAACTCACCCCCTCGCCGTGGCGTGCCGAGGTCAGGCCGATCACCAGTCCCTGTTCCGCAACCCGCTCCAGGGGCAGTACGCCGTACAGCCGATAGAGGCTGGCGGTAAAGGCGCTGTTGCGTTGCGGCAGGTGGCTGTCCAGGTCCTGCAGGCTGCTCCAGACCTTGACCCCGAAGCGCTCTTCGATCTGGTCGCCGTCATGGATGCGCTGATCCAGCAGATAGAAGAAGTACAGCGCCAGCAGGCCCACGGCCAGGCTCAGGGGAATGGCCGCCAGCAGCATGCTCAGGCTCTTGGGAAAGACCCGGCTGGGCTTGAAAGTGGCTTCTTCGATCAGCGCGATATTGCTGATCTGGCTCTGGTCCAGTTCCCGGTCGATCCGTGCCTTCTCAGTGCTGTCGCTGTACAGCGCAAAGCTCTTTTCCGCCGCGCTGAGTTCGCGTTGCAAGCGCGCCAGTTCCGGCTCCAGGGCCAGGGCCTGGCGCCGGTCCTGTTCCAGCTTGAGCAATTGGGTCTGTTGCTGGGCGGCCTGGGTCTGCAGGCGGCTGAGGCTGGCCTGCTGGTCGGCGAAGCTGTTCTGCAGGCGGGTATAGACCGGATTCGGTGCCAGGTTCTCGCTGCGCTGCACCGTGCTGTTTTCCGATTTCAGCAAGGCTTGCAGGTTGGTAATGGCGGCATCCATGGCCCGGACCGGCGGCGCACCTTCCTTGAAGGTGCGGAGCATTTCCTGGCGCTCGATCTGTTTGGCGTTGATCCGCTGCTGCAGGTCCTGGCGATCGGGGTTGAGGCTCATCTGGCGGCCGATACTGATCTCTTTCTTCATGCTGTTGAGCTGTTTCTGGATAGTGTCCAGGCCGCTCTTGGTGGACGCCACCGCCCGGGTGGTATTGAGGTGCTCGCCCTTGAGGTTATTGAGGTTGCGCGAGATGTCGTTGAGGCGCTCGTCGATGCTCACCGCCCCCAACTGGTTGAGGTAGTCGGCGATCTGCGTCTTGAAGCCGAGGATGCGCTGGTTGGTGCTGGCGCTTTCGGTTTCATAGAAGGCGTACAGGCTCTTGCGGCCGAGGGTTTGTGCGCGCTCCTGCTGGTACTGCTCGATCCAGCTCTTGACCACCGTCTGGGCCACTTGCGGGTCGTTCCAGGTGAAGCTCACCTCCATTACCGAGGAACCGGCGGCGTGGGTCACGCTGAAGTTTTTCAGCATGCGTTCGGTCAAGCGTTCGACCGGGGTCTGCTTTTCCACCAGGCCGACCAATTGCAGGGCGCCTCGCAGCAGGTCCACCAGGCCCTCCAGGGCGCTTTTCACGGCATTCTTCACGCTGCCCAGGATGCCGCCGGGCTGGGGTTGGCGGGACAGGTCGTCGAGGTACTGCTGCGCCACTTTGCGGGCAATGGGCTCGCCGGCGAGGATGCGCTCTTCATCGATGATCGGGTCGCGCTGGGCGCTGGGGATGACGACTGCCTGGCGGTCGGCAATCTCGATCGGCAGGGTGCTGGTGTCGCGTCCGGGCTTGACCAGCAGCAGGGCGGTGGATTCGAAGCGGTTGGGCAGCAAGAAAGCCCCCAGCACGATGATGATGAAGGTCACCAGGACGGTGATCTTGACCTCGCGCTTGAAGATGAAGAACAACCGCAGCAGATCGCGAAAGGAACGGATATTGATCATGAGTGCTGTCCTTGGCGATCAGTTGGCCGACTGGCGATTGATTTCGTAACTCGCCCCGATGCCGATCGACTTGGTGAACGGAATCAACTGGTTGAGGTACACATCCACCCATTCAATGCCGTTGCCGACGCTGGACTTGGGCACGAAAACCACGTCGCCGCGTTGCAGCAGCACCGGCGCGGCTCCGGCGTTGCCGGCGATCATGAATTTTCGGTAGTCGAAAAAGTAGGTCTTGTAGCGACCGTCCTCGCCCTCGCGCAGCAGGGCGATGTTGCGGCTGTCGCCCACCGACAGCAGGCCGCCAGCGCCGACGATCGCCTGTTCCAGGGTGGTGGTCACGGTCACCGGCAGGGACGCCGGATTGCGCACCGAACCGCCGACGAACACCGTGTTGCCCGGCGCTTGGTTGATGTTCACCGTCAGGGCCGAGTCCTGGTAGATGTTCTTCAGCTTGTTTTCCAGGACCTGGGTCAGCTGTTGCGGGGTCAGGCCCGCGGCCTTGATCTGCCCGGCATAGGGATAGGCGAAGGTGCCGTCGTTGAGCACGGTGAACAGTGTGAGTTCGTAGATCGAGTTGGCGGTGAAGGCCGAGATCGACGGCGCCTCGCCGGTGTTGCGGACGATGCGCAGGGTGTCTCCCGGGCGAATCCGCTGGGGCGGCAGCGGCTGGCCGGCCAAGGCATCTCCGGCGCGGTGGGCAGCCTGCAGATCCTGGCTGGGAGGCAACTCCACCTTTGCGGGTATGGAACAGGCACAGAGCATGAAAAGACTGGAAATCAGCAGCAGTTTCTTCATCGAGCGATCTTCCTGGCGTGCATAGTCACAACTCCCTGTCGGGCCAGATTCACGGGTCAAGCGCTGTTTCAGGTTTTGTCGGGTTCGGCGGGGGCCCGCCCATAAATGTCGTTGAAGCGCACGATGTCGTCTTCGCCCAGGTACTCGCCGCTCTGCACTTCGATCATCACCAGATCAATCACCCCGGGATTGACCAGCCGATGGGTGCGACCGGGCTTGATGAAGGTCGACTCGTTGGTGTTGAGCAGGAACTCATCCTCGCCATTGGTCACCCGGGCCATGCCGCTGACCACTATCCAGTGCTCGCTGCGGTGGTGGTGCATCTGCAGCGACAGAGAGGCTTCGGGCTTGACCATGATGCGTTTGATCTTGAAGCGCGGCCCCTCCTCGAGCACGGTGTAGGTGCCCCAGGGCCGGGTCACGGTGCGGTGCAGTTTGTAGGCGTCATGGCCCAGGCGCTTGAGTTCCTGGGCGATCAGCTTGACGTCCTGGCTGCGGTTGCCATCGGCTACCAGCAGCGCATCCGGGGTGTCGATGATGATCAGGTTGTTCAGGCCGACCCCGCCCACCAGGCGCTTGCGCGAGTCGATGTAGCAGTTGTTGACATCGTGCAGCACGGTCTCGCCGTTGCACTGGTTGCCGTGTTCGTCCGCCGGGGTCAGATCTCGAACCGCCTGCCATGAGCCGATGTCGCTCCAGCCCAGTTGGCAAGGCACCACGGCCACTTTCTTCGAGCGTTCCATCACCGCGTAGTCGATGGAGATATCGGGCGCCAGGGCGAAGCTTTCGCCGTCCAGTTCCACTTGCAGTTCGTGCTTGCCTTCCTTGCGATGGCTCAGCTCCAGACAGTGCTCGACGGCGCTGACGAGCTCGGGGACGAACTCGCGCAGCTCCTGGAGGATCACATCGGCGCGCATGCAGAACATCCCGCCGTTCCACAGATGCAGGCCACCATCGACGTAACGCTGGGCCGTCGCGGCGTCGGGTTTTTCGACGAAGCGGCTGACCTGGAAGCTTTCGCTGTTCAGGCCCTGGCCTTTCTCGATGTAACCGAAGCCGGTTTCAGCATGGGTCGGCACTATGCCGAAGGTTGCCAGCCAGCCTTGATCGGCCAGCTGTCGGGCGCTCTCCACCGCCGCGGCAAAGGCCTGGACGTCCTTGATCAGATGGTCGGCAGGCAGCACCAGCAATTGCGCATCATCGCCGTACAGGCGGCTGACATGCAGGGCCGCGGCGGCAATGGCCGGCGCGGTGTTGCGCCCGAAGGGTTCGAGGATGAAATCCAGATCGATTCGGGTGGTGTTCAGCAGGCGGTAATCATCCAGGGTGCGAAAGAACACCTCGCGGTTGGTTACCGTCAGCAGGCGGCCGACGTCCTTGAGGGTTGTGGCGCGCACGAAGGTCTTCTGCAGCAGGCTCTCGCCGTCCGGCAGGCGCATGAAGGGTTTGGGCATCGCCTCACGGGATACCGGCCACAGCCGGGTGCCGGCGCCGCCAGCAATGATGCAGGGAATGAGTGTGCTCATTCAGAAGGCCTCGCGGGTCATGATGACGGACGGAATGGTGCGGAACAGGATGTACAGGTCAAACCAGACTGACCAGTTTTCGATGTATTCCAGGTCGAATTCGACACGTTTTTCGATCTTTTCCAGGGTGTCGGTTTCGCCACGGTAACCATTGATCTGCGCCAGCCCGGTGATGCCCGGCTTGACCCTGTGGCGGGAGGTGTATTCCTTGACCGCCTCCTCGAAGAGGATGCCGGCAGCCTTGGTCGCTGTAGCGTGGGGCCGCGGACCGACCATGGACATGCTGCCGGCGAACACATTGAACAGTTGGGGCAGCTCGTCGAGGCTGGTCTTGCGGATGATTCGCCCGACCCGGGTGATGCGCGGGTCGCCACGGGTGGTCTGTTTCTCGGCGTTGGCGTCGCTCAGGTGCTGGTGCATCGAGCGGAACTTGTAGACCTCGATCAGCCGGTTGTTGTAGCCGTAGCGCTTCTG
>NZ_MOAK01000081.1:346889-360854 GCF_003732485.1 Pseudomonas protegens
ATCAGCGGTGACAGCAATACCAGGGCGAGGGTGGACAGCAGCATGTCTTCCAGGCGCTTGAAGAAGGGTGACCAACCTCGCAGAGGGACTTCGGAGGCATTGAACATCGGCAGGTTGGCGACTTCGGTGATGCGGTTGTGGGCATGCCGGAAGGCCACCATGTCGGGTACCAGCAGCACGTTCACTGGCAGCCGCCGCAGTTCGCGGATGACATAGGCCATGCGATTTTCCGCCGACCAGGGCAGGGCTACCAGGACCTGGGTGACCTTTTCCTCGCGGATCAAGCGCTCCAGGTCGCTGGAGTTGCCCAACAGCGGCAGATTGCACAGGGTCTTGGGGAGACGGCCAATGCGGTCATCGATGAAGCCGATGACTCCGGAGCGGATGTCCTGATGCTGGGCCAGGTATTCCGCCAGGCGCTGGCCGTTTTCCGTGGCGCCGAGAATCACCGCGTTCTGCAGGAATACCCCTCGTTGCATCAGTTGCTGGAACAGGGTCAGGAGAACCAGGCGCTCGATTCCGAACAGCACAAAGCTGCCGATGAACCAGGCGAGCAGTTGAGGGGGAGCGATGGTCTTGAACATCTGCATCGAGTGATGCATGAACAGCAGCACACAAAACGATGAGGCCCAGGCAAACAGGGTCAGCTGGAAGCGCAAGCGGTTGCTGAAGATCGACTCGGCATAGACCCCCAGGGCCTGGAAGATCATGACGCTGATGACGCCGAAAAACAGCAGGATGGTCAGGTCGCTTCGGAGCACGTTGAGGTCAGTGGTCGACAGCAGGAGCAGCAACAGTCCCGGAATGATCGCGGTTGCGCCATGGACTACGCGTATGCCGAACAGGAAATACTCGACCATGCTGGGACGAGTCAGTAACAGGCTGTCTACAGGTTGCAACCGCATAAGATCAGTTCCCTCGATCCAAGGCAAACCGGTTGACCGGAAGGAACATCAGGAAGTTCGAAACTACTTCTTTCTTCCCGTCGCGCTTCCCGACACCGAAAAAAACCACACCGATTCATCCATGGGCGGGGCAGGCGTTCATTGAGGGAGGCAGGGTTTTCGGCGTACTCAGGTGAGTCTCCAGGCACCGGTTAGTGCGATGGCCTGCACTCCATCATCTAAACGACCTGGCTCAGTAAAGCTCATGAAGCTGCGGCTGGCTAATCGAAAGCAGGCTACCGATGGAAGATTTTCCTCGCTGTCGGGCTAACCTCGGTCTTGAGTGGTAATTGCGGGCCAGACTGGCTTGGGCAAAAAAATAATCGATGGGACAGACTTTTCTCGCCGCGTCCAAGGTCAACATCCTTCAGGAACCAATAACCGGAGTCATGGCTGATGAGTGAGCGCAAGGCACTGTTGATACTGCACGGCAAGCAGGCCCTCAACGATGAGGTGCGCACTGCGGTCGAGGCCAAGCGCGCTGCCGGCTGGGAGGTCTCGGTGCGCCTGACCTGGGAGGCGGGAGATGCCCAGCGTCTGGTGAATGAGGCGCTGGACGCCGGGCATACCCGGCTGATTGCCGGAGGCGGCGACGGCACGCTGCGAGATATTGCCGAGGCCCTGGCCAATGCCTCGGCCCCGGCCAGCCTGGTGTTGCTGCCATTGGGCACGGCCAATGACTTTGCCCGGGCTGCCGGTGTTCCCCTTGACCCGGCGGCGGCTCTGGATTTGCTGGACGTTCCGGCCCGAGCGATCGACCTGGGGGAGGTGGGGGGACAGGTTTTCCTCAATATGGCCACCGGCGGCTTTGGCAGCCAGGTCACTGCCAACACCTCGGAGGATTTGAAGAAAGTCCTCGGCGGTGCCGCTTATCTGTTTACCGGGCTCTCGCGCTTTGCCGAGTTGAGTGCGGCCTATGGCGAGTTGCAGGGACCCGATTTCCATTGGCGTGGTGAACTGCTGGCTCTGGGCATCGGCAACGGCCGGCAGGCGGGGGGCGGGCATGAGCTGTGCCCGGGGGCCCTGGCCGACGACGGCTTGCTGGATATCAGCATTCTGCCGGCGCCTCAGGAACTGGTGGGTACCTTGAAGAGTCTGCTGGCCGGTGGCCTGGGGATCGACAATATGTTTGTCCGCGCGCGCCTGCCCTGGGTCGAGATCAAGGCCTCAAGAGGCCTGGACATCAATCTCGACGGCGAACCGCTGCAGGGCGATACCTTGCGTTTCACCGCTCGCCCTGCGGCCTTGCAGGTGCATTTGCCGGCGGATTCGCCGTTGCTCGGCGCGGTTCGCTGAGTCAGTCGTCAAGGCTGATGATGCGCTCGCGCACGGCGAACAGCACCAGCCCGGCGACGTCGAAAATCTGCAGGCGTTTCATGATCTGCGAGCGGTGGGTTTCCACGGTCTTGATGCTCAAACCCAGGCCCAGGGCAATCTCCCGGGTGGATTTGCCCCGCACGATCAGCCGCAGGATTTCCAGCTGGCGAGCTGTCAGGTTATGGTTTTCCACAGGTTGGGGCTGATGCTTCTGGGCCCGGGTCAGCGCCTGGTTGATCACTGTGTGAGCAATCGCCGGACTCAGGTAGCGCTCGTTGTTGCGCAGCGCTTCCAGGGCATGTTCGAGTTCGTTGGCAGTGGTGTCCTTGAGCAAATAGCCGTGGGCACCGGATTCCAGGGCCTGCATGATCAGGGCGGGATCGGTGTGCATCGACAGGATCAGAACTTTGCTCTGGGGCCGCATTGCCTTGAGCCGGCGCAGGGCGTCGAGGCCGCCGATGCGTTTCATCGACAGGTCCAGCAGGACGATGTCCGGATGCAGTTTCTCGACCATTTCCAGCAGGTGCGCGCCGTCATCGGCCTCACCGATCACCGCGTATCCGGGAATGTCCATGACCAGGGCACGCACCCCAGCTCTGATGAGCGAGTGGTCATCCACCAAGAGTAAATTACAGGTCAATGTGAAACCTTATTCGTGCTGGCCCGCTCAAGAGTGCGAGGGGCCCAGGGAAAGAGTGCTTCGATCTGGGTGCCTTGGTCGATCTCGCTGGTGACTTGCAACAGGCCGCCCAACTGACTGATTCGCTCCTGCATCCCGGCCATGCCGCGTTGGCCTCGGGCGGCGGGATCGCTGGCCGGGGCGAACCCCTGGCCATCGTCGCTGATGAACAGCGAAAGGCCTTCCGGCAGTCGCTGCACCCGTACCAGCAGGTTTTTCGCCTGGGCGTGGCGCAGCATGTTGGTGACTGCTTCCTGGGTGATGCGAAACGCTGCGACGGCCATTTCCTCCGGGATTCCCGCCAGGCGCTGGCGGCATTCCAGGCTCCAGTGCACCGAGGTGTTTTCCAGGGTCTTGAGCAGGTGGGCGCGCAGACTGGCCTCCAGTCCCAGGCTGGCCAACTGCCGGGGATTGAGGATCGCGGACACGTCACGCACCTTGGCCAGGGTCTCTTCCAGGGTGGTGCCCAGTACCGCGCAGGGTTCCTGCAGGTCATTCGGCAGGCGCCGCTTGAGCCAGTCGGTCTGCAGTTTTGCCGCGGTCAGCAATTGGCCGATGTCATCGTGCAGTTCACGGCTGAGGCGGTGCCGCTCATTCTCCTTGACCTCAAGCAGGCGTTCGGCGAGCTCCTGGGGCTGGAAGCGAATGGATTTTCGCGAATAGCTGTATTGCATCCAGATACAGGCCAGAGCCGCGATATTGAGCAGTAGCAAGATCAGGGGCAGGGGCAGGCCCAGGCAGTAGATCAGCACGTTGCCCAGGGTCGAGCAGGAACACAGCAACAGGCTGAGCCAGCGCAGATGATCTCGGGAGAGGGGCCAAGAGAAGAATGACTTGAGGCTGGCGTACATAGCGGATGGAGCCAATGAATGTTCGCTGCGAAGAGCTCGGTCAGGGGTGGATGACCGGGCTTGTTTAAGAAACGGTGCTATTTGAATACCCGGTTTCAATCAACGCTGTCTATTTGCCTCGTACACGCCGAGTGGTGACTGCCGACATTGGAATCAAAGTGCCATTAACTGTGTCCGTTTATGCGCGACATAATACCACCGAAGATACCGTTGGTCGCGCTTATACGCACAGGTATATATGTCCTGGAAGTCAGGAATATGGGCCTGCGGCACGTTTGTTTCATTTCCTCCATAGGCCTTGGGAAGGCCGAGGAAAATGGAGGGCGGCCGGTTTTGCGGGCACGTATGTGGCTCCGAACAGGAAGTCCGGGGCAGGCGCTAGTTGGAGTTGTTGAATCGATGATGTCGCTCTTGGGTATGAAATACTCAATAACGACCAGATGTTTGACCCTGGGCCCGAAGTTTTACTGATGTTTCGGGTTGGCTATCGTAACTACGGGCTTTATCTGCGATCCAGCGGCACAAGTGCAACTTCAATGGGTGCAGGAGGGATAAGCGCAGGTGCAGTTTTGCGCCACTTGATCGGTCAATTCGTCGAGCAGCAGGACCTGTTCACTGTCATCCAGATTGAGTTGGCCGTTGTGCGGGTCGATCAGTTCCAGTTGCCAGGCCATCAGGGTCAGGCAGCTTTTCAAGGCGTCGAGGATCGGATCGTTGAGGTCCAGCGGATGTGCCGTGCGTTTCAGCACACCGTGAATATGCAAGGCGAATTCGGCCAGTGGGCTGATGGAGTGGCGGGCCGCCGTCTGGGCCAGGCACAGCAGGCTGGCGAGCAGGCAATTGATTGCCTCTTCGTCATTCCTGATCAGGTGCAGATGGCTCAGGCAATCTTCCGATTTAGCCAGCAGGGCTTGGGCTTCAAGCAGGAACTCAGGTAGAGGGGGAGCGCACTCTTGGCCGTCCTTTCGCATGCTTATCTCCATGACTTCGAGTTCGATGGCGGGATAGGGCCTTGGCTGAACGGTTTTAAGGTAGGGCGCGTTTTTTGAGTTTGTATATAAGATAAATCTGAATGTTTTTCAGGGGGTGAAAGGGAGAGAGAGAGCTGATGTTCATCGCTTGCACAAGTGGCCCGAATACCGGTCACAGCAACGCGGCGCACGTGCGCAGGGGCTTGATAGGCGTGGGTGTTTTGGCTTGAAAGGGTCCTGGGCCACCTTTCTGCGATCACAAACAAAAGCCTGACTCCATTCATGCAATGAGAATGGCGTCACATTAATGGCTATTGGATATTGCGAATATCAGGATGGTCCTGATTGTTGATAGGGGAAACCCTTAGATGCAGGAACTTCACCTCGAGAGTAAGGTCGCGTCGTCGGGAAGTCGTACTACTGAATTGACCGCCTCAGTAAAGCATGATGTTAATGTGACATCAATGGCTTTTATGTGGCAATTTGCATGCGGGTCAAGATACGGTGGAGCCCGCCGATATCAGTCTTTAGTGAATTCATCAGAACAAGCCCAGGAGTCATTAATGGCCGGCATTCTCGACACGGTAGATCAACGCACGCAACTGGTGGGTGAGAATCGCCTGGAAATCCTCATGTTCCGTCTGGCCGGTCGGCAGTTGTTCGCGATCAACGTCTTCAAGGTTCAGGAAGTCCTGCAACTGCCCAAGCTGACCCTGATGCCGCAACGCCATCCATTCGTTTGTGGTGTGGTCAACCTGCGTGGCCAGACCCTGCCGGTCATCGACCTGTCCCAGGCCATCGGCATGCGCCCCCTGGTTCCGGGGCCCAACAGCACCATCATCGTCACCGAGTACAACCGTTCGGTTCAGGCATTCCTGGTGGGCGGCGTGGACCGCATCGTCAACATGAACTGGGAAGCCATCATGCCGCCGCCTACCAGCGCCGGGCGCCAGCACTACCTGACGGCCATCAGCAAGGTTGACGAGCAGCTGGTGGAAATCATCGACGTCGAGAAAGTCCTGGCGGAAATCGTCCCCTACAACGCCAAGGTTTCCCGGGACAAGCTGGAAGATCCGGTGCTGGAGCGTGCTCGCGGCCGCGAGGTGCTGCTGGTGGACGACTCCAATGTGGCGCTCTCGCAACTGCGCGACACCCTCGGCCAGCTCGGGGTGAAGATGCACATCGCCAGCGACGGCCTCAAGGCTCTGAACATGCTCAAGGCCTGGGCCGATACGGGGGTCGACATGACCGAAAAACTGTTGATGGTGTTCACCGATGCGGAAATGCCGGAGATGGACGGCTATCGCCTGACTACCGAGATCCGCAACGACCCGCGCCTGCGTGGGCTCTATGTGGTGCTGCACACATCCTTGTCCGGCAGCTTCAACGAATCCATGGTGAAGAAGGTCGGCTGCGACAATTTTCTCTCCAAGTTTCAACCGGACAAACTGGTGGACGTGGTCCGTCAGCGTCTGATGCTGGATGAAGTCAGCGTCTGATTCACGAGGATGTCCGGCCGCTTTTCCCTTGCGTCTTTGTTTCGTCGAAGCGCTGGTATAGGGTGAGCCTTTTTGCCCACACAGGGAGCTGGACATGCGTCTTAGCGCGCTTTATCGATACCCGTTGAAATCCGCCAGGGGCGAAACCCTGCAACAGATCGGTCTGGACAAGCTCGGTCTGGAGGGGGATCGCCGCTGGATGCTGGTGGACGAGGCCAGCGGGCGCTTCCTCACCCAGCGTGCCGTGGGGCGCATGAGTCAGCTCTCGGCGCTGTGCAATGGCCAGGGTGGCCTGACCCTCAGCGCTCCCGGGCTTTCCACCCTTGATGTGCCCCTGCCGGCGGCCGATGCCGCACTGCGCGGCGTGACCATCTGGCACGACAGCCTGCGGGTGCCCGATGCCGGGGACGAGGCGGGCGCCTGGGTCAGTGAGTTCATCGGCAAGCCCACCCGCCTGGTGCAGGTGCCTGCGGAGCGGGCGCGGAGCACCGCGGCAGGTTATGGCCGAGACGATGATCAAGTGGCGTTTGCCGATGGTTTTCCGCTGTTGTTGATTGGTCAGGCGTCCCTGGAGGACCTGTCCGGTCGGGTCGGGCGGCCCCTGGAGATGCTGCGTTTTCGGCCCAATCTGGTGATCGAAGGCAGCGAGGCCTTTGCCGAGGACCAGTGGCGGCGCATACGGATTGGCGATGTCGAGTTTCGAGTGGTCAAGCCGTGTTCGCGCTGCATCCTGACCACCATCGATCCACAGACTGGCGAACGCAGCGCCGACCGCGAACCCCTGGCCACCTTGCAGAAGTATCGCGCCCAGGCCGACGGGGCGATGTTCGGGCAGAACCTGGTCAACGACGGCAACGGTCAATTGCGGGTGGGGATGCCCGTGACCGTCCTCGAATAGCGTTTCTTGGCGCCATGAAAAATGCCCGTCTCTTTAGGAAGCGGGCATTTTTTGTCAGCGCGATAGCCGTGACAGGTGAATCAACCGCGGTATTCGCACAGGTAGGCGGTGTCCACGGCAACTTTCAGTTGGAACTTGCTGTTGGCCGGTACGTTGAACTGGCTACCGGCCGGAAAGGTTTCCCAGTCGGCGCTGTCGGGCAGGCGCACGGTCAGGGCGCCGGACACCACGTGCATGATTTCCCGTTGCGCTGTACCGAACTCGTATTCGCCCGGGGCCATGACGCCAATGGTGGCTGGGCCTTCGGCCGTGCCGAAGGCAATCGACTTGACGGTGCCGTCGAAGTACTCGTTGACTTTAAACATGGGCGATTCCTCAAGAAAGGGTCAAAAAGGTCGGCCAGTATGCACAAGGCCTCAAAGGCCGTCACCTGCCGCCATCATGGAAGAATCAGCGGCAATAAGCGCGCTGTATTGCGTGCATCTTCCAGGGCTCGATGCTGTTGGCCATTGAACTGCATGCCGGCCAGTTGCAGGGCTGCATTCAGGCCCAGGGGGCGCTCCAGGCGCCGGGCCTTGGCGAAGCGCTGCTTGAGGTTCATGTGCGGGACGTCATTCAACAGACTCTGCAGTTGCTGGTTGTGCCACTCCAGTTGCAGTTGCTTGCGGTCATAGTCGCCCCAACTGGCCCAGCCCTCCAGACGTGACTGATGCTGGCCCAGCCAGCGTTCGAACAGAGTCCAGACTTCGCTCAACGGTGCGGCGCTGTCGATATTGGCCTGAGTGATATGGGTCAGTTCGCGGCAGAACGGCGTCAGCCGAGGACGTCGCAATGGGCGGACGAAACGCTGGAAATGGTCCTGTTCCCGACCCTGGCGGTTAACCAGGGTGGCTCCGATTTCGATGATTTCCATCTCGCTAACCGGCCAGCCCCCTTCATCCGTCGTGGCTTCCAGATCTATTACCAGCCAGTGGGGCATCGCAAATTCCAGCCTTCAAACTCCTGATGAGGCTTGAGCGTAGCCAAAGCTGAGGCATCCGCCTAGTGCTCCATTTCCGGGGTGGGATCGGCTTGTTCCACCTCCAGCAGAATCTGCCGGTTCTTCACCTGGTCCCCGAGGTTGACCTGGACCCGACTGATCACTCCGTCGATCCCGGCCTTGAGTGGGTGTTCCATCTTCATTGCCTCCAGCACCAGCAGCAGCTGGCCCTTGCTGACACTCATGCCCTCGCTGACCAGCACGTCGACTATGGCCCCGTCCATGGGGGCCTTGAGGGTGCCGGAATCGGCGCCCGGTTGGCCCTGTACCGGCGCATGGGTGCGGTCCTGCAGATGCAGGCTGCCCTGGCGGCTACTCAGCCAGAGTTCGCCATCTTGCAGTTGATAGGCGTAGTGCCGACGAATGCCCGCGACCTCCAGTGTGGCTCGGCGGCCATCGGCGGTCATGACCTTGACTGCCCACACGTCATCCCCCTGCTGTACGTGCAACAGGCCCGATGCCGAGGGACTCAGTTCCAGCGACCAGTGACGGTCATCCAGGCCGATGCGGTAGACCAGGGGCACACTGGCGTTGTTGCGCCAGGCACTCAGGTTTGAGCGGTGTGCGCTGGCGCTGTGGTGATAGAAGAGCGCAGCGGCGATGGCCAGTTCCTCGGGGCTGGGGCGCTGCGGTTGCAGGCTCGGGTCCTCGGCAAAATGTTCGGCGATGAACGCGGTGCTGAACCGACCGCTGGCAAATACCGGGTGCCTGAGCACACCGACCAGCAGCCGGCGGTTGCTCTCAAGCCCCAGCAGCACACAGTCCTCGACCCCGTGCAACAGCTTGCGCCGGGCTTCCTCGCGGGTAGCGCCGTGGGCGATCAGCTTGCCCAGCATCGGGTCGTAGAAGGGGCTGACCCATTGGCCTTCCTGCAAGCCGTGGTCGGTGCGTATCCCCGGCGCCGGCTCCCAGCGCAGGACCTGGCCGGTCTGGGGCAGAAAGTTCTGCGCCGGGTCCTCGGCGTACAGGCGAACTTCGATGGCATGGCCGTTGAGCTGCACTTGCTCCTGGGTCAGGGGCAGGGGCTCGCCGGCAGCGACTTGCAACTGCAGGGCCACCAGATCCAGGCCAGTGACCAGTTCGGTGACCGGATGCTCTACCTGCAGGCGAGTGTTCATTTCCAGGAAGTAGAACTGGCCGCGAGCGTCCAGCAGGAACTCCACGGTGCCGGCGCCGACATAGTTCACCGCGCGCCCGGCCTTGAGTGCCGCCTCGCCCATGGCCCGACGCAGATCCCCGGTCAGCACCGGGCAGGGTGCCTCCTCGATGACCTTCTGATGGCGGCGCTGAATCGAGCAGTCCCGTTCACCCAAATAGATCAAATGACCGTGCTGGTCGCCGAAGACCTGCATTTCCACGTGCCGGGGCTCGATCAGCGCCTGCTCCAGAATCAGCTCGTCGCTGCCGAAGGCATGCAGGGCTTCCGAGCGTGCGGTACGGATCTGTTCCAGCAACTGCTCGTGACGCTGCACCAGGCGCATGCCGCGTCCACCGCCCCCGGCGCTGGCCTTGATCATCAGCGGATAGCCGATGCGCTGGGCTTCGCGCTGCAAAGTTGCGTCGTCCTGCTCCTCGCCCTGGTAGCCCTGGATACAGGGCACACCGGCTTCCAGCATGGTGATCTTCGAGCGGCGCTTGCTGCCCATCAGTTCGATGGCGGCGGCACTGGGGCCGATGAAGGTGATACCGGCGGCCGCACAGGCTGCGGCGAACTCGGGGTTTTCCGAGAGGAAGCCGTAGCCCGGGTGGATGGCGTCGGCACCGCTGCGCCGGGCGGCGTCGAGAATTGCCCCGCTGTTGAGGTAGGACTGCTGCACCGGGGACGGGCCGATGTGGATGGCTTCGTCGGCCATGTGCACATGCAGGGCATCGGCGTCGGCGTCGCTGAACACGGCCACGGTGCGGTAGCCCAGGGCCTGGGCGGTGCGCTGGATGCGGCAGGCGATTTCGCCACGGTTGGCGATCAGGATCTTGCTGAAAGTGGGCATACAGGCTCCCGGGAATCGGTGGGGGGCGTTCGCCGGCAAGCCGGCTCCTAAAAGGCTCAGCTGGCCCAGGCCGGTTTGCGTTTTTGCACGAAGGCCAGGGTGCCTTCGAGGCCTTCCGCTCCGGTGACGGCCTGGGCGAAGTCTTCGGCGGCCTGATCCAGCAGGGGCCCCAGAGGCTGGTCGACGCTGGCCAGGAGCAGGGCCTTGGTTGCAGCGTTGGCCCCGGGGGCGCAGCGCAGGACTTGCGACAGCTGCTGTTCAAGGCGTTCTTCCAAGGACCGGGAATCGGCCTCGACAAAGTGCACCAGGCCCAGGCGCAGGGCTTCGGCACCGTCAAAGCGGGCGGCGGTCAGGGTCAGGCGTCGGGCCTGGGTCAGGCCGATGCGCCGCACCACGAAGGGGGCGATCTGCGCCGGCAGCAGACCGAGGCCGGTTTCCGGCATGCCGAACTGCGCACTGTGTTCGGCGATGGCGATATCGCTGACGCACGCCAGGCCGAAGCCGCCGCCCAGCACCGCGCCCTGCAACACGCAAACCAGCACCTGGGGTGTCTGCTGGGCTTCTTCCAGCAGCGCACCGAACGCCCGGTTCAGTTCACGGTAGGCAGCGCTGCCTCGGGTGCGGGCGCCGGCCATGTCCTTGAGGTCGCCGCCGGCACAGAAGTGGCCACCGGAGCCACGCAGGACCAGGGCGCGGATGCTCCGCCGCTCTCGCACGGCGGCGAGCACGGTACGCAGCTCCGCCACCATCTGCAGGCTCATGGCGTTGCGGCTCTCGGGGCGGTTGAGGGTGATGAACAGCACACCATTGCGCGGTTCCAGCAGCAGGGTCTGGCAGGCCGGGAGCGGGCTCATTTCTTTTTCCCCGGCAGGATGCCCATGAGTTTGCAGATGATCCCCAGCATGATCTCGTCGGCGCCGCCGCCAATGGAAACCAGGCGCACATCGCGATAGGCGCGGGCCACCGGGTTGTCCCACATGAAGCCCATGCCGCCCCAGTACTGCAGGCAACTGTCGCTGACCTCACGGCCCAGGCGCCCGGCCTTGAGCTTGGCCATGGAGGCCAGGCGGGTCACGTCCTGGCCGCGAACATACTGCTCGGTGGCCTGGTAGACCAGGGCCCGCAGGCACTCGATCTCGGTGGACAGCTCGGCCAGGCGGAAGTGGATGACCTGATTGTCGATCAGCGGGTTGCCGAAGGTGCGGCGCTCCTTGCAGTACTCGATGGTGCTGTCGACGCAGTACTCCAGGCCCTTGATCATGTTCGCCGCGCCGAACAGCCGTTCCTCCTGGAACTGCAGCATCTGCATCATGAAACCGGCGCCTTCATGACCGATTCGATTGCGCTGGGGCACCCGCACATTGTCGAAGAACACCTGGGCGGTTTCCGAGCTGCGCATGCCGAGCTTGTCCAGGTGCGAACTGAGGCTGATGCCCGGGGTGTTCATCGGCACCATGATCAGCGACTTGTTGACGTGGGGCTTGTCGTCCGAGGTATTGGCCAGCAGACAGATGAAGTCGGCGCTGGGGGAGTTGGTGATCCACATCTTGCTGCCGTTGATCACGTAGTCGTCGCCGTCCTTGCGCGCATGGGTCTTGAGCCCGGCCACATCGGAACCGGCGCCGACCTCGGAGACGCCGATGCAGCCGACCTGCTCGCCCGTGATGGCCGGCCGCAGAAACTCGTCGCGCAGCTCATCGGAACCGAAGCGCGCCAGGGCCGGGGTGCACATGTCGGTCTGTACGCCGATGGACATGGGAATGCCGCCGCAATGGATGGTGCCGAACTCTTCGGCGGCGACGATGGAATAGCTGTAGTCCAGGCCCATGCCGCCGAATTTTTCCGGCTTGGAGATGCCCAGCAGCCCCAGCTCGCCGGCCTTGCGGAAAATCTCGTGGATGGGAAAGCGCCCGGCTTTCTCCCATTCCTCGACGTGGGGGTTGATCTCGCGGTCGACAAAATGGCGCACCGTGCGCCGCAGTTCTTCGTGTTCCTGGGTGAAGATCATTGTTGTTCTCCTCAAGTGGGGTCAGACCGCGAAATGCCCTATCAAAACCGTGCCACACCGAAACTGTTGGGCTGCAAGACCCGGGCATCGGCTTCATGGCAGATGTCCAGCAGATAGCCCAGGAGCGTGCGGGTATCCCGGGGGTCGATCAGGCCGTCGTCCCACAGGTTGGCGCTGCCATACAAGGCCGTGGACTGGCTGTCGAGCTTCTGCGCCGTGACCTGCTCCAGCATGTCGAGCATCTTCGGGTCGGCCTCCTGGCCGCTCTTCGCATGCTTGGCCTCGGTGACGATGCGCAGCACCTTGCCGGCCTGGGCGCCGCCCATCACCGCAGTGCGGCTGTTGGGCCAGGCGAAGATGAAGCGCGGGTCCAGGCCGCGGCCACACATCGCATAGTTGCCGGCGCCGTAGGAGCCGCCGACGACGATGGTCAGCTTCGGCACCCGGGCATTGGCCACCGCCTGGATCAGCTTGGCGCCGTGCTTGATCACCCCTTGCTGTTCCGACTCGGTGCCCACCATGAAGCCGGTGGTGTTGTGGAAAAACAGCAGGGGTGTGCGGCTCTGGTCGCAGAGCTGGATAAACTGCGCCGCCTTGCTCGCACCCTGGGGCGTGATCGGGCCGTTGTTGCCGATAAAACCGCAGGGCCGGCCCTGGATCTGCAGGTGGCCGCACAGGGTCTGGGCATCGAACTCGCCCTTGAACTCCAGGAACTGCGAGCCGTCCGCCAGGCGGGCGATGATTTCCCGGGCGTCATAGGGTTTTTTCGGATCGTCGGGAATCAGTCCGAGCAGTTCGTCGATGGGATACAGCGGCTCGCTCCAGGTCCTGGCCGGTTGTACCGGCAGTTGGGCGTTCCACGGCAACAGGCTGACGATCTCGCGGACGATGCGGATGCCGTCGGCGTCGTTCTCCGCCAGGTACTCGGCTGTGCCGGCGACCTGGGCGTGCATTTCGGCACCGCCCAGCTGTTCATCGGTGGCCACTTCACCGGTGGCAGCCTTGAGCAGTGGCGGCCCGGCGAGAAACAGCTTGGCCTTGCCGCGCACCACCACCACGTAATCCGAGAGTCCGGGCTGATAGGCGCCGCCGGCGGTGGCCGAACCGTGGACCACGGTGATCTGTGGCAGGCCCATGGCCGACATCCGCGCCTGATTGGCGAAACTGCGTGCACCTTCGACGAAGATCTCCGCCGCGTAGTTGAGGTTGGCGCCCCCGCTTTCTGCCAGCGTCACCACCGGCAGTTTGTTCTCCATGGCGATCTGTTGCAGGCGCAGGGACTTCTTCAGGCCGCTGGGGGAAATGGTCCCGCCCTTGATCGCGCTGTTATTGGCCACCACCAGCATGCGCACCCCGCACACATAGCCGATGCCGGCGATCAGGCCGCCGCCGGCCTGGCTGCCGTCCTTGTCGTCATGCAGCTTGTAGCCGGCGAGGCTGGCCAGTTCAAGAAAGGGCGCTCCGGGGTCCAGCAGCAAGTTGAGACGTTCCCGGGGCAGCAGTTGGCCGCGCTTGTCGAACTTGGCCTTGGCCTCGGCAGCCTTGTTCAGCAGGTTCTGCTGCAGGGTCTGCAACTGTTGCAGGCCCGCCAGCATCGTCTCGCGGTTCTGGGCGAACTGCGGGCTGTGGGGATCGAGCTGGGATGGGATCACCGGCATGGCTCAGTCCTCGCCTTTGAGCACATCGGGCAGGTAGGCCCGATGAAAACCGTTGTACGACTCACTGTTGCGCGCCTTGGCCAACGGCCAGGCGCGGCTGCCGAGGCTGGGGG
>NZ_MOAK01000081.1:360908-426123 GCF_003732485.1 Pseudomonas protegens
ACAAAGGCCGCACCGGGGCTGAGCAGAAAGACGATGGCCGCGCTGACTTCCGATTCCGTACCGATGCGTTTGAGCGGCACGTGCTCGCGCAGGGTGGGAATGATTGCCTTGAATGCGCCTTCGTAGGTGTCCATGCCACTGGAGGCGATCCAGCCCGGGGCCACGGCGTTGACCCGGACCCCGGCGTGGCCCCATTCGTAGGCGGCGGTCTTGGTGAAGTTGTCCATCCCCGAGCGCGCCGCGCCGGAGTGGCCCATGCCGGGCATGCCGCCCCACATGTCGGCGAGCATGTTGACGATGCTGCCACCATGGCGGCTCATGGACTGGTTGAACACTTCCCGGGCCATCAGGAAGCCGCCCACCAGATTGGTGCGCAGCACGGTTTCGAAACCTTTCTGGTTGATCGAAGCCAGGGGCGCCGGATATTGGCCACCGGCATTGTTCACCAGGCCATGGATCGGACCAAAGCGCTCGATCAACTGCGCCACCAGGGTCTTGACCGCTTCCTCGTCGCGAATGTCGCAGGCTTGCCAGTGGGCCAGGCCGCCGTCCTCGGCAATTTCGCCTGCGACCTTCTGCAGTTTCTCCGCCTTGCGCCCCACCAGCAGCACCTGGGCGCCCAGGGCCGCCAGCTCATGGGCCGTGCAACGGCCGATGCCGCTGCCGCCGCCGGTGACGATGATGGTCTGGCCGGCAAACAGTTGTGCCTTGAAAATCGAGTCGTACACCACGGCAGCTCCTTTAGTTGACGGCGTCGGCGATGCGCTGGGGCACCGGGATCTGGATTTCCAGCAACTGCTGGGCGAAGGCCTTGCCTTGCGGGTCGATGCGCAGGCTGGCGACACCGCCGCCGCCCAGGGCGTTTTCCAGCAGGAAGTTGAGGCCATGAATGCCCGGCAGGTACCAGCGCTGTACACGGCCGAGGACCGGGTCCAGCACATGCCCCATCCAGTCCACCAGCACTTCGGGGGTCAGGGCTTCGGCGATCCACGGCAGGTAGTCGGGATGACGCGCCAGCACGCCGATGTTGCTGTGGTTGCCCTTGTCGCCCGAGCGCGCCACCGCCAGCTTGACCAGGGGCACGCTGGCATCGGGACGGCCTTGGGGCTTGGGCAGTGAATGCGGGGCGGGCAGGGCGCTGGCGTCCAGGCGGTCGACTTCGGGCAGGGCGCAGGGATGACGCTGGCCGGCGAGGTCGATTTCCAGGTGGCAGGCGTCCTTGTCCAGCAGGAAAGAAAACAGCCGGATCACCGGATACACCGTGGGTCGTCCGCCGACGATGCCGGTCAACCCAGGAGCCATGCCGGTGGCCGCCTGGGCAATCTCCCGGGAGAACAGCACCAGCGCCGCCTTGTGCGGATGGCGCACCGCCAGCTTGATCACCACTTCGCGGCTGTCCTGGCGCCGGCCATGGGGGCCGTAGGTGGCCTCGCTGCCCAACAGTTCGATGTTGACTTCGCTGTAGTCCGGCCAACCACGCTGGCTGAACATTTCGCGGGTCTTGTCGATGATCGCCTGGCTGACCCGGCGCGCCTTGGCCACCGCATCGATCCCGGCCATCAGGCAACTGGCGGTGCAACGGAAACCATCCGGGTAGGTGGCACTGACCTTGTATTGATGGCTTGGGGGCAGGCCCTTGGCGCCCTGGACCCGGACTTCATTCGGTGCCGACTGCTGCACCTGCACCTGGGAGAAATCGCACACCACATCGGGAAGCAGATAAGCCCGTGGATTACCGATTTCATACAGCAACTGCTCACCGACTGTCAGCGGACTGATGAGCCCACCGGTCCCCGGGGCCTTGCTGACCACGAACCCGCCGTCGGCGTCGACCTCGACGATGGGGAAGCCGATGTGCTCGTAGTCCGGCACGTCGCGCCAATCGGTGAAGTTGCCGCCGCTGCACTGGGCGCCACATTCGATGATGTGCCCGGCCAGCGCCGCCTGGGCCAGGCGGTCGTAGTCCCGCCAGGACCAGGCGAACTCGTGAACCAGGGCGCCACTGACCACCGCGCTGTCGACCCCGCGACCGGTGATCACGATATCCGCTCCCAGGCGCAGGGCCTCGACGATGCCCGGGGCACCCAGGTAGGCATTGGTGGAGACGCACATCGCTGGCAAGGGGGCGTCACTGAACATTTCCTTGATCCCGGCGCCGGCCAGTTGCTTGAACTGCGGTTGCAGGTCGTCCCCCAGCAGCACGGCGATCTTCAGCGCCACCCCGGCCTGCTCGCAGGCGGTACGCAAGGCACTGGCGCAGGCGTGGGGATTGACCCCGCCGGCATTGCTGATCACGCGGATCTGCTGTTGATGGATCGAGGCCAGCAGCGGCTTGAGCACCTCGACAAAATCCGTGGCGTAACCCGAGTCCGGGTCTTTCATGCGGGCCCCGGCCATGATCGACAGGGTGATCTCCGCCAGGTAATCGAACACCAGGTAATCCAGGCGTCCACCTTCCACCAGTTGCGCGGCGGCGCTGCTGGTGTCGCCCCAGAAGGCGCTGGCGCAGCCGATTCGTACGGTCTTGGTCATGGCAGGGCTCTCGAGAAAAGAACTGCGAGGAGGCTACCAAGCAAGCGCTTGGTTTGTAAATGGGCGAGTGAATTCTTCCACCCAAGCGCTTGCTTGGTAGCAGTGAGGGGCTTAAATTGCGCGCGTTACAGCCGGTTTCCGGCTGAGCTTTTGACGAAGTGACGGTAGGAGAACACCGGTGGACGAGCAAAAAGCCTTGCAGGTAGTGCGCGAGCTGATCGCCAGCGGACAAGTGACCGATCCCGAGAGCGCCCGGGGCAAGCTGTTGCAGACCGCCGCGCACCTGTTTCGCAACAAGGGCTACGAACGCACCACGGTGCGGGATCTGGCCGGTGCGGTGGGTATTCAATCCGGCAGCATCTTCCACCACTTCAAGAGCAAGGACGACATCCTGCGCGCCGTGATGCAGGAAACCATCCACTACAACACCGCCTTGATGCGCGCCGAACTGGCCGAGGCCGGCAGCGTGCGCGAGCGAGTGCTGGCGCTGATCCGCTGCGAACTGCAATCGATCATGGGCGGCAGCGGCGAAGCCATGGCAGTGCTGGTCTATGAGTGGCGCTCGCTGTCCCCGGAAGGCCAGGCCGCGGTCCTGGCATTGCGGGACATCTACGAACAGATCTGGCTGCAGGTGCTGGGCGAGGCCAAGGACGCCGGATTCATCAAGGGCGATGTGTTCATCACCCGACGCTTCCTCACCGGCGCCCTGTCCTGGACCACCACCTGGTTCCGCGCCCAGGGCAGCATGACCCTTGAGCAATTGGCCCAGGAAGCCTTGCTGCTGGTACTCAAGGATCATTGAGGCGCTGATTTATTCTCTGCCGCGAGATTGTCGAAGCGCCTGAAAACGCCTAGCTTTACGGCATCCCTTTTCACTTATCCGAGGTGTGTTGCCTTGATGTCCTTGCCGCTGCGGTCAGCCTTGCGAATGCTCTTGCTGGCGCTGGCAACACTTTGGGTCTGTCCGGCCTCCTCGGCGCAGCTGGTGCGGGTCGCGGCGGCGCATTTCCCGCCCTATACCGTCCGTCCTGAAACCGGTGCCGATACCGGTTTGCTGCCGCAGTTGGTGGAAGTCCTCAACCAGTCCCAGGACGAATACCAGTTCGTCCTGGTACCCACGTCGATTCCCCGGCGCTTCCGAGACTTCGAGCAAGGTCGGGTGGACCTGGCGATCTTCGAGAATCCGGCTTGGGGCTGGCAGAACATTGCCCATACCAGTGTCGATATGGGCCTGGAAGATGCGGAAATTTTCGTTGCTCAGCGTGAGCCCGGCCGGGACCAGGAGTATTTCGTTGACCTCAAGGGCAAACGCCTGGCGCTGTTCAGCGGTTATCACTACGCCTTCGCCCAGTTCAATGCCGACCCCAAGTACCTGGCCGATACCTACAACGCCACGCTCACCTATTCCCACGACAGCAACCTGCTAATGGTGCTGCGGGACAGGGCGGACATCGCCCTGGTGACCCGTTCCTACCTCAGCGACTTCCTTGCCCGCAATACCCAGAGCAACGGTCAGTTGCTGGTGTCCCAGCGCATCGATCAGGTCTACCACCATTACACCCTGATCCGGCCCAAGGCGCCCATCAGCGCCGAAGACTTTGCCGGGCTCCTGCAAAAACTCCGGGACAACGGCCAGATGCGCAGAATCTTCGATCCCTACCGCATCGTCGTGATGCCCGTACCCCACGCCTGAGGGCCCGGGTTTGCCCGGTTCTGCGGGGCACGCGCCTAAATTTCTCCTGCCGGCCCACGTCACTTGGTTGAATGCCCATTGACGGTGAGCCTTGCCATGTCCCTTGTGAATCCGCTGAGTGTCGAGGCTGTGTCCGCAGGCAGGGTGCCGGTGATCGACGAGGTTGCCGGCCGGCAGCGGCTGTTCGAATGGATGTGTACCCGGGGGCAGGTGCCCGCGCCCATCGATGCCCAGTCCGTAGAGGAGGCCCGGCAGGACCGGCTGGCATTCTGGTTGTCGGCGCAGGTGCATGCGCTGTACCTGGACCCGCCGGGCACGCAAGCGCCCCCGGCATTCGCCCACGCCCCCTCCTGTGCCGGGCATAACCGTTGTCGGTACTGCCAGCAGGAGTTCGATCTGTTGCACAAACGTGCGGCGTTGCTGGTGCTTGGCCAGAGCGGCCTGCTTGAGGTGTGAACACGGCTCAAGCCAGGTGATGCAGGGTGCCGGTCGCAGGTCAGCGGCGGGCGAAGGTATCGGGTCGGTTGCCCGAGACTTTGCGGCAATGCACCAGGGCATCGCGAATCATGAAGTTCACCAGGGTCGGCGAGACCCCCAGCTCCTTGGCGATGTCCTTTTGCGGGACGCCGTGCAGGCGATACATCTCGAAGGCGTAGCGCGTGCGGCTGGGCAGCTCGGTCAGCGCTTCGGCGATGTTTTCCAGGGTGGAAAAATTCATGTGGGAGGTTTCAGGTGAAGCGCCATGAATGACCACATTCAAGCCTTCCTCTTCAGTGCCTGAATACTTCTGCTCCAAGGCCTGCTTGCGGTAGTGATCGATGGCCAGGTTGCGCACGATCTGGAACAGGTAACTGAGCTGGGCCTTGAACGAGGAGGTGATTTGCGGCGCCGACTGCAGGCGGAAAAAGGCATCCTGGACCACATCTTCAGCCCGGGATCGGCAGCCGGTAATACGGGCTGCGATCTTCACCAGGATCAGACGGTTGTCGACAAAAGCCTGGAGTAACGGTGAATCGCACCTGCTTGTGGATACTTGTTCCGTCATGGAAATCACCTTGCTGCAAAGAGGTAAGTGGGACGTCAGAAAAATCTGACCTGTCCTACACATCGAGCGACAAATTAGGCTGAATGATAATGATTGTCAATTGAGAAAAAGAACTAATGCTCTCTGTCGGTGCAGATTGAGAACGGCTGCTCGTTCATGAGCTGGATCAGGGCCTTGAAGGGCAGCATGCGGACTAATTATTTCAAGACGTCATCCGTTCTCATTGGAGAAAGATTCCGGGCAGCAGGTCCGGCTACGGCGCCCTCCGGATGCCCATGACTTTCTTATAACTATTTGATTTATAGCTAGTTATTAAGGTTATGGGAGAGCAGGGCCCGCTCTCCATTGCAAGCACAATCCTGGCAGGAAACCCCATGACGGACGCGTTCGAACTCCCCAGCACCCTGGCCCAAGCCCTTCAACGCCGGGCAGTCCTGGCACCTGATCAAGTGGCGTTGCGCTTTCTCGCCGAAGAGCAGGATCAGAGCGTGGTCCTCAGTTACCGGGACCTGGACCTTCGTGCGCGCACCATTGCTGCGGCTCTGCAAGCCAACGCCGAATTCGGCGATCGCGCGGTATTGCTGTTTCCCAGCGGCCCGGACTACGTCGCGGCGTTCTTCGGTTGCCTGTACGCCGGGGTGATAGCGGTGCCGGCCTATCCGCCGGAATCGACCCGGCGTCATCACCAGGAGCGCCTGATCTCGATCCTCGCCGACGCCGAACCGCGTCTGCTGCTGACCAGCGCCGGGCTGCGGGAGTCGCTGGCGCAAATGGACGAGCTGCAGGCCGCGGGCGCGCCACAACTGCTGTGCGTGGACACCCTGGACGCCGGGCTGGCCGAAGACTGGCAGGCGGTTGAGCTTAAGGACGACGACATCGCCTTCCTGCAATACACCTCCGGTTCCACCGCGCTGCCCAAGGGCGTGCAGGTCAGCCATGGCAACCTGGTGGCCAACGAACTGCTGATCCGTCGCGGTTTCGGTATCGATCTCAATCCGCACGACGTGATCGTCAGTTGGCTGCCGCTGTACCACGACATGGGCCTGATTGGCGGCCTGCTGCAACCGATTTTCAGCGGCGTGCCCTGTGTGCTGATGTCGCCGGCCTACTTCCTGGCGCGGCCCGTACGCTGGCTGGAAGCGATTAGCGAATACGGCGGCACCATCAGCGGCGGGCCGGATTTCGCCTACCGCCTGTGCAGCGAGCGAGTCAGTGAATCGGCCCTGGAGCGTCTCGATGTCAGTGGCTGGCGCGTGGCCTATTCGGGCTCCGAGCCGATTCGCCTGGACACCCTGGAGCGTTTCGCCGAGAAGTTCAGCACCTGCGGTTTCAGCCATGACAATTTCCTTGCCTCCTACGGCCTGGCCGAAGCCACCCTGTTCGTCGCCGGTGGCGTGCGCGGCCGGGGCATCCCGGCGCTGCACCTGGACGACCAGGCCCTGGCGCAGAACCGCGCCGAGCCGGGGCAGGGCAGCGCGATGATGAGCTGCGGCTTCAGCCAGCCGGAACATGCCGTGCTGGTAATGGATCCGCAGCAACTGGGCGAATTGCCTGACAACCGTATCGGCGAAGTCTGGGCCGCCGGACCGAGCATTGCCCACGGCTACTGGCGCAATTCTGAAGCCACCGCCAAGACCTTCGTCCAGCATGCCGGCCGTACCTGGCTGCGCACCGGCGACCTGGGTTTCCTGCGCGAAGGCGAACTGTTCATCACCGGGCGCCTGAAGGACCTGCTGATCGTGCGCGGGCACAACCTGTATCCCCAGGACATTGAAAAAACCATCGAGCGCGAAGTGGAAGTGGTGCGCAAGGGCCGGGTGGCAGCGTTCGCGGTCAGCGACCAGGGCCAGGAAGGCATCGGCATCGCTGCGGAAATCAGCCGCAGCGTGCAGAAGATCCTGCCCCCCGAAGCGCTGATCAAGGCCATTCGCCAGGCGGTCGCCGAAGCCTGCCAGGAAGCGCCGAGCGTGGTGGTGCTGCTCAACCCCGGGGCCTTGCCGAAAACCTCCAGCGGCAAGTTGCAGCGCTCCGCCTGCCGCACCCGTCTGGCCGATGGCAGCCTGGATTACTACGCGCTGTTCCCCCAGGCCAACAGCGAACCCGCCCGCGTCGGCGAAGGTTCTGGCGATGAGCTGCAAAACCTGATCGGGCGGATCTGGCAGGAACAGCTGCAATGCGCGGCAGTGGCCGCCGACGATCACTTCTTCCTCCTGGGAGGCAACTCCATCGCGGCCACCCAGGTCATGGCCCGCCTGGGTCAGGAACTGGGCCTGGAGTTGAGCCTGCGCCTGTTGTTCGAGGCCCCGACCTTGGGCGCCTTCAGCGCCGCAGTGGCGCGCCTGCAACAGGACGGCGGCGTGGCCCAGGGCAGCATTCAGGCCCTGTCGCGCCAGCAGCCGCTGCCCCAATCCCTGGCACAGAACCGTCTGTGGATCACCTGGCAACTGGACCCGCACAGCAGCGCCTACAACATTCCCGGCGGCCTGCGCCTGCGTGGCGAACTGGACGAAGACGCCCTGCGTACCAGCTTCCAGCAGTTGCTCCAGCGCCACGAAGCCCTGCGCACGCGCTTCTTCGAGCGTGACGGCCAGGCCCTGCAGCAGGTGGACGCGGCCGGCGAATTCAATCTGCAAGTGATCGATATCAGCGATTTGCCTGTGGCCGAGCGTGAAGCCCGGGCGCAGCAGATCCGCGAGGATGAAGCCCATACCCAGTTCGACCTGGAGCAAGGCCCGCTGTACTGGGCGACCCTGGTGCGCCTGGATGACGAAGAGCACCAACTGCTGCTGACCCTGCACCACATCATCGCCGACGGCTGGTCGCTGAATGTGCTGATTGACGAGTTCTCCCGGCTCTACGCAGCAGCGGCCCAGGGGCAGAGCCTGGAGCTGGCTCCCCTGAGCTTGCAGTACGCCGACTACGGCAGCTGGCAGCGCCAATGGCTGGCCCAGGGCGAAGGCCAGCGTCAGCTGGACTACTGGAAGCGCCAGCTGGCCGACGAGGCTCCGGTACTCAGCCTGGCCACCGACCACCCGCGCTCGGCCCAGGTCCGCCACAGCGCGGCGCGCCACAGCCAGCGCTTGAGCGCGACCCTCAGCGAGGCGATCCGCCAGACTGCCCAGGCCCAGCAAGTGACGCCGTTCATGCTGTTGCTGGCCACCTTCCAGACCCTGTTGCACCGCTACAGCGGGCAGAGCGATATCCGCATCGGTGTGCCCAACGCCAACCGTCCGCGCCTGGAAACCCAGGGCCTGCTGGGCTTTTTCATCAACACCCAGGTAATGCGCGGTCAACTGGATTCGCGCCAGACCTTTGCTGAGCTGCTGCAACAGACCCGCAGCACCGCGCTTGAAGCCCAGGCTCATCAGGACCTGCCCTTCGAACAGTTGCTCGAAGCCTTCCCCGAAGCCCGCGAGCAAGGCCTGTTCCAGGTCATGTTCAACCACCAGCAGCGCGACCTCAGCGCCTTGCGCCGTCTGCCGGGGCTGCTGGCCGAAGAGCTGCCGTGGCACAGCCGCGAAGCCAAGTTCGACCTGCAACTGCACAGCGAGGAAGACCGCAACGGCCGCCTGAGCCTGGCCTTCGACTACGCCGACGAGCTGTTCGAGGCGGCCAGCATCCAGCGTCTGGCCGGGCATTTCATCAGCCTGCTGGAGCATGCCTGCCTGCAACCGGACTGCGCCCTGGGCGACTTGCCGTTGCTCGGCAACGCCGAAGCGGCGCAACTGCAGCAATGGAGCGTGGCCCCCTGCGCGCCGGCCGAGCAGTGGCTGCCGGAGCGCCTGCACGAACAACTGCGCCAGAGCCCGGAACGCACCGCGCTGGTCTGGGACGGCGGCCAACTGAGCTTCGCCGAGCTCCATGCCCAGGCCAACCGCCTGGCTCACTACCTGCGGGACAAGGGCGTCGGCCCGGACGTGTGCGTGGCCATCGCCGCCGAGCGTTCGCCGCAACTGCTGATCGGCCTTCTGGCAATCATCAAGGCCGGCGGCGCCTACGTACCCCTGGACCCGGACTACCCTGCCGAACGCCTGGCCTACATGCTCGAAGACAGCGGCGTGGGCCTGCTGCTGACCCAGACCCATCTGCTGGGCCGGATGCCCGAAGCCCCGGGTGTCAGCGCCATCGCCATGGACAGCCTCAAGCTCGACAGCTGGCCGAGCCACGCGCCGGGCCTGCACCTGCACGGCGAACACCTGGCCTATGTGATCTACACCTCCGGTTCCACCGGCCAGCCCAAGGGCGTCGGCAACACCCATCGCGCGCTGATGGAGCGCCTGCAATGGATGCAGGACAGCTACCAGTTGCAGGCCGACGATGTGCTGATGCAAAAAGCCCCCATCAGCTTCGACGTGTCGGTGTGGGAATGCTTCTGGCCACTGATCACCGGTTGCCGCCTGCTGATCGCCGCCCCCGGCGAGCACCGCGATCCCCATCGCATCGCCCAGCTGGTGCAGGAGTACGGCGTCACCACTCTGCACTTCGTGCCGCCGCTGTTGCAGCTGTTCGTCGATGAGCCGCTAAGCGCCGAATGCCACAGCCTGCGCCGGGTGTTCTCCGGTGGTGAAGCCTTGCCCGCCGAACTGCGCAATCGCCTGCTGCAACTGTTGCCGAACGCGCAACTGCACAACCGCTACGGGCCCACCGAAACCGCGATCAACGTCACCCATTGGCAGTGTTCGATCGATGACGGCGAGCGCTCGCCCATCGGCCGCCCGCTGGGCAATGTGCTGTGCCGGGTGCTGGATGCCGAACTCAACCTGATGCCCGTCGGGGTGCCCGGCGAGCTGTGCATCAGCGGCCAGGGCCTGGCCCGGGGTTACCTGGGACGCCCGGCGCTGACCGCCGAGCGCTTTGTGGTCGACCCCCTGAGTGAGGAGGGCGCGCGCCTGTACCGCACCGGTGACCGCGTACGCTGGTGCGCCGACGGCGTGCTGGAATACCTCGGCCGCCTCGACCAGCAGGTCAAGCTGCGGGGCTTTCGGGTCGAGCCGCAGGAAATCGAAGCGCGGCTGCTGGCCCAGGACGGCGTGGCCCAGGCCGCGGTGCTGGTGCGGGACACCGTCGCCGGCCCGCAGTTGATCGGCTACTACACCGCCCAGGCCAGCGACGAAGATGAAACCGAGCAACGCGCTCGGCTGACAAGCGCCCTGGCCGCCGAGCTGCCGGAGTACATGGTGCCGGCGCAACTGCTGCGCCTGGACGCCATGCCCCTGAGCCCCAGCGGCAAGCTGGATCGCCGGGCCCTGCCGGAGCCGCAATGGCAGGTGCGCGAGCACGTCGAACCGAGCACCGATCTGGAACGGCAGATCACCCAGATCTGGCGCGAAGTGCTGGGTCAGCCACGGATCGGCCTCAAGGACGACTTCTTCGCCCTGGGCGGGCATTCCCTGCTGGCCACTCAGATCATTTCCCGCACCCGCCAGGCCTGCGACGTCGAACTGCCGCTGCGGGCGCTGTTCGAAGCCAGCGAACTGGGAGACTTTGCCGAACAGGTGCTGCTGATCCAGCAGTCCGGCGCGCGCAACCAGCAGCCGCCGATTGCCCGGGTCGACCGCAGCCTACCGGTGCCGCTGTCCTATTCCCAGCAGCGCATGTGGTTCCTCTGGCAGATGGAGCCGGACAGCCCGGCCTACAACGTCGGCGGCATGGCGCGGCTTTCCGGGGTGCTGGACGTGGGCCGCTTCGAGGCGGCGCTGCAAGCGCTGATCCTGCGCCACGAAACCCTGCGTACCACCTTCCCCAGCATCAATGGCGTGGCCCGTCAGCAAGTGCATGCCGACACCGGCCTGCGCATGGCCTGGAAGGACTTCTCGGCCCTGGCCCCTGATGCGCGGCAGCAGCGTCTGCAACAACTGGCGGACAGCGAAGCGCACCAGCCCTTCGACCTGGAAACCGGCCCGCTGCTGCGCGCCTGCCTGGTCAAGGCCGGCGAGCAGGAGCACTACTTCGTCCTGACCCTGCACCACATCGTTACCGAAGGCTGGGCCATGGACATCTTCGCCCGCGAATTGGGCGCGCTGTACGAAGCCTTCCTCGACGACCGCGAATCGCCCCTGGAACCCTTGCCGGTGCAGTACCTGGACTACAGCGTGTGGCAGCGCCAGTGGCTGGAATCCGGCGAGCGCCAGCGCCAGCTGGACTACTGGACCGGGCAACTGGGCCGCGAACACCCGCTGCTGGAGCTGCCCAGCGACCGGCCACGGCCGGCGGTGCAAAGCCACCAGGGCGAGCTGTACCGCTTCGACTTGAGCGACGAGTTGGCGGCCCGGGTGCGCGCCTTCAATGCCGAGCACGGCCTGACCCTGTTCATGACCATGACCGCCGCACTGTCGGTGCTGCTGTACCGCTACAGCGGCCAGAGCGACCTGCGCATCGGCGCGCCGGTGGCCAACCGCATCCGCCCGGAAAGCGAAGGGCTGATCGGCGCCTTCCTCAACACCCAGGTGCTGCGTTGCCAGCTCGACGGGCAGATGAGCGTCGGCCAGTTACTGGAGCAGGTGCGCCACACCGTGATCGAGGGCCAGTCCCACCAGGACCTGCCGTTCGACCATCTGGTGGAAGCCTTGCAACCACCGCGCAGCACCGCCTACAACCCGCTGTTCCAGGTGATGTGCAACGTCCAGCGCTGGGAATTCCAGCAAATCCGGCAGTTGGCGGGCATGACCGTGGAATACCTGGTCAACGATGCCCGGGCCACCAAGTTCGACCTCAACCTGGAAGTCACCGACCTGGATCAGCGCCTGGGCTGTTGCCTGACCTACAGCACCGACCTGTTCGACGAGCCGCGCATTGCGCGCATGGCGGCCCATTGGCGCAATCTGCTGGAGGCCTTGCTCAGCGATCCGCAACAGCGTCTGTGCGAGTTGCCGCTGCTGCACGCCGAGGAGCAGCAACAGCTGCTGGACAGCTTGAGTGTCGAGCCTGGCGAGCAACGTCTGGACCAGTGCATCCACCACCTGTTCAGCGAACAGGCCCTGGCCCGCAAGGACGCCCCGGCCCTGACCTTCGCCGGGCAGACCCTGAGCTACAGCGAACTGGACAGCCGCGCCAACCGCCTGGCCTGGATGCTCCGCGAGCGCGGTGTGGGCCCGCAGGTGCGAGTCGGCCTGGCCCTGGAGCGTTCCCTGGAAATGGTCGTCGGCCTGCTGGCGATCCTCAAGGCCGGCGGCGCCTACGTGCCTCTGGACCCGGAATACCCCCTGGACCGCCTGCACTACATGATCGAAGACAGCGGCATCGGCCTGCTGCTCAGCGATGCGCGGATGTTCGCCGCCCTGGGCGAGCTGCCGGCCGGAGTCGGCCGCTGGTGCCTGGAAGAGGACGGTGCGCTGCTGGCCGACTACCCGGCGGGCGAATTGCCCTTCATCAGCCTGCCCCAGCATCAGGCGTACCTGATCTACACCTCCGGTTCCACCGGCCAGCCCAAGGGCGTGGTGGTGTCCCACGGGGAAATCGCCATGCACTGCCAGGCGGTGATCCGCCGCTTCGGCATGCGCCTGGACGACTGCGAGCTGCACTTCTATTCCATCAACTTCGACGCCGCCACCGAGCGCTTGCTGGTGCCGCTGCTCAGCGGCGCCCAGGTGGTGCTGCGGGCCCAGGGCCAGTGGGACGCCGAGGAAATCTGCCAGCTGATTCGTCAGCATCGCATCAGCATCCTTGGCTTCACCCCGAGCTACGGCAGCCAGTTGGCCCAGCATCTGGCGACCCAGCAGCAGACCCTGCCGGTGCGCATGTGCATCACTGGCGGCGAGGCCCTGACCGGCGAACACCTGCAGCGCATCCGTGCGGCCTTCCAGCCGAGCCTGTTCTTCAACGCCTACGGCCCCACCGAAACCGTGGTCATGCCTTTGGCCAGCCTGGCGCCGGAGCAATTGGCGGACGGCGTGGCCAGCGTGCCCATCGGCCGCATCGTCGGGGCCCGGGTGGCTTACATTCTCGATGCCGATCTGGCGCTGGTGCCCCAAGGGGCGACCGGTGAGCTGTATGTCGGCGGTGCCGGTCTGGCCCAGGGTTATCACCGTCGTCCGGGGATGAGTGCCGAGCGTTTTGTCGCCGATCCGTTCGCCACCGACGGCGGGCGCCTGTACCGCACCGGGGACCTGGTGCGCCAGTGCGCCGACGGCCAGCTGGAGTACATCGGCCGGGTCGACCATCAGGTGAAGATTCGCGGCTTCCGCATCGAGCTGGGGGAGATCGAAACTCGTCTGCTGGATCATCCGGCCGTGCGTGAAGCGGTGGTGCTGGCCTTGGATACCCCGGCCGGCAAGCAGCTGGCTGGTTACCTGGTGACCGAGGTGGCCGAGCACAACGAGGTGCAGCAGGCCAACCTGCGTGAAGCCCTCAAGCAGCAACTGAAAACCCAGTTGCCGGACTACATGGTGCCGACCCACCTGATCCTGCTCGGCAGCATGCCGTTGACCGCCAACGGCAAGCTCGATCGCCGAGCCCTGCCGATGCCCGATCCGGAGCTCAATCGCCAGCAGTACGTGGCGCCGAGCAACGCGCTGGAACAGACCCTGGCCGGGGTCTGGGGCGAAGTGCTGAACGTGCAGCAAGTGGGCCTCAACGACAATTTCTTCGAACTGGGGGGCGACTCGATCCTGTCGATCCAGGTGGTCAGCCGTGCCCGCCAGTTGGGGATTCACTTCACCCCGCGAGACCTGTTCCAGCACCAGACCGTGCAGACCCTGGCGCGGGTCGCCAGCCACACTCAGCGCGTCAGCGCCGAGCAGGGCCAGCTCAGTGGCGAAGCGCCGCTGACGCCGATCCAGCACTGGTTCTTCGACAGCCGCATTCCCCAGCCGCAGCACTGGAACCAGGCTTTGTTGCTGGAACCGCTGGGCACCCTGGATGGGTCGTTGCTGGAGCAAGCGCTGTTGGCGGTGCTGGAGCAGCACGACGCCCTGCGCCTGCGTTTCTCTCAGGCAGGCGGGCAGGCAGGCGGGCAGTGGCGCGCCGAGTACCTGCCGCTGTCCGACGCACCCTTGCTGTGGCAGGTGCGGGTGCCGTCCATGGACACCTGCGAGGCGCTGTTCGCCGATGCCCAGCGCAGCCTCGACCTGGAACACGGGCCGCTGTTGCGGGCGGTGCTGGTGGACGGCCCTGAAGGCGAGCAACGCCTGTTGCTGGCCATCCACCACCTGGTGGTGGACGGCGTGTCCTGGCGCGTGCTGCTGGAGGATCTGCAGAACGCCTATCGTCAGCTGGAGGCCGGGCAGGCCCTGAACCTGCCGGCCAAGACCAGCGCCCTGCGGGACTGGTCGAGCCGCCTGCAAGCCTATGCCGGCAGCGAATCCCTGCGTGAAGAGCTGGGCTGGTGGCAGCAGCAACTGGCCGGCCCGGCCGCGCAACTGCCGGGGCTCAAGGCCACTGGCAGCCAGCAGCATCAGCAGGCCCAAAGCCACAGCGTGACCCTGGATGCCGAGCGCACCCGCCAGCTGCTGCAACAGGCCCCAGCGGCCTACCGCACCCAGGTCAACGACCTGCTGCTGACCGCCCTGGCCCGGGTGCTGTGCCGCTGGAGCGGGCAGCCTTCGGCCCTGGTGCAACTGGAAGGCCACGGCCGCGAGGCGCTGTTCGACGAGATCGACCTGACTCGTACCGTGGGCTGGTTCACCAGCGCCTATCCGTTGCGCCTGACCCCGTTGCAAGTGGAAGAAGCGGCCGGGCAGGGCGCCTCGATCAAGGCTATCAAGGAACAACTGCGGGCCGTGCCGCACAAGGGCCTGGGTTACGGCGTGCTGCGCTACCTGGCGGATGAAAGCTGCCGCGAGGCCCTGGCAGCGCTGCCGCTGGCGCCGGTGACCTTCAACTACCTGGGGCAGTTCGACCAGAGCTTCGGCGCCGACGCACTGCTGCGTCCGCTGGATGAATCCGTCGGCCCGGCCCACGCACCGGAAGCACCGTTGCCCAACGAACTGAGCATCGACAGCCAGGTGTATGGCGGCGAGCTGGTGCTGCGCTGGACCTACAGCAGCGAACGTTTCGACGCCGAGCTGATCGGCGAGCTGGCGGACGCCTACCTGGGCGAGCTGCACAGCCTGATCGCCCATTGCCTGAAGGACGATGCCGGTGGCCTGACGCCGTCGGACTTCCCCCTGGCGCGCCTGACCCAGACCCAGCTCGATGGCCTGCCGGTGCCGGCTGTGCAGATCGAGGATGTCTACCCGCTGACCCCGATGCAGGAAGGCATGCTGCTGCACACCCTGTTGGAGCCGGGCACCGGCCTCTACTACATGCAGGACCGCTACCGCATCAACAGCGAACTGGACCCGGAGCGTTTCGCCCAGGCCTGGCAGACGGTGGTGGCGCGCCACGAAGCCTTGCGCGCGTCTTTTTGCTGGAACGTCGGCGAAGACATGCTGCAAGTTATCCACAAGCCGGGCCGCACCCCGATCGAATTCCTCGACTGGAGCGCGGTACCCGAGGCCGAGCAGGAAGCCAAGCTGCAAACCCTGCATAAACAGGAGCGCGAGGCCGGTTTCGATCTGCTCAACCAGGCGCCGTTCCACCTGCGGCTGATCCGCGTCGGTGCGGCCCGTTACTGGTTCATGATGAGCAACCACCACATCCTCATCGATGCCTGGTGCCGCTCCTTGCTGATGAACGACTTCTTCGAGATCTACACCGCCCTCGGTGAAGGTCGCGAGGCGCAGTTGGCGGTGCCACCGCGCTACCGCGACTACATCGGCTGGCTGCAGCACCAGAGCCTGTCGGAGGCGCGGCAGTGGTGGCGGCAGAACCTAGAAGGTTTTGAACGCACCACGCCGATCCCCAGCGACCGGCCGTTCCTGCGGGAACACGCCGGCGACAGCGGCGGCATGACTGTCGGCGACTGCTACACCCGCCTGGATGCCCGGGACGGCGCGCAACTGCGGGAACTGGCGCAACAGCACCAGCTCACCGTCAACACCTTCGCCCAGGCGGCGTGGGCTCTGGTGCTGCGGCGCATGAGCGGCGATCGCGACGTACTGTTCGGGGTCACCGTGGCCGGGCGCCCGGTGGAAATGCCGGAGATGCAACGCACCGTCGGCCTGTTCATCAACAGTATTGCCCTGCGGGTCAAGCTGCCCCAGGACGGTGAGCGCTGCAGCGTGCGCCAGTGGCTCAGCGCCTTGCTCGACAGCAACATGCAGCTGCGTGAATACGAGTACCTGCCGCTGGTGGCGATCCAGGAAACCAGCGAACTGCCCAAGGGCCAGCCGCTGTTCGACAGCCTGTTCGTGTTCGAGAACGCGCCGGTGGAAGTCTCGGTGCTGGACCGTGCCCAGAGCCTGAACGCCAGTTCGGATTCCGGCCGCACCCACACCAACTTCCCGATCACTGCCGTGTGCTACCCGGGGGATGACCTGGGCCTGCACCTGTCCTACGACCAGCGCTACTTCGAGCAGGCGACCATCGAGCGCATGCTCGGCGAGTTCAAGCGCCTGCTGCTGGCCCTGATGCAGGGCTTCCATGGCGACATGGCCGAACTGGCGCTGCTGGGTGAAGAGGAGCAGGACTTCCTGCTGGCCGGCTGCAACCAGAGCCAGCATGAGTACCCGCTGGAGCGCAGCTACGTGGAGCTGTTTGAAGCCCAGGTGGCGGCCCATCCGCAACGCATCGCCGCCAGTTGCCTGGACCGGCGCTACAGCTACGCCGAGTTGAACCGCTACAGCAACCGCTTGGGTCATGCCTTGATCGCCAACGGCGTGGGCTTTGATCAGCCGGTGGCCCTGCTGGCCGAGCGCGGCCTGGAACTCTTGGGCATGATCATCGGCAGCTTCAAGGCCGGGGCCGGCTACCTGCCCCTGGACCCGGGCCTGCCGGGCCAGCGCCTGGGCCGTATCATCGAGCTCAGCCGCACGCCGATCCTGGTGTGCAGCGCGGCCTGCCGTGAACAGGCCCAGGCCCTGCTGGACGAGTTCGGCTGTGCCGGGCGTCCGCGGCTGCTGGTCTGGGAAGAGCTGCAAGCCGCCGGGCATGCCGAGCACAACCCGGGCCGCTACAGCGCGCCGGACAACCTGGCCTACGTGATCTACACCTCCGGTTCCACCGGCCTGCCCAAGGGCGTGATGGTGGAGCAGCGCGGCATGCTCAACAACCAGTTGAGCAAGGTGCCGTACCTGCAACTGAGTGAGGCCGACGTGATCGCCCAGACCGCGTCCCAGAGCTTCGACATTTCGGTCTGGCAGTTCCTTGCCGCACCGCTGTTCGGCGCTCGGGTGGACATCGTGCCCAACACCATCGCCCACGATCCCCAGGGCCTGTTGGCTCACGTCCAGGAGCAGGGCATCACGGTGCTGGAGAGCGTGCCGTCGCTGATCCAGGGCATGCTCGCCCAGGACGCCATCGCCCTGGATGGCCTGCGCTGGATGTTGCCCACCGGCGAGGCCATGCCGCCCGAGCTGGCGCACCAGTGGCTGCTGCGTTATCCACAGATCGGTCTGGTCAACGCCTACGGCCCGGCGGAGTGCTCCGATGACGTGGCCTTCTTCCGTGTCGATATGGCCTCGACCCGTGGCGCCTACCTGCCCATCGGCACGCCCACCGACAACAACCGCCTGTACCTGATGGACGAAGCCCTGGAGCTGGTGCCCCTGGGCGCGGTCGGCGAGTTGTGCGTGGCCGGTACCGGTGTTGGCCGCGGTTACGTCAGCGACCCGTTGCGTACAGCGCTGGCCTTCGTGCCCCATCCGTTCGGTGCTGCGGGCGAACGCCTGTACCGCACCGGCGACCTGGCGCGCCGGCGCAGCGACGGCGTATTGGAATACGTTGGCCGGATCGACCATCAGGTGAAGATCCGTGGCTATCGCATCGAGCTGGGGGAGATCGAAGCGCGCCTGCATGAACAGCCGGAACTGCGCGATGCCGCCGTGGGCGTGCAGGAGGGCGTCAACGGCAAGCACCTGGTTGGGTACCTGGTGGCCAGTGACACGAACCTGAGCCCGAGCGAATGCCTGGAGCGGATCAAGCCGCGGCTGCGCGCCGAACTGCCGGAATACATGGTGCCGCTGCACTGGCTATGGCTGGAACGCCTGCCCCTCAACGCCAACGGCAAGCTCGATCGCAAGGCCCTTCCGGCCCTGGAGATCGGTCAGTTGCAGAGCCAGGACTATCAAGCGCCGGGCAATGAACTGGAGCAAACCCTGGCGGACATCTGGGCCGAGGTGCTCAAGGTCGAACGGGTGGGCGTGCGCGACAACTTCTTCGAGTTGGGCGGGCATTCCCTGCTGGCGACCCAGATCGCTTCACGGGTACAGAAGACCCTGCAACGCAACGTGCCGCTGCGGGCCATGTTCGAATGCAGCACGGTGCAGGAGCTGGCCGCGTACATCGACGGTTTGGCCGGGAGTGAGATCAGCGAGGAGAAGGTCGACCGGCTGAGTGATCTGATGGCCGAGCTGGAGGGGCTGTGATCGACGGATGAGCGGTGGGGCGTTGTTCGCGCAGCAGGAGGACCGACATCTGGCGTAGGAGCCGGCTTGCCGGCGAAGAGGCCCGCAAGCCTTGCATCGTCCTGGCCGACGCCTTTGCTGGCAAGCCAGCTCCTACGGGCGAAGAGGCCCGCAGGTCCTCTGCTATGATCGCGCCCGGCCCAGGTCCAAGCACCTGCGCCGGGCGTTTTCATTCAAGGACCGCAACCATGGCAGAACAGCTTTACTGGCGCGACATCGAAGATTCCCTGGGCAACTGGAGTGGCCTCGGTGTCGAGGTCGAACCGGGCTCCACGGACAGACCGCCGTTGTACCTGCGCACCGGCGCCAATGCCCGGATCAAGCTGATGCACCACGACATGCCGTTGTTCTGGGCCACCCTGGCCCGGGACCACGGCGGCGTCTGGCTGGTGCGCAACCCGCTGGCGGACGGCGCCGCATGCCGGCTGCTGGCACCCATCGACTCACCCACCGTGGAGCAGCACGCCGCCCTGGCGCCCGAGCTGCGGATCAAGGCCTGGAGCCGCTATTTCGTCAGCCGTCTCAGTGAAAGCGCCCGGCACTTCCTCACCCCCGGTTTCTGGCTGGCCCAGGGCCTGCTGCCGGAGCCCTCCAGCACCGCGAGCGGCCTGGACCACTGGCGCTTCACCTCGGTGATCGACCCTTTGACCCATGTGCCCAACTGGCACCTGTACGGCGAGGATTTTCTCGACAACCTGCAACCCCAACCCCTGGAGTGGATCGACTGGTGGCATGGCGGCGGCAAGCTCATCGGCCTGCACCGTGTCGACCCCGAGGCCGGGCGCCTGAAGTGGTGGCGCAAGAAGGCCCGCGAAGGCAGCCTGCCGCCGATCCTGTTGTGGTACGTCGGCGGGTTGGCGTCCTACGTGGTGATCGACGGCCATTACCGTTTGCAGGCGGCCATCGCGGAAAACCTTGCGCCATCATTCATCGTCCTCAGCGCCACCCGCGAGCGCGGCTTCGCACCGAGCCTGGAGCATCAGCAACGGGTCATGGATTCACTGCGCAAGCGCGGCGACGCGGTGCCGCGCAACCCGGCCCTGAGCACCGAGAACCTCAACCGGGTGCTGATCCAGGCGTTCGATGACCGGCCGCAGTACCGCAGCGCTACCCCGGCCTGGGCCGGCAATGAGCCGGAGTCGCAGTGGTGCGACGAGGTGCGTCAGTGCCTGGGCGGGCAAGGGTTGGCAGACGAAGTAGACGCGGTCATTGGTCGCCATGGGTAAAGCGCTGGCCGCCTTCGCTGGCAAGCCAGCTCCTACAGGCGAATGCGCCCTCCAGCCCTCTGCTATAGTCGCGCCTGCCCGCCGCAGGGCCGGTCATTGATCAAGGATTAGGGACAATCGTGGAACAGATTTTCTGGCGTGATATCGAGGATTTGGCCGGCCACTGGAACGGCCTCGGCGTGGACGTCAAACGCCCGGCCAGTGGCAAGCCCAACCTGTGCCTGCTCAGTGGCAACAACAGCCGTATGCAGTTGGTGCTCGGCGACCAGACCCTGCTCTGGGGCACCATGTCCCGCTGCCTGTATGGCGTGTGGCTGGTGCGCAATCACCTGCCGGAGCAACTGCCGCAAACCCTGGTGGGCCCCATCGACTCGCCTCAGGTGGAACAACAGGCGCGCCTTGACCCGGCGCTGCGCCTCAAGGCCTGGAGCCGCTTCTTCGTCGAGCAATTGATGCAGCACCAGCCGGACTTCTTTTACCCCGGCTACTGGCTGGTGCGGGCCCTGCGCCCGGCATCGCAGAAACCGATGCGGCCGCTGCTCAGCGGCACCGAAGCCTGGTACTTCAAGGGCGGTGAAGACGCCCTGAGCCATATGCCGCAGTGGGCGATCTATGGTCGTAACATCCTCGACAACCAACAGGCCGGTACGGCGCGCTGGGTCGGGTTGGGGGAGTACGGTGGCGCAGTAGTCGGCCTGCATGCCGTGGACCCGCATTCCGGGCGCTTGAAGTGGTGGCGCAAAAAAGCCCGCGAAGGCAGCTTGCCGCCGATCCTGCTGTGGTACGTCACCGGTCTGAGCTGCTATCTGATTCTCGATGGCCATTACCGCCTGCAGGCGGCCATCGATGAAAACCTGCCGCCGGAGTTTCTGGTGCTCAGCTCGCCGCGGCTCTACCACTATCGCCCCAACCCGCAAGAGCAGCAGAAGGTGCTGGGGGCGCTACAAGTGCAAATCCAGCGCAAAAAACTGGACACCGGGCGCTTCAACCAGTTGCTGATCAGCACCTTCGACGACCGGCCGTATCACGGCTTCGGCAGCCAGTCCTGGGCGGGGATTGCCTCGGAGCAGGCGTGGATCGACCAGGTCAGCGGCATTCTCAAGGAACGCGGTGACCTGAGCGACCTGGAGGAAATCCTCGAACGCGAAGCGCCGGAAGAGTACCGTTGACCGCCACCCCCGGATTTGCCGCGGCGCTGGGGGATTTGCAACGACGAACGTTGATTTTCATGATCGGCAAACTGGATAATGATAACAATTACCATTAGCGTGCCGGTCTCGATGCACAGTCCCGTAGACACCAAAGCCATAGTTGCCAACCTCTATAGCGAGAATTACCGCTGGTTGCGTGCCTGGCTGTATCGCCGATTGCAGTGCCCGCAGGATGCCGCGGATCTGACTCAGGACACCTTCGTGCGCACGCTGACCGCCGGCCAACTGGCCGATCTCAACGAACCGCGGGCCTTTCTCGCCACGGTGGCCAGGCGCTTGTTGAGCAACCTGTTCCGGCGCCGTGCCCTGGAGCAGCAGTACCTGCTGGAACTGGCGCGGATGCCGCAGGCCTTCAGCCCCTCCGAAGAGGAGCTGGCGCTGGTACGCGAAGCGCTGGAACTGATCGACCGGCTGCTCGAAGGTCTACCGCAACGGGTGCGCCATGCTTTTATCCTGCATCGCCTTGAAGGCCTGGCGCAGCCGCAGATCGCCGAGCGCCTGGGAGTTTCTCTGGCGACCGTCGAGCGCGACCTGCGGCGAGCCTTCCTGCATTGCCTCAGCGAGCGCGCCGCATGAGCCGTACCGCCAGCGACCAGGCCAATCGCGCCGCCGTGGACTGGTTGCTGAAGCTGGAATCCAGCAGCCAGGGAGATGCCGTGCAGCAAGCCTTTGCCCACTGGCTGGCGCAGAGCGGCGAACACGCCGCTGCCTGGCAGCGGGTCAACGCCGTGCTCAGCCAGCCCTTGCAGCAACTGCAGAGCAGCGAGCAACTGCAGGCGGCCAGCCGGGCCTTGCGATCGCTGCCTTCGCCAGCGCGGCGCAAAGTGCTGGGCGGCGGGCTGGCGTTGCTGGTGCTGGGAGGCGGTGCTGCCGGGCTGGTTAACCGCGTGTTGCCCTTGGGTCAGGTGCTGGCCGACCTGGATACTGCCACCGGCCAGCGTCAGTCCATGATCCTGGCCGATGGCAGTCGGCTCCACCTGAACGCCCGCAGCGCCGTGGATATCCGCTTCGATGCCGGGCAGCGGCGCATCGTCCTGCGTGAAGGCACGGTGCAGGTCGACGTCGCCGCCGACCCGGCGCGGCCGTTTATCGTCGAAAGCCGCGAGGGGCGGGTGCAGGCCCTGGGCACCCGTTTCATGGTCAGCCGCAACGATCTCGGCAGTCTGGTTTCCGTGCAGCAACACAGCGTGCTGCTGACCACCGCCCAGGGGCGCCAGCAGCGGGTCGAGGCCGGTGAAGCCTTTGCTTTCGACGCTCAAGGCATCGAGCGTCAGGCACCGTCGTTGCGTACCCGGGTGGACTGGCTCGACGGCCGCATCGATGTGCGCAACGAGCCCCTGGGCGAATTGATCGAGCTGCTGCGGCCCTACCGCAGCGGCCTGTTGCGCATCAGCCCGGAAGCGGCGCGGGTCCGGGTCTATGGGGTGTTCCCCTTGGATGACAGCGATCAGGTGCTGCGCTCCCTCGGCGAAACCCTGCCGATCCAGGTGACTCGCTATGGCTTCTGGCTGACCCGTATCGAGCTGCGCTGATTGTTAAAAAAGCCAGGAACAGTGAGGGGGTTCGGTTTTTCCCGTGTCCTGGTTATGGAAAGCCAACCTAATAACGAGCCCTTTCCATGTCCCAGATTATTTTCCGTCCCAGCTTGCTGGCGATGGCTGTCGTTCTGAGTTACGCCGCTCTGCCCACTGTCGCCCATGCCGCGACCGACCCGCAGCAGGCTCAGGCCACCCGAGCGTTCGATCTGCCCGCCGGTGACCTGGGTGAGACCTTGAGCCGCATCGCCCGGGACAGCGGCCGGGTGCTGTCGGTGGCCCCGCAGTTGCTCAGCGGCAAGCGCGCCAGTCGGGTCAGTGGCCAACTGACTCCCGAGCAGGCTGTGCAGCAGGCCCTGGTGGGCAGCGGCCTGGGCCTGACCACCACCCCCAGTGGCACCTGGAGCCTGTACCTGTTGCCCACGGGGTCGGCGTTGCAACTGCAGCCGACCCATATTCAGGGCCAGGATCAGGAGCAGGCCTGGGGGCCAGTGGATGGCTACGTGGCTACTCGCAGCGCCACCGCGACCAAGACCGATACGCCGATCCTGGAAATTCCTCAGACCATCAACGTGGTCACTGCCGATCAGGTGCAGACCCAGGGCGCGCGCAACCTGACCCAGGTCCTGCGCTACACGCCGGGACTGAGCGTCAACGGCTACACCGACCGCAATACCATTGCCGACGAGATCACCAGCCGCGGTTTCGCCCCGACCCCGCTGTACCTGGACGGCGCCTACCTGCCCTATGCCGGCAGCCTGGGCGGGGCGCCGCAAATCGATCCCTACACCCTGGAGCGCGTCGAGGTACTCAAGGGGCCGTCGTCGGTGCTCTATGGACAGAACCAGCCCGGTGGCCTGGTCAATCTAGTGTCCAAACGCCCCAGCAGTACGCCGCAACATCAGGTCAAGTTCGGCCTGGGCAGCTACAACCGGGTCTATGGCGCCCTGGACAGCAGCGGCCCACTGGATGATCAGGGAGAGTTCTCCTATCGCCTGATCGGCGTGGCGAAAAAGGGCAACGAACAGGTGGCTCACACCAACAGCCAGCGCACCCTGCTGGCGCCGAGCCTGACCTGGAGCCCAAGCGACGCCACGCGCCTGACGCTGTTTGCGCAGATCCAGCGCGACGATGGGCTGGCCGACTACCAGGCGTTGCCGAAAATCGGCACCCTCGAACGCGGCCCCGATGGGCGCAAGATCGACCGCGATTTCTTCAATGGCGATTCGCGCTACAACGACTACAAGCGCGACCAGTACATCCTTGGCTACGAGTTGAGCCAGGCCCTCAACGACGACCTGAAATTCCGTTCCACCGCGCGCTACATCGACGTGCGCGACCGCTACAAGGGCTTTTACCTGCGTGGCTTCGTCACCGATGCTGGCGGTGTGACCGACTACACTCGAGCTACCCGCACCAAGCTCGACTGGCAGCAGCACAACACGGCCTACACCCTGGACAACAACCTGGAGTACCGCTTCAACACCGGTGCCCTGGAGCACACCACCCTGGCGGGCGTGGACTATCGCCATTTCAATCGCAAGTACACCGGCTACAACGCCTACGGGGTCTTGCCGGTAGACCTGTACGGCAAGAACAACTACGACACCAGCAGCGTCACCCCCGAACTGACCACGCGCTGGGACAACACCGTCAGCCAGACCGGCGTCTACGTCCAGGACCAGATCAAGCTTGACCAATGGATACTGACCCTCGGCGGCCGCCAGGACTGGGCCGAAGTGGAAAACAAGGACCTGCTGGCCCGCAGCATCGTTGAACAGCGGGACCACAAGTTCACCGGTCGGGTGGGCCTGACCTACGTGACCGATTTCGGTCTGGCGCCCTATGTCAGCTACTCCCAGTCCTTCCTGCCGACCGTGGGCACCAGCGCCCCGGAGCGCGGTGCCAAGGCCTTCAAGCCGACCGAGGGCGAGCAGTATGAAGCGGGGGTGAAGTACCAGCCCGTGGACAAGACGCTGATGACCGCGTCGGTGTTTCAGGTGAAGCAGAAGAACGCCCTGACCAACGACATCGACTACCCCGAATACAACGCGCAGCAGGGCGAGATTCGTTCCCGGGGCATCGAGCTGGAAATCAAGTCCAGCCTGGACAACATCGATGTGATGGCTGCCGCCACCTACATCGATTCCTTCTATACCAAGGCCAATGACTCCACCAAGGGCAACCGTAATGAAGCCCAAGCGCCGGTCTCGGCCAGTGCCTGGGTCGACTACCACTTCACCCAGGCGGCGCTCAGCGGCCTGACCTTTGGCGTGGGCGCGCGCTACACCGGCAGGAAGCCGGGGGACTCGGGCAGCACCTTCAGCACACCAGCCTATGTGGTGTACGACACCACCATCAGCTATGACCTGGGCAAGCTCGACCCGAGCCTGCGCGGGCTGAAAAGCAGCCTCAACGTGCAGAACCTGTTTGACCGGGAATACGTCTCCGACTGCAACTACAACTTCGGCTGCTACTACGGCCAGGAGCGGGTGGCTTCGGTGGAAATGAGCTACGACTGGTAACGCAGGGCCAGGGGAGCAGATGGCCGTGAAGGCGCCTGCTGCCCTGGAACGTAGTGGCTCCGAATGTCGAGGAACAACGTCTGATAGTCAGGCGGTTCGCTTTCTTTTGTAAGGCAAATCCGAGAAACTGCGGGCCGCTTGAATGCGCCTGGTGGGCGGGCTAGGGTTCCGGAGCCATCGCCCAATCGATGGCTCGGATGTGCAAGTCCGGTCATGTCGGCGCATCGTTGTCAAAAGCAGTTCGGGGTTTTTTGCCCGTTGTTTCTGCGTTATGGCAGCCGTGCGTGGGAGACTTTCGAGTCTGCCGGGTTCCGATATGCCCGGTCTTGCACACCTGCGTACGGCTGCCACCCTATTCGTGTGCAAGCGAACGGTGACGGCTCCTTTGAGTTCATATCGGAGTTACACCATGAAAAAGCTCGTCCCCGATCCACCCACGTCCTATCGCGATCCCGCCCTCAAGGCCGCCAACGCCACCCTGCGCGTGGCCCTGGCCCGGCAACCGCTGGACCCCGCGGTGTTCCAGCTCACGACCCAAGCCAAACCCGTTTCCCCCGACTCGCTGTTCAGCGTGCGCGAAGGCGTCAGCGCCGAAGAGGCCTTGGTGCATGTGGCGCTGCTGCTCAAATGCGCCGAAGAGGTCTGCGATGAAATCACCCCGCAGGGCAGCGGCCTGGAGCGCGGGCTGATCTGGTCCATGGTGCATTCGGTGGAGATGGCCCGCGCGGTGGTGGAGGCCTTGCTCGACGGCCAACGCGGGCCTTGAATCCGGGCATTTCCTGATACGTTTTGTCGGCAGGGTCCGATTGACTGAGCTTTTTTCACGGCACAGTCTGTCGGACCTTTTTCGTCATTTCCCTACAGGAGCTACCCGATGCCCTTCGCGACCATCGATGGACAACCGTTGCACTACCTTGACCAGGGCCAGGGGCCGGTGGTGTTCCTGGCCGGCAGTTATTTGTGGGACACGAGCATGTGGGCACCGCAGATCGAGGCGTTGTCGGCGCAGTACCGGGTGATTGCCGTGGACCTGTGGGGCCACGGCCAGTCCGGGCCGTTGCCGGCAGGCACCGCATCGCTGGACGATGTGGCGCGGCAGATGCTGGCCTTGCTCGATCATTTGCAGATCGAACGGGTGACCCTGGTGGGCTTGTCGGTGGGCGGCATGTGGGGCGCGCGTCTGGCCCTGGCGGCGCCGCAGCGCATCGACGGGTTGGTGCTGATGGACACTTACCTGGGCGCCGAGCCTGAGCCGACCCGGCAGTATTACTTTTCCCTGTTCCAACAGATTGAGGACAGTGGCCTGATCGCCGAAGCGCTGCTGGATATCGTGGTGCCGATTTTCTTCCGTCCGGGTATCGATCGGCAGTCGGCGCTGTTCCAGGATTTTCGCGCCAGCCTCGCGGCGCTGCCGACCGAGCGTTTGCGCGCGAGCGTGATTCCCATGGGGCGCATCACCTTCAGTCGGGCGGATGTGCTGGATCAGCTGGAGCGCCTGGATGGGCAGAACACCTTGCTGCTGTGTGGTGATCAGGACCAGCCGCGGCCGCCTGCAGAAACCCTCGAAATGGCTGAGCGCATTGGCTGCCCTTACCAGTTGGTGCCCGAGGCGGGGCATATTTCCAGTCGGGAGAATCCGCAGTTCGTGACCCGGGCCTTGCTGGCGTTTTTACAGCGCCACGGTTGAAGCCCGATTCTTCCGTTGTAGGAGCTGGCTTGCCAGCGAAGGGGCCCGCAAGCCGGGCGCCAACCTGACGGACGCTTTCGCCGGCAAGCCGGCTCCTACGGGTGGGGATACGCGTTGTAGGAGCTGGCTTGCCAGCGAAGAGGCCCGCGAGTCGGGCGCCAACCTGACGGACGCCTTCGCCGGCAAGCCGGCTCCTACGGGGAAGGGGCGGGGTTATTTGGGGCCGAGGATCTGCGTCAGCTTGCCCGGGGCCGGGGCGCCTTGCTGCTGTTGCAACTCGCCCTTGTCGTCGAGGTAGAAGATCGCCGGGGTCGCCGACAGCTCCAGTTCTTCCATCAATTTCATGTTGGCGTCGAGTTTGGCCTGGACCGCTGCAGGAATACTGGCCAGGGGTTTCAGGGTGCTGCCCTTGCCGGCCTTCTCATGATTCTGCAGGGCCTGTTGCGGGTCCTTGGCGGCCAGCAGGGCGGCGGATTTGCCCGGGCTGTCTTCGCGGATGATGCCCACCATGATATGCCGCAGCTGCACTTTGCCGGCCTTGACCCAGGGCCGTGCCTGTTCCCAGAACATGTTGCAGTAGGGGCAGTTGGGGTCGCTGAACAGGTAGACGATGCGCGGTGCATCGGCCTTGCCGTCGGCGATCCAGTTGCTCTTGTCCAGGTTGCCCCAGACCTCCTTGGCCATCGGCGCGTAGACCAGTTTCTGCAAGGGTTCGGCGCTGAGGTCCTTGCCGTTGGCGTCGTACAGGTTGCCCAGCAGCACGTGCTTGCCGTCAGGGGTGAGGTACAGGGTCATGCCGCGGTTCTGGTACTGCGCGGCGTAGCCCTTGAGGCCGTCCGGCGCATCGAAGCTGCCGATGATCTTGGCGCCTTTTTCCTCGATCTTGCGGATCGGTGCAGGCAGTTCTTCGGCCTGCAGCAGCGGCACGTTGAGCAACGCTGCGCCCAAAGACAGGCTCAGCAGGTGGCGGATGAAGGGCATGGCGGTTTCCTTGATGGGGCGACCGGAGTCGGGTGTATGCCGTCGAAATTTTCCAGGGCCCGGGCCAGGCTGGCCTCGGACAACTCCCCCAGGTGGCTGCCCAGCAGGCGGCCGTCGGCGCTGTAGAACAGCGTAGTCGGCAAGGCCATGGAGCCCACGGCCTGGCCCAGGCGGCCACCGCCGTCGAACAGGACGTTGTCCAGGTTCAGTTCCTGGGTGGCGAGGAAGGTGGCCACGCTTTGCATGCTTTCGCCCTGGTTGACGAACAGGAAGGTCAGGTCCGGGCGTTGCTGCTGGGCTTTTTCCAGCACCGGCATCTCTCGCCGGCACGGCGGGCACCAGGTGGCCCAGAGATTGATCACCAAGGGCCCGCCCTGGTAGTCGGTGAGTTGCACGTGGTCGCCGGTGGCATTGTGCAGGGCCACTTCGGGCAGGCGCGTGCCCTGGTCGTAGAGGGTCAGGGACAGGGTCGCCAGCAGCCAGAAGGCCAGGCCGCTGCCGACTCCGGCGCCCAGGGGGCGACGCAGTGCCGGGCGTTTCCAGCCCCAGGCCAGGGCCGCCAGGAGCATGAGGATGACCCCGGGCCACGCCAGGAAGCCGCCGTCGCGCAGGTCGATGATCATCCACAGGTCGTGACGGTAGTGCTTCCAGTAGGCGATGACGAAGCTGATCCGCGCCGCCAGCATGCCCAGCAGGAACAGCGAAAACAGCACCGACTCAGGGTTGTCACCGCCGCGCTTGGCCACCCGCCAGCCCACCAGGGTGGCCAGGGCCAAGGCACTGATCAGCAGCAGGTGGTTGAGGGCAATGGCAAAGGTGCCGATGGTAAAGGTCAGCATCAACGGGCTTCCCGGGTCTGGGTCCAGCGTTGCAGGAAGACGTTGGCATCCACTTCGCCGGTGATGCGCTGGCTGCGGCGCTCGCTGCCGTCCGGGCCGATCCACAGCATGCTCGGTGGCCCCGGCACTTTGTAGCGGCTGAGCAGTTCACGGCCGTCGGCGTTGTCCAGGGTGACGTCCAGGCGCAGCAGGCGCACGTCCTTCAGGGCCTCCAGGACCTGGGGCTGGCCGAACACGGTTTTCTCCATGATCTTGCAGGACACGCACCAGTCGGCGTAGTAATCCAGCAGCACCCACTGACCCTGGGCCTGGGCGCTGTCCAGGGCACGTTGCAGTTCGGCGGGCGACTTGACGGTGCTGAAGGCATCGTGGGCCGTGACGCTGCCCGCCACGCCTCCTCCGCTGTAGACCTTGAGTGGTCGCCACAGGTCGTCGCTGCCACCGGCGGCGCCCACCAGCAGCATGCTGCCCCAGACCCCGAACAGCACCGAGCCGGCGCCGAAGGCGTGCACCAGCCGCCCGGCGATGGCCCGCTGTTGCCAGGCGCAGTAGGCGAGTACCAGGGCCAGGGCGCCCCACAAACCTATCCACAGGCTGGCGCCCAGTACCGGGCGCAGCATGTAGATGGCGGTGCCCAGGAACAGGAAGCCGAACACGCCCTTGAGCAGGTTCATCCACGGCCCCGGCTTGGGCAGGAAGCGGTTGCCCACGGTCACCAACAACAGCAGCGGCAGGCCGATGCCCAGGCCCAGGGCGAACAGCGCCAGGCCGCCAAACAGGGCATTGCCGGTCTGGGCGATGTACAGCAGGCCACCGGCCAGGGGCGCGGTCATGCACGGGCCCACCAGCAGCGCCGACAGGGCGCCGAGAGCGCCGCAGCCGATCAGGCTGCCGCCCTGACGCTGGCGACTGGCACCTTCCAGGCGGTCGCGCAGGGCCACGGGCAACTGCAATTCAAAGAAGCCGAACATCGGCAGCGACAGCAGCACGAACAGGGCGGCGAAACTGCCCAGCACCCAGGGTTGTTGCAGCCAGGCCTGCAGGTTGCTGCCCAGCAGGGCGGCGATCACCCCCATGCCGGCATACACCAGGGCCATGCACAGCACGTAGCTTGAGGCCAGGGCCAAGCCGCGGCGCGGGCTGGCACCGCTGCCGACGACCATGCCGGCGAGAATCGGCAACATCGGCAGCGAACAGGGGGCGAAGGCCAGCAGCAGGCCGAAGCCGAAGAAGGCCAGCAGGCCCAGGCCCCAGGATTTCTGTTGCAGCTCATTGGCCAGCAACTGGTCCTGGGCCGAGCCGCCGCTGGTTGTCGCAGAGTTGGCGGCAGCGACTGTGGGCGCACCGCCCAGGTCCACTTCCAGGGTTTGCGGCGGGTAGCACAGGCCGGCGTCGGCACAGCCCTGCCAGCCCAGCTTGATCTTGCCGCTGGCGGCGGCGGGCAATTTCACTTCCAGGCCTTGGCGATACACCGTCTGCTCGCCGAAGAATTCGTCGCTGTGGTCTTCACCCGCCGGCAAGGCCGGTTGCTGCTCGGGCGGCAGGCCGTCGAACTTCAGGCGCTTCTGGTACAGGTAGTAGCCGTCGGCGATCTGCCAGAACAATTGGGTTTCCCCGGAAGGCAGGCGTTCGGAGGTAAACACGAAGGCCTTGCCCACCGGCAGGAAGTCGGGCTTGACCTCGAACGGGTTGTTGCCGGCTTGCGCCAGGGTGGAGAACAGCATGAACAGCAAAATGAACAATCGACGCATGGCCAAGCCTTAAACCGGTGCAAGTAGCGAGCACAATGGCGGGTCCTGATTAACCGATGATTAACCCTACCTGGCTTGTGGCCAGTGAGCGGCAGGCATAATGTCCGCTTAATCCGCAGCCTGCTTAATCAACGCCTTTGTTACAGGACCGACCATGCACGTACTTGTCTGTGAAGATGATGAGCTGATTGCCAGCGGGATAGTCGCCGGCCTCACGGCCCAGGGCCTGACGGTCGAGCATGTGGCTACCGCTTCTGCGGCGCGGGCCATGCTCGGCGTGGCCGATTTCGACGTGATGGTACTGGACTTGGGCCTGCCGGATGAAGATGGTTTGAAGTTGCTCAAGCAACAGCGCCAGCAGGGCCTGGAGATTCCGGTGCTGATTCTCACCGCCCGCGACTCGGTGACCGACCGGGTCGACGGCCTGCAGGCCGGTGCCGACGACTACCTGCTCAAGCCGTTCGACCTGCGGGAACTGGCGGCGCGGCTGCACACCCTGTTGCGCCGGGTGGCGGGGCGCAGCGTCAACCTCATTGAACACGGACGCCTGACCTACGACCCCAGCACCCGGGAAACCCTGTTGGGCGGCCAGCCGGTGGACTTGTCCCGGCGCGAGCAATCCCTGCTCCAGGCGCTGCTGCACAACCGGGGTCGGGTGCTCTCCAGCGAGCAACTCAAGGACAGTGTCTACGGCTTCAACGATGAGCTGGAGAGCAACGCGCTGAATGTGCACATCCACCACCTGCGACGCAAACTCGGCAATGGCATCGTTGAAACCGTGCGCGGCCTGGGCTATCGCCTGGGGCCGGCCGACGGCGAGGAGAACCGGTAAGTGAGGAGCCTGCGCCTGCGCCTGAGCATGACCCTCGGCGCCGCTTTCATCCTGATCTGGGCCCTGGCGGCGGCGTGGATGCTCAGTGACCTGCGCAACCAGATGATGTTTTCCCTGGACCAGCGCCTGGTGGCCTCGGCGCGCATGGTGGCCGGCCTGCTGGAGCAGATGCCGACGCTGCCGTCCCACGCCCCGGGCAATCAGATCAATAGCGCGGCCCTGACCATTCCCGGCGGCATGGCCTGCCAGGTCAGCTCCTTGCGTGGGCAGATCCTGGCTCGCAGCCACAGCACTCCGGAACACACCCTGGAAGCCGAGAAGCTGGGCTTTCATGACCAGATGATCGACGGTGCGCCCTGGCGCACCTTCACCCTGGTGCGCGGTGACTTGCGCATCACCACCGCCGACCGTCAGGTGGAACGCGAGGCCCTGAACATGTCGGTGCTGCTCGCCGCTTCGGTGCCGGTAGGCGTGGCTCTGCTGGGTTGCCTGTGGCTGTTGTGGCTGGGCATCGGCCAGAGCCTGGCACCGCTGAACCGGATTCGCGATGCGCTGATGCGCCGCAGCGCCGACTCCCTGGAACCGCTGCAGATCCAGCCCATGCCCAGCGAGTTGCGGCCGTTGCTGGAAACCCAGAACCAGCTGTTCCAGCGTATTGCCAAGACCATCGAGCGCGAGCGCCGGCTGACCGGCGACGCGGCCCATGAGTTGCGCAGCCCGCTGACCGCGATCAAGACCCACCTGCAAGTGGCGCGCATGACCGAAGGCGCGGCCCGTGACCAGTCCCTGGCCCGGGCCGAGGAAGGCGCCGACCGCATGCACCGGACCCTGGAGCAACTGCTGTTGCTGGCCCGGGTCGAGGGCAGCCTGTCGTTCGATGACGGTGTGCACTGCAACGCCGAGCAGGTGGCGCGCCTGGCGATCCAGGACGCTGCCATGGGCGCCCGCCAGCGGGTCAAGGTGCACCTGGGGGACAAGGCTGGCGAAGCCCCGGTGGAAATGCCCTCGACCCTGGCCATTGCCGCCTTGCGCAACCTGCTGGACAACGCCCTGCGGCATACACCCGAAGAATGCCCGGTGGAGTTGAACCTGGAGATCGTCGCCGGTCGCCTGCGCTTCCAGGTGCGTGACCATGGCTCGGGAATCCCCGCAGAAGATCTGCAGCACCTGACGCAGCGCTTCTGGCGTGACAGCCAGAGCAGCGGTTGCGGCCTGGGGCTGGCGATTGTCCAGGCCATCGTCCAGCGTTGCGGTTGCGACCTGTATTTCGACAGCCGTCCCGACGGCCTGCGCGTTGAACTGACCCTGCCTGCCCACCGCGCCTGACCCATCACCGTCCACTGCAGGAGCTGGCTTGCCAGCGAAGGGGCCTTTGAGACCGCCTTCGCCAGCAAGCTGGCTCCTACGGGTCGATATGTGCAATTTCATCGCCCCGAGGTGTAAATCCCGACCTCGCTGGTGCGTTTCCAAAACAGGAAAACCTGTCAGTGCGCACCCCGCTTCGGCTGCGCATCCGGCCGGTGGCCGTTTTGCTCAAATTGCAGCGCGAGGGTTCGAGACATGTCAGCCGTTACCAGCCTTATGGAAGATTCCCCGGTGGGCCTTGCCGCCACTGCGGCGGAGACGCTTTACCAGTTCGACGAGTCGCCCCTGCTGGCCCGTCAGAATCGCCAGGAATCCAATGCTCGCAGCTATCCGCGACGTATCCCCCTGGCCCTCAAGCGGGCCAGCGGCATCCACGTCGAGGACGTCGAGGGCCGGCGTTTCATCGATTGCCTGGCCGGTGCCGGGACCTTGGCCCTGGGCCACAATCACCCGGTGGTGATCGCTGCGATCCAGCAGGTGCTGGCCGATGAGTTGCCGCTGTTGACCCTGGACCTGACCACCCCGGTCAAGGATCAGTTCGTCCAGGACCTGTTCGGCCTGTTGCCCGAGGCCCTGGCCGCCGAGGCCAAGATCCAGTTCTGCGGCCCCACCGGCACCGATGCCGTTGAAGCCGCGCTGAAGCTGGTACGCACCGCCACCGGACGCAGCACCGTGCTGTCGTTCCAGGGCGGTTACCACGGCATGAGCCAGGGCGCGCTGAGCCTGATGGGCAGCCTGGGGCCCAAGCGCCCGCTGGCGGGACTCTTGAACAACGGCGTGCAGTTTTTGCCCTTTCCCTATGACTACCGCTGCCCGTTCGGGCTGGGGGGCGCCGAGGGGGTCAAGGTCAACCTGCATTACCTGGAAAACCTGCTGACCGATCCTGAAGCGGGAGTGGCCCTGCCGGCGGCGGTCATCGTTGAGGCCGTGCAGGGCGAGGGTGGGGTGATCCCGGCGGACCTGGAATGGCTGCAAGGGGTGCGTCGCATCACCGAGAAGGCTGGGGTGGCGCTGATCGTCGATGAAATCCAGAGCGGTTTTGGTCGTACCGGCAAGATGTTCGCCTTTGAACACGCGGGGATCATTCCCGATGTGGTGGTGATGTCCAAGGCCATCGGCGGCAGCCTGCCGCTGGCGGTGATGGTCTATCGCGACTGGCTCGACACCTGGCAGCCAGGCGCCCACGCCGGCACCTTCCGCGGCAATCAGATGGCCATGGCCACCGGTTCCGCGGTGATGCGCTACCTCAAGCAACACCGGCTGCCCGAGCACGCGGCGGCCATGGGCGAGCGCTTGCGCGAGCACCTGCTGATCCTGCAGCGCGACTACCCGCAACTGGGGGATGTCCGCGGCCGTGGCCTGATGCTTGGCGTCGAGCTGGTGGACCCGACCGGCGCGCCGGACGCCCAGGGCCATCCGCCACAGCATTCGCGCCTGGCTCCCCTGGTACAGCGTGAATGCCTCAAGCGCGGCCTGATCCTTGAACTGGGCGGGCGCCATGGCAGCGTGGTGCGCTTCCTGCCGCCGCTGATCATCAGCGCGGCGCAGATCGATCAGGTGGCGGGGATCTTCAGCAAGGCAGTAGCGGCGGCAGTGGCCAGCCTCTAATTTTTCGCAGCCTGGATTCGTTCCTTCTACACAACGGCCGCGCCTGGGGCGCGGCACACTTTATTAGCGATGGAGACAAGTAATGACTTCAGTATTCGACCGTGAGGACATCCTGTTCCAGGTGGTGGTCAACCATGAAGAGCAGTACTCGATCTGGCCCGACTACAAGGCCGTGCCCCAGGGCTGGCGCACTGTGGGCAAGAGCGGTTTCAAGAAAGACTGCCTGGCCTACATCGAGGAAGTCTGGACCGACATGCGTCCCCTGAGCCTGCGCCAGAAGATGGACCAGCAGGCCGTGGCCGGCTGATCTTCGGAAGGTCTGTAGCCGCTGCCGAGCCTGCGAGGCTGCGAAAAGGGCTGTAGGACTTTCGACAATCCCAACGTAAAAAAGCCCGCTGACCCCTTGAGGCCAGCGGGCTTTTTTCATGCCCGGCGATCAGGCCGTGCGTTTGACGGCCTGTAGGGTGTAGCTCAGTGGCAGGCGCCATGGCGCTTCCTTGAGTCGCCATTCGCCATGTTCATCCACCACCATCTGCCCGGGGAGAGCTTCCCAGGGAATGCTCTGGTGTTCCACCAGCCCGGTGATTTCCAGGCCTTGGGCCAGCAAGGCGCTGATGATTTCCCCCATGCCGTGATTCCACTCGTGGGTCACCGTGGCCTTGAGGCTGCTGTCGGTTTCCACGTAGGTGGCGTCATCGTCCCAGACCAGCGGCTCGCTGCGTTCGAAGTAGGGAAACGCCACTTGCAGCGAGTCGCTGTGACCCTCATCCAGGGCCCAGAGCATTGGATGCCCCTCGCGGATAAACAGTCGGCCACCGGGCTTGAGCAAGGCGCCGACGGTGTGGGCCCAGCGCTCGATGCTCGGCAGCCAGCACAGGGCGCCGATGCCGGTGTAGACCAGGTCGAACTCGCCGCGGGGCAGCACTTCGGCGGCCGCGAACACGTCCGACTCGTGGTAGTCGATGGGGGTCTTGCAGTGCTGGGCCAGGGTCCGGGCTTCAGCCAGTGAGGCCGAGGAAAAGTCCAGCCCGCTCATCCGCGCGCCGAGGCGGGCCAGGGACAGGGTATCGGTGCCGATATGGCATTGCAGATGCACGCCACGCAGGCCCTGGATATCGCCTAGCAAGGGGCGGTCGAACTGCACGACATCGGAGAGAAACTGTGGGTCGTCGACAAAGCGTTGCACCGCGTAATCCGCCGAGGCGGCGTGCAAGGGCGCGCGTTCATCCCAATTGGTCTTGTTGAGTTTCAGGTATTCGCTCATGGCGTGGATTTCCTGTCTGGGCATTTTTGCGAAGCGCAGACTAGCACCGGGAAATGACCACAATCTTGAGGGAATATGTAAGCGCCGCCGCCGAACAGGCGGCAGCAGCGACGGGGATGGGCTCAGCTTTTCGGGGCCAGGGCCTGGGTGACTTTCTGCAGGTTGCCTTCCAGTTCGCCGAGCGGGTCGGCGCTGTCGGTTTCCAGTACCAGCAACTGGCTGCCGCCGGCGCTGACAGCGGCTTTCAGGGCATCGGACGGCTGGCGATGGTGCAGGACCACGGCCACATCGTTGTCCTTGAGCCGGGCTTGCAGCTTCTGCAGCGCTTCGGGCGTCCATTCGTTGTCGGCGCGGGCGTCGACTTCCACCAGTTCCAGGTTCAGGCCGCTGACCAGATAGCCAAAGTGCTCGGAGAGGCTCAGCACGCTGAGGTTATCGGCCTCGGCCAGGCGCGCTTCGCTGTCGGCGCTGAGTTTGAGCAAGCGTTGTTTCAGCCCTGCCAGGTTGCTCTCGATCTGTGGCTTGGCTTCGGGGGCCAGGCGTGCGAGGTCGGCCGCGAGTACGTCGGCCATGCGCCCCAGGTTGTTGCTGGACAGCCAGGGCTGGGTGTTGAGCCCGTCGCTCTTGCCCGGTTGCAGGGCCACCCCCGGCAGGGCGCCGTCCACCGGGCGTGCGGCGTCGATCTCGACGATGCGGATGTTGCTGCGCCGGGCGTTGGGGTACAGCGGGTCGTCCGGCCAGATCGAGCGCAGGCCGATCACCGCGTCGGCATTCAACGCCAGTTTGCTCAGGGCCGGGGCGCCGCGCCCGGTGAAGTAGGCGGTCTGTCGCGAGCCTGGCAGGTTGGCCGGGGCCGCCCGCTCCAGCTTGACGTGGGTGCCTTGCAGCAGGATCTGCCCCAGGCCGAAGGTCACCGGCAGCGAGGCCAGCACCGTCAGCGGTTTTTCCGAGGTGGCGCTGTGCAGCGCGGTATTGCCCATGCCGTGGCTGGCCACCACGCGCATCGGTTCGAAGTGGTCGCGCTCGGCCAGGGCCGGGCTGCTGGTAAGGCCGCCGAGGACCAGGGCCAGGCTCAGTTGAGGCAATGACAAGTGACGCAATGAACTGTGCATTTATCCGATATTCCCTTTCAGGCTGGGGACGGTGCCGCGGGCGATGGCGGCCAGGGCGAAGGCCACGCCGGCCACCAGGATGATTGCCGCGCCGGAGGGCACCGGCAGGTCGAAGACGATCGGCAGCAGGATGCCGCACAAGGTGCTGACGGTGGCGATGCTCACCGAGATCCAGAAGAAGCCCTTGAGCGACTGGCTGAGCAAGCGGGCGGCAGCGGCCGGAATCACCAGCAGCGCGCCCACCAGGATGGCGCCGATGACCTTGACCGCGGCCACGGTGATCAGGGTCACCAGGATCACGAACAGGTAGTCCAGGGTCTTCACGGCGACGCCGCGCACGGCCGCCAGCTGTGGGTTGAAGCTGGCCAGCATGATGCGGTTGTACAGCGGCAGGCTCAGGCCCAGCACCAGGGCACCGACGATCAAGAGCACCAGCAGGTCGTTGCCGTTGACCGTGAGCACCGAGCCGAACAGCACGTTTTCCAGGATGTGCACGTTGATCTTGCCGGCCAGGATCAGCAGCAGGCTGGCGCCCAGGGCCAGGGACACCGAAAGGAACACGCCGATCAGGGTGTCCGGGGCCAGGCCGGTGCGATTGCGCAGGTAGTTGAGCAGGATGCCGAACAGCAGGCAGTAGCCGAACAGGCTGCCGTAGGGGCCGGTGTAGGGTTCGCCCAGGAGAATGCCGATGGCCACCCCGGTGAGGGCAGCGTGGCCTACCGCTTCGGAGAAGAAGGCGAAGCGCTTGACCACCACCAGCGTGCCCAGGCCGCCGAGCACCGGGCCGATCAGCAGGCCGGCCAGCAATGCATTGACCACGAACCCGTAGGCCAGGGCTTCGGGCAGGTAGCCGGCCGAAGCCCAGCCCTGGACCATCAGGCGAAAAGCTTCATAGGTCATCAGGCGGCGCTCCCGGCGGTTCGTGGATGGGTGGAGAACAGGCTGAGCAGGCGCTCCGGGGTCAGGGTCTGCTGCGCCGGGCCGTCGAACAGCACCCGACGGTTGAGGCCGGTGACCCGGTCCGCCAGACGGCCCACCGCTTCCAGGTCGTGCTCGATCCACAGCAGGGTGATGCCGCTCTGGCGCCAATCGTGGAGCAGGCGTTCGAAGACCTGGATACCGGCTTCGTCCAGGGCCGACATCGGTTCGTCCAATACCAGCAGTTGCGGGGCCGGGATCAGGCCCTGGGCCAGCAGCACCCGCTGGCGTTCACCGCCGGACAGAGCGCCCATGCGCCGTTTGCGCTTGTCTTGCATGCCGACCCGTTCCAGGGCCTCGCCTATGGCCTGGGCGTAATGCCGGCTGAGGCCGAGAAAGGCCGGGCGGCGCTGGCACATGGCAGCCATGAAATCGTCCACGGTCATCGGCAGGCCACGGTCGAACTCCAGGGCCTGGGGCACGTAGCCGATGGTGCCGGGCGCATCCGGCCATTGCAGGCGCAATTGGCCCTGGTGCGGCATCTGCCCCAGCAGGGTCTTGATCAGCGAACTCTTGCCGCCGCCGTTGGGGCCCACCAGTGCGTGCACGCTGCCGGGCTGGACCTGGAAGGTCACGCGGTCGAGGATGGTGGTGCGGCCCAGGGTCAGGCTGACCTGATCGAACTCGATGGCCGGGCCCCGCATCAGGGTCTCGATGGCGGTCATGCCCCGGCCTCCTGGATGGCCCGGACCACGGTGTCGAGGTTGCCCTTCATTTCCTTCTCGTATTTCTCGGCGCTGTAGTCGCCGTAGGAGATATGCGACAGCGGGTAGAGCTTGACCCCGGATTCACGCTGAATGGTCTCGACGTAGGTGGAGGGGAAGTCCATCTCCGAGAAGATCACCTTGACGTCCAGTTCCCGCAGCTGGTCGATGGTTTTTTTCAGCTGACTAGGGCTGGGCTCGATGCCGTGGGCCGGCTCCACCACCGCGGTCACTTGCAGGCCGAACTCGCGCAGCAGGTAGTCATAGGCAGCGTGCACCGTGGCTACCCGCAGGTCGGCGTTGGGCGCCTGGGTCAGCTTGGCCAGGGCATCGGCGCGCATCTGCCGCAGGCGCTTGCCGTAGGCTCGGGCGTTCTGGGTGTAGCTCTTGGCGTTGGCCGGGTCCATCTTGCCCAGCTCCCGGGCGATGTTGTTGACCTGGGCGATAGAGGCGCTGATGGACAGGAAGGTGTGCGGGTTGACCACCTTGCCGGCGCCCCGGGCGGCGACGCCGGTGGCGGCCAGCAGCGGCACGTTTTCGTTGGCTTCGATCACCGGGATGTCCGGGCGCTCGCTGGCGGCGATCATGCGGTCGGCGAAGTCATCGTGGCCCACGCCGTTGAGCACGATCACATCCAGGCTGCCGATGCGCTTGATGTCCTCGGCCCGGGGCTCGTAGGCGTGGGGGTTGAAGCCGGCGGGAATCAGCGGCACCACCTCGGCCTTGTCGCCGACGATATTGGCCACGTAGCTGTAGTAGGGGTGCAGGGTGATACCGATGCGCAGGCGCTTGGCCGGGTCGGCGCTGACCAGGGGGCTGAGCACCAGGGCCAGCAGGCTGACCAGCAGCACCCGCAGGAATGGGCGGCGTTGCGATGAAATAGGCATGGGCAAGCGTTCTTCTCTCGGATGAATGCAAAAAGATCAATGACGATGCTGGCGAGTCACCCCGGCATCGAATTGCGCGACCACCTGTTGCCAACCGGTGGCGGCCAGCGTCGTGTCGCTGAGATCGAAAGGCACGGTGACGGACGGGGCACGATTGAGCCAGATATCCACCTTGGTCTGATCCTTGGTATCCAGGCGCATCAGAAAGGAACCGGCCACTTGCGGGTTCTGGCTCAGGCCCAGGTAGGCCTGATCCTGCAATTGCCAGGCATGGCCACCACGGCTCACCGAGCTGGCGTCCTGGGCGAAGGGGGCGAAGCCTTCCTCGGCCAGTTGCGCCGGGCTCGGCAGCGTCTGGCTTTCGGCCTGCAGCAGGTGGATTTCATCGAGGGTCACCCGCAGGTCGGCGTAGATGCCTTGTTCGCCGGCACTCAGGTCGCGGCGGGCGTCGAGCTGGTGGCTGGCGACGCTGGCGGTTTCGACTTTTTCGCCGCGCCACAGCACCACAGTGGCGGCCACACTCAGAATCAGCGCGCACAACAACAGTACATAGAGGGTTTCGTGGCCGGCGCCGGCGGGGCGCACGACCTGGGTGGTGGCAGGAGTCATGGGGCCTCGATATCCGCTTGGTCGATCTCGACCACGTGGCCGGGGCCCGCATCGAAGAGCACGTAGAACTCGCTGGAGGGCTTCTTGAAGGTCAGGGTCGAATCGGCCCCCAGCTTGCCCGGCACCAGGATGGTTTCGTCGTAGCCGATCACGTCCAGGGTCACCCCCGGAGCGCCGCTGCCATCGGAAAAACCACCGGTGCAGCGAATCTGGTCGGCGTCGATGGCCTTGCATTCGCACATCGGGTTGTGGGCCAGGGCGCTGTGGCTGAAGGCGCCGCCCAGCAGCAACAGGGCAACGGCGCCGAGGCGCCGGGTGGATACTGCGCGAATCATCATTTGCCTCCTTGTTTTTCGAGCCAGGCCACGGTGGCGGGCGAAGCCTGACTCAGGGGAATGGATGCCTGGTGCATGCTGCCGTCCCAGCCTTCCATGGTGATCCACAGCTCAGCGTCGACTTTGGTCTTTTCCGGGACGGGCAGGCTGGCCCCCATGCGATACGGGCTGCCGAAGAAGATCACCCCGGCGGCCCGCAGGCTGCGGGGTTTGCCGATGCGCAGGTAGGTGGCCTTGACCGGTTCGATGCAGGCCTGGCACAGGGCGGCGTTGAAGCTTTTCACGTAACCGGCGGGGCCATCGCTGCGCGGCGCTTCGTTGCGCATCTCGGCCAGGCGCAGGCTCCAGGGGCCGACCTGGATTTCACCGATCTCCCGTTCACCCAGGCCGCTTTCACCCCGAAACAATGCGACGTCGGCGAAGTACTTGGGCATGAAGCCCAGGGGAATCAGCAACAGCAGGATGTTCAGGTGAAAGCGCCATTTGTGCCAAAGCCGGCTCAGGTTCGAAGGCGCGGTGGCGGTGCTGGTCTGGCTCACAGGGTGCTCTCCGAGGTTTTGGCGCTCATGGCCGGGGCGGGTGCCTGGGCGGGTTTGCTGGCGGGGCGCGCACGGGCGGCCTTTTCTTCGCGCTTGAGGGCGTTGGCGGTGGCCAGGGCGGTGCGTTTGGTCCAGATCAACAGGCCGCTGAGGACCATCATGCTCAGCACCAGGCCGAAGAAGAACCAGATCAGCTTGATCCAGAGGCCGCCGAAGTCGCCGGTGTGCAGCGGGCGCATGGACTCGGTGACGAACTCCAGGGTGTTGCGGTCGCTCAGCAGGTGCGAGGTGTCCAGGGAGCCGGTGTAGGGGTTGATGTTGGCGGTCTGGTACATCAGCGGGTACCAGCCACGACCGCCCACGTACAGGTGGCTGTAGGCATTGCTTGGCAGGCTGACGAAGCTGATGTCGAAACCGGGGATCTTCTGGGTGGCGATGCCGATGGCCTGGTCCAGGCCGATCATCGGTGCCGGGCTGCCGTCAGTGGTGGTCGGCACCTGCTCCCGGGCAATGACCGGGACAATGGGTTGGCTGGAAATGCTGACGTGGTTGTCGGCGAGGACCGCCTCGATCAGGAACCAGGTGCCGGTGATCGAAATCACCGTGATAAACCAGATGGACCAGATGCCGCTCAGGCGGTGGAAGTCGCCCCAGAAGATCCGTGCCCCATGGCGCAGGCGCAGGGTCGGCTTGAGAAAGCCCTTCCAGAATTTCTTGTAGACCACCAGTCCGGTGATCAACGAAATCAGCATCGGCAGGCCCAGGAACGACACCAGGTACCAGCCCCAGCTATAGCCGTTGGTGAAGGGCACCAGCCACCAGCCATGCAGAGCCCGGGTGAAACCCTGGAAATCGAACTCTGGGCTGGTGCCCTGGATTGCCCCGGTGTAGGGGTTGACGTACAGCGTCGGGGAACGGCCGTCCGGGTAGCTGACGCTGACACTCAGGGCGAAATGGCTTTCGTCCGGGGTCACGATGGTATCGATGCGGGTGCTGGGTTCGGCCTGCTTGATGGCCGCCACGATCTGGTCGTAATTGAGCGGCTGCGCATCATCGCTGGGTTTGCTGGCACGGATATCCGGATTGGCCAGCCACACGATCTCCTGGCTGACCACCGCCAGGGTGCCGGTAACGCAGACGATCAGCACAAAGAACCAGATGGGCAGGGCCAGCCAGCTGTGCACCAGAAACCAGATTTTTGAACGGGACTTCTTCGACATGGAGTGGGCGTCTTGATTCGAGGAATGGAGCGGCACTGGAACCCTGGGCCGGGCCTGGCGCAAAAGTACCGGGCATAGCCTTGGCCAACGCGGCCTGCTGCATCTAATTAAGACGAATGAGAATCGTAAATCCCGAAAGGCGATATGAAAGTAAATGTTACGAAGCCAAGGAAGCCCCGTAAAAATGGGGTTTTTCCTAGGCTTGCGGTTTGTGCATCAGGGGCGGCTGACCGGTGTAGGAGCTGGCTTGCCAGCGAAGGGGACCGTGAGATCGCCTTCGCCGGCAAGCCGGCTCCTACAAGAGGAGGGCCGTGAGAGGGGCTTCGCCGGCTGGGCGTCAGGGCGGGTCAGTGGGGCTGTTGCTGGAACATTTCCTGCGCGCGGCGGCTGATTTCCTCGGGACTCAAGTCTTCCTTGCGGCTGGCCAGAAACCAGACATGTCCGAAAGGGTCTCGCAGGCTGGCACTGCGATCGCCATAGAACTGGTCCTTGAGCGCCGACACTTCGGTGCCGCCGGCGGCCAATGCCCGGGCGAAGCTGCTATCGACATCCTCGACATACAGATGCAGCCCAACCGAGGTCTTGTGGGTGTCCGGGCTGTCCATCGGGGTTTCTTCGCAGGGGCTGCCGAGCATGATGGCCGAGCCGCCGATGCGCAGTTCGGCATGGCCGACGCTGCCGTCGGGCATGTCCAGACGCATGGTTTCCACCGCGCCGAAGGCCTGTTTGTAGAACTCGATGGCCTCGGCGGCGCGCTTGATGCCCAGGTACGGAGTGACGCCGCTGAAGCCTTCGGGAATGGGTTTGACGCTCATCTGGGTTTCTCCTTGATGTTGTTTTTGGAAACGGGTCCGTCGCCGGATCGAGCCGCTTTCACTCTATACCCGGGAACCTTCGGTACCGGTGTGGGCCGACGAGGTGTCGTCCAGGCAACAGCAAGGCACTGTTGGTCCAGCAACAGCCATCCAGCAATTTGTCCGGCGGCCTGCTGGGCAAACGTCAGCGATGACCTGTAAGCCCTTGAACTCAAAGGCCAGATCTTTCGGCACAGAAGCTGCAGTGACGGGGTAGAACCTTCATTCGCCCGAGAGCGCTGTATGTCTTCATTGCCTGAATCTGCCTTTTATCCCCTGCATACCCCGGCCGCCCATGTGATCGGTGATGGCGCCGAAGCGTTGATCGTGGCCCGGCGCGTGGCTGCCGTCCTGCTGGAGCAGGATGCCGAGCGCGACCGCACTCGTGAGGTGCCGTCGCAGGTGGTCGACCTCTATTCCAACAGTGGCCTGTGGGGCATCAGCGTGCCCCGGGAATATGGCGGTGCCCAGGTGTCCTACGCGGTGCTGGCCGAGGTGATCGCCATCATTTCCGCCGCCGATCCGTCCCTGGGGCAGATCCCGCAGAATCACTACTGCCTGCTGGAAGACATCCGCCTGCAAGGCACCCCGGAGCAGCAGGCGCATTTTTTTGCCCTGGCCCTGCAAGGCCACCGTTTTGCCAATGCGCTGTCGGAAACCGGCGGCAAGAACGTTCAGGACATTCAGGCCAGCATCCGTCGCTCAGGTGATGGTTATGTGATCAACGGCCGCAAGGGTTACTGCACCGGTTCGCTGTATGCCCACTGGCTGGCGGTGCTGGCTCTGGACGAGCAGGGCCGCGGGCAACTGGCCTTTGTGCCCCGGGGCAGCGAGGGACTGGTAGTGATCGATGACTGGGACAGCATCGGCCAGCGCACCACGTCCAGCGGCACGGTGCTGGCGCAAAACCTGCTGGTGCCGGCCTTCAACCTGTTCCCCACCTATCGTTCCTATGAAAGCCCGACCCTGGCCGGGCCCTTCGCCCAGCTGACCACGGCGGCCATCGACGCCGGCATCGCCCGGGCGGCGCTACGGGACACCATCGCCTTTGTTCGTCAGCACGCCCGGCCGTGGATCGACGCCGGGGTGGAAAAGGCCAGTGAAGATCCACTGACCATCATCCAGGTGGGGGCCCTGGAGATCCGCCTGGAGGCCGCCGAAGCCCTGTTGGAACGGGCCGGCCTGGCCCTGGACGCGGCGCGTCCGGCACCCGATGAAGACAGTGTCGCCCTGGCTTCCCTGGCGGTGGCCAAGGCCAAGGTGCTGACCACCGAGATCGCCATCGAGGCCAGCAACAAGCTGTTCGAGTTGGGCGGCACCCGCTCGACCCTCAAGCGCCACAACTTTGACCGCCACTGGCGCAATGCCCGGGTGCACACCCTGCACGACCCGGTGCGCTGGAAGTACCACGTGGTGGGCAACTGGCTGCTCAACGACATCAAGCCACCGCGCCACGACTGGTCCTGACGCCATGGCCGAGTGGTTCAAGAACATTTATTGGGCCGATATCGCCCAGGCCTGTCTCGACACCCTGAGCATGCTCGGTGCGGCCCTGGGCTTTACCGTGCTATTGGGGCTGCCGCTGGGGGTGCTGTTGTTTCTCACCGGCAAGCGCCAGTTGCATGAAGCCCAGGGCATCTATCGAGTGCTGTCGGTGCTGGTCAACGTGCTGCGTTCGTTGCCCTTCATCATCCTGCTGATCGTGCTGATTCCCCTGACCACGCTGCTGGTGGGCACCTCCCTCGGGGTGCCGGGCACCATCCCGCCGCTGGTGGTGGGCTGTACGCCGTTCTTTGCCCGGCTGGTGGAAACCGCCCTGAGGGAGGTGGACCGTGGAGTGGTGGAGGCGACCCAGGCCATGGGCGGCAGCACCTGGCAGATCATCCGCCACACGTTGTTGCCCGAAGCCCGAGGCGGCCTGCTGGCAGCGGTAACGGTGACCGCCATCGTCCTGGTGGACTACACCGCCATGGCCGGGGTGATCGGCGGTGGCGGGCTGGGGGACCTGGCGATTCGCTACGGCTACCAGCGTTTCCAGACCGACGTGATGCTGGTTACCGTGGTCCTGTTGCTGGTGCTGGTGCAGGCCCTGCAGATGACCGGCGATCGCCTGGTGGCGCGCTACAGCCGACGTTGAAGCGATTTCTTTGAACCCAACCCGAAACACGGCCCCACGTGCGCCCCACGACGGCTGCCTGCCTCTTCCTTAGGAGCAACCCATGAAGAAAACCCTGGCCGTATTGGCCGCCGTACTGTCCCTGAGCGTCAACGCCAACGAAAAGCTGCTGGTGGGCGCGACCCCGGTGCCCCACGCCGAGATCCTCGAGTTCGTCAAACCGCAACTGGCCAAGGAAGGCGTGGACCTGCAGATCAAGGTGTTCACCGACTTCATCCAGCCCAACCAGCAACTGGCGCTGAAGAACCTCGACGCCAACTACTACCAGTACCGGCCGTTCCTCGATGACTTCAACAAGACCCGGCACACCGACCTGGTGCCGGTGGTGGGGGTACACATCGAGCCCTTCGGTGCGTATTCCACCCGGATCAAGCACATTGCCGAGCTCAAGGACGGCGCCACGGTGTCGATTCCCAACGACCCGGTGAACACCGGTCGTGCCCTGGTGCTGCTGCATGAGGCGGGGCTGATCAAGCTCAAGGACCCGAGCAACACCCTGGCCACCCCGCGTGACATCGTCGACAACCCCAAGCACCTGAAGATCCGTGAACTGGAAGGCGCCTTGCTGGCCCGCTCGGTGAGCCAGGTGGACCTGGCGTTCGTGTTCGCCAACTACGCCCTGGAAGCCGGGATCGACACCAACAGCGCCTTGATCGTAGAGAAGGGCAAGGACCTGTACATCGAGTTTCTGGTGGCCCGCCCGGACAACCTCAACGACCCGCGGATTCAGAAACTGGCCAAGGCCCTGAACTCCGACGCAGTGCGCCAATTCATCCTGACCCGCTACAAAGGCCAGATCGCCCCCGGCTTCTGAGCATCTGCCCCATCCCCGGCCGTAGGAGCTGGCTTGCCAGCGAAGGGACCCGCGAGATCGCTTTCGCCGGCAAGCCGGCTCCTACAGGCGAGGCGGATAGGTAGGCGCTGGCTTGCCAGCGAAGAGGCCGAGAGATCGCTTTCGCCGGCAAGCCGGCTCCTACTGGGGAGGCGGATTGTAGGAGCTGGCTTGCCAGCGAAGAGGCCCGCGAGATCGCCTTCGCCGGCAATCCGGCTCCCACAGGGCGAGGCGGGTCAGGTGCGCTGTTGCGCCCGCTCCCGGTACTCCTGCTGGGTGTCGTCCAGTTGCACTTCCTTGAGCGGCACGGCCCCTACGGCCAGGGCTTTCTCGATGCTCAGGTCGTCGCCCTGGGCGGCCAGCAGGGCTTGCAGTCGCTGGAATTCGCCGCACCAGAGGGTCTCGATGTCTTTGTCGCGCTGGGTGTCGCGCTGGGCGCTGAGGGCGACCGCACGTACTTGCAGCCGGCCGTTGTCGGCCGTGCCTCCAACCTCCACGCCATACCCCGGAGTGGCGCTCTTGCGCAGCACCACTCGACCGTCCTTGGCCCAGGCGGTGGCCATGCCCTCGCGAACTTCGTAGCCCAGGCTGGCCAGGCCTTCGAGTACCGCCTGGCGACGGGCCAGGGCAGCGCGTTGTTGCAGCTCGGCTTCGATCAGTGTGTTGAAGCGGGCAATCAGCTCATCCACTGGCGCCATATTGGCCAGGCTGCATTGTCCGGCCTGGACCAGCTCTTGCTCGACAGCCGTGGGACATAGGAGCGCGACTTCATTGGCCAGCTCCTGGAGAAGAACCAGGCGCGCACGGCGTTCATGGCTGTCGCGGGTGGCCTGGGCCAGTTCCAGCACCAGGCTGTCCAGCAGCAGGTTGCGCTGTTGCTCGCGGGTTTCGGCGTCTATCTGGCGCAACTTGGCCAGATAGGGTTCGGCACTGGCCTGATCATCGAGGGTCAGCAACTGGGCAATGTGCTGCTCGATGCGTTCCAGCCTGGGTTCCTTTTGTTCATGGGCGGCGCGCCATTGCGCCAGGGTCTGGGTAGCGCTTTCGCCCTGCAGGCGCCCGGCCAGTTGCTGCTGTGCCTCGCTCAGGCCCTGTTCTTCGGCTGTGGCACCGAGGCTGGCGAAACCCTGGGCGAGAATCGACTCGACAGCCGCCACGGGCTGTCCGTCGGCAAGCGCCTGCAACTGTTGCAGCAGTTGGGTTGGCAGCGCTTTGCCTTGCAGCGCGCCCAGCAGAGTGGTGGCGTTTTCCCGCTGGCGGCGGGCCAGTTGGCGCTGTTGCGTGGCCTGCTGCACCGCGCGGTTTTCCCGCTGTTGCAGATCGTCCTTGAGGTACTGGATTTCGATCGGCACCTGTTTCTGCAGATCCAGCAGGCGATCGGCCTCGATCAATTGGTGCAACTGTTTGAACCGCTCGTGGGTGGCGGCCCGTTCCTGTTCGGTCAGTTGCCCCAGGCGTTGTGCCTGCTCTTCCCAGCGGGCAATAGCTTGCTCCAGGCGCCGCAGGTGGCCGGCGCAGATTTCCAGGATTTCTTCGCGGGTGACGATACGCACCACTTTCGGGCCGCTCATGGGGTTTGCTCCGTGTCAGCCAGGGCTTGGGGTTGCGTCTGTGATGCGCTGCCGGCCAGCGGCTGCAAGGCCTGCTCGATGGCGGCCTGCAGGCGAGCGCGTTCGCTTTGCGGGTCGTGGTACCAGGCCTGCGACGAGACCCGATGCAGATGGGGAATGGCCCGGCGCAGTACCGATGGCCGCCAGATTTCCCGGGAGCGGGCGCGGGTCAGCAGCCCATGGCGCGGGGTGTCGCATTCGATGCCCAGGGCATAGAGCCCGGTATCGGGATGCTCGATGGCAAAGTCCAGGCCAAAGGCATCCCCTTCGTTGGCGCTGACCGGGCTCCAGCCCAGGGTGCGGATGAACGCCGCCACCGCCTGGGTGAAACCGTCGCTGTGGGCGTTGTGCTGGACCTTTGCATCCTGGCGCTCGGTGACCAGGCGCCCCAGCAGGTTGTGGCCGCTGGCGAACTCACCGGCCGACAGGGCTCGGGCGTACTCCAGGTAGCCTTGCAGGTAGTCTCGCGGGCTGGCGGGTGGGCGCTGGGTGGTGAGCATGTCGGAGATATCGGCAATCGGCATCGAGGTGATCATCACCACTTTGCGCCGGGCCCGGGTCACCGCCACATTGAGCCGGCGTTCACCGCCGGTTTGTCCCAGGACCCCGAAGTTGCGCCGGAAACTGCCCTGGCTGTTACGCCCGAAGGTCGAGGAGAACACGATGATGTCGCGCTCATCGCCCTGGACGTTCTCGACGTTCTTGACGAACACCGACATGTCCTCGCCGTCCTCGCTGCGTTCGCGCTCCTGGCTGTAGGCCGCACGAAACGCCGGGTCCTGCTCGGCGCGCAGCTCCAGGCGCTCCTCGATCAGGTCGGCCTGCTTGCGGTTGAAGGTCACCACGCCCACCGAGGGCCGTTCGGCGTAGGGCGCTTGCCAGAGCTCGGCCAGGTAGTCGACCACCCGTTCGGCCTCGTCGGGGTTGACCTGCTGCTGATAGACGCCGTCCACGCGGATCAGCTCCAGCGGCTTGATGGCGAGGATATTGGCCTGGGGATGGCGTACCGGGATGCTCAGGCGGTTGCCGTAGAACGATGCGTTGGAGAAACCGATCAGCTCGCGGTAGGCCGAGCGGTAGTGGATCTGCAGGGTGGTGGAGGGTAGCGAGCTGCGAGCCAGTTGCAGCAGATCCGGGCAGTCCTTGATTTCGCGGCGGTTCCAGGTGTCTTCGAAGGCTTCCCGTTGTTCCTCGTCGGCATCGGCGTCCGGCTGGTCGCCATCGAAGAGTTCGGCCTCGTCGCTTTCCACCCGGCTGGAGAAGAAGGCGGTGGGCGGCATCTGCTTCTCGTCGCCGCTGACCACCGTGACCCGACCCCGGTACAGGGTCGGCAGGGCGAACTCCACCGGCATCTGCGAGGCCTCGTCGTAGATCACGATATCGAACAGCCCGGGCTTGAGCGGCAGCACCCGGCTGGCCACGTCCGGGTTCATCAGCCACACCGGTCGCAGGCTCATCAGCCCCAGTCCCGCGCCCATCTCCATGAACTCGCGCAGCCTGCGCGAACGCCGTCCGGTGAGGCGGGTGACGTCTTCCCATTGTTTGCGGGTGCCCAGGCGCGACAGCTCGATGCCTTCACTGAGCAGTTGGCGGTTGAGGCTGCGCATCTGGGTGTCGGCTTCCCCGAGGCTGGCGATCTTCGCCGCGGTTTCACTGTGCTCCAGCATCAGTTCGGGTTGGCGTTGTTCGATCTGGCGTTTCCAGCCCAGCCGCGCTTCACGGTTGAGCATGCGCCGGACCACAGCTTCCAGTTGCTCGGCGGGAATCTCGTCGAGCGTTGCTTGGTAGTCCCGCAGTACCCCCAGCAACTCCAGGTCTGCCGGCGCCAGCTGGCCGGCCCGGGCGCGGAACGCCTGGTAGGCGCTCAGGGTCGGCAAGGCTTCGCGCAGGCGATTGAGAGGCAACTGATTGCTTTGGTTGAGCTCCACGCGCTGGCGCAGTTGGCCCAGCAGCTCCGGTTGCAGCCACTGATTCAGGCGTTGCAGGGCATTCAGGCTGTCCTGGCGCACGCTGTGGCGGATAAAGGCCGCGTCATAACCGGCCAGCAGGCTGTCCAGTGATCGCCGCTCACCGGTCAGTATCACGGCGTCCAGTTGCTGGACCTGGGGCGCTTGCGCCAGCGCCGCGGCTAGAGTGCGCATTTCGTCCAGTTGCCCCAGGTCCTGGCGTACCTGCGGCAGCAGGCCCGGACCACAGTCGTTGGGGATATCTGCAAGGCTCAGTTGCTGATGCAGTTGCTGCAACTGCGCGCGCAATGGGCGCCACTGGCTTTCCAGCAGGGCCGCCGCCAGCAGTTCCGGCAGGCGCTGCGGTTCGGCCGGGGCGCCCTGTTCGGCGAGGAAGGCCAACAGCTTGCGCTGGCGGATCAGGCGCAGCGGGTTGAGGCGTGCCAGCCAGGAGCGACCCTGGATCACGGCGCGGGCGCGTTGCTGCAGAGTGCGCAGCTGGGCCGCGGGCAGGGCGCTGAGGCCCGGCGCCAGGCTGTCCTGGTGGGCCGCCGTGTCGCATTGCTCCAGTTGTTGGCGCAGGGCCTGCAGCGCCAGGATCAGCCCATCGCCTTGCGCTGCTTGGCCGTTATTGCCACGGAACAGGGGGAGCCAGCGCGCCAGCCGTTGGCGGCGCTCATCGTCCAGGCCCAGCAGGCTGTGCAGGTGCTGCTCGAGCCAGGCGCGGTAGGGCGCCGGGTCGTCGACTTCGAAGTCGGCCGGGTGCGCCTGCAGGGTTTCCAGGCGCAGCTCCTCGCCGCTCAACAGGCGCTCAAAGCCCTGGTTGAACGCTTGCAGGGTGGCTGCGTCAGTGGGGAAGGCCTGGAGTTGGGCCAGGGCGCTGTGTTCATAGCGGGCCGGCAGCCACAGGCGGATCAGCGGCGCACAGGCTTCTTCCAGGCGCGTCAGGTCGGCGATGTCCAGGGCGGCCAGGTGCTGGCGCAAGACCGGAACATCCAGTGGCGCAGGCCCCTGTTCCAGGCCGATCAGTTCGCCGATCAACTGGCGGTAGCTCAAGCCACAGTGTTCATCGATGCGGTGCAGGCTCTGGTGGAAGCGATCCAGGTCGCCCTCCAGGGCTTCGATCCGCGCCGCCAGGCGTTCGCGCTGGTGCAGCCAGGGTTGCTGGGCGGCATCGCTCTTGAACAGGGCTTCGAGCTGTTCGCGGACACTGCGGATCACCGGTTCACGGTCGCGGTTGATGTCGTTGAGCATCACCACCCGGTTGCCCAGGCCCTCGGCCACCAGGCGCTTGTGTACCACTTCCAGGGCGGCGTGCTTCTGGCAGACGATCAGCAGGCTGCGCTGGCGACCGATGGCATCGGCCACCATGTTAACGATGGTCTGGCTCTTGCCGGTGCCGGGCGGGCCCTCCACCAGTAACCCGGGGGCCTGGCGGGCCTGGAGCACCGCGGCTTCCTGGGAAGGGTCGCTGGCCACGGTAAAGAAGCGCTGCAGTTCAGGCGGGAGCGGGGTGGCCTGGCTGTCGCTGCTGTCTGGTTCCGTCGGACTCAGGCGCAGGGCGGTTTCCAGGCCGGTGCCGCCGGGAGGCAGGGCCTTGAGCTGGCGCAGGTCCTCGCCAATGGCCTGGCCCATGAAGGCCACATGGAACAGCACGGCGGCACAGGCCAGTTGATCCTGGTAGGGCTGCACTTCGGTGCTCGGCGGCGGCAGGCTGCCGAGCACTCGGGAGCTGGCTGTGGCCAGCATGCCGAAGGCGTCCATGACGTCGGCGGCCTTGAGCGCCGAGCGCCCCAGCAGTTCGTCGGCGGCCTTGCGCCAGAGCTTGGCGGCATCAATGCCCAGCAAGGTGTCGAGCCCCGGGTTGAGGCGCACCTCTTCACGCTCGCTGTCGAAGACCAGGGCCACCTTGCCGCGGCTGCCGACTTCCAGCAGCAGCTTGACCGGCCACAGCAGCAAGGGTGCGATGCGGGTGCGGGTGGTGCCCCGCGGGTCCCGGGTCAGAAGGAAGGGGAAGCCCAGGTACAGGCCATCGATCCCGGTGTCGCGTTTGTACAGCGAGCTCTGGCGGTACAGGCTGTTGAGCCGCGCATCCAACTGCGGGTTCTCGGCGAAGCACGCCGGGTCGAGGGTGATGGGCTGGGCGTTGCGCGCGATCAGGTGATCCAGTAGCGCCGGGGCCGGGCTGCGCTCGCTGTGCAATTCGTTGAGGTCGACCCGGGCGGTGGTCTTGCCGATGCTCATGCGCACCAGCGGGCCGCGTAGCACCACGCTGGCGACCTTTTTCTCGAAGAAGTCGAGGATCTGCGAAACGTAATGCTGCTTTTGCGGTTCCAGCCACTGCTCGGCGCCGATGGCCAGCAGCACCAGGGCCTTGGCCAGGGGCATGCGCCGTTCCAGGCGAAATTGCTCGGCCCACTCATCGATGCTCGGCACGCCACAGCGGGCGAAGCCGCTGATGCGTTCGTCGATTTCACGGTACAAGGCCGGGCGCGGCAGCCCCAGCAGTGCGCGGGCGCTATCGGCATCGAAGCTCAGGACCACGGCCTCGCGGGCCAGGGTGGTGGCCTCCTCCAGGATGGCGTCCACCGAGCGGAACTGACCGATGGCGGCACTGAGCAGCACGATCAGGTCTTCTTCGCTGATGGAGCGGCGGTCCGCCAGGGACAGGATGCCGTTGTGCTCGCTGTCCGGCAGCAGGCGCTGGCGTTCTTCCCACTGTGCGGCCAGACGGGCGCGGGAGCTGGAGAGCAGGTAGATGCGCAGTTGCTCCTCGTCCAGTTCGATGGCCTGGTGCTGGGCGCGCTGGCGTACCTGTTCGGCCCGCAGCTTGAGCCGCGACAGCCAGTGCTCGGTCTCCAGGCGTTCCAGCAGGTCCGGGGCCGGGCCGCTGATCAAGCGGTAACCGTCCAGGGGATGCTCCAGCAACCAGCCGGGGGTGACGATCTCGCCGCGCTGGATCAGGGGCATTTCCGGGTTCAGCAGTTTCAAGGCGAGCATCAGCCGGGTGTCATCGTCCAGCCCTTCGTGCTGGGCCACCTGGCGCAGGCCCGCCAGCTGCCGTGCGGGCAAACCGGCCTGTTCGGCCCAGGTGACGATCACCCCACGCAACAGGTGATCCAGGGCCTGGGGCCAGTGCTCGACCTCGGCGGCCGCCAGGGCGAACGGCCCCGGCCGGCGAAAGCGCCGGCTGCCCAGGGCGATGCTGGCGCCTTCGTCGGCGTCCTCTTCGCTGGCGACCGAGTCCGGTACGCTGGGGCTTTCGCCCTGGAGCCAGGCCTGCACCTGGGGCCATTGCCAGCGCTGGTGACGGTCCCGGGCCAGCAGGCCGCGCAGCAGCAGCTCCAGGCGCGGGTCGAGGTCGTCCGGCAGCATTACGCCATTGGCCAGGATGTGAATCAGGTAGGCGTTGGCATTGATGCCGGCGAAGCACTCACCCTGGGTCAACTGTTCCAGCAGGATCATCCCCAGGCTCCACCAGTCGGAGGCGGCGGCCACGCCTCCGGCGATGGCTTCGGGGGCCATGTAGCGGCTGGTTTCCAGAGGCGAGACGATGTCCAGGTCGAACTCCGACAGCCGCGCCGAACCGAAGCCGCTGATCACCAGGTCCAGGGGCTCACGGCTGCGCACCAGCAAGGTCGCGGGACGCAGGTCGCGGTGGCGCAGGCCGGCTTCGCTGAAGGCATGCAGGGCCTGGCCCAGTTCACTGACGATGTGCTGCACCGCGGCCCTGTCGCTGACCACGATCCCCAGATCGGCCAGGGTGCCGCCGGTGAGTTCCTCGGCCACTTCGAAGGCGCGCTCGTCCCAACGGCCAGTGTGGATGATCTCCGGCACGTGTTCCCGGGGCAGGCGCTTGAGGGCTTCGTACACCGAGGGATCGGGTTCGGCGCCGGCCTGGTAGAGGGTCAGTACCGCCTGGTGGGCGGTTTCACGGTGCTCGGCGATAAAGCGCTCGCGCACGCCGCCGCTGCTGATCTGCCGCAACAGGCGCCAGCCGTCGATCACGGTTTCACTGTCGGCGGCTGGGGGCGCGGCGGGTGGCTGTTGCTCCGGGGCGAGCGGATCGGCGCCGCAGACCAGGCACATCAAGTCGCCGTCCGCCATGGCATGACCGTTGCCGCAGAGCAGGGGGGAGCCGCTGTCCGCCGCGACCGGGGGCTGCGGCTCAAGCGCTTCGAGGGTGATGACCGGCTGTGGGCGCCAGCCTTCGGGATGAATCGCTTCGGCGGAGAGTTCCCAGCCGCAGGCCCGGTTGTCGACCCGCCCTTCGCAGAAGATTTCGGCCAGTGAGCGTTCAGTCTGGCAATTGGGGCAAAAACGTATCATCGGTAGCGGTTCCGGTTAACGGCGGCGTGAGGTGTGGGCGCTGATCTGGAGTTGGTGGCCCTGGTCGTGCAGCAGGTCGCGCAGACGCAGCACGTCGTCACGCCGAGGGATTCCAGCCATCCAGACACTGCCGTTGTCGTCGAACATCACATCCAGCGCGCGGTCCTCGCGGTGCAGCGGGCGCTGGTAGGCGGACAGACGCTGGCGGCCCAGCTCGGTCAAGAGGATCAGGCGCTGGTTGTCGCTGCCCCGTAGGACCAGCGTTTGCGCCTGTTGTTGCTCGAAGGGGTCGCAGATCAGTGCATCCAGCAGGCCTTCGGCTTGTTCAAGCAGCGGTTGCAGGGTTTCCAGGGAGTGCCCGCTGTAGACCAGGATGTCGACCTGGGTGCGTTCGCGCAGGGCTCTAAGCAGGGCCAGTAGCGCCTCGGGCTGGTCGAAGGGCTCGCCACCGGACAGGGTGATGCCTTCGGCCCGGGCCAGCCAGGGTTGCAGGTCGTGCAGCACCTGGCTCAACGGCAATGGCTGCTTGCCCGGCCCCCAGGTGTCCGCGGAAATGCAGCCTTCACAACGGATGCTGCAGCCTTGGAACCACAGGCCCAGGCGCTGTCCCGGCCCCAGGGTGGTGACCGGGAAGTGCACCCGCGACAGGCTGATGTTCACGAGGCGCGGGCAAGCAGTTGCAGGCCGCCGGCCTGCAGTTGGCGGATTTCGAAGGATTGGCCGGGCTGGGCATCCTGGTCGAACAGGGCCCGGGCCAGGGGGTTGAGCAGGTGCGCCTCCAACTGGTTGCGAATGCCCCGGCCGCCGTTGGACAGGTCCTGCAGGCACAGCTGGCGCAGGTTGTTCAGGGACGGGTCATCGAGTTGCACATGCAGTGCCTGGGCCGCCAGGTCGGCGAGGATGTTGCCGACCATCTGCTGGAAGATCTGCTCGGCGATGTCCGGGCGGATGAAGTCGAAGACAATGATGTTCTCGCCGATCCGGTTGAGGATTTCCGGACGGTTGAGCACCAGTTTGAAATAACGTTCGATCTCGCCCTGGACCTTGCCCTGCACGGCCTCGAAGGCTTCGCCGGGCTGGACGTTGGCGACTCGCTCGCCGTTGTCGCCCTGGCGGTAGATGCCCAGGTTCGAGGTGAAGACGATCAGCGCTTCGGAGAAGTACACGCGATCGCCGCGACCGGAGGTGAGCACGCCGTCGTCGAGGATCTGCAGGAACTTGTCGAGGATCCGTGGGTGAGCCTTCTCGATCTCGTCGAACAGCACCACGCTGAAAGGCTTTTCGCGGATCGCGTTGGTCAGTTCGCCGCCCACGTCGTAGCCGACATAGCCGGGCGGTGCGCCGACCAGGCGCTGGTCGGCGTGTTCGGCGCTGAATTCCGACATATCGAAGCGGATGTAAGCGCTTTCATCACCAAACAGCAGGCTGGTGATGGTCTTGGCCAGTTCGGTCTTGCCGACCCCGGTGGGCCCGGCCAGAAAGGCCACGCCACGGGGGCGATTGCCCTTGCGGCTGGCGCCGACCCCGGTCATGGCGCGCTTGACGATATCCAGCATGTGGGTCACCGCGTGGGCCTGGCCCTTGACCCGCTGGCGGATGAAGTCGTCGGCCTGGCGAATGCGCTGGCGGTCGATCTTCAGCCAGGGGTCTTCGGTGACGCCGACTTTATAGCGGCGCACCGCGTCGCCAATGCGCTCCATGGCCAGGCCTTCGACCCGGGCCAGTTGGACGATCGCGTTGAGGTCGAGCAGCAGCAGGCCTTCGGTATTCTCAACGAAGGCTCGCACCGCGTTGTCGCGGCTTTCTTCGCTAGCCTCCTGGGCGCCGGGCAGGCCTCGCAACAGCGCCGGTGCCAGGGCCTGGCGGGCCTGCTGGTCGGGTTTCGATACGGGAATCGGGCGCAGGCGCGGGTTGTCGATCAGCATCCAGTCGGGCAGGTCGCCTTCCTTTTCCACCACCCAGAGGATGCTGTTGAAGAACGGCGTGCGCTGCTCCCCGGCCGGGCGGCTGCGGGCCTGGTGGGACAGCACCAGGGCCTGGGTGAACAGTTGGTGCTCGGCGGCGCTCAGGGCGTCATTGCGGATCACCAGGCGTGATGCAAAGTCGACAATCAGGGCCAGGGGGGCGCCTTGGCGCTCCACCAGGCGCGGCAAGGTGGCCGCCAGTAGATCGAGGCCGGCCGGCGCCGCTCCTTCCACCGGGGTCAGGCCCAGCTCGCGCAGCAGGTTGTCGGCCTGGGCCGGTTCGCTGCCCGGAGGCAGCAGCACGCGCAGGCCGCCAAGGGGGTCCCAGCTCAGCACCTGGGCATAGCCCACCGCCAGCAGTTCGTCGCGCAGATTGAGGTTGAAGGGCTGGGGGGTAATGACCCCGGGGGCCACCTCACTGGCTTGCAGGTCGCGGACGTTGCCGGACAGTACGAACTGGCTTTTCAGGGGCAGAAAGCGCAGCAGATCGCGCAGCCAGCGTGGCTTTTCGAAGGAGGCAGTCCTTGGCATGGAAGCGGAGCTCGTCGTAGGAAGCAGGACGCGACATTAGCATAGGGACGTTTTTACTTACGATGCTCCACAGGTTTTCTTACCTGTCAGCGCTGAGTGGGAATCTGGCTTGCGAGGGAAGATGCCGGTGAGATCGCCTTCGCCGGCAAGCCGGCTCCTACGGGTATGAAGGCGATGTGGCTGTAGGAGCTGGCTTGCCAGCGAAAAAGCCCGTGAGATCGCCTTCGCCGGCAAGCCGGCTCCTACGGGTACGAAGGCGATGTGGCTGTAGGAGCTGGCTTGCCAGCGAAGAGGCCCGAGAGTCAGCCTTGGCCGGCAAGCCGGTTCCGGCGAGGGAAGCCGACTACGGGCTGTCGGCGGCGGCGTCGGGCTCCAGCAGGCGGGCGCCCGGGCCGGCGTCTCCCAGGACATCTCCATAGTTGCGCAGCGGACACCCTTCCATGGACAGGCAGCCACAGCCAATGCACTGGTTCAGCCGCTCGCGCAGCAGGCTCAGTTGGCGGATGCGTTCGTCCAGTTCGCGGCTCCACTGTTCCGAAAGGCGCTGCCAGTCTGCGGCAGTGGGGGCGCGGTCGGCGGGCAGGGTGGCCAGGGCCTGGCCAATCTCCGAAAGGGGAATGCCCAGGCGCTGGGCCACCTTGATCAGGGACACGCGACGCAGCACCGAGCGCGGGTAGCGCCGTTGGTTGCCCGCGTTGCGATTGCTCTTGATCAGCCCCTTGGTTTCGTAGAAATGCAAGGCGGTCACGGCCACGCCGCTGCGCGCCGACAGTTGGCCAACCGTCAGTTCTTTGTGGAGGGCGTCGGGTTCGATCATTAAAGGGCACCAGGATGAAAAACAGGCTTGACCTTGACTTAACTAGAGGTATTACCCTGCAGCGCATTCAATCGCAAGATTCTGTCCGACCGCCGTAGGGAGCAGTTCATGGCCGCATTTGAGAGAAACCGCAGCTTTACCCAATTGATCCAGTTCGAGATCGAACCGCACCAGCAGGAGGCCCTGGTGTCGGCCTTGTCCGCGCAGACCGAGCGCCTGGCCCAGGGCTATGGCGGCTTTCTCAGTGCCAGCGTGCAGGCCAGCGACGACGGTCGGCGGGTGCTCAATTACCTGCAATGGCAATCCCGGGAAGCCGGCGAGGCGGCCTTCGAGAGTTTCGAGAGCGGCGAGCAGGATTTCTGGCAATTGATCCTGGCCCATCAGGCCAGGACCGTGACCTTCGGCTCGTTCCAGGTGCTGAGCAGTATTGCCCGCAGCCAGGACAATGCCTTGCACTGCAACCTGCTCTAGATCGACAGCTGCAGGGTGCGTTCGCTGTGGGCGCCCACCGGGCGCCGCTTGTTGACCGCCAGTTCGCCGATCTTGATCAGCCGGGTGCGGGTGACGTTGCGGCTCAGGCCCAGCAGGTTGGCGGTGTGTACCTGGTTGTAGTGGCTGAAGCGGTAGGCCGCGCGCAGCAGAGCGTCCTCGACCTTTTCATGCAAGGCGCCGGCCTGCTCGGCGAAGAGTTTCTGGAAGGCGCGGTCCAGCAGCGCCTCGGCGGAGTCGTCGTGGCTGGGATGGCTGTCGTCGGCACGTTCGATGCGCATGTTCGACAGGCGCAGGTCATCGCGCTCGATCACGCCGTTGCGGCAGATCAACAGGGTGTGGTGGATGACGTTTTCCAGTTCGCGGATGTTGCCCGGCCAGCTGTAGCTCTTGAGTTTGTGTTCGGCCTCTTTGCTGATGCTGATGCTGCCGTAACCCAGACGCTGGCTGTAGGCCTCGATGAAATGCCGGGTCAGGGGCAGGATGTCGCCGGGGCGTTCGCGCAGCGGACTCAGCTCCAGGCTGACCACGTCCAGGCGGTAATACAGGTCCTCGCGAAAGTGCCCGGCATTGATGGCCTTTTCCAGTTGCACGTTGGTGGCGGCCAGGACCCGCACGTCGATGGGAATGCTTTTGCGCGAGCCCAGGCGTACCACTTCACGTTCCTGCAGTACCCGCAGCAGCTTGACCTGGATGGCCATGGGCAAATCGCCGATCTCGTCGAGGAACAGGGTGCCGCCGTCGGCCTCCTCGAACCAGCCGGCCTTGGCGCTGAGGGCGCCGGTAAAGGCGCCTTTTTCATGGCCGAACAGTTCGGCCTCTACCAGGGATTCGGAGAAGGCGCCGCAGTTCACCGCCACGAACGGCCGGTTGCGCCGGGCGCTGAGGTTGTGGATGTGGCGTGCCACCAGTTCCTTGCCGGTCCCGGTTTCACCGATGATCAGCACGCTGGCTTCACTGGGTGCCACCTGTTGCAGGTGCGCCAGCAGGGCCTGGGATTTCGGGTCCTCGAACACCTGGGCGGTGGCGCGGATCGAGGTCGCCAGGGCGGGCGAAGGCGGTAGGGTCAGAAGCTGCATCGGCACTCTCCGTGAACAATAAGGCTAGGAGTAGAAAGTCGGGGTCGGCAGGGACTGGTTCAGTGCCCAGTCACCCAGTTCGTGGAGCTTGTAATCCAGCGGGTCGTGCAGGGTCTGGGTGCGCAGGTTGCGCCAATGGCGGTCCAGGCGCAGGGAGGCGTGGGTCGAGCGCGCACCGGTGACTTCGAACAGGCGACTGCACAGCTCCAGGCCCTGGCGGCTGGCGGCAACCTTGGCGGTAGCGATGGCGGTGGCCAGGTGTCCGCGCTCCTCGGCGCTGAGGCCGGGGCCTTTGGCCCACGCCTGGTCCAGCAGCCCGGCGGCCCGCTCCACCAGTAGGCGGATGCCTTCCAGGGCCACCCAGAATTCGCCGTAGTGGCTGAGGATGTAAGGGTCCTGGCGCACATCCTGGGCGCTGGACTTATGCCAGACCCGAGTCTCGCTCAGGGTGTATTGCCGGGCTTCCTCGAAGGCGCCTTCGGCAATGCCGAGGAACATGTGGGTGAAGGTCAGTTGGGCGATCAAAGGGCGCAGGCAGGCGAACGGGGTGCTCAGCGGACCCGGGTCCAGCAGCAGTTCCGACTCTTCCACCCTGACCCGTTCAAAGGTGGCGCTGCCGCTGTCGGTCTGGCGCTGGCCCATGTTGTTCCAGTCGTTGTGCAGGGTGATGCCGCTGCGACCGCTGGGGATGGCGGCGATCAGCAATTTGCCGCCGTTGCTTTCATCCACCGCCGAGGCGATGAGCATTTCCGAATCGCTGGCCCCGGAGCAGAAGCTCTTCTTGCCGGAAAACTCGCGCCAGCCGCCGAGGTTCCTGACCAGGGTGCGGGTGTCCAACGGGTTGAGGGCGTTGCCCCAGAACCAGTTCTTGCGCGCGGTCTGTTCAAACCAGGGTTGCCATTGCTCAGGTTTGGCGAACAGGCGCACGGTGGCCAGCATCAAGTGATGGAAGCCAAAGACGTGGGCGATGGAGCTGTCGACCCTGGCGAACTCGCGGACGATGTTCAGGGTTTCGCTCCAGGGGGCACCGAGTCCGCCGAACTGGGTGGGAATGCTCAGGGCCAGCAGGCCGCTGTGGCGCAGGGCATCACGTTCGGCCTTGGGGGTGCCGCCACGTTCATCGCGCTCGACGGCGGTGAGGGCAAACTCGGCGGCCAGTTGGCGAGCGGTCTGCAAGGGGGACAACAGGGCGCTTTGCGGTTTGGCAGTCACGCGGTGTTCCTCGTTCGTGGCCGTTGTGGCAGCCGGGAAAAGGTGCTGCGAGCTGTAGGCGCTGGCTTGCCAGCGAAGAGGGCCGGAAGATCGCCTTCGCCGGCAAGCCGGCTCCTACAGCGACAGGGGTTCAGGAGCGATTGGGCAACACGTCGTTGGCGATCATTTCGCCGAACGGCCCGGTCAGGTTGGTGACGCCGCGGCCGGCCAGGCTGGCATAGGGTTCCGGTAGCAGTGGGAATACCAGTTCGGCGAAGCGATAGGCCTCTTCCAGATGCGGGTAGCCGGAGAAGATAAAGCTCTCGATGCCCAGGTCCGCATATTCCTTGATGCGCTCCGCAACCTGTTGCGGGTTGCCCACCAGGGCGGTGCCGGCACCGCCACGCACCAGGCCGACCCCGGCCCAGAGGTTGGGGGCGATCTGCAACTGATCACGGCGACCGCCGTGCAAGGCGGCCATGCGCCGCTGACCTTCGGAGTCGAAGCGCGAGAAGGATTGCTGGGCGGCGGCGATGGTTTCGTCACTGATGTGTTCGATCAGTTTGTCCGCGGCTTTCCAGGCTTCGTCCTCGGTTTCGCGGACGATCACGTGCAGGCGAATGCCGAACTTCAGGGTGCGGCCCTTGCGCGCGGCGCGTTCGCGCACGTCGGCCAGCTTTTGGGCCACCGCCGCAGGAGGCTCGCCCCAGGTCAGGTAGACATCCACCTGATCGGCGGCCAATTCGTGGGCGGCCTCGGAGGAGCCGCCGAAGTACAGCGGGGGATAGGGTTTCTGCACCGGTGGATACAGGGCCTTGGCGTTCTGCACATGCAGGTGCTTGCCCTCGAAGTCCACGGCTTCGCCTTGCAGCACCCGGCGCCAGATCTGCAGGAATTCGTCAGTCACTTCGTAGCGTTCGCTGTGGCTGAGGAAGCTGCCGTCGCCACGGTTTTCGTCCGGGTCGCCACCGGTGACCACATTGATCAGCAGGCGGCCGTTGGACAGTCGGTCCAGGGTTGCGGCCATGCGCGCGGAAACAGTGGGGGAGATGATCCCCGGACGAATCGCCACCAGATAGCGCAGGCGCTCGGTCAGCGGCACCAGGGCCGAGGCGATGACCCAGGAGTCTTCGCAGGAGCGCCCGGTGGGAATCAGCACGCCGTGGTAGCCCAGGCTGTCCGCAGCCTGGGCCACTTGCTTGAGGTAGTTGAGGGTGACCGGGCGGGCGCCCTGGGCAGTGCCCAGGAAGTGGCCGTCGCCGTGGGTCGGAAGAAACCAGAACACATCCATGACAGGTCCTTAAGCGATTTTCAGCAGGTTTTTCGGGTGGGCGCCAAACAGCGGCGCGGCCCGTTCGGCGGCCAGCTGGATGCGGGCTTTCAACAGTTCGCTGGTGATCTGGTAATGGCTGAAGTCGGCTTCGGTGGCGTACACGCCAATCGGCAGGGTCAGGGCCTGGAAGAAACTGAACAGCGGACGCAACTGGTGATCCAGCACCAGGGCGTGGCGTTCGCTGCCTCCGGTTGCGGCCAGCAGCACCGGGGTATCGATCAGGGCGTTCAGGTCGATGAGGTCGAACAGGTGCTTGAGTAGCCCGGGGTAGGAGCCGCGATAGACCGGGGCGGCAACGATCAACAGGTCGGCGTTTTCGATGGCCTGGAGCTCGGCCTCGACCTCGGCCGGCAGTTCCTGGCGCGACAGGGCTGCGCCTAGCGGACGGGCAATATCGCCCAGTTCAATGAGGTGGCTGTTGATTGGCAGGTGCCCGGACAGTTCGTCCAGCAGGGCCTGGGTCAGCACCAGGGTGCGGGACGGGCGCCAGGTTCCACCGGAGAGGGCAACGACGTTCAAGGGACGGGACATGATCGGTTCCTTTTTAAACAGTGGCTCTGCGAGCAATGGCAGGTGTCCTGGATCGGGAGCAAGAGCTGTACCAACCCGTAGAAGCCTTGTATTACGGGGCTTGTGGGTGATCCGGAGCAGATTGGCTGCTGTTGCGCAGGCACTGTTTTGTTGATCGACTGTTGCCTGGCGAACAGTTGCCGGGGCAACAGTTGGGCAACGCAATGCCGTTGTTATAAAGGCTTGTTGTTATTCCTCAAAAGAGCTTGTTTCCATATTTATAGGTCTTTATGGAATATAAGCCGCGACTGCCAAGACCTTGGAACAGTCGATAGCGACTATCGAGCTGGATGATTTTTGCCGGTGCCTGGGCGGGAGTAGCCTTTGTTCATTGTTCGCAACCCGCTCCAGGTGCTCGCCATGAAGGCTTCCTCCGTTGTTCTGTCGATGTTGGTTTTTAGTGTGCTGGCCGGCTGTGCCAGCCCGGGCACTCCTGAGCTGCGTCCCTACACGGCCGAGGAAACCCGCGAACTGGCACTGGAAGCCTTGAGTCGCCGCGGCCTGTCGTTCGATGAATACCAGCAGAAAAAGGCCGAGCTGCTTGGCCGTCCCGCGGCGTTCGATAGCCAGGGCGAGATGAGCGCCCAACGCAATATCAATCGGCACCATCCGGCCAGTTGATAAAAACTGTACTGGTTGAAGTTTTGCGCAACTGTCCGTGGGTTTCAGACAGGCCCTGAGTTAGGGTCGAAGCCTGATCGACCTTGTCCAGGACCTTGTATTCATGACCCTTTCCGTTGACCTGCTGTTGGCGTTCGCCCTGTTTGCCTTGGTCACTTCCATCACGCCCGGCCCTAACAACACCCTGTTGCTGGCCTCGGGGGTGAACTTCGGCTTCAACCGTTCCATTCCTCATATCCTGGGCATCAGCTGCGGTTTTTTCGTTCTGGTGCTGGCGGTTGGTCTGGGCCTGGGGGCGGTGTTCGAGGCCTATCCGTTGCTGTACAGCGTGCTGCGATATGTCGGAGCGGCGTACCTGCTGTACCTGGCGTGGAAGATCGCCCGTTCCGGGCCCCTGTCCGAGGAGCAACAGGGCCAGGGGCAACCTTTGGGGTATTGGGGGGCTGCGGCGTTTCAGTGGGTCAATCCCAAGGCTTGGGTGATGGCGGTGGGGGCTATCAGCACGTACACCCCGTTGCAGGGCTACTTCACCAATGTGCTGGTGATCGCGGCGGTGTTCGCCTTGATCAATGCTCCTACGGTCAGCCTTTGGGCCGCGTGCGGCAGCCTGTTGCGCAATGTGCTGCGCAATCCTCGCTGGCTGCGCCTGTTCAATCTGGGAATGGCCGGATTGCTGGTGATTTCCCTGGCGCCCTTGCTGCTGGAAAACATCAGTTAAGTGGCGCTTCAACGCGTTGCCCCGAGCCTGTTAAGCTGCGTCCCAGGAGCGTTCCTACGCACTTTTAAACGAAGTGGTTCTTCTTTAACTGCATCCGATCGCGTATTGCTGAGTGCCTGCTTTGACGCGCCGTTCTTGTACGGCGCGTTTGTGCGTCATCTTCTCTGAGCCAATGCCGATCCTGGAACAAGCTCTGCGGGTCTTCAGTCATGAACAAACGTCCTCTTTATTTCGACTACGCCGCCACCACGCCGGTGGATGAGCGGGTCATCCAGGTGATGCTGGAGTGTCTGGGTTTTAACGCCAATTTCGGCAACCCGGCGTCCAGTTCCCATGCTTTTGGCCAGGAGGCGCGGCGCAGTGTCGAACGCGCCCGGCAGCAAGTCGCCCAGTTGGTGGGGGCGCAGCCGGAGCAAATTGTCTGGACCTCCGGGGCCACCGAGTCCAACAACCTGGCGCTCAAGGGCGTGATGCAGGCCCGGGGCCTGAGCGGTGGGCACATCATCACCAGCCAGATCGAACACAAGGCGGTGCTCGACACCGCCCGCCAGCTGCAGGAAGCCGGCGTGGCAGTGACCTATCTGGTGCCGGATGCGGACGGGTTGATCACGGCCCAGGCGGTCAGTGAAGCCTTGCGCGACGACACTTTTCTGGTGTCGTTGATGCTGGTCAACAACGAACTGGGCACCCTCAACGACATCCCGGCGATTAGCCAGGTGGTGCGTGCGCGAGGCGCGCTGCTGCATGTGGACGCGGCCCAGGGAGCCGGCAAGGTGGCCATCGATCTTGAGCACTGGCCGGTGGATCTGATGTCGTTCTCTGCCCACAAGTTGTATGGCCCCAAGGGCATTGGCGCGCTGTATGTCGGGCCGCGGGCGCAGCAGCGGCTGCTGGCGCAGATTCATGGTGGCGGTCACGAAGGCGGATTGCGCTCCGGGACCCTGGCCACCCACCAGATCGCCGCCATGGGCGCGGCCTTTGCCCTGGCGGGTGAGCTGTTCGAGGAAGAAACCGCGGCCATCGTCCGTCTGCGCCAGCGTTTGCTGGAGCAACTGGCGGGCATCGCCGGCCTGCGCTTGAATGGCAGTGCCGGCCAGCGCATTCCCCATACCTTGAGCCTGACTTTCAGCGAGGGGGGCTTCGATTCTGCTGCACTGAGTGCGTCCCTGGCGTTTTCCGCGACCTCGGCCTGCAACTCGGCGAGCAATGCGCCTTCCCATGTACTGCTGGCCCTGGGGCACGATGCGTCGCAGGCCGCTCGCACCATTCGCTTGAGCCTCGGGCGTTTCACCACCGAAGAGGATGTGGATCGCGCCGCACAGTTGATCAAGGCGTCATGCGCCACCGCTCCGGCGTTCTGGGCCGGAGCCCAGTCTTGAGGGTCGAGTGATCTCGACCTTCCATAACAATGAATAAGCCGGTTAAGGAGACACAATGAGTACCCAGCCTTCGACCCAGGGAGTGGTCCCCCAGCGCTTGGCGCACGTCCGTCAGTTGATGAGCCGCGAGGGCATTCATGCCTTGCTGGTGCCGTCTGCCGACCCGCATCTGTCGGAATACCTGCCGGGTTACTGGCAGGGACGTCAGTGGCTGTCGGGCTTCCATGGCTCGGTGGGCACGCTGATCGTGACCGCGGATTTCGCCGGGGTCTGGGCCGACAGCCGTTACTGGGAACAGGCCAGCAAGGAGCTCAAGGGCAGTGGTATCGAACTGGTGAAGTTGCAGCCGGGCCAGCCCGGCCCCCTGGACTGGCTAGCGGAGCAGACTCCGCAAGGCGCGGTGGTGGCGGTGGATGGCGCGGTGATGGCTGTGGCCTCGGCCCGCACCTTGGGCGCCAAGTTGCAGGAACGTGGGGCTCGTCTGCGGACCGACATCGATCTGCTTCAGGAGGTGTGGAGTGATCGTCCCGCGTTGCCGGATCAGCCGGTCTATCAACACTTGCCGCCACAGGCGACGCAGAGCCGGGTGGAGAAGCTCGGCAAGCTGCGGGAAACCCTGAAGGAGCGGGGCGCGGATTGGCATTTCATTGCCACCCTCGACGATATCGCCTGGCTGTTCAACCTGCGGGGGGCGGATGTTTCGTTCAACCCGGTGTTTGTGTCCTTCGCCCTGATCAGCCAGCAGCAGGCCACTTTGTTCGTGGCCTTGAGCAAGGTCGATGACCAGCTGCGTGGGGTGCTGGAGGCGGACGGCGTGAGCCTGCGGGACTATTCGGAAGTGGCGGCGGCGCTGCAG
>NZ_MOAK01000081.1:426161-430799 GCF_003732485.1 Pseudomonas protegens
GTGCCTGAAGACGCGACCTTGCAGATTGATCCGGCACGGGTCACCAGCGGCCTGCTGGACAATCTGCTTCCCGGGGTGAAGCTGCTGGAAGGGCTCAACCCCACTACCTTGGCCAAGTCGCGCAAGAGCCTGGCGGACGCCGAGCACATTCGTCAGGCCATGGAGCAGGACGGCGCGGCCCTCTGTGAGTTCTTCGCCTGGTTGGAGAGCGCCCTGGGCCGTGAGCGAGTCACCGAGCTGACCATTGATGAACACCTGACGGCCGCTCGTGAGCGGCGTCCGGGTTACGTATCCCTGAGTTTCAATACCATTGCAGCATTCAATGCCAATGGGGCGATGCCTCATTACCACGCCACGCCTGAAGAACACGCGGTGATCGAGGGCGATGGCCTGTTGCTGATCGACTCCGGTGGCCAGTACCTGGGCGGCACCACCGATATCACCCGCATGGTGCCGATCGGCACACCGAGTGCCGAGCAGAAGCGTGATTGCACCCGAGTGCTCAAGGGCGTTATCGCTTTGTCCCGGGCGCAGTTCCCTCGGGGCATTCTTTCGCCGCTGCTGGATGCTATCGCCCGTGCGCCGATCTGGGCCGAAGGCGTGGATTACGGACATGGCACCGGGCATGGTGTCGGCTACTTCCTGAATGTTCATGAAGGTCCGCAGGTGATTGCCTATCAGGCCGCACCGGCGCCGCAAACCGCGATGCAGCCGGGGATGATCACCTCCATCGAGCCGGGGACTTATCGTCCCGGGCGTTGGGGGGTACGGATCGAGAATCTGGTGTTGAACCGCGAGGCAGGTACGACCGAGTTTGGTGAGTTCCTGAAGTTTGAAACCCTGACGCTGTGCCCGATCGACAGCCGTTGCCTGGAGCCGTCGTTGCTGACTCAGGATGAGCGTGAGTGGTTCAACGCTTATCACGGTGATGTTCGGCGGCGCCTCAGTCCGCTATTGGAAGGGGCGGCGCTGGAGTGGTTGCAGGCTCGGACTGCGGCGATCTGACGTAAGGCCTCACCCGCGCAACGCGGGTGAGGTGGCTGCGGCGACTCAAGCGTCGCCGCAGATGCCGGTGGTTACTTGCTCAAGGCTTCCCGGACGAAGTCGAGCCGATCCTGACCGAAAAACAATTCCTCACCCACGAACATGCTGGGGGCACCGAATACTCCCCGCTGCAACGCCTGTTCGGTCTTGTTCTTGAGAGCGGTCTTGACGTCCTCGGCATTGCTCAGGTCGAGGATCTGCTGTGGGTCGAAACCGCCTTGTTCCAGGACCTGGGTGACGCTGGCGGCGTCGTTCAGGTTGCGTTTGTCGACCCAGAGTGCGCGGAACAGGCAGTCGATGAAATCGATGAAGCGTTCCGGCAAATGCATCTGCACTCCGGTCGTGGCGCGCATCAGCAGCAGGGTATTGATGGGGAAGTGCGGGTTGAAATTGAGCTCCACCTGATAGCGCTGGGCGAAGCGCGCCAGGTCCTGCAGCATGTAGCGGCCTTTGGCGGGGACGCTGATGGGTGACGCGTTGCCGGTGGTCTTGAAGACGCCGCCCAGCAGCATGGGTTGGTAGACCAGTTGACTGTCGGTCTGGGCACAGATCTTCGGCAGTTGGGTGTAGGCCAGGTATGAAGTCGGGCTGCCCAGGTCGAAGAAGAACTCCACTTTATTATTCATGATCCAGATTCCCTGATTGTTGTTATGGGAGGGGGTTACCAGCGTTCGCTCCAGGGGCGCAGGTCCAGCTCGAAGGTCCAGGCATCCCGGGGCTGGCTGTGCAGGTACCAGTAGTTCTCGGCGATATGCTCGGGGTTGAGGATGCCGTCCTGGTCCTTGAGGGCATATTTTTCGGGAAAGCTGGTGCGGATGAAGTCGGTGTCGATGGCACCGTCGACGATGATATGGCCGACGTGGATGTTCAAGGGCCCCAGTTCCCGGGCCATGCTCTGGGCCAGTGCGCGGATGCCGTGCTTGGCGCCGGCAAAGGCGGCAAAGCCCGCGGCGCCGCGGACCCCGGCGGTGGCGCCGGTGAACAGGATGGTGCCGCGCTTGCGGGTGACCATGCGCTTGGCCACCTCGCGGGCATTGAGGAAGCCCGAAAAACAGGCCATCTCCCAGATCTTGAAGTATTTGCGTGCGGTTTCCTCAAGGATGCTGCAAGGCACGTTGGCACCGATGTTGAAGACGAAGGCTTCGATCGGGCCGATCTGGGTTTCGATCTGCTCGATCAGTGCCACCACGTCCTCCTCTTTCCGGGCATCGCAGGCAAAGCCATGGGCTTGGCCACCGGTTTGCTGGATGGCGTCTACCAGCGGCTGCAGTTTGTCCGCGCTGCGTCGGGTCACGCAGGCAGTAAAGCCTTCTGCGGCGAAACGCTTGGCAATGGCACCACCGGTGGCATCACCGGCACCGACCACCAGTACGACTTTGTTCTTGTTCAAGGCTGTAGTCATGGGAGGCTCGCTGTTTAGTAAACGATCGTTAACTAAACGAACGTTATGCTATGATTTTTCTGTCGTCAAGCGAGTAGGGGAGTCCACCAGGAATGCGTTATTCAGTCGGTCATAAGCAGGAAACCCGCGAACGCCTGTTGCAGAGCAGTGCAACCCAGGCCAAGAACGACGGTTTTTCTACCGTCGGCGTGGATGCGTTAATGAAGGCCATCGGCCTCAGTGGCGGGGCTTTTTATACTCACTTCACGTCCAAGGACGAACTGTTCGGCTCCATCGTCGAGCGCGAGTTGAGCCAGAGCCTGGAGCGTCTGGGCGGGGAGGGCCGGCAGAATCGGGCAAAGCTGCGGCGTTGCTTGAAGCAGTACCTGAGTGTGGCGCATCTGCAGCTGCCGGGGGCGGGATGTGCGTTGCCAGCGTTGGGCGCGGAGATTGCTCGGGGTAGTGTCGAAGTGCGGCAGGAGGCGCAAGACTGGATCTGTCGTTTGCATCAGGCTTGGGCGCAGACCTTGGGTAGCGAGAGCCTGGCCTGGTCGATCCTGTCGCAGTGTGTCGGCGCGCTGGTGGTGGCGCGAATGCTGGTGAGCCCGAGTATTCAGCAGCAGGTGCTGGCATCGAGTCATGAGCAGATCATTGGGCAGCTGGAACGGCTGCCCGAAGATTGAACGGTACCGCTATTTGCAGATAACGATCATGCTGCGGCTGGTGTAACCGGCTGGGTTCAGGCCGAAGGGGTAATCCCCCGGGTCTTCCACGGTATCACCAGATTTTGCGATCACCTTGTAGCCCTTGGGGCCGCAGGACTGGGTGGCCTTGGTGTAGCACTTATCCCAGGAAGAAGACAAACCCGAGCAATTGATGTGGAGTCCTTTCTTACCCCGTTTGACTTCAGTTTTCGCGGTCGCAGCGCAGCCTGCAATAGCAATTACGGCCAACACTATCAAAAATCGTTTCATCCCCGTCCTTATCGCTAGCCTCGGATCTGACGCCCGAGTGTGACTGCATTACCGGTGGTCTTTTACGTTTGCGATATCCCTGTCTGACAACTCCATGGCTGACGTTGAGTAGCCGACTAAACATGGCCTAATTGAACGGCAATTACCAGAGTTGAATCTCAATCAACCGCAACTAATGGTTTGGACTCGCGACGCATTGTCATGGTTGCTCCTACGGAAGCAAGGATGATGCAGGCGATGGCCATCCACTGCGCGATGGAAAGGTATTCGTGCAGGAACAGCAGGCCGGAAAGTGCTCCGAAAGCGGGTTCGATGCTCATCAGGGTGCCAAAGGTGCGTGCCGGCATGCGGGTCAGGGCGACCATCTCCAGGCTATAAGGAAGTGCGGTAGACAAGATGGCCACGCCTAGGGCTACGGGGATCAAGGACGGAGTGAGTAAGGCGGTGCCGGCGTGCACGATGCCAATAGGGGCGACGAAGAGTGCCGCGATCATTACTCCAAGGGCTGCGGTCTGGATGCCGTTCTCGGCCCCGGCTTTTTGTCCGTACAGGATATACAGTGCCCAGCAGACTCCGGCTCCCAATGCGTAGCCTGCGCCCGCCAGGTCGATGGCGGTTTCGGTGGCTCCGGTGGGAATCAGCAATAGCAGTCCGACGATGGCCAGGGCGATCCACAGGAAGTCGATAGCCTTGCGTGAGGCGTAGATGGCCACCGCCAATGGGCCGGTGAACTCCAGAGCGACAGCGATTCCCAGAGGTACAGTTCTCAGGGACATATAGAAGAGGAAGTTCATCCCGCCCAGGGCCATGCCGTAGACAATCACGGTGCGCAAGGTATTGGCGGTGAACGTGGCGCGCCAGGGTCTTAATAGAAGCAGCATGATGATGCTGGCGAAGATCAGGCGCAGGGTGGTCGTGCCTTGGGCGCCAACGACGGGGAACATGCTCTTGGCCAGGGAGGCGCCTGATTGAATCGAGGCCATGGCAATAAGCAGTAGCCCCACCGGAAACAAGGTCGAGGCAAGGCTGCGCGGTTGGTCGTTCATGCAGGGAGTCATCCAGAGTGTGAGGGGAGGAGCACGTGGACCATGATGCTTAACTAATGGGCGATGAGCAATATAGTGCGCAAAGTCTTTTTAAGCTTCTATATAGAAGCTGTCGACGGGGCTTTTTGCGTTGAATCATAGAAAATGCAAATTAAGGGTTGACGGCAGATTCTACAGGTCTATAATTCGCCCC
>NZ_MOAK01000082.1:0-325 GCF_003732485.1 Pseudomonas protegens
TTACGCGCTGTCCGTAGGAGCCGGCTTGCCGGCGAAGAGGCCCGTGAGTCATGCAGCGCCTGGGCGGACACCTTCGCTGGCAAGCCAGCTCCTACGGTGGCCCAACTACCGCATCTCGCTGTAGGAGCCGGCTTGCCGGCGAAGAGGTCCGTAAGTCATGCAGCGTCTGGGCGGACGCCTTCGCTGGCAAGCCAGCTCCTACACGGGGGGCGATACACACCGCTTCAGCTTCAGGCCGGCCGGTAGGCCGCCGTCGCGCTCTTGATTTTGATCTGAGCGCCCCGTTAACCACGATGGCCGAACGCAGGCATTGAGCCGTGGGTAA
>NZ_MOAK01000082.1:430-24029 GCF_003732485.1 Pseudomonas protegens
TCCGGCATTCCGGCTTTCCAAAGTGACTCGCTGTAAGAGCGAAACCATAAGCCGCCACACCCGCAGCAACGGATATGTACACACACTCAGAATCTACGACCACTGCCCACCCGAGCGGGCGCAAGCGCCCACACCACAAAAACCTCCCCCAATCCCCCTTTTGTCGAGGCTTGTTCGAAGTTGTAACAACCCCCACACACCAACCCCCCAGAACCCAGATGTTTACCTAATAAAAACAAAGGGATATCTCAATAAATCGACCCAAAAGCCCCCCCAGCTCGACCAATTGCCGCCTTGTTGAACACTCGTTTAGTATCACCCTCAAGCCACCCCCTCACGCCAACCACAATAATTCGAGGACGCCCATGACCCCTTCATCGTCGCTGCTCAACCGGCTCGAAGCCGGCGTAGCCTGGATCACCCTCAACCGCCCGGAGCAACGCAACGCCCTGGACATCCCCAGCCTCAAAGCGCTGCACAGCCTGCTGGAAACCTGCAACAGCGACCCCAGCGTCCGAGCCGTGGTACTCACCGGCAGCGGCCGCAGCTTCTGCGCCGGTGCCGACCTGGCGGAATGGGCCGAAGCCGAAGCCCGCGGCGCCCTGGAAAGCTACGGCTGGACCGAAACCGCCCACGCCCTGATGACCCGTCTGCACAGCCTGGACAAACCCACCATCGCCGCCATCAACGGCACGGCGGTGGGCGGTGGCATGGACCTGGCGCTGTGCTGCGACCTGCGGGTGGCCGGGCAGTCGGCGCGCTTCAAGGCCGGCTACACCAGCATGGCCTACTCGCCGGACGCTGGGGCCAGCTGGCACCTGCCGCGCTTGATCGGCAGCGAACAGGCCAAGCGCCTGCTGTTTCTCGATGAGTTGTGGAGCGCCGAACGCGCCCTGGCCGCCGGTTTGGTCGGCGAGGTGTGCGCCGACGAGCAACTGATCGGCAGCGTCAGCGAGCTGGCGGCGCGCCTGGCCACGGGCCCGACCTTCGCCTTTGCCCAGACCAAGAAGCTGATCCGCCAGGGCGCCGACCGCAGCCTGGCGCAGCAACTGGCCGCCGAACTGGCCGCCGGCCTGCTGTGCGGGCGCAGCGCCGACGGTGCCGAAGCCCTGCGCGCCGTCAGCGAAAAACGCCCGCCACGTTTCCAAGGGTTGTAGGAGCGGCCGGGCGGCGCTCGGTTTGCCGGCGAAAGGGCCTTTGGGCCATGCGCCCATTTTGTAGGAGCCGGCTTGCCGGCGAAGGCGCCCGCAAGAACAGCGCCTTATTCAAGGGCCTCTTCGCCAGCAAGCTGGCTCCTACGGGAAGGTGTTTTTCGGCAGGTCGTCCTGCCAGATCACTGGTTTTTTTGCACCGTCACTCACTCACAGGTAGCGCCATGAATTTCCAACTCAGCCAAGAACAAGACATGTTGGTGGACGCGGTTCGCAGTTTTGTCAGCAAGGAGTTGCTGCCCCACGAGGACGCGGTGGACCGCGCCGATGAGGTCAGCGCCGACCTCGCCGGGGAAATCCGCAGCAAAGCCATTGCCGCTGGCTTCTATGCCTTCAACATGCCGGAAGAAGTGGGCGGCGGTGGCCTGGACTACCTGTCCCAGGCGCTGATCGAGCGTGAGCTGGCCAAGTGTTCCTGGGCCCTGCATGTGTTCGTTGCCCGGCCTTCGAAAATCCTCATGGCCTGCACCGGCTCGCAGATCGGCGACTACCTGCTGCCCTGTGTGCAAGGGCGCAAGGTCGACTGCTTCGCCCTGACCGAACCCGGTGCCGGTTCCGACGCCAATGCGATCAAGACCCGCGCCGTGCGCGACGGCGGCGACTTCGTGCTCAACGGCAGCAAGCACTTCATCAGCCACGCCGGGCATGCGGATTTCGCCATTGTCTTTGCGGTCACCGGCACCTATGAGCACAACGGCCGCCAGCGCAACGCGGTGACTTCGTTCCTGGTGGACCGCGACACCCCGGGCCTGACCATCCGCCGTGGCCCCAAGTGCGTGAGCAACCGCGGCTACCACACCTTCGAGATGTTCTTCGATGACTGCCGGGTACCGGCTTCCAAGGTGCTGGGGGAGGTGGGCAAGGGTTGGGAAGTGGCCAACGCCTGGCTCACCGCCGGGCGGGTGATGGTCGCCGCCAACTGCGTCGGGCAGGCCCAGCGCGCCCTGGATGCCTCCTTGCAATGGGCCGCGGACCGCAAGCAGTTCGGCCAGGCCATCGGCAGCTACCAGGGGGTGTCGTTCAAGCTGGCGGACATGGCCACGCAGATCCGCGCCGCCGAGCTGTTGACCCTGCACACCGCCTGGAAGATGGACCAGGGCAGCATGACCGACGGCGAGGCCGGCATGGCCAAGCTATTTGCCAGTGAAGTGCTGGGCCGGGTGGCCGACGAGGCGGTGCAGATCTACGGCGGCATGGGCCTGATGGACGAAGGCCCGGTGGAACGCATCTGGCGCAATGCGCGGATCGAGCGCATCTGGGAAGGCACCTCGGAGATCCAGCGCCACATCATTTCCCGTGAACTGCTGCGGCCGCTGATGCGCTGAGCGCCCTGGAGAATTGCCGTCATGTCCCAGACTCTACGTGACAATCTCAAGCGCCTGCTGGCCCCGCGGCACCTGGCCTTCGTCGGTGGGCGCAGCATGGCCCGGGCCCTCAAGCGCTGCGCCGAAGGCGGTTTTACCGGGCCCATGTGGCTGGTCAACCCGCAGCATGCCGAGCTCGATGGTGTGCCTTGTGTGGCCAGCATCGAACAGCTGCCCTGCGGCCCGGATGCGGTGTTCGTCGCCACCAATCGCGAGCTGACCCTGACCTGCGTCGCGGCGCTGGCGGCCAAGGGCGCGGGTGGGGCGATCTGTTACGCCTCGGGCTTTGCCGAAACCGGCGCCGAGGGCCAGGCCCTGCAACAGCAATTACTGCAGGCCGCAGGCGACATGGCGCTGCTGGGCCCCAACTGCTACGGCCTGCTGGACTACCTGCACAGCGCCGCGCTGTGGCCGGTGGCCCATGGTGGTCAACCCGTGGAACGCGGTGTGGCGGTGCTGACCCAGAGCGGCAACTTTGCCTACAACCTGTCCATGAGCGATCGCTCGCTGCCGGTGGCCTACATGGCGTCGGTGGGCAATCAGGCGCAGCTGGGCATTGCCGAGCTGATGGACGTGCTGCTGGACGAACCACGGGTCACGGCCATCGGCCTGCACCTGGAAGGCCTGAAGAACGTGCCGGGTTTTGCCCGGGCGGCGCATAAAGCCCTGGAGAAGGGCATTCCGATCATTGCCCTGAAGACCGGGGTGTCGCAGATCGGCGCCGAACTGGCCTTGAGTCACACCAGTTCGCTGTCGGGTTCCGATGCCTTGTACGACGCGTTGTTCCAGCGCCTGGGGGTGATCCGGGTCAGCGGCCCGGTGAGTTTTGTAGAAACCCTGAAGGCCGCCTCTTGCGGGCAGTTGCCGGCCGGTCCGCAACTGATGGCCCTGGCCTGTTCCGGGGGCGACGCCGGGCTGATCGCCGACTACGCCGAGCGCAACGGCCTGCAGCTGCCCAAGCTGGATGCCGGGCAATGCGCCGAGCTGGCCCAGGTGCTGCCGGGCTACGCCAATCTGGTCAACCCGCTGGATTTCACCACCGCGATCTGGGGCGATGCCCAGGCCCTACAAGCCATGCTCGACACGGCGCTGCGGACCGAGGCCGACAGCGCCATGCTGGTGCTGGATTACCCGGCCGAATTCACCGGCGAACGCAAGGAATGCGACCTGCTGCTGGAGCTGTTCTGCGCGGCGCTGCAACGCCACGGCAAGCGCGGTTTTGTCACTTCGGCCTTTCCCGAGCTGTTGCCGGCCAGTGCCCGCGAGCGTTTGCACGGCCACGGCATTCCCGCCTTGCAAGGGGTGGAGGATGGCCTGGCGGCCTGGGGCCGGATCGTCGCCTATCAACAGCGACGTCCGGCACTGCTGGCCCTGGGTGAATCGGCCCTGGTGCCATTGTGTCCGGCAGCCTTGGACGGCAGCCATGTGCTGCTGGACGAGTGGCAGTCCAAGCAGGCTTTGCGCGGCTTCGGCCTGAGCATCCCGGACGGTGTGTTGAGCACCCCCGAGCAGGCCCTGAGCGCGGCGGCCGCTGTCGGTTATCCGCTGGTGCTCAAGGCGGTCAGCGCGCAGTTGCCGCACAAGACCGAGGCCGGGGCGGTGGCCCTCAATCTCAAGGACCCTGAAGCCCTGAGCGCGGCCCTGCGCCTGATGCGCACGCGGATCGCCGAGCATGCGCCCGGCGTGGCCTTTGATCGGGTGTTGCTGGAACCCATGGCGGCGCCGCCCCTGGCGGAACTGATTGTCGGCATCAAGCGCGAGAGCGACTTCGGCCTGGCCCTGGTGATCGGCGCCGGCGGGGTGCTGGTGGAACTGCTCAAGGACAGTCGCAGCCTGCTGCTGCCCACCACCGAAGGGGCGATCCGCCAGGCCTTGCTGAGCCTGCGCAGCGCCGCCTTGCTGCAAGGCTTTCGCGGGCGCCCGACGGCTGATCTTGAAGCCCTGGTGGCGGCCATCGGCGCGGTGGCGGACTACGCTTGCGAGCACGCCGGGCAACTGCTGGAACTGGATGTGAACCCATTGTTGGTCGGTGCCCAGGGCACCGTCGCGGTCGATGCGTTGATTCGCCTTGGCCAGGCTTGAGGAGAGAGACATGCACGATCAGACCTTGACCGGTGGCCAGGCCCTGGTGCGCCTGCTGGCCGGCTACGGCGTCGACACGGTGTTCGGCATTCCCGGGGTGCACACCCTGGAGTTGTATCGCGGCCTGCCCGGCAGCGGCATCCGCCATGTGCTGACCCGGCATGAGCAGGGCGCGGGCTTCATGGCCGACGGTTACGCCCGGGTCAGCGGCAAGCCCGGGGTGTGTTTCGTCATCAGCGGCCCGGGGGTGACCAACGTTGCCACGCCGATTGGCCAGGCCTACGCCGACTCGATCCCGCTGCTGGTGATTTCCAGCGTCAACCACAGCGCCAGCCTGGGCAAGGGTTGCGGCTCGCTGCACGAAACCCAGGACCAGCGGGCGATTACCGCACCTATCACCGCCTTTTCGGCCCTGGCCCTGAGCCCGGAAGATCTGCCGGAGCTGATCGCCCGGGCCTTTGCCGTGTTCGACAGCGAGCGCCCGCGCCCGGTGCACATCAGCGTGCCCCTGGATGTGCTGGCAGCCAAGGTCGCCCGGGACTGGACCGGTGAAGTGCGGCGACGCCCCGCTCGCGGCCCGGCTGCGGCGGCAGATATCCGGCAGGCGGCGGACACACTGCGCAGTGCCAAGCGGCCGATGATCATTGCCGGTGGCGGCGCGCTGCACGCGGCCGAGCAACTGCGGGCCCTGAGCACCCGGTTGGGCGCGGTGTTCTTCAGCAGCGTTGCCGGCAAGGGCCTGCTGCCGGACGAGGCGCCACTGAACGCCGGGGCGACCTTGTGTGTCGAGCCCGGCTGGCAGTTGATCAGTCAGGCCGACGTGGTGCTGGCGGTAGGCACCGAGATGGCCGACACCGACTATTGGTGCGAGCGCCTGCCGCTGAACGGCGAGCTGCTGCGCCTGGACATCGACCCGCGCAAGTTCAATGACTTCTACCCGTGTTCGGTGGCCTTGCACGGCGATGCCCGCGCCACCCTGGACGCACTGTTGCTGGCCTTGGAGCAACAGGTCACGCCTGCCACGGCGGCGATTCACGCGGTGGCCGATCTGCGCCAGGCGGTGCAGAACGGGCAGGGGCCCTTGCAGCAGATTCACCGCTCGATCCTGCAGCGCATTGCCGCGGAGTTGCCGGAGCACGGCTTTATCGCCAGCGACATGACCCAGCTGGCCTACAGCGGCAACTACCTGTACCCGACCCGGGCCACCCGCAGTTGGCTGCACCCCACCGGCTACGGCACCCTGGGCTACGGCTTGCCGGCCGGCATCGGCGCCAAGCTCGGTGCCCCCGAGCGTCCCGGGCTGGTGCTGGTGGGCGATGGTGGTTTTCTCTACACGGTGCAGGAACTGGCCACGGCGGTGGAGGAGCTGCGCAGCCCGCTGGTGGTGCTGCTGTGGAACAACGACGCCCTGGGGCAGATCCGCGACGACATGCTGGATCTGAACATCGAGCCCATTGGCGTGCTGCCGCGCAACCCGGATTTTGCCGCCCTGGCCCGGGCCTTTGGTTGCAGCGTCAGCCAGCCCGCCAGCCTCGATGAGTTGCAGCAGGAGCTGCGCAGCGGCTTTGCCCGCAATGGCGTGACCCTGATCGAACTCAAGCACGCCTGCGCGCGTTGACCATCCCTTTTTGCCTGGAGCCTGAGCATGCGCTTTTCTCAACTGACCCAACGTATTGCCGGAGACGGCGCCGCCGCCTGGGACATTCATTACCGGGCCCTGGCCAAGCGCGAACGCGGCGAAGAGGTCTGGTTGCTGTCGGTGGGCGACCCGGATTTCGACACCCCGCAACCCATCGTCCAGGCGGCCATCGACAGCCTGCAGGCCGGCCACACCCATTACGCCGATGTGCGCGGCAAGCGCGCCTTGCGCGAGGCCATCGCCCGCCGCCATCAGCAGCGCAGCGGGCAAGTGGTGGATGCCGAGCAGGTGGTGGTGCTGGCCGGTGCCCAGTGCGCCCTGTACAGCGTGGCCCAGTGCCTGCTGGACCCGGGTGACGAAGTGATAGTGGCCGAGCCGATGTACGTCACCTATGAAGCAGTGTTCGGCGCCTGCAATGCCCAGGTGGTGCCGCTGCCGGTGCGGGCCGAGGACGGCTTTCGGGTACAGCCCGAGGCGGTGGCCGCGCGCATCACCGGCAAGACCCGGGCCCTGGTGCTCAACAGCCCGCACAACCCCACGGGCGCCAGTATCCCCCGGTCCACCTGGGAAGCCCTGGCGGCGCTGTGCATCGAACATGACCTGTGGCTGATCTGCGACGAGGTCTACAGCGAGCTGCTGTACGAGGGCGAGCATGTCAGCCCGGCCAGCCTGCCGGGCATGGCCGAGCGCACCGCGACCCTCAACAGCCTGTCCAAGTCCCATGCCATGACCGGCTGGCGCCTGGGCTGGGTGGTGGCGCCGACGGCCCTGGCCGCGCACCTGGAAAATCTAGCCCTGTGCATGCTCTACGGCTCACCGGAATTCATCCAGGACGCCGCCGTGGTGGCCCTGGAACAGCCCTTGCCGCAACTGCAAGAGATGGCCCAGGCCTATCGCCAGCGCCGGGATCTGGTGTGCGACTGCCTGGCCGATTGCCCCGGTGCCCGGCCGTTGAAACCCGATGGCGGCATGTTCGTCATGGTCGATATCCGCGCCACCGGGCTCAGCGCCCAGGCCTTCAGCGAGCGCCTGCTGGACGAGCAGGGCGTCTCGGTGCTGGCCGGCGAAGCCTTCGGCCCCAGCGCCGCCGGGCATATCCGCCTGGGGCTGGTGCTGGAACCGGAGGAGTTGCGCGAGGCCTGTCGGCGCATTGCTCGCTGTGCCAGTGACCTGCTGGCGTAGCGGTTGCAGCGCCGTTGTGCGCGCTATGGCTGCGCGGTGTTCTCCAGGGGCGGGTCGAAGGCCACGAACAACTGGTCGGCGGTGATGCTGGCCAGGTCCAGGCGCATGTTGCTTTCCAGCAGGCTGAACAGGCGGGTGAAGACTTCGAACACCTTGCAGTGTTCCTCCATGCCCGAGAACGGGTTGTCGATCTTCTCGGCGATCAGCGAGCTTTCCTGTACCGCGTCATACACATCGCGCAGGGTGATCTGGGCTGCCGGGCGGGCCAGCGTCAGGCCGCCCCTGGGCCCGCGCCAGGACGTGAGGATATCGGCCTTGACCATCAGCGATACCAGGTTGCGCACCCGGGTCGGGTGGATCTTCACCCACTTGGCGATGGTGTCGCTGCGCAGCTTCTGCGGCGCATTGGCGGCGACGAAGGAGAGGATGTAGGAAGCGGTGATCAGGCGGGTCGACTGGCTCATGGTGTCTGTAAGTCCCTTTGGGAGGTGGAGTATGACAGCCCGGCACGTCCTTGGTCAGGGTCGGTAATTTTCCGTTGTACGGGGTTTAATGTATTTGTTACGGTAACAATTGCAAATCAGGACGGAACACGTAAGTCGAAACATTTTCTCTGCTGTCATCAGGGGCAATGCCATGAGCGATAACAACAACAAGACTCCTCAAGCGATCCATGATGTTTTCCTTCCCCGCCGGGATTTTCTCAAGTACAGCGCTACCGCAGCCACGGTGGCAGGGGCCCTGAGCCTGGGCCTGCCGCTGGGCGCCCTGGCCGCCGAACCCGTGCCCAAGCCTGGTGGCGTGCTGCGCCTGGGCCTGGCGGGGGGCAGCACCACCGATTCCCTGGACCCCGGTTCCTGGAGCGATACCTTCACCTTTGTCGGCTTCTCGGCGGTGTACAACACCCTGAGCGAGATCGCCGTGGACGGCACGGCAATCCCTGAACTGGCGCAGCACTGGGAGTCGAGCCCGGATGCGCGGATCTGGACGTTCACCCTGCGGCCCGGTGTGACCTTCCACAATGGCAAGTCGCTGGCGCCCGAGGACGTGGTGGCCTCGATCCGGCATCACCTGGGCGAGCAGTCCACTTCGGCGGCCAAGACCGTGCTGGGCGATGTGGCTCAGGTCCGCGCCGAGGGGGCGGACAGGGTGGTGTTCGAACTGCGTGCGGGCAATGCCGACTTCGCCTATGTGGTGGCCGACTACCACCTGGTGATCATGCCGTCCAGGGAGGGTGTCGCCGACTGGCGTTCCGGCGTGGGTACCGGCGGCTATCGCCTGGTGTCCTTCGAACCCGGGGTGCGCATGCTGCTGGAGCGCAACCTGGATTACTGGAAAACCGGACGGGCGCATTTCGCCTCGGCCGAGTTGCTGGCGATTGCCGATGGCGCTGCCCGGGTCAATGCGCTGGTCACCGGGCAGGTGGATGTGATCAACAAGGTCGACCTGAAGACCGTGGCCCTGCTCAAGCGCAACCCGAACCTGGTGATCGAGGAAACCCGGGGCGCCCAGCACTACACCTTTCCCATGCTCTGCGACAGCCCGCAATTTCAGAACAACCACATCCGCCTGGCGATGAAATACGCCATCGACCGCGAGGCGCTGCTGGCTTCGGTGCTGCATGGCTACGGCCTGGTGGGCAACGATCATCCGATCCAGCCCGGTAGCCGCTTCATCAACCCGGCGCTGGAGCAGCGCGGCTATGACCCGGATCAGGCGCGTTTTCACCTGCGCCAGGCCGGGGTCGAGTCGCTCAAGGTGCGGCTGCAGGCGTCTGACGCGGCCTACAGCGGTGCGGTCGATGCTTCGGTGCTGTTCAAGGAACAGGCGCGTCAGGCCGGAATCGACATCGAGGTGGTGCGCGAGCCCGCCGACGGCTTCTTCTCCAATGTCTGGATGAAGCAGCCCTTCAGCACCTCCTTCTGGTACAGCAGCCTGACGGCCGACCGTATGTTCAGCATCGGTTACGCCAAGGGCGCGGCGTGGAACGAAACCCACTGGGACAATCCGCGTTTCAACCAGTTGCTCAACGCCGCCCGGGGGGAAATGAACGAACCGTTGCGGCGCGAGATGTACAACGAAATGCAGGGCCTGTGCCGCGACGACGGCGGCGCCATCGTGCCGCTGTTCGCCAGTTCGGTGGCCGCGCGTTCGAACCGGGTGATGCACGGCGGCGCCACGGCGCCCTATGGCGAACTCGACGGCCTGCGCCTGATCGAGCGTTGGTGGCAGGCCTGAGGCGAACCGTGGTTCTGCTTTCGGTTGTTGTCATGTGCCTTGTCTGCATTCGAGGAAAAAGACGGTGAAGAGTCTTCGCAATCTGCTGCTGCAGCGGCTGGCCCTGGGCCTGTTTTCGTTGTTCGCGGTGTCGCTGATCATCTTCCTGGCGGTCAGCCTGCTGCCCGGGGACATTGCCCAGGCCATGCTGGGGCAGGCAGCGACCCCGCAAACCGTGGCGGCCTTTCGGGCCCAGCTGGGCCTGGATCAGGCTCCACTGGCGCGCTTCGGCCACTGGCTGTGGAATGTGCTGCACGGCGATCTCGGTCGCTCCCTGGCCAACCAGCGGCCCATCGCCGACCTGGTGGCAACGCGCCTGGGCAACACCTTCAGCCTGGCCGCCCTGGCCGCGCTGGTCTCGGTGCCCCTGGCGCTGGGGCTGGGCGTGCTGGCGGCGCTGTATCGCAACGGCCGGTTCGACCGGCTGCTCAATACCCTGGCCTTGAGCGCGGTGTCGTTTCCGGAGTTCTTCGTCGCCTACCTCCTGATCCTGGTGTTCTCGGTCAAGCTCGGCTGGCTGCCGAGCCTGTCCAGCCTGCCGCCGGACGCTTCCCTGGGCCTGCTGCTGGAGCGCTCGATACTGCCGGTGGCAACCCTGAGCCTGGTGGTGATTGCGCAGATGATGCGCATGACCCGCGCCGCGCTGATCAATCTGCTGGCCAGCCCCTATATCGAGATGGCCCGGCTCAAGGGCATGAGTGCGTCGCGGATCATCCTGCGCCATGCCTTGCCCAACGCCATGGCACCGATCGTCAACGTGGTGGCGTTGAACCTGGCCTACCTGGTGGTGGGGGTGGTGGTGGTCGAGGTGGTGTTCGTCTACCCGGGGCTCGGCCAGTTGCTGGTGGACTCCGTGGCCAAGCGCGACATACCGGTGGTTCAGGCGTGCAGCCTGATCTTCGCCGCGACCTACATCCTGCTCAATACCAGCGCCGATGTGCTGTCGATCGCCAGCAACCCGCGCCTGATGCATCCCAAGGGGTAGTCCATGAACCTGTTGAAAACCTTGCTGCGGGCGCCGCTGAGCGCCCGGTTCGGCCTGCTGGTCATCCTGCTGTACATCGTCGTCGCGGTATGTGCGCCGCTGCTGGCGCCCTATGGCGAAACCCAAGTGGTGGGCGAGGGCTTCGCGCCCTGGAGCAGGCAGTTCCTGCTGGGCACCGACAACCTGGGGCGCGACCTGTTCAGCCGCCTGGTCTATGGCGCCCGCAACACCCTGGGCATTGCCTTCCTGACCACCGTCCTGGCGTTTGTGCTGGGTGGGCTTGGCGGGCTGGTTGCGGCGCTGCGTGGCGGTTGGGTCGACCAGGGGCTGTCGCGCCTGGTGGATATCCTGATGGCCATTCCACAACTGATCTTCGCCTTGCTGATCCTCAGCGTGGTGGGCACCAGTGCCACCTCCCTGGTGCTGGTGATCGCGCTGCTGGATGCCACCCGGGTGTTCCGCCTGGCGCGGGCGGTGGCGATGAACATCGTGGTCCTGGACTTCGTCGAGGCCGCGCGTCTGCGAGGCGAAGGGCTGTGGTGGCTGGCGACCCGGGAGATCCTGCCCAATGCCGCGGCACCGCTGATTGCCGAGTTCGGCCTGCGCTTCTGTTTCGTCTTTCTGTTCATCAGTGCCTTGTCGTTCCTCGGCCTGGGCATCCAGCCGCCCACTGCCGACTGGGGCTCCATGGTGCGCGACAACGCGGTGCTGATCACCTTCGGCGACCTCAGCCCGTTGCTGCCGGCGCTGGCGGTGGCGCTGATCACGATCAGCGTGAATTTCGTCGTCGACTGGATGCTGCATCGCTCCAGCGGCCTCAAGGAGTGCTGAACATGTCCGAGACCCAGACCACCCCGTTGCTGGACATTCGCGATCTGCGCATCGATGGGTATTACCAGGACGCCTGGCATCCGCTGATCAAGGGCATTGATCTGAGCCTGCAGCGTGGCGAGGTCCTTGGACTGATCGGCGAGTCGGGGGCCGGCAAGTCGACCCTGGGACTGGCGGCCATGGGCTACGTGCGCGATGGCTGCCGTTTTAGCGGTGGCTCGGTACGTTTCGATGGCGTTGAGCTGCTTCAGGCCAGTCCCGAGACCCTGCGCCGGCTGCGGGGCCTGCGCATTGCCTACGTCGCGCAAAGCGCGGCGGCCTCCTTCAACCCGGCCCATCGGTTGATTGACCAGCATGTGGAAAGTGCGGTGATCAATGGCGGCATCAGCCGGGCCCTGGCTCAAGCGCAGGCCGTGGAGCTGTATCGGGTGCTGCGCCTGCCGGACCCGGAGCGGATCGGCCAGCGTTACCCGCACCAGGTTTCCGGTGGCCAGTTGCAGCGGGTGATGACTGCCATGGCCATGGCCTGCCACCCGGACCTGATCATCTTCGACGAGCCGACCACGGCCCTGGACGTGACCACCCAGATCGAGGTGCTGACGGCCATCCGTGAGGCGCTCAAGACCTATCGCAGCGCGGCGCTGTACATCAGCCACGACCTGGCGGTGGTGGCACAGATGGCCGACCGGATCATGGTCCTGCGTCATGGCCGACGGGTGGAAGAGGCGCAGACCCGGCGCATGCTCAGCGAACCGCAGCAGGACTACACCCGGTCGCTGTGGGCGGTGCGCAGCTTTTGCACCGAGGCCAAGGCTGCACCCGTCCAGGAGCGGCCGGTGCTGGAACTGCGCAATGCCTGTGCCGCCTATGGCCGGCAAACGGTCCTGGACGATGTTTCATTGAGCCTGTACCGGGGGCAGACCCTGGCGGTGATCGGCGAGTCCGGCAGCGGCAAGAGCACCACCGCCCGGGTGATCAGCGGGCTGCTGCCACCGGTTGCCGGGCAGTTGCTGTATGACGGCCAGCCCTTGCCGGCGGATTATCGCCGGCGCAGCAAGGAGCAACTGCGGCGGATCCAGATGATCTACCAGATCCCCGACACCGCACTCAATCCGCGCCAGCGCATCGTCGACATCCTGGGCCGCCCCCTGAGCTTCTACCTGGGACTCAAGGGGGCCGCACTGCGGGCCCGGGTCGGGGAGCTGCTGGAGATGATCGAGCTGGATCCGGCGACCTTCATGGAACGCCGCCCCGGTGAACTGTCCGGCGGCCAGAAACAGCGCCTGTGCATTGCCAGGGCCCTGGCGGCCGAGCCGCAGGTGATCATCTGCGATGAAGTGACCTCGGCCCTCGATCAATTGGTGGCCGAAGGCGTACTCAAGTTGCTGGACCGCCTCCAGCGACAACTGGGGGTTGCCTACCTGTTCATTACCCACGATGTGGCCACCGTGCGCGCCATCGCCGATCAAGTGCTGGTGATGCAGCGCGGCCGGGTGGTGGATCAGGGCAGCCGCGACCGGATCTTCACCCCGCCGCACGAGGACTACACCGGCCTGCTGTTTTCCTGCGAGCCGCAGATGGACCCCGACTGGCTCGACCGATTGCTGGCCCGTCGGGCCTTACCTACCCCCTTGCAACCTGTCTGAGGAAGCTTCATGAACGTGTTGATCGTCCACGCCCACCCGGAACCGCAATCCTTCACCGCCGCCTTGCGCGACCAGGCCCGCAGCACCCTGGAGGCCCAGGGGCACCAGGTGCAGGTCAGCGACCTGTACGCCATGCACTGGAACCCGGTGGCCAGCGCCGCGGACTTTGCCTCCCGGGATAATCCGGATTACCTGGTGTACGCCCTGGAGCAACGCCTAGGGGTGAAGAACGCCAGCATTGCCGCGGACATCCAGGGCGAGCTGGACAAGCTGCTGTGGGCCGACCTCTTGATCCTCAACTTTCCGGTGTTCTGGTTCTCGGTGCCGGCCATGCTCAAGGGCTGGATCGACCGGGTGCTGGTGTCGGGGGTGTGTTATGGCGGCAAGCGTTTCTATGACCAGGGTGGGCTGGCGGGCAAGAAAGCCCTGGTGACCCTGACCCTGGGCGGGCGCCAGCACATGTTTGGCGAGGGCGCGATCCATGGACCTCTGGAGGACATGCTGCGCCCGCTGCTGCGGGGCACTTTGGCCTATGTCGGCTGTGACGTACTGGAGCCGTTCGTGGCCTGGCACGTGCCTTACATCAGCCAGGAGGCCCGAGAAGAATTCCTGCACAGCTACCGGCAGCGCCTGGAGCAGCTTGCAGACGAGCAACCGCTGGTTTTCCCCCGTCTGGAGCAATTCGACGAAGCCCTGCACCCCCTCCCAGTCTGAGCGGACCCACCGGTGCCTCACCTACCGCCAATCCCCTTGTAGGAGCCGGCTTGCCGGCGAAGAGGCCCGCAAGTCATGCATCGCCTGGGCCGACGTCTTCGCTGGCAAGCCAGCTCCTACAGTGGCCAGTTTCACCGTATTCCCGTGTAGGAGGGTGGGGATGGGGGATTGGAAAAGGTCGGGGGCTCAGAATCTCAGGGTCGCGCCGGTGGTCAGCCAGCGGTCGCGGTTTTCGGTCAGTTGCTGGCCAACGATCAGGTCCAGGTCCAGGTGCTGGCCCAGGTGCAGGCGCGGGCCGGCCTGCCAGCCCTGTTCGCCGCCGCGCTGGCCGTAGCGCTCGGCAATCAGGGTCAGGCTCTGGGCCAGGTCGTATTCCACACCGGTGCCCCAGGTCCAGCGGTGGCTCTGGTCGCCGTCGTCATAGGCATGGGCCCAGCCGGCATTCAGGTTCAGGCGCAGGCTGGCAGCAGGGCTGAAGGTCAGGGGCAGGGCGAGGTCGCCGCCGTCGAAGCTGTGGTTGCGGTTCAGGGCCCAGTGGGCGGAGCCGGCCAAGGCCAGTTGCAGGCCCAGGTCTTCGCGGTTCAGCAGCTGGACCTTGATCTGCGGGCTGAGCTGGGTTTCGCCGTGATCGTCGGCATGCTGGCGCTGCACCGCGGCCCCCAGTTGTACCCAGGGCAGTTGGCTGAAGGTGCAGGCCGGGGCAATCACGCTGTTGTGGCTGGAGCCTTGGTGCCGGGTGCTCTGGTACCAGACATCGACATTGCATTCCCCGGGGGCGTTGATGGCGCCGTCATCCACCACGTAGGCGCCGCCGGCGGCCTGGGCCTTGGAGCACAGGGCCAGGGTGGCGGTGGCACCGGCAGTGAGGGCGAGGAACAGCAGGTTGCGTTTGAGCATGCGGCTTTTCGCGGCAGGCAGGGTGTGGCCCCAGGAGGCGGAACGCGAGGAGCGATGTGGGCTGCGCTTGGACATGGCGGATCTCGTTCTGTTGGAGCGCCGGTCCGTTGCGTTGGGGAGCCGGCGCGGGTGGGTGCTGCTTGGGGTGTTTACTGGTCGTCGAGCGAAAGGGTCTGGATGCCGCGGACCCGGGCCTGGGCCAGCAGCTCTTCGGTGTCTTCCCCGCCGGGCAGGGCGAGGACAATGTCCGGGCGGCTGTCGGCCAGCATGAAGCTGTTGCGCAGGCGCTCGGCGTGTTTGCCGTGCAGTTGCCAGTTGGGCGGGTAGCGGACGATGTTGGCCCCGGTTTCCCGGGCCCAGTCCTCGATGTGGGCACCGAGGAACTGGCTGCCGCCGTGGATCACCACCCGCACTTCATGCAGACGCTGGAAGGCTTCCAGGACCCGGCGGCACAGGCGGCTGTCGGCGTAGTAGCGGCCGGCACAGATCAGGACGCGCATGGAGCGTCCTCCTTGGGCCCGGCCACGGGATGCTCGGCGCTCGGCGCGTCGGCCAGCGGCTCGCTGAGGTAGCCGTGCTCGATGTCGCGCTCACCGGCCCGCTCCAGGGCCGGGTAGGCCAGGGCGGCGATGTGATGGTGGACCCGGCGATAATCGCGCAGCAGGCGCTGGAAGATGTCGCCGGATTCGGCCCAGGCGCTCTGGTCTTCCCGCAGTTTGCGAAAGTGCTCGCGGCCGGCGGCGGCTTCCAGGCGCCGCACATTTTCCTTGCGCGCCAGCAGTTGGTGGGCGGTGGGCAGGTCCTCACGCAGGAACACGGTGATGGCCAGGCTCAGGCTGTCCAGCAACTCCTGGTGCAGCGGGTACAGGGTGCCCAGCTCGAAAGCGGAAAAGGCCTCGCCGCGGCGCAGGCGGCGCACCGCCAGTTGCGCCAGGCTGGTGCAGAGGATGTCGCCGGCGTGTTCCAGGTTGATCACCAGCAGCAGGATCTCCTGGGAACGGTCGGCGTCCTGGTCGCTGATGCCTTCCTTGCCGATGTCCGCCAGGTAGGCGCGGATGGCTGCGCTGAGCAGGTCCAGGGACTGATCGATGTGTCGCACCTGCTCGGCATGGACCAGGCTTGAGGTGCGAAACAGCTGCAGCACCCGGTCGAGCATGCCCGAGAGCATGTCGGCCATGCGCAGGGCTTCCCGGGCGGCGTTGGACAGGCCGATATTGGCCACTTCCAGGCCGGCTTCGTCCAGGTACAGCGGCATGCCCGGGTCGGTGACCGGAGCGGGGGCCGGCAACAGCCGGGTCAGCAGCTTGCCCAGGGGCTGGGTGAAGCCTATGAACAGCAGGCCCAGGATCAGGCTGAAGGCGCTGTGCAGATAGACCACCAGCAACTCCGGTGGCAGGGCCTGCACCGCGTCCAGGTGGGCCAGGGTGGTGATCCAGGGCAGCACCAGGACCACGCCCACCAGGCGCACCAGCAGGTTGCCCAGGGGCAGGCGCCGGGCCACGTTGCCGCTGGCGCCGAGCAGGGACGGCAGGGTGCCGCCGAGGTTGACCCCCAGCACCAGGGCCATGCTGGTGGCAGGGGACAGCAGGCCGGTGCCGGCCAGGGAGGCGATCAGCAGCACCACCGCGACGCTGGAGTGGCACATCCAGGTCAGCAGCATGGCCACCAGCAGCGCCAGCAGCAGGTCGCCGTCGAGGCTGGTCATCACCAGCTGGAACACCGGGGTGCTTTCCACCGCGCCCAGGGTGGCGCCGAGCATGCCCAGGGCCAGGAGCATCAGGCCCAGGCCGATCAGTGCGCAGCCGATGCTTTCAAAGCGCGAGTCGTCCCGCAGGCGGAAGCTCAGGAAACCCGCCAGCAGCACCACCGGGGTCACCAGCGACAGGTCGAGGCTGAGCAACTGGACCACCAGGGTCGAGCCGATATTGGCCCCCAGCATCACCGCCAGGGCAGGGGCCAGACCCAGGGTGCCGGCGGCGGTAAAGGAGCTGGCCATCAGGCTCACCGCGGTGCTGCTTTGCAGCACGCCGGTGATGCCGACGCCGCACAGCAGCGCCAGCCAGCGGTTGTTCAGGTGTTGCCCGAGCCAGTGCCGCAGCGGGCTGCCGAAGCCTCGCAGCAGTGATCCGCAGATCATTTGCGAGCCCCAGAGCAGCAGCGCGATGGCGCCGGCCAGGTTGATCAGAAGAGTGGTGCCCGACATGAGTATTCTCCCGGGACTGTGACAGGTTCAGGCAATCGCCAGCCGCAGGGAGGCGCGGGTAATGGCGGCGCTGAAACCCAGCAGAAAACGAATTTCAACGGCGCTCAGCAGGCCCCGGACATACAGCCGGATGCTCACGCGGGTGAGCAGGTGGGCGCAGGCGCTGAGGCCGATCACCAGCAGTGCGCGCAGGGCGCGTTGCAACGACGAAAAGGCGTTGAGGACCATGGCGAGGCTCCTTGCAGGCGAACAGCGTCGCCGTCGGCGAGGCGCTGGCCGCGCCGACGGTGGCATCGTGAATCTTGAGTGTCTGGCGCATCCGGTCCGCACCGCATGCGCCAGGGGTCAGGCCCTTAGAACCACTGCTTGAAGCGGCGGATGTACAGGGTCTTCATGGTCTGGGCGACCACGCAGTAGGCGAGCAGGGTGCCCACCAGCCAAGGGAAGTATTCCCACGGCAGCGGCACCAGGCCGACCATGCTGCCCAGGGGCGAGAAGGGCACGTAGATCCCCAGCGCCATCACCAGGCCTGTGGCCAGCATCACCGGCAAGGCGGCGGTGCTCTGGATGAACGGGATCTTGCGGGTGCGCAGCATGTGCACCACCAGGGTCTGCGACAGCAGGCCTTCGATGAACCAGCCGGACTGGAACAGGGCGGCCATTTCCACGCTGTTGGCGGCGAACACGTACCACATCAGGGCGAAGGTGGTGATGTCGAAGATCGACGAGGTCGGCCCGATCCACAGCATGAAGCGCCCGATGTTCTTGGCGTCCCACTTGCGTGGCTTGGCCAGGTATTCCTTGTCCATCTTGTCCCATGGCAGCGCCAGCTGGGAGAAGTCGTACATCAGGTTCTGCAGCAGCAGGTGGATCGCCAGCATCGGCAGGAAGGGAATGAAGGCACTGGCCACCAGCACCGAGAACACGTTGCCGAAGTTGGAGCTGGCGGTCATGTTCAGGTACTTCATGATGTTGCCGAAGGTCTCGCGGCCCTTGATCACCCCTTCTTCCAGCACCATCAGGCTCTTTTCCAGGAGGATGATGTCCGCCGATTCCTTGGCGATGTCGGTGCCGCTGTCCACCGAGATGCCGACGTCGGCATCGCGCAGGGCCGGGGCGTCGTTGATGCCGTCGCCGAGAAAGCCCACGGTGTGACCGTTGGCCTGCAGGGCCTTGAGCACCCTGGACTTCTGCAATGGAGTGAGCTTGGCAAACACCGTGCGCTCTTCCACCAGGCGGCCGAGCACCTGGTCATCCATGTGCTCGATGTCGCGACCCAGCAGCGGTTCGCCCGCTTCCAGGCCCACTTCGCGGCAGATCTTCGCGGTGACGATGGGGTTGTCGCCGGTCAGCACTTTGACGGTCACGCCGTTGTCACGCAGGGCGGCAATGGCCGGGCCGGCGGTTTCCTTGGGCGGATCGAGGAAGGTCAGGAAGCCTTCGATCACCAGCTCGCGCTCATCGCTGGCGCTGTACTGGTTGCGGGTTTCACCCTTGGGCAGGTCACGGGTGCCCAGCAGCAGCACGCGGAAGCCGTCACGGTTGTAGTCTTCGGCCAGTTGCAGCAAGGCGGCGCGGCGCTCGGCGTCGAGGCTCACGGCAATGCCGTCCTGGCGTACCTGGGTGGCGGTTTCCAGCATCTCTTCCACCGCGCCCTTGCACACCAGCAGGTGGTCGCCGCGGGCATCGGCGAGGATCACCGACAGGCGCCGACGGACGAAGTCGAACGGCAGTTCATCCACCTTGCGCCAGGCGGCGGGCGGGGTGAAGTGCGGGTTGCCCTCGGCGAAGCTGACCACGGCGCGGTCCATCAGGTTCTTCATGCCGCTCTGGTGGTGGCTGTTGAGCCAGGCCAGTTGCAGCACGGCATCACAGCGGCTGCCGCTGATGTCGACGTGGTGTTCGAGGATGATCCGGTCCTGGGTCAGGGTGCCGGTCTTGTCGGTGCAGAGCACGTCCATGGCGCCGAAGTTCTGGATCGCGTTGAGGCGCTTGACCACCACCTTGCGCTTGGCCATGGCCGCAGCGCCCTTGGCCAGGTTGGCGCTGACGATCATCGGCAGCATTTCCGGGGTCAGGCCGACGGCCACCGCCAGGGCGAACATGAAGGCTTCGGCCCAGTCACCCTTGGTGAAGCCGTTGATCAGCAGGACGATGGGCACCATCACCAGCATGAAACGGATCAGCAGCCAGCTGACGCTATTGACCCCGCGGTCGAAGGCGGTCTGGGTGCGCGAGCCGACGATGGAGCGGGCCAGGGAGCCGAAGTAGGTGCGTGCGCCGGTGGCCACCACCACGGCGGTGGCGGTGCCGCTGACCACGTTGGTGCCCATGAAGCAGATGTTGGGCAGGTCCAGCAGGTCTTGCTGGTCGGCGGCCAGGGCCTTGGCGGATTTTTCCTGCACGGCCCCCAGGGTGTCGTATTTCTCCACCGGCAAGGCTTCGCCGGTGAGCACCGCCTGGCTGATGAACAAGTCACGGGATTCGATCAAGCGGATATCGGCCGGGATCATGTCGCCGGCGGACAGCTGGATGATGTCGCCCACCACCAGTTCGCGCATCGGGACTTCGCGAACCCGGGCCTGCATGCCCATCTGCTCGCGGCGCAGCACTGCGGCAGTGGTGCGGACCATGGCCTTGAGGGCCTCGGCGGCCTTGGCCGAGCGGTGTTCCTGCCAGAAGCGCATCAGGCCGCTGGCCAGCACCATCACCAGGACGATGATCACGCCGGTCAGATCAGTTTCTTCGCCGGCTTGCAGCGGCAGCCAGAAGTCGGTGAAGAAACTGATACCGGTCAGGGTCATCAGCACATAGATGAAGGGGTTGTTGAAGGCTTGCAGCAATTGCACCAGGGCGTGGGGCGGACGGTCGTGGGCGACTTCGTTGTGGCCATCCCGTTGCAGGCGGCCTTCGGCGTCCAGTTCAGTCAGGCCAGCGGTGCTGGAGTTGACGTTGGCCAGGGTCACGGCCAGGCCATTCTGGGCTTCGCGGGCGGCACGCATCGACAGTTTGTTGCTGTCGCTGGTGGCGCTGGTGTTGCGGGAAGTTGTGGTTTTTACAGTCATTTCGTGTGCTCCTGCCGCCTGACTACGGCACGACACACCGACAACTCAACTAATTAAAGACGAGCGAAAGTATGTCGAACCGCAGGTTAGCGATCGATTCGGATCTTGGCGTTTTTCAGGTTTTAACGTTCGCTGCCCAAACAATGAAGTTGAATGGGCAGCGAACCTACTACTGGCCTCTTCCATAACTTTCTCCAGCAAGTTTTATTAACGAGAAGGCAATAGAGTGCCGGCGAACTTGCAAATAAGAAGTTCGTGGATAAACAACGGAAAATGACCGTTGAATCAGACTTGGGTGCGCGCCCCGAGGTACAGGCCGAAGATCAGTCCGGCCTGTTGCAGCCACAGGGCTGCGCCCCGACTCTGGGGGTCCTGGCTGTCATCCAGGCTCCAGCGTTGTTGCAGCTGGCCGGACATCGGGCAGACGCGCCAATTGGCCCGCAGGGCAGTGGCGACGGAGGGTGAGGAGGAGAATGGCGAGCGTGCGAGCGCCTTGGGCTCACGGCACAGCTTGACCCGCATGGTCGCGGCAAAGGCGCGTACACCGGGCATTACAGAGGATGTGAAGTGCATAACTTGTGCCTCGCGACCGGACTGGATCCGGGGAGGCAAGTTACGTTGGAGCATCAAGCCCTAGCGCAGCTTACCCGACCGCGGAGTCGAGTCCCGTCATTTTCAGGGTTAAGTGCCTGGCTCTGCGCAGCGGCAGTGACCAGACAGCGTCTAGATACTGTGTCCATTGGCTTCTTTAGTGAGTTGAAAAAAGGCCGGATTTCCCGGCCCGCGCAATTTACTCAGGAGAGCCCATCGAGTCAAGGTTAAATTGCCTTGAATCTCTGTTCCGTGATGAAGTTTCAGGCGCGGTTCAGCTTGAGGGAAGAGTTCACTTGCCGGGGAGTAGGGAATATATAAGGAATATAACGAAAAAGTGCTCATGACCGATGGGGCATCATGAGCACTGAATATAACTTCGCGGATTATCAGTTCAGCAAGTGCCGGGATATATCCTTGTAAGTATTGCTGTCAGTGGCGGCCATCAATTGCCGGCCATCGTTAAAGGTGCCGATGAAGGTCACTTCGTTTTCCGTGCCCGCCATCAAATAGCCGGCGATTGCGCCCACCGGCCCCAACAGCATGGCGCCGGCAATGCCATAGCCAAACGCGTCCTTGTTGGCGATGGGACTTTCAGTCGCGATTTCCAGGCTCTTGAAGGCCGATGCCTTGATCTCGACACCGGCGCTGTTGAGCACCGTCTTGAGCCTGAAGGTGCCGTGGCGGTACTCGCCGGCGCCCTGCAGGAAATCGCCCGATAGAACTTCAATATTTGCCATGTTGAATCATCCTTATCCAAGCATAACGAGACGGACCATTGGGCCCCTCGTCAGCGGGGGCGTCAACGGAGTTGCGATGAAGGGTGCTACCGCCAGTCAGCGATCTTCATATCCTGAGCCTCGATCAGGATCCAGCGCTCAATGCTGATCCAGATCAGGGCTGTGGAAGGTTGTAGCAGGCGAGGGCGGCTGGACCGCGATGTTCCGACCAGTGGCGGACGCAGGCCGGGCACAGCAGGTGGGAAGTAGCGATGTTAAAAAATGTTAGATTGAAAAATCTCTTCACATAATCCGTTCATTGGTGGATGATCGTTCACAGCCAACGCTCAACCTGATAACAACAGCAACAGGATGGCCATGATGATCGATTCGCTCCTGCCTCTCTCGGCACCTGCCCATGGTGCCATGCACCTTCCGGGCTCGCCGTCTGGCGCTGCGCCTGTTGCTGCTGCCTGTGTTGCATTTGCCGGACCTGCAATCCGGATTTCCCTGTCCTGCCCGGTTCTTGCCCGGCGCCTGTCCGGCGCGGCACAGTCCTGGTCTATTTCTGGAGTCCCCCATGAATAACAACAATGTCGGTGTCATCGGTCTTGGCGCCATGGGCCTGGGCATCGCCCGTTCGCTGTTGCGCAGCGGTTTCAAGGTGCACGCCTGCGACGTCCGTGCAGCAGTCACCGAGCAGTTCGCCGCCGAAGGCGGCGTGGCTTGCGCCTCGGCGGCGCAACTGGCCGGCGAATGCGATGTGATCATCACCGTGGTGGTCAACGCCGAGCAGACCGAGAGCGTGCTGTTCGGCGAGGGCGGGGCGGTCGCGGCACTGCGCCCCGGCAGCCTGGTGATCGGCTGCGCCACCGTGGCCCCGACCTACGCCGTGGACCTGGGCCAACGCCTGGAGGCCCTGGGCCTGCTCTATCTGGATGCACCGATCTCCGGGGGCGCGGCCAAGGCCGCCGCCGGCGAGATGACCATGATGACCTCCGGCCCGGCGGCCGCCTACGCCAAGGCCGAAGCCATCCTCGGCGGCATGGCCGGCAAGGTCTACCGCCTGGGTGACGCCCACGGGCTGGGCTCCAAGGTCAAGATCATCAACCAGCTGCTGGCCGGGGTGCACATTGCCGCCTCTGCCGAAGCCATGGCCCTGGGCCTGCGCGAAGGGGTGGATGCCGACGCCCTGTACGAGGTGATCACCCACAGCGCCGGCAACTCCTGGATGTTCGAGAACCGCGTGCCGCACATCCTCAAGGCCGACTACACACCACTGTCCGCGGTGGACATCTTCGTCAAGGACCTGGGTCTGGTGCTGGATACCGCCCGCGCCAGCAAATTCCCCCTGCCGCTGTCCGCTACCGCGCACCAGATGTTCATGCAGGCCTCCAGCGCCGGTTTCGGCCGCGAGGACGACTCGGCGGTGATCAAGATCTTCCCGGGCATCGACCTGCCCGTGGCCAAGCCCGATGCCGTTTGAGGAGCCTGTGATGACGACTTCCAATCCACGCCCGCTACTGGGTTGCATCGCCGACGATTTCACCGGCGCCACCGACCTGGCCAACATGCTGGTGCGCGGCGGCATGCGCACGGTGCAGAGCATTGGCATTCCCAGCGCCGAAGTGGCCGCCGGCCTGGACGCCGATGCGGTGGTGATCGCGCTGAAATCCCGCACCACCCCGGTGGGCGAGGCGGTGGCCGAATCCCTGGCGGCGCTGCAGTGGCTGCGGGAGCAGGGCTGCGAACAGATTTTCTTCAAGTACTGCTCGACCTTCGACTCCACGGTGGCGGGCAATATCGGCCAGGTCAGCGAAGCGCTGCTCAAGGCCCTGGGCGGCGATTTCACCCTGGCCTGCCCGGCGTTTCCCGAGAATGGCCGGACGATTTTCCGCGGCCATCTGTTTGTCCAGGACCAGTTGCTCAACGAGTCGGGCATGCAGCATCACCCGCTGACGCCGATGACCGACGCCAACCTGGTGCGGGTGCTGCAGGCGCAGACCGCACTGCCGGTGGGCCTGCTGCGCTATGACAGCGTGGCCCAGGGCGTGGACGCGGTGCGGGCGAAGATCGCTGAACTGCGGGGCAAGGGCGTCGCCATGGCGATTGCCGATGCGCTGTCCGACGCCGACCTCTACACCCTCGGCGCGGCCTGTGCCGACCTGCCGCTGTTGACCGGCGGGTCCGGGG
>NZ_MOAK01000082.1:24060-49949 GCF_003732485.1 Pseudomonas protegens
TCCGCCGCGCCGGCAAGCTGCGGGAGCTGGATGCCGCGAGCCTGCCGTCGGTGGGCGGTGGCGAAGTGGTGCTGGCCGGCAGTGCCTCGGCGGCCACCAATGCCCAGGTGGACGCCTGGCTCGAGGCCGAGCGTCCGGCCCTGCGCATCGATCCTTTGGCCCTGGCGGCGGGGGAGCCGGTGGTGGCCCAGGCCCTGGCCTTTGTCCAGGCGCAGCAGGACACCGTGCTGATCTACGCCACCAGCACCCCGGAGCAGGTCAAGGCGGTGCAGCGGCAATTGGGCGTCGAGCGCGCTGGTGCCCTGGTGGAGAACGCCCTGGGCGAGATTGCCCAGGGCCTGCGGGACAACGGCGTGCGGCGCTTTGTGGTGGCCGGCGGGGAAACCTCCGGGGCGGTGGTCAAGGCCCTGGGAATACGACTGTTGCAGATCGGTGCACAGATCGATCCCGGGGTGCCGGCCACGGTCAGCAGTGGCGGTGAACCCCTGGCCCTGGCCCTGAAGTCCGGCAACTTCGGCGGTCGCGACTTTTTCGCCAAGGCCCTGCGCCAACTGGCCGGAGGTCAGGCATGAGCCGCGAAAACGCCCTGCGCGAAGAAATCTGCGACGTCGGCCACAGCCTCTATCAGCGCGGCTACACCGTGGGCAGCGCCGGCAACATCAGCGCCCGTCTCGACGATGGCTGGCTGATCACCCCCACCGATGTCTGCCTGGGGCGCCTCGATCCGGCGGCCATCGCCAAGGTCAACCTGGCGGGGGAGTGGGTCAGCGGCGACAAGCCGTCCAAGACCCTGGCCCTGCATCGCCAGGTGTATGACCGCAATCCGGGCGTGGGCGGGGTGGTGCACACCCATTCCACTCACCTGGTGGCATTGACCCTGGCCGGGGTCTGGCGCGACGACGACATCCTGCCGCCGCTGACTCCGTATCAGGTGATGAAGGTCGGGCACATTCCACTGATCGGCTACCAGCGTCCGGGTTCGCCCAAGGTTGCCGAGCAGGTGGCGCAACTGGCCAACCGGGTGCGTGGAGTGATGCTTGAACGCCTGGGCCCGGTGGTCTGGGAAAGCAGCGTGTCCAAGGCCAGCTATGCCCTGGAAGAACTGGAGGAAACCGCGCGCCTGTGGCTGATGAGCCAACCGCGACCTGCGCCCCTGGATCAACACGCCCTGGACGAACTGCGGGATGCTTTCGGCGCCGCCTGGTAATCACTGACAACGCTTCACGGCAAGCGGCCCCGGGAGCGCCATCGGGCTCTCGCGGGGAGCGGCTTGCCGGTAAAAAACAATAACAACAGGACATCCCGAGATGAATGACTGCATAGGCTTTACGGGTTCCAGCGTCACCTGCAACACCTGCCAACCACTGGGTGGAGGGCTTGCCCAATGAGCCCGCTGATTCTGATGATCACTGCCGGGGCCGGCATCGCCCTGTTGCTGTTCCTGGTGCTCAAGTACAAGTTCCAGCCCTTTGTCGCCCTGATGCTGGTGAGCATCCTGGTGGCCCTGGTGGCCGGGGTGAAACCGGCGGAGCTGGTGGCCACCATCGAAGGCGGCATGGGCAAGACCCTTGGCCACATCGCCATCATCATCGCCCTGGGCGCCATGATCGGGCGCATCATCGAACTGTCCGGGGGCGCCGAGGCCCTGGCCAAGACCCTGATCGAGCGCTTCGGCAACCGCCGCACGCCCCTGGCCCTGACCATGGCCGGCTTCATCATCGGCGTGCCGGTATTCTTCGAAGTCGGGGTGATCATCCTCATGCCCCTGGCCTACGGTGTGGCCCGCAGTGCGCGCAAGCCGCTGCTGGTGTTCGCCTTGCCGATGTGCGCCGCGTTGCTCACCGTGCACGCCTTCCTGCCGCCCCATCCGGGTGCGGTGGCGGCGGCCAGCCAACTGGGCGCGGACCTGGGTCGGGTGCTGATGTTCGGCCTGCCGCTCACCGCACTGCTGTGCTACGTCGGCTATCGCGTTGCCGGGCGCATGACTCGACGCAACTACCCGATGACCGACGATATCCGTGCTGAAGTCTACGGTCCCCACGTCACCAACGAAGACCTGGCGGCCTGGAACAATGGCGCCGAACAACCGGCCAGCCCCCAGGCAGTGGCCGCCGTGGCCCACATGGGCCTGGAAGAGTCCACCGGCAGCCTGGCGGCAAAACTGCCGCCGGCGCCGCCACCGGGTTTCGGCCTGATCGTCAGTCTGATCCTGTTGCCCATCGTGTTGATCCTGCTGGGCACCCTGGCCACGTCCTTGCTGCCACTGGAATCCACCCTGCGCGGCGTCTTGACCGTACTGGGGGCTCCGCTGGTGGCGCTGCTGCTGGACACCTTGCTCTGTGCCTGGCTGCTGGGGTCGCGCCGCGGCTGGAGCCGCAGCCAGGTCTCCGACGTGATCGGCTCGGCCTTGCCCGGGGTGGCCATGGTGATCCTGATCGCCGGTGCCGGCGGGGTGTTCGGCAAGGTCCTGGTGGACACCGGGATCGGTGCCGTGGTCTCCGACATGCTGCGCACCACCGGCCTGCCGGTGCTGGCCCTGGGCTTCTTGCTGACCATGCTGCTGCGCGCCGTGCAAGGTTCCACCACCGTGGCCCTGGTGACTACGGCGGGCATCATCGCACCGCTGATCGCCACCCTCGACCTGAGCCCCAACCACATGGCCCTGCTGTGCCTGGCCATGGGCGGTGGCGGGCTGGCCATGTCCCATATCAACGATGCCGGGTACTGGATCTTCACCAAGCTGGCCGGGCTCAACGTGGCGGACGGCCTGCGCACCTGGACCGTGATCACCACCTTGCTCGGCACCCTGGGGTTCTGTATTACCCTGCTGATCTGGCCGTTTGTCTGACCCTTGGAATCTAGGAGTTCACATGCCTCGTTTTGCTGCCAACCTCAGCATGCTCTACCCGCAACACGACTTCCTCGAGCGTTTCGCCGCTGCGGCGGCCGACGGTTTCAGCGCGGTGGAGTACCTGTTTCCCTACGACTACAGCCCCCAGGTGCTCAAGCAGCGCCTGGACGACCACGGCCTGCAGCAGGCGCTGTTCAACGCGCCCCCCGGTGACTGGGCGGCGGGGGAGCGGGGCATCGTCTCCCTGCCCGGACGCGAGCAGGAGTTCCGCCAGGGGTTCGACAAGGCCCTGGAATACGCCGCGGTGCTGGGCAATTCACGGATTCACGTGATGGCCGGTCTGCTGCCGTCGGAACAGGACCGGGCCCGCCATCACGCGGTGTACCTGGAGAACCTGGCCCATGCCACGGCCCAGGCGGCCAAGGCCGGGATCACCGTGCTGCTGGAGCCGATCAACACCCGGGACATGCCGGGCTTCTTCCTCAACCGCCAGGACCAGGCCCAGGCCATCTGCAAGGAAGTCGGCGCCGCCAACCTCAAGGTGCAGTTCGACTGCTATCACTGCCAGATCGTCGAAGGCGACCTGGCGGTGAAGCTGCGTCGGGACCTGGCGGGCATCGGCCATATCCAGATCGCCGGGGTGCCGGACCGCCACGAGCCGGACCTGGGGGAGTTGAACTATCCCTACCTGTTCCAGCTGATGGACGAGTTGGGCTACGACGGCTGGGTCGGTTGCGAATATCGCCCCCGTGGCGACACCTCCGCCGGCCTGCAATGGCTGCGGGATTGGCAGGCGCGCTAAGCCTGTGCCGCCCCTTGGCGCCGAGCGCGCCAAGGGGCCTTCTCTCCAATAAAAAACAAGGACATTCCCCATGCAGCGTTTTGCCTGCAAGGCCGCGCTCGGCCTGATTCTGGCCCTGGGTGGCGCCTCCCTGGCTGCGGCAGCCAGCCTGCCGCCGGCCACTGAAGGCGACTGGGTCGCGCCGCAGTTCAGCTTCCACAACGGTGAACAGCTCGCCAACCTGAAGCTCCACTACATCACCCTGGGCAACCCGAAGCACCCGGCCATCCTTTACCTGCACGGCACTTACCGGCCGGCCAGCGATCTCTTGAGCAAGGATTTTGGCGGTGAGTTGTTCGGCCCGGGGCAACCCCTGGATGCCAGCAAGTACTACATCATTGCCACCGACGGCATCGGTGTCGGTCAGTCGAGCAAACCCTCGGACGGCCTGCGGACCCGCTTCCCCCAGTACAACTACGACGACATGGTCCAGGCCCAGTACCGGCTGGTCACCGAAGGGCTGGGGGTCAAGCACCTGCGCCTGATCATCGGCAACTCCATGGGCGGCATGCAGACCTGGATCTGGGGCCAGACCTGGCCGCAGATGATGGACGCCCTGGTGCCCATGGCCTCGCAGCCCACCGAGATGGCGTCGCGCAACTGGATGATGCGCCGCTTGCTGGTGGAATCGATCAAGCAGGACCCGGCCTGGAACCAGGGCAACTACCTTGTCCAGCCACCGTCCCTGCGTCTGGCCAATGCCTTGTTCGCCACCGGCACCAGTGGCGGCACCCTGGCCTATCAGGCCCTGGCGCCGACCCGTGCCCAGGCCGACAAACTGGTGGATGAACGCCTCAAGGCGCCGCAGACCGCCGATGCCAATGACTTCATCTACCAGTGGCAGTCTTCGGCGGACTACAACGCCGCGCCGGGCCTGGCCAAGATCCAGGCTCCGGTGCTGGTGATCAACTCGGCGGACGATGAGCGCAACCCACCGGAAACCGGCACTCTGCAAGCGGCGCTCAAGCAAGTGAAAGATGCACGCCTGCTGCTGATTCCCGCCAGCGCCGAAACCCGCGGGCACGGCACCACCGGCATGGCCCGGTTGTATGCCAAGGAGTTGGCGCAGTTCATGGTCGAGACCGAGAAACCCCACTAACGGCCATTGCGGTCTCTTCGTGGCGAGGGAGCAATTTCCCTCGCCACGGACTGCTGGGGGTTATCGCTGACTCAGGACTGAACCGGCAGCAGCAGTTCAATCCCGTGCTTGCGAATTCCGTCTGCCGCCGCAGGCGCCAGGGCGGTGTCGCTGATGATGATGTCGAACTGCTCCAGGTCGGCGATCTTGTACATGCTGAAGGTGCCGTACTTGGAACTGCTGGCCACCAGCACCACCTGGGTCGCCGACTGCATCGCCACCTGCTTGACCTCCACCTTCAGCGCCGACGGCGTGGTGATGCCGCGGCGCAGGTCCCAGGAACTGGTGGAGATAAAGGCCACGTCCGTCACCACCTGGCGCAGAGTCGCCACTGCCAGCCCGCCGACGCAGGAATGGTTGGAATGGTCCAACTGCCCACCGGTGTGGATCACTGTCACCTGGGGCGCGTCGAGCAACGCCTGGACCACGCCGAAATCGTTGGTCACCACGGTCATGCCCGACAGCGCCTTGATGTACGGCACGATTTCCAGGGTGCTGGTGCCGGCATCCAGATAGACCGTCATGTCCGCATGCAGCAGGCGCGCCGCGAGTTTGGCCATGGCCTGTTTCTGCGGCAGCTCCACCACGGCCTTGGACTGATGGCTGGGCTCGCTGTGCAACTGACTGGCGATGCGCACGCCGCCGGTGACCGAATAGGCCCGGCCTTCCTGTTCCAGCAGGGCGATATCGCGACGCACCGTCATGTGCGAGCAATCGAACATCTCCATCAGCTGATGCACGCTGAGTACCTGATGCTTGCGCAACTGGCGCAGGATCTGCTCACGGCGCTGTTCCGGAATCATCGGGGCGTTGCTGTCAGTGGCGAGGTCCTTGGGACTGGGCATTGGGGCTCCGGATTGGCGGGTCGGCAAAGGCAGAAATAGGCTCGTCATAGTAGCGAAACTCGCCACCGTGGACGAGATTTACTGCCGCTCACGAGTCAGCAAATTCTATCTTGAGGCCGTCGTCAGCTGTCGCTTGAGCAGGCGGGTCAGGAGCGGCCGGGCCTTGCGTTCGATGGACCTGGCCACCATGAACTCGAAGCGGGCCAGGGCCCCGCACTGCGGGCAGTCGAGTGCTAGCTGATGGGGCATGGGCAGCCATGGGAGCAGGCTTGTCATGGGCGACTCAATCTATTGGCGCAAGGGGGCGCTGCGGTCGATATGCCAGCGCTGTTTGAGCCGTTGCAGGCTGCCATCGCGTTTCATCGCGTCCAGGGCCCGCTGCCAGCGGGCCACCTGGGCGGCGTCGACTTTGGGGGAAAAGGCGATATAGGCGTCTTGGCGCATCAGCGGCATCTGGTAGCTCAACTGATCGAAGGGCAGGCCCGCTTCGGCGGCAAAGGTGCTGACGCTCATGGTGTCGGCCACCAGGTATTGCACCCGTCCCATCTGCAGCAGGCGAATCATGATCTGCGGGCTGTCCACGCCCCACAGGTTATCCAGCCCCTGTTGCTTGAGGTAGCGGTAGACCAGCCACTTGCGCGGTACGGCGATCTGCCCTCGGGTCTGGTGCAGGTCAGTGATCGCGCTCTTGTCGCTGGTGCGGGCGTAAAGCGCGGTTTCGGTCTGCATCAGCGGCCCCACCCACTGATAGCGCGACTCGCGCTCGGCCGTGCGCAAAATGGTAAACACCGCGGTGTCTTCGGCCTCGCTGGCATCGCGCAAGGCGCGCAACATCGGCCGTTGCTGCACCTGCACCGGATCGCCGGTGCGTTGCGCCAGGGCTTGCACCACCTCCACAGCGAAGCCCGTCATGTGCTGGCCCTGCTGAAAGTGCAGCGGCGGGTGGTTGTCGGTCAGCATGCGCAGCTCCGCCGCGGCGGCGAGGCTCAACAGGGACAGCATGACACCCAGAACCCAGTTCATCGCGCACCTTGAACGCACAAAGGAGCAGAGCTTAGTACGCTCTCTGGAAGGGCGTCGCCAGAAAATATCCGGCGTCATTGCTTGGCACACTGATAGAGCCAGGTCTGCGTCTCTTCACACCAACGACGGCGCAGCAGTCGACTTTCGGTCATCAAGGCCAGGGTCGAATACAGCCGGTCTTCGGTCAGCCCGGGTCGCCAGGCGTTGTCCGTACCGGACAGCAGGGAAACCAGGCCTTGTTCCTCGAGGCTGATGCGCAGCCTGGGCTTGGCCTCGGTCATGCGGATGGCGGCGATGCCGAAGTGCTGGCTCAGCAGGTTGTTCTCGATCAGGTTGAGGACCAGCTCCGACAGGCTGATCTGCTGCTTGCGCTGCAGTGACCGAAGCCAGTGCTGCAACGACAGCCGAGCCTGGCCGCCCTGGTCCAGATAGGCGCCGTGCCGAAGGCAGGCGCTGAGGTCGCGGGTGATGGCCGCCACCAGAAACAACAGTTGCAAGGCCTCGCTGGCGGCTTGCTCGTCGTGGTTGTCGATGAACCCCTGCAGAGTGTCGATGCGCTCGAACAGATCCAGCGCGGTCACCTGCTGCCCCGCCTCCAGCAGGTTGGCTGTTTGCGGGGCCAAGGCACGGTAGTGCTCCAGAGCGGCGTGTACCGAGGTATCGGCCTTTAGTGGACTGGCGTCGAGGCAGAGCAGTCGGTCGCGTAGTTCCTCACTGCTGTGCAGGCCCTGGGCGATATGCTGTTCCACCCAGCCGAACAGGCTTTCAAAGGCCAGGCGCTGGGCCTGGCGCAACTGCAGGACACGCCACAGCGCCTGGGTCGGGGCCAGCGCGTCCTTCTGCTCGGCAGGGAAGTCGGACATAGGCAGCAGTGCCATGGCCCGGCGCAGCGCCGGCAGGCTGGTTGCGCTGCCCAGCACCTGCAACGTGGCAAGGATCAGACGGATTGAACACTCTCGGTGGCCGGCCCTGGGGTTCTTCGCTGTTCCCGCGGGCGGGTAGAACTCATCGCGAAAAATCTGCGTTTCCTCCTTGCTCGGTCGATTGCGATCCCACTGCAGATGCACCGCGCCGGCCTGTTCGACGCTGCCTTGCAGGTCTTCAATACAGGTCAGCCATGGATAGAACGCCAGGGTACGCAAACCTTTATCCAGGGCCCGGGCCAGGGCTTCGCCGGCCTCGGTGACGCCGTAGGTGCCGTCGGGTTGCGGCCAGGCCAGGCCCAGGCCGGTGTCGGGCTTGAACGACGGGCCGTACTGCACCGCATCGAACCAGCTGGGGCCGCGATGCCAGCTCTTGAAGTCCAGGGTGAAAGGGCCTTTGCCGGGCGGGCTGTACTGGCCATTGCCGGCCATGTAGGCACCGTCACCGACCAACTGATGGCTCCAGCCGAACAGCACCTCGATCTTTTCCCTGAACCGTTCGAAGCGTTTACCCACGGGCAACTCGCCCGAGTAGGGATCGCTGTGTTGATTGAAGATCCACACCGTCCAGCACATCACCGAATACGGGCGAATCCACTGGGTACGGTTGTTGATCCCCGGCATGAACTGGTCCATCAGTTCCAGGTTGGCTTGTCGCAGTCCGAGGTAATCCACGCCGCCGCTCTCACGCACGGACGGGGAGACGAAAAAGGCACGTTGAGGCAATGCGTTCATGGTTCGAGTGACACCATCAGGGCCTGGCAATACTGGCAGTGGTTGATGCGCCGTTGCTGCAGGCGGGTGAGGGCTTCGCGCTCCACCGGGGCGCTGCACCAGTGGGTGTTGGGGCAGCTGCTGATGGTGCGATGGTTGACACGGTAATAACCCGGCCGGGGGCGGTTGGGGGAGTGGATGTGCTGCAGCGCGCTGATCTCCTCCGGGCTGAAACGATTCGCCGGCAGTCGTTGCTGACGCGCCTGTTTACGATCCTCGATGTAACTGCTGAGCAACGCCCGCAAGGTGCTGGTGTGTTGCACCGCGTCCAGGGCCGCCAGGGCCTCGGAAACCCCACGCTCCACCAGCCGTTGCGCAGGTTCCTGGTTGAACCAGCGTTGTGCCAGGTGCCGGGCCTGGACGAAGTCCACGGGGCCCTGGCCGTAGCGTTCCAGGTATTCATGCAGGGTGGTGGCGTCCAGGGTCCCCAGGGTTGCGCGAGAGGCCAGCCTGCCCGGCAGCGCCAGGGTGGCGGCCAGGCCGTAGACCGCTTCGTCCACCAGTGGGCGATCTTCGGCGGCCAGTTGGGCGTGGTCGACGCAGTTGAGCCAGCGCTGGGCGAAGTCCCGGGCACTGGCCGGCAGGTGCAGGCGACGCAGGTAGAGGTCCAGGGCGACATGGCACCAGACATACAGCAGCTGGGCTTTCTTGCGGCTGCTCAGGCCCTTCAGGTTGACCAGGCTCTGCAGGGTCTGGTTGAACTCGTTGAGCAGGTTGGGAGAGGGCAGCGATTCGAGGTTGGGGTCCGACGCCGGATCGAAGTCGGTGTCGCGGTCTTCTCGACCACTGTCCAGTTCGACGATAGGTGCTGCATCACCGCGCCTCCCGGGTTCTTGCCCGGGGTTGGCGTGGTGCAGCAAGCCAGCGATGGCCTGGAGCAGTGCCCAACTGCCGTCGCGGCCGGCAGCGGCTTTGGCCACGGTCGGCAGCCAGTGGCGAGGGCGCTGGGGCGGCTGTGGCGCAGGCGGCTCGGTGCCGCCTGGCTCGTTGACGGGCGTCGTGGCGGGCTCAGTGCTCAGTGGTCCATCGGGCTCTTCAGGCAGTTTTTGCGCATGCACCACCAGGCAGTTGAGCAGGATCTGCAGATCGCCCTGGGCTTCGTTGCCCCCCAGCAGTCGGCCCAGGGCACCGTAAAGGCTGCGAATCGGCAGGGGCATGCTCAGGTAGGCGTCGATGCAGACCCAGCCACGGGCACTCTGTGTTTCGCGCTGCAAGCGCAGTTGCAGCCCCTCGTCCAGCCTGGAGTCCAGGGCCCGTTGCAGCGACCAGACGAAGCCGCCTTGGGCGGTCAGTTGCAGCGGCGCCACTTCGAGGACTTCTTCGGCGCATTCCAGGGTCGCCAGCCATTCTCCTGCCAAGGGTGGCTGACCGATCAGCCGGCCTTGCAGCTGCTGCTCTTGGTTGAGGCGGGCATAGACGCACAGGGCCGCCTCCTGGTCCTGGCGCTCGAAGGCATCGGCTTCATAGCGCGGCGCCTCGACGGGCTCCCAGCACTCGTCGGTGGCGCGGTCGAGCTTGCGCAGCACCGCCACTTCCACGTTGTCGGTGCTGTCCATGGAGGTCCGGGTGGCATTCACGCTGCCGGTCAGGGTCCAGCTGTCGGCGCCGCGCAACTCCAGCCATTTGGCGTGCAGCCGACGCTGGTTGTGGTCGACCCTGGGGGTCACCCAGTCGATCTCCACCGGCCAGTCCCTGGCCTGCTCCAGGGGAAAGGAGGAGACGCCGTTGCCCGGCACTCCAACGGTGAGCCGAGGGATGCCCAAGGTCTTGAGCAGATGGCCCAGGGACTGTCCATCGCGGCTGTGGAAGGGTGAAAGCAGCAGCAGGCTGTGCCAGCGCCGGCCTGCGGCGCGCTCGATCAACTGCTCGGTGATGGCAGTGTCCAGGGAGTGCAGCAATTCCACCGGCTGCGCTGGAGCCTGATCATGAAACTGCTGGCTGAGGGCCCGGGCCCGTTGAATGAAGGGCAAGAGGGCGCTGTCGTCGGCGATCTGCAGGTGCGGCTGGGTACAGAGATTTTCCAGGAAGTCGGCGAAGTCGGCGAAGGCCCCCGGCTGCTCCCCGGCCTTGAGGACTTCCAGCACCTCGACATTGCGCCCGTGGCCGCCAAAGGTCAGGTTGCCGCTGCCGACCATCAGCAGGTCTTGGTCCTCGCCGCGCAGGTAGGTGATCTTCGGGTGGAAAATACCGTCCTGGACCCGCACCGGGATCAAGGCGTAGTCCTTGCCCACATGCCGCGCCCGCAACTCCATCATCGAACCGCGGTAACCCTGGATATCCACCAGCAGGGTGACTTTTTCACAGCCGGCTTCGCGCAGTCGGGGCAGCACGTAGCTTTCGAAGTAGGTCAGGCTCAGGGCATAGGTGGTGAATAGCGCCTCTTTCCACGGGCCGTTTTCGATGAAGTGCAGTTGCGACGGTCCGTTGGGGCCTGGGGTGTTCGGGGGGGACGCCATCGTGCTCTCCAGTCCATGGGTCGAGGCTCAAGTCGGTGGCTGATTATCGGGCAACGCCGCGCTGTTGCAAGTGTCGGTGATGTCACAGTGCTGGTAGGGGGGCATGAGGCCGGGAAGGAAGGCGCAGAGGGATTTTTTTCATGAACGTTTCGTGAGTGAGCAGTCGACGCAGGTATTCTTGCAAAGCCCTTTTTGAATGGAATCGACCCATGTCCGCTCCCTTTGTACGTCCACTGCGGGCCAGTGGCTTGCTGCTCGCTGTCCTGGCCTGTGCCACCGCTGCCCAGGCCAGCAGTTTCGACTGCGCCAAGGCCGCCAGTGCCAGTGAAAAGGCCATCTGCGCCGACCCCTATACCGCCGGGCTGGACAGCCGGCTGGGCAAGGCCTGGACGGCCACCCTGGCCGAGACCAAGGACCCCAAGGCGCTGCGCCTGAGCCAGCGTGAATGGCTCAAACAGCGCGACCAGTGCCAGGCCGACCTGGGCTGTCTGCGCAGCCAATACCTGAGCCGGCTGATGGTGCTGCGCTATGTGAATATCCCGTTCAACTGGCAGGGCACCTGGCAGCGGGTGTCGGTCAGCCCGTTCTACGGCGGTGAGCTGGTGATCCGGCGCAGCGGCGAAGATCGTCTGAGCTTCGACCTGTCGGCCATGGGCGGCGCCAATTCCGGTGCGCTCGCGGGCAAGCTGCTGCTCAAGGGCGGTGAAGCCCGCTACGGCGTCGAGGGCTGCAACCTGCGCTTCACCCCGCGCAACGGTCTGTTGCAGGTGACCCAGGAGGGCGACTCCTATGCCTGCGGTGCCGGTTCGGGGGTGTATTACGACGGGCTCTACGTGGCCTCCCGGCAAATCCTGGAAAACCAGTACGATTTGCTGTCCACCGCGCTGGTGCGCACCGAGGAGGAAGATCAGCGCGCCCGCAAGCTGCTGCAAAAGGACTACCAGACCCTGCTCGACAGCGGCTCGGTGTTCTCCCAGGAAACCTCGGCCGAACTCAAGGGCGCCGAGGCCACCGATATGTGGCTGCAGGGGTTGGCTACCACCAATGCGGCGATTTTCGTGCGCGGCGCCAGGGGCGAGTTATGGGTCGCGCTGCTGGCCGTGGCGGGGCCCACTGATGAGGTGCGGGTGCGCTACTACACCACCGAGCCTGAGTGGAAGCACAGCCTGCCGGACGTGGTACAGCACTGGTACGAGGCGCGCAGCAAGGGCCAGCAACTGCCATTGGACATGATGCCCTGAAGTGGCGGCTGATCGAACTCCAGTAAAGGTTGCTGAATGCGGCGGCAGAAATTTCGCCGGGCGGATGCTGAAGCCGGCCGGTGCAGCTGCTAGAGTCTCGGCCCTGGCAGCCTGGATGTCCGCCTGAAGGGTGCGGCACTGGCGCACGACCCCGGCCTGCCGGGCAAATTCCATTGGTTGGTGACGCGAAGCCATTGTGAGCGTCTACGACTTAGCAAGTGACACTGCCGCCGCCGTTATCGGCGCCTGGCACATTGAAATTGGGAGATTGTAAATGGTCATCAAACCCCGCGTTCGCGGCTTTATCTGTGTGACGACCCATCCGGTGGGTTGCGAAGCCAACGTCAAGCAGCAGATCGATTACGTCACCCAGCAGGGCGCCATCGACGCAGGGCCGAAGAACGTGCTGGTCCTCGGCGCCTCCACCGGCTACGGCCTGGCCGCGCGGATCACCGCAGCCTTCGGCTGTGGCGCCAACACCCTCGGGGTGTTCTTCGAGCGTGGCAGCGTTGACGGCAAGCTGGGCACCGCCGGCTGGTACAACACCGCGGCGTTCCACAAGTTCGCAGAAGAAAAGGGCCTGTACGCCAAGAGCATCAACGGCGACGCCTTCTCCGACGCGGTCAAGGCCGAGACCATCGAGACCATCAAGCGCGACCTGGGCAAGATCGACCTGGTGGTCTACAGCCTGGCCGCACCGCGCCGCACCCACCCCAAGACCGGTGAAGTGCTGAGCTCGACCCTCAAGCCCCTGGGCAAGTCCGTGACCCTGCGCGGTGTCGACACCGACAAGGAAATCGTCAAGGAAACCACCCTGCAGCCGGCGACCCAGGAAGAGATCGACGGCACCGTGGCGGTAATGGGCGGCGAAGACTGGCAGATGTGGATCGACGCGCTGCACGAAGCCGGTGTCCTGGCTGAAGGCGCGAAAACCACCGCCTTCACCTACCTGGGCGAGAAGCTGACCCACGACATCTACTGGAACGGTTCCATTGGCGAAGCCAAGAAGGACCTGGACCACAAAGTCATCGGCATGCGCCAGCAGCTGGCCGGCCTGGGCGGCGACGCTCGGGTGTCGGTGCTCAAGGCCGTGGTGACCCAGGCCAGCTCGGCAATCCCGATCATGCCGCTGTACCTGTCGCTGCTGTTCAAGGTGATGAAAGAGCAGGGCAGCCACGAAGGTTGCATCGAGCAGGTCTATGGCCTGTACAAGGACAGCCTGTACAACAGCGAGCCGGTGATCGACCAGGAAGGCCGCCTGCGTGCCGACTACAAGGAGCTGCAACCGCAGGTCCAGGACCGGGTCAAGCAGCTGTGGGACCAGGTGACCAGCGAGAACCTCTACGAGATGACCGACTTTGTCGGTTACAAGCAAGAGTTCCTGCGCCTGTTCGGTTTCGAGATCGAAGGTGTCGACTACGAAGCCGACGTCGATCCGGACGTGAAGATCAGCAACCTGATCCAGCTGTAATCCGCTCGTAGCATCAGCCAGCGCCCCTCCTTCGTGAGGGGCGCTGTCGTTTGCATCCCCCTATTTCCCGTAGGAGCCAGCTTGCCGGCGAAGGGGCCCGAACGTCTTGTACAGGTCTTGGAACCGCCTTCGCTGGCAAGCCAGCTCCTACGAGGGCGGGGCGGGGCAATTGCGCAAGATCGTTCAAGCCAGGGGCGCCGGCAGATGGCACAGTCAGCGTCCGTTACTTGTGTGCAGGGTTCTATGTCCAGCGTTCTCTTACCTCGTGCCGCCTTTGTTCGCGGCGCCATCGCCATCATGCCGCTGTCCCTGGCCACCGCGCCCTGGGGGCTGCTGGCCGGTTCCATGGCCATCGAGGCCAATCTCACGCCGTTGCAAGGCCAGGGGCTATCGAGCATCGTCTTTGCCGGCGCCGCGCAACTGGTGGCCATCGGCATGCTCAAGGGCGGGGCGGGGATCTTCTCGATCCTCTTGACCACCTTGCTGCTCACGTCCCAGCACCTGCTCTACGGCATGAGCATGCGCTCGGTGATTTCGCCGTTGCCCGGCCGCTGGCGAGTGGGCCTGGGCTTTCTGCTCACCGATGAGCTGTTCGCCTTGACCAGCGCCCACGACAAGCAGCAGTTCGACCGCTGGTACGCCCTGGGCGTGGGCCTGACCTTCTATGTGGCCTGGAACCTCTTCACCTTGCTGGGCATCGTGCTGGGCAAGAGCATCCCCGGCCTTGAGCACCTGGGCCTGGACTTCTCCATCGCCGCCACCTTCATCGCCCTGATCACGCCACTGGTGCGCAATGTGCCCACCGTGGTCTGCGTCGCGGTGTCGCTGTTCTGCTCGGTGCTGTTCAGCTACTGGCACTGGGGCTCGGCCCTGGTGCTGTCGGGCCTGGCGGGGATGACCGCCGGTTTTGTCTGCAATAAATTCTATCGGGGGCAAGCATGATGGTCTGGGCAGTCATCTTCGGCATGGGGCTGTTGGTCTTTCTCAATCGCTATGTGTTTCTTGAACCGCGCCTGCCGTTGCGCTTGAGCAGCAACGCCCGGCAGTTCCTCGGTTTTGCGGTGCCGGGCATGCTCACCGCTATCTGCGGGCCGATCGTGTTCATGCCCGACCACCAGTTGAACCTGCACTGGGACAACCCCTATCTGCTGAGTTCCCTGGTGGCCATTGCGCTGGTGATCTACACCCGCAATACCCTGGTCAGCATGCTGCTGAGCATGGGGTTCTTTTTCCTTCTGCGCTGGTGGTTCTGAGGGCCGTTTGCGGTAGCCTGTGCAGCTTTCGGCACAGGCCGACCTTCAACCGCAACGGATGCATCGGATGAGCGACTTTCCCCACGATATCGACCTGGACGCGTTCTGGGACCGGGCCACCAGCAGCAAGATCAACCAGCCCCCCGCCAGCCCCGCCGTCATAGCCCAGTTGCAGACGCAACTGGGCTATCGCCTGCCGCTGTCCTACGTGGCCTTCATGAACCGCTACAACGGCGGGCGCCCGCACCTCAGCTGTTTCCCCACCGAGCAGGGCACCTCCTGGGCCGAGGACCACTGCGCGATCGACAGCTTTCTGAGCATCGGCTGCGATGGCGACTATTCCCTGGGCGGTGGCCTGGGCAGCCGTTTCATGATCGAGGAATGGGGCTACCCGGACTTGGGGGTGTACATCTGCGATTGCCCCTCCGCGGGGCACGACATGGTCGCCCTGGACTACCGCGAGTGCGGGCCCGAGGGCGAGCCGCAGGTGGTGCATGTGGACCAGGAGGCCGACTACGCGGTGACAGTGCTGGCAGCGGATTTCGAGGCCTTTGTCCGCGGGCTGGTGTCGCCCGAGGTCTACGACACCTCGGAACAGGATTACCTGGATGATCTGGACAAGGTCGCCCACGCGCCGTTCTCGCCGCTGCTGGAGGAACTGCTCGGCCATTTCAGCGCAGTCCCCGACCTGGGACCGCTGATCCGCCAGATCGCCTTGCGCATCGTCCATGAGAAGCGCTACTTCGCCCTGCATGCCGATCCACTGTCGCAACTGCTGTATGACCTGCAGTTCTGGCTGTACCAGAATCGCTACCCGGTCCCCGACAAAAAGGCGTACCTGCAGGTCTATCAGGACATGATCGCCTTCGCCAGGGGCTTCGGCACTGGCGGCTACGCCCCGGATTTCGTCCGTGACTGGTTCCGCAACCGGCTGGCAGGTGGCCAGTTGCAGCAGGTGGCGGGCGGGTTCGCCCTGACTCCGGCCTACCAGGCGCAGTTGCTGGAGCAGCTGGCCGGGTTTCGCCCCGCACACCCTCAACTCCAGGAGCAGCCATGAGCGAGGAAACCATCCGCATCACCGCCCAACAGACGCTCTCCGACAACTGGTACGTGCTGAAGAAATACAGCTTCGAGCTGCGCCGCCGTGACGGCAGCTGGCAGGCCCAGGACCGCGAGGTCTACGACCGCGGCAATGGCGCAACCATCCTGCTGTACAACCTGGAGCGGCGCACGGTGCTGCTGACCCGGCAGTTCCGCATGCCGGCTTTCGTCAACGGCCACAGCGGCTACCTGATCGAGACCGCTGCCGGGCTCTTGGACAACGCCAGCCCCGAGGTGCGCATCCGCCAGGAAGCCCAGGAGGAAACCGGCTGCCGGGTGGGCGAGGTGCAGAAGGTCTTCGACGCCTTCATGAGTCCGGGCTCGGTGACCGAGCGGGTGCATTTCTTCATTGGCCATTACCAGGCCGAAGACCGCATCGATGCAGGCGGCGGGCTGGAGCACGAAGGCGAGGACATCGAGGTCCTGGAACTGGACATCGACCAGGCCCTGGGCATGATCAAGAGCGGGGAAATCGCCGACGGCAAGACCATCATGCTCCTGCAATACCTGCAGTTGCATGTGCTCAAGCCGCGCAGCCTGATGGTGCTGGTGGCCGGGCCGTACCGCTCCGGCACCGGCGACGACCCGGCGCTGCTGGCGCGCAATGTCGAGGCCATGGAGCGCTGCGCCGCCCAGGTGCTGGCGGCGGGGCATTTCCCGGTGCTGGGGGAGTGGGTGGCCTTGCCCATGACCCGACTGGCGGGGTCCCTGGCGGTGGGCGATGAGATCTACAACGCGCAGTTCCATGCCTATGCCGAACGCCTGCTGGAACGCTGTGACGCGGTACTGCGTATTGGCGGGGCATCGGCGGGCTGTGATGCCATGGTGCGGATCGGCGAGCGACTGGGCCTGAACATCTATCAGCGGGTGGAGCAGTTGCCGCCGGTGACGCCGAGCGCGCTCCGGGACTGATCCAGGCCGCTGATCCAGGCCGCGATTCAGGGTGCCGCAGGTGGTCGGATCGATCGCCTGCAGTGGCCGCCAGCGCCTGCACCACCCCTCGCACCACCCCCGCAGTCTTCCGGCACCGGGCTTTTTCAGGCCCGACGGGAAAATACTGTCTATCGTCAATAGGCAAGCGCGAGCTTCGTCAAGAGCCGCGTGGGGCAAGGCCTCACCGGTCGGTTTGTCGCCATGGCGCCTGGAGCATTATGGAAAACCTCGGTCTTGATCTTTCTCAAGGGCGCAGCACCTCCAATCAGGCGCTGACCCGTGCCACCTTGCTGGGATGCTCGGGACTGCTGCTGGCGCTGTTCCTCTTCACCGGCGTGCTGCTGGTGTACATCGCCCTCGATCAGAACCTTGCCGCCGAACAGCACAACCGCCTGGACATCGACAAGGCGCTGCAATCGCTGGACAGCAACGCCCGCACCACGCTCAAGGACTATGCCCTGTGGGGCGACGCCTACCAGCACCTGCACTTGCAGGTCGACCTCGACTGGGCCTACACCCGGCAGAACTTCGGCCCGACCCTGTACCGCGAGCTGGGCTTCGACGGCGTGTTCGTGATCAATCCGGCAGGCCGAACCGTGTATTCGCTGGTGGCCGGGCGGCTGGAATCGATGGATGCCCGGGACTGGCTGGGGGAACAGCTGGCGCCCCTGGTGGACGAGGTGCGTCGGGCGGGCGGCGGCAAGGCCATCAGCCATTACCATGCCATCGCCGGGGCCCCGGCGCTGGTGGTCGCCGACCTGTTGAGCCCGGGTAATGACCCGCAAGTGCATGCCGACAGCGGGCCCCAGTCGGTGCTGATCTTCGTTGCGCGCCTGGAACCGTCGCGGCTGCTGGCCCTGGGCCAGGGCCTGGGCATCGAACAGTTGCAGGTGGCCGGCCCCGGGCCGGCAACCGCACTGCCGTCCCTGAGCCTGCCCGATGGCGCCGGAATCCTGCAATGGCAACCCACGCGCCCGGGGCATCAGTTGCTGGTGCTGGTGATGCCGTTGCTGCTATTGGCGGGTTTGCTGGCGGGCATCCTGGCCGGCTTACTGTTGCGCCGGGCCGGGGCGGCGGCCCGGGTCATGGACGATCAGGTCCAGGCCCTGCGGGTCAGTCGCAGTGCGTTGCTGGCCAGTGAAGAACGCTTTCGCGACGTCGCCGAAGCGGCGTCCGACTGGATCTGGGAGGTGGACCCGCAGTTGTGCTTCACCTACCTGTCCGAGCGTTTCGAGGCGGTCACCGGGCTGCCCCGGGAATCCGCGCTGGGGCGACCGATGAATGAGCTGCTGAGCTCCGAGCAGGGGTCGCTGCTCAACTGGCTGGCGGCTCCGGAACGGCGCTCCCAGACAATCGTGCAATGCGCCTACCTGGATGGCCACCGGCAGCCGCGGATCTGTCGCCTTTCGGTGCGGGCCATGGCCGCCGGCGGTTTCCGGGGCACCGCCAGCGACATCACCGAAGAGGTCGCCGCAAGGCGGCGGATCGAGTACCTGTCCCAGCACGATGCCCTCACCGGGCTGGCCAACCGCACGCGCATGCAGGAGTTTCTCGAAGGCAAGCTGTTGGCCCTGCCGACCCTGCAAGAGCCCTTGTTGATGCTCAGCGTCGACCTCGATCGCTTCAAGCCGGTGAACGACCTGCTGGGGCATGCAGCGGGCGACCAGGTGCTGCATGAGGTGTCCCAGCGTCTGGCCCAATGCCTGCGGGGCGAGGATCTGGTGGCCCGGGTCGGGGGCGACGAGTTTGTCCTGGTGGTCCCGGGGCAGGTCGCCCAACCCGAGATCGAAGGCCTGTGCCGGCGCCTGATCGAGCGGATCGAAGAGCCGTTCTACATTGCCGAGCATGAAGTCTTCATCAGTGCCAGCATCGGCATCGCCCGGGCGCCCAGCGATGCCAGCCAGGCGGAAGAGCTGCTGCGTTTTGCCGACATCGCCCTCTATGAGGCCAAGGCCGCGGGACGCAGTACCTGGCGTTTCTATGCCAGCGACATGAATGTGCGGATCATCGAGCGCCGCGGCCTGGAGCGCGACCTGCGCCACGCCATTGAGCAGGATCAGTTGCTGCTGCAGTTTCTGCCACGCTATCGACTGGCGGACGGGCAACTGGTGGGTGCCGAGGCGGTGGTGCGCTGGCAGCATCCCCAGCGTGGGCTGCTGGGCCCCGAGGTGTTCACCCCCATCGCCGAGGACACCGGGCTGATCCTGCCATTGAGCAACTGGGTGCTGCACGCCGCCTGCCGCGCGGCCCGGGCCTGGCCCGAGCGCCTGCTGCTGGCGGTAAACCTGTCGGCCACCGAGTTCCAGCGCGGGCAACTGGTGGCCAGGATCAGGACCGTGCTTGGCCAGAGCGGACTGGCGCCCTCGCGCCTGGTGCTGGAAATGACCGACAAGGCGCTGCTGGATGACGGTCGCCAGGTGCTGGAGATCATGCAGGGGCTCAAGGCCCTCGGGGTGCAACTGCTGATGGACGATTTCGGCAGCGGCCACTCGGCGTTGCAGTACCTGCGAAGCTTTCCCCTGGACGGCCTGAAGATCGACAGCAGCCTGGTGGCGGGGCTGAGCGCCAATCAGGTCGGGCGTTCGATCGTTCAAGCCATCGTCGACCTGGGGCATGCCCTGAGTCTGAACGTGGTTGCCGAAGGCGTGGAAACCCCGGAGCAATTCAAGGCGCTGCATGACATTCAGTGCGACGAGGCCCAGGGGCCGCAACTGAGTCCGCCCCTGGACAGCGACGCCTGGATGACGCTTTGCGCCGAACTGTCCCAGACCAGCCGGTCCACCACTTGAAGCCGGATTTCAGGGCAGGTGGTCGGCGGCGAAGTCCGCCTCCGAACGGGCCTGCAAGCGCCCCTTGCGACAGGCCTGCTGGAAGCGCTCGAAGTCCCGCTCGTTCTGCGTGGCATAGGCCTGAGCGTAGTGCCACAGGGCCTCGGCCAGGGTTTCGCTCTTGCCGATATAGCCGCTGATCAGTGCCGCCTGGCCCGAGGCCTTGGCGTGGGCCCGGGCCAGGGCCCGGCCACAGATCCTCGCGTAAGCGGCGAAGGTCTCTTCGTCGAAGGTTTCCAGTTCGGCCGAGACCTTCATGTCCCGCAGTTGGCGCACATAGAAATGGCGGCCGTTGGGGCCGGTGGTCCAGCCCAGGAACAGGTCGCTGGCGGACTGCATCAGGCGCTGGCCTTCCACTACCCGCTGGCCGTTGTGCCGCGGTCGCGAGCGCACCCGCACATAGTCGGCAAGTACCGAGCGGCGGGCTTCCTTGAACTGCAGGAACAGCGGTCGCTGCTGGTTGTCGGTGAGCAGCGCCACCAGGCAGCGGGTGCCGACGCTGCCCACGCCCACCACCTTGAAGGCCAGGTCGCAGGGGTGAAAGCGCGCCAGCAGGTCACGCCGGTCGGCCTGCAGGGTGCCGCGATAGTCGCGCATGAAGGCCTCGTACAGCGGTCGCCAGTCTTCCAGGCGCATCCAGTCGTCGTCCGGGTCCAGCAGACTGGTGGTGTTGTGCAGGTGGAAGATCTCCGGCAGATCGTCGCGGATCAGCAGGCGCCCCTGGGCGTCGCGTTCGCTGATCTTGGGCAGCAGATGGGCGTGGGTGCGGCGCTCGGCCTTGTCCATGGCCCGTTGCACGTGCTCCAGGGTGGCGCTGTTGGCCCGGGCCTGATGCAGCAGGTCTTCGTAGGTCAGGGCGTCGTACCAGATCTCCAGGGCGCTTTGCTCGGCGCAGGTGGCCATGCTTCGTTGATAGGCCCCCACCAGCTCGCGACAGACGCTTTCTTCCACCGCCGCACCATGGCGCAGGTCCCGGGCGGCAATCAGGAAGCTCGCCACCAGGCGCTTCAGGTCCCATTCCCAGGGACCGGGATGGACCTCGTCGAAGTCGTTGACGCTGAACAGCAGGTTGCGTTCCGGTGTGGCGAAGCCGCCGAAGTTCATCAGGTGGCAGTCGCCGCAGATGGTCGAGCGCAGGCCCATGTCCGGGGTGGTGGCCAGGTCATGGGCCTGGAGCAGGGCGTTGCCGCGATAGAAGGTGAAGGGCGACACCAGCATGCGGCCGTAGCGCAGCGCCACCAGGGACTGGACCCGGCCCTGGCTCGAGGCCTCGATCAGCGGCAGGGGGTCGCGCTTGATCTGGCCGGGAGCGCTGTGGCTGCTGCGGGGGCAGTGCTTGCGTGCGTCCTTGCCCTGCTTGATCGGGTCGTGGGGGCGGCTCATGGCAGGGTCCTGTAGGCGGGCGAGGGAAGAGGGCGGGCGTGTCCGGTTCAGGCCGGGTCCGGTTGATGGGGACCCTGACGGATCGGCAGTTCCACGCGAAAGGTGGTGCCCACGCCCAACTGGCTGCGCACACTGATCTGTCCGCCGTGTTTCTTGACGATCCCGTAGGACAGCGACAGGCCCAGCCCGGTGCCCTGGCCTACCGGCTTGGTGGTGAAGAAGGGGTCGAAGATCTTCTGCAGGTGCTGCTCGTCGATGCCACAGCCACTGTCGGTGACTTCCAGCCAGACCCGGTCGCCTGCCACGCCGTTGCTCAGGGTGATGGTGCCGCGCTCGGGGCCTATGGCCTGGGCGGCGTTGACCACCAGGTTCATCACCACCTGATTGAGCTGGGAGGGCAGGCACTCGATCTCTGGCAGCGGCTGGTAGTGCTTGATCAGGTCGGCCTTGTACTTGAGTTCGTTGGCGACGATGTTCAGGGTCGAGTCGATGCCCTGTTGCAGGTCGGCCATCTGCCATTGCTGGTCGCTGTCGACCCGGGAGAAGTTCTTCAGGTCCTTGACGATCTGCTCGACCCGGCCGATGCCGTCCTTGGACTCCTTGATCAGCAGCGGGATGTCCTCCTGGAGAAAGTCCAGGTCGATGCTTTCCCGCAGGCTTTGCAGGCGCTTGCGCAATTCCGGCGCGCTGATGGCCTCTTCACTCTGGCGATAGGCCGTGAGCATCTGGCCGATCTGTTGCAGGTAGCCCGCCAGGCTGCCGAGGTTGGAGGCCACGAAGCCGATGGGGTTGTTGATCTCGTGGGCGACTCCGGCCGCCAGTTGCCCGAGGGAGGCCAGCTTCTCCGATTGCACCAGCTGGTTCTCCAGTTGCTTGCGCTCGTCGATTTCCTGTTGCAGGGCCGCACCGGCCTGTCTCAGGTCCTCGGTGCGCTGTTCCACCAGATCCTCCAGGTGGTGCATCTGCAACAACGCACGGGCGGTCATCTCCCACTTGCTGGTGAGGGTGCTGGCCATCTGCTGGACTTCGATATTGTCGAAGGGCTTCTTCAGGATCAGCAGGCGGTTATGGCCTTGCAGGCGCTCCAGCAGATCCTCCCAGGAGTAGTCGGAATAGGCGGTGCACACCACCACCTGCAGGCGCGGGTCTTCCTGCCAGAGGCGCTCGATGGTCTGGGCCCCGTCCCAGCCCTGGGGCATGCGCATGTCGACGAAGGCCAGGGCATAGGGGCGCTGCTGTTCCAGGGCCAGGCAGACCTTGCTCAAGCCTTCCTGGCCGCCGTAGGCCGAGTCCAGTTCAAAGGGCTGTTGCCGGGGCTTGGCCTGGGCGCCGAACAGCTGCGCCTCCAGATCGTCCAGGCTGCTGTCGTCCGCCGGGGGCGGGGTGAGGATCTTGCGAAAGTCGTCGTGGATCGACGGGGTGTCGTCGATCAACAGAATCCGGCGGTTGCTCAGCTCGTCCATCATTGGCCCTCGGCGCTGATCAGCGGTATGTCCAGGGTAAAGGTCGCTCCCAGTCCCGGCCCGTCACTGTGCACGCTGAGCTGGCCGTCCATTTCCATGGCGGCCAGGGCGCAACTGTGCAGGCCGAAGCCGTGTCCTTCCTTGCGGGTGGTGAAACCGTGGGCAAAGATCCGCGTCAGGTTCTCGGCGGCAATGCCTTCGCCGCGGTCCTGGACCTGAATGCGCAAGGTCCGGCCATCGAGCACATGGGCGCTCAGGGTCAGGGTTCGGGAGTGCTCGTCGAGGTCGGACATGGCGTACTTGGCGTTGCTGATCAGGTTGATCAGGATCAGCAGCATGCGGTGCTTGTCGCCCATGACCGGTGGCACGTCAGTGTAGTCCTTGACCACCGTGACCTGATGCCGGGCCAGGGCGCCGGAATTCATGCGCAAGGCGTCCTCGATCAGTTCACTCACGCGCAAGGGCTCGATCAGCCGTGAAGCCCCGGCGTAGGACTGCTGGGTGGCAACGATTTCCTTGATGTGGTCGACGCTGCGGCCAAGCTGGGCCAGTTCGTCGCTCATGCCCTGTTGCTCGCTGGCAATGGCTTCCACCAGTTGGTTGAGGTAGCCGGGGAGCAGCTTGCCCTTTTCGTCTTCACTGAAAAAACGCCCCAGATCGTGCTGATGCTGATTGATCAACAGCATCGCCTTGCCCAGCCCCTGGGCCTTGCTGGAGCGTAGTTTGCGGCTGAGGATCTCGCTGGAGATGTTCACACTGTTGAGCACGTTGCCGACGTTGTGCAGGACATTGGTGGCGATTTCCGCCATGCCGGCCTGGCGCGCGGAGTCCAGCAACTCGCTCTGGGCCTCCTTGAGTTCCCGGGTGCGTTCCTCGACCCGCTGCTCCAGGTGTTCATTGGCGCTTTGCAGGGCGGTGTTGACCCGGCGAATGACTGCATAACTACTGATCAGGCGGATGGCCAGATAGAGGATCAACAGCACCAGCAGCACGGAGAACGCCAGCAGATACTGGTGGGACTTCTGGTCCTGCAGGTCGGACTGGAGCTGGTCGCGGTTGAGCAGGCTGGTGATGTCGTCCAGGCGTTCGGCCACCGGGATCGAGGTGAGCCGCTCCAGCAAGTCATTGACCACCGGCTGCTCGCGCAGGATCACCGAGACGTGGTTGCTGAGGATCTCCACCGGCTCGTGCATGACCTGGGGCAGGCGCTCCTTGTTGACCGCCAGTTTGTTCAGCCCCACCAGGATGTCCGCAGCCTTGTCGTCGCTGGAGACCTGGGCGAACTCCAGGCTGCTGAGCAGCAGGTCGTAGGTGTCGATGGCAATGTTCTGCTGCGCCAGCCGCTCCTGATCATCGAGGCTGGCCAACCGGCGCTGGATGTCGTCCTCGGCGGTGGGCAGGAACGCCAGGGAATTGCGCAGCACCGAGTTGTGGGATTTGAACCGTTCCACCAGGCCGGCCTTTTCCTGGAAGGCCTCGAGGAACGCCTGATGACTGGCCTGCCAGGCCGCGGGGTCGCTGTGGCCCTGTTGCGAGAGCTGATCGAAGCGCCGCCACAGCTGGTTGATCTGCTGCACCGGCAGCACCAGCGGATCGTAGTCGTGGGTAATGGCGATGCGCGCCTTGAGCACCTCGGTTTCCCATTGGGCGTTCAACTGCTTGATGTGGCCGATCAGGTCTCGGGACAGGGCGAAGTTCGCCGACTGGCCGATCATCGTCTTGAAGTAGAGAAACGCCAGCGCCAGGACCAGGCCCAGGGCCACCAGGGTCAGGACCGTTGAAGGCAAGCGACGGGGCAGCTTCATAGCGGCTTGCCCTGCCATTGCCCGGTGAGGGTCTGGAGAAACTTGACGATCAGGCGGGTGTCCTGGGGATTGGGGGTACGGCCCAGCTGGTACTTGAACATCACTTCCACGGCCTGCTCCAGGGTCTTTGCCGAGCCGTCGTGGAAGTAGGGAGCGGTGACCGCCACATTGCGCAGGCTGGGGACCTTGAACACGTTGCGGTCCTGTTCGTCGCCAGTGATCAGGAAGCGTCCCAGGTCGGCGTCGGTGGGGTTGCCCCGGTCGGTAAAGTAGTCATTCATCACGCCGAATTTCTGGAACATGTTGCCGCCGATATTGACCCCTTGATGGCAGGCGATGCAGCCGTAGTCCTTGAACCGCTGGTAGCCGTACTTCTCTTCCTGGCTGAGGATCTCGGTGTTGCCTTGCAGGTATTGGTCGAAGCGCGAGCCTGCACTGAGCAGCGTCCGTTCATAACTGGCCAGGGCGTCTTGCACGTTGGCCGCAGTGATGGCGTCCGGGTACAGCTCGCCGAAGGCCTGGCGGTAGCCGGCGTCGTCGTTCAGGGTGCGTACCAGGTTGGGCCAGTTGTTGCCCATTTCGATGGGGCTTTGCACCACGTTGTCGATCTGCGCCTGGAGGGTGTCGACACGACCGTCCCAGAACTGGCGAAAGTTCAGCGCAGCGTTGAACACGCTTGGGGTATTGACCCGGGAGGGCTGGCCCTTGATGCCCAGGGAATTGGCCAGCACGTCGGCCCCGCCCTGTTCCAGCCGATGACAGCTGGCGCAGGAGAGGCTGTTGTCCAGGGACAGGCGCGGCTCGTTGAACAGCCGGCGTCCCAGCTCCACGCGCTTGGGGTCCAGGGCCGGCGCTTCGGGCAGGGGCTTGAGCGGTTCGTCCAGCGGCGCCGGCAAGGCTGGTGGAGCGACACCGAGCAGGGCCCAGAGCAGCAGGCCGACAAGGAGCGGCGGGGAGCGTCGGCGTTGCGTCGACGGTTGTTCAGCGGTCATGGCCGATTACCTGGATCTGAGACGCCTGGGCCCGCAGCAGGTGGGCAAAATCCTCGGCCGGCAGGGCCTTGCTGAAGTAATAGCCCTGGCCTTCCTCGCAGCCCTGTTGCTTGAGGAAGGTCAGTTGTTCCTGGGTTTCCACCCCTTCGGCGATAACGCTCAGGTTCAGGCTGCGCCCCAGCTGGATAATCGCACTGACCAGGGCGGCGTCCTTGGGTTCGTTGCTCAGGCCCTGGATGAAGGACTGGTCGATCTTCAGCACGTCAACCGGGAACTTGCGCAGGTAGCTGAGGCTGGAATAGCCAGTGCCGAAATCGTCCACCGCCAGGCGCACTCCCAGGGCCTTGATGGCTTGCAGGGTGGCGAGGGTGGCCTCGACGTTCTGCATCAGCACCCCTTCGGTGATTTCCAGCTCCAGCAGGGTCGGGTCCAGGGCGCTGTCCAGCAGTGCGCCCTGCAACTGCTGGAGCAGTTGCGGTTGCCTGAAGTCGCTGGCCGAAAGGTTGACCGACAGGCGGATCGGCGCCAGTCCCGCCTGCTGCCACGCCCGGGATTGGCGGGGGGGCAC
>NZ_MOAK01000082.1:50007-52128 GCF_003732485.1 Pseudomonas protegens
GGCCACGGGAATGAACTGGGCGGGGCTGATCCAGCCTCGTTGCGGGCTGAACCAGCGAATCAGCGCCTCGGCGCCCACCACCTGGCCCGAGGCCAAGTGGATTTTCGGCTGGTAGTGCAAACGGAATTCTTGATTTTCCAGGGCCTGGCGAATACCCGATTCCAGGTGTTGTCGCTCCCGGGCGCGGTGGGTCATGTCCTCGGTAAAGAAACCGTAGCCCCCCGGTGCCTGCTCCTTGCTGTTGCGCATGGCCATCTCGGCCTTCTTGATCAGGCTCAGGGCATCCTGGCCATCCTCGGGGTAGAGGCTGATCCCCAGGCTGGCGGTGACCCGCAGGTCGTGCCCGGCCACATCATGGGGCTGGCTCACCGTCGCCAGGAACTTTTCCGCGACGCTACGGACCTGGGGCGGCGGCTCCTGGTCATGGAGCAGGACCACGAATTCGTCGGAGCCGTAGCGGAACACCGAGTCCGATTCGCGCATGCCGTGCTGCAGGCTATGGGCGATTCTCTTGAGCAGTTCGTCGCCTGCCGGATAGCCCAGGGCATTGTTGATCCGCTTGAAACGGTCCAGCCCGAGGAACATCACCGCCAGTTGCTGCCCATAACGCCGGGCCCGGGCCATGGCCTGGCCCAGGCGATCCCCGAGCAGGGTGCTGGAGGGCAGCCCGGTGAGGGCATCGTAGTGCAGCAGGTGGGAGACCTTGAGCAGTTCCGCGACCCGGTCCTCGATGGTGCGCTGCAGATCGTCAAGCTTGTGCCGCGCATCCCGGGCCATCTGCCATTTCCAGGTCAGGGCACTGGCCATCTGGCGGATCTCCAGGCTGTCGAAGGGCTTTTTCAGGATCAGCAGTTGGTCGCCAAAGGCCAGGCGCTCGGCCATGGCTTCCCAGGAATAGTCCGAATAGGCGGTACACAGCGCGATCTGCAGGTCCGGGTCGACCTTCCACAACTGCTCGATGGTTTCCAGGCCATCCCAGCCCGGCGGCATGCGCATGTCGATGAAGGCCATGGCATAGGGCGTGTTCCGGGCCTGGGCCGACTCGACCATGGCCAGAGCCTCGCGGCCCTGGAACGCCGAATCCAGGTTGAACACCAGGGGCGGCCGGACGTTGACGCTGCCGAACAACTGTTCTTCGACCTGGCTCAGGGCCCGGTTCTGCGAGGGCATGAGGATCTTGTGGAAGTCTTCGTGGATGGAGAGGCTGTCGTCCACAATCAGTACCCGTCGGTTGACGCTCGCCGACGGCGAATCCGAAGGGTCTTGCGAACTTGTCTGTGCGTCGCAGCCAGTGTCCATTGACTTTCCCTAGCGTTCTGAGCGTGCGTCCAACGCTGTCAGCATAGTCACTGGAAAATGCGTCGTGAGAGGTTTTTTTCGGTGGGCATCCCCGGGTGAAAACAAAAAAAATAGCTAGGATTGTCTGGGTTGTTGCGCGCCGGGCGCGGGCCTGGCGCTGCTGTCCGGGGAACGAAATGCAGGACAGGGAGAGCCACCATGGAAGAATCGCAGCCCGTCGAACCAGGACCGCGTCCAAGCCTGCTGCTGGTGGATGACGAAGAATCGATTCTCAACAGCTTGCGGCGCCTGCTGCGCAGCCAGCCCTATGAAGTGCTGGTGGCGGACAGCGGTGCCAGGGCTCTGGAAATCCTTGCCCAGCGTCCCGTTGACCTGGTGATGAGCGACGCGCGGATGCCCAACATGGACGGCGCCACTTTGCTGGCCCGGGTGCGCGAGGGCTACCCGGCCACCCGCAGGATCCTGCTCACCGGCTACGCCGACCTGAGCACCATCATCAAGGCCGTCAACGAAGGGCAGATCCACCAGTACCTGAGCAAACCCTGGAGTGACGAAGAGCTGCTGCTGATTCTGCGCCAGACCCTGGAACACCAGCAGGCCGAGCGGGAGCTCAAGCGCCTGCAGCAACTGGTGCTGGAACAGAACCGCCAGCTCAAGGCGAGCAACGCCAACCTGGAAAAGCGCGTTGCGTCCCGTACCGCCGAGTTGCAACAGACCGCCGACATGCTGGACCTGGCCTACGAGGAGCTCAAGCACAGTTATGTGACCGGCACCGAGGTGTTCTCGCTGCTGGCCAACCTGCGCCTGCCGGCGGACAAGCAG
>NZ_MOAK01000082.1:52186-62893 GCF_003732485.1 Pseudomonas protegens
GAAGCCTCCAGCCGCGACCTGACCATGGCCGCCGCCTTGTACAACATCGGCAAGCTGAGCTGGAGCGACGCCATGCTGGGCGCTCCGGCGGACCTGTTGCGGCACGCCGACCAGGAGCGTTACCGGTCCTATCCCTCGCAGAGCGAGTCGCTGCTGATGACGCTGGAGCCGATGCAGGATGCGGCGCGGCTGATCCTCCATCATCAGGAACGCTGGGATGGCAGCGGCTTTCCCCAGCATCTGCGGGGTGAGGCGATTCCCTGGGGCGCACGGTTGTTGAAGCTGGCGGTGGACTTTATCGAGTTGCAGTGCGGGTTGATTCTGGAGCGGCGCATGAACAGCGACGAAGCCTTGCTGTTCATTCGCAAATACGCCGGCCGCCTCTATGACCCGAACATGGTGGAAGGCTTTGTCCAGGTCTGTGCCGCCTACCTCAATGACGTGACGGTCGATGATCCGACGGTCCGGGTGCTGGGCACCCGTGATTTGCAGGCCGGAATGGTCTTGCGACGCAACCTCAATGCCGACAATGGCATGCTGCTGCTCAACGCCGGCAAGGTGATCAGCGAGCCGCTGGTCCAGAAGCTGATCGCCTTTGAAGCCATGGAAGGGGCGCACTACAGCATCTTTGTCAGCGTGCCTGACGTCGAGGTGCCGTCCCCTGCCATCCAGCGCTGATCGCCGCCCTTGATCTGTGCCCGGTTGTTCCGTCATCTTTCGCACTGCGCACTGCGCACTGCGCACTGCGCGCCGCGGGCCTTGGGTTGCGCGTGGGTGCAGGCCCCCGGTTCGTTGCGGGGCGCGGTGGATTTTTCAGGAGTACCACGATGGATGCGGCAACACTGTTTCTCTACATCGTCACCGTCAGCGCGGTGATGATCACTCCCGGGCCCTCGATGCTGCTGGCCCTGAACAACGGCGCGGTCCACGGGATGCGGGTGGCCGGCTGCGGGATCGCCGGTGCGGCGCTGTCCGACCTGCTGCTGATCGGTGCCGTGGGTTGTGGCCTGGGGGCCTTGCTGCAGGCCTCGGAGTCGTTGTTCGTGGTGGTCAAGACCTGCGGCGCGGCCTATCTGCTGTATCTGGCCTGGGGCTTGTGGCGGGCGCCGACCCAGGCCCTGACGAGTCGCCTCGATGGCGCTTCGGCCAGCGGTCGCTCGGCGTTCCGCCGGGCCTTGCTGGTGGGCTTGTCCAATCCCAAGGGCTTGTTGTTCTTCTCGGCCTTCGTGCCGCAGTTCGTGCGCCCTGACCAGCCGGTGGCCGAGCAGTACCTGATCCTGGCCCTGGTCAGCGCCCTGGTGGACTGCCTGATGATGAGCCTGTACGCCTTTGGTGGCCGTCGCGCCATGGCGAGCTTTTCCGCGCGGGTCATGGGCTGGGTCAACCGCAGCTGTGCCGGCATGCTGGCGATATTGGCGGTGGGCGTGGGCCTGTATCGGCGCACTGACAGCCCGGCACTCTAGTCGCTCAATGCCGCTGCGCCTGACCGGTTTTGCCGGGGCACGGCGTGGCGAATGTCATGTTCCTGCAACCCCGGCATGCCAAGAAGGTGAAGCTGTGTTCCGAAAGCTCCACCCCCGATGGCGGGGCCAGGACGATCCGATTCCCCAAGGAGAGGTAACGATGAGAAAGTTTTTTGCCCTGATGGCGGCCCTGGTGCTGACCCTGGGGATGGTGGGCATCAGCGACGCACGTCAGCCCAAACAGCAGCGCGACTCGGTGGCGGGAACCTTCGACTACTACCTGTTGACCCTGTCCTGGTCGCCGACCTTCTGCCTGATGCATCCGGAGAACGAACAGTGCTCGGGCAAGGGCTATGGGTTTGTCCTTCATGGGCTGTGGCCGCAATACGCCAAGGGCGGCTGGCCCCAGTCCTGCCCGCCCTTGACCCCGCTGACCCAGGAGGAGCGTGCCAAGGGCCTGACCCTGTTCCCCACCGCCAAACTGATGAACCACGAATGGACCAAGCACGGCACCTGCAGTGGCCTGGGGGGCATGGGTTACCTGGATGTGGCGGACAAGGCCCTGGCGACGGTGCAGATACCGCAAGCGCTGCAGCCTTCGACCACGGTGCGGTACTTGGAAGCCACCCAGATCGCCCAGCAATTTCGCCAGAGCAACCCGGGGATCGCCGAAAACGGCATCGCCATTCTCTGCAGCGGCCCCGAGCTTTCCGAAGTCCGGGTCTGCCTGACCAGGGACCTGGATTTTGGCCCTTGCGGCAAGGGCGTGAAAAACCAGTGCCGCGCCGGCCAGATCCGTATCCCGCCGATCCGCTGAAAGCCTCCGCGCGCCGCCACGATCGGCGCCGACGGGGCATCGAGATTGTCGTACCCCTGCTTCCGTAGGAGCCGGCTTGCCGGCGAAGAGGCCCTCGAACCTTGCACCGGGCTTGAGGACGCTTTCGCTGGCAAGCCAGCTCCTACCGGCCGCAGGCACGGCAATTTCGATGATCCGTAGGGCAAGCCCTTCAAGGCAGGCCGGCCAGCAGGTTTTGCAGGTGGGCGGCGGTGGCGGCGCTGCAATCCTGCATCGGGGCCCGCAGTTGTGGCTCGATCAGCCCCTGATGGGCCAGCAAGGCTTTCACGGGCGCCGGATTGGGTTCGGCGAACAGCGCCTGAATCAATGGCACCAGTCGCTGGAAGGTGGTCCTGGCCGCGTCCAGTTGCTGGTCCCGGACCTGTCGCTGCAATTGCACGAACAGCTCCGGACGAATATGCGCTGCCGCCGCGATGGCTCCGGTGGCCCCCAGGCACAGGGCGCTGAACAGTTGCAGGTCCTCACCGCACAACACCTCCACCGCGCCACTGGCCAGCAGCGCCAGGGTCTTCTCCAGGTTGCCGCCGCAATCCTTGACCGCTGCGATCTTCGGGTGGCGGACGATGTTGAGCAAGGTGGCCTTGTCCAGGCTGACCCCGGTGCGGTAGGGAATGTCGTAGACAATCAGCGGCACGCTGGAGGCATCGGCGACGCTGTGGAAGAAGCTTTCCAGGGCCGCCTGGGAGGGCCGGATGTAATAGGGCGCAGGCACCAGCAGGGCCGCCACCGGGCGCTTGAGGATTTCCGTTTGCAGGCTCAGCAGCGATTTCAGGTTGTTGCCCGCCAGGCCCATGATGACCCGCCCGGCGGGAGCCTGTTCGAGCACGGCGTCGAGTACCGCCAGTTGTTCGTCCTTGTCCAGGGCCGCGGCTTCGCCGGTGGTGCCGCAGACCACCAGCCCGGCCACGCCGCTTTCCAGTAGATGAGCGCTCAGGCGCCGCAGGGCGACAAAGTCGATGGCGCCGTTGTGAAAAGGCGTGACGATAGGGACCCAGATACCTTGAAACGATGACATGCGTGTTCTCCTGAAGGTTGACCGTCGGGTCGTCGTCAGAAGAGTAGAAGGGCGGTAAGCAGGGGGAGGGTGTCCGTAGCGCTTGATGTCCTGTCAGCTCATCTGACGGGACACAGCGCCCCGGTCACATGAGCGACTGTTTCTTCGATTTAGAGTTGCAAGCCACCCAGGCTCCGGCCTTGGCCAACAGGCCAATGGCGCGAGAGTCGAGGGTAAGGGCTTGGGACATGGTGCAGGCAGACTCTGAAATCAGGCGCACAGTTTTAAAAGCCGGCGCGGGGTTTGTCAATCCTCGGTTCTGGCGCTTCATGGCCCGCCAGGATGCTGTGATCCTGGGCGCTGAGCCGGTACAGCAGGCTCGGTGGCTGTCCGGGAAAATCCTCCAGCTCGCCGTCCACCGTCATCCCCAGGCGTTCCAGGGCTCGCCTGGACGGCAGGTTGTCGGGCCGCACCAGGCCGGTGACCCGGGGCGCCAGCAGTTCGCTGAAGGCCAGGTGCAGGGCCGCCTGGGCCATCTCGTTGGCCAAACCCTGGCCCCAGGCTTCGGGGGTGAAGCGAAAGTACAGGTTCAGCCCGGCTTCATGCCCGAAGTGCGCCCGCATCAGGCCGCCGAAGCCGATGATCTGTTGTGGCGCGTCCAGCCGGGCAATCGCCCAGTAGCCAAAGCCGTACTGCTGCCAATGGGCAATCCAGCTGTGCAGCCGGTCGCTGGTAGCCTCGGCGCTGTCGGGGCCGTTGGGGTTGAAGCGGTGGGTCTGCGGGTCGCCGTGGATGACGCAGGCCTGGGGTAAATCGGCCAGGGTCGGTGGACGTAACAGCAGGCGCGTGGTGCGGGTGGTGGACGAAGACATGGAAAAGGCTCTTTGGCACAGCGCAGCGGTTAGGACGCAGGGCCCTGCACTGCTGCGGCGAGTGGGCTGGCGAATCCGGAAAAGATAGGCGATGCCCCAGGGGTTGGCCATGGTTTGCGGGCGTCCCGAGGAGAATATTTCTCAACAACCGGCCAGCCTGCGTTTAGTTGCCAGGCTAAGAGTTGATCCAGGTCAAGTCCGATGGATTCAGTTCCCTCTCAAACCCACTCTTTGTTGATTTTTCGTCAGCTGCTTTCACAGCCGAATCTAGACTCGAGTCGGCTGGAGTCGAGTGGTTGGCCAAAACTGCTCAAAAGATCCAGGAAAGTTCTGCAGGTACGCAGAGGCAGTCTTCGGATAACGCAGGATGCGCAAGTTTGCTGTTCAACCATGACGGGCATTCAAGGAGCCTCTGAAGGACCATTGCGCTAGAAAACACTGCGTTAAAACTTGCTCAAAATGCTCATTTACAAAACGTAGGCTGCGCTTTTTCGCGAGTTTTTACCGTGTGGTTCCGTCGCTTGCCAGGTTTTTCAGGGGCCCTGAACTACTTTCCTGCGAGGTTCTTCCGATGAAAAACAATCTCCCGGTGACTCAGCGTGAGCGGGTGTTTCCTGGTGAGCAACGGTTGATTTCTGCCACCGATACCCGCGGCAAGATCACCTATTGCAATGACGAGTTTGTCGCCGTCAGTGGTTTCAGCCGGGAGGAGCTGATCGGCAGCCCCCACAACATAGTGCGCCACCCGGATATGCCGGAAGCGGTGTTCGCCCATATGTGGTCCTACCTCAAGGACGGTAAGAGCTGGATGGGTATCGTCAAGAATCGCTGCAACAACGGCGATCACTATTGGGTCAACGCCTATGTCACGCCGATTTTCAGCCAGGGGGTGATCGCCGGCTACGAGTCGGTGCGGGTCAAGCCCGAACACCAGCAGGTGGAGCGGGCCGGGGCGCTGTACCAGCGCCTGCGCGACCAGCAACCTGCCCTGGCCTGGCGTTATCGCGCGGCCCCGCTCGCGACCTTCGTCCTGCCGCCGCTGCTGGCCCTGACGGCCACCCTCGGCGCCTATTGGCTGGGCGGTCCCTGGGCCGCGCTGGGGGGGCTGCTGCTCAGTTGCTTTGCGCTCCAGGGCCACGCCACCCATCGCGGCCGGCAGCAGCTTGCGCGCATCAGTTCGGTATCCCTGGGCAGCTTCGACAGCGAGCTGATTGCCCGCACCTACACCGACGAGCGTGGCCCGGTGGCGCAGTTGCAGATGATCCTCATCAGCGAGTCGGCAAAGATCCGCACCGCCCTCAGTCGCCTGGGGGACTATGCCAATCAGGCGGCCGCCCTGGCCTCCAACAGCCAGAACCTGTCGCGGCAGGCGGAGTCGGCCCTGGGCCAGCAGCGCGACGAGGCCGACATGGCCGCCACGGCGATGAACCAGATGGCCGCGTCGATCGCCGAGGTCTCGGTACACATCCATGACACCGCCTCGGTCGCCGACCAGGTCAATGAACTGACCCGGATCGGCTCCGAGGAAGCGCAGAACACCCGGTCGATGATCGAGAAACTGGCGGATACCGTGGAGGCGGTCAGCCGTTCGGTGGAAGGACTGGCGCAGGAGACCCAGTCCATCCAGCTGGCAGCGAACATGATTCGCTCCATCGCCGAGCAGACCAACCTGCTGGCGCTCAACGCGGCCATCGAGGCGGCCCGGGCCGGCGAGCAGGGCCGGGGGTTTGCCGTGGTGGCGGATGAGGTACGGGCCCTGGCATCGAAAACCCGGGAATCCACCCAGAGCATCCAGCAGATCATCCTGACCTTGCAGGAGGTGGCCAGCGAGGCCGTGCAGGTGGCGCGCCAGGGCAGTGTGGAGGCGCGTTCCGGGGTGACCCAGGTGATCAGTACCCAGGATGCGCTGAGTGGAATCAACTCGGCGGTGGAGCGCATTCACCAGATGAGCCAGCAGATGGCCGCCGCTTCGGAGCAGCAGGCCCAGGTGGCCGAGGAGATTTGCGCACAGATCACCAGCATTGCCAGGGTCTCGGACCAGAACGCGGCCATTGCCGTGCACTCTTGCAGCATTGGCGGCGACCTGGAATCCACGGCCCATGAACTCAACGCCCTGGTGATCCGGTTCAACAGCTGAAGGCCGGCAGGGTCGTTTTCTTCAATACGCCATTGCCCTTGCTGCATAACCTGTCCGGCGATTGATCCCATCCGGAACAGAGAGGCAAGTGATGAGCGTAATGTTTTCCATGGCGGCCTTTGCCCTGGCCGCATCTATCACCCCGGGGCCGGTGAACATCGTGGCCCTGGGCAGTGGCGCACGGTTTGGCTTCAGGGCCAGCTTGCGCCATGTGGGCGGGGCCACCCTGGGGTTTGTCCTGTTGCTGGTGCTGATCGGCCTGGGCTTGCACGAACTGTTGCGCCAGTGGCCGCTGCTGACCCAGGGCATTCGCCTGTTCGGCGTGGCCTTCCTGTTGTACATGGCCTGGAAGCTGGCCCGGGACGATGGTCGCCTGGATGCCGACGCTGCAGCCCGGGCGCCGTCGGCCTGGTATGGCGCGCTGATGCAGTGGCTCAACCCCAAGGCCTGGCTGGCCTGCGTGGCGGGCATGGGCGCCTTCGCTGCCGACGGGGACCTGGGCCTGGTGTGGTTGTTCGCCGGGTTGTATTTGCTGATCTGCTACCTGTCGATTGCCTGCTGGGCCTATGCCGGCAGCTGCTTGCGGCATTACCTGAGCAACCCGGCGCAGATGCGCCTGTTCAATCGCAGCATGGCCGCGTTGCTGGCCGCCAGTGCGGCCTATCTGTTGGTCTAGCGTTGGCCGCGGTATTGACCTGGAGTGGCCGCCAGATGCTGCTTGAAGGCCCGCTGGAAATGCGCCTGATCGGCAAAGCCGGCCTCCAGCGCCACTTCGGCGATGGGCGCGCCGCTGCGCAGGCGGGCCTGGGCGAACTGCACCCGCTGGTTGACCAGGAAGGCGTGGGGCGGCATGCCGAACTGCTGCTTGAAGGCGCGGATCAGGTAGGACGGGGAAAGCTCGGCGACTCGGCAGATATCGTCCAGTCCCAGGGCTTGGGTGCAGTGCTGACGGATGTACTGCGCCGCTTGCAGCAGCTTTTCATTGCTGACCCGTGGCGGCCGCTCGGCGGGGTTCAGGCGTTGCTGCAAGTCGCTGAAGAAGATCACCGCACAGCTGTGCTTGTGCAGGGGCTCGGCGTCGGGGTCCACCAGGGTCCGGTACAACTGCTCGAATTCGGCAAAGAGCTGGGGGTCCTGGCTGTGGGTTGCGCTGAAGGGACGAAAGTCCAGCTCCGGACAAAAGCCCAGGTCGTGCTGCAGGGCGGTGAGCCAGGGCGTATCGACATACAGCATGCGGTAGGACCAGGGCTGGTCGTCGATGGGGTTGCAGGCATGCACCACCCCGGGGTTCATCAGCACCACGGTGCCGGCGCTGACCCGCCACCGGGATTGCCCGCTGAGGTAGGTGCTCTGGCCGGCGGTGATGCTGCCGATGGAGAACTGTTCATGGGCGTGGCGGCTGTAGCAGACCTTGCGGCCATCGGCGATGGTGCGGGCCTCGATGAACGGCAAGGCCGGATCGCGCCAGAACTGCGGCGCCTGGTCGGGGTGCAGGGCAGGTTTCATCCAGGAGGTTCCATCGGCGCGAGCTTTCGCTGAGTGTATTAGCTCTTGCCGTCAAAGGCCCGTTGCAGTTGGTCGATATCGAGTTTTTTCATCCCCAGCAGGGCCTGCATCACCCGTTGCGAGCGGCTTGGGTCGGGGTCGCACATCATCTGCGCCAGGCTCTGCGGGACGATCTGCCAGGACAGGCCGAAACGGTCCTTGAGCCAGCCGCATTGCTGCGCCTGGAGAGGGCCGCCAAAGCCCAGGGCATTCCAGTAATGATCCAGTTCGGCCTGGGTCCGGCAATGCACCTGCAGGGAGACGGCTTCGTTGAAGGTGAATACCGGGCCGCCGTTGAGGGCGGTGAAGCCCTGGCCGTCGAGTTCGAACACCACGCTCATCACCGAGCCCTCGGGGCGGCCGTGGAACTCGAAGCCGGCCTTGCCGTAGTGGCTGACATGGGTGATGTGCGAGCGCTCGAAGACCGAGCAGTAGAACTGCGCGGCCTCCTGCGCCTGGTGGTCGAACCACAGGCAGGGGGTGATGGTTTGAATGCGCTGCATGGTGTCGGTCCTCTGCGGGTTGATCACGCTGGAACAAGCGTAGTCAACCCGGCACAGGGGCGGTGCACCGCAGATCGGCTGCCGGGGGCGGCCTCAGAAGTCCCAGCGGGTGGTCAGTTGCAGGCTGCGGGGTTCACCGTAGAAGCCGGTGCCGAAGTTGCCCAGGCCCGTGTAGTACTGCTTGTCGAACAGGTTCTTCACATTCAGGGTCGAGCTCAGGTGCGAGTTGAACTGGTAGCGGGCCATGGCATCCACCAGGTAGTAGCTGTCCTGGGTGATGCGTGAATCGTGTCCGCCATTGACCGGATCGCTGGGGTCGGGCTGGGACACCTTGCCGAAGAAATCGCTCTGCCAATTCACTCCGCCCCCCAGCGTCAGGCGCTCCCAGGCCTCGGACAGGCGATAGGTGGTGAACAGCCGGGCCACCTGTTGTGGCGCGGTGGTTTGCAGGACCGAGCCGTAGACATAGTCGTTGTTGGCGTCCCGGGTGTGGTTGTAGCTGTAGCCGGCGGACAGGTTCCAGCCCTCACGCAGCTCGCCGGCCACCTCGACCTCGAAGCCTTTAGTGGTGGAACCCTCGATCGGCTTGTAGATGCCCTCGGTGCTCCAGCCGCTGACCAGTTGCGCGACGTTGTCCTGTTCGATGCGGAACACCGCGAAGCTGGCATTGACCCGGCCGTCCAGGTACTCGGCCTTGATCCCCGCCTCGTAGCTGTCGCCTTCCACCGGGTCGAGCAGTTTGCCGTTGGCGTCCTTGCTCATCTGCGGCTGGTAGATGTTGGTGTAGCTGGTGTAGACCGAGTAGGTGTCATTCAGGTCATAGATCAGCCCGGCATAGGGGGTGACCACACCGGTCTGCTGATAGCGCAGGCGTACGTCGGCCCTGGTTGGATCGATGTAGTGGGTGTTGTCGATGCCCTTGAAGTCGCTGACTCGGGTGCCGAGGATCACCGCCAGGTCGTCGGTGGGCTTGAGCCGGGTGGCCAGGTAGGCGCCGGTCTGGCGCTGGAGGATGTCGTTGTCGCCGATCTTCGGGATATCCGGCTTGGCGAACTCGCCGCGCCACTGGTAAATGCTGCCGCCCACCGGCGGGTACACCGAGCCGTGGACCGGGATGTCCTGTTTGGCGTTCATCAGCATGAAACCGGCGATCAGCTCGTGCTCGCGGCCGAACAGGCTGAAGGGCCCATGCAGGTTGATGTCCAGGTTGTCCTGAATCTGCTCGCCCTTGAACTTGCCCATGTACATGAACATGCCTTCGCCGGTGGCCGGGTTCGGATTGCCGCCGCTGGCCGAGCCCAACAGGGTGTCGTGCTGGCGGCGCAGGCGGTCGTAGCTGACCTTCAGGGTCCAGTCATGGGCCAGTTGCTGTTCCAGGGAGGTGAACAGGGTCTGGTTGTTGAAGTCGCGGCGGCTCCAGTCGGTGGCCGGGTTGAACGAGCGCGAGAAGCGGGTGCGCGAACCGTCGCTGAAGTACATCGGGAAGCCGGTCCAGGTGGCGCCCCGGGAACGGGTGTTCTGCTGGTCCAGGCCGAAGGTCAGCAGGGTGTCCGGGGTCAGGTCGGCTTCGAGAATGCCGTAGGCGATGTCCTTGGTGTTCTGGTAGTGATCCAGGTACGAGCTGCGATCCTGATAGACCCCGACAAAGCGTCCGCGCAGGTTGCCGCTTTCGGTCAAAGGCCCAGAGATATCGCCTTCGCTGCGGTAGTTGTCCCAGGAGCCGAGGGTGCCGGTGACCGAGGCCTTGAACTCTTTCGTCGGGCGTTTGCGGATCAGGTTGACGGTGGCCGAAGGGTCGCCGGAGCCGGTCATCAGGCCGGTGGCGCCCTTGATGATCTCTACCCGGTCGAAGGTCGCCATGTCGGTGCTGGTGGTGCCGTAGTCGTAGACCCCGTCGTAGGTGGAGTTGACCCCGTCGTACTGGAAGTTGGTGATGGGCATGCCGCGGCTGGAGAACTCCCAGCGCTCGCTGTCGTAGTTCTGCACACTGACCCCGGGGGCCCGGCGCAGGGTGTCGGCAATGCTGTTGGTGCCCTGGTCGTCCATCTGCTGGCGGGTGATCACGGTCACCGATTGTGGGGTTTCCCGCAGCGACAGGTTGAGGCCGGTGGCCGAGGCGCTGGCGCCGGTGGTGTAGCTGTGGCTGTCCTCGGTGACGGCGCCCAGGCCCTGGGCCGAGACCTGGGTAGTGCCCAGTTGCAGCGGGCCGCTGTGGGGCGGGAGAGCTTGCAGCACATAGCCGCCGCTGACGGCCTGGGCTTGCAGGCCGCTGCCTTGCAGCAACTGTTGCAGGGCTTGCTCGACGCTGTAGCGGCCCCGCAGACCGGGACTCTGCTT
>NZ_MOAK01000082.1:62947-66386 GCF_003732485.1 Pseudomonas protegens
AAGCGATTGAGCACGGTCACCAGCGGGCCGGGGTCGATATTGTAGGTCTGGCGCTGGCTGTCCGCCTGCTGGCTGGCGGGGCTTTCGGCGGCCAGGGACCAGGGCGCGGGCAGGCACAGGAGGGCGCTGCACAGGGTCAGGGGACGCAGGGGCAGGCGCAGGCGGGGACGGCTGGGTGTTGGCATGAGGTTCCCTTGTGGATCGGCAATGTGAGAGCAGTTACCGGGTTAACCGAACCAGAAAGACAAAAGGGAACCGGGATCTGAAATTTTTTTTCCCGAGTGTTCAGGCCCGGGGTTCAAGGGTCACCCACCAGGAGGCGAGACGCTTGACGCGCACCGGCAGGGCGGCCTCCAGCAGCGCCAGGGCCTGGTCGGAGTCGTGCAGGGGAAAGGCCCCCATCACCGGCAAGCGGCCAATGGTCGGGTCACAGCCCAGGTGCCCCGGGCGATAGCGTCCCAACTCATCGAGCAAGTGCTCCAGCGGCAGGTTGTCGGCCAGCAGCAGGCCGCGGCTCCAGGCCTCGCGGGCCGCGCTGGCGCCCAGCAGCGGGCCCAGTGCATGGGCGTCGAAGGCCAATTGCTGGCCGGCGTTGACCACCTGCACCTGACCCCCTTCGGCGTTGCGTACTTGCACCGCCCCGGCGTAGACATTGAGCAGGGTGCGTTGCCCGTCCCGGCGCACGCTGAAGCGCGTGCCCAGGGCCTGCAGCCGTCCGTGTTCGGTGTCCACCAGGAAGGGCCGTTGCGGGTCCTTGGCCGTGTCGATGAGGATTTCTCCCTGGTGCAGCAGCAACAGGCGCTCCAGGGCGCTGTAGCGCACATCCAGCGCACTCAGGGCATTGAGCCAGAGGTGAGTGCCATCGCTGAGGCGGGCATCGCGAACCTCCCCGGTGCCGGTGGCGTAGTCCGCCCGCCAGCGACCCAGTGTCTGGGGCAAAGGCGTGCCGCGCCAGGTGCCCCAGCCCAGGCCGATCAACAACAGGCCACCGAGCACCTGGCGCCGCGCCAGTGCCGGGCGCCGACCACCGCGCAGGGCCTGACCGGCGGCTTGCTGGGCAGTGGCGTCCTGCAACGGCAGCAGGCGCTGGCTGACCCGCTGCACGTAGCCCCAGGCCTGGCGGTGTTCCGCGGTCTGCTCGAGCCAGGCCTGCCAATGACGACGCTGCTCGTCGCTGACGGCTTCGTCCTGAAGTTGCACGTACCAATGGGCGGCCTGTTGCAGGCTGGCGTGGCTCAACCGGTTGCCGGTGTGTTCGCTCATGCCGTTCTACTCCACCAGCAGGCCATCGAGTTCGGCCTCCAGCAGTGCGCAATGCACCAGGGCCTGGGCCAGGTACTTCTTCACCATGCGCTCGGAGACGCCCAGCTCAACGGCAATCTCTCTGTAGGGACGGTCGTGCAGTTGCGCCAGGATGAAGGCCTCGCGCACCCGCTGGGGCAGGCGGCCGAGCATGGCGTCCACTTCGTGCAGGGTCTCGACGATGATCGCCCGTTGCTCCGGGGACGGTTGCAGCGCCTGGGGCCGCGCCGCCAGGGCCTGGAGCCAGGCCTGTTCCAGTTGTCGGCGGCGCCAGTGATCGATGCACAGGCCCCGGGCGATGGTGGCCAGGTAGGAGCGTTGCTGGACATCGCCATCGAGCTGGGGCGGACGCTTGAGCACACGGACGAAAATCTCGTGGGCCAGGTCGGCGGCATCCCAGGCATGGTTCAGGCGCCGCCGCAGCAACTCGTAGAGCCAGCGGTGATGGCTGTCATAGAGGTGATGGACCAAAGCGGGGCTGGCGGGCGGCGTCGAGGGCAAGGGCGTGGTCCGGTGGCGGGCTGGGTTGTAAATGGGAATTGATCGCGATTAAAGCAAAAGCCCGGATGCCCTGCAAATGATATCGATTCGCCGTTGTGCAGCTGTCGATCAGGCCTGGCCCCTGGAAAAACACATCAAGTCTGACGCCATGGAGGCGATAAAACACTCAGGACACCTGCATTCAATGCTTGCTGACAGGGGTTTCTTCAGTGGTATCTTCGCTTGCATCCCACTGTCACGGCTGGGCGCCGCCAGCCGGTTGCCAGGCGGTGACAGGGGCCGTCTGCGGGGGCGGGCATGCAGTGGCAGAGGGGATAGGCTGATGCGGCAACCGGGGTTCAAGCTGTTTTTCACCCACCGCCTGGCGCTCCTGGCGGGCGCCGAGTCCTTGCGTTCGATACGTGAGGGCCTGCTCTGGCTGTTGCCCTGCCTGCTGGTTTCGGCGGTATTTCTGATAGCGGCCCAATGCGCCCAGGCCCTGGGTGCTCCCAGTGCACTGGTGGACTTGCTGGCCGGGCTGCACAACCGCATCAGTTCGATCATTCCCTTGCTGGTGGCGGCGTCCATCGGCTACATGCTGGCGATCCAGTACCGCTTGCCCCAGCTGCCGGTGGCCTTTCTCTGCCTGTCCCATGTAGTGATCGCCATCTACCTGCTGCGGGACTATCCGCTGGCGTCGGCGACGTTCGTGCTGTTCATCGCCATTGCCTCGCCCCTGGTCAATGTCCCGACCATGGCCTGGCTGCATCGCCGGCGCTGGACCCGGCTGGTGGACGAGGGCCTGGTGGGTCACAACCTCAAGGGCACCATCAATATGGTGCTGCCGGGGGTGCTGACCTCCCTGGTGCTGGTGGCGGTGCTGCAACTGCTGTTGCAGATCCACGACTTTGCCTACATCCAGCGGCCGATCGACATCGACAGCCTTGATCATCCCTACCTCAACGCGATTTTCCTGACCTCGACCAACTCCCTGTTTTGGTTCTTCGGCATTCACGGCACCTATGCCATGCAGCCGTTGATGGAAGTGATGGATCAGGCGGTGACCCTGAATGCAGCCGATCACGCCGCCGGGCAACCCCTGCGTTTTGCCCTCAACAGTGGCCTGCTGGGCTGCTTCGCCTTTATTGGCGGCTCTGGCGGCTCCCTGGCCCTGGTGCTGGCGATCCTCGGTTTTTCCAGGAACCATTCCATGCGCCTGCTGGCGCTGGCGAGCCTGGCGCTGTCGCTGTTCAACGTCAACGAACTGCTGCTGTTCGGCCTGCCGATCATCCTCAACCCGCGCCTGCTGGTGCCGTTCATGCTGGTGCCCATGGTCAATGCCTGCCTGGCGCTGGTGGTGGTGCAGCTGGGCTGGGTGAGCCCGGCCCTGGTCAGCGTGCCCTTTACTTCACCGGTGCTGCTCAATGCCTACCTCAGTACCCAGGGCGATTGGGGTGCGGTGCTCCTGCAACTGGTGCTGCTGGGCGTCGGTACGCTGATCTATATGCCTTATGTGCGCAGCATCCAGCGCCAGGGCGAACGCTCCGAGCAGGTCTACCTGAAGACCTTCGACACCACCTTCCGCGGCCTTGAAGAGCGGGGCCGGCTGTTTGAGCTGGACCCGGTGGTGGCGGCCTACAAGCAAACGGCCCGGCAG
>NZ_MOAK01000082.1:66422-68549 GCF_003732485.1 Pseudomonas protegens
ACTTTCATCTGGAGTACCAGCCCCAGGTGGCCAAGGGCAGCGGCCTGTGCATCGGCTGCGAGGCCTTGATCCGTGCCCGGGACCGTGACGGCCAGGTCCAGTCGCCCTGGGAGCTGCTGCAGTGGCTGGGGCAGGCCGGGCTGATGCCCGAGGTGGATTTCTGGGTGGCGTCCCAGGCGGTGCGCCAACACCTGGCCTGGAGCAAGATCGGGTTCGAGTTGCCCATTACCATCAATATCTCCAGTGCCACCCTGGCCTCGGCGGAGCATGGCCGGCGCCTGCTGGAGATTCTGGCCCGGGCCCATGGCCAGGTTTCGGTGGAGATCACCGAGGACGCCCTGGTGGGGGATGCGCTGCTGACCCAGCAGTGGATCGGCAAGCTGCATGCCCTGGGCGCGCGGGTTTATATCGACGACTTCGGCACCGGCTTCTCGGCCTTGAGCTATCTGCATCAGTTTCCGGTGGACGGGATCAAGATCGACCGCAGCTTCGTCCTGGCCCAGCGCGAGCCCAAGGGCGCCCAGGTGCTCAACGGCCTGCTGCGCTTTTGCGAAACCCTCAAGCTCAAGGTGGTGGTGGAAGGGGTGGAGACCCGGGAACAGCTGGATTTCTTGCAGTCCAGTTCGGAGTTGATCATCCAGGGCTGGTACTTCAGCAAGTCCTTGCCCGGGGAGCAGATTCCCGGTTTCGTCAGCCAGCGGGCGCGCAGTGCCCTGGCGGCCAGCGAGGACTGAGCCGCGGCGTCAAGGGGGCGACTTGCTGAAGGCCGGGTGATCCGGGCGTGGCAACTCTTTCCAGGCGCTCGCCTGGGGCTGGTCGGCGGCGCACAGCCAGAGGCCCTGATGTGCTTGCAGGGGCTCGGCGGGCAGGCGCAGCAAATCGGCCAATGCCAGGCTCAGGCCCCGACCCGGATCGGCGTCGTCCACGGCCTCCCAGTCCCGCTCGAACAGGCGCAGCTCTAGGTCCTGCCCATCGAAGTGCTGGAACAGTGGCCGATGGCGCAGCCACTGGGGCGCGATCCGCAGGCTGCGCTCCTGGACATCCAGCAACAACAGTTGCCAGGCGCGGTAGCTGTCCTCGACGTCGAGCTGCAGCCGGGTCAAGGCCAGGTAGCGGGCATCGCTGGACCAGATCATCGACGGCGCGAGGTTCGCCAGGGCGCAGCCGCTGGCGGTGAGCAGATGGCCACCGAGTCGCGGGCTGGTTTCCCGCAGCCAGCTGTCGGCGTATTCGGTTTCACTGCCGAACAGCCAGGCGGCATCCCGGCCTCCGGGCGCCGGCTGGATAAAGTCGCCCTCGGCGATGGCGGCCTGGGGGCGATCCACCAGGCGCCAGTCGGCGATCGGCAGCAGTTGCTGCTCGGTGACCGCAAAGCGCTGGCGTTGATAACAGAGCCGGGAATCGTCCCGGTCGGCACAGAACGCCGCGGCGTGGTCCGGCGCGGGCGCGCTCTGATTGAAACGTTGCAGGGGGCTGCCGGGCAGCCCCTGGTCGAGGCGCCCGACGATGACCGCGAGGCTCAGTTGGCCATCGCGAAAATCCAGCAGGCGCGCCGCCAGCAAGGCCGGGCTGTGCAGCAGGCGTTGCTGCTGCAGGTCGGCCACCACCGCTCGGCCACTGACCTGGGGGGCTTGGACAAACGGCAGCAAGGCCAGGTAGCGCTGGCAGTCGGATACCCGGTGATCCAGCAGCCAGCGCCCAGGCAACTGCCAATCGCCGATCCGGCAGGCGTAGGCGCCCAGGCCCTGATCGTCGTCAGCCTGCCAGCTCAACAGTGCCCGCTGGCCGCCCAGCATCGGTGCCGACTCGATCTGGCTGTCACCGCGCAGGCCGGCACTGTCCAGGGGTTGCAGCACCTGGGTGCGGGCCAGGGGCAGTTCGGCCACTTGCAGGCGGCCCTGGGGGTCGTGGCCGTTGGCGGTCTCGGTGTCGCTGTGGATGCTGTGCAGGCGATAGCCGAAGCGGCCCCGGTCCGGTTCGGCGCAGTCCAGGTAGGCGCCATGGCGCAGGTGCTGCGAGTCCAGGCTCAGCAGCGGGCCGGTAGAGAAGGACGGCTCCGCCGGACTGGCGACCCAGGGCGCGGGCAAGCGTCGCCAGCCCTGGCCCGCCTGCCACAGCCAGCAACCT
>NZ_MOAK01000082.1:68582-80751 GCF_003732485.1 Pseudomonas protegens
GCAGGCCAGGGACTGGCCGTCGGCGCACCAGCAGCGCGCAGCGTCGGCGCGAATCAACAAGCCGCTGGGCTGGCCGTCGAGGCTCAGTCGATAGGGCGCCGCCTGCAGCGGCTCCAGGGGCTGGGGCAAGTCTCGTACGCTGGCCGGTAGGGCCAGTTGCGCCTGGAGTCGATGGCGAGCGTGCGGTGAGGCTTCCTCAAAATTTTGCCGGGACAGGGCCGCCATCCAGTCGCCGGGCTCCAGCCAGAGATCGGCGATGGCCACCAGCTCGACGGATTCGGCGTCCTGGAGCAGTGCCGCCAGGCTGGCGTGGCGCGGGCCGTTGTCCACCAAGGGGCTGTGGCGGCCGCTCAGGGTGTCCTCGGCGAAGGCGTCCAGCTCCCAGAACTCGCCGTGGTCGCAGCGGTACAGCCGGCGCAACGAGCGGTCGAGGATCGCCAGGCCCCACTGTTGGCGCGAAGGCAGCGGGGCGGCGAAATAGCGCCCGTCACTGGAGAACCGCGCCGACGACCCCAGCCCTTGCAACAGCACGCCGTCCGGGAACAGGTAGTCGCAATAGGTGGGGCCGCCCATGGCGATCTCGCCGTGGTTGAACACCCGGATCGGCAGGCCTTCCGGGGTTTGTTGCGGTTCGCCGCCGCCCCAGGCGCTGACGGCAGTGGCCGGGGGCTGCACCAGGCCCAGGCGGCGTTCCAGGTGGCTGACCGCTGCCAGCCCGGCAACGATGCTGGCGAAGGCTGCCGCGATGTCCCAGTACGCCGGTAGGGCCCGGCCCAGGCTGAAACCCAGGCCAAACGCCGCGCTGATCGTCAGCCGGGCCATGGCACGAGCGGTCCTGGGCCAACCCAGGCGCGCCGCCAGGGCCATGCCCGCGGCACAGCCGAGCACTACGGCCAGGGCCAGCGGCGGGGGCAGCAAGGTGACGAAGAAAATCGGTACCAGCAGGGCGCACAACTGCCAGAGCAACTCCAGCAACAGGCGCGACAGGCTTTTCTCGGGCGGAATGCGAGGGGTGGAGGACAACGAAGACATCCTTGTGCGGCAAAGGGGCTGGGGATGCCAATCTACCCTTGCGGCAGGGAAAACGCAGCTGGGAATTTGCAGTCATATTGACTTGGTGATGTGTCTTAATGACTTGATTGATTGTTGTCAAAAGGACCGCTTGAGGCGCAGGGCCCCGATTTGCGGCGGATCTGGCTCTGGCATGAATCGTGATGGGGATGGGCTATATCGCCACTGATTGGCCGAGGAGCTCCACGATGATCCGCTACTGCAATTGGCCACTGTCTGTCCTGAACCCGGGGAGGGCTGCCTGTGTCGTTGCCTGAACGTTGGCGGCAATGGGCCGCACAGCCGTTGTGGAGTCTGGGCTTCCGGCCGTTTTTCCTGGCGGGAGCCGCCTTCGCCTGTATCGCCCTGATGGGCTGGGGCCTGTGGTTGCACGGTGGCTGGAGCGGGCGCCAGCCGGTGGGCGGGATGCTGGCCTGGCACCGCCACGAGATGCTGTTCGGTTTTTCCGTGGCCATCATTGCCGGGTTCCTGCTGACGGCGGTGGCCAACTGGACCGGGCGCCCGGGGCTCAGTCGCACACCGTTGATCCTGCTGTGGCTGGTCTGGCTGCTGGCGCGGCTGGCTTGGTGGCTGCCGGTGCCGACGCCGCTGTTCCTGGTGTTGCAAGTGGCGTTCATGCCGGCGCTGGCCGGGGTGGTGGGGCATGAGTTGTGGCGTGCCGGCAAGCGCGACAACTACCCCATTGTGCTGATCCTGGGGCTGCTGACGGTGTTTCAGGGGCTGGCCTTGTGGGGCCTGCTGAGCCACCAGGAGCTATGGCAGCGGCGCGGCGAACTGGGGGCGTTGTGGCTGGTGGCGACCCTGATGACAGTGATCGGTGGCCGGGTCATCCCGTTCTTTATTCAGCGCGGCCTCAATCTGCCGCCGGCACCGACCGGGTCGCCCTGGCCGACCCGACTGTTGCTGATCGGCAGTGTACTGGCGGCCCTGTCCATGGCTCTGGGGGGCGGTGACGGGCCACAGGTCTGGCTGGCCCCGTTGTTCGTCCTGCTGGCGGCCCTGCATCTGTGGCGCCTGTGGCGCTGGCACCGGCCGGGCCTGTGGCGCCTGCCGTTGCTCTGGTCGTTGTACCTGGCGTACCTGTGGCTGGCCCTGGCCACCCTGGGCATGGCCCTGTGGCACCTGGGCTGGCCGCTGCAGCAGAGCCTGGTGACCCATGCCCTGGCGGTGGGTGGCCTGGGCGGGCTGGTACTGGGGATGATTGCTCGGGTCAGTCTTGGCCACAGCGGCCGGCCGCTGCAGGTGACCCGGGCCATGGCCGGTGCTTTTGCCTTGCTGTTCCTGGCGGCGGTGTGCCGGGTGCTGCTGGTGCCGTTCAGCAGTTTGGGGTTGGGGCTCTCGGCGGTGCTCGGGGCGCTGGCGTTTGGCCTGTTCGTTGGTGGATATGCGCGGATTCTGCTGACGCCACGGCGTTGAGAGGCATCAATCAGGGACATCGAGCAACATCGCTACAAGGGAGGCCGTGATCAAACTGGACTACGCTTGCGGTCTTAGCCGCGAATGGAGTCAGCGATGTTGTACCCAAGCAAACCCAACAATGAGGCCCTGAGGATTCAGACCCTGAGGGAGCTGAACGTTCTCGATACCTCGCCGGAAGAACGCTTCGACCGTCTGACCCGGCTGGCCAAGCGCCTGTTCAATGTGCCGATCGCCCTGGTCAGTCTGGTGGACGCCGACCGGCAGTGGTTCAAGTCCTGCGTGGGATTGAGCGCCACGCAAACCCCGCGGGACATTTCCTTCTGTGGCCACGCGATTCTCGGTGATCAGTTGCTGACCGTCTGCGATGCCGAGCTGGACGAGCGTTTCCATGACAATCCACTGGTGGTCGGCGAACCGGGAATCCGCTTCTATGCCGGTTGTCCGCTGACCGTGCCCAATGGCAGCAAGTTGGGCACCCTGTGCCTGATCGATGTCAAGCCCCGGGACCTGGACGACGAGGAGCGCGCCTTGCTGCGGGACCTGGCGCGCATGGCCGAACAGGAGTTGGCAGCGGTACAGATGGCGAGCATGGATGAGATGACCCTGCTGTCCAATCGTCGTGGCTTCGAAGCCCTGGCCCGGCATGCCCTTGGGGTCTGCAAGCGCCTGGAGAAGCCGGCGACCCTGCTGTTTTTCGACCTCAACGAGTTCAAGCACATCAACGACAGCTACGGCCATGCCGAAGGCGACGGGGCATTGAAGACCTTTGCCGACGTGCTGCGCATCGCCTTTCGCGAGAGCGATGTGATCGGCCGCCTGGGCGGCGATGAGTTCGTGGCCCTGCTGAGCGCTGCCGATCACGTCGAGACTTCGGCGATCATGGCGCGCCTGGGTGAAATCCTCGATGAACGCAACGCCACCCTGAAACGTGGCTACGACATCCGCTTCAGTGTCGGGCAGATCGAGTACGACCCCGAGCGCCACGCCGGTATCGAAGAACTCCTGGCCGATGCCGACAAAGCCATGTATCTGCACAAGCAGGCCGGCAAGCGGGCCCACTGAGCTTTGCAGCAGACAAGCCCCGAACCCCGGAGCGGGGCTGCGACAGAAGGATATTGCGGGCCGCTACTCGCTGCGTTCCATGAGCGGTGGGTCATAGACTTCCTCTCCAACGGATGATCTTTCCGGTTTCATTTTCCATATGATTTTTTGCATCGAGCATCCGTGAGGAGCAGGTTTGAGCGCTGCGATTGATGAGCTTCCATCCGCCCATGAGCAGGCGTTGAGCCTTTGTGGCGAGGGCACGAGTACCCTCGTCACAGCCGGGAATCACTCGTCGAGATTGCCCATGGCGGTGGTGTTGAAGCCGCCGTCCACGTACATGATCTCGCCGCTGATGCCGGAGGCCAGGTCCGAGCAGAGGAACGCGCCGGCGTTACCGACTTCTTCGATGGTGACGTTGCGTCGCAGGGGTGTCTGGGCTTCGTTGGCTGCCAGCATCTTGCGGAAGTTCTTGATCCCCGAGGCGGCCAGGGTGCGGATCGGGCCGGCGGAGACGGCGTTGACCCGGGTGCCCTCCGGGCCCAGGGAGCCGGCCAGGTAGCGCACGCCGGCTTCCAGGGAGGCCTTGGCCATGCCCATCACGTTGTAGTTGGGCATGGTGCGCTCGGCACCCAGGTAGGACAGGGTCAGCAGGCTGCCGTTGCGGCCCTTCATCAGCTCGCGACCGGCCTTGGCCAGGGCCACGAAACTGTAGGCGCTGATGTCGTGGGCAATGCGAAATCCTTCCCGGGTGGTGGCATCGGTGAAGTCGCCTTCGAGCTGATCGCCCGGGGCGAAGCCTACGGAGTGGGCGATGCAGTCCAGGCTGCCCCATTTCTTGCCCAGTTCGGTGAAGACCTGGGCGATCTGTTCGTCGCTGGCCACATCGCAAGGGAAGCACAGCTCGGCGCTGGAACCCCAGCCGGCGGCGAACTCTTCGACCCGGCCCTTGAGTTTTTCGTTCTGATAAGTGAAGGCCAGCTCGGCGCCTTCACGGTGCATGGCGGCGGCAATGCCGGAGGCGATCGACAGCTTGCTGGCGACACCGACGATCAGGACACGCTTCCCAGCGAGAAAACCCATGTGTTGCTCCTCCTGTTGCAGGTTATTCGGCGCTTGCCGGAGCCAGGAAAGCGGCTTCCAGCAATTGCCGTGTGTACGGATGTTGTGGGAGGGCAAAGATACTGCGCGCGTCACCCTGTTCCACCACCTGGCCGTGCTTGATCACCATCAACTGGTGGCTCAGGGCCTTGACCACCGCCAGGTCATGGCTGATGAACAGGTAGGTCAGGTTGTACTTGCTCTGCAGCTTGCGCAGCAGTTCCACCACCTGGCGCTGCACGGTGCGGTCCAGGGCCGAGGTCGGCTCGTCCAGCAGGATCAGCCGCGGCTTGAGCACCAGGGCCCGGGCGATGGCAATGCGCTGGCGTTGGCCTCCGGAAAACTCATGGGGGTAGCGGTGCCGGGTGTCCGGGTCCAGGCCGACTTCCTTGAGCGCTTCGATAATCGCCTGTTCCTGCTCCTGTTCGCTGCCGATCTTGTGGATGCGCAAGCCTTCGCCAACGATCTGGCTCACGCTCATGCGCGGGCTGAGGCTGCCAAAGGGGTCCTGGAACACCACCTGCATTTCCCGTCGCAGCGGCCGCACCTGGTGCTGGGACAGGGCGTCCAGCTGCTGGCCCTCGAAACGAATCCCGCCCTGGCTGGCGATCAGGCGCAGGATCGCCAGGCCCAGGGTCGACTTGCCCGAGCCGCTTTCACCAACGATGCCCAGGGTCTGGCCCTGGGGCAGGCTGAAGTGGATGCCGTCCACGGCCTTGACGTGATCCACGGTGCTGCGCAGCAGGCCTTTCTTGATCGGGAACCAGACCTTGAGGTTGTCCACTTCCAGCAACGGCGGCCCGATCGGGTTGTTCGCCGGAGTGCCGCTGGGCTCCGCCGCCAGCAGTTCCCGAGTGTAGGGATGCTGCGGCGCACGGAACAGCTCCTCACAGGGCGCCTGTTCGACGATGCAGCCCTTCTGCATCACGCAAACCCGGTGGGCAATGCGCCGCACCAGATTCAGGTCGTGGCTGATCAGCAGCAAGGCCATGCCCAGGCGTGCCTGCAACTCCTTGAGCAGCTCGAGGATCTTCAACTGCACGGTGACGTCCAGGGCCGTGGTGGGTTCGTCGGCAATCAGCAGCTCCGGCTCGTTGGCCAGGGCCATGGCGATCATCACCCGTTGTCGCTGGCCGCCGGACAGTTCGTGGGGCAGGGCCTTGAGGCGCTTGTGCGGTTCGGGGATGCCCACCAGTTCCAGCAGCTCCAGGGTGCGCTTGCTGGCGACCTTGCCGGTCAGGCCCTTGTGGATGCCCAGCACTTCGTTGATCTGCTTCTCGATGCTGTGCAGCGGGTTCAGCGAAGTCATGGGCTCCTGGAAGATCATCGCGATGCGGTTGCCGCGAATGTGGCGAATGGTCTTCTCGTTCAGGGTCAGCAAATCGTGCCCGGCGTACTGGATGCTGCCGGACGGATGCTGGGCCAGGGGGTAGGGTAAAAGGCGCAGGATGGAGTGGGCGGTCACCGATTTGCCGGAGCCGCTTTCCCCTACCAGGGCCAGGGTTTCGCCGCGCTTGATGTCGAAGCTGATGCCTTCCACCACCCGCTGGCGATGCTCGCCGGCCACGAACTCGACGGCCAGGTCGCGGACTTCGATCAGGTTGTCCTGGGTCATGTCATTTCCTCGGGTCGAAGGCATCGCGGGCGGACTCGCCGATAAACACCAGCAGGCTCAGCATCAGGGCCAGCACGGCAAATGCGCTCATGCCCAGCCAGGGCGCCTGCAGGTTGGATTTGCCCTGGGCCACCAGTTCGCCCAGGGACGGCGCGCCGGGCGGCAGGCCGAAACCGAGGAAGTCCAGGGCGGTGAGGGTGCCGATGGCGCCGGTGAGGATGAAGGGCATGAAGGTCATGGTGGACACCATGGCATTGGGCAGGATGTGGCGGAACATGATGGCGCCGTTCTGCATGCCCAGGGCCCGGGCCGCGCGCACGTATTCCAGGTTGCGCCCGCGCAGGAACTCGGCGCGCACCACGTCCACCAGGCTCATCCAGGAGAACAGCAGCATGATCCCCAGCAGCCACCAGAAGTTGGGCTGCACGAAGCTGGCCAGGATGATCAGCAGGTAGAGCACCGGCAGCCCGGACCAGATTTCCAGGAAGCGTTGCCCGGCCAGGTCCACCCAGCCGCCGTAGAAGCCCTGCAAGGCGCCGGCGATGACCCCGATGATGGAGCTGAGGATAGTCAGGGTCAGGGCGAACAGCACCGAGATGCGAAAGCCGTAGATGACCCGGGCCAGCACATCGCGACCCTGGTCGTCGGTGCCCAGCAGGTTGTCCGCCGAGGGCGGCGCCGGTGCCGGGACCCGCAGGTCGTAGTTGATGCTCTGGTAGCTGAAGGGGATCGGCGCCCACAGCACCCAGGCATCCTTCTGCGCCAGCAGCTCGCGGATGTAGGGGCTCTTGTAGTTGGCTTCCAGGGGGAATTCGCCGCCGAAGGTGGTTTCCGGGTAGCGCTTGAGGGCCGGGAAGTACCAGTCGCCTTCGTAGTGCACCACCAGCGGCTTGTCGTTGGCGATCAGCTCGGCGCCCAGGCTGAGGATGAACAGCATCAGGAACAGCCACAGCGACCACCAGCCGCGCTTGTTGGCCTTGAAGCGCTCGAAGCGCCGGCGATTGAGGGGGGACAGGTTCATCTCAATGCTCCCGGCTGTCGAAGTCGATGCGTGGGTCCACCAGGGTGTAGGTCAGGTCGCCGATCAGCTTCACCACCAGTCCCAGCAGGGTGAAGATGAACAGGGTGCCGAACACCACCGGGTAGTCGCGGTTGATCGCCGCCTCGAAGCTCATCAGGCCCAGGCCGTCGAGGGAGAAGATCACCTCCACCAGCAGGGACCCGGTGAAGAAGATGCCGATGAAGGCCGAGGGGAAACCGGCGATCACCAGCAGCATGGCGTTGCGGAACACATGGCCATAGAGCACGCGACGCTGGGTCAGGCCCTTGGCCTTGGCAGTGACCACGTACTGCTTGTTGATCTCGTCGAGGAAACTGTTCTTGGTCAGCAGGGTCATGGTGGCGAAGTGGCCGATCACCAGGGCGGTGACCGGCAATGCCAGGTGCCAGAAGTAGTCGAGGATCTTGCGCCCCCAGCTCAGCTGGTCGAAGTCGTTGGAGGTCAGGCCGCGAAGGGGGAACCAGTTGAAATAGCTGCCGCCGGCGAACACCACGATCAGCAGGATGGCGAACAGGAAAGCCGGGATCGCGTAGCCGACGATGATTGCCGAGCTGGTCCAGACGTCGAAGTGACTGCCGTGGCGGGTGGCCTTGGCGATCCCCAGGGGGATCGACACCAGGTACATGATCAGGGTGCTCCACAGCCCCAGGGAGATGGACACCGGCATCTTTTCCTTGATCAGGTCCACCACCTTGGCGTCACGGAAGAAGCTGTTGCCGAAATCCAGGGTGGCGTAGTTCTTGATCATGATCCACAAGCGTTCCGGCGCCGATTTGTCGAAGCCGTACATGTGCTCGATTTCCTTGATCAGCGCCGGGTCCAGGCCCTGGGCGCCACGGTAGCTGGAACCTGCCACCGAGACTTCGGCACCGCCGCCGGCGATGCGGCTGGTGGCACCGTCGAAACCTTCGAGCTTGGCGATCATCTGCTCCACCGGGCCACCGGGCGCGGCCTGGATGATCACGAAGTTGATCAGCAGGATGCCCAGCAGCGTGGGGATGATCAGCAGCAGGCGGCGAACGATATAGGCCAGCATGTCATTGCACCCTGTCGGCCGCGGCCGCCTGGTTGTCCGGGGTCGGTTCAACGGCCGGCTTGGCGCCGGGCTTGATCCACCAGGTGTTGATGCCGATGTCGTACTTGGGCGCGACCTTGGGGTGGCCGATGTGGTCCCAGTAGGCCACGCGCCAGGTCTTGATGTGCCAGTTGGGAATCACGTAGTAGCCCCATTGCAGGACCCGGTCCAGGGCCCTGGCATGGGCCACCAGGCTGTTGCGCGAGTCGGCGTTGATCAGGCTTTCCACCAGGCTGTCGATGGCCGGGTCCTTGAGGCCGATGTAGTTGCGGCTGCCGGGCTTGTCGGCGCTGGAGGACATCCAGAATTCCCGCTGCTCGTTACCCGGGGAGTTGGACTGGGGGAAGCTGCCGACGATCATGTCGAAGTCCCGTGAGCGCACCCGGGTGATGTATTGGGACACGTCGACCCGGCGGATCACCAGCTCGATCCCCAGGTCGCTGAGGTTGCGCTTGAACGGCAGCAGCACCCGTTCGAACTCGGTCTGGGCCAGCAGGAACTCGATCACCAGCGGCTTGCCCTGGGCGTCCACCATCTTGTCATCGACGATGTGCCAGCCGGCTTCCTGCAACAGTTGGTAGGCCCGGCGTTGCTGGGCGCGGATCATGCCGCTGCCGTCACATTGGGACGGTGCGAAGGCTTCGTCGAACACCTGCTGGGGAATCTGGCCGCGCAAGGGTTCGAGGATGGCCAACTCGTCAGGGCCCGGCAGGCCGGTGGCGGCCATCTCCGAGTTCTCGAAGTAGCTGCGGGTGCGGGTGTAGGCGCCGTTGAACAGTTGCTTGTTGCTCCATTCGAAGTCCAGCAGCAGGCTCAGGGCATGACGCACCCGCACGTCCTGGAACATCGGGCGTCGGGTGTTGAAGACAAAACCCTGCATGCCGGTGGGGTTGCCGTTGGCGATCTGTTCCTTGATCAAGCGTCCCTGGGCCACGGCCGGGGTGTTGTAGGCGTTGGCCCAGTTCTTCGCGCTCATCTCCAGCCAGTAGTCGAACTGGCCGGCCTTGAGAGCCTCCAGGGCCACGGTGTTGTCGCGGTAGTAATCGCTGGTCATCACGTCGAAATTGTAGAAGCCGCGGTTGACCGGCAGGTCCCTGGCCCAGTAGTCCTTGACCCGCTCGTAGCGGATCGAGCGTCCGGCCTTGACCTCGGTCACCCGGTAGGGGCCGCTGCCCAGGGGCACTTCCAGGTTGCTCTTGGCAAAGTCCCGATGTTCCCACCAGTGCTTGGGCAGGACTGTCAGCTGGCCGAGGATCAGCGGCAGTTCGCGGTTGTTGCCGTGCTTGAACTTGAACAGTACCCGCAGCGGGTCTTCGGCGATCACCTGGTCGACGTCGGCGTAGTAGCCACGGTACAGCGGCGAACCGGCGCTCATCAGGGTCTGGAAGCTGAACACCACGTCCTCGGCGCGAATTGGCTGGCCGTCGTTGAAGCGAGCCTCAGGGCGCAGGTAGAAGCGCACCCAGCTGTTGTCCGGGGCCTTCTCGATCTTGCCCGCCACCAGGCCGTATTCGGTGAAGGGCTCGTCCAGGCTCTGGGTCATCAGGGTGTCGTAGATCAGGCCGATGTTGAGCTCGGGCACGCCTTTGCTGATGAACGGATTGAGGCTGTCGAAGCTGCCGAAGCCGGCCATGCGGAAGGTGCCGCCCTTGGGGGCCTTGGGGTCGACGAAGTCGAAGTGCTGGAAGTTCGCCGGGTATTTCGGCGCTTCGTTGTACAGGGTCAGGGCATGTTGCGGCGCAGCCTGGGCACAGCAGGCGATGACGCCGAACAACAGGCCGCTGGTGCGCAGGAGCAGGGCACGCAGAGGCATCATTGGGTGTTCTCCATGGACTTCAGCCACCAGGCATTCAAGCCCAGGTTGTAGGGCGGCGTGGTGACGAAGGCGAACCGGTTACGGTAGGCCAGACGGTGATGGTTGAGGTACCAGTTGGGAATCATGTAGTGCTGCCACAGCAGTACCCGGTCCAGGGCGCGGCCGGCGGCCAGTTGCTCGTCCCGGCTCTGGGCGGCCAGCAGTTGCTCCAGCAGGTGATCGACCATGGGATTGTTGATGCCTGCGTAGTTCTTGCTGCCCTTGACCGAGACCTGGCTGGAGTGGAAGTACTGCCATTGCTCCAGACCCGGGCTCAGGGTCTGGTTGAGGGTCATGAGGATCATGTCGTAGTCGAACTGATCCAGGCGTTGCTTGTATTGCGCCCGGTCCACGGTACGCAGGCGGGCATCGATGCCGATGCTGGCCAGGTTCTCCACATAAGGTTGGAGAATGCGCTCCAGGTTGGGATTGACCAGCATCAGCTCCAGGCGCAGTGGCTGTCCGGCGCTGTTCTGCAGGCGCTGGCCATTGAGCTTCCAGCCGGCTTCGGCCAGCAGAGCCAGGGCGCGACGCAGGGTCTGGCGGGGGATGCCCCGGCCTTCGGTGCGGGGCAGGCTGAAGGCCTGGGTGAAGAGGTTGGCGGGCAGTTGTTCGCGGTAGGGCGAGAGCAGCAGCCATTCATGCCCCACCGGCACGCCCGTGGCGGAGAACTCGCTGTTGGGGTAATAGCTCAGGGTGCGCTGGTAGGCACCGCTGAACAGGGTGCGGTTGGTCCATTGGAAGTCGAACATCATGCCCAGCGCCTCGCGCACCCGTACGTCGGCGAAAGTGGCGCGGCGGGTGTTCATGAACAGGCCCTGGGTCTGGGTCGGGATCTGGTGCGCCACCTGGGCCTTGATCACCTCACCGCGTTTGACCGCCGGGAAGTTGTAGCCGTTGGCCCAGTTCTTGGCCTGGTGCTCGATGTAGATGTCGAACTCGCCGGCCTTGAAGGCTTCGAACGCCACATCGCTGTCGCGGTAGAACTCCACCTCGACCCGGTCGAAGTTGTTGAAGCCGCGGTTGACCGGCAGGTCCTTGCCCCAGTAGTCCTTGACCCGTTCGAACACCAGTTGGCGCCCGGGCTGGACCTGGGTGATGCGATAGGGGCCGCTGCCCAGGGGCGGGGTGAAGGTGGTGGCCTTGAAGTCGCGATCTTTCCAGTAGTGCTGGGGCAATACCGGCAACTCCCCCAGGCGCAGGATCAGCAGGGGGTTGCCGGCGCGCTTGAAGACAAAGCGGATGCGCTGCGGGCCGAGGATGTCCACCCGCTGCACTTCCTGCAGGTTGGTGCGGTATTGCGGGTGGCCTTCCTTGAGCAGCAGGCGATAGGAGAACGCCACGTCGTAGGCGGTGATCGGCTGGCCGTCGTGAAAGCGTGCCTCGGGGCGCAGGTTGAACACCACCCAGCTGCGGTCCTCGCTGTACTCCACGGAGCGGGCGATCAGGCCGTAGCTGGAGGTGGGTTCATCGCCGGAGGGCGCGTAGAGGCCAGTGCCGACCATCAACGGCTCATTGAGCTCGTTGACTCCGTATTGCAGGAAGTTCGGCGTGGCTACCGGGCTGATGCCCTTGAAGGTATAGGGGTTGAGGGTGTCGAACGTGCCAAAGGCCATGACCCGCAAGGTGCCGCCTTTGGGCGCCACGGGATTGACCCAGTCGAAGTGGGTGAACCTGGCCGGGTACTTGAGCGTGCCAAACTGCGCATAACCATGACGTTCAGTGATCGTTGCGCTTGCGGGAAAGCTCAAGGCCAGACTGATGAAGAACAGAAGGAGGGGACGCATCGAGTCAGAGATCCGATCCAGGCGGCTTGGGCTTTGTGCTCCGTACAGTAACAGCTTGTATCAGCAGGAAAAAGCTCGCTGGCGCGCGCTTTGTGCAATTGAAATCGCCTGTAGGAGCCGGCTTGCCGGCGAAGGCTGTTCGCCG
>NZ_MOAK01000082.1:80779-80967 GCF_003732485.1 Pseudomonas protegens
CGGCAAGCCGGCTCCTACAGAGGCGGATTTCAGTGCGGCAGGTAAACCGTCAACATCTGGCCCGGCTTGAGGGCCTGGGCCGCGCGCGGGTTCCAGCGCTTGAGGTGCTGCATTTCAACATTGAAACGCTTGGCCACGATGTACAGCGAGTCGCCTTGCTTGACCTTGTACCGGGTCGACTTCTGCTT
>NZ_MOAK01000082.1:81051-82111 GCF_003732485.1 Pseudomonas protegens
ATGACCAGGGTCTGGCCGACCTTGAGGTTCTTGCCGCTGAGCTTGTTCCAGCGTTGCAGGTCCTGCACGTTCACCCTGTTGGCCTTGGCGATCAGGGTCAGGTTGTCGCCGTTCTTGACCCGGTAGATGCGCTTGGGCCGCAGCGAGTCGCGGCCTTCGTCGCGGTCGAAGACCGGCTTGAGGGAGCGCTTGCTGATCAGCTCTTCGGGTTTCATGGTGGACAGGCTGGTGGTCAGCAGCTGGGCCTTGGACGTGGGCACCAGCAGGTGTTGCGGGCCATCGACGGTGGTGCGCTGCTTGAACGCCGGGTTGAGCTGGAACAGCTCGTCCTCATCGATGTTGGCCACCGCCGCGACCTTGGACAGGTCCATGCGCTGATTGATCTCCACCACCTGGAAGTAGGGTTCGTTGGCGATGGGGTTGAGATTGACGCCGTAGGCTTGCGGGGCCAGCACCACCTGGGACAGGGCCAGCAGCTTGGGCACATAGGCCTGGGTTTCCGTCGGCAGCGGCAGGTTCCAGTAGTCGGTGGGCAGGCCGAGCTTTTCGTTGCGCTCAATGGCCCGGCTGACCGTGCCTTCACCGGCGTTGTAGGCGGCCAGTGCCAGCAACCAGTCGCCGTTGAACATGTCGTGCAGGCGGGTCAGGTAGTCCAGCGCCGCGGTGGTCGAAGCGGTGATGTCGCGTCGGCCATCGTAGAAACGGGTCTGGCGCAGGTTGAAGTAGCGACCGGTGGCCGGAACGAACTGCCAGAGTCCCACCGCATCGGCCCGGGAATAGGCCAGCGGGTTGTAGGCGCTCTCGATCACCGGCAGCAGGGCCAGTTCCAGCGGCATGTTGCGCTCTTCGAGACGTTCGACGATGTAGTGGATATAGAGGCTGCCGCGCTCGCCGGCATTTTCCAGGAAGGAAGGGTTGCTGGCGAACCACAGGCGCTGTTGTTCAATACGCGGGTTGACGCCCAGGCCTTCTTGCAGTTGGAACCCCTGGCGCATGCGTTCCCAGACGTCCTGGGGAATCTGCGGGCTTGGCTGGTTGCTCAGCCAGATGGGTTTCTGCT
>NZ_MOAK01000082.1:82158-85150 GCF_003732485.1 Pseudomonas protegens
GGGACATGGCCGGTGCTTTGGCAGCCCGCAAGAGTCGCTGACACAGCTACCGCGATGGCCTGGGCCAAGCGCGTCAATGCGTCTGAACTGATGGAATAACGAATAGATGACGACATTGGCTGGAAGTAAGTTCCGGGCAAAAATGTCGGGCGATTCTAGAAAGCACCCGGGGTGCGGTCAACCATTCAGAATTTTTGTGCCAACAGTTAGCCTGCTTAGAACTTATCTTTCCAGGCCCTCAGGGCCGCAAAGACCGCACTCTGCGACGGGTTATCCCGGCCATTCCGTTCGTCCGCTTTTTGTTTAACGGATGTTTCACCGGTGCGCAGGAACGGGTTGGTCAACTTCTCCAGGGCCAGGGTCGAGGGCAGGGTCATGCGCCCGTGCTCGCGCATTTGCGTGACCTTTTCCAGGCGCTGGGCGATGTCCGGGTTGGCAGGTTCCACCGCCTGGGCGAAGCGCAGGTTGCTCAGGGTGTATTCGTGGGTGCAATAGATCAGGGTGTCGTCCGGCAGCGCGGCGAGGCGGCCGAGGGAGTGGTGCATCTGCTCCGGGGTGCCTTCGAACAGGCGGCCGCAACCGGCGGCGAACAGGGTGTCGCCACAGAACAGCAGGCCGTGGTGGTAATAGGCGATATGCCCCAGGGTGTGGCCCGGCACGGCGAACACCTCGAAGTCCCAGCCGAGGATGCTGGCGCGGTCGTTGTCGTCCAGGGCCACGTCGCGCCCGGGGATCTTTTCCTGCGCCGGGCCGTAGACCGTGGCGCCGCTGTGCTGTTTCAGGCGCTCGACGCCGCCGACATGATCGTGGTGATGGTGGGTCACCAGGATGTCGCTCAGGCTCCAGCCAGGGTGTTGTTCCAGCCAGGCCAGTACCGGCGCCGCATCCCCGGGATCGACGACTGCGCAGCGCTGGCTGCGATGATCTTGTAACAACCAGATGTAGTTGTCGGTGAAGGCGGGCAGGGCACTGATCTGTATCATCTTCGGATTCGCCAAGCGGAAAACAATGGCGCATCTTAGAGCTTCTTGGCGTGTTGGAGAATGCAATGACCGATAAAGCCTTCGCTCAGGCAGATCCCGACTGGCTGGCCCTGATCAGCGCGGCCCGGGAGTGGCTGTCCGGCCCCCTGGGGCAATTCCTGCTGGATGAAGAGCGGCGCATGCTTGAAGAGGAGCTGGGGCGCTTCTTCGGCGGTTACCTGGTGCACTACGGGCCTTCGGCGCAGACCCCGCCGGCGGCGCCCCAGGTGCAGCGCAATGTACGCCTGGGCGCGCCCTTGCCCGGGGTGGAGATCGTCTGCGAGGAGCAGGCCTGGCCCCTGAGCGAGCACGCCGCCGATGTGGTGGTGCTGCAGCACGGCCTGGATTTCTGCCTGTCGCCCCACGGCCTGCTGCGGGAGGCGGCCAGCAGCGTGAGGCCCGGCGGCCACTTGCTGATTGTCGGTATCAACCCCTGGAGCACCTGGGGCTTGCGCCATGTCTTCGCCCATGACGCCTTGCGCCAGGCCCGCTGCATCGCGCCGTCGCGGGTGGGCGACTGGCTCAACCTGCTGGGGTTCGCGCTGGAGAAACGCCGCTTCGGGTGCTATCGTCCGCCGCTTGCGTCGACAGCATGGCAGGCACGACTGGCGGGCTGGGAGCGCAAGGCCGGGCAGTGGCAACTGTCCGGGGGCGGTTTCTATCTATTGGTGGCTCGCAAGATCGTCGTGGGCCTGCGCCCGGTGCGCCAGGTCCGGCGCGAACCGATGGGCAAGCTGGTACCGCTGCCCATGGCCAAGGTCAATCGCCGTAACAGCGAACCTTGATGACCTGTTGATACCTTCTTTTTATATGGACCGGCCGGGTTCCCCCGGCCCTGGGCATTGTCGATTCCAAGCGGCGGGCCACTGGCAATTTTCTGATGGAAGGCGTGGATGAGCGATAGCGTAGAAATCTTTACCGACGGGGCCTGCAAGGGCAATCCCGGCCCCGGTGGCTGGGGCGCTTTGTTGGTGTGCAAGGGTGTCGAGAAGGAACTCTGGGGCGGCGAAGCCAACACCACCAACAATCGCATGGAGCTGATGGCGGCGATTCGCGGCCTGGAAGAACTCAAGCGTGAATGCGATGTGTTGCTGGTCACCGACTCGCAGTATGTGATGAAGGGCATCAACGAGTGGATGGCCAACTGGAAGAAGCGCGGCTGGAAGACCGCGGCCAAGGAACCGGTGAAGAACGCCGACCTGTGGCAGCAGCTGGATGAACAGGTCAACCGCCACAACGTCACCTGGAAATGGGTGCGCGGCCATACCGGCCATCATGGCAACGAGCGGGCCGACCAGTTGGCCAACCGCGGCGTCGACGAGGTTCGCGGCTACAAGCAGTCCTGATGCCCTGAACGGGTAGTCAGCGACACGGCAGCGGCCGTTCGAGCCGCTGCTTCATTTCCCCCATCGCACGGGGCGAATCCACCAGTACCGCATCCATCTTCAGGCAGGCGGCCGCCTGGTAGTCCTCGGCCGTATTGATGCCGATCGCCAGCATCCGCACCTTGCCCCGTGACTGAAAGCAATCCACCGCAGCGGGTGTCCACAGCCGGGCATCGACCTGGGAGCGCGCCTCACCCAGGGTAAAGGTCTCGACCAACTGCACCGGGCGCCGGTACTCGAAGGCCACCCAGCTGCCGGCCGCAGGTGGTGCGCTGCAACTATGGGCGAGGGCGATGCCGGCCAAACGCTCCCGGGTGCTGTCCCTGGATTCGAACAGCCGGGCCTGTGGATAGGACGCGAAAGCCTGCTGGTAACGGGCATCGGTGGAGTAGATCAGTACTCGGTTCCAGGCGTGCAACTGTTCCAGCAATCGGGCGACCGCCCGGGCCTGGGGGGCGGCCGGCAAGGCCTTCATGTCGAGAATCACCGGTACCGAATCGGGGATCGCCATCAGTGCCTGACGCAACGACGGCAGGCTCACCGGCTGGGTACGATAGGGAAAAGTCACCTGGCCATCGGCTGGTG
>NZ_MOAK01000082.1:85209-102261 GCF_003732485.1 Pseudomonas protegens
CGCGCCTGTAGCCTGGGTATTGGCGCTCAGGTCGGCCGGTCGGTACAGCACCGGTACGCCATCGCGGCTCAGTTGCACCGTCAGCCAGAGCATGTCGACGCGGTTGCCCAAGGCGTTGTCGATGGCCAGCAGGGTGTTCTCGGGAAAGTCCGCGGCGCCGCCGCGATGGGCAACGATCAGCGGCCGTTGTTCGCTGTCGCTGTCGGTTGCCGGAAGAGAGGAGCAGCCATTGATGAAGGCCGAGGCCAGCAGCAATGGGATGATCTGTCGAGTCTTGAGCATGGGAGGGCGTTTCCTGGAAGCGAGCGCAAGGCCGGGTGCCAGCACCCGTCCGCCTGGGCAGGGGGCTACGGTAGCGCAATGGCTTGGTCTCTATAAAGAAACGGCTGATGGGCGAGACGAATTAGCCAGCGTGGCCGTCAGGCAGTTCTGCTGTGTTCAGAGCGCCAGAATGCTGCTGGCCAGTTCCAGGTCGGTGTAGCGCGGGGCACCCAGTACTTGGCGAATATGCAACAGGGCGGCTTCCAGCCGGGCGCCGCGGATCTCGCCGGCGCTGGCGACGAAGGCTGCGGCATCGGTCTTGGCGGCGAGCACGAGTTTGTTGTCCTTGAATGAGCTGCTGGCTTTTGAACTGCCTTCGGTCGAGCTCAGGGTCAGGCTCATGCTGATGTCGGTGCTGATCACCAGGGCGCTGGCCTGGACGACGTCGGCGAGCAGGCAGGCGCAGAGCACGCAGGCCAGTCGGGTTTTGCTGGGGGTCATGGCAGGGCTGGGTCCGGCGGAAAATATCGTCGCGCACCCTAGCGCTTTGCCGTTGAATGAACTGCAGGAGCTTTGCGAAGGATTGTTAAAAACTGCACATGCCGGGGCCTGGTGAATCCGCCATGGGTGTGATGGCGCCAGAGCGTGCTAAAATCCCGCGCTTTGAAACACTTTCACCGTTGAGAACTGACCCCTGATGGCCAACAGATCTGTTGTACTCGATACCGAAACCACCGGCATGCCGGTGACCGACGGCCACCGGATCATTGAAATCGGTTGCGTCGAGTTGATCGGTCGGCGCCTGACCGGTCGGCACTTCCATGTTTACCTGCAACCGGATCGCGAGAGCGATGAGGGCGCCATCGGCGTCCACGGCATCACCAACGAGTTCCTGGTGGGCAAACCGCGTTTCGCCGAAGTCGCCGACGAGTTCTTCGACTTTATCCAGGGCGCGCAGCTGATCATCCATAACGCGGCGTTCGACGTTGGCTTCATCAACAACGAATTCGCCTTGATGGGGCAGCACGAGCGGGCCGACATCACCCAGCACTGCACCATCCTCGACACCCTGATGATGGCGCGTGAGCGGCACCCGGGGCAGCGCAACAGCCTGGACGCCCTGTGCAAGCGCTACGGTGTCGACAACTCCGGCCGCGAATTGCACGGCGCCTTGCTCGACTCGGAGATTCTGGCCGACGTCTACCTGACCATGACCGGTGGCCAGACCAGCCTGTCCCTCGCGGGTAACGCCTCGGATGGCAACGGCTCCGGCGAAGGTGCGGGCCAGGCTTCGGAGATCCGCCGCTTGCCGGCCGACCGTCCGCGAGGGCGGATCATCCAGGCCAGCGAAGCCGAATTGGCCGAGCACCAGACCCGTCTGGAGATCATCGCCAAGTCTGCAGGCGGCCCGGCACTGTGGACCCAATTGCTCGAAGCCCAGCAGTAAACCCCCGAACCTCTGGCCTCTACTGCAGACTGTTGCGCTGCAGCCAGGGGCCAATTGTTCCAGTGCGACGTTTTGTTACACCGTGCCCCTGCCTGGGATGACACGAAGCGTCAGGAGCTTCTACCCTGAGTCCATTGGCGGGACCCATCCGCCGTCTCAGGACAGCCTGCCCCATGTATAAAGACTTGCAGTTTCCGATCCTGATCGTGCACCGCGATATCAAGTCCGACACGGTGGCGGGAGACCGGGTGCGAGGCATTGCCCGGGAGCTGGAAAAGGATGGATTCAGCATCTTTTCCGCGGTCAACTACGCCGAAGGGCGGCTGGTGGCCTCTACCCATCACGGCCTGGCCTGCATGTTGATCGCTGCCGAGGGCGCCGGGGAAAACACCCATCTTCTGCAAAACATGGTGGAGCTGATCCGCCTGGCCCGGGTGCGTGCGCCCTTGCTGCCGATCTTCGCCCTGGGGGAGCAGATGACCCTGGAAAACGCCCCCGCCGATGCCATGAGCGAACTCAACCAGCTGCGGGGCATTCTCTACCTGTTCGAGGACACGGTGCCGTTCCTGGCCCGACAAGTGGCCCGGGCCGCGCGCAATTATCTTGACGGCCTGCTGCCGCCCTTCTTCAAGGCCCTGGTGCAGCACACCGCCGACTCCAACTACTCCTGGCACACCCCGGGGCACGGCGGTGGCGTGGCCTATCGCAAGAGCCCGGTGGGGCAGGCGTTCCACCAGTTCTTCGGGGAGAACACCCTGCGTTCGGACCTCTCGGTTTCAGTGCCGGAGCTGGGCTCGCTGCTGGACCACACCGGGCCCCTGGCGGAAGCCGAGGCCCGTGCGGCGCGCAATTTCGGTGCCGACCACACCTTCTTCGTGATCAATGGCACCTCCACCGCCAACAAGATCGTCTGGCATTCCATGGTGGGGCGCGATGACCTGGTGCTGGTGGATCGCAACTGCCACAAGTCGGTGCTGCACTCGATCATCATGACCGGGGCCATTCCCCTGTACCTGTGTCCCGAACGCAATGAGCTGGGGATCATCGGGCCGATTCCCTTGAGCGAGTTCAGCCCCGAGTCGATCCAGGCCAAGATCGACGCCAGCCCGCTGACCCGCGGTCGGCCACCCAAGGTCAAACTGGCGGTGGTCACCAACTCCACCTATGACGGGCTCTGCTACAACGCCGAGCTGATCAAGCAAAGCCTGGGCAACAGCGTCGAGGTGCTGCATTTCGATGAGGCCTGGTATGCCTATGCCGCCTTCCACGAATTCTTCGCCGGGCGCTACGGCATGGGCACCTCGCGCTCCGCTGACAGCCCCCTGGTGTTCACCACCCATTCCACCCACAAGCTGTTGGCGGCTTTCAGCCAGGCTTCGATGATCCATGTGCAGGACGGCGGTGCCCGCCAGCTGGACCGCGATCGCTTCAACGAAGCCTTCATGATGCACATCTCGACGTCGCCCCAGTACAGCATCATCGCGTCGCTGGATGTGGCCTCGGCGATGATGGAAGGGCCGGCGGGGCGCTCGCTGCTGCAGGAAATGTTCGATGAGGCCCTGAGCTTTCGCCGGGCCCTGGCCAATCTGCGGCAGAACATCGCCGCCGATGACTGGTGGTTCTCGATCTGGCAGCCGGAGCGGGTCGAAGGCATCGATCAGGTGCGCACCGGCGACTGGTTGCTGGAGCCGGAAGGCGAGTGGCACGGTTTTGCCGGCGTCACCGACGATTATGTGCTGCTCGATCCGATCAAGGTGACCCTGGTGATGCCTGGCCTTAGCGCCGGCGGGGCCTTGAGCGAACACGGGATTCCCGCTGCGGTGGTCAGCAAGTTCCTCTGGGAGCGTGGGCTGGTGGTGGAGAAGACCGGGCTCTATTCGTTCCTGGTGCTGTTCTCCATGGGCATCACCAAAGGCAAGTGGAGCACGCTGCTCACCGAACTCCTGGAGTTCAAGCGCAACTACGACGCCAATGTCAGTCTGGCCAGTTGCCTGCCCAGCGTGGCCGGGCAGGACCCGCAGCGCTATCAGGGCATGGGCTTGCAGGATCTGTGCGACCAGTTGCACGCCTGCTACCGCAGCAATGCCACGGCCAAGCACCTCAAGCGCATGTACACGGTGTTGCCGGAGGTGGCGATGAAGCCGGCCGATGCCTATGACCATCTGGTGCGCGGCGAAGTGGAGGCGGTGTCCATCGATCAACTGCAGGGGCGTATCGCAGCGGTGATGCTGGTGCCATACCCGCCGGGCATTCCGCTGATCATGCCCGGTGAGCGGTTCACCGAATCGACCCGCTCGATCATCGACTACCTGGCCTTTGCCCGAGCCTTCGATAGCAGTTTCCCGGGGTTCGTCGCCGATGTGCATGGTCTGCAGCATGACGACCAGGGCAATGGCCGGCAGTACACCGTCGATTGCGTCAAGGCGTGAGGAGTTTTCCTGCTATGCAACCTGTTGTGAATCCCAAGTATCCGGGACTGGCGATCCGTGTGGCCGACGAGGGCTTCGCCGCCTATATCTGGGGCAGCGACTTCAGCTTCGAAGTCAGTGCCTACGCCGAGGCCGGGCGGGGCATGCCGGTGGCGGACTGGCCGCTGCGCAGGATAGTGCCTTACCGCAAGTGCTATGGCATCGATCCCGAAGAATTCAGCGGTTACCGCAACGCTGCGGACAGCGAAATCTTCATGGCCTACCTTGACGACCAGCCCGTGGGGCATGTGGTGGTCAGCACCAATTGGAACGGCTACGGGCATATCGACGAGTTGGCGGTGCATGCGCCGGCCCGACGGCATGGCGTTGCCAAGGCGCTGCTGGAGGTGGCGCAGTTCTGGAGTCGCAAGAAACAGTTGCCGGGGGTGATGCTGGAAACCCAGAACAACAATCTCGGAGCCTGTCGCCTGTATGAGCGTTGCGGCTACGTGGTGGGCGGGGTGGATCACCTGCGTTATCGCGGCATCGACTCGAACACTTGCGAGGTGGCGATCTTCTGGTACCGGCTGTTTGCCGATGAGCCTCGGGGGTAACGCTCCTAGCCGGCCAGCAGCGTCTCGGCCTGTTCAGTCAGCAGTTCCAGCAGGGCGCCGAGCAGGGGCGAGACCTCGCCGGCACTGCGGCGCAAGGCGTACAGCGTGACACTGATGGGCGGCGACAAGGGGCAGGCATCGAGCCCGGCGCCACGGGCGCCCACGGCAGTGAAAGGGTCGACGATGGCCAGGCCTTCGCCGGCTTCCACCAGGCTGCGCATCATCTGATAGGTTTGTACCCGGGTCTGGATCACCGGGCTTGGCCGCAGATTCTGCAGCTTGCTGGCAAGTATCACGCTCAGTGGGTCCTGGCCCTCAAGGCCCACCATGGCCTGGCCGGCCAGTTCCTGCAGGGCCACGTACTTCTGTTTGGGCTGCAGCCAGCCATGGGGCGCCAGCAGAAACAGCTTGCCCTGGGCCAGGGCCTGGCAGTGGATGTCCGGGTGTTCGGGGTCATGCAGGCTCAGGCCCAGATCACAGTCGTGCAGCAGCAGGCTGTGGACCATGTCGCGGGTGCTCTGGCTGAGGAGGCTGCAGGGCGTATCGGCGAAGCGCCGGCGCAGGGCCGCGATGCACTGGGGCAACAGTTGCTGGACCAGAGGGGGCGTGCCGACGATGCGCAAAGGCGGTGCCTGATGAAACCTCAGGCTGTCGGCCAGGCGTTGTACCGGCTCGAAAGTGTCGTACACCCGGTTGATTGCCGGTTGCAGTTCCCGGGCCTCACGGGTGGCCTGCAAGCGCCCGCGAACGCTGGCGAACAGCATGAACCCCAGCTGGCTTTCGGCATCACGCAGCAAGGCCTCGACTTCAGCCACCGAGAGTTGCAGCAGCTCGGCGGCGGTGCCCAGGTGGGCGGTTTGCAGGAGCGCCTGAATCACTTCGATATGACGTAAACGCATGCTTGAAGTCCATGTCCAGCCGGTTAGGGAGTCAAGCGTTGAATCCTACCCCAAGTCCGGGCCGGCGGGCATGATCACTCACTGACATAGGTTTCCGGCTCCCGCACGATGGTGACGTCCGATTGCACCAGCAGGAACTGATTGTCATCGAGCTTCTTGACCCGGTCGCCAATGGCCAGGCGGTAGGTGGTAACGGGCTCCGAGCTGGCCAGGTCGCCCTGCGCGGGCATGGATTCCTGGAACTCGTGCACTGAATACACCCGTCCCTCGGCATCTCTTGCATGGAATTGTCCGACAAGTACTGCAGCCATCTTTAGAGCCTCTGGAGATAAAACACGCAAATTCGGTGCTGTAGACCCGGTGTGTGCAAGGTAAGTTTTGCCGGCCGGAAAAAATAATCCGTCGTCGCCGCAGACGACGTCCCGGGTCCGGAGGTTATGCCGGGAAATGGCGGGTGCGGGGTAGCAAGCGACCCCCTGGCTCATCTATAACTAACACCTTCTTCAAGCCAAGGGTTGGAATCTGCAATGAGCAATGTCTACAAAGTCGCAGTGCTGGTCGGCAGTCTGAGAAAACAATCCCTGAATCGCAAGGTGGCCCTGGCGCTGGCCGAGCTGGCGCCGGCGAACCTGCAGTTGAGCATCGTCGAGATTGGCGATTTGCCGCTGTACAACGAAGACATCGACGTGACGCCGCCAGCGGCCTACACCCGCTTTCGCGAGCAGATCGGCGCCGCCGACGCCGTACTGTTCGTCACCCCGGAATACAACCGCTCGGTACCGGCAGCCCTGAAGAACGCCATCGACGTCGGTTCGCGTCCCTATGGCAAAAGTGCCTGGAGCGGCAAGCCTGGAGCGGTGATCAGCGTGTCCCCGGGGGCCATCGGTGGTTTTGGTGCCAACCACCACCTGCGCCAGTCCCTGGTATTCCTCAATGTGCCGTGCATGCAGCAGCCCGAAGCCTACCTGGGCGGTGCCGGCGCGGCGTTCGACGAAGCGGGCAAGCTGTCGGACGCTACCCGGCCGTTCCTGCAGAACTTCATCACCGCCTACGGCCAATGGGTCGAGCAGCACAAGAAAGCCTGACCCCCCAACATCCCCCTGCTGTCGTAGGAGCCGGCTTGCCGGCGAACAGGCCCTTGAGTCTTGTGGCGCCCTGTAGGTCGCCTGCGCCGACAAGCCGGCTCCTGCATAATCAAGAACCGCTCTCATGCTGATTGCAGTATCGATCTTCCTGCTGACCATTACCCTGGTGATCTGGCAGCCCAAAGGCCTGGGCGTCGGTTGGAGCGCAGTGTTCGGCGCGCTCCTGGCGCTGCTCTGTGGCGTGGTGCACCTGGCCGATATCCCGGTGGTGTGGCAGATCATCTGGAACGCTACCGGCACCTTCGTCGCGCTGATCATCATCAGCCTGTTGCTGGATGAAGCCGGATTCTTCGCCTGGGCGGCCCTGCATGTGGCGCGCTGGGGGCGGGGCAGGGGGCGACGCCTGTTCGCCTTCATGGTGCTGCTGGGAGCCTTGGTGTCGGCACTGTTCGCCAACGACGGCGCGGCGCTGATCCTCACGCCCATCGTCATTTCCATGCTGCTGGCCTTGCGCTTTTCTGCCGCCACTACCCTGGCTTTCGTCATGGGTGCCGGCTTCATCGCCGACACCGCGAGTCTGCCGCTGGTGGTGTCGAACCTGGTGAACATCGTCTCGGCGGATTTTTTCAAGATAGGTTTCAACCGGTATGCGGCGGTGATGCTTCCGGTCAATCTGGTGAGCGTCGCCGCGACCCTGGCGGTGCTGCTGTGGTTTTTTCGCCGGGACATTCCCGACGATTACGATCCGCAGCAGCTGGCCGAACCCGGCAGCGCCATCCATGACCGGGCGACCTTCATCGCCGGCTGGTGGGTGCTGCTGATCCTGCTGCTGGGCTGTTTTGCCCTGGAGCCCCTGGGGATTCCCATCAGCGCCATTTCTGCCGTCTGCGCGACCCTGCTGCTGGTGATTGCGGCTCGCGGACACAGGATTTCCACCCGCAAGGTGCTCAAGGAGGCGCCGTGGCAGATCGTGATTTTCTCCTTGGGCATGTATCTGGTGGTCTACGGCTTGCGTAATGCCGGGCTGACCGGGCACTTGGCGGGATGGCTCGACGGCTTCGCCGCCGGCGGGGTCTGGGGGGCGGCGCTGGGTACCGGATTGCTCACGGCGGGGCTGTCATCGGTGATGAACAATTTGCCCACGGTGCTGATCGCTGCCTTGTCCATCGATGCCAGCCAGGCCACGGGGGTGGTCAAGGAGGCGATGATCTATGCCAATGTGATCGGCAGTGACCTGGGGCCGAAGATCACCCCCATCGGCAGCCTGGCGACCTTGCTCTGGCTGCATGTGCTGGAGCGCAAGGGCATTCATATCGGCTGGGGGTATTACTTCCGGGTTGGCATCGTGCTGACACTGCCGGTGCTGCTGGTTACCCTGGTGGCGCTGGCGTTGCGCCTGTCTCTGATGTAGGAGCCGGCTTGCCGGCGAAGAGGCCTTTCAGTCTTGTGGCGCCCTCAGGAGCGCCTTCGCTGGCAAGCCGGCTCCTACGGTAGGTTGTCAGGGCTGCTGCGCGGGGACATGGGGCCAGAGATCGGCCACCAGGAACAGCCGTTCGGCTTCTTCCCAGCCACCTTCAGGGGTTTCCTCGAGCCGTACCAGCAACTGCGCCGGTGCCTGGGGATCAAGCTCCGCCAGCCATTGCTGCAGTTGTCCGGCCGTCCAGGCCTGATCGGCCGGATAGTGAGCCGGCGCCAGCCAGGCGTGGCGGGGCAGGGGCTGCCAGCGTCCGGGTGCGCTCTGGGCGATGAAGGCGGGCCAGTCCCGCTGATGCAGCCAGCGCCCCCGCAGGTGCTGCGGGTGAGCGCCTTGGGGCGGTTCGGCGTGACCCGGCCAGGGATAGAGCAGGTAGCCCCCCAGCCACAAGTGGGCGCTGAACTGCTGGATATCCAGCGCCGCCAGGGCTTCGCGGCTTTCGGCTCGGGCGGAAATCGGCAGTTGGTGTTCGTCCAGGTGCGCCAGCTTGCGGTCCAGGCGGTCGTGGCAGCCCGGGCCAAGCCATTGTGCGCTGTCGCTGCCGTTGCCGTGCTGCGGGCCCAGGTACAGCTTGATCGCCAGTTCCAGGTGATGCACGCCTTCGCGGTCGCGCAGCAGCATGTCCAGTTCACCGAGGGTGTGGCCCTCACGGCGGATCGGCAGGTTGGCCGCCAGCAGTTCCACCCCCGGCGCATGCTGCACGGCAAATTGCCAGAGGCGTTCGTAGTACAGGCCCAGGCGCCGGGTCCGTCCCTGAGTCAGCCAATGGCGCAAGGCGCGGCTGTCCAGATCCTGGCATCGCAGCCAGTGGGCCAGCAGTTGCGGCGCCTGTACCCAGTCGCTGCCGGCCAGGGGATGGCGCTGTGGCCAGGGCGTATGGCTGAGCATCGGCGGCGCGAGGATGACCCAGGCGAGGTCGCGGACTTCAGGTTGACGCAACTGGCGGGGGAGGCTGAGCAAATCCGGGAACAGGAGCATCTTGCGAGCATAGACGCAAACCAGTGCCGTTCGCGATAAATGCGTGCCACTCGCAGTTGCGTTGGCTGTTCCCAAGCGCCAGTGGCTGAAAGGATTTTGTCTAACGCCGGGTTTCGCCCATAATCCTCCGTTTCGCCCGTACCCGAATCCCGCAGGAGCCCCATGGAGCAGTTTCGCAATATCGGCATTATCGGTCGCCTGGGCAGTTCCCAGGTGCTGGACACAGTTCGCCGACTGAAGAAGTTTCTGCTGGCGCGCCACCTGCACGTGATCCTTGAAGACACCATCGCCGAAGTGCTGCCGGGCCACGGTCTGCAGACTTCCTCGCGCAAGCTGTTGGGCGAGGTCTGCGACATGGTGATCGTGGTCGGTGGCGACGGTAGCCTGCTGGGCGCCGCCCGGGCCCTGGCCCGGCACAATATTCCGGTGCTGGGGATCAACCGCGGCAGCCTGGGCTTTCTCACCGACATCCGCCCCGATGAGCTGGAAGTCAAGGTCGCCGAGGTGCTCGACGGCCACTACCTGGTGGAAAACCGCTTCCTGCTGCAGGCCGAAGTCCGTCGCCATGCCGAGGCCATCGGTCAGGGCGACGCATTGAATGACGTGGTGCTGCACCCGGGCAAGTCGACGCGGATGATCGAGTTCGAGATCTACATCGACGGCCAGTTCGTCTGCAGCCAGAAGGCCGACGGCCTGATCGTCGCCACGCCCACCGGTTCCACGGCCTATGCGCTGTCCGCCGGCGGACCGATCATGCATCCCAAGCTGGATGCCATTGTGATTGTGCCGATGTACCCCCATACCTTGTCTGGAAGGCCGATCGTGGTCGATGGCAACAGTGAGCTGAAAATCGTCGTGTCCAAAGATATGCAGATCTATCCGCAAGTCTCCTGTGACGGGCAGAACCACTTCACCTGTGCCCCGGGCGACACCATCACGGTCAGCAAGAAGGCGCAGAAGCTGCGCCTGATCCATCCGCTGGACCACAACTACTACGAGGTCTGTCGGACCAAACTCGGCTGGGGCAGCCGACTGGGCGGTGGAGGCGACTGATGCTCGATCCCGCGCGTAGCTACGACCTGATCGGTGACGTGCACGGTTGCGCCCTGACCCTGGAGCACTTGCTGGATCGGCTCGGTTATCACAAGCAGGGCGGCGTCTGGCGGCACCCGTCGCGCATGGCCGTGTTCCTTGGCGATATCATCGACCGCGGCCCGCGAATCCGTGAATCCCTGCATATCGTCCACGACATGGTCGTGGCCGGTCAGGCGCTGTGCATCATGGGCAACCATGAGTTCAACGCCCTGGGCTGGAGCACCCCGGCGGCCGCCGGCAGTGGCAAGCAGTTCGTGCGCGAACATACCCCGCGCCACGCCCGACTGATCCACGAAACCCTGACCCAGTTCGAACAGCATCCCGGCGACTGGCACGACTTCCTCGAGTGGTTCTATGAATTGCCGCTGTTCGTCGACGCCGGCCGTTTCCGTGTGGTGCACGCTTGCTGGGATGCCGGCCTGATCGCGCCCCTGCGCCAGCAATATCCGGACGGCTGCATTGATCGAGCCTTTCTCCAGGCTTCGGCGCTGCCCGACAGTTTTGCCAGCACGGCCTTCGATCGCCTGTTGCGGGGCACCGACATGCGCTTGCCCCATGGCCTGACCATGACCAGTGGCGACGGCCTGACCCGGGCGTTCTTCCGTACCAAGTTCTGGGAAGACGACCCGCAGACCTACGGCGACATTGTCTTTCAGCCCGATGCCTTGCCCGATCCGGTGGCGCGCACGCCGTTGTCCCCGGCCGAGAAAAACAGCCTGCTGCGCTACGGCGCCGACGAACCGATGTTGTTCGTCGGTCACTATTGGCGCAGCGGCAAGCCGGCGCCGATCCGACCCAACCTGGCGTGCCTGGATTACAGTGCGGTGCTCTACGGCAAGCTCGCCGCGTATCGGCTGGACCAGGAAACCCGCCTGGACCCGAATAAATTTGTCTGGGTCGACGTCGAGCGCCCCGAGGTATTGCGATGAGCGCGGTAGCGGTTTTGCGTCTGCCCCTGGCCACGGATCTGAGTGGTTTCGTCAAGCTGCTGCAGCGGATGCAGGTGCCCCACCGGGTCAGTGAAGAGGCCGGCGAACAGGTGCTCTGGGTGCCGGAATCCATCAGTGAGGATGTGCGGGGCCTGTACCAGCGCTTTCCCCAGGGCGATCCCGAACAGCAACTGGACATCCCGCAACCCGCGACCCCGGCCCGCGTCGGCCTGGGGGAACAGTTGCGCCGCAGCCCGATCACTGCACTGATCCTGCTGCTGAGCCTGGCGGTTTGCGGCATCACCCTGCTGGGGGACAACCTGCAAACCCTCGGCTGGTTCACCTTCCTCGAGTTTCGCGTGGTCGGCGACTACATCCAGTTCAGCTCCCTGGCCGACAGCCTGGCGGCGGGGCAGTGGTGGCGCCTGGTGACACCGATGCTGATCCACTTCGGCATCCTGCATATCGCCATGAACGGCATGTGGTACTGGGAACTGGGGCGGCGCATCGAGTTGCGCCAGGGCAGCATCAACCTGCTGGGCTTGACCCTGCTGTTCAGCCTGGTGTCCAACTACGCCCAATACTATTTCAGTGGCCCGACCCTGTTCGGCGGCCTGTCCGGGGTGCTCTACGGTCTGCTCGGGCATTGCTGGATCTACCAATTATTGTCCCCCAACCCCATCTACCGTCTGCCCCGGGGCGTGCTGGTGATGATGCTGGTGTGGCTGCTGCTGTGCCTGTCCGGGCTGGTGTCGATGATCGGTTTCGGCGAAATCGCCAACGCCGCCCACGTCGGCGGGCTGCTCGTCGGTTGCCTCACCGGCTTGTTGGGCGGCTTGTACAGTCGCCGTAAACTGGCCCTTTAAATGCTGGAGTCTTGTATGTCGTCCTTTGTCGAAATGATCGAAAACATCACCCCCGATATCTACCAGAGCCTGAAACTGGCGGTAGAGATCGGCAAATGGTCCGATGGCCGCAAGCTCACCGCCGAGCAGCGCGAACTGTCCCTGCAGGCAATGATCGCCTGGGAAATGCAGAATCTGCCCGAGGACCAGCGCACCGGTTACATGGGCCCGCAGGAATGCGCCTCGAAGTCGGCGCCGGTGCCGAACATCCTGTTCAAGTCGGATGCCATCCATTGATCGAGATTGGCCGCGGCTCCATCAGCAAAATGTCGGCACGCCTTGACGGGCCGAACGTTCAGTACGCTTTTCGCCTGGGTGACACCGAGGTGCCGGTCAATCCCCTGATCGGTACCCAGGTGCGCCTGGAATACCTGGGGGCGATCCACTGCACCCACTGCGGGCGCAAGACCAAGACCAGCTTCAGCCAGGGCTACTGCTACCCGTGCATGACCAAGCTGGCCCAGTGCGATCTCTGCATCATGAGTCCGGAACGCTGCCACTACGACGCCGGCACGTGCCGCGATCCGTCCTGGGGCGAGCAGTTCTGCATGACCGATCACGTGGTCTACCTGGCCAATTCCTCGGGGATCAAGGTCGGCATCACCCGCGCCACCCAGTTGCCCACCCGCTGGCTCGACCAGGGTGCCAGCCAGGCGCTGCCGATCATGCGCGTGGCGACCCGCCAGCAGTCGGGGTTCGTCGAGGACCTGTTCCGTTCCCAGGTGGCCGACAAGACCAATTGGCGCGCGCTGCTCAAGGGCGATGCCCAGCCCGTGGACCTGGCCCAGGTGCGCGAGCAGTTGTTCGCCTCCTGCGCCGAGGGCCTGCTGGCGCTGCAGGAGCGTTTCGGCTTGCAGGCGATCCAGCCGGTGACTGACATCGAGCCCCTGGAAATGCGTTACCCGGTCGTGGAGTACCCGACCAAGATCGTCAGCTTCAACCTGGACAAGAATCCGATCGCCGAAGGCACACTGCTGGGGATCAAGGGTCAGTACCTGATCTTCGACACCGGCGTGATCAACATTCGCAAATACACGGCGTACCAGCTCGCCGTGCATCAGTAGAAGGAATTCGCCATGCGCACCGACCAACCGAAGATGATCTACCTGAAGGACTATCAGGCCCCCGAGTACCTGATCGACGAGACCCACCTGACCTTCGAGTTGTTCGAGGACCACAGCCTGGTCCATGCGCAGCTGGTGATGCGTCGCAACCCGGCCCGAGGCGCCGGCCTGCCACCGCTGGTGCTGGATGGCCAGCAGCTGGAGCTGCTGTCGGTAAGCCTGTCCGATCAGCCGCTGAGTGCTGACGACTACCAGTTGGACGACAGCCACCTGACCCTGCACCCCACCAGCGCCAGCTTCACCCTGGACACCAGCGTGAAGATCCACCCGGAAAGCAACACCGCCCTGGAAGGCCTGTACAAGTCCAGCGGCATGTTCTGCACCCAGTGCGAGGCCGAGGGCTTTCGCAAGATCACCTATTACCTCGATCGCCCGGACGTGATGAGCAAGTTCACCACCACCGTGGTGGCCGAGCAGCACAGCTATCCGGTATTGCTCTCCAACGGCAACCCCATCGCCAGCGGCCCCGGTGAAGACGGCCGGCACTGGGCGACCTGGGAAGACCCGTTCATGAAACCGGCCTACCTGTTCGCCCTGGTGGCCGGTGACCTGTGGTGCGTCGAAGACAGCTTCCGCACCCAGAGCGGCCGCGATGTGGCGCTGCGCATCTATGTCGAGCCGGAAAACATCGACAAGTGCCAGCACGCGATGAACAGCCTGAAGAAGTCCATGCGCTGGGACGAAGAAACCTACGGCCGTGAATACGACCTGGACATCTTCATGATCGTCGCGGTGAACGACTTCAACATGGGCGCCATGGAAAACAAGGGCCTGAACATCTTCAACTCCAGCGCCGTGCTGGCCCGTGCCGAAACTGCCACCGACGCCGCCCACCAGCGGGTCGAGGCCATCGTCGCCCACGAATACTTCCACAACTGGTCGGGCAACCGCGTGACCTGCCGCGACTGGTTCCAGCTGTCGCTCAAGGAAGGCTTCACGGTGTTCCGCGATGCCGGTTTCTCCTCGGACATGAACTCGCGCACCGTCAAGCGCATTCAGGACGTGGCCTACCTGCGCACCCACCAGTTCGCCGAAGACGCCGGTCCCATGGCCCATGCCGTGCGCCCGGAAAGCTTTATCGAGATTTCCAACTTCTACACCCTGACCGTGTACGAAAAGGGTTCGGAAGTGGTGGGCATGATCCACACCTTGCTCGGGGCTGAAGGCTTCCGTAAGGGCAGCGACCTGTACTTCGAACGCCATGACGGTCAGGCCGTGACCTGTGACGACTTCGTCAAGGCCATGGAAGACGCCAATGGTGTTGATCTGAGCCAGTTCAAGCGCTGGTACAGCCAGGCCGGCACGCCACGGTTGGCAGTCAGCGAGTCCTACGACGCAGCGGCCAAGACCTACAGCCTGACCTTCCGCCAGAGCTGCCCGCAGACCCCGGACAAGGTGGAGAAGCTGCCGTTCGTGATCCCGGTGGAACTGGGCCTGCTGGACTCCAAAGGGGCGGGCATTGCCTTGCGCCTGTCCGGCGAAAACGCCGCCCAGGGGACGTCCCGGGTGATCTCGGTGACCGAGGCCGAGCAGACCTTCACCTTCGTCGATATTGCCGAACATCCGTTGCCATCGCTGCTGCGGGGCTTCTCGGCGCCGGTGAAGCTGGGCTTCCCCTACAGCCGCGACCAACTGATGTTCCTCATGCAGCACGACAGCGACGGTTTCAACCGTTGGGACGCCGGCCAGCAGTTGGCCGTGCAAGTGCTGCAAGAACTGATTGCCCAGCATCAGCAGGGTCAGGCACTGGTGATGGACAAACGTCTGGTGACCGCCCTGGGCACCGTGCTGGCGGATGACAGCCTGGACCAGGCCATGGTCGCGGAGATGCTGTCCCTGCCGGGCGAGGCCTATCTGACCGAAATCAGCGAAGTGGCGGATGTCGAGGCGATCCACGCGGCTCGCGAGTTTGCCCGTCAGCAACTGGCTGACAGCCTGTTCGACGCGCTATGGAAGCGTTATCAGGCCAACCGGGCAGTGTCCAAGGCCACGGCCTATGTGGCCGAGTCCGAGCACTTCGCCCGTCGTGCGTTGCAGAACATTGCCCTGTCGTACCTGATGTTGACCCGCAAGCCCGAAGTGCTGGCGGTGGCCATCGAACAGTTCGACAGCGCCGACAACATGACCGAGCGCCTCACCGCCCTGGCGGTGCTGGTCAACTCGCCGTTCGAGGCCGAGAAGGCCCAGGCCCTGGCGGTGTTCGCCGAGAACTTCAAGGACAACGCCCTGGTCATGGACCAGTGGTTCAGCGTCCAGGCCGGCAGCCCGTTGCCGGGCGGCCTGGAGCGGGTCAAGGCGCTGATGCAGCACCCGGCGTTCAACATCAAGAACCCGAACAAGGTGCGGGCGTTGGTGGGGGCTTTTGCCGGGCAGAACCTGATCAACTTCCACGCGGCCGACGGTTCGGGTTATCGCTTCCTGGCGGATCTGGTGATCCAGCTCAACGGCTTCAACCCGCAGATTGCCTCGCGGCAACTGGCGCCGCTGACTCGCTGGCGCAAATACGACAGCGCCCGCCAGGCGTTGATGAAGGGTGAACTGGAGCGCATCCGCGCCTCCGGCGAGCTCTCCAGCGATGTCTTTGAAGTGGTGAGCAAAAGCCTCGCCTGAGGTTTATATCGCCCCCGGCATCGCCTTCGCTGGCAAGCCAGCTCCTACGGTGGCCCAAACCACCGCACATCCCGTGTAGGAGCCGGCTTGCCGGCGAAGAGGCCCTCAAGCCTTGCACCGCCTCCGGCATCGCCTTCGCTGGCAAGCCAGCTCCTACGGTGGCCCAAACCACCGCACACCCCGTGTAGGAGCCGGCTTGCCGGCGAAGAGGCCCTCAAGCCTTGCACCGCCTCTGGCATTGCCTTCGCTGGCAAGCCAGCTCCTACGGTGGCCCAAACCACCGCACACCCCGTGTAGGAGCCGGCTTGCCGGCGAACAGGCCCTCAAGCCTTGCACCGCCTCGAGCATCGCTTTCGCTGGCAAGCCAGCTCCTACGAGAGCGGTGGTGGTGTGGGGGCAGGGGGGATTTCGCTCTGTAACGCTTCGCTCAAGTCGCGGTGATAGTTCTGCACGCCAATGGCGTGCAGGATGCCCACTCGCTCAAGCTTGGTGTGGACCTTCAGGTTGGCTTCGCACAGTTTCACCACAATCGCGCGCTTGTGCAGCTGGCCAATCACTTCCTCCAGGGTCTGCAGCCCGGTGATGTCCATGAACGGTACATGCTTGAGGCGGATGATCAGCAGCCTGGGATCGCTGTGGGTCTGGGCCAGGGCCCGTTCAAAGGTTTCTGCCGCGCCAAAGAACAACGGCCCTTCGATGGTGTAGATCAGCACTCCCGGTGGCAGGTGCCCGCGCCCTTTGTCGCGCAGTTCGTTTTCCAGATCCTCTCCCACCACCTGCTGCACCTCCACCGAGGAGGCCATGCGCCGCAGGAAATGCAGCATCGCCAGGATCACTCCAATGTTCACCGCGATCACCAGATCACTGAACACCGTCAGCACAAAGGTACACAGCAGGATCGCCACATCCGCCCGGGGTGCGCGTTGCACCATGCGCTTGAAGTGGTGCAGCTCACTCATGTTGTAGGCCACCACGAACAGGATCGCCGCCAGGGCACACAATGGGATATCCGCCGCCAGCGGCGCGAGAAACAGGATGATCAGCACCAGCACCACGGCGTGGGTGATGCCGGCCAGCGGGCTGCTGCCGCCGTTGCGGATGTTGGTGGCGGTGCGGGCAATGGCGCCGGTGGCGGCGAATCCGCCAAACAGCGGTGTGGCCAGGTTGGCGATCCCCTGGCCGATCAACTCCTGGTTGGAGTCATGGCGGGGGGCGGCCCCGCC
>NZ_MOAK01000082.1:102299-106158 GCF_003732485.1 Pseudomonas protegens
CGATGGCGAAGGCCGGTCCTATCAGGTCGAGTATCCGTGGCAGGCTGATGTCGGGCAGTTGCAGGGTCGGCAAGCCCTGGGGAATGCCGCCAAAGGCACTGCCGATGGTGGCCACGCCCTGAAACTGGAACAGTGACTGCAAGGCGGTGGCCAGGACCATGGCCACCAGCGGTGCCGGCAGGCGCTTGAGCGCCGGGATCTTCGGTACCCACAGCAGCAGCGCCAGGCTGAGCAGGGCCAGCAAGGTGGTGGCCAGATGCAGGTCGGGCAGGGCTTGCAGCAGGTGCCAGAGCTTCTGGTGGAAGTGTTCGCCCTGGACGGCGGGCAGACCAAAGAAGTCTTTCCACTGGCTGACCCAGATGATCACCCCGATCCCGGCGGTGAAGCCGAGAATCACCGGGTCGGGAATGAACTTGATCAAGGCGCCCAGGCGGCTGATGCCCAGCAGGAACAGGATGATCCCGGCCATCATGGTGGCCAGCTGCAGGCCGTCGACCCCGTACTTGGCGGTGACCCCGGCGAGAATCACGATAAAGGCCCCGGTGGGTCCGGCGATCTGCACGCGACTGCCGCCCAACAGCGACACCAGCAGGCCGCCGACGATGGCGGTGTAGATGCCCTGTTCCGGCTTGACCCCGGAGGCAATGGCAAACGCCATGGCCAGGGGCAGCGCCACCACGCCGACAATGACCCCGGCCACCAGGTTGCGAGCCCAGTGCCGGGGGCCGAGCAAGCCAGCCTTCCACGCCTCGCGTATGGCAATCATGCGTCACTCCTGAAGGTCATCGGGCTCGCCACCCACGCCGCTCAGCATAGTCAACGGCGGGTAGTGGCGGCCCATGCCCTGGATCAGTCTTTGGTCGTGTACCGGTGGCAAGCGTGGACAGGACCCGCAAGCTTCAGCTCAATCGGCGAGGTTTTCGTCGCTGCCTCAACGACTCCCGGCCCATTGCATGCGCGTATCGATCAGCCCAGCGAATGCCGGGGTATTCAGTGGCTTCGCTGTGAGCGGTGATTAACAAAAGATAACGTGGCGTTGATTGTCAGACCTTTCGAAAGCCCGATAGGATAGCCCGCAGCCGAAGGGGCTCTAGATTGCAGGTTTCAGGACGATCATCGTGATCGAGCCAGGCACCGCAACCCCCTGAAGGCGCCCTGAGAGGTCAAATGACCTGACAATAATAATGGGGGAATGGTCTATGAGTGAGCCTGTCATGGGTGTGGTTGTTGGCCGCCCGCCGGCACTGCGTACGTTCGCATTGCTGGCTACAGCGCTCTCGCTGTTGGGTGTGGTGACGCTGTCGACACCGGTCCTGGCCGCTGCCACCGCAGCGGATACTGTCTATTCCATCGAATCGCCCAAGGCGGCGAAAAGCCTGATGCTCGATGTGGTCCACGCCGGCAAGCGCCTGGTCGCAGTGGGCGACCGTGGGCACATTCTCTATTCCGACGATCAGGGAGCGTCCTGGGTCCAGGCCAAGGTGCCGACCCGGCAGCTGCTGACCGCGGTGTATTTCGTCGATGACCGGCATGGCTGGGCGGTGGGTCACGATGCCCAGGTCCTGGCCACCACCGATGGCGGTGTCACCTGGAGCCGGCAGTTCCAGGACCTCAAGCGTGAAGCGCCATTGCTCGATGTGTGGTTCAAGGACACCCGCAGCGGCTACGCCGTCGGTGCCTATGGCGCCTTGCTGGAAACCACCGACGGTGGCCAGCACTGGGAGGATGTCAGCGACCGCCTGGACAACGAAGACCAGTTCCACCTCAACGCCATCACCGAGGTCAAGGGTTCCGGGCTGTTCATCGTCGGCGAGCAGGGCAGCATGTTCCGCTCCACCGATGACGGGCAGACCTGGGAGCGCCTCGAAGGCCCCTATGAAGGCTCGTTGTTCGGTGTGATCGCTACCGGCCAGCCGGCGACTCTGCTGGTCTACGGCCTGCGGGGCAATCTCTATCGTTCCGCGGATTTCGGCAGCACCTGGGAGCAGGTGGAGTTGAACGCTGCCCGCGGCGCCCTGGAGTTCGGCCTGTCCGGTGCCAGTTTGCTCGATGACGGCTCGCTGGTAATCGTCGGCAACGGCGGCAGCGTGATCCGCAGCAGTGATCACGGCCAGACGTTCAGCGTGTTCAACCGCCAGGATCGCATCTCGCTGTCGGCAGTGACCGCTGCCGGCAATGGCAACCTGATCCTGGCCGGGCAGGGCGGGGTACGGGTCTCTGCGGCAACCGGCGCTGAAGTCGGCAAATAAGCCGGGCACATAATAAGAAGGTGGGGAATTCCATGAGCAGTCATCACCAGGACAAGGCGAACTTTCTCGAACGCCTGATTTTCAACAACCGCCCGGCAGTGATCTTCATCTGCCTCTTGGTCAGCGCTTTCCTGTTCTGGCAAGCAACCCTGATCCGCCCGTCCACCAGCTTCGAAAAGATGATCCCGCTCAAGCACCCGTTCATCGAGCGGATGATGGAGCACCGCAACGACCTGGCCAACCTGGGCAACACCGTGCGTATCTCGGTGGAAGCCCGCGACGGTGACATCTTCACCCAGGAGTACATGGAGACCCTGCGGCAGATCAACGACGAGGTGTTCTACATCTCCGGCGTCGATCGCTCCGGGCTCAAGTCGCTGTGGAGCCCCAGCGTGCGCTGGACCGAGGTGACCGAAGAAGGCTTCGCCGGTGGCGAGGTGATCCCCCAGAGCTACAACGGCTCCGCCGAAAGCCTCGACAAGTTGCGCAACAACGTCCTCAAGTCCGGCCAGGTCGGGCGTCTGGTGGCCAACGATTTCAAGTCCAGCATCGTCGACATCCCGTTGCTGGAGTCCTACCCGGACCCTCAGGACCAGGGCAAGCTGCTGGCCCTGGACTACCAGAAGTTCTCCCACCAGTTGGAAGAAAAGATCCGTGACAAGTTCGAGGCGCAGAACCCCAATGTGAAGATCCACATTGTCGGCTTCGCCAAGAAGGTCGGCGACCTGATCGATGGCCTGATCATGGTGGTGATGTTCTTCGGCGTGGCCTTCATCATCACCCTGGTGCTGCTGTACTGGTTCACCTGGTGCATTCGCAGCACCATCGCGGTGTTGATCACTACCCTGGTGGCGGTGGTCTGGCAACTGGGCCTGATGCACGCCTTCGGTTTTGGCCTGGACCCGTATTCGATGCTGGTGCCGTTCCTGATCTTCGCCATCGGCATTTCCCACGGGGTGCAGAAGATCAACGGTATCGCCCTGCAATCCAGTGAAGCCGACAACGCCCTGACCGCGGCGCGGCGTACCTTCCGCCAGCTGTTCCTGCCGGGAATGATCGCAATTCTCGCCGACGCCGTGGGCTTCATCACCTTGCTGATCATCGATATCGGGGTGATCCGCGAGCTGGCCATCGGCGCCTCCATCGGCGTGGCGGTGATCGTGTTCACCAACCTGATCCTGCTGCCGGTGGCGATCTCCTACGTCGGTATCAGCAAGCGCGCCGTGGAGCGCAGCAAGAAGGACGCGTCCCGCGAGCATCCGTTCTGGCGCCTGCTGTCGAACTTCGCCAGCCCCAAAGTGGCACCGATCTCCATCGCCCTGGCCCTGGTGGCCTTTGGCGGCGGCCTCTGGTACAGCCAGAACCTGAAGATCGGCGACCTCGACCAGGGCGCGCCGGAGCTGCGTCCCGACTCGCGCTACAACAAGGACAACAATTTCATCATCAGCAATTATTCCACCAGCTCCGACGTGCTGGTGGTGATGGTCAAGACCGCGTCCGAAGGCTGCTCGCGCTATGAAGCCATGGCGCCCATCGACGAGCTGATGTGGAAGATGCAGAACACCGAGGGCGTGCAGTCGGCGATCTCCCTGGTGACCGTGTCCAAGCAG
>NZ_MOAK01000082.1:106214-116005 GCF_003732485.1 Pseudomonas protegens
CCCCGACGTGCTGAACAACTCCATCGCCCGGGCCGACGGCCTGTACAACAACAACTGCTCCCTGGCGCCGGTGCTGGTGTTCCTCAACGACCACAAGGCCGCGACCCTGGATCGTGCGGTACACGCGGTGCAGGAGTTCGCCGCAGAGCACAACAAGGATGGCCTGGAGTTCATCCTCGCCGCCGGTAACGCCGGGATCGAGGCGGCCACCAACGAGGTGATCAAGGAATCCGAGCTGATCATCCTGATCCTGGTCTACATCTGCGTAGCCGGCATGTGCATGATCACCTTCCGCTCCTGGGCCGCGACCCTGTGCATCGTCCTGCCGCTGGTGCTGACTTCGGTGCTGGGCAACGCGCTGATGGCCTTCATGGGCATCGGCGTCAAGGTGGCGACCTTGCCGGTGGTGGCGCTGGGGGTGGGGATCGGTGTCGACTACGGCATCTATATCTACAGCCGTCTGGAAAGCTTCCTGCGTGCCGGGCTGCCGTTGCAGGAGGCCTACTACCAGACCCTGCGTTCCACCGGCAAGGCGGTGCTGTTCACCGGCCTGTGCCTGGCCATCGGCGTGTGCACCTGGATCTTCTCGGCGATCAAGTTCCAGGCCGACATGGGCCTGATGCTGACCTTCATGCTGCTGTGGAACATGTTCGGTGCCCTGTGGCTGCTGCCGGCCCTGGCGCGGTTCCTGATCAAGCCGGAGAAGCTGGCCGGGCAGAAGGGCAACTCGCTGTTCGCTCACTGAGCCCGTTGCATGAATACTCAGCCGCACCCTCGGGTGCGGCTTTTTCATGCCCGGCGTTCAGAGGGAAAAGCGGGTGGCGCTGAAGAACCGGGCGGCCCCGGCGGAGCCTGTCGGTGGGTGTACTTGGGACAGTCGCCTGCGCGGTGCAATGCTGGCCCAACCCGCTTGCGCCAATCAGCTATCATTGCGCCTTTCCAATTGATGATTGATCGCTATGACCGCTGCTACCGACACCTTGCTCACTGCCCTTGAAGCCTGCGACATGCTGGAAATCGACGGCCTGCACGCCTTCGATTTCACCCTCGACGAGCAGCGCCTGCTGATCGAGTGCATGGATGGCCGCGCCGCCAAGCGCTGGAGCTTCACCCTGGCCCAGGTGCAGGCCGCGACCTTTGATCAGGCGCTGCAGAGCTGGACCCTGGTCGGTGACTCCGGCGAGCACCGCCTGGTGTGCATGAGCGCGTTCAGTGCCCGTGACGAAGAGGAGAGTGAGCATGAAGATGCGTAATTTCTGGCCGCTGTTGATGGCCGGCAGTGTCGGCGCCATGGCGGTCCAGGCCGCTCCGGCGGACACCCAGGAACTGCTGGTGGGCTCCTACACCCAGGGTCAGAGTCAGGGCCTGTATCGCCTGCATTTCAACGAACGTACCGGGCAGATCGATGCCAAGCCGCTGCAGGTCGTGAAGAGTTCCAACCCGTCCTGGCTGACCCTGTCCAAGGACCAGAAATTCGTCTTTGCAGTGAATGAAAACAGCCCGGGACAGGTTGACCCCATCGGTCGGGTCAGCAGCTACAGCCTGGCGCCCAAGACTCATCAACTGAACCTGATCAACCAGGTGCAGAGTCAGGGCAACGAGCCCACTCACTCCAGCCTGAGCGCCGACGGCAACTACTTGTTCGTCAGCAACTATTCGGTGGATGTGGACCCGGGCGGCAGCCTGGCGGTGGTGCCGGTCAGTGCTGACGGGCACCTGTCGCCGGTGGTGCAGCTCACCAGCCATCCGGCCAGCCGGGTCGATCCCGAGCGCCAGCAGTCGGCCCACGTGCATTCGTCGGTGTCGTCCCCGGACGGCCAGTTCGTGTTCGCCAACGACCTGGGGGCGGACAAGATCTTTGTCTACCGCTACGACCCCAAGGCCAATCCGGAACACCCGCTGGTACCGGCTGACCCGGCCTTCGTCCAGTTGCCTGCGGGCAGCGGTCCGCGCCACTTGCTGTTCAGTGCCGATGGCAAACATGCCTACCTGACCCTGGAGATGAGCGCCCAGGTGGCGGTCTTCGACTATCAGGACGGCAAGCTGACCCAGCGCCAGCTGGTTGATCTGGCGGCCAATGGCAACAAGGAGAAGAAGGCCGCGGCAGCCTTGCACGCCTCCAAGGACGGTCAGTACCTCTACGTCAGCAACCGGGGCACCGCCAACCAGTTGCTGGTGTTCGCCATCGATCAGAGCAATGGCCAGCTCAAGGAGATCCAGCGTCGTTCCGTGGAGGGTGATCACCCCCGGGAGTTCAGCCTGGACCCGAGCAACCGCTACGTGCTGATCGGCAACCAGAAAAGCAATGAAATCGTGGTGATCGAACGCGACGCCAAGACCGGTTTCCTGGGCAAGACGGTGCAGAAACTGCCCTTCGAAGCCCCCAGCGACATCAAGTTCCTGGTGCGTCAATAAGCCACAGGCCCCGTCATTCGGGGCCTGACGGCTTCTATCAATGACGCTGATAATGGCTACTGCCGCAAAGAATTTTTTCCCGCCAACCCTCGGGAGTAAGTTTGCTTCACGGCCCACACGGGCAAGCAAGCCAACTGAATCCGAGGGTTATACCGATGAACTTCAATCTCTTCTCCGTGATCGCAGCCTCCGCCATTTCCGCCAGCGTGGTCCTGCCAGCCAGTGCCAACGTGGAAATCAGCCAGAAGAAATCCAGCACCAACACCTACACCCAGAAATACCTGCAACAAAGCGCCAACTTCTACGCCGCTCTGGACCACAAAGCCCAGCACTGAACCCGTAAAAGCCGGCCGGGCGGTATTGCGCCAGCCGGCGAAAGGGCCCCTGGCCTTGCATCGCCCATGACGCCGCCTTCGCTGGCAAGCCAGCTCCTACGGTTCGCCTGAAATGTCGCCATCCTGTAGGAGCCGGCTTGCCGGCGAAGAGGCCCCGGAGTCGTACGCCTGGCTGACGACCGCCTTCGCTGGCAAGCCAGCTCCTACGGTTCGCCTGAGATGTCACCATCCTGTAGGAGCCGGCTTGCCGGCGAAGAGGCACCTGAGTCGTGCGCCTGGCTGACGACCGCCTTCGCTGGCAAGCCAGCTCCTACGGGAGGTGTTTTTGCGGGAGCGGCTTCTGCGCGACGGATGTCGTTGCTGCGTTGTCTGTTTGCGACGCAATCCACACGCCAGGCAAATTTTACTTGGTAGTGTCACATAGCCATGTGTTTAAATTTGACGCTGAATTATTGACTCTTTCCCGAGCAAGGATCGATAGCATGGTGATGCGTCTGGCCGTGGTTCTGCTGTTGCTCTATTCCACCCCCATCCTCTCTTCTGCGCAGCCTGTCGAAGGTGAGCCAGAGACCTCTCGCGAGCGTTTGACCAGCCTGTTGCAGGACTGACGTTCGAGGCTGGATTGAGCGTGGCAAGCAAGGAAGGAACGGGCCCCGGAAGCGGGGCCCGTTTGCCTGGGTTCAGTCCTTGGACGAACCGCGTTTTACCAGTTTCATGACTACGACGAAGAACACCGGAACGAAGATCACCGCCAGGGTCGCGGTGATCATGCCGCCGATCACCCCGGTACCGATGGCCTGCTGGCTGGCGGAACTGGCACCGGTGGCAATGGCCAGGGGCACCACGCCGAGGATGAAGGCCAGGGACGTCATGACGATCGGCCGCAGACGCAGGCGTGCTGCCTGCACCGTGGCGTCGATCAGGTCGTGGCCTTCCTCGTACAGGCTCTTGGCGAACTCGATGATCAGGATCGCGTTCTTCGCCGACAGGCCGATGATGGTGATCAGCCCCACCTTGAAGAACACGTCGTTGGGCATCCCGCGCAAGCTCACCGCCAGCACCGCACCCAGCACCCCGAGGGGCACCACCAGCAGCACCGAGGTCGGAATCGACCAACTCTCGTAGAGCGCCGCCAGGCACAGGAACACGATCAGCAGCGACAGGCCCAGCAACAGCGGCGCCTGACTGCCCGAGAGGCGTTCCTGCAGGGACAGACCGGTCCACTCCAGGCCCAGGCCCGCAGGCAACTGGCTCACCAGCCGTTCGACCTCCTGCATCGCTTCACCGGTGCTGTGGCCCGGAGCCGGCTCGCCGGAAATGGCGATGGCCGGGTAGCCGTTGTAGCGGGTCAGCTGGGCCGGCCCCAGGGTCCAGGTGGCGCGGACGAAGGCTGACAGCGGCACCATCTTGCCGGCGCTGTTGCGCACGTTCATCCGCAGCAGGTCCTCGACCTGGCTGCGTTGATCGCCTTCAGCCTGGACCACCACCCGCTGCATGCGTCCCTGGTTGGGGAAGTCGTTGATATAGGCCGAACCCAGGGCCGTGGACAGCAGGTTGCCGATATCGGCGAAGGACACGCCCAGGGCGTTGGCCTGCTTGCGGTCGACCTCCAGTTGCACCTGGGGCGCTTCGGCCAGGGCGCTTTCGCGGACGTTGGCCAGGATCGGGCTCTTCTCCGTGCTCTTGAGCAGCTCGGTTCGTGCTTGCATCAGGGCGGCGTGGCCGACACCGCCACGGTCCTGCAGGCGGAACTCGAAGCCGCTGGAAGTGCCCAGGCCATCGATAGGCGGCGGCAGTACGGCGTACACCACGGCGTCCTTGATCGCACTCAGGGCGCCGTTGGCGCGGTCGGCAATGGCCATGGCCGAGTCGTCGCCGCCCCGTTGCGACCAGTCCTTGAGGGTGGTGAAGGCCAAGGCCGCGTTCTGTCCGCTGCCGGAGAAGCTGAAGCCGAGGATGATGGTGCTGTCGCCCACCCCCGGTTCGCCGGCGTTATGCGCCTCGATCTGTTCCACCACCTTGATCGTGCGGTTCTGGCTGGCCCCGGGAGGTAGTTGGATATCGGTGAGGGTGTAGCCCTGGTCTTCCACCGGGAGGAACGAGGAGGGCAGTCGGCTGAACAGCAGCGCCATGATCGCCAGCAGTGCGGCGTAGATCAGCAAGTAGCGACCGGTGCGCTTGAGGGCATAGCTCACGCCGCCCTCGTAGCTGTTGCTCAGGCTTTCGAAACGCCGGTTGAACCAGCCGAAGAAACCGCTGCGTTCATGGTGTTCGCCCTTGGCAATGGGCTTGAGCAGGGTGGCGCACAGGGCCGGGGTCAGGGTCAGGGCGAGGAAGGCCGAGAACAGGATCGAGGTGGCCATGGACAGCGAGAACTGCTGGTAGATCACCCCCACGGAACCTGGCATGAAGGCCATGGGGATGAACACCGCGACCAGCACCAGGGTGATGCCGATGATGGCCCCGGTGATCTGCTTCATGGCCTTGCGCGTGGCCTCCTTGGGCGACAGGCCCTCGGTGGCCATGATCCGCTCGACGTTCTCCACCACCACGATGGCATCGTCCACCAGGATGCCGATGGCCAGCACCATGCCGAACATGGTCAGCACGTTGATGGAGAAACCCAGGGCCAGCATGGTGGCGAAGGTCCCCATCAGCGCCACCGGTACCACCAGGGTCGGGATCAGGGTGTAGCGGATGTTCTGCAGGAACAGGAACATCACCAGGAACACCAGGGCCATGGCTTCCATCAGGGTGTAGATCACCTTGGTGATCGAGACCTTGACGAAGGGTGAGGTGTCATAGGGGATCTTGTATTCCACGCCGGCGGGGAAGTAGCGCGACAGCTCGTCCATCTTCGCCCGGATCAGGGTCGCGGTATTCAGTGCGTTGGCCCCGGGGGACAATTGCACGCCGACCGCGGTGGAGGGCTTGCCGTTCAGGCGTGTGCCGAACTGGTATTCCTGGCTGCCGACTTCCACCCGCGCCACATCGCCGATGCGCACCGTGGAGCCGTCGGGATTGGCCCGCAGGACAATGTCGGCGAACTCCTCGGGAGTGGTCAGCTGGCCCTTGACCAGGATGGTGGCGGTGATTTCCTGGCTGGACGGGTTGGGCAGGTCGCCGATGCTGCCTGCCGGCACCTGGGCGTTCTGCGCGCTGATGGCGGCATTGACGTCCGCCGGAGTCAGGTTGAAACCGATCAGCTTCTGCGGGTCGAGCCAGATGCGCATGGCCCGCTCGGCGCCATACAGCTGGGCCTTGCCGACCCCGTCCACGCGTCGGATCTCGTTCATCACGTTGCGGGCCAGGTAGTCGCTGAGGGCCACATCGTTGAGGCGCCCGTCATTGGAGGTCAGGGTGATCAGCAGCAGGAAGCCGGCGGAGACTTTCTCCACCTGCAGGCCTTGCTGGGTCACGGCCTGGGGCAGGCGCGGCTCCACCGCCTTGAGGCGGTTCTGCACGTCCACCTGGGCCAGCTCCGGGTTGGTGCCGGGCTGGAAGGTAGCGGTGATGGTGGCGCTGCCCAGGCTGCTCTGGGAAGAGAAGTACAGCAGGTGGTCGGCACCGTTGAGCTCCTGCTCGATCAGGCTGACCACCGACTCGTCCAGGGTCTGCGCCGAGGCGCCCGGATAGGCCGCGTAGATCTCGATCTGCGGCGGTGCCACGGTGGGGTACTGCGCCACCGGCAGTTGGGGAATCGCCAGGGCGCCACCCAACAGGATGAAGAACGCGACTACCCAGGCGAACACCGGGCGGTCAATAAAGAATTGCGGCATGTCGTACTACCTACTGGCCAGGATTCTGGGCGAGCGGAAGGGGAGTGTCGTCGATCTGCACCAGCTCGCCGGGACGGGCGTGCTGCAAGCCTTCGACGATGATGCGGTCACCGGGCTTGAGCCCTTCGGTCACGATCCAGCGATCTTTCTGTACTCCACCCAGTTGCACCGGGTGTTGCACCACACGGTTTTCGGCATCCACCAGCAACACCTGGGCGATGCCGGCGCTGTCACGCTGGATGGCGCGCTGCGGCACGCTGATGCCCTGCTGGTTGACCGCCTGCTCCAGGCGCACGCGTACGAAGCTGCCGGGCAAGAGGTCGAGGTCCGGGTTGGGGAACTCGCTGCGCAGGATGATCTGCCCGGTGCCCGGATCGACGCTGATGTCGGCGAACAGCAGTTTGCCCGGCAGCGGATAGAGACTGCCGTCGTCCTGGATCAGAGTGGCCTTGGCCTGGTCCTTGCCCACCTGCTGCAACTGCCCGGCGCGGAAGGCCCGGCGCAGTTCATTGAGCTCGCGGGTGGACTGGGTCAGGTCGGCGTGGATCGGGTTCAGTTGCTGGATCAGCGCCAGGGGCGTGGTTTCGTTCTGGCCCACCAGGGCGCCTTCGGTCACCAGGGCGCGGCCGACGCGACCGGAAATCGGCGCGGTCACGGTGGCATAGCCGAGGTTGAGCTTGGCCCGTTGCACGGCGGCCTGGTTGGCGGCGACATCGGCGGTGGCCTGGCGTGCCGCGGCCCGGGCGTTGTCGTATTCCTGGCCGCTGATGGCCTGGTCGGCGATCAGCTTGGAGTAGCGCTGCTCCTGCAACTGCGCCTGGAAGGCAGTGGCCTCGGCCTTGCGCAGGCTGGCCTGGGCACTGTCCAGGTCGGCCTTGAACGGCGCCGGGTCGATGCGGAACAGCACGTCGCCTTGCTTGACATCCGATCCCTCGCGGAAGGTCCGTTGCAGCACCACCCCGGCCACCCGGGCGCGGACTTCGGCGAGCCGCGGTGCGGCGATGCGCCCGCTCAGTTCGCTGGTGATGGACAGGGCCTGGCTCTGGATCGTCTCGATCCGCACCTTGGCGGTCGGTGGTGTCTGTTCGCCTTCGGATTTGCCGCAGGCGCTCAGCGCCGCTGCCAGAACCATCAGGCAGAGTGGCGCAAAGAGTTTATTCGACATGCTGATACCCCAATAATGACCTCGGCATGCTAAGGGCATGGGTCAAGGCCCGCTGTGAAGCTGTGTAGGTGCTGTGTGAAAAAGTGTGAAGCAGGCGCGCCCGGGCTGCCGCTGTTGTATATCCTTGGCGCCTTGCTGGTTGTGCCCGGTGCTCTATAAGGAACGCCGGTACTCTGTATTTCTTCAATAAAGACCTCAGCTCATGCCCAATATTCTGCTCGTCGAAGACGACTCCGCGCTCTCGGAACTGATTGCCAGTTATCTGGAACGCAATGGCTATCAAGTCAGTGTGATCAGTCGTGGCGATCAGGTGCGGGAGCGGGCCAAGGCCAATCCGCCGGACCTGGTGATCCTCGACCTGATGTTGCCGGGGCTGGACGGTTTGCAGGTCTGCCGTTTGTTGCGCGCCGACTCGGCGACCTTGCCGATTCTGATGCTGACCGCGCGCGATGATAGCCATGATCAGGTCCTGGGTCTGGAAATGGGCGCCGACGACTATGTGACAAAACCTTGCGAACCGCGAGTGCTGTTGGCTCGGGTGCGCACCTTGTTGCGCCGCAGCAGCCTGAGTGAACCCCAGACCGCCAGCGACCAGATCCTCATGGGCAACCTGTGCATCGACCTCTGCGAGCGCACCGTGACCTGGCGCGAGCAGTTGGTGGAACTGTCCAGCGGTGAGTACAACCTGCTGGTGGTGCTGGCCCGACATGCCGGCGAAGTGCTGAGTCGCGACCAGATCCTCCAGCGCCTGCGGGGCATCGAGTTCAACGGCACCGATCGCTCGGTGGATGTGGCCATCTCCAAGCTGCGGCGCAAGTTCGACGACCACGCCGGCGAGGCGCGCAAGATCAAGACCGTCTGGGGCAAGGGTTATCTGTTCAGCCGTTCCGAGTGGGAATGCTGACGCCATGCTGCGCATCCTGATCCGGCTGTACCTGATCACCATTGTCGCCTTCAGCGCAGCGATCTACCTGATTCCCGATCTGGTGATCAAGGTCTTCCACGAGCGTTTCCTGGACTACAACCTGGATCAGTCCCGGGGCTTGCAGAGCTTGATCGTCAAGCAATTCCGCGCTCTGCCGCCGGCCCAGTGGCCGACCCTGGTCAAGGAAATGGACGAGGAATTCCACCCGCTGCAGGTGGCCCTGGTGCGTATCGACGACCCGGACTTCAGCCTTTACGAGCGTGAGCGCCTGGAGCGCGGCGAAAAGGTCGTGCGCCTGGGGGACTGGGGCTGGCGCACCCTGGCGGTGTCGCCGCTGGATGACCAGCTGGCAGTGAAGCTGGTGGTGCCGCCGGACCCCCTGGACGTCAACCTGCTGTACTGGAGCATCAACGTGCTGATCGTCGCGGTGCTGCTGGCCTGCCTGCTGCTTTGGGTCAGGCCCCACTGGCGCGACCTGGAGCGCTTGAAGCGCACCGCCGAACGCTTCGGCAAGGGCCACTTGAGTGAGCGCACGCAACTGCCCGGCAGCTCCAACATCGGCAGCCTGGCCCATGTGTTCGACACCATGGCCGGGGATATCGAGAAACTCCTGAACCAGCAGCGGGACTTGCTCAATGCGGTGTCCCACGAGTTGCGCACGCCTTTGACCCGACTGGATTTCGGCCTGGCCCTGGTGCTCTCCGACGACTTGCCCGTGGCCAGTCGCGAGCGTCTGCAGGGGCTGGTGGCACATATCCGCGAACTGGATGAACTGGTGCTGGAGCTGCTGTCCTACAGCCGCCTGCAGAACCCGGCCTGCCTGCCGGAGCAGATCGAGGTGTCCCTGGACGAGTTCATCGACAGCATCCTCGGCAGCGTCGACGATGAACTGGAATCGGACATCGTCATCGATGTCCTGCTGCACGGCGCCCTGGAGCGTTTCACCCTGGACCCGCGACTGACCGCCCGGGCCCTGCAGAACCTGCTGCGCAATGCCACCCGCTATTGCGAGAAACGCATCCAGGTGGGCGTGCTGGTCAGCAACGACGGCTGCGAGATCTGGGTCGACGACGACGGCATCGGCATTCCCGACGACGAACGCGAGCGGGTGTTCGAGCCGTTCTACCGCCTGGACCGCAGCCGTGACCGCGCCACCGGCGGCTTCGGCCTGG
>NZ_MOAK01000082.1:116034-120917 GCF_003732485.1 Pseudomonas protegens
CGGCCTGGGCCTGGCCATCAGCCGCCGCGCCCTGGAAGCCCAGGGCGGCACCCTGACGGTCGAGGCCTCGCCACTGGGCGGCGCGCGTTTCCGCCTGAGCCTGCCGCCCCCGCTCAGGCGCTGAATCCACAGCGCACGCCCGTAGGAACCGGCTTGCCGGCGAAGAGGCCCTTGAGCCTTGCACCGCCTGGGCCGACGCCTTCGCTGGCAAGCCAGCTCCTACAGCCAGCTCCTGCAGCGAGGGTGCAACTGACAGGAATTTCATGCGGTCTGTTGGTGGGCACGGTTTATCCTGACTGCCACTCACCCGCAATGAGGAGCTTCATTCATGAACGATCAGGCGATTCATCATGCGGCGGCCGCCGGCTATCAACAGGCCGCCGATACCTATGTGCGGGGTCGGCCGGACTATCCGTCAGCCCTCGACCCCTGGCTGCGTGAGGAACTGGGCCTGGGGCCGGGCAGGGTGGTGGTGGACCTGGGCGCCGGCACCGGCAAGTTCACTGGCCGCTTGCTGGCCACCGGGGCCCAGGTGATCGCCATTGAGCCGGTGGCGCAGATGCGCGCCAAACTGGCCGCCGCCCAGCCCGAGGCCCAGGCCCTGGAGGGCAGCGCCGAGGCGCTGCCGCTCAAGGATGCCTCAGTGGACGTGCTGGTCTGCGCCCAGGCCTTCCACTGGTTTGCCAACCGCGCGGCGCTGGACGAAATCCATCGCGTGCTCAAGCCCGGCGGCAAGCTGGCGCTGGTGTGGAACCTGCGCGACGCCCGGGTGCCCTGGGTGGCGCGCCTGGACGCCATCGTCAATGCCTTGCAGGCCGACACCCCGCGCTATTACACCGGCGCCTGGCGCCAGGCCTTTCCCCACCCGGGTTTCGGGCCCTTGCAGGAACGGCATTTCAGTCACGGCCACAGCGGCACGCCGGAAGAGGTGATCTTCAACCGCGTGCGCTCCACCAGTTTCATCGCCGCCTTGCCCCAGGCCGAGCGTGACGCCGTGGACCGGCAGATCGCCGCGCTGATCGCCAGCGAACCCCAATTGCGGGACAAGTCCGAGGTGACCGTGCCCTACGAAACCGCCGCCTTCTACACCGCCGGACAAGGCTGAACCCATAGCCATGCCACCACCCCCGTAGGAGCTGGCTTGCCAGCGAAGAGGCCCTCAATCCGGCAAAGGCGTCCGCCAGCTGGCTCCTGCCGCGGCCGGTGCTCCAGTCCCGCTTTTGGCCAATGCGCTGCCTTACGGGGCGGCGGCGCCACTTGCTATAGTTCGGCCCTCATTTTTCGCCCAGTAAAGGATCACTGCCATGTCCGAATACCAAGCCTTTCGCGTCGAACTTGCCGACAACATCGCCCATGTGCAGATCAATCGTCCGGAAAAGATCAATGCCATGAACGCCGCGTTCTGGAGCGAGATCGTCGAGATCTTCCGCTGGATCGATGACACCGATGCGGTGCGGGTGGTGGTGCTCAGTGGCGCCGGCAAGCATTTCTCTTCGGGCATCGACCTGATGCTGCTGGCCGGCGTGGCCAACGAACTGGGCAAGGACGTGGGCCGCAACGCCCGTCTGCTGCGGCGCAAGATTCTCCAGCTGCAATCCTCCTTCACCGCCGTGGACAACTGCCGCAAGCCGGTGCTGGCGGCGATCCAGGGCTACTGCCTGGGGGGCGCCATCGACCTGATCAGCGCCTGCGACATGCGCTATGCCGCTGACGATGCCCAGTTCTCCATCAAGGAAATCGATATCGGCATGGCGGCGGATGTCGGCACATTGCAACGTTTGCCACGTATCATCGGCGACGGCATGCTGCGTGAGCTGGCCTACACTGGGCGCACCTTCGGTGCCGAGGAGGCGCGCAGCATCGGCCTGGTCAATCGTACCTACAGCGATGCCGCAAGCCTGCTGGACGGGGTCATGGAGATTGCCCGGGAGATTGCCGCCAAATCGCCGATCGCGATCAGCGGGACCAAGGAAATGCTCAGCTACATGCGCGACCACCGCATCGATGACGGCCTGGAATATGTCGCGACCTGGAACGCCGCCATGCTGCAGTCCAACGACTTGCGTGTGGCCATCGCCGCCCATATGAGCAAACAGAAACCCGAATTTCTGGATTGATTGAAGATGATTGCACGCTGGACCACCGCAGTACTGGATACCGAACTTCCCGGCGGCTGGGCCGTGGCCCGCGGCCCGGAAGGCTTTCTCCATGACGACAACGGCGCGCTGTTTCCCCGGCACTGGCTCAAGGGCCAGGACCTGCCGCTGCTGGCCGAGCACGGCATTGGCCACCTCGATGGCGAGCCGGTGTACCTGCTGGAGCTCAGTGGCCGCGCCGAGGTGCCGGGCTGCGGCTGGAAAGGCCTGCGGGCCTTCATGCTGGAGGGCGATCACACCCTGTACAAGGTGCTGGGCTATGCCGCGCAGATCGGCACCTGGGCCCGTGAACATCGTTTCTGTGGCAGTTGCGGTCGGGCCACGGTGCAAGTGCCGGGGGAGCGGGCGATGTATTGCGAACCCTGCGATCTGCGGGCCTATCCGCGCATTTCACCGAGCATGATCGTGCTGATCACCCGGGGCGACGAGATTCTCCTGGCCCGTTCACCGCGCTTCGTCACCGGCGTCTACAGCACCCTGGCGGGTTTTGCCGAGCCGGGCGAGTCGGCGGAGGATTGCCTGATCCGCGAAGTGCGGGAGGAGGTGAGCATCGAGGTCAGGAACATCCAGTACGTGGGCAGCCAGTGCTGGCCGTTCCCGCACTCGATGATGCTGGGCTTCCATGCCGAGTACGCCGGCGGCGAGATCATCCCCCAGGAAGACGAGATCGAGGATGCCCAGTGGTTCAACGTGCACGCGCTGCCGCCGTTGCCGGCCTCGCGCTCGATTGCCCGCTACCTGATCGATCTCTATGTGGCGCGCCGTCTAGGCCACGCTGAACCAGTGCTGCCAGGCTAGGCGCACCGTCAACCCCAGGACCACGGTGATGAACACCGGGCGAATGAACTTGGCACCACCGCTGATGGCGGTGCGTGCGCCGAAGAACGCCCCGACCATTACTGACAGGCCCATGCTCAGGCCGATGATCCAGTCCACCTGCCCGGAGAACACGAACACCGACAGCGCCGCAATGTTGCTGACGAAGTTCATGCTGCGGGCCACGCCGCTGGCCTTGACCAGGTCGATGGGGTAGAGCAGCAGGCTGCTCACGGTCCAGAACGCCCCGGTACCCGGCCCGGCCACCCCGTCGTAGAAGCCCAGGCTGAAGCCCTGGCTCGATTGCCATTTCTTCTTGATGGGCGCATCGCTGTCCAGCGGCGCCTTGGGGGTGCCACCGAACAGCAGGTACAGGCCGCAAGCGAAGACGATCACCGGGAGCATCTTGTTCAGCCATTCCGCCGGCAGGTAATGGGCGACGATGGCCCCGGTCAGCGCCCCCACCAGCGTGCCGACAATGGCGTGGGTCCATTGTCGGGGGTGGAACAGCTTGCGGCGGTAGAAGGTGAAACTGGCAGTGGCGGAACCGAAGGTCGAACTGAGCTTGTTGGTGCCCAGGACCAAGTGCGGCGGCAGCCCGGCCGTCAGCAGGGCCGGAGTGGTGAGCAGCCCGCCGCCGCCAGCGATGGCGTCGATGAAACCGGCGATGAAAGCCACGAGGGCGAGAATGGCGAGGGTGGTCAGGTCTACGCTGAGTTCGAAAGGCATGGATTCGGCTTATTGTTCGGCGGGAAGCGCAAAGGGGGCTGCGCGAAAGACCGCCATCTTACCTGCATCCCCGCCCGCTGCGCGACCGCCTCGACCTTGGTCTGATGCCTCTATCGTAGGCGCCGGCTTGCCGGCGAATGAGCCGCTGAGCCTTGCGCACGATCGGAGGGCGCTTTCGCTGGCAAGCCAGCTCCTACAGACGGCGCAGGGCTCGGAAAGCGTAGGAGCCGGCTTGCCGGCGAATGGGCCCTTGAGCCTTGCGCACGATCGGAGGGTGCCTTCGCTGGCAAGCCAGCCCCTACGGACGGCGAGGGGAAGGATCAGCGCTGGGGGCCGTTGCCGATCTGCCAGACAAAGGGCGGTTCGTTGCCGTTGATCTTCCAGTCACCGACGATCCGTGCCTTGTAGATCACCGGATTGTGCGACGACACGGTTCGCGCATTGCGCCAATGCCGGTCCAGGGCCTTGCCCTGGCGTATGTCCGACGCCCCCAGGGCGTTGAACAGTTCGCTGGTGGCGCGCTGGATCAGTTCGGTCACCGCGACCTGGGCCGTGGCCGATTCGATTTCCGCGGCCACATTGGCTTCACGCTCCTTCAGCTCATCACCGGCAAAGCGTGCCAGGTACGCCCGTTGCGCCGGCGCCGCAGCCCGTACTGTCGCCGCCTCGGCGGCATACACCAGGGCCGCAATCTCGCCCACCACCTGCTGCACCTGGGCGTCGGCACTGACCTGCTGTGCGTTGCCATGGCTGTAGATGCGCTTGCGCACCCGCACTTCGTGAGCCACGTCGCGCAGCGCAGCGCGGCCGATCCCGGCCAGGGTCGCCAGCAGCACTAGTTGGTAGAACGCGGTCTGGTACTTGAAACGGGTGGCGAAGTCGATGAGGTTCTCGGCCTCCACTTCGGCATCGGTAAAGCGCGAGGTGCCACTGCCGGTGGTGCGCTGGCCGAAACCGTCCCAGTCATCGCTCTGCTGGATGCCGCTCTGGCGAGTCCGAACGGCGGCGATCACATCACCGCCGGTATCGCTGCGCTGGGCGTAGACATCGATCCAGTCGGAGAAAATGCTTCCGGTGCTGTAGAACTTCTCGCCATTGAGGCGCCATTTTTCGCCGTCCGGCGTCACCTTGGTAATGACCTGGCCAATCTCCACTGCGCCGATTTCAGTCCAGGCGCAGCCG
>NZ_MOAK01000082.1:120943-139991 GCF_003732485.1 Pseudomonas protegens
ATATCGCCCTCGACAAAGCGCTTGAACCACAGGTCCCGGGCCGGGCCTGGGGGCGCATTGAGGCGATCCTCGGCAAAGGCGAAGTGCCCGCGCAAGGCCTGGGGCACATTGGCATCGGCTTCGGCCAGCTCGATCAGCAGTTGAAACAGCTGGGGCAGGGAGGCGCCGCCACCACCGTATTCCACCGGTACCCGCAGCGCGCCGAAGCCGGACTCCTTGAGCCATTGGATAGGTTCATAGGGCAGGCTGCGGCTGTGCTCGCGCTCCACGGCGCCGGCGGCGATCTTCTGGAAGATCGGCCGGAACCGTTCTGCCAGGGCCTCGTAGTCGACGCCTGTGGACAGCGGATTGATTACCTGATGTTCGGTCATGGTGTTGCTCCTGGGGTAGGCAGAAAAGAACAGTACGTGTCGAGGTTGATTGCACACAGCATGCCGAAGTCCCGAGTGCCGGTTTGCCTGGGCGCGGGTGGGGACGAGTGTCTGGCAACTGTTGTCCGGGCAACAGTTGATCAACAAATCGTTTGATTGCAGGTTTTTGGGCGGTCTGTAGCCGCTGTTGCAAGCGGCGCTCGCGGGGCGGCAACGAGGCAACCCTTGCGACCCCGGCCAACGGCTGCGAGCCCGGCCCAGCGCCGCCGGCCAGTGCCTTGCCCGGCCGCCGGTGCGAGGTTTGCTCCGACGATGTCGGGCGCTGGCACGCTTGCTGCTCTGGTCCTTGCACCTTTACCTGTCCCGAGGAACGAACCATGAGTCAGCAAGCCGTCAAATTTGCTTATTGGGTGCCTAACGTCAGCGGCGGGCTGGTGGTGAGCAAGATCGAACAGCGCACCCACTGGGGCATCGACTACAACCGCAAGCTGGCGCAGATCGCCGAAGCGGCGGGCTTTGAATATGCCTTGACGCAGATCCGCTTCACCGCCGGCTACGGCGCTGAATACCAGCATGAGTCGGTGGCCTTCAGTCATGCGCTGTTGGCGGCTACCGACAAGCTCAAGGTGATCGCGGCGATCCTGCCCGGGCCCTGGCAACCCGCCCTGGCGGCCAAGCAGCTGGCCACCATCGATCAACTGACCAATGGCCGCATCGCGGTGAACATTGTCAGCGGCTGGTTCAAGGGCGAGTTCCAGGCCATCGGCGAGCACTGGCTCGAACACGATGAGCGTTATCGCCGCTCCGAGGAGTTCATCCGGTCCCTGCGCGGGATCTGGAGCCAGGACCACTTCACCTTCAAGGGGGACTTCTATCGCTTCGACAACTACAGCCTCAAACCCAAGCCCCTGGGGCAACCGGAAATCTTCCAGGGCGGCAGCTCGCGGGCGGCCCGTGACATGGCCGCCAGGGTGTCGGACTGGTACTTCACCAATGGCAACAGCGTGGAGGGCATCAAGGCCCAGGTTGACGATATCCGTGCCAAGGCCGCTGCCAACCAGCATTCGGTGAAAGTCGGGGTGAATGCCTTTGTGATCGCCCGGGACACCGAGGAAGAAGCCCGGGCGGTGCTGGCAGAAATCATCGACAAGGCCGATCCGGAGGCGGTGAATGCCTTTGGCGATGCGGCGAAGCAGGCCGGCAAGGCCTCACCGGAGGGTGAGGGCAATTGGGCCAAGTCCAGCTTTGAGGATCTGGTGCAGTACAACGATGGCTTCAAGACCAACCTGATCGGCACCCCGCAGCAGATTGCCCAACGGATTGTCGCCTTGAAGGCGGTGGGGGTGGACCTGGTCCTGGCGGGCTTCCTGCATTTTCAGGAGGAGGTTGAGTATTTCGGCAAGCGCGTACTGCCCTTGGTGCGCGAACTGGAAGCCCAGGCCCGGCTCAAGGAGCAAGAAGCTGCGGCGTGAACGGCGCGTTGCCTGCCGGCGAAGAGGTTAACCAGCCTGGCGCAGGGCTTGAGGACGCTTTCGCTGGCAAGCCAGCTCCTACGGGAAGGTTGTGCGAGGTTGCTTGTAGGAGCCGGCTTGCCGGCGAAAGGGCCCCTGGGTCTTGTGCAAGGCTTGAGGACGCCTTCGCTGGCAAGCCAGCTCCTACGGGGGCGGGTGGGTTACAGGCCCAGGTCACTGAGGCCCGGGTGGTCATCCGGGCGCCGGCCCAGGGGCCAGTGGAATTTGCGCTCGGTGGCCTTGATCGGCATGTCGTTGACGCAGGCAAAACGCCGGGCCATCAGTCCCTGCTCGTCGAATTCCCAGTTTTCGTTGCCGTAAGAGCGGTACCAGTTGCCCGAGTCGTCATGCCATTCATAGGCGTAGCGTACGGCGATGCGGTTGTCGGTAAAGGCCCAGAGCTCCTTGATCAGGCGGTAATCCAGTTCCTTGGCCCATTTGCGGGCGAGGAAGGCCTTGGCTTCTTCGCGGTTGTGGGCGAACTCGGCGCGGTTGCGCCATTGGGTATCCAGGGTATACGCCAGGGATACCCGCTCCGGGTCCCGGGAGTTCCAGCCATCTTCGGCCAGACGGATCTTTTCAATCGCCGACTCGCGAGTGAAAGGCGGAAGAGGCGGGCGCACTTGAGCGTTAGACGACATGATCTGTCTCCAATGAAAGTTGCTGTTCAAACAAAAAAGTTGCTCTTGTTTAAAACAATCAGAGGTCCAATAACTTTCGCGCCATGCATTGCGCATTATCAGCAGCACTGTGATCGCCCATGACAAGGGCAACGGTAATGGCGCCATCGATCAGGATCAGCAGTTGCGCTGCCAGTTCCTTTGGATGTTGCACGCCATGTTCCTGGCAAAGCTCGGTCACGTAGTCGAGCAGTTTCTGTTTATGTTGTTTCGCCACCTGGCGCACCGGGTCCCGGGGATCGCCGGTCTCGCCGCTGGTGTTGATAAAGGCGCAGCCGCGGAAACCTTCGGACCCGAACCAGTCCTTGAGGACGCTGAACAGTGCCAGCAGCCGCTGTGCAGAGCCTTCGGCCTTGCCCACTTCAGTCCTGTACCAGTGCATCCAGCGCTGGTCGCGACGTTCCAGGGCGGCCACCACCAGTTCGTCCTTGTTGCTGAAATAGCGATAGACGCTCTTTCTCGACACCCCGGCGGTCTTCACCAACAGATCCATGCCCGTGGCGGCAATGCCGCTCTTGTAGATCAGCTTCTCGGTGACGTCGAGGATGATGTCGCGTGTTTCAGAGGGAGTGATTTCGTTCATGGGGCAAAGAGTAGAACGATCGTTCTCCTTGGTCAATCCTGTTGTTCTAATTTTAATCTCCGGCTGTATTTCTCGTAGGTGCTGGCTTGCCGGGGAGGGCGATTTCCAGGGCAACGCAAGACTCAAGGTACTTTTCGCCGGCAAGCCGGTTACTTCAGAGCGGGCTGAGAGGGGACTCAGCCTGTTCCATGGTGTAAGCTCTTGCGCTCTTTGGATTTGAGCCACTGCGAGCCCTATGCCGTCGCTTTTCAAACGTTCCTTGCTGCCCAAACTGCGCAGCTTCCCCCTGGCTGCCGAAGCCTTCACCACTCTGACCGGCGCTGCGCAATTTCGTCGCACTCTGCTGGAGCAAATTGCCCAGGCCCGGCGGCGCATCTATATCGTCGCGCTGTACTTGCAGCAGGATGAGGCCGGTCAGGAAATCCTCGATGCCCTGCATGCCGCCAAGGCCGCGCGCCCGGAACTCGAGGTGGTTGTGGTGGTGGACTGGCTGCGGGCCCAGCGCGGCCTGATCGGCGCCGGCAAGCAACCGGGCAACTCGGCCTGGTATCAGGAAATGACCCGGACCCACGCCAGCGAAGTGCCGATCTACGGCGTGCCGGTACAGACCCGCGAGCTGTTCGGGGTGCTGCACCTCAAGGGCTTCGTGATCGACGATTGCGTGCTCTACAGCGGCGCCAGCCTGAACAACGTGTACCTGCACAAGTTCGACAAGTACCGCTTCGACCGTTACCACCTGCTGCACAACCGCGCCCTGGCCGACTCCATGCATCATCTGGTGCAGCACGGTCTGGTGGCGTCGCGGGCGGTACATCGTCTTGACCTGCCGAACCTGCCGACCACCCGCAGCCTGCGCAACGACATCGGCGATTTGCGCAGCCGCCTCAAGCACGCCACCTACGACACCGCCGCCGGTGGCCTGGACAAGAGCGGGCTGTCGGTCAGTCCGTTGCTCGGGGTCGGCAAGGGTAACCCGCTGAACCGGGTCATCTGCGAGCTGATCGCCGGGGCCCAGCAGCAACTGACCATTTGCACCCCGTATTTCAACCTGCCCTTGATGGTGACCCGGGAAATCAATCGGGCCCTGGAGCGCGGGGTGAAGATCGACATCATTGTCGGCGACAAGACCGCCAACGACTTCTACATCCCGCCCAGCGAGCCGTTCAAGGTCATCGCGGCCCTGCCTTACCTGTACGAGATCAGCCTGCGACGCTTTGCCAAGCGTCACCAGAAAGTCATCGACAGTGGTCTGCTCAACCTGCACCTGTGGCGTGACGGCGACAACACCTACCACCTCAAGGGCATGTGGGTGGATGAGCGCTACACCTTGCTTACCGGCAACAACCTCAATCCCCGGGCCTTCCGCCTGGACCTGGAGAACGCCCTGTTGCTGGACGATCCCAAGGGCGAGTTGCTGCAGGCGCGGAGCGCCGAACAGGCCGAGATCTTCCGTCATACCCGGCGCATCGAGCACTTCCAGTACCTGGACAGCCTGGTGGACTACCCCGAGGCGGTGGGCAAGTTCCTGCGTCGGGTCAGCCGTGTGCGCATCGAGCGTCTGCTCTATCGCATGTTGTAAACCGCTGCTGGGATCGGCTGCGAGCCATCAGGCCCCGTCGGGGCCTGTCGCAGCCTGCGGCAATGGCTACAGGTCTTTGGGCTGTGGGTTTGGCCAGATGGCGATCAGGACCAGCAGCACCGCCGCCAGCAGGTAGGGCAGGCGCGGTTCGATGGCGTAGATCAGGGTGCCGGCCATGGGTCCGATGACCACGCCCAGGCCCTGGGCGGCGCCGATGCTACCGGCAGTCGCGCCCTGTTCCGAGGCCTGTACGGCATTCGCCGCCAGGGCCGAGAACGATGGAAACACCCCACCCATGCCCGCCGCCGAAACAAAGAACGCCAGCCACAGGCCCCAGGCGCTGTCCACCAGCATGCTGCCGGCATAGCCCAGCGCCGACAGCAGGGCGCCGTAGCGGATCATCCGCAGCGGCGGCCATTCCAGCTTGCGCACCACCAACTGCGCGCAGATCAGCGCCACGCCGACCATGGCCAGGGCCACCCCGGCCGTCTGGGCGGCATCGGCGGGGCTCATGCGCAGCCGGTCCAGGGCATAGAAGCTGACGGTGATCTGGGCAATCGACACGCAGAGCATGGCAACAAAGGCCACCACCATGGGCCGGCGCAGCCGCGGGTCGCCCAGGCGCACTCGGGTCGGGGCCTGGGCCAGGTGCAGTTCCTGGCGTGGCAACTGGTAGCGCAGCACCAGGAATGCCAGCAACGGCAGTACCGCCATGGCGTAGAACGGCAGGCTCAGGCTGTAGCGGGCCAGCAAGGCGGCCACCGCCGGGCCCACCACCAGGCCCACGGCGTTGGCGGCGCCCAGGGTGGCCATGGCGCGGGCACGGTGCTGGGGTTCGACGTTATCGGCGATCAGGGCGAAGCCGCCCACCGGGATCGCCGCATAGAAGGCGCCGATCAGGCCGCGGCCGAGCATCAGGCCGAGAAAGGCCATGGCGACGCTCGGCAGCGACTGCAGCGACAGGTCGATGAACAGGCACAGGGCCCAATAGGCGAGGGTGAAGCCTGCGGTGCCCAGCAACAGCACCCGACGCCGGCCGAAGCGGTCGCTGGCCTGGCCCCAGGGGCGTGCCAGGAGCATCCAGATCACCCCGGAAACGGTGACGGCCGCGCCGGCGTGCCATGTTTCCAGGTGCAGGGCCCGGGAGATCGGGCCGATCAGCGAAACGAAGGCCATCATCGACATGGTGCAAGCCATGTAGGCGGCCATCAGCGGCAACAGCGAGAAAGGTTTGGCAGCCAGCGGCGTGGCCGCTGCTGTGGAGCGAGACATAGTGGGTCTTCCATGAAAGCCGTTGGGCCGTGAACGTTATCGGGATAACGGGCAACAGCCCAGCGTTATCTGCACCCATGATGGCAACGCCCTGTAGGAGCCGGCTTGCCGGCGAAGAGGGCCTTGAGGCGGGTGTTGAGCTCAAGATCGCTTTCGCTGGCAAGCCAGCTCCTACAGTGGGGGCGGGTTGGGTGTTGGGCTCAGTTCAGGCCCAGTTTGCCGCGCAGGGTGGAGAGGTCTTCGGCCAGGGTGTTGACCGGACCGACCAGGGCCTTGCGGTCGTTTTCCTTGACCTTGTCGTAGGTCATGAAGCCGCCGTCAGGGGTTTTGTACTTGGCGAGGATCTTGTTCACCGTGGCGAAGTTCTTGTCCACCTTGGCGACAAAGGCTTTGTCCTGTTTCTCGATCTGCGGACGGAACAGGTCGACGATTTTCTTCGCCCCGTCGATGTTGCCCTGGAAGTCGTAGAGGTCGGTGTGGCTGTAGCGGTCTTCTTCACCGGAGATCTTGGTTGCGGCCACCTCTTCCAGCAGCGCGGCAGCGCCACCCACGACTTTTTCCGGCGGGAAGGTCAGGCCGGCGACGCGGGTTTGCAGGTCCTTGACGTCCTTGTCCAGGCCGTCGGCCAACTCGCCCAGACCTTCGGTGCTGTTTTCCGAGAACAGCGAGTATTCCAGGCGATGGAAGCCGGTGAAGTCTTCGGCCTTGACGCCTTTCTCGTGGTCGTCGACCCGCGAGTCGATGGAGGCGTCGAGGTCACTGAAGAGCTCGGCGATCGGTTCGATCGACTCGTAGTAGACCCGGGTCGGCGCGTAGAGCTTCTTGGCGGCGGCCAGGTCGCCCTTTTTCACCGCGTCGGTGAATAGCTGGGTGTGGCTGGCCAGTTCGTCGAGCTGCTCGGTGACGTAGATCTTGTAGTCGGAGATCGGCCCCACCAGCTCCAGGGGCGCGGTAGCGGCAATCGCCGACAACGGAGCGTGGAGCAAGCCAAGGGTCAGCAACACAGCGAGAGGCGACTTTTTCATGGGACTTTTCCGTGGGGGTTGTTGTGTCATGGGGATCAGGCAGTGCTTTTAGGTCGGGTGGCATCGAGTAGCGAACGCCCGATGAAATCCTCTTTGCCGGTGACCCCCGGCAAGGTGAAGAAGTAACCGCCGCCAGTGGGCTTGAGGTACTCCTCCAGGGGTTCGCCGTTCAGACGGGTCTGTACGGCGATAAAGCCTTTCTCCAGGTCCGCCTGGTAGCAGATGAACAGCAGGCCCATGTCCAGCTGGCCGTTCTTGTTGACCCCGTTGGAGTAGTTGAACGGCCGGCGCAGGATCAGGTTCTGCTGGCTCTGCGCCGTACGCGGGTTGGCCAGGCGGATGTGGGCATCGAGCTTGGTCAGCTTGCCGTGGGGGTCCCGGGCGTAGTCGGGTACCTGGCTTTCCTTCTGGCCATCCATGGGCGCGCCCGTGGTCTTGACCCGGCCGATGATGCTTTCCTGTTCCTGCAGCGGGGTGCGGTCCCAGCGCTCGACAAAATTGCGGATGATCCGCACCGCCTGATAGCTGCCGTGAGCCGCCCAGGCCGGTTCGTCGCTGCCGGGCTGGACCCAGACGATCTGCTGCATGGCCTGCTGGTCATTGGAGTCCGGGTTGGCCGAGCCATCGCGAAAACCCAGGAAGTTGCGCGCGCTTTGCGCCGGTTCGCCGGGCTTGGCCGGGGCCTGGGGCGGCACGCTGCCTTCCTGCTTCCAGCGCACCAGCAGCAGGTCGGGGAGGTTCTTCACGATGTCGCGCAGGGCGTGGATATTGGTGTCGGCGGTGTTGGAGCAGAACTGCAGGCTCAGGTCGCCATGGCAGCAGGCCGGCTCCAGGGCATCGTTGGGAAAACCCACCATGCGGATCAGGCGCTTGGGTGTGGCGGCGGCCAGGCCAAAGCGTTCGTCGAACAACGATTCGCCCACCGACACGGTGATGGTCAGGTTGTCCGGGGTCACCACCGGGCCGAGGATGCCGGAATCCAGGGGCGGCAGTTTAGGGTCGACCTGGGCCACCGGCCCGCCGCTCATGAGAAAGGCGATGCGCTCATTGAGGGTGCGGAACAACCGCTCCAGGTCGTCGCGGTCGTTGGCCAGCACATCGAAGGACACCAGCATGCCCGCGGCCGGGCGCGGGGTGACGATGCCGCTCTGGTGCCGGCCGTGGAAGTCGTGGCGGTCCTGGGTCTTGTCGCTGCTGGGCGCCTCGGTGACCTGGGCCGCGGCGCCGGCGGCCATGGCCGGGCCACTCAGGCTGCTGCCGGCCAGGGCCACCCCGGCGGCGCCCATGCCCAGCAGCACGCGACGGCGCTGGGCGGAAAAGGACGGGTTGGACTGATCTGAATCGTTCATTGAAAACTCGTCTGGTTACAGGCCGGAAAGGCCGAGTGCGGGATCGATGGCGTCGAGGGCGTCGGCCAGGGCCTTGGCCTTGTCGGCGATCTCTTTGCGTTGTTCGGCGGTGACCTTGTCGTAGTCCAGGTAGCCGAAGCCGTCGCGCAGGCTGGCGATGCGGGTGTCCAGGGCGTTCGCGGCGTTGTCGACCTGGGGCAGCAACTGGGCGGCGGACTTGGCCAGCAAGGGGCGCAGCAGGTCGATGACCTTGCGGGTGGTCGCCAGGTTGGCGGCAAAACCGTTGAGGTCACTGTGGCTGTAGCGTTCTTCCTCGCCGCTGCTGGCCCGCAGGTCGGCCATGCTGCGGATGGAGCGCGCGACCACGCTGACCAGTTGTTCCGGCGGCAGGGTTTGGGCCAGCAGTTGCTCCTTGAGGCGCGAGACGTCGCTGGACAGGCGCTGGGCTACCGGAGCCAGGCCGGCCAGGTCGCGTGTCTGGAACAGGCCGTGTTCCAGGCGATGGAAGCCGCTGAAGCCCGGGTCCTGCTCCCGCCGTTCGAAATAATCGGCACGGGCGTTGATGGCGTTGTCCAGTTCGGCCAGGCGCTGGGCGGCCGGAGCCAGGCGCTGATAGGCAGCGCGGGCCGGCAGGTACAGGGCCTGGGCCTGCTTCAGGTCACCGGCATCGATGGCCTGTTGCAGGGCGTTCACCGCCTTGATCAGGGCGCTGCCCTGGATGCTCAGGTAAACCCGGAATTCCGACAGCGGGCCGATAAAGGCCACCATTGATGGCCGCGCCTTGGCCTGGGCGTCGGATTCGGCGGTGGGGGTCACCTGCAGGGTGCCCCGGGGGTTGCTCAGCAGGCCGCAGGTGATGGCGTAGTCCCCGGGCGCCAGGTTGGCATTGATCACCTGGCTCAGGCCGGGGGCAATGTTCTCCCGTTCCTCGACCACCAGTACGCCATCGAGGATTTCCCATTCCACGGCGCGGTCCGAGCGGTTGACGATGCGAAAGCTGGCGTGGCCTGCCGGTACCGTCAGCGCGTTGGGCTCACAGCTGTGGGGATGGATGGTCACGGTGATTTCGCCCTGGTGGGCCTGGCGCTTGCTGGCGGCCCGTTGCGAGGCGTAATAGAACAGCCCGCCGGCGGCGATCATGACGATCACCGAGCCGGCAACCGCCCAGCGCAAGGCGCGGGGCGGCGAGGCCTGGGGAGAGGCTTGCTGGGTCATTGGGGAGCCTTACTGACTGGAAACGGAAGACGCTGAGCCGGGCGCCTTGGCCGGGGCGCCGCCGGGCAGGAAGAACAGCACCAGGGTCACGGCCAGGTACAGCACATAGGCGCCGAGGGTGCTGAGGGTGGGCGCGTCCTGGTAACCGAACATGCCGGCCAGCACCGAGCCCACCGGGCCATCCATGGGCAGGCTGGCGCTGAAATCGAAGAGCACGGTCTGCAGCTGGTTCCAGACCCCGGCTTCATGCAGGGCCTGCACCGAATTGGCGAGAATGCCGGCGGCCACCACCAGGATGAACAACCCGGTCCAGCGGAAGAACGCGCCGAGGTTCAAGCGCATGCTGCCGGTATAGATCAGGAAACCGACGATGATCGCCACGATCAGCCCCAGCAGAGCGCCGATCGGCGCGCCGGGGCCTTCGCTCTGCTGGAACACCGCTAGCAGGAAGAACACGGTTTCCAGGCCTTCGCGGGCCACGGCGAAGAACACCATGGCGATCAGCGCCGTGACCTGATGCCGGGAGCCGGCCAGGGCGTGATCCAGGGATACATGCAGGGAATGCTTGATCGAGCGCGCCACCTTGCGCATCCAGAACACCATGGAACTGAGAATCCCTACGGCCACCAGGCCGACGATGCCCTCGAAGAGTTCCTGCTGCTTTTGCGGGAATTCGGCGCTCATCAGTTCCAGGCCGCCGCCCACCAGCAGGGCCAGGGCCGCGGCGAGAAACACCCCGATCCACACCGCGGGCATCCACTGGCCACGACCGGTCTGCTTCAGGTAGCTGGCGATGATGCCAACGATGAGCGCGGCTTCAATCCCTTCGCGCAGCATGATCAGAAATGGAACGAGCATTCAGCACCGGCGGGCAAATGAGATAAGGAAGCAATTTGTAACATAATGATACTCATTGCCAAATGAAGATTATTGACATCGGCTGAACGCGAGCTGAACGAGATTTATTTACCAATATTCGCGCTATGCAGGAGCCGGCTTGCCGGCGAAGAGACCCCCGAGCCCTGCGCAGGACATTGGAACGCCTTCGCTGGCAAGCCAGCTCCTACGGGGCGGGGCGAGCGGATTCTGTGTAGGAGCCGGCTTGCCGGCGAAGAGACCCCTGAGCCCTGCGCAGGACATTGGAACGCCTTCGCTGGCAAGCCAGCTCCTACGGGGCGGGGCGAGCGGGTTCTGTGTAGGAGCCGGCTTGCCGGCGAAGAGGTCCGCGAGCCCTGCCCAGGACATTGGAACGCCTCCGCTGGCAAGCCAGCTCCTGCGGGGCGGGGCGAGCGGGTTCTGTGTAGGAGCCGGCTTGCCGGCGAAGAGGTCCGCGAGCCCCGCGCAGGACATTGGAACGCCTTCGCTGGCAAGCCAGCTGCTGCGGGGCGGGGCGGTCAGCCCAGGTTCTGTTCGGTCAGCCGTTGCACCGCCAGGCGGCGGTAATGGGAAGGGGTCATGCCTTTGAGTTGCTGGAAGCGTCGGTTGAAGTTGGAGATGTTGTTGAATCCCGATTCGAAGCACACGTCGGTCACCGGTTTGTCGCCATCGGCCAGCAGTTCGCAGGACTTGCTGATTCGCAGGCGATTGACGAACTCGATGAAGCAGCGCCCCGTGGCCTGTTTGAACACCCGGGAGAAGTAGGTGGGCTTCATCCCCAGGTACTGGGCCACTTCCTCCAGGGGCAGCTCTCGGGCGTAGTGGGCAAAGATGTAGTCCACGGCACGGTTGGTGCGGTCGACACTGTGTTCGTCCGCCAGTTGCACGCGGGTGGCGCCGGACAGCAGTTGGTAGTCGTCGCAGGCTGCCAGCAGTTCCATGAGAATGAAGAAGTGGCCGAGGCGGGTGATGCCGCTGGAATCGGCAATGCGCTGCATCAGGGGCAGCGCCTGGGCGATGGTGTGCTTGCAGCGGAACTCGATGCCGTACTGCGCCCGCTCCAGCAGCGGGGCGAGGTTCTTCAGCTCGGTGAACACCTGGCTGCCGCTGTCGAACAGTTCATCGGTGAAGTTCACCAGCATGTCGCGCTTGGCCACGACCTCGTCCTCGGCCACCTGGCTGATCCAGTTGTGGGGCAGGTTGGGGCCGGTCAGGAACAGCGTCTGCGGATAGAAGTTGCCAATGTAGTCGCCGATGAACACCTTGCCGGAGCTGGCGACGATCAGGTGCAGTTCGTATTCCTTGTGGAAGTGCCAGCGCACCAGGGGGCAGGGGAAGCCGTGCTGGCGATAGATGATCGACAGGCCGTTGTGGTCGTCCATCAACTCGTAGGAGGGGTCGGTGATCTTGCCGGTTCGACTCATGGTGCGGGACTGTTCTTGTTGTTGGCCCGCTGATGATGCCTCGTGCTCCGTTCACGCACCAGTAGGAGCTGGCTTGCCAGCGAAGGTGTCCTCGAGGGCGATGCAAGGCTTGCGGGCCTCTTCGCCGGCAAGCCGGCTCCTGCACGGAGTTCGTCTGTCTGCCCGTAGGAGCTGGCTTGCCAGCGAAGGCGTCCGCCCAGGCTCAGCATGTCTTGCGGACCTCTTCGCCGGCAAGCCGGCTCCTACATGGAGTTTGTGTGTCTCGCCCGTAGGTGCGGGGGATTATGGGGCGGGGCGGTTTTTCGCTTCGATCCATTGCGCCATGTATTGGGTGCTCTTGTGATGGTGGTGGCGCAGCATGGCACCGGTGAAGTTGTCCCGGCGCAGAGACTCCAGGTGCTGGCGGCAGTGCTGCAGGCGCTGGATCAGGGCCGGGCCGTGGATCTGCTGTCGATAGCGGGCCTCCAGCAAGCGGGCGCCATCGACCTGGGCCTGCTCCCACAAGGCCTGATCCTGGTACAGGCGCACTGCCGCGGCCGCCAGGGCGCTGGCCGATTCGGCCACTGCGCCCGGCCAGGGCAGGCCGTCCTGGGACATGGATTCGCTGCCCACCGGCGTGGTGACGCTGGGCGTGCCGCAGAGCATGGCGTCCAGCAGCTTGCCCTTGATGCCAGCACCAAAACGCAGGGGCGCCAGGCAGATCCGCGCGGCGCTCATCACCTGCAGCGCGTCTTGCGCCCAGTTCATGATGTAAAAGCCCTGGGCCGGGTTGTGCAGGGCTGCCGCCTTGGGCGGGGTGTAGGCGCCATACAGGTGCAACCGGGCGCCGGGCAGTTGCTGGCGGATCAGCGGCCACACGCGGTTCTTCATCCAGAGCACGGAGTCCCAGTTCGGCGCGTGGCGGAAATTGCCGATGCTGAGGAAATGCGCTCGCTGCTCGAAGGGCGCGAAGTCCTGTGGCAGTTGTTCCAGCATCAGTGGGCACCAGTGCAGCAGGGCCGGGGGCAGGCGGAACTGCTGCACCAGCAGCTCGATCTCCACCTGGGAGATCATCAGGCTCAGGTCGCAGCGATAGATAGCGGCGATCTCGCGCTTGGCCAGGTCGGTGTCGGCCATGTGCTGGAACTCTTGCGCCCCTGCCTGAGTGAACAGGGCGCTGCAGTCATCTTCGTCGGCGCAGGCCTTGAGGTGGTCCTTGAGGCGTTGATGGCGGGCATGGCGCAGGCATTGCAAGTCCGAGGTTTCCAGGACACGCAGGGCATTCGGGCAGTGTTGCTCGACCCGCCAGCCGAACTGTTCCTCTATCATGAACTGGTCGAACAGCACGATGTCCGGCGCCAGATCGGCGACAAAACGGTCAAAACTGCTGTTGTTGAGTTCGATCGGGCATTCGCGGATGCCCAGGGCCGCCAGGTCCTCCTTGTGTTCGCCTTCCTTGGCCGGGCTGCTGAAGGTCAGCTCCCAGCCCTGGTCGAGGAAACTCTGGAGGATCTGCATCATGTGTCCGCCGGCGGCAGAGGAGCGGGGTTCGGGCCAGACGTAACCAATGATCAGGACTTTGGTTGCGGCGGTGGGACTCATGAGGGGCGATTCCTGGCAGGCAAGGGCAAAAAAAGGCCGCCATTAAACCACAGCGTGCAAGCGGCGGATCAGGCCGCCGGGCTCAACCGAGGATGCTGCGCACCTTGTCCCGCAACTGGTCGATGGAGAAGGGCTTGCCGATCACCGACATGCCGGCGGGCACGTCGATGGACTCGGCATAGCCGCTGGCAAACAGCACCGGCAGTTGCGGGCGCAGTTGCCGGGCACGCTCCGCCAGTTCACGGCCGTTCATGCCGGGCAGGCCGACATCGGTCATCAGCAGGTCGATGGTCTGTCCCGGGTTCTCCAGCAGGCTCAGCGCGGCGTCACTGCCATCGGCCTCCAGGACGCTGAATTCGAGCTCTTCGAGAACATCGACAATCAGCATGCGCACGATGGCATCGTCTTCGACGACTAGGATGGTGGAGGCGCTGACGGACATAGGGACTCTCTCAAGATAGGGATGGTACGGGGCGCTGCGACAGGCGGCCCTGTGCATCAGTAAATGGCGGCTGGCCACAAGTTCCCGAGGCTGTACAAAAAAATGCTGTTGTACAAGCGTCGGCAAGAATAACCGCTTCCCTTGTCCCAGGGCAGGTCAAATCGCAGTTGTGAACCCATGGGTTATAAAAAATAGCTGCGATGGCCGAATGTGGGGCAAACTTCGTTTTTTTTTTCCAGCGCCAAGGTCCATCAAATGATCCGTCCGTCCTCGGTTGATGAACAGAGTTTTCGCAAGCTGCTGACCCGCAACATCAGCCTGCCCCTTGGTGTAGGCGTGCTCAGCGCAGTTTTTTTCGTGTCCCTGATCACCTACCTGCTCTCGGTCATCCAGTGGGTGCAGCACACTGACCGGGTGATCAACAATCTCAACGAGGCGGCGCGCCTGACCATCGACCTGGAAACCGGCATGCGCGGGTTCCTGATCACCGGCGATGAGCATTTCCTCGACCCCTATGAAGTGGCCAAGCCACGCATCCTCAGCGAACTCAACGGCTTGCGCGATCTGGTCGCGGACAACCCGCAGCAGGTGGACCGCCTCAAGCGCCTGGAAGCCCTGCAGGTGGAGTGGAACAACTTCGCCCAGAGCATGATCGAGCTGCGCCGGCAGAACGGCGACTACCGTGGCGCGGTGCAGGCCGGGCGGGGCAAGCGCCTGACCGACGAGATCCGCAAGGAATACGACGATGCGGTGGTCATGGAGCAGCAGTTGCGCCTGGAGCGTAATGAAAGCGTCAGCCGCACCACGATTTTCAGCGTGGTCCTGTACCTGCTGTTCGTGGTGGGCATCAGCGCGTTGCTGGCCTATGTCGGGCGTCGAGACCTGTTGGCACTGTCCAAAAGCTACAGCGACAACCTCGAGGCCCAGGAAAAAAGCGCCCGGCGCCTGGAGCAGCAGGCCTGGCTGCGCAACGGCCAGACCGAACTGGCCGAACAGATGCTCGGTCAACTGACCCTGAACCTGCTGGGGCGCAATATCCTCCAGTTCTGCGCCCACTACCTGGGGACGCCGGTGGCGGCCTTGTATGTTCGCGAGGAGCACGGCGGCCTCAAGCGTGTGGCCTCTTATGGTTTTTCCCGGGAGCAGGAAGTCCAGGAACAGTCGCTGTACGGCGATGAGGGCCTGGTGGGCCAGGCCGCGCAGCACAAGCGCCTGATCCGCCTGGACGATGTGCCGGCGGATTACTTCAAGGTCAGCTCCGGCCTTGGCGACGGCGCGCCGCGCAGTGTGCTGGTGGTGCCGACCCGAGACGACGACCGGGTCAATGGCGTGATCGAGCTGGGCTTCCTGCGAGTGTTGAGCGACCGCGATGTGGAGTTGCTGGAACTGATTGCCGGCAATATCGGCACGTCCATCGAAGCCGCGCGCTATCGTCAGCGCCTCCAGGAAGTGCTGGCCGAAACCCAGCAGCTCAACGAAGAGTTGCAGGTGCAGCAGGAAGAACTGAAAACCGCCAACGAAGAGTTGGAGGAGCAGTCGCGGATTCTCAAGGAGTCCCAGGTGCACCTGGAGACGCAGCAGGTGGAACTGGAGCAGACCAACGAACAGTTGGCCGAGCAGGCGCAGATCCTGGCCGAGCAGCGCGACGCCATGGACCGCAAGAACAACGAACTGAACCAGGCGCAGACCCAGCTCGAAGAGCGTGCCGAAGAACTGCAGCGCTCGAGCAAGTACAAGTCCGAATTCCTCGCCAACATGTCCCACGAACTGCGCACGCCGCTCAACAGTTCGTTGATCCTGGCCAAGTTGCTGGCGGAAAACCCCCAGGAAAACCTCAGTGCCGAGCAGGTCAAGTTCGCCGAGTCGATCTATTCCGCCGGCAACGACCTGCTGAACCTGATCAACGACATCCTGGATATCTCCAAGGTCGAGGCGGGCAAGCTCGAAGTGCGCCCGGAAAATGCCCGAGTGCCGCGCCTGGTGGACGGCCTGCGCAGCCTGTTCCAGCCGTTGACCACGGACAAGGGCCTGGAATTCAAGGTGGAGCTGCAACCGGGGGCGCCACAGATGCTGTTCACGGATCGCCAACGGGTCGAGCAGATACTCAAGAACCTGCTGTCCAACGCGGTCAAGTTCACCGAAAAGGGCCAGGTCAGCCTGACCGTTTCCGCTCAGCCGGGGGCCGGTATCGCCTTCGCTGTGCAGGATTCGGGGATCGGCATCGCCCAGGACCAGCAGGAAAGCATTTTCGAAGCCTTCCGCCAGGCCGACGGCACCACCAACCGGCGTTATGGCGGTACCGGCCTGGGGTTGTCGATCTCCCGGGATCTGGCGACCTTGCTGGGTGGCTCCATCAGCGTCAGCAGTGAACCGGGACGGGGCAGCATCTTCACCCTGGTGCTGCCGGAGCAGTACAGCGAAGCGGCCCTGCCAGTGCAGGCGCCAGTGCCTGCGGTGATGCCAGTGGCGCCACCACCACCTGCGCCCAGTGCGCCGCTGCCGGTGGCCGAAGTGCCTGGCAGTGAGATCCCGCGCTTCGCCGATGACCGGGACAAGGCCCCGTTCAGCAGCCGCTGCATCCTGGTGGTGGAAGACGAGGCGAACTTTGCGCATATCCTCTTCGATCTGGCCCACGAACTGGGTTACCACTGCCTGGTGGCCCACGGCGCCGACGAAGGCTACAGCCTGGCCGAGCAGTACATCCCGGATGCCATCCTGCTGGACATGCGCCTGCCCGACCACTCCGGCCTGACCGTGCTGCAGCGCCTCAAGGAACATGCCCAGACCCGGCACATCCCGGTGCACGTGATCTCGGTGGAAGACCGGGTGGAAGCGGCCATGCACATGGGCGCCGTGGGCTATGCGGTGAAACCCACCACCCGCGAGGAGCTCAAGGACGTGTTCGCCCGTCTGGAAGCCAAGCTGACGCAGAAGGTCAAGCGCGTGCTGCTGGTGGAGGACGACGACCTGCAACGCGACAGCATTGCCCGGCTGATCGGCGACGACGATATCGAGATCACCGCCGTGGGCCTGGCCCAGGATGCCCTGGAGCTGCTGCGCGAGAATGTCTACGACTGCATGGTCATCGACCTCAAGCTACCGGACATGCTCGGCAACGACCTGCTCAAGCGCATGTCCACCGAGGACATCTGCTCCTTCCCGCCGGTAATCGTCTATACCGGGCGCAACCTGACCCGGGATGAAGAGGCCGAGCTGCGCAAGTATTCGCGTTCGATCATCATCAAGGGCGCCCGCTCGCCGGAGCGCCTGCTGGATGAAGTGACGCTTTTTCTGCACAAAGTCGAATCCCAGCTGTCCCATGAGCGGCAGAAGATGCTCAAGACCGCCCGCAGCCGCGACAAGGTCTTCGAGGGGCGCAAGATTCTCCTGGTGGATGATGACGTGCGCAACATCTTTGCCCTGACCAGCGCCCTGGAACACAAGGGCGCGGTGGTGGTGATCGGCCGTAACGGCCATGAAGCCATCGCCAGGCTCAATGAAGTCGAGGATATCGACCTGGTGCTGATGGACGTGATGATGCCGGAGATGGACGGTTTCGAAGCCACGGTGCAGATCCGCAAGGACCCGCGCTGGCGCAAGCTGCCGATCATCGCCGTGACCGCCAAGGCCATGAAGGATGATCAGGAACGCTGCCTGCAGGCCGGCTCCAACGACTACCTGGCCAAGCCCATCGACCTGGACCGGCTGTTTTCCCTTATCCGTGTGTGGCTACCCAAGATGGAAAGAATTTAGTGGAGCGTAATACCGAGATCGAACTGCGTTTGCTGATCGAAGCTATTTATCTCAAATACAGCTACGACTTCCGCGACTACTCCGGGGCGTCGATCAAGCGCCGGGTCAACCATGCCTTGCGTCAGTTCGAGTGCAAGACCATTTCCGCGCTGCAGGAACGGGTGCTGCACGACCCCACGGCGTTCATGCAGTTGCTGCAGTTCCTGACCATTCCGGTGAGCGAGATGTTTCGCGACCCGTCGCACTTCCTGGCGATCCGCCAGGAAGTGGTGCCGCTGCTCAGGACCTACCCGTCGATCAAGATCTGGATCGCCGGCTGCAGCACCGGGGAAGAGGTCTACTCCATGGCCATCCTGCTGCGCGAAGAAGGGCTGCTGGAGCGCACCATCATCTATGCCACGGACATCAACCCCAGCTCCCTGGAGAAGGCCAAGCAAGGCATCTTCTCCCTGGAGAACGTGCGGGCCTACACCCACAACTACCAGCAGGCCGGCGGCCAGCGTTCCTTTGCCGACTACTACACTGCGGCCTACGATTACGCGATCTTCGACAAGAGCCTGAGGGAGAACGTGACCTTCGCCGATCACAGCCTGGCAACCGACAGCGTATTTTCGGAAACTCAATTGATTTCATGTCGTAACGTATTGATTTATTTCAATAAAAAGTTGCAGGACAGAGCCTTCGGCCTGTTCCATGAGTCGCTCTGCCATCGGGGCTTCCTGGTGCTGGGCAGCAAGGAAACCCTGGACTTTTCCGCGTATGGCAAGCACTTCGAACCCTTGGTCAAACAAGAACGGATCTACCGCAAGACATGAATCAGGAGATTGCCGGGCACAACCTCTGGCCACGGGTCGAGGCCGTCGTGGTGGGCGCATCCGCCGGTGGCGTGGAGGCGCTGTTGAATCTGTTCAGTGACTTTTCCCAGGACTTTCGCCTGCCGGTGATCGTGGTCCTGCACCTGCCGGACGAGCGTCGCAGCCAGTTGGCGGAAGTCTTCGACAGGCGCCTGGCGCTGCCGGTGAAAGAGGCTGACGACAAGGAGCAGATCGTCCCCGGCACCTTGTATTTCGCTGCCCCCGGTTATCACTTGTCGGTGGAGCAGGACCGCAGCCTGTCACTGAGCCAGGAGGAGCGGCTGCACCATTCCCGGCCCGCCATCGACTACCTGTTCGAGTCCGCCGCCGATGCCTATGGCGTGAACCTGGCTGCAGTGCTCCTGACCGGGGCCAACCAGGACGGTGCCCGGGGGTTGGCGGAGGTCAAGCGCCAGGGCGGCCTGACCATTGTCCAGGACCCCCGCGAAGCCCATGTCGCGACCATGCCGGAAGCGGCCCTGGCCCTGCAGCAACCGGATTACATTCTCCCTTTGCGCGGCATCAGCCGTCTG
>NZ_MOAK01000082.1:140043-151292 GCF_003732485.1 Pseudomonas protegens
CGTCGACGATCTGCCGGAGAACCTGCTGGCCCTGGAAGCGCTGATCAAGCGCGAGGACCGCATGGTGTACAAGGCGCTGTCGGCCGATGAAGCCTTGTCGCTGCTGCTCCAGCATGAGTTCGCCATGGCCATCCTCGATGTACAGATGCCGGGCATGAACGGCTTCGAGCTGGCCGAGTTGATGCGCGGCACCGAGAAGACCAAGCACATCCCCATCGTTTTCGTCAGTGCCGCCGGGCGCGAGCTCAACTACGCCTTCAAGGGCTACGAAAGCGGGGCAGTGGACTTCCTGCACAAGCCCCTGGACATCCATGCGGTGAAGAGCAAGGTCAATGTGTTCGTCGATCTGTACCGCCAGAGCAAGGCCATGAAGCAGCAGGTCGAGGCCCTGGAGCAGAGCCGGCGTGAGCAGGAGGCGTTGCTCAACAAGCTTCAGGCCACCCAGAACGAGCTGGAGCAGGCAGTGCGCATGCGCGATGACTTCATGTCCATCGTCGCCCATGAGGTGCGCACGCCGCTCAATGGCCTGATCCTGGAAACCCAGCTGCGCAAGATGCACCTGGCGCGGGAGAACGCCGCGGCCTTCAGCCTGGACAAGATGCACGCCATGGTGGATCGCGACGAGCGCCAGATCAAAAGCCTGATCCGCCTGATCGAAGACATGCTGGACATCTCGCGGATTCGCACCGGCAAGCTGTCGATCCGCCCGTCACAGTTTGACTTGGCGCAGCTGGTACGCGGGTTGGTGGAGAATTTCGCGCCCCAGGTGGAAGCCGCGCAATCGTCCCTGAGCCTGGAGGTCGAGCAGCCGTTGCAAGGCCACTGGGATGAATTTCGCATCGAACAGGTGATTTCCAACCTGCTGACCAATGCCTTGCGCTACGGCGCCAAGAGCCCCATCGAAGTCCGGGTCTATGCCGAGGACGGCGAGGCGCGGGTCGAGGTGCGCGATCATGGGATCGGCATCAGCGAAGACAACCAGAAGCGGATTTTCCAGCAGTTCGAGCGGGTCAGCGCCAGTCACGTGGCGGCGGGCCTCGGGCTTGGGCTGTTCATTTCCGAGCAGATCGTGACCGCCCACGGCGGCACCATCAGTGTTGAAAGTCGCATTGGCGAAGGCGCATTGTTTCGCGTAAGCCTGCCCCTGGCCTGACTGCAGGAGCCGGCTTGCCGGCGAATTTCCAGGCGTGAACCGCGAAAAGCGTCACGCAGACGCAACCTCTGCGTGACCCAATGGTCGAAGGGGGCTGTTGACGTTTGGTGACCTGCCGCGACGGCGGCCCCCTTAGCGCAAGGCAAGGCGCGAGGAGCGCAGTTTGGTTGTTCCAAATAAGCTCCGAGCAACGCAGCCTTGCGCTAAGGGAGCCCCGTCCCTTCGGGTTGCGTGCCAAACTGTGCGAGGCTGCGTTGCGGGATTTGCCAAGGGAACAACCATTAGCGGCATCCCGCGCCTTGCCTCGCGCAGTTTGGCCCAGCAACGCGGTAGGTCACCAAACATCAACAGCCCCTGGCAGCAATTGACCAAGCAAAGGTTTTCCATGAGTGAAGATGCACAAGACGTCGTACTGATCGTCGAAGATGAACCCGTCATCCTGATGCTGCTGGCCGACTACCTGTCGGGCCTGGGCTACCGGGTACTCCAGGCCGAAAATGGCGAGCAGGCGTTCGAGATCCTGGCCAGCAAGCCGCACCTGGATGTGATGATCACCGACTATCGGCTGCCCGGTGGCATTACCGGGGTGATGATCGCCGAACCGGCGGTGAAGCTGCGTCCGGACCTCAAGGTGATTTTCATCAGCGGCTACCCCAACGAAATCCTCGAGTGCGGCAGCCCCATCACTCGCAAGGCACCGATCCTGGCCAAGCCCTTCGACCTCAACAGCCTGCAGGAGCAGATCCAGCAACTGCTGGCCTGAGCCGGTTTTCAGTCGCGGATCATCTCTCGCACCTTGGCGGTCAGCAGGTCGAAGGTGAAGGGTTTGGTGATCAGTTGCATGCCGGGGTCGAGGAAGCCGCCACGGGCGGCGGCGTGCTCGGCATAGCCGGTGATGAACAGGACTTTCAATTGCGGGCGGATCTGCCGCCCGATCTCCGCCAGTTGCCGGCCATTCATGCCCGGCAAGCCCACATCGCTGATCATCAGGTCGATGCGCTGCCCCGAATCGAGGATCGGCATGGCGCTGCGGGCGTCGCCGGCTTCCAGAAAGGCGTAGCCCAACTCGCCGAGTACCGCACTGACCAGCACCCGTACCGCTGGATCATCCTCGACGATCAGCACCGTCTCGCCGTTCTGCGCGGCGCCTGACTGTTGCTCCAGCGGCTGCTCATCCTGCTCCGCACTGCCGCGATAGCGCGGCAGGTACAGGCTGACCTCGGTACCCCGACCCAGGGTGCTGTTGAGGGACACGTGACCGTGGGACTGCTTGCTGAAGCCATAGATCATCGACAGCCCGAGCCCGGTGCCCTGGCCGATGGGCTTGGTGGTGAAGAAGGGGTCGAACACTCGATGGATGATGGCGTCGGGCATGCCGCAGCCATTGTCGCTGACTCGCAGCAGCACGTAGTCGCCGGGTTCGAGGTTGTCGTGGGCCTGGGTGAAGTCCGGGCCCAGGTGCTGATTGAGGGTCTCCACCAGCAACCGGCCGCCATTGGGCATGGCGTCCCGGGCGTTGAGGACCAGATTGAGCAGGGCACTTTCCAGCTGGTTGGGGTCGGCCTCGGCGACCCACAGTTGCGGGCACAGGTGCATGTCCAACTGGATGCTTTCACTGAGGCTGCGTTGCAGCAGCTCGCCCATCGACGTCACCAGGGCGTTCATTTCCACCGGCTTGGAGTCCAGCGACTGGCGCCGGGAGAAGGCCAGTAGGCGATGAGTCAGGCCGGCGGCGCGATTGGCCGAAGTGACACCCAGGTCGATCAGGCTGTCCAGATCCTCGGTACGGCCCCGGGCCAGGCGTCGGCGCAACAGCTCGAGGCTGCCGATGATGCCGGTGAGCATGTTGTTGAAGTCATGGGCGATGCCTCCGGTGAGCTGACCCACGGCCTCCATCTTTTGTGACTGGCGCAGGGCTTCCTCGTTGTGCCGCAGTTGCGCGGTGCGCTCTTGCACCTGCTGCTCCAGGGTTTCCAGGGTGCGTTGCAGGCGCAGCTCGCTCTGGCTCAGGTCGATCAACCGGTCCCGGGCTTCGTATTGCCGGCGTCGGCCGCGCAGGGCGGCGCTGACCAGGCTGATCAGGGTCGCCGGATGGAAGGGGCGTTCCAGGAAGCTGACGTTGCCCAGGGGGGCGCTGAAGCGCGATGCCGGATTCTGCTCCGGACCGCCGTGCTGGGTCAGCAGCACGATGGGCAGGTCGGACCAGGCCGGTTGCTGTTGCAGATGGCGCAGCAGCGGTTCCAGGTCGACCCCGCGCAAAGCCTCGGCGGCGATGATCACCAGCCCGGCACCGTACTCCAGTTCTTCGCACAGGGCCGGCAGGTGAGGGCTGATCAGGCTGCGAAATCCCGCCTCGTTGAGCATCATCTGCGCCAGCTGGCTGTCACGGCCGTGGGGCGTGAGCACCAGGGCACGTTCGGAAAGAGCCAGGTCCCGGGTCATCGCCCCTCTTCCCGAAGCAGCGGTTTGCTTTCGCCCAGGTAGGTGGGCACGCCCCGCAGCACGCCCTGGAAGGCCTCCAGGGGTTCGCCGATGGTCAAGCCGCGAGCACTGATGCGGTATTCACGGATGGTCGACTCGTGGCTGCCGGTACGTTTCTTGATGATGGAGATGGCCCGGCGCACCTTGCCCAGGGCTTCGAAGTAGCGCAGCAGGACCACGGTGTCCGCCAGGTAGGTGATGTCCACCGGGGCCTGCATATCGCCTACCAGGCCATGCTGGGCCACGGTCATGAAGGTCGCTGCGCCCTGGCGATTGAGGTACAGCAGCAGCTCGTGCATGTGCAGCACCAGAGCGTTTTCCTCGGGCATGGCTGCCTGGTAGCCGTTGATGCTGTCGATCACCACAGTCTTGATCCGTTGCTGGTCGACACAGTGCCGGACCCTGTAGGACAGCTCCCCGGGGGACAGCTCTGCGGCGTCCACTTGCTCGATCACCAGGTTGCCCGTGGCTTGCAGGGCCTCCAGGTCGATGCCCATGTTGCGCATGCGTTCGAACAGCAACCCCAGCTCTTCGTCGAAGATGAACAGCGCGGCCTTCTCGCCCCGGGCCACGGCGGCTGCGGCGAAGATCATCGAAATAAGCGATTTGCCGGTACCGGCGGGGCCGAGGATCAGGGTGCTGGAGCCGCTTTCGATGCCGCCTCCCAGGAGCGCGTCCATCTCCTTGATGCCGCAGGTCAAGGTCAGGCGCTCGTAGCGGCCCCGGTGTTCGGCTGCCACCAGCCTTGGGAACACATGGACGCCGTCGCCCATGATGGTGAAGTCATGAAAGCCGCCGCGGTACTTCTGGCCACGGTATTTCACCACCCGGATGCGCCGGCGTTCGGCGCCGTAGCTGGGAGTCAGCTCTTCCAGGCGGATCACCCCGTGGGCCACGCTGTGCACGGTCTTGTCCAGGGATTCGGTGGTCAGGTCATCCAATAGCAGCACGGTGGCGTCATAGCGCACGAAGTAGTGTTTGATCGCCAGGATCTGCCGCCGGTAGCGCAGGGAGCTTTGCGCCAGCAGGCGGATTTCCGAGAGACTGTCGAGCACCACCCGGGTGGGCTTGACCCGTTCCACCACTTCGAAGATCTGCCGGGTGGCTTCCCCCAGCTCCAGATCCGAGGAATACAGCAGGCTTTGCTGATGCTCGGCATTGAGCAGGCTTTCCGGCGGGGTCAGCTCGAAGATGTGGATGTTGTCGTCGAGCGTCCAGCCATGGGAGGTCGCGCCCTGGCGCAGTTCGCGCTCGGTTTCCGAGAGCGTGATGTACAGACAGCGCTCGCCGGCCAGGGCGCCGGCACGCAGGAAATGCAAGGCCACGGTGGTCTTGCCGGTTCCGGGTTCACCTTCCAGCAGGAACACATGGCTGCGTGACAATCCCCCGGAGAGGATGTCGTCCAGGCCTTCGATTCCGGTGGCGGCTTTTTCGCTGAGTAACGCAGTTGAGGTCGACAAACAATGCCCTCGCACAATGGGTCCAGGTAGCCTGCGATGGCGCGAACGCCTTGATATCGCGGCTTATTGTCTTGACCGTTCGCTGCGGGCGCGGTTCAACCTTTTGTCGCTCGGGGGGATGGGGCGGGGCCTTACAGGCCCTGCTGCAATGCCGGGTCGTCGGGATTCTGCTGTTCCAGCTGGGCCAGCAACACCTGGACGTTCTGCAACTGGCCGCTCTCTTTCCAATAGTTGATCAGCAGCACCCGGGCCTTGCGGTTGTAGGGCTGGCGCTGGACGATTTCCTCCAACTGCTTCTGCGCCGCTTCCTGCTCCTGTTCGCTGTGCAGGGTGGTGGCCAAGTCGTAGCGATAGGCGGCGTTGTTGGGTTCCAGCTCCACGGCCCGTGACAGGCCCAGCAGGGCGAACTCACCCTGGCCGTGGTGCAGCAGCCAGAGTCCCAGGGCATGCTGCAGGTAGGCCGAATCCTGCTGGGCCTGCAACTGCTTGGCCAGCAACTGGCGGGCAGCGTCGCTCTGGCCTTGCTTGTCCAGCACTTCGATCTGCAGCACCACCGCCTGCAGGTTGTCCGGCGCCAGGCGCAGGGCCTGTTCCAGGGTCTGCTGGGCCTTGCTCAGGTCGGCGTTGTGCAGGTACAGGCGGGCCAGCTGGTACTGGGCCTCGACGTCGTCGCCCCGGGTCTTGAGCACCTGGGTGTATTCGTCGATCACCTGTTGCAAGGGGCCGAAGTACAGGCCCTGGTCATCCGGGCTCAGGCCCAGCAGGGCATCTACCGCGGCAAAGCGCACGCTTTGCTCGTGATCGTCGAGCAAGGGGCCCAGCAGCAGGCTGCGCTGGCCACTGGGCACCAGGCCCAGCACGCTCTTGATCGCCGCTTTGCGCACCTCGGCCGAGGGGTGATAGAGGTCGGCATCCGCCAGCTTCAGGGCCTGGGGGCTGGGGTAGTTGGGCAACACCGCCAGCAGGCGGGTGCGCTGCTGATCATTGAGGTCGGGGCGCGCCAGTTGCTGGTACAGCACCCGTGCCGCGCCCGGCTGGCCGTTGCGGGCTTTCTCCAGGGCCTGGCCGTAGCCGTGCTTGATCGCCTCCGGAACCGCCGGCGGGCTGCTGCGCAGAAAGGTCCAGGCCAGGGCCAGGGCGATAACGAGCAACAGGCTGATCAGCAGGTAGCGACGGGGCAGGGGCATGCAGGAATCCGGAAGCTGGCGACTTTTGGAAGGCGCAAGCTTCGGTCAGGAACCGGTCCGAGTCAAACCCGGGTTCAGGTCAGTACATATTCCTGAGGTTCCAGTGGCGGCGGCAGGTCCCGTTGCCCCAGCGCTGCCAGGACTTCACGCTCCAGGCCGCGCAACAGAGCGCTGCAGGGCAGATCGTTGTCGTCGTAGCCAAAGGGGTCTTCGAGGTCATTGCCGATCTCGTCGAGGCCCAGGAAGGTGTAGCTGACGATGGCGGTGAAGATCGGTGTCAGCCAGCCCAGGGGCTCGGCCATGGCGAATGGCAGGAGGATGCAGAACAGGTAGATGGTGCGGTGCAGCAGCAAGGTGTAGGGGAAGGGCAGCGGGGTGTTCTGGATACGCTCGCAGGCGGCCTGGACCAGGCTCAGGCTGACCAGCCGGGTTTCCATCTGGGTGTAGCGCCATTCACTGATCAGCCCCTGTTGCGCCCACTGCGAGCAGCGTTGGCCGAGGCGTTGCAACTGGGCGTCGGTGAGGTTGGGGTGTTGCGGGTCGATGTCGGCCTGGGCCCAGGGTTGCAGGGCGCAGGCTTCGTCCTCATGGCGCAGGCGGGCAATCAGGCTGTGGGCGAAGCCGCAGAGGTCGCGCAGCAGGCCCTCGCGTTCGGGGTGCGGGTCGATGATCAGGCTTTCGCGGATCAGCGAGCGAACCTCGATGATCAACTGCCCCAATTGCTTGCGGCCTTCCCACCAGCGGTCGTAGCAGGCGTTGTTGCGAAAGCTCATGAAGATCGACAGCGACAGGCCCAGCAGGGTGAAGGGCGTGGCGTTGACCTTGGAGAAATAGGTGGGCTGCAGGGTTTCCACCAGCACGATGACCGAGGCCAGCAGGGTAATCAGCACGCAGCGCAAGGCGATGCGCTTGGCGATCGAGCCTTTGAGGGCAAAGAGGATGCTGATCAGGTTGGGCTTGGGGCGGACAATCATGTGGAAGCAGGCCAGGGCGATTACGCTGCGAGTGAAGATTAGGAGCGCGCCGGTGGGCTGTCCAATCGCAATGGCCAACCGCATGATCGACGGCCTCTATCACCGAGCCGGCTTGCCGGCGAAGAGGGCCTTTGGCTGTGCAGTGTTCTTGCGGGCGCCTTCGCTGGCAAGCCAGCTCCTATGGGGCCATGTGTTCGGGGTCATGCGTTGTGCGGGCTCTTGTAGGAGCCGGCTTGCCGGCGAAGAGGCCCCTGAGCCGGGCAAAAAAAAGCCCCGCGACCGAATGATCCACGGGGCCAAACATTGGTTGGTTGCGGCCAACCAAAGGAGCTCGTTGCAAATCCTTACTTGCTGGCTACCGTCTCCGGTTGCCAGCCACCACCCAGGGCCTTGTAGATGGCGACGATGCCGCGGTACAGGTCGACTTCGGCCTGGGCCTGGGAATCTTCGGCCGCCAGGCGTTCACGCTGGGCATCGAGCAGCACCAGGAAGTCCACGGTGCCTTCGCGGTAGCGGATCTCGGCCAGGTCCGCGGCGGCGCGGCTGGATTCGCTCTGGCGGATCAATGAGATCAGCCGTTGCTGACGCTTGCCGTAGTCGCTGAAGGCGTTTTCCGATTCTTCCAGGGCCAGCAGCACTTGCTGCTCGTAGCTGGCCAGGGCGCCGTCGGCATTGGCGTCGGCGCCGCGCAGGCGGGCCCGTACGCTGCCCAGGTCGAAGGCCGCCCAGGTGATGCTCGGGCCCAGGGCCCAGGCACTGGCCGCCGATGAGCCGATCTGCGAACCGCGTCCGGCGGTGAAGCCAAGGAAGCCGCTGAGGCTGACCCGCGGGAACAGGTCGGCCTTGGCCACGCCGATGCGCGCGGTGGCAGCGGCCAGCTTGCGTTCGGCACTGAGAATGTCCGGCCGGCGTTGCAGCAACTCGCCCGGGTCGCCAATCGGCAGGGCCTTGGCAATCGCCGGCAGCTGCGCCGGCGACAGGTCGACGTTGAGTTTGTCCGGCCGTTCACCCAGCAGGGTGGCGATGCGGTTGCGCTGGCGGGTCTGCTCCGCCTGCAGCTGCGGTACGCTGGCTTCCACCGAAGCCAGGCGGGCGTCGGCGCGGACCACATCGAGCTGGTCGCCGACCCCGGCGTCGCGCAGGCTTTCGGTGATCTTGCGCGAGGCCTGCTGGTTGTCCAGGTTGGCCAGGGCAATCTTTTCCCGCAGCTGGGCGCCCCGCAGCTGGCCGTAGGCGTCCACCAGCTCGGCGATCATGGTCACTTGCAGCTGGTACAGGTCGGCCTCGGCCGCTTGCTGGTCGGCGTCGGTGGCTTCCAGGTTGCGCTGGATGCGGCCGAACAGGTCCAGCTCCCAGGCCATGTCCAGGCCCAGGTCGTAGCGCTCGCTGTTCACTCGCTTGGTGGTCTGGCCGGGGATCTGCCCCTTGGCCAGGTCGCTGCTGGCGCGGCTGGTGATGGTGGGCATGGCGTCATTGCTGGCGTCATCGCGAATCGCCCGGGCGGCCCGCAGGCGGGCGAAGGCCACCCGCAGTTCACGGTTGCCCTGCAACGATTGGCTCACCAGCTGGTTGAGGGTCGGGTCATCGAACTGCTGCCACCAGATGCCTTCGAAGCGTGCGCGGTCGAAGTTCTTCTGGCCCGCAGCGCCATCGGTGGCGGCGCTGATGTGCGCCGCCTCGGTGGCCGGGGTCTGGTAGTCCGGGCCGACGGCGCAGGCACTCAGGGCCAGCACCAGCAGGCTCGGCAGGAAGACTTTGGCACTCATTGTTGCGTCTCCAGTTGCAGGGCGCGGGCGGCCTTGCGGGCCTCGCTGCGCTCCACATAATTGCGGATCAGGACATAGAACACCGGGGTCAGCAGCAGGCCGAAGAAGGTCACCCCGAGCATCCCGGCGAACACCGCGACCCCCATGGCATGACGCATTTCCGCACCGGCGCCGCTGGAGATCACCAGGGGTACCACGCCCATGATGAAGGCGAAGGAGGTCATCAGGATCGGCCGTAGACGCAGGCGGCAGGCTTCCAGTACCGCCGCCAGCGGATCGAGGCCTTCCTCTTGCTTGTCCTTGGCGAACTCGACGATCAGGATCGCGTTCTTGCAGGCCAGGCCCACCAGTACGATCAGGCCGATCTGGGTGAAGATGTTGTTGTCGCCACCGGAGATGATCACCCCGGTAATCGCCGACAGCAGGGTCATCGGCACGATCAGGATCACCGCCAGGGGCAGGCTCCAGCTCTCGTATTGCGCGGCCAGCACCAGGAAGGCCAGCAGTACGCAGAGCGGGAAGACGAACAGGGCGGTGTTGCCGGCCAGGATCTGCTGGTAGGTCAGCTCGGTCCATTCGTAGGTCATGCCGTTGGGCAGTTCTTCCTTGAGCAGTTTCTCGATCGCCGCTTCCGCTTGCCCGGAGCTGTAGCCCGGGGCCGCTGCGCCGTTGATTTCCGCGGTGACGAAGCCGTTGTAGTGCATCACGCGGTCGGGACCTGCGGTGTCGCTGACCTTGATGAAGGTGGCCAGGGGGATCATCTCGCCCTTGTTGTTGCGCACTTTCAACTGGCCGATCTGCTCGGGCTCGAGACGGAACTGCTGCTCGGCCTGGACGTTGACCTGATAGGTGCGGCCAAAGCGGTTGAAGTCGTTGGCATACAGCGAACCCAGGTAGATCTGCAGGGTGTCGAAGATGTCGGAAATCGCCACGCCGTGGGTCTTGGCCTTTTCCCGGTCGATGGCCGCGTCCACCTGGGGCACGTTGACCTGATAGCTGGTGAACAGCCCGGCCAGCTCCGGCACGCTGCGGCTCTTGGTGATGACGTTCTGCACTTCTTTATACAGCTCGTCGTAACCCAGGCCGCTGCGGTCCTCCACTTGCAGGCGGAAGCCGCCAATGGTCCCCAGGCCCTGTACCGGCGGCGGTGGGAAGATCGCCATGTAGGCGTCCTGGATATCGGCGTACTTGCCGTTCAGGGCACCGGCGATGGCACCGGCGGACATGCTCGGGTCCTTGCGCTCATCGAAGGGCTTCAAGGTGACGAAGACGATGCCGTTGTTCGGGCTGTTGGTGAAACCGTTGATCGACAGGCCGGGGAAGGCCACCGCACTTTCCACGCCGGGTTGTTTCAGGGCGATGTCGGACATGCGCTTGATCACATCCTCGGTGCGGTCCAGGCTGGCGGCGTCCGGCAGTTGGGCGAAGGCCACCAGGTACTGCTTGTCCTGGGCCGGAACGAAACCGGTCGGGGTGTGGGCGAAGCCGAACCAGGTCAGCACCATCAGGCCGGCATAGAGGAACAGGGCGATGCCGCTGCCGCGGATGACCCGGCGCACCGTGCCGACGTAACCATGGCTGGCACGATCGAAGAAACGGTTGAACGGCTTGAACAGCCAGCCCCCCAGCAGCGTGTCGAGGATCTTCGAGAAGCGGTCCTTGGGTGCATGGTGTTCCTTGAGCAATACCGCGGCGAGGGCCGGCGACAGGGTCAGGGAGTTGAAGGCCGAGATCACCGTGGAGATGGCAATGGTCAGGGCGAACTGCTTGTAGAACTGCCCGGTCAGGCCGCTGATAAAGGCTGCCGGTACGAACACCGCGCACAGCACCAGGGCGGTGGCGATGATCGGCCCGGTCACTTCACGCATGGCGCGCTTGGTGGCCTCTACCGGGTTCAGCCCCAGGCCGATGTTGCGCTCGACGTTCTCCACCACCACGATGGCGTCGTCCACCACGATGCCGATGGCCAGCACCAGGCCGAACAGCGACAGGGCATTGAGGGAGAAGCCGAACAGGTGCATGACCGCGAAGGTACCGATCAGCGACACCGGTACGGCCACCAGCGGGATGATCGAGGCACGCCAGGTCTGCAGGAACAGGATCACCACCAGCACTACCAGGATCAGGGCTTCGAACAGGGTGTGCACCACGGCCTCGATGGAGCCGCGAACGAAGATGGTCGGGTCGTAGACGATGCTGAAGTCCATGCCTTGCGGGAAGCTCTGCTT
>NZ_MOAK01000082.1:151341-195957 GCF_003732485.1 Pseudomonas protegens
CCCGGACGCTGGAAGATCGGGATCGCCACCGCCGGCTGGTTGTTGAGCAGGGAACGCAAGGCGTACTGGCTCGACCCCAGCTCGATGCGGGCGATGTCCTTCAGGCGAGTGATCTCACCGTCCTCGCCGGAACGGATGATGATGTTCTCGAACTCTTCCTCGGTGACCAGGCGGCCCTGGGTGTTGACCGACAGCTGGAAGCTGGTGGCCGTGGGCGCAGGCGGCGCGCCCAGGGCACCGGCGGCGACCTGGCGGTTCTGCTCACGGATCGCGGTGACCACGTCGGTGGCGGTCAGGTTGCGCGAGGCGGTCTTGTTCGGATCGAGCCAGACCCGCAGCGAGTAGTCGCCCATGCCGAACAGCTGCACATCCCCCACGCCACCCAGGCGCGCCAGCTCATCCTTGATGTTGAGCAGGGCGTAGTTGGACAGGTAGAGCATGTCGTAGCGTTTGTCCGGCGAGGTCAGGTGGACCACCATGGTCAGGTCCGGAGAGGCCTTGTCCACGGTGATACCGATGCGCGTCACTTCTTCGGGCAGCTTGGGCTGGGTGCGGGTCACGCGGTTCTGGACCTGCACCTGGGCGTTGTCCAGGTCGGTGCCCAGGGCGAAGGTGATGGTCAGGGTGATCTTGCCGTCAGCGGTGGATTGCGAGGACATGTAGAGCATGTTCTCGACCCCGGTGATCGCCTGTTCCAGGGGCGCGGCCACGGTTTCGCCGATGACTTTCGGGTTGGCCCCGGGGAAGTTGGCGCGTACCACCACGGTGGGCGGCACCACTTCCGGGTATTCACTGATGGGCAACTGGAACAGCGAGATGGCGCCGGCGATCAGGATCAGCAGCGACAGCACCGCGGCGAAGATCGGCCTTGAAATGAAGAACTGGGAAAAATTCATCTTGAGAGTCGTCCCTTAACCGCGCGGTGTCGCGGCGGCGAGTTTCACAGCCGGAGCCGCCTTGGCAGGGGTGACCTGCGGCAGGTTGCTGGCTTCCAGTGCTTGGCGTTGTTGGGCCAGGGCGGCGAGGGTTTCCTTGCTGGCCATCGGGATCACTTCAGGCGTGACCGGCGCGCCGGGACGCGCCCGTTGCAAGCCCTTGACGATGATGGTGTCGTCCTTGCTCAGCCCGTTGCGCACGATGCGCAGGCCTTCGATCTTCGGCCCCAGTTCCACGGCGCGATAGGCCGGCTTGTTGTCGGCGTCCATCACCAGCACGAACTTCTTGCCCAGATCGGTGCCCACGGCTTCATCGCTGATCAGCATGGCCGAGTAGGTACCGCTGCCCACCAGTTTCAGGCGTGCGTAGAGGCCCGGGGTGTAGCTGCCGTCGTTGTTGTCGAACACCGCGCGGCCACGGATGGTGCCGGTCTTGGGGTTGACCTGGTTGTCGACGAAGTTCATCTGGCCCAGGTGCGGGTGGCCTTCTTCATTGGACAGGCCCAGGTACACCGGGGTGGTCTGGCCGCGCTGGCCCTGGCGGGCGAGCTGGGTGTACTTGAGGTACACACGCTCGTCGGCGTCGAAGTAGGCGTAGACCTTGTCGGTGGAGACCAGGCTGGTGAGCGGGGTGACATCGGCGGTCACCAGGTTGCCGGCGGTGATCTGCGCGCGGCTGACCCGGCCGCTGATGGGCGCCACGACCCGAGTGAAGCTCAGGTTGAGCTTGGCCACGTCCAGCTGGGCCTGGATCGCATCGACCCCGGCCCGGGCTTCCTGGGCGGCGCTGGTGCGGGTGTCGGCCAGCTCGGCGGAAATCGCGTTGCTGGTCAGCAGCCGCTGGCCGCGCTGGGCTTCGTTGGCACTGCGGGTGGCGGTGGCGCGGGCCTGTTGCAGCTGGGCTTCGAGGCGGCGTACTTCAGCCTGGAAGGGGCGCGGGTCGATCTGGAACAGCAGGTCGCCTTTCTTCACCAGGGCGCCTTCGGTGAAGGCCACCTGATCGATCTGGCCCGAGACCCGTGGCCGGATCTCCACGGTTTCCGGGGCTTCCAGGCGCCCGGTGAACTCATCCCATTCGTTGACCGGCTGTTCCAGCACCTTGGCCACGCTGACTTTGGCGGCGGGCGGGGCGGAGGCGGTTTCCGGGGCCTTGCCGCAGGCACTCATGACCAGTACGGCGAGGGCGGCTAAGGGGTAACGCAAGAGTTTGACTGACTGGTCCATGGTTCATCCGCCAAGGTAATTTGAGATGGGCGGATGATGCTCGGCAGGGTGGTATCTCACGAATCGAATGAAGCGAAGGTAACTATCATTCGGAATGATATAAGCCCCGGGCAAGCCCTCTAGCCTGCACCTTTCGTTAGGCTGCTATCAATTCCCTGGCGTGCAATTAGTTATTGCGGCTGACGCAACATTGGCTGTTGTCGCAGGAGCCAGCTTGCCGGCCATCGTAGCCCCGTGCGTCGAGGTCCATGGTCTGCCAGCTCAGTTCGTAGTGCATTTCCAATCAGATGGAAGAGCTGTTGAGTTGCTGAAGCTCAAGTTGCCTGGCGGCACTGGCTTCGAGGTTTGCACGCTCTTGATCCAGATACCGATAAATACTTTGGAGGTTGGCGATTTTCTGTTTGATCTCCGCCATCTTCTTTTCAATCAGCTTGGCGCCGTCAGCACAATCGATCAGCTTGTTGCGCTGCGCATCCAGAATCTCGCCTATTTCTCCCAGGGAAAACCCCATGCTTTGTGCGCGTTGGATAAAGTCCAGATCCTGCAGCGTTTGTGGCGTGTAAACGCGATAGTTGTTACTTCGCCGCTGCGGTGAGATCAGGCCGATTTGCTCGTAGTAACGCAGCGTATGGCGGCTGGCGCCGCTGCGGGCCTCGAGTTCGCCGATTTTCATGAAAACACCCCTTGACTGTAGAGTTTGGTCGATAGTTTACGCTTGATTTCTTACCTTAACTAGGAGCGGGGAAATGAGCGTGGAGTGCTTTGTCACAGGGGGGACCGGCTTCATCGGTCAACATTTGCTGGCGCACCTGAGTGCAAAAGGTCACACCGTTCGGGTGTTGATGCGTCGCCCAGAGCGACTCGCTGCGCTGCGGGAGCAAGTTGATAATTTGGGAGGGAGCGCAGCCCGGGTATTTGCCGTAGCTGGCGATCTTGAACGGGACAACCTCGGGCTGAGTCCTGCTGACCGAGAAGTGCTAAGGCACGCCAGAGTCGTATTCCACTTGGGCGCCCACTTCGCCTGGGGGCTTTCCTTGGAGCAGTCTCGTGCGGTGAACGTAGAAGGAGCAAAGCGGGTGGCGCTGTTGGCGGCTGAGCAAAACAGCCGCTTGGTGATGATCGGCGGCTACATGCTGAAAAATCATGTACATCTGCAACGCATCGGAATTGACCCTCGTTATCCGCAGCGGACGAATTGGCCAGCCGTCTACCGGCGTGTCGGTGGTTACGAGGCGAGCAAGCTGGAGGCGCATTTTGCGACCCTGGAGCTCATGTCCGCCAAGGGCGGGGAGATCACCGTTGTCCACCCCTCGACAGTGTGTGGCCACAGCCGCACGGGGCATATCCTTGACGGTCAGCCGCTGGTGGAACTGATACGCAACCTGGTGCAGGGAAAGCTGACTGCAGTGCCCGGTACCGCCAAGCACTGGCTGCCACTGGTCACCGTGGATTACCTGGTTGAGTTGGTGGCGGCTTGTGCTTTTGATCCCGCCATGGCGGGTGAGGAACTGCTGGCGCTGGATGAGCAGACTCCCAACTTGCGAGAACTCCTGGTTCAGGTGGCACAGCCTTTGGGCTTAAAGCCTCCCAGGCATCACATTTCCCTCAGATTGCTGAAGTGGCTGCTGAGCATTCCTCTCGTCGCGCGGTTCATGAATACAAAACCCGAAGCCCTGGACTTTATCCAGACCACTCGATTTGATACCGCGGCAGTCGAGAAATTTGCCAACAGGCATGGGCTAGCCAAGCCGGATATCCTTCAGTCCTTGCGGCACACGGCAACGTTCGTCAACTCATATTGCATAGCCAAGGGCTAGGCCCGCTGACTTCTCCCGTGGGGGCATCCCTTTCAAGCAGCCAGAGTTTGCCCCCACTTATGCCCCCGAATACTCCGCAAGCCAGCGGAACCTGACGGAAAGCCACGGACCGAATTAGTCGCTAAAGGACTCATTTCAGAAGAATCTATGGATGCCTGTGGAACTTGATCAAAGACTGTCTGGATCGCCAAAGAACATTTAAACTTGGCTCTAGCGCAGTATTTTTCGGTCGGAAAAACTAAAATATGCCCCCAGTTTTGCCCCAGAAGCGCGGATATGCGGGCGATCGAGATTGGCGATCTCTGAGGTGGAGTAGGGTGGTTGTCGATGGCTTTCAGTGTTCGTCAGGTTCGGCTTGCACGGGGAATGCCTGGATGATTGGTTGCCCAGGGTAGGGCATCAAGCGCCTGGTAGGACACCAAATCACATTCGGTGTCCGCTGTGTCATAGCTCAACACAGATATTACGGCTAGCTGCTTACGCTGCTAGCCGTAATATCTGTGTTGGGAGAAGTCTATTGATAAAGGAGCGTGCCTGCACTCGCCCCTATAGTTGAAGTTAATGCTACTCCCAGCCGAGACCAGGCGTGCGCCGCAACGAATGCTAGCGTCCGCCTCGTAGATCTAGGCGGTCTAGCTCCTCTTACATGGATCAGTTAGCAGGGTTGGGTCGTCAGGCTATTACTGACGTCACGCCCCAGCACAAGCACTGTGACAAAACCGCAGCCCACCAGGGCGGTGGCTAAACTCAATAGCACCGAGCTGCCCAACTGGTCGACAATCTGTCCGCCGAAGAACGAGCCTAAGGCAATAATCACCTGGAACATGGCGACGAACAGTGGCATGCCGCGCTCGACATCTTTGGGCGCCACCACGAACATCCAAATATTGGCGCAAGCCGGGAACGCGCCGAAGGCGAAGCCCCACAGCGCGATCAGCATCGCCGCGCCGATCATGCCGGTGGCGAAGTGGGGAAACAGGGCAGTGCTGACAGCGATCATCACCGTCACCAGCAGCAAGGTGTGGCGCACGCTTCGGTTAGCGGCGAAGCCCGCGAAAATGTTGCCCATGAACCCGGCCGCACCATAGAGCAGCAGTAGCGAGCCAATCGTCGGTCCATCGAAGCCGGCACTTTGTTTGAAGAACGGTGCGACATAGGTGTACGCGGCAAAATGTGCCAGGCCAATCAGCAGCACTGCGATCAATCCAATCCGAGCTTGTGGGTTGATGTACAAGGCCGGCAGGTCGCTGATGCGAATGGCCTTTTCCGGGAGCAGCCGCGGCAGTAGGAAGATCTGCGCCAGCAGCACTGGCACGCCTACCAGTGCGGTCACCAGGAAGGTCATGCGCCACCCCATCAGGCCACTCACCCAGGTACCTATGGGCACGCCGAGTACGGTGGCCAGGGTTACACCGGCCATGATGATCGAGTTGGCCTTGGCTACCCCCATGCCATCAGGTGCCAGGCGGCCGCTGAGAGCGATGGCAGTGGCCCAGAAACCGCCGATGCTGACGCCCAGCAGCACGCGTCCGAGCAGCAGCAGGCTGAAGTCGCTGGCGTAGGCGACCACTAAGTTGGCGATGATCATGATCAGCGTCAGGCCGATAAGCAGATAGCGACGATCCAAAGCGCCAATGCCCACAGACAGCAAGGGTGCGGCGAGGGCAGCCATGATGCCGGGCAGGGTAACCATCAGGCCGGCCTGGCCTACAGTGATGCCGAGGTCGCTGGCTACATCGTTGAGTACGCCCACAGGGAGAAACTCGCTGGTAACCAAGGCGAAGGCACCCACGGCGACCGAGAGAATCGCCAGCCACTGCTGTGTGACGCTCTGTTGACTATGTTCGGGCAGGCTGTGAGGGCCCTGACTGATGCTTGGCATGGTGCGGGTTTCCAAGGAACATGTCGCCTGAATCAGGCGGGGGTACGCGAAAATTTGGCAGCCATTCTATGAAAAGGTTTTAGCAACCAAACAGGTAGGCCTTTCGATAGTAATCATCAGCGTGTTCGATGTGCGTTTGATGAGATTGTCGTTCAGGAAGGGCCCGATCTACCTGACACAGGTAACTCGACAGACCGACTTAAGCCTTCCAGTACCCGGGTTGCTTTGGATCATGGCTTCACTGATACCTGACTCATCCACCAATTCCATGTCCTCGAACATCCGTTGTGCACATGGATGCACGCTGAAGACACTGCAAAAAATCGGACAGAGTGTTCGGCGCCCCGCCTGATTGCATTAGAAGCCTTTGCTGTAAAACAGCGAGTACGACTCGATGCCATCGTTTGGCTGCTTGATGCTGGCATTCGAGTAATGGATTGCGCGGATACCGACCTTCTGCTCACCCGGTAACTTCAGGCCAAACCCGATGCGGTCTTCGAAGTTGAACGAAGAGCCCAGATTCTTATCGCCAACACGGGTTTTGGAGAAAGCCGACACTCCGACACCCGCCTCGATGTACGGTGTGTAGGTGAAGCCCTTGAACTCGTAGACGAATACCGGGCTAAAGGATAGCGAGTGAGCACCGCTGACTTTGCCGCCTTCCCAGTAGGTGTAGGCCGCATCCCAGTAGCCGGTCAGGTGTCCGGTGTTGCTTTCCAGCCATTTCTTTTCCCAATCCCAGGTTAGGCCGGTACGGTATGTCATTTCATCTTGACCTGTGATACCAACGGCACCGGAGATTTGTGCAGCCTGGGCGAGATTGGCACTGGCGAACGCCAGACCGGTGGCTGCCAACGCGATGGCGAGACGGTTTTTCATCAGTGACTTTTCCTGAAGGCTAAGCGGATTTCGGCCTTGGACCCCCTCATCGTTTCGCTTGTAGACCTGATCACAGGTGCGATGTCTGTCGGTAATAGACTAGGCAAAAAGAAGCTGAGAATTGAATGCGATTGTTAGCTAAGGGAATCCAGAGAAATGAAAGACTAGCATTGTTAGTTTTTGTTTGAAACCCCGTTTAGACACTTGATCCCAAGCTCTAGCATTCTCTGTCGTATGCATATTTTTGGTGTCCTGTGAGCAACCTACGTTTCGATGCGGCACGAAGTACGGTGAGGTCGAAATGCCAGGTCAGGTGCGGTAAGCGCCTCTGCGTCACCCTCCGCCGATCGTAGTGTTCCTCGAGCAATCGCGCTCGCGCCGGAACTGCTGTTGTCTGCGCCTTGGCCTAAGAGCCCACTGCGAAGCAGTACAGTGCATCCCCTCTGACGCTGCGCGGCCTAACACCGTGCTGAATCGCGTTGAAGGAAGCTGATGCAATGATCAAGCTGCAGCCTCTGGCCGGTGTGTTGGGCAACATTTCCGTTGATGCAGTGGGAACCCCACTGCCGGGATGGTCGCACCGATTCCCAGCTCCGCAGCAATCAGGTATCAGCGGTTGGGGGCGAGGCTGTTGGAGTGACTTGGAAAGGCTAACGCCAGGGCTAGATGTAACGTCTGGAAACTGCTTGACATGCACAGAGCTTGAGCAAAAGAGGCTGGACTTCGGCCCCTTCTGTATCATCCCAAGCTAAAAAGAATACCTAATGAATAATTTTCCTTAGAAAATCCTGGGTTCTTGGGCTTTGGGGTGAGCTAAAAAAAGCATGGGGTTCGTTTTCCTCTACCACTTCTCCTGCGTCCATAAAAATGACTCTGTCTGCAACCTTGCGAGCGAATCCCATTTCATGGGTGACGCAGACCATCGTCATTCCATCATCAGCTAGCGCGATCATCGTCTCTAATACCTCATTAACCATTTCCGGGTCCAATGCTGAAGTGGGCTCGTCGAACAGCATGATTTTGGGTTCCATGCATAATGCTCGTGCGATAGCCACTCGTTGTTGTTGTCCGCCGGATAGTTGAGAAGGGTATTTGCTGGCATAAGCGCCGATTCTGACTTTTGCCAAGTAGTGGATGGCCAGTTCTGCGGCGTGCTTTTTTGAATATAGACCGGTGACAACGGGAGCAAGTGTGCAGTTTTCAAGGACAGTCAAGTGAGGGAATAAGTTAAAGTGCTGGAATACCATGCCAACTCCCTTGAGCGATCTGGTGTGTCGGCTTATATCAAGCCCATCAATAAGTATCTTTCCTTTCTGAATATTCTCAAGTCGGTTCATGCACCTGATCATCGTAGATTTTCCTGAACCCGAGGGGCCACAAACAACGACGCGCTCCTTCTTTTTTATTCTTAGATTGATGTTGTTAAGGGCTTGTCGTTCGCCGTACCACTTGCTAATGCTGTTCAGCTCTATAATCGACGCGCTGTCGGCAGAGGTATCGCTCTTTCGATTTGTGATCATAATTACACGAACTCCCAGGAATCAAGTAATATTGGATTGGGGTGGCAGTTTTTTGAAGTGTGAAAACCAGGGCCTGTTTTTTTGAATAACAGGTGAGCTACCCTCTGGGTATGCTTTTGACATGCGCTTCTCAACTACCGATTGAAGAATGGTTAGAATAGTGACCAGCACAAGATAATAAATTAGAGCTGCTAAGTACCACTCAGTAAATTTGAAGCTTGCTGAAATTGATAGTGTGGTAGTGGTCATCAGTTCTTTTAGTGAAATAGTGTAAGCTAAGGATGTAGATTTGAGGAGCGTGATGAATTCATTCATTAAAGAAGGTAGAGAAACTCGCATGGCTTGCGGTAGTATTACATGAAAAAAAGAACTGTATTTTCCGATGCCCAGAGCCGTCGAGGCTTCATGTTGCCCTCTATTGACAGAAGATAACCCAGCTCGAATTATTTCGGAATTGTAAGCAATGCCAATCATTGTCATGGCTAGAAAGGCGGCGAGGAATGGATTGAACCAATCGAGCCTCAGGACTGGGAACAGTTGTGGCAAGCCATTCCAGAAAAACAATAGCACCAGCAGAGTTGGAGCGCCCCTGAATAGCCAAACGTATATCTTCAGGGGCAGCCTGAGCCACGTGCGGTGTGAAAGTAATCCGACGGAAAATGGGAGGGATAGCAGCGTAGAGGTGAGCTGGACAGTAACCGACAGTGCGATTGTGATCATCGCGCCCACTAATAAGTCTCTGCTAAATAGAGCCTGGATAAAGTAATCAAAGTCGAAAAACATAATAAACCTCGTTGTCCGCGCACCGGGGCGTAGAATACCTGTATAAAAGATTTGGGCGCTTTTTAGGCCCGATGCGAGATCTCGGGTAGAATTTTCTTAGGGGCTCGAAAGCTACGGTGCGCTTTAAGGCTTCATATCGAAATCGGACTCAGATATGTTGTATTTTTTTGCGATCTGCCCCAGAAGTCCATCAGCTTTTATTTTTATCAAACTATCTTGAACTATTCGCTTATCCTCTGGGTTTATCTGGAAAAATATCCCATAGTATGCTTCAGAAGGGAATACGAAAGCGAGTTTGAGACTGCCATTGGATTGTTTGATCCGAACACCGGCTTCTGCGGTTTCTGTGATCGTCGCATTCACTCGGCCAGCCAGAACCTGCTGAGTGGCCAAGACTTGTGTAGGATAGGTTTTGATGGCCACGGCGGGCACGTCAGCGGCAACAAGCTTCTCGTTAAGATTAGTAAGTAGCTTAAGGTTGGATGACCCTGCTTCTACAGAAACAGATTTACCGCTCAGGTTTTCGGGCGCTTGAATCAAACTATCGGTATTAGCAATGACAATGGCAGGTGAGGTAATTAAGTACGGTACGGCACTGTAGTTTTTTTGACGTTCGTCATTAATATACATGCCGCTAATGACGAGTGAGCATTTTCCTGCCTGTAAAGAGGGCAGAATGCCTTCAAAGCTGCTTGTAAGAAATCTCACGTCAGCCCCCCAGTTTTTTGCCATTGCCTCAATAATGTCGATGTCAATTCCCTTAGGGCGTTGGTCTCCAGCGTTTTCTATGTATGTTAATGGTGGGAAGTCTCCAGTCGTGCATACGTTGAGACGCCCATCATGCACGAAAGAGGGCAGAGCTGGACCGGCGAAAACCGATCCAGAAAGCACCATTGCAGCGCAAAATGTTTTTGTTTTTATTATGTTCATGCATTGCCTCCTTTTATACTAAATGTTGGTGGCGTTATGGACGATAGCGTTCCACTCCGCACTGTCAAAAGCTCTAAGCACCAAAGGTTCTACGTGTCCGTCCTGCCGTGCAGTTAGCAAATACTCCATCATGAGAGTCTCGCTGGGCATTTCAAAGACTTGTATGAAATCATAAAGCCCCATGGTTGCGAAAAGCGCGTGACTAGTTCCACCAAGGCGTTCTACACGCTCTCGACTTATTTTTCCCCGCTCCGGCGAACTTTTTAGTTCTGCGAGACCTTTATCGGTCATGCGCATCAATGAAATAAATAGGGGCATAGTGAGCTCGCGGATTAGTTTTGGTTAAGTTCGAATTTCGATAAAGCTTTCAGCACATCCTGGCTTTTTGCAACGACTCCGAATATGCCATTTTCAACAGTAACCATATAGATTGCGGCGTCGTGCGCATACTGGTCGCCACTGGCGCACGCATCTTCAATTAGTAAGTTTTGATAGTTTCGATCTTGGGCTTCTCGCAAAGTGGTGCTAACACATACATCGGTTGTACATCCGCTGAACAGCAGGTGCGTAATTCCCTTGGCGCGTAAAACATGATCGAGCTCGGTGTAGGTAAAAGCTCCATTAGCCGTTTTATCAATAATGACGTCGTCAGGACTGACGTCGATTTCCGGGTCAATATTAAATCCTGGAGATGACCTAAGCAGAACATCGGTCTTATCCAACCCTGACCGTTTACGCCGCCATTTTTCATAGTCAGTCATATCAGCCATATCGGCGCGATAGCCTTGGCGAGTGTGTATGATTAGGCAGCCGGCTTTTCGGGCAGAAGCAATGATCGTGTTTACGACAGGGATAATTTTGCGAATAGATGCGGGATCGTATCCCATCTTCGCGAAATACCCTTCCTGGGAAATAAAATCGATTTGTAAGTCGATCACCAGCAGCGCTGTTTTTTGGGGTTCGAAAATGCCATTGTAGGGATAGTCAAATGGGCGGGCGGCGATTGTCATAAGGGGTCTTCTGGTGGTTGTTGTTGACCTGATTCTGGTTTTGTTGTTTTGACACGTATAGCGAAAAATAATAAATTATTTTTGTTTAGCAGAGCTTAACAGTTGCCATGAATACTCATCTGGGACTCAATTATTTCAAGGTCTTTGAATCGGTCGCCAGGTTAGGATTGGTAAGGGCGGCAGCATCAGAGCTCTATATCACCCCTGGTGCCGTAAGCCAGCAGCTTCGGAGTTTGCAAGAGTCTCTTGGCGTCGAGCTTTTCGTCAAAGAGGGCAGGCGCCTCAAGCTCACAGAGGCCGGAAAGCTGCTGCAGCGGTCAGTCGCATCGGCGTTTTTTGAGATTAATGGTTGTCTTGACCTGATTGCCGGTAGCAAGGAGCAAGAGCTCATAGGTGATTCGTTTCATGTCTCTATGCCTTTGGCTCTGGCTGTTTCATGGCTAGCACCGAACATCTTTGAGTTTGCCGAAGGGATGGGGCTTTCGGTGCTGGACATTCAATCATGTAATGATCCAACTCAAATTGACTGGCGTACCACCGATGTGGCAATTGTCTACGGTAACCCGCCGTGGGCAGGGCTCGCTTGGCGCCTTTTGGAAAACATTGATATTGCCCCAGTTTGCAGCCCCCGGCTGTTAAATGGTCCTGTACCTCTTCGAACTGTTGAAGGGTTAGCAGATTTCTGGATTCTGCATGAGGATGATGGCAGTGAATGGCGGCGTTGGCTGATGAAAACAAAGGTGAAAAATATACCTATCAAAACTGCTCGGTTCAGCTCTGTAGCGATGGCGCTTTCAGCAGCGCTAGAGGGGAGAGGAGTTGCGCTCGCTAGTCGCTGGTTGGTAAGGGATTACCTGCGGGACGGGCGTTTAGTGTTCCCCTTCGATATGACCATTGAGGCTTCGAAAAACTACTATTGCCTGTATCCCGAAACGCGTGCTGATGAACCGTTGATCGCCAGATTTATCGAATGGATAGAGGCGCAGAGTACGGAAGCCCCCGCAGGCAGTAAGTAGCAGATGCCTACACTGCATTGCGTCAATGCTCACTCCACTGGACGACTTAACGCAAACATCCAGGTAATCGGTGAACCTCGGCGGCACCGAAATGCCTTCTTCCAACAAACGGATGTTGTCAAATAGGTAGTTCAGATCGGCAAATCCGCTGTACAGACGCAGTGCCCGCAGCACCAGACGCGGGTTGGCCGGGCCTATACGGGCGTCAAAGCTGGCGGCCAGGGATTTGAGGTCATCTACATCGACTTTGCAATAACGCTCACCCACAGGTTCGACACAAGCCCATGCGGAACACCCAGAAGATGCTGCCCGGCGCCTGGCGGCCCAGGTTGCGATGACCTACTACGAGGGAGGGGCGTGCCACCACCAACGGCAGGCCTGGTAGGTTTTCATGCATGCGCCGTTCGATCTCCGCCTTGGAAGCGGTGTAGTCCACCAGTTGCTGGGCGGCCTCTGGAAATTCCCACGACTCGCTGATCGGTGACTCCCGTTGGGGGCCGCAGGACATTGCCGTACCAACGTGCAGGAAGCGTTTAAGGCGCGAGGAATGGCTCAATACCTGGGCGAAGGCATAGGTGCCTTCGACGTTGACCGGCCAGATATTCGGATTCTTCGAAAACGATGCCCCGGCGGCGCAGTTGATGACCCTGTCGAATTGCATCAGCCGTGATGTTTCGCGAGCTAGTCAGGCAGAGTCGAGAGAATCGCCGCAGATAATCTGCGCGTCGTTCAGTGCCTGACTTTCAATGGCGCTGACACCGTGCTGGCCCAAATTGTCGCGCAGTCGCTCCCAGACCCTGGCGAGGATCTTCGGCCCGGACCAGAAAGGCGAGGGCGGGGCCATGACCACTAGCAAGCAACATGGCTGCGACAGAACCTCCGAGAAAACCTGTGGCGCCAGTTAGGAGAATGCGCTCACACGATGAATTGAGGGTGATTTTCGCATCGGGGGTTGGGCTGTTCATATATTCTCGAAAATAAGTTGCCCATAACCCACAGCAAAGTTAGGGATAAATACGTATGGATACATGAGCGAGCGGTTAAGAAATTAGTTTCCGCCTGTGAGTAGGGCCAAGCGCGGGGGAACTAATGTTGACGAAAAGATAAAAACGGTTCTTGGGCTTACTGTGCGCGAAAAAGGAAGGACTTGTGATTCAGTTCTCCGCGCGCATGTGTGTAATTTCAATCAATAGATATGAATGTTATGAGTGTCCTTAGTGGAAAAAGTGCTAATAAGTGCGAGCGGTTTGCTGGTTTTCTAAAAATCATAAGTCATATTACATTCACCTAGTTTCAGATTTTGTCATTAAGCTCAGAGCATTGGGAAGATTTGACATGCGCTCACCCGGCTCAACGATTGGATGCTACGGGTAGTTTGAAAACTAATATCAACCCGGCCAGGATGGATGTCATGCCGACAACGGCTAGTGCAGGCATGGCGTTATCCAAGATCAGGTAGTCGAGAACCACTGTAACTACCGGCACCAAATAGAAAAGGCTAGTGACGTTAACAAGATTGCTGCTGCGGATCAGCCAATACAACAGCAATTGCGCTCCCACAGAAATTACGAGTCCCAACCACAACAGTGGCACCAGGAAATCCAAGTTCGGTTCAAACTGGAATGGCTGGAACGGCACGAAACACAGACATAACAGCAACGTTACTAAGTATTGCAGCGGTAACACTGCGGTAGGTGCTTGATGAATACGCTTTTGCAGTATCGAACCGAAGGTCATGCACATAAGCGCACCAAAGGCAAAACTCATCCCGAGTCCAGATAACCTAGTCAACATCAAGCTTTGGTAGACCACCAATGAAAGGCCTGCCAAGGCCATGAGTAAACCTACTAGTCGCCATAGCGAGAAGCGCCGTTCGGTCAGCAACAGCGTCAGGATTGGTTGCACACCAAGCAACGTAGCTAACAGTCCCGGCGTGATGCCATGCGCCATGGCCTGGAAGTAGCAGACAGAATAGCAACCGATGAGTAACAGTCCCGTTCCTGCAACCTGCCAGCGTGTATCTCGCTTGGGCAGCCAACGTCGACCCGGCAAGCCGATCAGAAGCAAGACGCCTAAAGCCAGGGCAAAACGTAGTACCAGAAGCGCAAATACGGAGCCATGGTCGAGTCCCCAGCGAGTGAATATGGCTGCACTGCCCCATAGCAATACAAAGGTGGACATAGCAGCGAAAGCCGCCCATTGGAAAGGTCTGGAATTCATAAGTTTACTTGCCTGCCGAATAACGAAAACCGTTGGCGCAATTTCCTGTGGGGAACCGTAATGCATTAGGAACGTGGCCCCAAGGGAGATGTACTGAAGCGATGCATAGTGCATTAAATGCATCGAAGTTAAATTTCGTTATACGAAATTATTGTAAGGGCTTTTCTACTGCCAGCAAAAGTACGGCAGGTCGACGTAAATGCTCCTGCAGTTCAGGTTTGCTTGCTAAGTATTCTGCATTGGGGACAGGCTCACCCAAATGCAATATTTGAAAGCCGGTTTTCAGCAAGGCATTGACATACGTCTCCACCGTCCTGTGGTACTTTCGAACGTCGTCGACAAACCAGCGATTAGCACGTATTGATTCATCACTATAGGAATCGACCGGCCAATGGCCTAAGTCTCCAGTCTCATCCGCGACCCATCCGACTACGGTGGACGTGCAGATAGGGTGTTCAACTGAGAAGACAAAGCGAGCGCCTGGCTTAAGGGTTCGATAAACCCAATTGACAACCTGAGGGTAATCCGCGACGTAATGCAATGTCATTGAAGATACAACGAGGTCAAAAGAACACTCGCTCGAAGCAGAGTCTTCAAACGCAGTTTCATGGAATGTGATGCATGGATCATCCGCCAACTCTTGTGCCCCTTCGATCATGCGTTCAGAGATGTCAATGCCCGTTACGGCCGCCGTTCCACAACTGCGAGCCAAACGCGTGAAATCACCAAAACCACATCCCAAATCCAAGACGCGCAAGCCTTCAAGTGGCGGTAGTTGAGCTCGCAATGCGGGTATCTCCATTGCGTTCTTGAGACCAGCACCGTTTTGCCGGAGCAATTTGTATCGTCTGAAGAAAATTTCGTTATCGTAGATGTTCTGTTTCAAATTCTTCATCCTGTTTTCTTATAGTACTGGGTGCTAAATCTCTTTAGCCTAACCGACGCCAAGTAGTCTATGGCGATGTATTGGTTTTCTTGGCTCGGTTAGCTGAAGTCGTGCGTATATCTTTGTGCTCAACAGGAAGCGCGAAGATGTGCACCCTCACTTATCTGAACACACGCTATGCGCCAGACTCAGGAACTGGAGTTCTGATTCAGTCTTTTCTGACGTTCTGATAAAGCATAAATCTTGAGGTCTCATGTAGCCCACGGGTTAACTCACGCAAGCGCTGAAACTCCTCGGGGTGTTGTTCTGCAACATTTTCCAAAGGAGTGGGTGAAGCTAGGTCATGCAATGTTGGCTGGTTGCCGTCATGCTCCATCTGCAGCAGAAAGTCTTTGGTTACACCGCCAATCAGCGGGAAGGTTCCCTCTCTAAGTACAAGCGGCACTACGCGCTCACCTTCAACCGCTGGCTGTTGGATATCCCGGCCCATTGCGCTATTGCGAAACTCCATGCCTGCCATGCCCAATACGGTGGGCATTAAGTCAACCAATCCTACCGCCTCAGCAACAACGCGTGGTTTCAGGAGCTTAGGGGCATGGATCAGCAAGGGCACATTGTTACTTTCCAAACCGAGCTTTTCGAATGCAGGGGGCATATGAGGAATCTGACTGATTCGCGTGTTATGGTCGCCAAACATGACGAAAATAGTATTGTCGTACCATCCGCCCTCCTGCGCGATCTCCATCAAGCGCCCAATGTTGAAGTCCAGCAGGCGTACTGCATTGTATTGGGCCAACGTACGCGAGCCTGCGTTCTGGACGGTCTTGAGGGGAAGGTAAAGCGTCTTGAACCCATCATTTTCCTTTGGAATGGTAAAGGGCCGGTGGTTACCGGATGTCTGTATGAAGGCAAAGAAGGGCCTTCCTGGAGCTTGCTGTTGAAAAATTTTGTTGCTTTCCTTGAACAGATCGAGGTCCGAAATACCCCAGACATCGACCAAGGGGGACTTCCAATAGCTCTCTTCGAAAATCCGAACGTTGTCGATGCTCTGGTGAATCAGGGCATTCATGTTGGCCCAGCCCGAATTGCCATTGATCATGTAATACTTGTCATACCCATCTAGCGCATTGACCAAGCTGTTCTGTCGAGTGATTAGAGGATTACGCGTGGCTGTCTCTTGACGAGAGACGTCAGGTACCCCTGAAATACTTGCCCAGACGGTTTTTGCTGTTCCTGTCACCGGCACGTAGAAATTCTTGAAAAACCAGCTTTGGTTGGCTAACCGGTCAATATTTGGCGTTGGTTGCAGTGGGTTACCGTAGGCCCCGACTGCACTTGTTCCCAAAGATTCAAGCATTACGAAAACAATATTGGGGCGTTGACTGCCAGCAATTGCATAAGGTTGTGGCCCCTGAACTCGGCTGAAGTCAAGGTTTGCAGCATCCGGTTGGGAGACCCCTAGATACCGGCTGACAACTTCGTAGTGAGCCTTTACTTGCGTCTGGTCATAGGGGGTATGAGGAACCCTCAAGGTGTCGTAAAGGAAAATTACCGGGTTCAAGCCTAGCGCCGACACTTGAGTGTCGCCCGAAAAAAAGGCGTCACTCCAGCGAAGCGGCACAGGGTTTTCAAGATTGATGTTCTCGACACGACCGAGTATGCCAAGGAGCACAAGCACGATCATAAACGCGCTACCCCACGCTACTGAAAGGCTGCTAAGGGGTTTTGCAAAACGGTCCAGAGTCACCCGTTCGAGGCGCAGGAGCAACCAGCAGATCACCGCTGTCGTGGCCAACCATCCGAGTGTGATCCATACCACCGGATAGGACTGCCACACCATGCCGCTCGAGATTTGGGCGTCGTCGAGAAAGCGCAAAACAGTCGCGTTAATACGAACGCCGAGATAGGCATAGTGACCAAAGTCAATAATATAGACTAACAAGGTAGCACTGATAGCCAGCGCAAGGTACAAGCGCGCTAGCACACGCACAACAGGTGAGCGAACAAGATTCCAGCGAGGAAACCATGCCAGTACAGCAACAGGTATCATCAGAAATATTGCTAAGCGAAGATCAAACCTCAGCCCAACCCATAGCGTATCCGGTATTGCTTCGACGGTGCTTAGCGCACGAACTTCAAATCCTGAGAAGCCAATAAAAAATAATCCACGTAATGCGCAAAAGCATAGGAACAAAATCATGATCGCACCAGACCAGTAGTGCAATCGCCGCGAGTGAAGCCAATCGGTCATGTTAAATTTCCGTCTAGTGAGATACCAATCCGTTAAAGCTGAATCAAGATTGTATTTTTTGCCGTGCGGTTGCACGGCTCCAAAATTTTTTGGCGAAGTACCAGGCCAGTGTTCCTACGCAATACAAAGCGATGAAGGGATCAACTAGATAATCCCAGTAATTGTGAGAAGGCTTAACGTCTAAGCAATATGCCAGTGTCACAATGCCGAGTAGACCAGCACCCCAAAAATTCTGCAAAGCCAGGAATACCAAGGTAATCAATCCGATTATCAGGATCAGCAGTCGAGGCTGAAATCCCAGTCGGTAAGGGTCCGCTTGGGACAACCCCATGGTGGCGGGATAAAGGAAAAGCGCAAGTCCTGCCAGTACGATCAATACTTGCAAGCGAGCAGTACTATTCGGTTTTATGGGTACCCCCCCTTTTAAGAGGACGGCGAAGGTGAGCACTACCAGTGAGGTGACAGATAAGCTTCCGGTGAAGCTGCCAATGTAAGCTGCTAGTGAGAGGCCTTCAATCTGGATCAAACTGATCCCCACTAGACCGATTAGTCGAACTAGTTGTGCTCCGAGACTAAGGCCGGTTCCCGGGATCGCGACGTACGCGAGGAGTAAAAAAGCGAGATGCGCGTGCCAAAGTTCGGTCATCAGATTTGTTCCTTAAGCCACGCCTCATTGAAGCTGACATGTTTGATGAAGGTGTTATTCCATGAGTAGGTCAGGTGGTAAAGGCCGTCTGCGCTTTTGATAAAATACGGGTATTCATACTCGAAGTTACAGCCGTCACCCTTACAAACACGCTGATCCAGGCTTGCCAGGAATTCATCTACCAGCGGTTGTCTTCGTGGGCCGCTGGAAAGGCGGAACTCATCTCCAATGATCTCTCTATACACTTCTGGGTTGAATGGATTGCCCTCGGGATCGGGGGATTTATCAAGATCAATCACGGGTCTCCAAAAGTCGAAACGGTCATTAGTGCTCATTAGGCGTAGTCGGAAGCGTCCTTTCTCAAGATCATTCAGGGCTACCAGTAGGCCATGGTTAAAAGAGGCTACCGCGGCGAGCGAAGAGTTGGGGTTGGCGAGATCGATAGGAGCGGGTTCGCTCCAGGTCTGGCCGGCGTCCGCTGTGCGACTGGTGAGCACCCTTCGGTTACTACTCGCATCCCGCAACATCGCAACCGCATTGCGTTCATCGAGAGGCACCACCGTCGGTTGCAGGGAGTGTTTGCCGTTGCTGATTCGGCTTTTATCAAGCACTTCTCCGTCCGGGCTGATGAACAGATATTCGGCAAATTTGCCCAAGAATTCGTGGTATACCGGTAAACCTAAGGTTCCGTCACGATGAAACACCGGTGCTGTACGAACGAGGGTGCTGATGTTTAAGAAAGGAGTTGTGACGAGTCGTTTCGGTGTCGACCAACTTTCGCCAAAATCATCTGAGCACATGGCATTGATTGCGCTGCCTGCCCAACCACCGAAAGAAACAGAGACGTAAAACAACCAAAGCCTGTTATCTGGGGCAAGTGCGATGACCGGGTTTCCCAGTTTGCGGATATACTTTTTCGTAGCCTTTTGGGTTGATTGGCGAGTAGCCAGAATCTGCTCTTTTCCCCACTCGGCTTCATCCGCGTCGTAGCGAGCGGCCCGAATCTGCACATCTGCAGCGCCCTCGCGAGAGCCAGCAAACCAGACAGCAATAAGACCACCACCCGGCAGTGTAGTCACCGAGGAGGCATGCACAAAATTTCTTAGATCCGAAGAGGCGAAGCGGCTGCTGTAATAAGGGAGCTGAGTACTATCGACCTGAGTGTCGGGCGCCGTGGAGACGGCAAAACCAGAACCCGTACGGTCAGGATTAATCCGCCAAGCAAAAGCAAAGACCGTAGCTAGTGCGATGAAAGTTGTGAAAGTAAGTAAAAATCTACAGTGTTGAGCACGCATTGGATTAACCATAGTTAAACAAGCGCATGGCGCTTCATGAGATTGAATTGAATGCTAATGCACCAGACTTTTGTTGCTATGTCGTGGTGCCTAACCGATTTCTACAGGCGTCACTCGACAATAGTTAGGCGGTCAGTAGCCGAAAAATAACGTTCGGACTGTTGAAGGGTGTGGACTAAATTTAAGGCACTCAGATACTCGAGACGCTAGTCCCAAACCGTAGGAAACAATTCGTTGCCTGCCGTGCAACTCGAAATAATTAAGATGGGTGCCGAGCTGGTTTTTAGGGGTGGCCCCATCTTGACAATGCTTGTCGCGGAAATGGTTTGTATATTTCTATGCTTTTACGGTGAATATGCTTATACGGTTAGCTCGGTTCTCATGGTGCTTGATAAAAAATTATCTACACCTACAGGCCGCCGCAGTTGATACATTCGTAATTCCCATTTGCGTCATCTACTGCTGGGTAAATGGTTCTTAGTGGTGCTGGCACGAATTTCGGCCGGTTCATTTTGCCTGAAGTTTTGGCTGGGCGAATAGTGATGTCTCATACTCCCTTACCTTTCAGTTGGATGTAGTCAGAATGCGATAGGCGAGAAGATTAAAACTAACACTGTTAGTCTGTCAAGAGCCTTACGTCATGCAAAGGAGTGCTACGGGGCCATCGATGCTGAGGCGCTTTAGTCGGCACCTGAGCGGGGCATCTGATTGATCAGCTCAAGGAAGGGCCGGGCTGGATAGGCCGGAAAGATTACAAAAGCTCACAATTGTTCACGCATAAAAATATGTCGAGGCTCATCAACATTGACAATATCCAAGTACATTACACATCGCTTGAGGCTAGGAGTGGATGCAGGGACTGGAAATACCCATCTGGAGCTCTCCTAAAATGATGTGCGATACGTCTTGATCATTGCACACATCGCCTTTTGTTAATGTTGGTATAGATTGGTTTGTATTTTACGCTTGTGGAAGCGCTAGATAATGAAGCGTGCCTCAATTCTCGATACTGCAGGAGCACCAAAAATGAGTCGAATGATCTAGCGTTTAGCAGAGCAAGCCTGACGGGAACTAGGTAGAGTCCTCTTTTGCCAGACTGAAGAGCTTCATGTGTTGACGCTACAGTCGCGATCTTTTCGGCGTGGAGTTAGTAATAATTCGGCTGCCTTGCTATACCGCTACAACGCATCGTCCAGGCGCACGACTCGTACCGAGGGGGGCGAATCGCCTTTATCGGAATCGAGACATTGGCCCTAAGTTCGATCCGTTTGATGAGTTAGCAGTGGTTGACTATGGCGACTGCGAGTTCGATTTGGGAGTGCCGGAATCTGTACCAGCATCGATTGGGCGGCACGCCGATGAGATACTCAAGCAGGGGGGGGGCGGTTTGCTAACACTGGATGGTGATCACTTCATCAACTTTTAGGTGGACAGCGATGAGGTAAGCGACCTGATGACGTTCGAGTCAAGCTAGCGACGCCTCATGGTCTTACGAGCTCAACGTAAGGAAGGGGTTGTCCGCAGGAAGATGAGACGAAATTATCTTAGCTTCGCGTAAAAGATAGCCATTTAGGGAGCTTGTTCTGTGGGGCCCCTTCACCTTGCAGGTCCGGATGTTCTGGCCGTTGGGTCGTTTGAGATGGATATCGAGCCGCTCAAACAGGCGCTGATGTTATCGCCAGGCATCGAACGCAACATTGCTGGTAGTAGGGTGGGGGCATTCGGCTGCGTAGCGCTGGAAGATTCCGGGGGGGGCACTAAGTAGTACATTCCGCCGACCTTGTAAACCTTGGCCTTGCTATCGTTGATGAGCAGCTTGTGGCTTCGGACACCCTCTCGCGGCTATAGACTAACACTGTTAGCTTGTCTTTGAACAGACTATAAATTCCCTTCATTACCCGACAGAATGTGAGCCGACCGGCAGCCGATTCCAGTGGGTTATCGAGGCACGAACAGTTCCCGGTTAAGACCAGCTAGGCAGCTTCCAAGATTTCAGATTGCTTTGAATCACGGGCTTTCCATATATAGCTGGATTTTTTTAAAAAGCGGTTTTAAAGGAAATCGACTTATGGCCAACAAACTAACCTTCCGCCGAGCTGTGCCTGATGATGCTTCGCGCTGCATCGAAATTCGGGGATTAACAAGGGAGAATGCATTTTCAGAAGAGGACTTACGCGATGTAGGAGTAACCATCGGATCATGGAGCGCGGGCATTCTCGACGAGAGTGCGCCCGGTATCATTGCCTGCATTGACGACGAGATGATTGGTTACTGCTTTGGTGATCGGGATACCGGTGAGATCACTGTTCTCGCTCTTCTTCCTGCATATGAGGGAAGAGGAATCGGCAAATCATTGCTAGAAAAGATGATCCAAGAGTTCCGTCATGCGGGCTTCAAGCGCTTGTTCTTGGCCTGCTCCAGCGATCCGAATGTCCGCTCGTACGGCTTTTATCGAAACTTTGGCTGGACGTCGACAGGAGAATGGGATGATGCCGGTGACGAAATTCTTGAGTTCCGTGTTGATTAGCAATCGGACAGAGCCACAAATAGTTTCAATGAGGCTCAGGGAGAGAGTAGCAATCCAGTCCGGCCATAATGAGTGAGCATGGCCTTGCTCCACGGTGGAGCACAAAGATAAAGCAACTGTTGTCGCTTCAACAGTTGCAAGTCTGACCAAGACTGGACGAGTTGTTTGCTTGAAGAGAGTGCCCCGTGCTCGGCGCAAATTCTTCGAGCTGCACGCTACGAATAAAAGCATGTTTGCTGAGCGGGCCTTGCGCTATATCCAGTTGCTGTACGAAATCGAGAGCGAAGTCCGCGATCTGGAGTCTGATTTACGGCGCCGAATACGGCAAGAAAAAGCCGCACCTGTGATGAATAGGTTGCATGCCTGGATGGTCGCCCACCGCGACCTCGCACCCGAAGGTTCTGCGATCAGCAAAGCACTCGATTACAGCCTGAAACGCTGGGCAGCGCTGTCGCGCTACCTTGATGACGGCGCCGACCCATAGACAACAATTGGGCTGAAAACCCAATCACGCCATGGGCTTTTTGGTGCAAGAACCGCTTTTCGCTGGATCGTTACGCATCGGTAAACGGGCGGCAGCGATCATGAGCTTGATCCAGTTTGCGCGGCTAAATGGTCATGCTGCGTATGCGTAGAGGAAGGACGCGCTGACGCGCCTAACGACGCAGCGGGTGAGTGAGATTAGTCGATTTTTACCCGATCACTGGCGACCCGAATAGTGGTCAAAAGGTGTGTCAACACAGGGACGTATCAGTTGATTTTCTAGGCTTTATGCGGCAGATTCATGCCATGAACGGTTACCGTTTTCATTGCGCAAATTCAATTATTACCACCTTCACCTAGGTGATGGGACTGCGCACGATATGCCGAACCCCGCCTTAGAAGCGGGGTTTTTCATTACTGCCTCTGAGGCTCACCCAGGAGCTCAGAAATGGGCGCATTCGAGCAACAAGCGAGAACGACTGGATGTTACTCAAGCGCGTCAGGCTTGCCGCGCTTCTGGATACGCCAACAGCCTTTGGCGTCAGTTACAAGACTGCTGCTGACTATGACTGCGACCCGTGGAAACAAAGAGCCTCATCTACCCTGGCTGGAGAGCGTCCGATTGGCGCAGCTTTTTGAAGGCAAACAATTTGATTGCCAGCATGAGTCGCCGAGGCAACTGTCATGACAATGCCATGGCCGAGAGCTTTTTCCAGTTTCTGAAACGGGAACGGATCAGGCGGAAAATCTACACCTCGCGGCAGGATGCTCGTAGTGATGTGTTTGATTACATCGAGATGTTCTACAACGCGAAACGCCGCCATGGTTTCAATAATCAGCTGTCACCGGTAGAGTTTGAAAAGCGTTACGCAATGAGTTTGCAAGGTGTCTAGAGAATCCGGGGCGATTCAAACACCGCAACTGGTCCACGCTGATCGTTAACATGAACTGACGCTTGACAGTTTCTGGTGAATTGAAACTGGCTGCATTGCCATAAACGTGTACCCCGATAGCTCGGTGAAACTCGCTTAGCGTGTTTCAGCGTCATTCGATGGCGTTGCTTACTACCTACCTTACTTGAATATCTGGTCCCGACTCTCCCACGGTCGTGCATGTGTGTGGTGGAAGCCGTCATGCCGTTTGACTGTTTGGTGGCAATGGAGAGTTGGAAAAAACCCTGAGACTAACACTGCTAGTGTGACTTGAGAAGACTACTTTTTTAGTCAGCACCTCGTCAGAATGGGATGGACCTGACAGCTGACTCCAGCAGATTTGCGCTTATGCAATGAGGAGGGTGGCGAGATCCTCAAGTTTCGGTTTACTAAGTAGCTGAGCGCACTAATTAGCAGTTTTTTGGTGTTCTGCAGTCTAGCTAAGCTCACCCGAGAGCTCTCAAGAGAGGTAGAGAATGGTGACTACGAAGATCGAGTTTTTTTGCCCTGATGGAGTAATGCTAAGTGGGGAATACTTCGAGGCAGACACTTCTCCTATAGGAGTAATTGTCGTCTCTGGCGCACTAGGGGTGGGGCGTAATTTTTATAGTAAATTTGCTACTGTGGCCGCTGGCGCGGGGTATGACGTCATGGTCTATAGTTATCGTGGAATTGAAAGGCGGGGCAAAAAACGCGAAAGGTATAAACTTTCTGATTGGGGAGCGAAAGATATCGGATCGGCTATCCAATACTGTCAAAAATTCCGTCCGTCACTTCCAGTTTATTTTGTAGGACACAGCATTGGCGCTCAACTGCTTGGGCTTTCGGAGGAGGCTGTAAGCCTGAAGGCCGCTGCTTTTGTCGGTGGCTCATTCCCACATTGGAATCGGTGGTCAGGTAAAGATAGAGTAAAGATGTTTTTGTTATTCAAGGTTCTTATTCCGTTAATTTCAAGGCTGTCTTGCAGTTTCCCCGCTCGAATGTTCGGGTTGGGGAGTTCCAATATCCCAAGTTCTATTCTGCTCGAGTGGTCGCGTTGGGTGTGCGATGAAAAATATTTGCTTTCGGATAAATTTGGCCTGCTTGGAAAAGACATGTATGGCTCTTTGGAGATTCCGATCATCAGTTTTGTCTTTGAAGATGATACATATGTACCTTTGCGTGCTGCGCAGATAATGCATGAGGCTTACGAGGTTGCAAGTCTTGATGTTAGATATAAACGAGCTCATGAAGGGGCGGTAGGGCATTTCGGCTTCTTTAAGGATCGAACATTACAGTGCGAGTTACTTGATTACTTTAGTCGGCTGTCATGAAAACCGAAAACTGATTGTATAAGCATGCGTTGGGCGAGCAGGCCATGCAACAGTACCTTTCGTACCATTTATTGATGGTTCTATAACTGTCGTGTTAAGTATATTGGTGCCTCAGGAGCGCGTGAATTGAGATTATAGCGCAGAAGAGGCAAACCAAAGATTTGCATCTTCTGCTCATACTCATGGACGATTAGACGTCATTCCTTTTACCTGTTCCACATGGCGTTGCAAGCCCTCAAGGATCAATTCAACACCAAACTCAAAGCGCTCGTCAGGGCTTCCCTCAGCAATATCCATGAATAATGAACGACCCATCGGATAGTTCTCGAATAGATCCTTGAGTTCTGCCATTTTTAACTGATCGCTGCTCCTACCACTCAAGGCCTGCTCCTCAACGGTAAAACCGAGCACGTAATGCATGATGGTGAACGCCCCTCGTTGGGCGGTGCGATCATCCAGCCCAGCACCCGTGAGACATTCGATCATCGACGAGCTGACGCGAAGTACGTTGTCCGACACGGGGCAGGTTACTGACAGAAAGCGTGCTGCATCTCGCCTCGAGAGCAAGGCCTGGCGTATTTCCTTAGCAATACTTAGCAACTTTACGTTCCATAGGGCATCGTGGACCTGAAGGGCGACCTTACGCAGAAGCGCATCTGCAACGTCCTCAAAGAGGCTTTCCTTGTTCTTGTAATGCCAGTAAAGCGAAGGGACCTGAATCCCCAGCGCAGTCGCCAGCTTGCGTAGGGTGAGGCCTTCTATCCCCGTCGAATCGAGTAACGAAAGCGCGGTATCTACAACGTGTTCTTTTACAATACGCATGGCAAGTTGATCTTGAGCAAATAGGGCAGTCTAGCAGCCTTGCCTTGTGCTAGACACGGGTCCATTGACCGGTGCGCGACTCATCCTATGCAAAAGCCGTCGCTCTGCATCTTGATGAGCAGCTTTGGGCGGCCACGTTGAGGATGGGGTTGTCTGCTTTCTGAAAAGTCTTGCCTGCCTCAAAAATAGCCTAACCCCTCTCTGAGAGATGCGCCGCGCGCTTTTTGTAGGAGGGGTAACCCGGCCTGTCAAGATCCTTGCTGGCCTAACTCCATCAGGGTCTCGGTCCCCCAGTGGGGTCGATTCACCAGGCACGGATATCACTGTTCCTTACAAATACTCACAAACATTCACGAAAGCTCGCACGGAATTGGATCGAGCTAAACCACAGTTCAGTTACGCTTACCCTGAAATAGTGCCTTGCAGTGTGGCGACTAGATTAATGTTAAGTTCAACCGCTCTTAAAAACTGCTCAGGGTTAAGCTGGCTCGATACAACTATCTTGAGCGAGCGTGCTGCGTATTTTTCCCAATTGAAAACTAATGATATTGTTCTAATGCTGCAGCTACTTCCGTTGTTTGAGAAACGTTCAACAGTAGGCTGCTCTGCTGGCGATAAAGAATGCGGCATCGATGTTTAGTTTTCTTATGACGTTAGCGTGATGCATGATGAATGACTAGGCATGTCGAGCGCCTTCTTGGTTTTGTTATACTGGCCCCAGATTCAAGATATAGGAGTTCTCCTCTTCTCTAACAAAGCCCAATCTCTCAAAAAGTCGGATGGACCTAATATTGGGTTCGTCAATACTTGCTTCAAATTGGTGTATTCCTAAAGACGTGTAACAGTAATCGATCACGCAGCTCAGCGCCTCTTGCATTACAGTCTTTCCCCATTCGGACTTCGCCAAAAGACATCCCACTTGAACTGTTTGAGCGTGATGGTTCAACTTGTAAACACCGCAAACTCCAATAATCCCGGTATTGTTTTTTCTTTGAATTCCCCACTCAAGCGATGTGCCAGACCTCAAAAGAGCTCTGATGCTATCTAACATTTTCAGCACTATATCGCTTGTCGGAAACACATCATCTGATGCGTAACGCATTACCTCGAGGTCTCCATAAATAGAAAAAATGCAATCAATGTCATGTTCGTACAGCGAGCGAAGTATTAAATTTTTCGAGTTAAGGGTAGGTAGTGTCGTAGGTAGACTCACAAGTTTCATATGTTTAACGAACCTTGGTAGGGGATGTTTTTGGGAGCTGCGGCGTAAACGTATTGGTATTTATAGGTGGTAACAGACTGTATAATCTAAGACAAGCCCCGAATGTGCTGCTGTCTACAGTGTAGGCACGCTTTTTTGGTGATGGAGGCCTTACCCACTGACAACAGCTTGACAGAGAACCAGTTCTACACGTGAACTCTTGGAACGCAAGAATTGGATATTTGCAGACTCGCTGCGCTGCGCACTCTCATATTGCCTTGTACGCGCGCAGCCATGATTCGACTGGGCGAACAGTGGTACGGATACCTTCGTATCTTTTAAGTTCGGTGTAGTCAGTATACGGCAGGGGAGACTAAGGCTAACAATGTTAGCCTGTCAACAATTGAAGGTGGGGTGGGTGCAGGGATTTGAAGAAGCGGTTGGCTTCGAGAGGGGCGCTTAAGAGTTCCGGATGTTGCGTTTGAGGGCTGCGTTAGTTTTCCGCAGCATCAAACTGCTGGATCAGTTGTTGCTTGAAGACAGCAAGCGCCTCACTGGGCTCGCGACTTTTTGAAGTGGCGAGTTGAAAAATCACGTCATAGCTCAACGAGTCTTCGAAAAGCGCTCGCAGTTTTCCGGCAGTGACCCAAGGTTTTGCGATGTGCGTCGGAAGAAAACTGATATGTGCACCTGAAAGTACGAATATTAGGTCTGCGTCGACTTGATCGGATACTGCAGTGTGCCTGTGAGATTGTATTCTTGAGCTAAGAGAGGCGGTTTTATAAAGCTGGGTGACTTTGCTGGATGTATTCAGCTCTTCTATGTTTTGGGGTGCCTTATGGAAAAAGGGGTGGGCTTCACCACAAAATAATGTTTGCCGCTCTGTGAAAAGCGGTTCGTAGTTGAGAGCCTCTTGGTTTCCGGAAAAGTAGCTGATGGCAAGTTGAATGGTATTGTTCACAAGTAGGCGTTCTAACTCTGCCGGCGGGGCGGATATAATCTCAATTGTCACATCCTTTGCTCGGTTTCGAAAAGCACCAAGCGTAAGCCCAATTGACTCTGTAATTGTCGAAGCAAGCAGTTCAGAAATACCGATCTGGAGCTCTCCCAAAATGATGTGGGAGACGTCTTGAGTGTCACGGGTGAATTCATCCAGCGCTTCGAACAGGCGTCGAGCAGACTGCAGTATTTGGGCGCCTTTTGGTGTAAGTCGAAATCCCCCTTTGCCCCTCTCGCAAAGACGGACCCCAAGTCGAACCTCAAGCTTAGCCATTTTGGTGCTGATGGTCGACTGCGCGATCCCCAACTTACCTTGCGCGGCGCTAAAGCCGCCGCATTCGACAATAGTGACGAAAAGCCGCAACAACTGCAGATCCATATCCCTGAGCTGAGTGAGCATTGCACACATCGCCTTTTGTTAATGTTGGCATAGATTAGTTCATATTTTACGAATTATGGAAGCGCCAGAGAATCAAGCGGTCCTTCACTCTTGATCTTGCAGGAAAAGCAAAAATGAGTCGCAATGACCTAGCGTTTACGAGAGCAAGTCTCTATGGAACCCAGGCGGAATCCTCCTTTGCTGGAGTGACGAGCTTCATGCGCCGACGCTACAGCCGTGACCTTTCTGACGTCGATTTAGTGATAACTGGTGTGCCTTTCGATACCGCGACTACTCATCGTCCAGGCGCACGATTCGGACCCAGGGGGGTGCGGATCGCCTCTACTGGAATCGCTTGGGCGAGACATTGGCCTTGGGAGTTCGATCCGTTTGATGAGCTAGCAGTGGTTGACTATGGTGACTGCGAGTTCGATTTGGGAGTGCCGGAATCTGTACCAGCATCGATTGAGCGGCACGCCGATGAGATACTCAAGCAGGGGTGCGGTTTGCTAACACTGGGTGGCGATCACTTCATCAGCTACCCATTGCTTAAGGCGCACGCAAGAGTTCATGGCCCCCTTTCGCTGATACATTTTGATGCTCATAGCGACACTTGGCCTGATCCGGATTTCAAACGCATTGAGCATGGCACGATGTTCTTTCATGCAGCCAAGGAGGGATTGGTTAATCCACAAAGATCCATCCAGGTCGGACTCCGGACCACTAACGATGATCCGATGGGGTTCAAAATTATTGATGCCCGTCAGGTGCATGGATTGTCCGCAGAAGCCGTAGCCATTCAGATCCGCGAACGTGTTGGCGACCATCCGGTTTACATGACCTTCGACATTGACTGTCTTGATCCGGCGTTCGCGCCAGGGACCGGTACCCCAGTCTCTGGTGGGCTGGCGACTCATCAAGCGCTCGAAATTCTTAGAGCGCTAAAAGGTATTAACCTCATAGGGATGGATTTGGTAGAGGTTTCACCTCCGTACGATCACGCAGAGATTACGGCTTTGGCCGGGGCTACCTTGGCCATGGAAATGATCTGCCTCTATGCATGGAATCGAAAAACCTCACTGTAACGACAAGGCGCTGAGAGTTGCTGATTGGCCACGCTTGCAGCCTTGTGTTACGCCAGTGGTTGGATCTGCTCAATTGACGAATGCAGCCAAAGGATTGCTAGGTCGTTCAGCATGTGCTGATGAGGTACCAGGCGATGACTGCGTTTGTAGGGCAAGGGGTAAGAATAAAATTACCTGGACTTCAAGCGAATTGGAAAAAGGCAAAATTCTATCACGCGTGTCCAAGACCAGCGTTGATGTGACCTCAAATGCACCGGTTTGGCCTATGGCAATTTTGTTCAATACAGCGAATCGAGGTCGACGCATGCTCGGCTGCTTGATCGCGCCTACGGCTGCTACCTGTGAATCAACTCCAGCCGCTCGCAGCATCGGTATTTCAAGTCGCTGAGATAAAAACTGGAAGACAATAATGACCAACGCCGAAAATTTGAATGCTTACGCCGCCAAGCTTGCGAGCTTTGATGAAGATGGCGGCGACGCCTTGATAGGGGTGAGGGGCCGCTACCCGCATGCCGCCAACTTGACCCAACGGGACAAAAACCACGCACGAATTGATGCAGCGGAGTGGGGCATACGCCCTAATCAACCGGATGTGGACTGCACGGATCTATTCAATCAGGCAATGCAAGATGTTGGGTGCGGCACGATTTCCGTTACTCCGGGTGAGTACGCCATCAGCACGCTGAAACTATGTTCCTTCGTTCATCTGGAATGTAACGGGGCGAGGTTTATGAAGCTCGGCACGGCAGAGGACTCCCGCGCCGTCTCGGCGACCGGCGATGAGGGATTCTCATCCCGCCTGGTAGAAAGCGTAAACCGTGGCACACAAACGATTAAGGTCGTGGATGGCTCACTCTTCCGGCCGCGGACCTGGGTTCTTGTTCGCGACGGCGATTACATCCATAAACTCAATGGCCGCAATCAGGAAATCGCCTACATCAAAACGGTGTCCGCGAACGAGCTAACGCTGAATGTTCGCCTGCACCGCGGATACACGACCAGCGCTGCCGCTGAGGTGGTCAATATTACGCCCCTCATCGGTGCGTCCATGTCCGGTGCCGAGATTGTTCTGCAGCGGAAGGATCTTCCTATCCTCAATGGCGGCGGCTTCCACATCGACCTGGCTATGGGGTGCGAGTTCTACAGAAATACCGTTCGCAATGCCAATTCCAAGGCGGCATTTCATCTTTCCCGGTCAACGCTCGTTACCGTGAGCGGCAACGAAGTGCGCGACGGACAGAATGCTAAGAGAGGCGGTTGGTACGGCCATGGCATCCTCGTAGATGAGGGGAGCAGCGAGATCATGGTGCTGCATAACCGGTTCATCAACATCAATCAGAACGCTTTCCAGAATAACGCCGGCTATTCGACATTCGCCTACAACATCGTACAGGGCGCGGCCGATACCGGTGTGAATACGCACGGTTCGGGAAGTAGTCATGTGGACATCATTGGCAATCGAATCGAGGCTTGCAATCAAGGAATTGCAATCTCCTTTTCAGGCAACACCGCCGCGGACGATAACGTGACTATCGTTGGGAATCGTGTGCTTAATTCCGGAGTGAACGGTATTTCCGTGATGAACAGTGATGCCAGGAAAAGTCATGGAATTTCAATTCAGGGAAATCGCGTGGCCGGCTTCGGGTTTACAACGTCCGGAATAGGTATTTCTGTGGCACGGGTCGTAGGTGCAGTTGTGGACAACAATCATGTAACTAACGATTGTATCGACGTAACGACAGACTCGCTTATCCGATTCGAAGGCGTCAACGATGGGGCGATACGCAACAACACCGTCAGGGATGCAGTCAAAGGAGTCGGCATACGCTGGCGCGGGTGTAAGGACCTCCACATCGCCGGAAACAGCATTGCTCGTGCCACGGTGCCGGTTGACTCGAAGGGAAACAGCGGATGCCGTCTGGAGAACAACATGATTGACGTCCGCGTTCCGGGAGAAGCCGACGCAGGCACCCTGGTGGTGCGCAATAGCTGGCAAGCGGAGTCCATTGCGGGTTCCGTCAAATTGGACTTTGTTTCGTCCAATTTTGCTTCAGTGCACGTCACATTCCCGCCAGGCTCCTTTCCGATCACGCCGATAGTGATAGTGACAGCCGAAGACACCGGGCAACCGCTCAGTGCCCAATACAGCAAGGCGACCAAAGATGGGTTTACCGTATCCGTCCGCGTGGCCAATGGTTCCGCCGTTACCCAATCCTTGATTGTGAATTGGAGTGCGGTTCCCGCAGGGTAGTGGCATTCGGAAATGATCGAAGTGACCGAGGCAATGGATTCGTCTTGCTAGACGGTACGGCCCCCTGAGTAGCGCCAAGCTCCTAGCGCACTCACGCATCATATTAGGCAATCAAACGTTTAAAATTTGGAACAATCAATGAACCAGGACCTTCGTCTTGCTGTAATTGTGAACCCTAACCTTCCGTTGGGTGTGCTTGCCAATACGGTCGGTGCGCTCTCGATCGGAATTGGCGCAAAATTCCCAATCCTCGCTGCGAGGCAGCTCACCGATCGCCAGGGCCTCACGATCGATATTAGTGCTGATAGGCCGGTGCCGGTCCTCCAAGCCGACGAGGTAACAATTCGATTTCTCATGCTCAAAGCAATGTCAGAGGCTGAAGGGCGAGCAGTCGTCCCGTTTCCAACTTTTGCACGCTCGCTACATGTATTTGCCGACTATGAGACAGCCTTTCCAAATTGTGATCTGACTTCAGAGTCGATTGATGGGCTAGGGCTAGCTGGTCCTTCGAAATGGGTAAAGTCGCTAACCGGATCGCTTAAGCTCCTGCGATGATTCTCCTTCTGTGAAAGGTCAAACTGGCCGAGCATGAGTATTCCCAAACGCAGACTAACGGTGTTAGGCTTCTGGGTAACCCATAGTTCGGCAGTTTAATGAGACTACCTTATGCACAGATTGCTTCTTGGTGCTCTCGCACTCTCGATGGCGCCGTCAACGTGGGCGCTACAGCCGGTCACTGCGTACCAGGTGGCCCGTGCAGATGGCTCAGTCATTGACTACTACCTACAGCAACGCGACCCGAGTAAGACGGCGCGCCAACTGCTGGTGGTTATTCAAGGCTCGGATTGCAATAGTGTGAGGAACATACCCTCCATTTCCAAGGGTTTGAGCAATGCCCTCCCGGTTGCTGACTTGCTGATGGTTGAAAAGTACGGCATTGATGCCACGTTACAGTATAACGTCGATGCCGATCGCCGTGATTGTCCTAGCATCTATCTACTCAAGGACAACCCGGAGCAGCGGCTGCATGATTACCGCTCGGTTATTGCGCACCTGCGCCAGCAAAACGCTTACCAACGAGTAGTTGCGCTAGGTGGTAGTGAAGGTGCGGTGGTGGTCGGTTTGCTTGCTAGCGACAGCAAGTACATAGACGTTGCCATTGCTATAAACGGTGGCGGGCAGTGGTTTATCGACGATGTGCTGCACAGTATTAAAATTTCTAATGCACCTGCAGCAGAAAAGGCCGCATCAGCTCAAAGCATGCATGAGTTCGCCGAGCATATAAAGACCGCGCCATCATCTGAGGTGGTATCTAGCAATCATGGTTATGCGTGGTGGAGGCAAATGTTGGAGCTTGACCAACTAGCGGTTCTTAAGCGCACCACCATTCCTATGCTGATTGTCCAAAGCGGCGCAGACCAATCGGTATCACCAGCCAAAGCTCGGCAGATGATCGAAAAAATTCTCCAATCGGGTAAGGAGAATATCGATTTTCGTTTCTATTCAGACCTGGATCACAGGCTCAGCGGGCCTGATAGGAGTAGTCGAATGGATGACGTAGTAACTGACATTGCAGAGTGGTTGAAAAATCAGCATGAGTAGTCTCTCCGTTAATTTCTATTATTGATCATCGGGGAAGCACAATGTGAATGACTCAACTTTACGTTGTGGATATTTTCAATAGTAAAAATTGTCTTCGAGGTGGTTTGGTATCTCCGTTGGCTCTATAAAAATCCATTTATTGAATTTTAAGGGCTATGTAGATATTTGGTGCGGTCGTCATATTAAGTATCGTAACAGGCCCAGTCATCGGTAAAGCAACATCAGAGTGTTTTACGTTAGCACGCGCTGATGGTAGTTCTATGAATTAGCGCCTGGGTAAGTCTGTGGGCTGTACCGTACCTAAACAACAGAAGTCGTTCCTGTAGAGCAAATATCTAGCCAGTAACCTTTTTGGTAACGTGGGCGGTAAATGATTTTACTATTAACAGTTTTAATGTAGGGGTGCGGGATATGAAAATAGAAACAAATGGATTCCAAGGTGTGCTATCACATTCAAAACTGAAGTCTCCCGAGGGGGCAGAGGGAGATAATAGTTTTATGGGGGCCGTTAGAAAGGTAATTTCATCGACTCCAGTGCGTTCAACTAATGTTGATTTAAGTCAGGGCGTAGAAGGCTCGAAAGTAAGTTACAGAGAATATCTCCTTGATAGGGCGCGGGGAAACAATGTGGTTGCTGAGGAACTGCTTGGTTATAATATTGATGAAGGGGTTGGGATGACGTCAGGGCTTATTGATATAACCTTTGCTCCGATCATCACCTATTCTATCTCGGGAGAGCTGGTTACAGATGAGTCGAAGCGCTACTTTGCCGAAGTTAGTGACTATGCTGTAAAAAATCGTCTGGACATACTTTGGGCGGGAAGAAATGCAGGTAGCTCAGCTGCAGAGATTCTTGAGAAAGTAATAGACTTTAATGCTACATTGCCTGGCAGGTATAAGGATATGGCTAATATTCAGTTCTGACATCATTGCTGTCTGAGGGCCCCCAAGCGACTGCTCAATTTATTAGCAATGCCGTTGTTGTAGACGGTGAATTTGATAAATAGCGCTGCTGCGTTCATGGGTTGTGCGAAGGTGCGAACGTTTTTTTCAAGGCAAGTCTGGCCGTCAATTCTCACGATCTTGTCCACGCTTTGAAGGAGTTTTTATGAGGCTGGTTTTAGGAATGTAACAAAAAAGAATTGGATAGATATCATTGGCCTTGAAATAACTGAGGCTCAGGGAAATTATATCGCCCTCAATTCAGAATCCTTGGCCGCTTCCAAATTCTTTGAGCACTATGTAAGTAGAGCTGTCTATTTCGCGGATAAGCCCATTGGGTTCACTCAGTACTATCCAAATTTTGGAAATGGAAGGCCCGACGAAATGTTCATTGACCAGCTTATGATTGATGTCAATCACCAGCTTAAAGGATGTGGCACTAAAACAGTTGCGCTTGCCCTTGATGAGATTAGGCAGATGAAAAGCTCCGACGGTACATCATAACCATCTAGCCGGTTTGACTGGGCCTGACGCTCACTCAGTAAAGCCTCTAAGTCACTGGAAAGGGTGATGAGCTCTTGCCGAAGTTTCTCGAGCTCACGTTGCTGGGCCTGTAACTCAGCGCTCTGGGCGAGGTAGGCGCCGAGGCTAATGCAGTGGGAGTGGGCGTTGGCTGACCCAAAAAGGAAGCTCGGCTTGTCATCGGAGTAGTATCTGGCAATCCACATGCGTAGATCAGAATGGCGGATTGTGAGAAAGGCCCATTCATCGATTGGGGGGCATCGCTTTTAGTAATTTGCCCCCCAATCCCCCAATAGTAGCGGAATCCAGTGGAACAAGACGGACGGAAATGGATTGATATTGGCTTTAACTCGATGATTTAAGGTTTTTTTTGGATTTCTCTGGAATTTGCTTAAAGGCTATCCGGATCCCCAAAGAACATCTGAATTCTTGAACGCAACCAGCGTTCCCCCGGGTCGTTATCCTGTGAACCACGCCAGGCCATGTGCAGTTCGAAGCTGCGCACCGGCAGCGGCGGGTCTTCGGCACGTACGCCACCGGCGGCGGTGAGGGCCTCGGCGGTGTAGTCGGGCACGGTGGCGAGAATGTCGGTGCCGGCCAGCAGGGTGCTCAGGCCGTTGAACTGCGGTACGGCGAGCACTACGTGGCGTTTGCGTCCGAGTTTCTCCAATTCCTCATCGATAAAACCGCTCAGGTCCCCGGCGAACGACACCAGGGCGTGGGGGCGGGCGCAGAAGTCGTCCAGGCTGAGGGCTCCGGGCACGGTGTCGGCACGCAGCAGTTTGGGCAGGCTGCGGCGCAGTACCTTGCGCTTGGCGTTGGCCGGCAGGTCGGCGGTGTAGCTGACGCCGATGGAGATTTCACCGGAGGCCAGCAGCGACGGCATCAGCAGGTAGTTGGCCCGACGCACCACCAGCACGATGCCCGGGGCTTCGGCGCGCAGGCGCTTGAGCAACATCGGCAGCAGGGCAAACTCCACGTCGTCGGACAGGCCAATGCGGAACACCGTGGTGCTGGTGGCGGGGTCGAACTCGGCGGCGCGGCTGACGGCGGTGGAGATCGAGTCCAGGGCCGGTGAGAGCAGGGCGAAGATTTCCACTGCCCGGGCCGACGGTTCCATGCTGCGGCCGGTGCGGACGAAGAGCGGGTCGTCGAACAGATTGCGCAGCCGCGACAGGGCGGCACTGATGGCCGGCTGGCCGAGAAACAGCTTCTCGGCGGCGCGAGTCACACTGCGTTCGTGCATCAGTGTTTCGAACACGATCAACAGATTCAGGTCGACACGACGCAGGTCATTACGATTCATCTGGAGTCCTGGCAGAGTCAGCGAACTTGACGGGAGCGGCCATATCGGAACAATGGCCGGCGTGAATCTTACGGGTAAAGGCTGGTACTCTGCATCGGCTAAATGTGGTTTGTTTGTAGTCAGGTTGCGGCCCGGCACGCTGCCCACCCCGATTTTCAAGGGCACGGAATCAATGACAGGCATGTCGACTATTAATAGGCACTGATAGTCTTGCTTTCAAAGCCCGGATAAAGTTCGTGGCATTAGAGGTTAATTTGACGAGGTTTGCGATGTCCCGCACGATTCGTTTTCACAAGTTTGGACCGGCCGAGGTGCTCAAATGCGAAGAACATGCGGCCTCGTTGCCTGCGCCAGGCGAAGTGCAGGTACGAGTCGAAGCCATCGGTATCAGTTGGTACGACGTGCTCTGGCGCCAGAACCTGGCGTCGTCCCATGCGCGTCTGCCGTCCGGCCTCGGGCATGAAATGGCCGGCGTGGTCACGGCGGTAGGCGAGGGCGTCGACGACCTCGCGGTCGGTGACAAGGTCGCCAGCTTTCCCGCGCAAAGCCCCAATGATTACCCGGTGTATGGCGAGCAGATCGTCCTGCCGCGCTCGGCCCTGACCCGTTATCCGGATGTGCTGAGCCCTATCGAAGCCGCTGTGCATTACACGCCGCTGCTGATTGCCTATTTCGCCTACGCCGACCTGGCACGGGTCAAGCCCGGGCAATTCGCCTTGGTCACTGATGCCAGCCACTGTGCCGGCCCGTCCTTTGTGCAGTTGGGCAAGGCCCTGGGTGTGCGGGTGATTGCCGCTACCAAGACCGCTGAAGAGCGTGAGTATCTGCTGTCCCTCGGTGCCGAGAAGGTGATTGTCACCGAAGAGCAGGACCTGCTGATGCAGATCAACAAGCTCACCGACAATCGCGGAGTCGATGTGGTGTTCGACGGCCTGGGCGGTCCACAGATGTCGATGCTCGGTGATGTCCTGGCGCCTCGCGGCAGCCTGGTGCTGTACGGCCTGCAAGGCGGCAACCAGACTCCGTTCCCGGCCTGCGCGGCGTTCCAGAAGAACATCCAGTTCTTTGTTCACTGCATCGGCAACTTCACCGGCAAGCCGGAGTTGGGGATCATTCAGGATCAGGCGGCGTTGCAGCGTGCGCTGCGCGACATCAACCAACTGACTGCGGATCGAGTGCTGGTGCCCTTGAAGACCCGAGTCTTCCCCTTCAGCGAGTTTGTCGAGGCGCACCGTTACATGGATGAATGTCCATGTCGCGAACGGGTTGCGCTGCAGGTCGAACCGGCCTGATTCCCCAACGCCAGGCCAAGCCTGGCGTTTTTGTATCTGGCCCCCTGTGCAGGAGCCGGCTTGCCGGCGAAGGGGCTGCCAAGCCATGTGCTGCCCATGCAGACGCCTTCGCTGGCAAGCCAGCTCCTACACCAGCCAGCTCGAAAAGGCGCTGTTGTGCCGGGATAGATTTCATCGCACCGTGGTCAAACTGCCAGTAAACTGCGCTCCATTCCTGAACCATCCTTTTTCAGAGGTTTTGCATGACTCTCAGTCCTTTTGCGGGCAAACCGGCACCCGTTGAGTTGCTGGTCGATATCCCGCGACTGGTTACGGCGTATTACACCGGTCAACCCGATGCGTCGGTGCCTACCCAGCGAGTGGCTTTTGGCACCTCCGGGCACCGCGGCAGTTCGTTCGATCTGAGTTTCAATGAATGGCATGTCCTGGCCATCAGCCAAGCCATTTGCCTGTACCGCGAAGCCCAGGGCATCACCGGGCCGTTGTTTGTCGGCATCGATACCCACGCCCTCTCGACCCCGGCCGGGGCCAGTGCCCTGGAAGTCCTGGCGGCCAACGGCGTGACCGTGATGATTGCCGCCGGCGACGAGTACACCCCGACCCCGGCGGTGTCCCATGCCATCCTCTGCTACAACCGCGGCCGTACCTCGGGCCTGGCGGACGGGATCGTCATCACCCCGTCCCACAACCCGCCGCAAAGCGGCGGCTACAAGTACAACCCCACCAATGGCGGCCCGGCCGACACCCACATCACCAAGTGGATCGAAGCCAAGGCCAACGAATTGCTGGCGGCCAAGCTCGCCGGGGTCAAGCGCATCAGCTACGAGCGAGCGCTGAAGGCCGACACCACCCATCACCACGACTACCTCAACACCTATGTCGCCGACCTGATCAACGTCATCGACCTGGATGCGATCCGCAACGCCAAGCTGCGCCTGGGCGTGGACCCACTGGGTGGAGCAGGGGTGCGCTACTGGTCGGCGATCGCCGAGCACTACCGCCTCGATCTGGAAGTGGTGAACAAGCAGGTGGACGCCACCTTCCGTTTCATGTCGGTGGACTGGGACGGGCAGATTCGCATGGACCCATCCTCCAGCTACGCCATGCAAGGGCTGATCGGCCTGAAAGAGCGCTTTGATGTGGCCTTTGCCTGCGACCCCGATCACGATCGTCACGGCATCGTGACCCCAAGCGGCGGCCTGCTGGCACCGAACAACTACCTGGCGGTGTCCATCGACTATCTGTTCCAGAACCGTCCGCAATGGCGGGCCGATGCCGCTGTGGGCAAGACCGTGGTCAGCAGTGGCTTGATCGATCGGGTGGCGGCGCGCCTGGGCCGACGCCTGTACGAAGTGCCGGTGGGTTTCAAATGGTTTGCCGATGGTCTGTTCGACGGTTCCCTGGGCTTTGGCGGCGAAGAAAGTGCCGGTGCCTCCTTCCTGCGCAAGGACGGTGGCGTCTGGTGCACCGACAAGGACGGCCTGATCCCGTCGCTGCTGGCCGCTGAAATGACTGCCCGCACCGGGCGTGATCCGAGCCAGGCTTATCGCGCCCTGTGCGATGAGCTGGGCGAACCTTTCTCGGTACGGGTCGATGCCAAGGCCAATCCGCAACAGAAGGCCTTGCTCAGCAAGCTTTCGCCGCAACAAGTGACCTCGACCCAATTGGCCGGCGAGCCGATCCAGCAGATCCTCAGCCAGGCCCCGGGTAACGATCAGGCCATCGGCGGCCTGAAAGTCATGACCGAGAACGGCTGGTTCGCCGCACGACCATCCGGCACCGAGGACATCTACAAGATCTACGCTGAAAGCTTTATCGGCGACGACCACCTCAAGCAACTGGTGCAGGAAGCCCAGACTCTGGTGGACACCGCCATCAGCGGCAACTGATTCCCGTAGGAGCCGGCTCGCCGGCGAAAAGGTCCTTGAGACGGACACAGGTCTTGGGGACGCTTTCGCTGGCAAGCCAGCTCCTACGGTCGTTGGTCATTGCACGATCTGTGTAGCCGGCTAGCGGGCAAAAAAAGGGGCGACCATCACGGTCGCCCCTTTTTATTTGCCGCTGCGGTTCAAGCCAGATCCACCAGCACGATTTCGCTGTCTTGCACGGCGCTCACCCGCAGTACCCGCTCATCCTGAACTGCAACACCGTCTCGAGCTTCGGCGCGCAAGCCGTTGATCTCGATCAGCCCGGTCGCCGGCACCAGATAGGCTCGACGCCCTGCGTCCAGGTGGTACTCGGCGGTTTCCCCGGCCTTCAGGTTGGCCGCCACCAGTCGTGCATCGGCGCGAATACGCAAGCTTTCCTCATCGCCTTCCTTGCCGCTGGCCAGGGTCACGAACCCCTCGCGCAGCCCCTTGGGAAAAGGCTTGGCACCCCAGGACGGCGCGGAGCCGGCCTGGTTGGGAATGATCCAGATCTGGAAGATCTTGGTCGGCGTGGCTTCCAGGTTGTATTCGCTGTGGGCGATCCCGGTCCCCGCACTCATCACCTGCACGTCACCGGCTTCGGTGCGTCCCTTGTTACCCAGGTTGTCCTGGTGGCTGATGGCGCCTTCGCGAACGTAGGTGATGATTTCCATGTCCCGGTGCGGATGCTGAGGGAAGCCGGTGCCGGGGGCGATCACGTCATCGTTCCACACCCGCAGGTTGCCCCAGTGCATGCGCTTGGGGTCGTGGTACTCGGCGAAGGAAAAGTGGTGATGGGCATCCAGCCAGCCGTGGTGAGCGCCGCCCAGGGAGCTGAAAGGTCTGAGTTCAAGCATGATCGTCTCCTCATAAAGGGCTCGTAATGGCTCGTTGGACCCGGGCCAAAAAACGATAACCGTTGGTTGATGGCGTGCATCATCCATCAGCTATTGATCGATAAAAAGCGCAAAAAATGCCGTAATCCAATCGTAAAATTAGATAATTATTTTGTCGAAAAGCTGGTGTTAAACCTTCGGTTCATCGCTTAAGTTAATGACCCGCAAGCAATTCGCTGGATACCGTGAAAAAATCCGGCGACCATTACCGCTCAGTCTCATCCCCTGGAGTCCGCGTGTCGCAACACAGCCCCGATCTGCCCCCCGACCTTTTGCCCCTGGCCCAGATGCCCCTGTTGAAGCGCCTGGCGGCGCGGTTCTTCGGCCATGGCCTGAACCGCCTGCGGGCCCAGCACCGTGCGTCCTGGCTGCATGGGCAGGCCGACGGCTTTCGCAGCGGGCACACGGCAGGCGTGGAGTACGGCTACCAGGAGGGACGGCTCGAAGGGCTGGAGGAAGGTCGGCAGGTGCTGCTGATTCGCGACAGTCGCAACACCGAGCACCGGCCGCCGGGGGTGGATGACCGGCTGTTCGACGACTGGCGTCTGCCGCTGAGCGCCGAGTTGAAAAAACGCTTCAAGGCCGATGTCGCTCGTTTGCTGGCGCCGCAGGCCCAGCCCAGCGCCGCCCAATGGAAGATGATTTTCAGCGACACGCCTGCCACTGCAGTGATTGCCGGGGCCGGGGCCGGCAAGTCGACTTCTTTGGTATTGCGTCTGCTTTTGCTCAATCACTACCTGGGATTCGAACTGGATTCCATGACCGTAGTGACGTTCACCCGGGAGTCGCGCAAGGATTTCATCAACAAGCTGGTGCAGGTCTTTGCCCTGTGGGGCCGGGCGCTCAGCCCTCGGGAAGCCCGGGATCTGGTGCGCACCTTCCATTCGCGGATCCTGCCCATGGTGCGCAGTCTGCCGGGGTTCGAACGCCTTCAGGCCTTCGAGAACCTCAGTGAGCGGGTGCAGGGAGCCGAAGACGAGGTGGACAGCAATCCCTTCGACCTGCGAATCAACGACGCCCAGCGCAAGCACCTCAATGCCTGCTACCAGGCGCTGTACCGCAGCGACGAACGCTTCCGCCTGGCGCTCAAGCCCTTACTGCGCCACGCCTTGCAGCTCAAGGAGCTGGAGCGCGATCACCCCGATGTACAGAAGCGCGTGGCGGTCACCGAGCTGGCGGCCAAGCGTGACGAGGAACTCTGCGACACCGTGGAAGACCTGTGGTTTCGTGCCGGGGCCTGGCCGATCAAGGGCATCGAGCCTCAGCGCCAGAGCTTTGAAATCAACGGATCGACCTTCCATTGCCATGGCTATGCCGCTGAGCTGGATGCCTGGGTGGTACTGGGCTTCGACCCTCGGGAGAACCCGCAGATCAGCCGGCCCGGTGCCAAGCTGACGGTGCGCGCGGAGTGGGCGGTAAAGCGCACCCTGTTTCAAGCTTTCTGTCGTAAGCCATTGATTTGGCTAGATAGTTACGAATCGTCCAAGCGCGCTTTGGGCGCCTTTTCTGCCGAGGTGAGTGCCGGCCCGGGATTCGACTACAAGGTCAAGGGCGAGCTGGCTTCGGCGCCGTTGCTGGATTGCTTTGTTGCGGCTGCCGGTTTTATCGAGAACCTGGGGCTGGATGTGGGCGACGCGGTCGGCAACATGAGCTTTGCCCAGGATGATCCGGACCGATTCTTCTTCGAGGCCTTGAGCCTGTTCTGGCGAGCCCTTGAAGACCACTTGCTCGACCAGTCGCCGCCGATCATGAGCTACAACCGGATGTTCGCCCTGTTCAGCGAGCGTTCCCCGGAAAACTTCAAGCTGCTCAGCGACAGTTGCCTGAGGCCGATGTCGCACTTGATGATCGACGAATTTCAAGACGTTTCGCCGCAGATCGTTTCCTGGATCAAGGCCAGTCTCCGGGAGATTCGCAGCCGCGGCGCAGCCCTGCATGTGGGGCGTGGAGCTCAGCATTCTTCCTTGCTCTGTGTGGGCGATGACTGGCAATCGATCTATGGCTGGCGCGGCAGTTCGCCGAAATACTTTATCGAGTTCAACAAGGAGTTCCCGTCCCCGGGCACCACTCGAGTCATGCTCAGCGAGAACTACCGCAGTCACCAGCATGTGATCGATGCGGCGGAGCATATTGTTCGCGCAGCCCCGGCGATTGCCGGGAAGAAGGCCAAGGCCAGTGGCGAGGTCAAGGACCTATGGCCGGTGCAGGTACTGGATCGTGACGATCAGGGCTTGGCCCTGCGCCTGGCAGAGCACTATCGACAGGGCGACTCAATCTTGATGTTGTTTCGAAAAACTAGCGATAAGTTATTGATAGAAGAGTATATTTCACAAATAGTTAATCTTGATTCTAGCTTGCCGTCAGCGTCTCGTCGGCTCAAGCAACTCACCTATCACAGTGCCAAGGGCCTGCAAGCGGACGCGGTGTTCCTGCTGGGGGATTGCCAGCACCTGAGCAGCTCGCCCTACAAGAACCAGGTGTATCGCATGGCCGGCCTGGGCAAGGATGGCGACGCCGAACCCTACGACAGTGCACAAAAGGACGAGATCCTGCGCCTGGCTTATGTAGGGATCACTCGGGCGGCCAAGCACTGCTACTGGTACGTCGATCGCCAGGACGCGGCGGCAGGCAATGCGCCCAAGGCTTCGGATCGGGTGCCCAGTGACAAGCCTTATTTCCGCGACCTGCGGCAGTGAGGACGAAAAAAGCCCGCCGGTCAGGCGGGCTTCGGTTGATGGGGCCTGGCGTCAGGCCTTGAGTGTCAGGGACGGAGCAAAGGCCTCCAGTTCATCTTCCACCGCCTCGATTATTCGTTCGACATCCGCGGCGCTCATCACTGTGGCACAGGGAATGCCGGCGATGGCGATCATGGTTTCGCCGCTGGCACGGTCGAAGAGCCGGGCGATCATGCTGCCTGGCGCGTCCATGCTGGCCTCGAAGCCCAAGGGATGAAAATGCCAGCGCATCAGCTGGCAGGCATTGGGAAAGGTGACTTTACTGGCCCAGACTCTGTTCATCGATGGCCCACCTTGATTCATTGAGCGCTTCCTTGTGCTCGCGGTAGGAACAATCGGGTCGTCAATGACCCGATCAGTCAAGGGTTTAAAAATAGCACCGGGTTGTGACCGATCGCAGTTTTTTTGCCCACCGTCCGGCAGTTCACTCGCAGATTTTTGATGTACGTCATGTATTCGGCCCGGCGGGTCCAGAGAACCCGGGCCCTTGGCGGAGGGACGGTCATTGATGCCTCTGCTGAAGTTCGGCAAGCTGCGCCTTTTTGGCTGTTCGAGACCCTTATGACTGCCCCTGACGACGGGCCTCTGCAAACCCAGGCCACCGGTGAAACCGTGATGCGTTATCACCTGTGCTGGAAGCACCGCGACCTTGATGGCGTGATGGCGCTTTACCATCCGCAAATCCAGTACAACGACTTTTTCCAGAATCGCACACTGGGTCTGGTCGAACTGCGGGAATACGTGCGGGTGAGCATGCCCCGCGCGCCTGATGAGGCCCTGGAGCACAGCGATCGCATTCGCCTGGATGGCAATACGGCCTTTATCCAGTATCAGGTAACCCTGCGGGGCGGTCAGGGCCTGGTGTCGTTCCGCGCCAGTGAAGCGATTACCGTGCGCGACGGCCTGATCTGGCGGGTCAATGAATATGCGTCCCTGGTGCGTGAATCGGCGTCGGCCCCGTCCTCCGGCGGTCTGCGTCCGGCGGCCAGCCGCCTGGGGCTGTCGCCGCGCCAGTTGAGTTTCATGGCCGAGGACTTGCAACAGTACTTCCAGCACCAGCAGCCTTATCTTGATCCGCAGCTGGACCTGCAGCGGGTAGCCCGAGAGTGCGGCTACAGCCGCAATCAGATTTCCTACCTGCTCAATCAGGTGCTGGGGCAAAGCTTCTACCGCTATGTGAACCAGGCGCGCCTGCAGCATGTGCTGACCGCCCTGGACAATGCCGCGCCACCGCTGCGGGTCGACGAACTGGCCTTTGCGGCCGGGTTCAATTCCCTGTCGGCGTTCTACAGCTGTTTTCGCCAGCATACCGGACAGTCGCCCAAGGCTTATGCCAAGCAAATTTCTTTGCGTGCACGCGCGCAAGACAGCGCCTGAGGACAGGGACTAGGATCGCCGCATTCGAAGTCCGGGTTGCGGAGTGCTTGCATGCCAGCGTGGCGCAGTATCAGTTTGTGGATGGACCAGTTGGACGAGCCGCTATTGCCGCGGCCGTCCCTTGAACAAGACCTGGACCTGGACGTGGCGATCATCGGCGCCGGTTACACCGGGCTGTGGACGGCCTATTACCTCAAGCGCCAAGCGCCGCAGCTCAAGGTGGCGGTGATCGAGGCCCAGACCGCAGGTTTCGGTGCTTCGGGACGCAATGGCGGCTGGCTGATGGGCAATCTGCTGGGGGAGGACCGCCTGCTGGCAGGGCTGTCGCCGGAGCAGCGTCGAGCCTCTTTCGATCTGCTGCATGGCATTCCCGATGAAGTGGCCAAGGTCATTGAACGTGAAGGCATCGACTGCGATTACCGCAAAGGCGGGGTGCTGTATTGCGCGGCCCGCTATCCCGAGCAGGAAACCAGCCTGCGCCAGTACCTGGACAAGCTCTACGCCCAGGGCCTGAACCAGGACGATTACCGCTGGCTGAACCCCGAGCAACTGGCCCGGCAGATCCGCGTGGCCAAACCCTATGGCGCTATCTATGCCCCCCATTGCGCCACTATCCAGCCGGCCAAGCTGGTACGCGGCCTGGCTCGTGCGGTGGAGCGACTGGGGGTGAGCATTTACGAGAACAGCCCCGTGACCCATTGGCAGGCCGGCAGCCTGCAGACTCGCCACGCCGCGGTGCGCAGCCGTTGGA
>NZ_MOAK01000082.1:195974-233155 GCF_003732485.1 Pseudomonas protegens
GGATAGTGCCGGCGGTGGAGGGGTACTCGGTGACCTTGCCGCCCCTGGGCCGTTATCAGTTGCCGGTGCAAAGCCTGCTGGTGGCCACTGAGCCCCTGCCGGAATCGACCTGGGACGAAATCGGTCTGAACCAGGGCCAGGCCTTCAGCGAGAGCAGCCGTCAGGTCACTTACGGTCAGCGTTCCATGGATAACCGCCTGGTATTTGGTGCCCGGGGCGGATATCAGTTCGCCAGCAAGCTGCGCCACGATTTCGACCTGAGCCGGGACGAGGTTGAGCTACGTCGCTACCTGTTCGGCGAGCTGTTCCCGCAACTGAAGAACGTGCGCATCACCCATTCCTGGGGCGGCAACCTGGGCATGTCCCGGCACTTCAAGCCGCACATGCTGTGTGACCGGCGCAAGGGCATCGCCTTGTCCGGCGGTTACGGCGGCGAGGGCGTTGGCGCCAGCAATCTGGGTGGCCGGACCCTGGCCGACCTGATTCTCCAGCACGACAGCCCCCTGGTCCGCCAGCCCTGGGTGCTGGCGCAAAGCGGCCTCGACGCCCTGCGGGCCTGGGAGCCTGAACCCTGCCGCTGGCTGGGCTACAACGCGATCATTCGCAGTTTTGTCCATGAGGATCAGACCTTGGCCAACCCGACATCGCCTCCATGGCGGCGGCGCATGGCCAGCCGGGTCGCCGGGTTCATGGAAGGTTTCATGCACTGAGTCGGGTTTCTTGCACCGAACGATGTCCGTTCGGGTTTTCCAGCGAAAGGTAGAGCCATGAGCATCACGCAATTCAAGCACACCGCAACGGTCACCCTGGACGAGTCGGCACCGGTCGCCGTGCCCCTGGGGACGCCCGTGGCCGTGACATCGGTGACCGCCGTCGAACGCAGCGACGGGGTCGAAACCGGGATCTGGGAATGCACCCCGGGGCGCTGGCGGCGACAGATCGTCGCCCAGGAGTTCTGTCATTTCATCCAGGGCCGCTGCACCTTCACTCCCGACCATGGCGAGCCCCTGCACATAGAAGCCGGCGATGCACTGATGTTGCCGGCCAACAGCACCGGAATCTGGGATATCCAGGAAACGGTGCGCAAGACCTACGTCTTGATTTTCTGATCCCTTGATTGCCTGCCAATAACAAAACCAGCCACAGGTATCGACTCATGATCCGCAAGACTTGCACGTTGCTGTTACTCAGCCCGTTGTTCCTGGGTGCTTCCCTGGCCCAGGCCGCCGACACGGTAAAGATCTACAACTGGTCGGACTACATTGCCCCAGACACCACCAAGCAGTTCCAGAAGGAAACCGGGACAGGTTTCACCTATGACGTCTATGACAGCAACGAGACTCTGGACGGCAAGTTGATGACCGGTAAATCCGGTTACGACGTGGTGTTCCCCTCCAACCATTTCATGGCGCGGCAGATCCAGGGCGGGGCGTTGAAGAAGCTCGACAAGAGCCAGCTGCCCAACTGGAAAAACCTCAACCCGGTGCTGCTCAAGGCGCTGGAGGTCAACGACCCGGGCAACCAGCACGGTTTTCCGTACCTGTGGGGCAGCACCGGGATTGGCTACAACGTTGCCAAGATCAAGGAAGTGCTGGGGGATGACGCACCGCTGGACTCCTGGGACCTGATCTTCAAGCCCGAGTACATGCAGAAGCTGCAGAAGTGCGGGGTGGCGATTCTCGACAACGGCCCCGAACTGATTCCCACGGCCTTGAACTACCTGGGGCTGCCACACCACAGCAAGAACCCGGCGGACTACAAGAAAGCCGAGGCGCTGTTGATGCAGGTCCGGCCTTATGTCAGCTACTTCCATTCGTCGAAGTACACCAGCGACCTGGCCAACGGCAATATTTGCGTGGCGGTGGGTTTCTCCGGAGACATCCTGCAAGCGGAGAGCCGGGCCAGAGAAGCGAAGAACGGGGTGCAGATCGGCTACTCGATTCCCAAGGAAGGCACGCCGATCTGGTTCGACATGGTGGCCATGCCGGTGGACGCACCGGATGAGAAGGCCGGTTACGCCTTCATGAACTACCTGCTGCGCCCGGATGTGATGGCCAGCATCAGCAACTACGTGCATTACGCCAATGGCAACCAGCAAGCCGACGGTCTTGTCGACCCGGCGATCAAGAACGACACCAAGGTCTATCCGAGCCCGGCCATGATGGACAAGTTGTTTGCCCTGGAGGCCATGCCGTTGGACATCGACCGTATCCGCACCCGCTTGTGGAACAAGATCCGCAGCGGCAGCTGATCCCCATCGCCCCAGGATCCAGGCTCCGGCTTGCCGGCGAAGAAGCCCCAGAGACAAGCGCTGTCCTTGAGGACGCCTTCGCTGGCAAGCCAGCTCCTACAATTGGCTGTTTTCCGGGAGCAGGGCGCCGCCGTCCACTATCAGGGTCTGCCCGGTGATGTAGCCGGCCTGTTGCGAGGCCAGAAACAACATGGCGTAGGCAATGTCCTCAGGCGTTCCCAGGCGCCCAAGGGGAATGCCCCGGGCCAGGGTCGAGGCGTCGCCGAGGTTGTCCATGGCCTGGGTGGCGATAAGCCCGGGCTCGACGCCGTTGACGGTGATTCCGTATTCCGCCAGTTCCAGAGCCGCTGCGCGAATGAAGCCATTGACCCCGGCCTTGGACGCCGCGTAGTGGGCCAGTCCGGGAATTGCCGTGCGTGGACCGGTCACCGATGAGGTGACGACGATCCGTGGTGCTCGGGCCCGGCGTAGCGCCGGCAAGGCGGCCTGGGTCAGCCAGAAGCAGCTTTTCAGATTGACCGCCAAGGTGCTGTCTAGGGTCTGCTCCTCAAGCTCGGCCAGCTTCTGCATGGGAAAGATCCCGGCGTTGTGCAGCAGCAGGTCCAGGCCGCCAAAGGCGTCCAGGGTCGCCGTTACCGCCTGTTCGGCGGCTGCCCGGGTGCCGAGGTCCAGGGTCAGCAGCTCCGCCGTCCCGCCGGCCTGACGAATCAGGCGTTGGGTTTCGGCGCCTGACGCCGCGCTGCGGGTGGCCAGCATGACCTTGGCGCCCCTGGCGGCGAACACCTGGGCGATCGCCCGGCCAATACCCTGGCCCGAGCCGGTGATCAGGGCGATGCGCCCGCGAGCATCCTGGCTCATGGCTGGGCTCCTGGCAGGATCTGGGCCAGGCACTGGTCCAGCAGACGATTGTGCAGGTCGACCTGCTCCTCGCTGGTGGCCGGACACATCAGGGCCATGTTGTGGAAGGGGGTCAACAGCACCCCGCGATTGAGCAGGTACAGGTGCAGGTACGCCTCGATCAGACCGTGGCGGGCGTGGTGGGCTTCGCCACCGTTGCGCGGGGCCTGCTGCATGAACAGGTATTCGACCCGGGCACCGATACGGGTCACATGCCAGGGCAAGCCGTGCTTGCTGATGATGCTGTCGACGCCGGCTCGCAGGCGCTCGGCAAGGCGGAACATGCGTGCGTAGTTTTCATCGTTCATCACTTCGCTGAAGGTGGCGCGCATGGCGGCCATTTGCAGGGCGTTGCCGGCCAGGGTTCCACCGAAGCCGAAGTGGTTGATCGCCTGGCCCGGCTGGAAATGCGGCAGTACCCGCCAGATTCGTTCGGCCATGGCCTGGCTGGAGCCCCAGACGGCTGTAGGAATGCCCCCGGCGATGGATTTTCCCAGGACAAAGAAGTCCGGCTGCAAGCCATGTTTGCCGCAATAGCCCCCCGGCCCACAGGACAGGGTATGGGTTTCGTCAATGATCAGCGGTACGTCATAACGCCGGGTCAACTGCCGCAAGCCGTCATGGAAGCCCGGGGCCGGTGGCACCATGCCGACGTTGGTCATGAAGGGCTCGGTCAGCACTGCGGCCACGTCGCCGTGGGCCAGGGCCGCTTCCAGGGCCGGCAGGTCGTTGAACTCCACCAGTCGGGTGGTGGACGCGTGCTGCAAGCCGTTGGCGTGCACACCGTCGCGGGGAATCATCTGTCCCTGGGCGTCGAACTCCACCTGGGATTCGTCGACGCTGCCGTGGTAGTTGCAGTTGAATACCAGGACCTTCTGCCGTCCGGTGATCATTCGGCACAGGCGCAGGACAAAGCGGTTGGCATCGGTGGCTGAAGTGGTGACCTGCCAATAGGGCAGGCCAAAGCGCCGGGTCAGCTCCTTGCCGACCCACAGGCTGTCGGCGGTGGGCAGCATCAGCGTCGAGCCATGCAGGGCCTGTTCGGCAACGGCTGCGGCCACGGCCGGCTGGGCATGGCCGAACATGGCGCCCGTGTCGCCCAGGGCAAAGTCCACGTACTGGTGGCCGTCGCAATCGGTGAGGGTCGCGCCGCTGGCGTCCGCCACCATGATCGGGTAGGTGCCGGGCCATTGCTGCATCCAGTGCAGCGGCGCGCCGTACAGCCAGTGCTTGAGGTTTTCCTGATAGAAGGCGCCGGAGCGCGGGTGTTGCTCGGCAAACAGCTGCAGTTCGGACTGGTAGCAGCTGGCGACGCGTTGCAGATCGAGGCCCAGAGTCATGGGAGTGTCCTGTGAAAAGCGCTGCAGGCTGGCGCTAGGACAAGCCAGCAGCGGTACGGAATCAGGGGTGCAGGGTTCGGTTGAGTACCTGGGCCAGGGCGCCCACCGGGAAGTTGGCGGCATGGCTGAAGTCTGCACCCTGGTAGCCGAATATCTTGCCGTCGGTACGTCCGGCCTTGAGGTCGATCAGCACCAGGCCCAGGGTCGGGACGATCTTCTCGCGCCAGACAAACAGGTACAGCTGTTCGGCGATCTTGTAGTAGTGACAGCGGTCGGTGTCCGCCAGGCCTTGCTCGACACCTCTGAGGCACTGCCAGCTATAGAAATTGGCATTCAGGTAGATGTGCTCGTAGGCCTCGCTGGCGCTGTAGACATACTGATTGCGCAGGCCGATCAATTCGGCGGTGGGCGCATGTCGCGCAGTATCGGTAGTGGGCACGGCATCGATTGCGCCGTGGAGGAACTGCGCCTTGACCGAGGTCAGCTCCCCGCCGGCCAGGGCCCGGCTGAACAGGTCGACGCTGCATTCGGCCTGGCTCGGCATCTGGCCGACCACGGCGGTGAAGCACTGGCGCTCAAGATCGAGGATCAGGCTCACCGAATGGGGCTGGCCTTGCTCCTGCTTGAGAAAATCCACCAGGTAGATACCGGGGCGTATCGAGGTCGCGCGATAGGGCAGATCGTCACTGGCAGGTTGGCCGACGTTGTTCCAGCGCAGAGTGTCGGCAGCGAAGTGGTGTTCGATCTGCCAGCCATTGTCGAAATGCAGGGTCAAGGTACGGCCGGACAGATCACCCACCCTCGCAAGGATGTGATTGTCGTCTGCAAAACCGTCCGCCAGGGCGCCGACGGTGATCCATTCAGGTTGCTGATTCATGGCAAGGCTCTTGTCCGGGGAAGAAGAGCTCCATGTTCTGCCTGGGAGCCGGTGCTGCCCATCAACCGAATGGTTGAGCCGGTGGCCCTTTACAAGAACAGCGCGCTCACCAGTTCCGTGCGATTGCCGACCCCGACCTTGCGAAACAGGTTGATCAGGTGGGTCTTGACCGTGGGCAGCCCGAGGTCCAGGCGCCTGGCGATGCTCTTGTTGTCGGCGCCATCGCGCAGCAGCCAGGCGATCTCCCGCTCCCTGGGGGTGAGGTTGGCCAGACGTTCGTCGACCTGGGAGTAGGGTGCCAGGGCAGCGATTTCCAACAGGCCCTGCAAGGCATGCAGGGTGCCCAGTTCGTCGACACTGAAATGCCCCAGGGCGTTGTCTCGCAGCAACGACAGGCCGGCGACGGGCCGTTCACCATCACAGGCGAGAATCTCCACCACATCCAGTACCCCGTAGCGTTGCAGGAATCCCTGGTAGACCTCGGTTGCATGACGGCCCTGCTGGGCCATGCCCATGTGCAGCGACAGCACCGGGCGCCCGGCGGCGGCGCAGTTGCGTGGCTGCAGCGGGTCGTAGTGGCGGTAGCGTTGCAAATAGGCCTGGTGCATTGGCTCGGGCATGCGGTACAGCGAGAAATCCCGGGCCTGCAGGTCCGGGTCGATGCGGTAGAAGGCGCAGAGGGTGGCGGGTACCACCCGGGTAAAGGCGGCGATGCAGCGTTGCCCCAGTTCATGGGCCCCGGGCAAGGAAGTGGGCGCAATCATGGGAAAGCTCCTGGCTGCCGGTTGGGCAGTGGCTCGGGTGGTTGGGGGCTGCTACGGGGGGCGCTGTCCGTGTCAGGGCGAGTGAAAACCAGGAGCGAGGCGCCTGGCAAGCAGGGATGCAGTGCAGGCTGCGATCGCTGTTTCTTCGACCGCAGCCTGTTGCAACGATTAGCGGCGGGCCTTGCTCAACCCCTGGGCAAGGGCATCGACTATGGCATCCACCTGTGGCTGCTGGATCACCAAGGGCGGCGAGAGAATGATCTTGGTGCCCACTGGACGCACCATGACGCCATTGTCCCGGGCGATTTGTGCCACCTGATTGGCATAGCCACTCATGGGGTCGATGGGTTCGCGAGTGGTCTTGTCCGCCACCAGATCCAGGGCCAGCATCAGGCCCTGGCCCCGCACCTCGCCGACGGTGTCGAAGCGATCGACGAAGGGCCGCAGCTTGTCCAGCATGTAGTCGCCCATCTTCGCCGCGTTGGCCGGCAGGTCTTCCTTGACCACGATGTCCAGGCAGGCCAGGGCCGCAGCGCAGGCCACCGGGTGCCCGGAGTAGGTGTAGCCGTGCATGATGGCGCCGGTGAAGTTGGCGTTTTTCTCGAAGGCAGCCTCGATTCGCCGGTTGACCACGGTCGCGCCCAGGGGGATGTAGCCCGAGGTGATGCCCTTGGCCAGGCACATGATGTCGGGTTTGACTCCCCACAGGCGGCTGCCGAACATCGAGCCGCTGCGGCCGAAGCCGGTGACCACCTCGTCGGCAATCAGCAGGACACCGTACTTGTCGCAGACTTCGCGGATCAGCGGCCAGTAGTTGGCCGGTGGCACTATCACGCCGCCGGCGCCCTGGATTGGCTCGGCAATGAAGGCGGCCACGGTGTCCGGACTCTGGAACTGGATCTCCCGCTCCAGCAGGTCGGCGCAGATCTTGCCCAGCTCTTCCGGGTCCTGGCTGTAGGGGTTGCGGTACAGCCAGGGCGTGTCGATGTGGTAGCAACCGGGCAGCAATGGTTCGTAGTTGCGGCGGAATACGGTGTTGCCGTTGACCGAGGCACCGCCGAAGTGGGTGCCGTGGTAGCCCTGGCGCAGGGAAATGAACTTGGTGCGGTCGGCCTGTCCTTCGAGCTTCCAGTACTGGCGGGCCAGCTTCAGGGCACTTTCGATGGCATCCGAACCGCCGGAACTGAAGGACACCCGGGACATGTCCTCGGGCTCCAGCAGGTTCATCAGCACCTGGGACAGTTCTTCGGCGCGAGGGTGGCTGACCCCGTCGAACAGTTGGAAATACTCCAGCTCATCGAGTTGGGCGGTGATGGCCGCTTTCACTTCCTTGCGGTTGTGGCCGACGTTGACGTTCCACAGCCCGGCAACGCCATCCACCAGCTGGTGGCCCTTGTCGTCATAGACATAGCAACCATCGCCACGGACGATGCGGATCGGTTCGCGTTGCTTCATTTCGTTGGGGTGCAGCATGGGGTGCCAGAAACGGCTTGCTTCGCTCACGTTGAGTCTCCTGAAAACGCACGGACAGCGTGGAGCTATTAGTGCGTCATTTGCGGGCTCCTGGCTTGCCTCTGTGTGCCAGGACATTTGACCCAGGCTGCCAGTGGCGGCTTGGCGGGCGGCGCAAGGCTTGCGGGCCTGTTCGCCGGCAAGCCGGCTCCTACAGGGAACTGCACGGTGTATCTGACTGCTGTAGGAGCTGGCTTGCCAGCGAAGGCGTCGGCCTGGGCGCTGCAAGACTTTCGGGCCTGTTCGCCGGCAAGCCGGCTCCTACGGGGAACTGCACGGTGTATCTGACTGCTGTAGGAGTTGGCTTGCCAGCGAAGGCGTCGGCCTGGGCGCTGCATGACTTTCGGGCCTGTTCGCCGGCAAGCCGGCTCCTACAGGGAACTGCACGGTGTATCTGACTGCTGTAGGAGCTGGCTTGCCAGCGAAGGCGTCGGCCCGGGCGCTGCATGACTTTCGGGGTTGTTCGCCGGCAAGCCGGCTCCTACGGCCAGCGTAGGTGCCGCTGCCTCTGGCAGCCAGGGCCAAGTTTTGCGGCAGCCAGGATCAAGACGGCATCCGACTTTGGGCTCAAAGTCCACCTCGAACAAGGTCTACCTGCGAGGAATCAAGATGAGCGTTGCCATCGACCCACGTGTCGCTGCATTCATAGACAGTCAGCACGGTCTGCTGATTGACGGTCTCAGCCAGCCAGCACTCTCCGGCGCGCGGATGCCGGTGTACAACCCCGCCAGTGGCGAGCAGTTGACCCAGGTTGCCGCCGCCGCCCAGGCCGATGTGGATCTGGCGGTGGGGTCCGCGCGCCGGGCCTTCGAAGGCAGTTGGAAGGCGTTGCGTCCCGCCGATCGCGAGCGCCTGTTGTTGAAGCTGGCGGATCTGCTGGAAGCCAATGGCGAGCAGCTGGCACAGCTGGAGACCCTCAACAACGGCCAGTCGATCCATCTGGCCCGGGCCCTGGAGGTGGGTGCGGCGGCGGAGTTCACCCGCTACATGGCCGGTTGGGCCACCAAGATCGAAGGCAAGAGCCTGGATGTGTCCATCGCCGCGGTGCCGGGGGCACAGTACCGGGCCTATACGGTGCCGGAGCCGGTGGGCGTGGTGGGAGCCATTGTGCCGTGGAATTTCCCATTGCTGATGGCCATCTGGAAAATCGTCCCGGCCCTGGCTTGCGGCTGCACCGTGGTGCTCAAGCCCGCCGACGAGACCCCGCTCACCGCACTGCGCCTCGGCCAGCTTTGCCTGGAAGCGGGGATTGCCCCCGGCGTGGTCAACGTGGTGACCGGCAGTGGTGCCCAGGCCGGTGCCGCGCTGGCTGCCCATCCGGGGATCGACAAGCTGGCGTTCACCGGTTCGACCCAGGTCGGCAAGCTGATCGGCCACGCTGCGGTGGACAACATGACGCGCTTCTCCCTGGAGCTGGGTGGCAAGTCGCCGGTGATCGTCCTCGACGACTGCGATCCGCAGACTGCTGCCGCTGGGGCGGCCGGGGCCATCTTCTTCAATCAGGGACAGGTCTGCACGGCGGGCTCGCGGTTGTATATCCAGCGCGGGATCTACACCGAAGTGCTGGAACGCCTGGTCGCCATCGCCGAGTCCTTGAGCATTGGTCCGGGGCTGGACGAGCAGGCACAGATCAATCCGCTGATTTCTGCCAAACAGCAGAAGCGCGTGCTGCAGATGGTCCAGCGCGGGGTCGAGGAGGGTGCCAGGGTGCTCTGTGGTGGAGTCGCCCATGGCGAACGGGGCTTTTATGTCCGTCCCACGGTGGTGGCCAACGTCAACGCCAACCTGCAGCTGGTGCGCGAGGAGATCTTCGGCCCGGTGGTGGTCGCGACGCCTTTCGATTCTCTGGAGGAGGTGGTGGCCCTGGCCAATGACAACCAGTACGGGCTGGGGGCGAGTATCTGGTCAAACGATCTGAGCCAGGTCATGCAGCTTATTCCCCAGATCAAGGCCGGCACCGTTTGGGTCAACACCCACAACATGCTGGACCCGTCGATGCCCTTCGGTGGTTACAAGCAATCGGGCATGGGGCGCGAGATGGGCCATGCGGCCATCGAGGCCTATACCGAGAACAAATCGGTGTGCATCGCTTATTGAGCGCGCCCCACGCAGACGCCTTTGCCGGCCAGCCGGTTGACTGTAGGAGCCGGCTTGCCGGCGAAGAGGCCCCCGAGACAGGCGTCACTCTCATGGGCGCCTTCGCTGGCAAGCCAGCGTCTACGGGGCGTGAACATGATTTCAGCTGCGTCAGACAGCCAAGCTCTGCGCCCTTGCCGGGCGTGCCCTTGAAATGCCTAGAACAACAATCATCAACCCATGCTTTCGAGGTTTACCATCATGTCGCTCAACGACAGACTCAACCACCACCTGGATCAGGGCGTGGTCGGCTTTCCCACGGCGCTGGCCAGTGCCGTGGGCCTGATCATGGCCAGCCCGGTGATCCTGACCGCCACCACCGGGTTCGGTATCGGTGGTGGAGCGTTCGCCGCAGCGATGGTGATCGCCCTGCTGATGATGCTGGCGCAATCCACAACGTTCGCCGAAGCGGCCTGCCTGTTGCCCACCAATGGCTCGGTCTATGACTACCTGGCCTGTGGCCTGGGCCGTTTCTTCGCCATCACCGGGACCTTGTCCGCCTACCTGATCGTGCATGTGTTTGCCGGGACGGCGGAAACCATTCTCAGCGGCGTCATGGCCCTGGTGAATTTCGAATCCCTCAATACCCTGCTGGAGCAGAGCGGCAGCGCCTGGCTGGTGGGTGTCGGGCTGGTGCTGTTTTTCGGCCTGCTCAACGCGGTGGGCATCACTGCCTTCAGTCGCGCCGAGGTGATCCTGACCTTCGGCATGTGGACCACCCTGATCATCTTTGGCGTGCTCGGGGTCATCAAGGCCCCGGCGGTGGAGCTCGACGGCTGGTTCGGCGCTTCCATGGTGGGGACCGATCTGTCGACCATCCTGTCCCTGGTGGGTATGGCTATGTTCATGTTCGTCGGCTGCGAGTTCGTCACTCCCTTGACCCCGGATGTGCGCAAGGCTGCCAGGACCATTCCCCGTGCCATGGCCCTGGGGCTGGTAGGCGTCGCGGTCTGCATGTTCATCTATGGCGCGGCCATGAAGCGTCAGGTGGAAAACATTGCCCTGAGTGAGGACGGCAGCGTGCATTTGCTGGATACGCCCATGGCCATCCCGCATTTCGCCGAGCAGATCATGGGGCCGTTCGGCCGTATCTGGCTGGGGATCGGCCTGCTGTTTGCCGGTGCCGCAACCATCAATACGCTGATGGCCGGCCTGCCGCGGATTCTCTATGGCATGGCCCTGGACGGTGCATTGCCCAAGGTCTTTACCTATCTGCACCCACGCTTCAAGACACCGCTGCTGTGCATCGCCGTGGCGGTCCTGATTCCCTGCCTGCACGCCTGGTGGCTGGGTGGCAGCACCGACAGCATCATGCACCTGGTGCTGGCGGCGGTCTGTGCCTGGAGCACCGCCTACCTGCTGGTCACCTTGTCGGTGGTGATGTTGCGCATCCGCCGGCCGGATTTGCCGCGTTCCTATAAATCGCCATGGTTTCCGTTGCCGCAGATCCTGTCTTCGGTGGGGATTCTCCTGGGCATGTGGTTCATCACCCCCCCCGGGATGAATCCACGGGATATCTATGTGCCCTTCGGCAGCATGTTGGGCCTGACCGCTATCTACGCGCTGGTCTGGACCTTGCTGGTGCAGAAGGTCAATCCGTTTCGTCCGGTGCCGGTGGAGGAGGTGCTGGAACAGGCGCTGAACCTTGCACCGGAAGATGTCCCAAGCCCTCGGGAGAACCTGTCTGATGAACCTTTCAAGTTGGCGACAAAACCTCTTTGAATTCTGGCACCGGGCACCCTCGGGCTATCGCCCGGGGGTCACCCTGGGGCAGGTGCGACGGGATCTGGCGGGTCTGGATTTCACCCCTCGCTCTGTTGGGCGTGGTGTTTTCCACTGCCCACAAAGTGCTCTGGAGTTCGAAGTGCGGGAGCGTCCCCAGGCGCAGTTCCTGATGCATATCGTGGTTTGTGAGTGGCGGTTGCGGGTGCCCAGCGAGCGTCCGGGACAGGCGCGGATCGGCCTGCGCCACACCGGGGCGATTCGTCGACAGGGCGTCGCCGCGCGATTGCTTGCGGGAGAGGCAGAGCAATGGGCGCCCCTGCTGCAGAGGTTGTGCAGTGAGCAGCCGTTGCTGGAGCGCCTGCTGCCGCTGGACTTCAAGCACCTTGAGCTGTGGCGGGATGAACAGGGCTGGCAAGTGCGCCTTGAACACTTTGGCGCCAGCGAGGTGGTCAATCGTTTACCGGGGTTCAGACGCTATATCCGCTTGAGTGCTGAACAGCGGGTGGCGTTATTGGGCAGCTTCACTGAGTTGTACAAGCTTCTACGAGAATTCTGACCGACATAACCATAAACACTGGCATACACCCTGCTTAAGCCATAACAGACTATCCATGTTGTCAGGCTCCTTGCCTGGTAAATAGATAACATGTTAATGATATCGCCATAACAACAAAGGCGGTCTGAACCGGCTTATGGAGGTGCACAGTGCTTGCTTCGCATAGTTTCAGTTCCTGGGTAGGTGCCCTGCAGGGTGTCTGCGGTCGATTCGACGCTCGTCCGGCGCGCAATCCCGCCTTGTTTATCGGAGAAGTGGGTTTACAGGATTATGCCGGGCTGGAGGTGGCGCAGATCCGCACCAATGCCGGGCTGATCTCTCGTCAGAGCACCAAGGTCGACCATGAAGACGATCGTCATTGTTTCCTGATCATCCAGCGCAGTGGCCACGCTCGCCTGAGCCAGGATGGCGAGAGTATTGAGCTGGCCCCCGGCGACATGGCGTTGCTGGATTCGGCCGGCGCTTGTGAAATCGTGCCCCACGGCCTGATCGAGCACGCCTCGTTCCACCTGTGCCGGGAAGAGGTCTACCGGCATCTGCCGGCCCAGCAGCGCAAGTTCGGCAAGTTGTCGCAAAACTGTGCCAGTGGCCGCCTGATGCGTTTGTTGGTGGAGCAGATCTGCGCCGGCGATCTGCAGGGCTGTGCGGCGCAGCAGGAGGGCCAGGCCTTGCAAGAGGCCCTGATCGCCTTGCTCGGGCCGACCCTGCGTCAGACGGCCAGTACCCTGGATGGTTTTGACGATAACTTGCATGGCCAATGCCTGCGTGATCAGGCTCGACAACTGATCAATCAATCCCTCAACGAACCGGGGTTGACCCCGGTATCCCTGGCCGGGCAGTTGAACATTTCCGTGCGCCAGTTGTACCGGCTGTTTGAGGAACAGGGAGACAGCGTGTGTCGCTTCATCCAGCGCTCCCGGCTCAAGCGCAGCGCGGCGGACCTGAGTAACCCGCACCTGCGCAACGAATCCATTACCGACATCGCCTTCAAGTGGGGGTTTACCGATTCGGCGCATTTCAGCCGGACCTTCAAGAAGCATTTCGAACAATCACCCCGTGACTTCCGCGCCCGCTCGCTGGCCGTGTAGGAGCCGGCTTGCCGGCGAAGAGGTCCTTGAATGTTGCATTGCCCTTGATAACGCCTTAGCTGGCAAGCCAGCTCCTACGGCAAGCAAGCATGCAGGCACGTCTGCACGCAGGCAGGAACGCGAGAAGACCGGCAATAGCAGGCAGGGCAAGGGTTTCAGGGTTTTTCCAGATCATGCCCCAGGGATTGGATGAACAACGAAAACAGCTCGGGCTGGCTGGAGATATCCAGCTTGGTGTAGAGGTGCCGACGGTGCACCTTGATGGTGTCCGGCGAGATTTTCAAACGCTCAGCCATGGCTTTGGAAGAGAACCCGCGGAGGATCAGTCGGGCGATCTCCAGCTCTCGGTCCGACAGTACAGCACTGCCGAAATGGCTCAGGGCGTCGCGAATCTGGCTGGCCATTTCCTCTGCTACCGGGGCCTGGGGACGTATCTGGCTGTGTTGCCAGTGCTGGTGCATCAGTGGCAGCACCCAGGCCGCAAAGGTCGTGAGCTGGCCGATTTCCTCGCGATTGAAGACCCGCTGGTTGCCCAGTGACAGGGACAGGGTGCCGGCTTCGGGCAGTTGCAGGATGAATTGCACTTCATCTTCCAGCACGTTGTCGTGGAAGTAGCTGAGAAAGTACTCGCTCTGGCGGAAGTGGTCCGGGGCCACTTCTTCCAGGCGGTACAGACCGCTGGGGTAGCCCTCGCGGCAGGCCTGGAAGAACGGGTCCAACAGGTACAGGCCATTGAGGTAGGTGAGCATCGACGCCGGCTTGCTGCTGGGCTCGGCGTCATATTCTTCAAGGGCCCGGGGCGGGCCGTCCACCGGGTAGAAGATCGCCAGGGCATTGTCGAACGGCGTGGCCTGATGCAACAGCAGGATCAGCTGTTTCCAGAATCGCGGGTTGCCGATCAGCGTAAGCGTGCGACCCAGGCCGGCATGCATGCCGACTTCCCTGAACAGATTACTCAAAGGCCTTGCTCCCCTGATGCGCCGATAGTGCCGTAGAACGGTTTCGTCGATTTGCCTGTTGCCGTCAAGGGGAGTACTCCAATAGGGGAATTGGTCGCAGTCAGGTGAGTGCCTAGAGTAGCTCCCATCAAGTGCGTCCCAGAGCGCACCCGCCCGATGGATTTCGTTTCTGCCTCAGACCAACAATAAACACGAGGATAACGATATGAGCTCTCCCTCCGCGCCCGACGGTGCGCTGAAACCCACCCTGAGTGTGTTCGATGTGGTGGCTATCACTGTCTCCGGTGTGACCCCGGCCAGTTCCGTGTTCGTGATCGCCCCCTTTGCCATTCACCAGGCCGGCAGCGGGGTGTTCCTGGCGTTCGTCATGGCCGGTTTGCTGGCGCTGATGTTTGCCTTCTGTTATGCCGAGCTGGGCCGGGCCCATAACAGTGCCGGTGGTGAGTACGTATACGCCAAGCGCGTGTTTGGCGGCATGGCCGGCTATGCCACCTTCCTCACGGTGCTGGTGATGCTGCTGTTCATCCCTCCGGTGCTGGCCACTGGAGCCGCCACTTATTTGAACAACGCCCTGGGTACACACTTCGACTCCCAGACCGTAGCCCTGGTGATAGTGGTCTGCAGCTATCTGTTGGGCATCCTCAACATCAAACTCAATGCCTGGATCACCGGCACTTGCCTGTTACTGGAGGTAGCGGCGTTGCTGGTGATTGTCTGGCTGGGCTTTGGCAACGCCTCACAACCGGTGAGCATTCTCCTGCAGCCGCAGATCGTCGATCACGGTGCGCTGCAGCTGGCGCCCTGGGCCCTGGTGATCGGTGCGGTGGGTATCGGCCTGTTTTCCTACAACGGTTACGGGCCGGCGGTGTTGTTGGCCGAAGACATGAAGTGCAAGGGCCGTGGCGTGCACAAGGCGGTGCTCTGGTCCCTGGTGCTGGTGGTGATCATCGAGCTGGTGCCGCTCACCGCGCTGCTGATCGGCGCGCCGTCCCTGAGCGCGATGCTCGCCAGCCCCGATCCCATCGGCTACCTGCTCACCAGCCATGGCAATGAAACCCTGGCCCGTGTGGTCAGTGCCGGGATCTTCCTCTCGGTATTCAATGCGATTGTCGCCATCGTCATCCAGATCGGTCGGGTGGTGTTCAGCAGCGGCCGCGACGCCCTGTGGACGCCCACCATCAACCGCCTGTTCACCCGGATTCATCCGCGCTGGGATTCGCCGTGGCTGGCCACATTGTTCCTGGCGATTCCTTCGGCGGTACTCAGCTTTAGCTCGAATCTGGCGGACCTCACGTCCTTCAGCGTGTTGCTGATCATGCTGGTGTACCTGATCGTTGCCCTCAGCGCGCTGATGAGCCGGATACTGCTGCGGGATCGCGAGCATCCCTATCGCATGCCGCTGTGGCCCTTGCCGGCGCTGCTGGCGGTGGTCGGTGCGGGGTATCTGCTGATCAATCTGTTCCTCGAGGCTTCCCTGCGGGACATCATGGTGATTATCGGGTTGCTGGCGCTGTCGGTGATTCTCTATGGCACCAATGGCCGGTACAGCCCGGCGTTTCAGAAATTGTAAGGAGTGGTTATGCGAGCACGTCAATTGGGCATCAGCCTGGGTCTGGGGACACCGGGCCCGTTCAATGCGATCACCGACGTACCCGGGGTTCGGGTGGGGCACAGCACCCTGAAAACCAGCGTGGACGGCAAGCAGGTGCGCACCGGCGTCACCCTGGTCCAGCCCCGGGCCGGGCATGCACGGCAGCAGCCCTGTTTCGCCGGCTGCCATGTGCTCAACGGCAATGGCGATGCCACGGGGCTGGAGTGGATTCGCGAGGCGGGGACCCTGACCACGCCGCTGGCGATTACCAATACCCACAGTGTCGGCGTGGTGCGCGACACCCTGATCGCCCTGGAGCGCGAGGCCCTGGCGGACCCCGCCGTGTACTGGTGCATGCCGGTAGTGATGGAAACCTACGACGGCCTGCTGAACGACATCTGGGGCCAGCATGTGGGGCCGCAACAGGTGCGCGAGGCCATGGCCAGTGCCGAGTCCGGGCCGGTGGCCGAGGGCGCGGTGGGAGGCGGCACCGGGATGATCTGCCACGAGTTCAAGGGCGGGATCGGCACCGCTTCACGACGGCTGGCGGCAGAGCAGGGCGGCTACACCGTCGGTACCCTGGTCCAGGCCAACCACGGCAAGCGCGAAGAGCTGCGGGTGGACGGTTACCCGGTGGGTCGCCGTCTGGGGGCAATTGCCTCACCTTTTGCCGAGCGCGGCACCCCGGGCATGGGTTCGATCGTGGTGATCCTGGCCACCGATGCGCCGTTGCTGCCCCATCAATGTCAGCGCCTGGCCCAGCGTGCCTCCATCGGCATTGCCCGCACCGGTGGTGGCACCGAAGATTCCAGTGGCGATATCTTCCTGGCCTTTGCCACGGGAAACCGGGACTTGCCCGCTGCGGATTATGGGCGCAAGGACCTGGCGTTCACCGCACCTCTGGCGATGCTCAACAACGATCACATCTCGCCACTGTTCAGCGCAGCGGCCGAGGCCGTGGAGGAAGCCATCATCAACGCCTTGTTGGCAGCCGAGCCGATGACCAGTGCCGACGGGGTACAAGTACCGGCGCTGACCCCGCAAGTATTGAGGGAAGCATTGGAACTAACTGGTTGGAACATGAAATAACCAACTAAAAAGTGCGACCCAGTCGGCATAACTGTCTATATGGATATTTAATAATTAAATTGTAGATTGTCGGACAATGTCTGCCGTTAATCGGTTGAAAAAGAATCTTTTGACTGCACGGTCATTGTTTGCGGGAGTTTGTCGGAACAGTGGAATTTGGCGTCAAAAAAGTAGTGGACGCCTGATTTCAAATTGTGTCAGCTTTCTTTCGCCTGCTTAGGGCGAGTGATAGGACGATCTCGCCAGGGATTGTCGCTATCTGACAAAAACTGTTCCATTGATTACAAGGAAGTGTGTTTATGTCGAAAGTAACAGAGAGTGCTATTGCATCTGCCGAACAGCAACTCGTGCCATTGGCCGCAGCAAGTTCGGCGTATAACCAGATCAATAGCTTTAGCCACCAATACGACCGTGGCGGCAATCTCACGGTCAATGGCAAACCTTCGTTCTCGGTCGATCAGGCCGCCACGCAATTGCTGCGTGACGGCGCTGCCTATAAGGACCTGAACGGTAACGGCAAGATCGATCTGACCTATACCTTCCTGACCTCGGCCTCCTCGAGCACCCTGTACAAGCATGGTATCTCCGGGTTCAGCCAGTTCAGTGCCCAGCAGAAGGCCCAAGCAGTGCTGGCCATGCAATCCTGGGCCGATGTGGCCAACGTCGTGTTTACCGAGAAAGCCTCGGGTGGCGACGCCCACATGACCTTCGGCAACTACAGCGGCGGCCAGGACGGTGCGGCGGCCTTCGCCTACCTGCCGGGCACCGGTGCCGGCTACGACGGTACCTCCTGGTACCTGACCAACAGCAGCTACACCCAGAACAAGAACCCGGACCTGAACAACTATGGCCGTCAGACCCTGACCCATGAGATCGGTCACACCCTTGGCCTGGCTCACCCTGGCGACTACAACGCCGGTGAAGGCAATCCAACCTACAAGGACGCCACCTACGGGCAGGACACCCGCGGCTACAGCGTCATGAGCTACTGGAGTGAAAGCAATACCAGCCAGAACTTCAGCAAGGGCGGGGTCGAGGCCTATTCGTCCGGTCCGCTGATGGACGATATCGCGGCCATCCAGAAGCTCTACGGGGCCAACTACGGCACCCGTGCCGGTGATACCACCTACGGCTTCAACTCCAACACCGGGCGCGATTTCTACAGCGCCAGTTCGTCTGCGGACAAGCTGGTGTTCTCGGTGTGGGACGGTGGCGGCAACGATACCCTGGACTTCTCCGGGTTCACCCAGAACCAGAAGATCAACCTCAATGAAACCTCGTTCTCCGACGTTGGCGGCATGGTGGGTAACGTTTCCATCGCCCAGGGCGTGACCGTGGAGAACGCCATCGGCGGTTCGGGCAACGACCTGCTGATTGGCAACAACGCTGCCAACGAGCTCAAGGGCGGTGCCGGCAACGACATCATCTACGGTGGCGGTGGCGCCGATAAGCTCTGGGGCGGTTCGGGTTCGGACACCTTCGTGTTCGGCGCCAGCTCCGACTCCAAGCCGGGTGCGGCCGACCAGATCATGGATTTTGTCAGTGGCCTGGACAAGATCGATCTGACCGGTATCACCAAGGGCGCGGGCCTGCATTTCGTCAACGCCTTCACCGGTGCGGCGGGTGACGCCATCCTCACCACCTCCGGGGGCGTCAGCACCCTGTCCGTGGACTTCTCCGGGCATGGCGTGGCGGACTTCCTGGTCAGCACCGTTGGCCAGGCAGCCGTCAGCGACATCGTGGCCTGAGTGACGTAGGCGGAGGGCGGCGCCGATGCGCTGCCTTCCGTTCTTGCATTGGCCCCGGGGCTGAGCGAGTCTACCGGGCGGACGGAGCACCCTATGACCCCACACACCTTGAGTTGCAAGGCGGCCACTCGGCTGCTGGCGACGCTGACGATTTTTTATGGAGCACTCACTATGGCAAGCAGCCTGCGTTTGGCGGACCCCTCGGAACTGGTTGGACACTGGCAACTGCAGCAAGCGGAGGAGCCGGCCAAGGGCTGCACCCTGGATCTTCTGCAGAACGCCGCTCTGGGCGATGGCGCCGAGTGTCTGTCGAAATGGATAGGCGAGGCCGCGGTGGGCTGGTTTCCGGAGCCCGATGGCATTGCCATCACTGGACGCGAAGGGTCGAAAGTGATCTTTTTCAGCCGCCAGAAAGACGGGCTCTACGAAGCGCGCCTGAAAAGCGACGGCCTGATTGTTTTGCAGCGTGCCGCTAATTAAAGGCTAAGAGTGTTCGTCTGCTTACAGGCGGCCATTACATTGCCATACTCTTGATCGGCAGGAACATGTTCGGGCTGCTGTTGAATACAGCTGTCCGAATTGTCCGTGTCCGCAGGCTTTATGAACTAAGAGGGGCGTCTGTTAGTTATGCACTATATTGGTTCTTCGCTATCACGCGCGGATTAACGGCTCAGGGAATTTGTTAAAAATGGTGAAGAACACTCATGCAGCTCCACTGTTCAAGGCACTGGGCGAATATAAGGGCATCCTGATCAGTGTCGGCTGTTTCACCGCGTTGATTAATGTGCTGATGCTGGTGCCCTCCATCTATATGTTGCAAGTCTACGACCGGGTGCTGTCTTCGCAGAATGAGACCACTCTGGTGATGCTGTCCCTGATGGTCGTGGGCTTTTTCCTGTTTATCGGGCTGCTGGAGGTGGTGCGCAGCTTTATCGTCATCCGCATCGGCAGCCAGTTGGAGCGCCGCTTCAACCTGCGGGTCTACCAGGCGGCCTTCGAGCGCAACCTGTCCCGTGGCGAAGGCCATGCCGGCCAGTCACTGGGCGATTTGACCCATATCCGCCAGTTCCTCACCGGACCGGCGCTGTTCGCCTTCTTCGACGCCCCCTGGTTTCCCATCTATCTGCTGGTGATCTATGCCTTCAACGTCTGGCTCGGGGTGTTCGCCACAGTGGGCGCGGTGTTGCTGATCGCCTTGGCGTATCTGAACGAAGCCATGACCAAGAAACCCCTGGCCGAAGCCAGCGGTTTTTCGCAGCGGTCTACCCAACTGGCCACCAGTCATTTGCACAATGCCGAAACCATCCAGGCGATGGGCATGCTCGGGGCCTTGCGCAAGCGCTGGTTCGCAGTGCACTCGCGCTTTCTCGGCTTGCAGAATGAGGCCAGCGACACAGGTTCGGTGATCAGTTCCCTGAGCAAGACCCTGCGCTTGTGCCTGCAGTCCCTGGTGCTGGGCCTGGGCGCCTTGCTGGTGATCAAGGGCGACATGACCGCGGGGATGATGATCGCCGGGTCGATCCTCATGGGCCGGGTCCTGAGTCCCATCGACCAGTTGATCGCGGTATGGAAGCAATGGAGTTCGGCCAAGCTGGCCTATGGGCGGCTGGATGCGCTGCTGCGGGAGTTCCCGCCCAGTGACAGCGCCATGTCGTTGCCGGCGCCCAAGGGCCAGGTGAGTTTCGAGCAGGTCAGCGCCGGTCCTCCCGGGCGTCGGGCGGCGACTCTGCAGCAGGTGACCTTCAGCATCAATACCGGTGAAGTGCTCGGGGTGCTGGGGGCCTCCGGTTCCGGCAAGTCGACTCTGGCTCGGGTATTGGTGGGAGTCTGGCCGACCCTGGCCGGCACGGTGCGCCTGGACGGCGCCGACATTCATCGCTGGAATCGCGACGAGCTCGGCCCTTATATCGGCTACTTGCCCCAGGACATCGAGCTCTTCACCGGCAGCATCGCCGAGAACATCGCGCGCTTTCGCCAGGCCGACCCGGAGCAGGTGGTCCAGGCCGCGCAGATGGCCGGGGTGCATGAGCTGATCCTGCGCCTGCCCCAGGGCTACGACACCGTGCTCGGCGATGACGGCAGCGGCCTGTCCGGTGGCCAGAAGCAGCGGGTGGCCCTGGCCCGGGCGCTGTATGGCAGCCCGAGCCTGGTGGTGCTGGACGAGCCCAATTCCAACCTCGATACCGTGGGCGAAAGTGCCCTGGCGGCGGCCATTGCCCAGCTCAAGGCCCGGGGCACCAGCGTGGTGCTGGTGACCCACCGTTCCTCGGTGCTGGCCCTGGCCGACAAACTGCTGGTACTCAACGAAGGCCGCTTGCAGGCCTTCGGCCCGAGCCAGGAAGTGCTCAAGGCCCTGGCCGGCGGCCAGCAAGCCCAGGCCCAGGAGGCGCCCAAGCCCGTTGCAGCGGCACCCGGCGGCCTCAGCATGAGCCGGCAATACCAGGCTCCGACACGGAATTCAGGCGCATGAGCAAGGACAGCAACATGATGATCGAAGAGGGTTACGCGCCGGAACGGGTCGAGCGTGACGCGGGCTTTTTCGCCCGCATGGGCTGGATCCTGGCCCTGGTGGGGGCGGGCAGTTTCTTCGTCTGGGCCGCCCTGGCGCCCCTGGACCAGGGCATTCCGGTGCAAGGCACGGTGGTGGTGTCCGGCAAGCGCAAGGCGGTGCAGTCCATGAGCAGCGGGGTGGTCAGCCGGATTCTGGTGCGCGAGGGCGAAAGCGTGAAACAGGGCCAGCCGCTGTTCCGCCTGGATCAGACCCAAGTGGCGGCGGACGTGCAGTCGCTGCAGGCCCAGTACCGCATGGCCATGGCCAGCCTGGCACGCTGGCGCAGTGAACGCGACAACCTCAAGCAGGTGGACTTTCCGGCACCGTTGAGCAACAGCGACGACCCGCGCCTGGCCCTGGTACTGGAAGGCCAGCGCCAACTGTTCAGCAGCCGCCGTGAGGCGTTTTTCCGGGAGCAGGCGGGCATCCGCGCCAATATCGAAGGCGCTACTGCGCAACTGGCCGGCATGCGTCGGGCCCGCACCGATCTGGGCAGCCAGGCCGAGTCCCTGCGTCAGCAGTTGAGCAACCTGCAACCTTTGGCGGACAACGGCTACATCCCGCGCAACCGCCTGTTGGAATACCAGCGCCAGTTGTCTCAGGTGCAGCAGGAACTGGCGCAGAACACCGGTGAAAGCGGGCGGGTCGAGCAGGGCATTCTCGAGTCCCGACTCAAGCTGCAACAGCACAGCGAGGAGTACCAGAAAGAAGTCCGCAGCCAGTTGGCCGAAGCCCAGCTCAAGACCCAGACCCTGGAACAGCAACTGACTTCCGCCGGTTTCGACTTGCAGCACAGCGAAATCATCGCCACTGCCGACGGCATCGCGGTCAACCTTGGGGTACACACCGAAGGCGCCGTGGTGCGCCAGGGTGAAACCCTGCTGGAGATCGTGCCTCAGGGCACGCACCTGGAAGTGGAGGGGCGGTTGCCGGTGAACCTGGTGGACAAGGTTGGGCCCCATCTGCCGGTGGACATTCTGTTTACCGCCTTCAACCAGAGCCGCACCCCGCGGGTGCCCGGGGAAGTCAGCCTGATTTCCGCCGACCAGATGATCGACGAGAAGACCGGTATGCCGTACTACGTGCTGCGCAGCAGCGTCAGCGACCAAGCCATGGAAAAACTCAACGGGCTGGTGATCAAGCCCGGGATGCCGGCGGAGATGTTCGTGCGCACAGGCGAACGCTCGCTGCTCAATTACCTGTTCAAGCCTCTGCTCGACCGGGCCGGCTCTGCATTGACCGAAGAATAAGGATGTCGCGTCGTATGAGTAAGCTTTCCATTCTCGCGGCGGTCCTGGCGCTGGTCGCCTGCCAGACGGCCCAGGCCATGGGCCCGTTCCAGATCTACGAGCAGGCCCTGCGCAACGATCCGGTGTTTCTCGGCGCCATCAAGGAGCGTGACGCCGGCCTGGAAAACCGGGCAATAGGCCGCGCCGGGTTGTTGCCCAAGGTGGGCTACAGCTACAACAAGGGCCACAACAACTCCAAGGTCAGCTACCTGGACACCGTGCGCGGCACCGTCACCGAAAAACGCAACTATGACAGTTATGGTTCGTCCCTGACCCTGCAGCAGCCGCTGATCGACTACGAGGCCTATGCCAACTACCGCAAGGGCGTGGCCCAGGCGCTGTTCGCCGACGAGAACTTTCGCGGCAAGAGCCAGGAGCTGCTGGTGCGGGTGCTGAGCTATTACACCAAGGCGCTGTTCGCCCAGGATCAGATCGACATTGCCCTGGCGAAGAAGAAGGCCTTCGAGCAACAGTTCCAGCAGAACCGGCACATGTTCCAGCAGGGCGAGGGCACCCGCACCGATATCCTCGAAGCCGAATCGCGCTACGAGCTGGCCACCGCCGAAGAGATCGAAGCCCGGGACGAACAGGACGCCGCCCTGCGTGAACTGGGGGCACTGATCGGCGAGCCGGCTATCGATGTCCGTGACCTGGACCCCTTGCAGGAGAACTTCCAGTCGTTCTCCCTGACGCCTGCCAACTACGACACCTGGCACGCGATGGCCCTGAGCAACAACCCGGTGCTGGCCTCCCAGCGCCAACGGGTCGAAGTGGCCCGCTACGAGGTCGAACGCAACCGCGCCGGGCACCTGCCCAAACTCAGCGCCTACGCCACCCTGCGCCAGAACGAATCGGAAAGCGGCAACACCTACAACCAGCGCTACGACACCAACACCGTCGGTATCGAAGTCAGCGTGCCGCTGTATGCCGGGGGCGGGGTCTCGGCTTCCACCCGCCAGGCCAGCCGTTCCATGGAGCAGGCCGAGTACGAGCTGGACGGCAAGACCCGCGAGACCCTGATTGAACTCCGCCGGCAATTCAGTGCCTGTCTATCGGGGGTGAGCAAATTGCGCGCCTACCAGAAGGCCCTGACTTCGGCCGAGGCCCTGGTAGTCTCCACCAAGCAAAGCATTCTGGGGGGCGAGCGGGTCAACCTGGACGCGCTGAACGCCGAGCAGCAGCTGTACACCACTCGCCGCGACCTGGCCCAGGCCCGCTATGACTACCTGATGGCCTGGACCAAGTTGCATTACTACGCTGGAACCTTGCGGGAAGAGGACCTGGCCAGGGTCGACGAAGCCTTCGGTCAGCGCGCAATGCCTTAGGCTCCGTCGCGGACCCAGGCACAGGGACAATAAAAAAGAGGAATGAGCATGAGTATCTTTGACTACAAGAATGCCCTTGGCGGTGACGGCAAAGCCCTCTACAGCGAGGCCATCACCCTGGCCCTTTACGCCTCCACACCCACCGGTGAAGCCTTGCCGGGCACGGCCTGGCGCCCCATCAGTGCGAGCCAGCTGGGCTACCAGGGCAACGTCAGTGCCCAGGGCACCATTTCTGGTGAGCAGGCGGTGGTCAGCGATGCCCAGGTCGAGGTGCTGGGCAAATACGACGCGGCCGGGCAACTGCTGTCCATCGGCATCAGCTTTCGCGGCACCGACAGCCTCAAGGACGGCATCAACGACCTGCAGGCGGCCTTCGTTTCCGGCTTTGCCGACAACTACAGCCGCCTGGCCTTCGACAACCTGCTGGGTAAGGTGGCGGCCTTCGCTGCGGCCCAGGGCTTGAGCGGCAGCGATGTGCTGGTCACCGGGCACAGCCTGGGGGGGCTTGGGGTCAACAGCCTGGCGGCCATGAGCAGCGATCACTGGGGCGGCTTCTACCAGGACGCCAGCTACGTGGCCTTCGCTTCGCCGACCCAGAGCGCCAACAGCTCGCAGGTGCTGAACATCGGCTATGAAAACGACCCGGTGTTCCGCGCCCTGGACGGCACGCATTTCAACGCCTCGTCCCTGGGCACCCACGACAAGCCCCAGGAATCGGCGACCAACAACATCGTCAGCTTCACCGATCACTATTCATCGTTCCTGGGCAAGTTGATTCCCCAGAGCATCCTCAATCCGCAGTCCTGGTCGGCCCACAGCGCGGTGGACTATGCCGGCGGCCTCAACCGCCTGATCAACTCGGATTTCTATGACCTGACCAGCCGCGACTCCACCGTGGTTATTTCCAACCTGTCCGAGGGCAAGCGCGATCAGGTGTGGGTCAAGGACCTCAACCTGTATGCGGAAAAACACACCGGCAGCACCTTCATCATCGGCACCCAGAGCAACGACCTGCTGCACGGCGGCAAGGGCAACGACTACCTGGACGGCGGCGCCGGCGATGACCGTTTCCGCGATGACGGCGGCTACAACATCATCCATGGCGGCCAGGGGCATAACGTGCTGGAGCTGCAGCAGCCGCTGAAGAACTTCTCCATCGCCAACGACGGCGACGGCACCTTGTATATCCGCGACGCCTACGGCGGCATCAGCATGACCCGGGACGTTGGCGCCCTGGTCAGCCACGAGGCCGGGAGCTGGTGGCAACTGTTCGGCAAGGACGTCAGTTACAACGTCACCGCCGACGGCCTGCACAACGGCAACCAGTGGACCGCCTACAACCATTCCCTCAACGGCGATGCCTATGGCAATGCGCTGGTGGCCAGCGTCGACGGAGACTGGCTGTTCGGCCATGGCGGCGATGACCTGCTGAGCAGCGACAAGGCCAACGTGACCTTTGTCGGCGGCGCCGGCAACGACGTCATGCACTCCAGCGGCGCCGGGGGCAATACCTTCCTGTTCAGCGGCAACTTCGGTTTCGATCTGATCCAGGGCTACCAGAACACCGACAAACTGGTGTTCATGGGGGTGCCCGGGGTCGATGCCCATTACGACTACAGCCAGCACCTGTCGCAGAACGGCAACGACACCCTGCTCAGTGTCGGCGAGTTCTCGGTGACCCTGGTGGGCGTCGGCATGGACAGTCTGTCCGGCTCGGGTCTGGTATTCGCCTGACCCTCACCGATATCCAGCGCTAGAGGCCCCGCAGCCACCTGAAAAGGGCTGCGGCGGCGACAGCTTTGCCCGCAGCAGGCGCCCCTGGGCGTGGGGTGCGAACCCTCAAGGAGCCAGTCCCATGAAGTAAGCCGTGGTTGCTGATCGGTTACGGAAAGTCGATCCCAGAACAACAACAAGAGAAGTCATCAACATGGATGTGAATGTTCATCAGCTCAATGTGCTGGCGGCCGGGGTGTTCCTGGCGTTTGCCGCGAACCTGCCGGGTGGGGCCCAGGCGGCCTACCAGGAAACCGGTCGCCCCGGTGATGCCGCCAGCTGGCGCTCCGCCGAATACCTGCAGGACTGGGGCCTGGACCGGATGCAGGCGAACCAGGCCTACGCCGCCGGCCTTACCGGTAGCGGGGTCAAGATCGGTGCCCTGGATTCGGGCTTCGATGCGGCCCATGCCGAAGCCTCGTCCCTGCGCTTTCACCCGGTGATCGCCAGCGGCAGCTACCAGGACGGCAGCGGGTTCCAGGTGTCCGGGGTGCTCAACGCCAACAACGACACCCACGGCACCCACGTCACCGGCACCATGGGCGCCGCCCGCGACGGCAACGGCATGCACGGGGTGGCCTTCAATGCCCAGGTCTACGTCGGCAACACCAACGGCAACGACAGCATGCTCTTCGGCCCCGGTCCCGCCCCGCGCTATTTCCAGGCGGTGTACGGCGCCCTGGCCGACGCCGGGGTGCGGGTCATCAACAACAGTTGGGGCAGCCAGCCCAAGGACGTCAGCTACCAGACCCTCCAGGGCCTGCACGCCGCCTATGCCCAGCACTTCGGCCAGGACACCTGGCTCGACGCGGCGGCGCAGGTCTCGCGCCAGGGGGTGATCAACGTCTTCAGCGCCGGCAACAGCGGCTATGCCAATGCCAGCGTGCGATCGGCACTGCCGTATTTTCAGCCGGAGCTGGAAGGGCACTGGCTGGCGGTCTCGGGCCTGGACAAGAACAACCAGCAGAAATACAACCAGTGCGGGATCGCCAAGTACTGGTGCCTGGCCACGCCCGGCGCGGCCATCACCAGCACTGTGCCCGGGGGCGGCTACGCCACCTACAACGGCACTTCGATGGCCGCGCCCCATGCCACCGGGGCCCTGGCCCTGGTGATGGAGCGCTACCCCTATCTGGACAACCAGCAAGCCCTGCAGGTGCTGCTGACCACCGCCCGCCAGCTCGATGGCTCGCTGACCCAGGCCCCTGGCAGCCTGGTGGGCTGGGGCGTGCCGGACCTGGGCCGGGCATTGCACGGGCCCGGGCAGTTGCTGGGGGAATTCAAGGTCAACCTGGAGGCCGGGCAGGGCGATGTGTGGAGCAACGGCATCTCCGACCAGGCCCTGGCCCAGCGCCAGGTGGAGGACGCCGCCGAGCACCAGGCCTGGCAACAGACCCTCAGGGATCGTGGCTGGGAGCAGGGCCCGGGGGCCCACGCCAGCCAGCAGGAACTGACCGACTACGCGGTCGGCATGGCCCGGGATGCGGCGGCCGCGCAGCGCCAGTACCAGGGCAGCCTGGTCAAGTCCGGCGGTGGCTGGCTGCTGCTCAGCGGGGACAGTAGCTATCGCGGGCCGACCACGGTCGATGGCGGGCTGCTGCTGGTCAATGGCAGCCTGGCATCCGCGGTCACGGTCAACAGCGGTGCGAGCCTGGGTGGCAGCGGGCAGGTCGCGGCGCTGACCGCGACCCGCGGCGCGCGCGTGGCCCCGGGCAACTCCATCGGCACCCTGAATGTGGCCGGCGATGTGAGTTTCCAGCCAGGTTCGACCTACGCCGTGGAGCTGACGCCGACCGCCAGCGACCGCATCGTCGCCGGTGGCCGGGCGCATCTGGAGGGCGCCCAGCTCAGCCTGAGCCTGGAACACAACGCCAACCTGCTCAGCGCCGGGCAGGTCCGGGGGCTGGTTGGGCGCCAGTTCGACATCTTGCAGGCCGCGGGCGGTATCGATGGCCAGTTCGCCCTGGTGCAGCCCAACTACCTGTTTCTCGGCGCCGTGGTCGATTACTCCGCCAGCGGCGTGCAACTGGGCCTGGTGCGCAGCGCCGCGACCTTTGCCAGCGTGGCCGCCAGCCCCAACCAGCGCGCGGTGGCCACGGCGGTGGAGCAGCTGGGCACGGCCGACCCGGTCTACGAAAGCCTGCTGCTGTCGGCCTCGTCGGCTTCGGCTCAGGGGGCGTTGCAACAGTTGTCCGGGGAGATCTACCCGGCCCTGGAGCAGACTTTGCTCAATCAGGGCCGCGACCTGCGCGAGGGCTTTGGCCAGCGCTTGCAGCGCCTGGGGCCAAATGCCGGGGAGGGCGAGGCGAGTTTCTGGATCAAGGGCCTGGGTGGGCAGGCGCGTACCGACGGCGACTCGGGCCACAGTTCCTACCAGAGCAAGGGCGGTGGGGTGCTGCTGGGGCTGGACCGCGACCTGGACGCGGACACGCGGGTCGGCCTGGCCGCCGGCTACAGCGACACTACGCTGCGCATGGGCGGCGCCAGCCACTCCAGCGCGCAGATCGACAGCTACCACCTGGGCGCCTATGCCGGGCGCGACCTGGGCGACCTGCGCCTGAGCCTGGGGGCCAGCCACAGCTGGCATAGCGCCCAGGTGCGCCGCGACCTGCAATACGCCGAAGTCAGCGCCAGGCAGAAGGCCCGGATCGACGGTCGCAGCAGCCAGCTGTTCAGCGAGGCGGCGTATCGCCTGCAGCTACCGGCCCTGACGTTGGAGCCCTTCGCCAACCTGGCCTACCTGCACCTGCAGCGTGACGCCTTCCACGAGAAGGGCGACGCCGCGGCCCTGCGCGCCGGGGCCGACAGCGCCGAGGCGCTGCTGGGCAGCCTGGGGGGCCGGGGCCTGAAGCGGCTCAGCCTGAGCAGCGGCCAGCCCCTGGAGCTGTCCAGCAGCCTGGCCTGGCAGCACCGCCTGGGGCATGACCCTTCCAGCCAGCACCTGGCGTTCGCCAGCGGCGGCCCGGGCTTTGCCGTGGACAGCGCAAGCGCGTCCCGGGATGCGGCGCTGCTGGGTCTTCAGGCGCGCCTTGGAGTCACCGCCCAGCTGGACCTGAGCCTGGATTACCAGGGCCAGCTGGGCAATGCCGAACAGTTCCACAACGTGGGGCTGAACCTCGACTGGCGCTTCTGAAGCGCCGGTTGCCACACCCCGGCGCAGAGCGTCGTCGCGCCGGTCGATTGCCCATACAACTAAGGATGGTCGTAGTGAAGCAGTTTCAACCTGGACAACCGCACCTTCGCAATACCCGCCCCGGATTGCCCCGCAGCCGCTCGCTGCCCTGGGCGTACAGCCCGCTGGCCAGTGCCCTGGCCGGCTGCCTGGCCCTGGCCACCGGCACGCAGGCCGCGCCCTATGTGGAAACCGGCAAGCTCGGCGATGCCGCCAGTTGGCGCAGCACCGAGTTCAAGGCCGACTGGGGGTTGGGGGCGATTCATGCCGACAGCGCCTATGCCGCCGGCTACACCGGCCAGGGCATCAAGCTGGGGATCTTCGATCAGCCGGTGTATGCCCGGCACCCCGAGTTCTCCGGCACGGACAAGGTCATCACCCTGGTGACCAGCGGCACCCGCCAGTACACCGATCCCTACATTCCGGTAAAGGCTGGAGATGCCTTTCGCTATGACGGCACGCCCTCGGTGGGCTCGGATGGCAAGCTCGGTTCCCACGGCACTCACGTGGGCGGCATCGCCGCCGGCAGCCGCGATGGCGGCGCCATGCACGGGGTGGCCTTCGACGCCCAGATCATCAGCGCCGAGAACGGCGACCCCGGCCCCGAGGACGGCATCATCCTGGGCAACGACGGGGCGGTGTACAAGGCCGGCTGGGACGGCCTGGTAGCCAGTGGCGCGCGGATCATCAACAACAGCTGGGGCATCGGCATCACCGACGCATTCGCCAAGGGCGGGCGCGATCCGGCGTTCCCGCACTTCGGCCTGAGTGACGCCCAGGCCCAGTTCAGCCAGATCCGGCCCTTGCTCGGCACCTTGCAAGGCGGTGCCTATGACGGTGCCATCAATGCGGCCCGCAGTGGCGTGCTGACCATCTTCGCCGCCGGCAACGACTACAACCTGAACAACCCGGACGCCATCGCCGGGCTGGGCTATTTCGTCCCGGAGATCGCCCCGCAGTGGCTGACAGTGGCGGCCTTGCAGCAGAACCCGGACACCAGCAGCGCAGAGCCTTACACCATCAGTACCTTTTCCTCACGCTGCGGCTACACCGCGAGCTTCTGTGTCTCGGCCCCGGGTACACGGATCTACAGCGCCGTGATCGGTGGCACCAGCCTGGAAGACATGACGGTCGGCTACGCCAACAAAAACGGCACCTCGATGGCCGCGCCCCATGCCGCCGGTGCGGCAGCGGTACTGATGGAGCGCTTTCCCTATATGGATGCGGCGCAGATCGCCGGGGTGCTGCGCACCACCGCCCGGGACATGGGCGCCCCGGGCATCGACGAGCTGTATGGCTGGGGCATGATCGACCTGCAAAAGGGCATTCGCGGCCCGGGCATGCTGGTCACCGAGCAGGACATCCCCCAGGAGCTGCGCATCGACGGCGCCTATGGCGCGTCGCAGTGGGTGGCCAACCTGCCGGGTGTGGGGGCGCTGCTGGATGCCGGCAAGCCGACCCAGCGGCGCTGCACCCAGTTCAACTGCGGCTTCGATATCTGGAGCAACGACATCAGCGGCCATGGCGGCCTGACCAAGGAAGGCATCGGCACCCTGGTGCTCAGCGGCAACAACAGCTACGCCGGACCGACCCTGGTCAACCAGGGCCGCCTGGCGGTCAACGGCAGCCTGACCTCGGCGGTAACGGTGAACCAGGGCGCAACCCTCGGCGGTAACGGCCGGATCGGCGGGCTGACGGCCAACGCCGGGGGGACTGTGGCACCGGGCAACTCCATTGGCATTTTGAATGTGGCCGGTGACGTGACCTTCCAGCCGGGTTCGACCTACGCCGTGGAGGTGTCGCCGACCGCCAGCGACCGGATCGTCAGCAGCGGCCAGGTGACCATCAGCGGGGCCAACCTGGCCATGGTCCTGGAGCCTTCGAGCACTGGCAGCGACAGCGTGCTGGGGCGCCAGTTCGACATCCTCGATGCGGCAGGGGGGATCCAGGGCAGCTTCGGCACGGTGCTGCCCAGCTACCTGTTTCTTGCCGGCAGCCTGGACTACTCGGCCACCGGCGTGCAGTTGGCGGTACAGCGCAGTGCACGCTCGTTCGCCAGTGTCGGCCTGACCGACAACCAGGTGTCGGTGGCGGCTGCCGCCGAGCAACTGGGGGCCGGCAGCCCGCTGTTCGAGAGCCTGCTGCTGGCGCCGACTGCCGCCAGTGCCCAGCAGGCCTTCCAGCAATTGTCCGGGGAGATCCACCCGGCGGTGGCCAGTGTCCTGATCAACCAGGGCCGTCACCTGCGCGACACCATGGGCGAGCGCCTGCGTCAGGACGCCGGGGCTGTCGGCAACGGCACCCAGAGCCTTGATGACGGCGCCTGGTTCAAGGTCCTGGGCGCCTGGGGCAAGGCCGATGGCGGGCATTCCCAGGCCGGCTACAACAGCTCCATCGGCGGCTTGCTGGCCGGGGTGGATGGTGAAGTGGGCGAGGGCCGGCGCCTGGGGCTGTTCGGCGGCTACAGCGACAGTTCGCTGAACATGGGCGACGGCACCCATTCCTCGGCCAAGGTCGACAGCTACCACTTGGGGGCCTATCTCGGCCAGCAGCTCGATGCCGTGCGCTTAAGTGTCGGTGGCTCCTACAGCTGGCACCGCATTGACGTCAAACGCGAATTGCAGTTTGCCGGGGAATCCGAGCGGCTCAAGACCAAGCGTGACGCCCAGAGCGCCCAACTGTTCACCGAGGCCGCCTGGAGCCTGGACCTGCAACCCCTGGCGCTTGAACCCTTCGCTAACCTGGCTTATGTCAATGTGGCCAGCGACAGCTTCAAGGAGAAGGGCGGCAACGCGGCCTTGAGGGGCGCGGATGACCACCGCGAGGCCTGGCTCACGACCCTGGGCCTGCGCGCTGGCCAGCGCCTGCAACTGACCCCGGCCCAAAGCCTGGAGCTGTCGGCTACCCTGGGTTGGCAGCATAACTTGAGCTCAACCGAGGCCGAGATGAACCTGGGATTCGTCGAGGGGGGGCAGGGCTTCAAGGTGCAGAGTCTGTCCCTGGACCGCGATGCTGCGGTGATCGGCGCCCGGGCCGGCATGGCCCTGGGCGGTGGCACCCGGGTCAACCTGGATTACAACGGGCTGCTGGGGGCCCGGGACAAGAGTCACGGGGTCGGCCTGACCCTGGACTGGCAGTTCTGAAGACCGGCTAGCCCGCAGTCCCCCGGTCCTTCACCGAGTTGCCCGAGTCCCGCCACGGGGCTTGGGCGGCATGCGTTTGCTCTGACAATTCCAACAACAGAAGAGGCAATACCATGGGTGTGTTTGACTACAAGAACTTCACTGCAAGTGACTCCAAGGCGCTGTTTTCCGATGCCATGGCGATCACGCTGTATTCCTATCACAACCTCGACAACGGCTTTGCCGTGGGTTACCAGCACAACGGCCTCGGCCTGGGCCTGCCGGCAACCCTGATTACCGCGCTGATCGGCAGCAGCGATTCCCAGGGGGTCATCCCCGGCATTCCCGGGAACACGGATTCGGAACAGGCTGCCAAGGACGCGTTGCACCAGGCCGGTTGGTCCACCATCAGTGCCCAGCAACTGGGCTATAGCGGCAAGGTGGATGCCCGGGGCACATTCTTCGGCGAGAAGGATGGCTACGGCACGGCCCAGGTGGAAATCCTCGGCAAGTACGATGCCCAGGGCCACCTGAGTTCCATCGGCATCGCCTTTCGCGGCACCAGCGGCCCACGGGAGTCGGTGATCAGCGACACCATCGGCGATCTGATCAGTGACCTGCTGGCCGCCCTGGGACCCAAGGACTATGCGAAGAACTACGCCGGTGAGGCCTTCGGCAAGTTGTTCGCGGATGTGGCGGCCTTTGCCCAGGCCAACGGCCTGTCGGGCAAGGACATCCTGGTCAGTGGCCACAGCCTGGGCGGGCTGGGGGTCAACAGCCTGGCGGACCTGAGTGCCGATCGCTGGTCCGGGTTCTACAAGGATGCCAACTACATCGCCTATGCCTCGCCGACCCAGAGTGTCAGCGACAAGGTGTTGAACATCGGTTATGAAAACGACCCGGTGTTCCGCGCCCTGGACGGTTACAGTTTCAACCTGTCGTCCCTCGGGGTGCACGATACCCACCAGGATTCGGCGACCAACAACATCGTCAACTTCAACGACCATTACGCCTCGACCCTGTGGAATGTACTGCCGTTCTCGATCCTGAAGATTTCCACCTGGATCTCCCACCTGCCCACCGGCTACGGCGATGGCCTGACCCGGGTCCTGCAATCGCAGTTCTATGACTTCACCAGCAAGGACTCCACCATTGTCGTCGCCAACCTGTCGGACCCGGCCCGGGGCAGCACCTGGGTCCAGGATCTGAACCGCAATGCCGAAACCCACAAGGGCAGCACCTTCATCATCGGTAGCGACGGCAACGACCTGATCCAGGGCGGCAGCGGCAACGACTACCTGGAAGGCCGGGCCGGCAACGATACCTTCCGCGACAGCGGCGGCTACAACATCATCCTCGGCGGCCAGGGCAGCAACACCCTGGACCTGCAGCAGTCGGTGAAGGACTACAGCTTTGCCAGCGACGGCGCCGGGACCCTGTACGTGCGTGACGCCAACGGCGGCATCAGCATGACCCGCGACATTGGCGCGATCCAGAGCAAGGAGCCGGGCTTTCTCTGGGGCCTGCTCAAGGACGATGTGACCCACCAGGTCACCGACCAGGGCCTCAAGGCCGGCAGCCAACTCACCCAGTACGCCTCCTCGGTGAGGGGGGATGCTGGCGACAACCTGCTCAAGGCCCATGCCGCCGGCGACTGGCTGTTCGGCCTGGACGGCAACGATCACCTGATCGGTGGCAAGGGCAACGACGTCTTCGTCGGCGGCGCCGGCAATGACCTGATGGAGTCGGGTGGGGGCAACGACACCTTCCTGTTCAATGGCCATTTCGGCCAGGACCGCATCCTCGGTTACCAGAGCGGCGACAAGCTGGTGTTCATGGGGGTGAGCGGCGTGCTGCCGGATCAGGACTATCGGGCCCATGCCAGCAGCAGCGGCAATGACACCGTCCTGACCTTCGGTCAGGACTCGGTGACCCTGGTGGGCGTCAGCCTCGAGCACCTCAACGGCTCGGGCATCACCATCGCCTGATGGACCTGCGGCGCGGGGCTCGCAACGGGCTCCGCGCTGACTTGGCAAAAAAAATCGTGACCTGTCGGTCGGTTAGCGACTCAAATACCTGTAAAACCCAAGCCTGGTCATGCGTTACCCAAGGTATTGAGCAGTAATCGATTCAAGGAAAAGGCAGGAAAGTTTTGACAGTGAGTAACAGCAAGAGGTGTGCGAGCGGTCTGGTGCTGGCCCTGTGGGCGTTCATGGCATCGGCCGAGGAGCTGCCTCACAGCTCGATTTTGAAACGTTACGGGGTGACCCCCGATCAATTGCCGGCAGGCCTGCCGGCGCCACCCGAGAAGGAGGAACCGGCCCCCAGCCGTTTCCATCTGCAGCCGGAGCAGCCCTTTGCAAATCTGCGTCTGGGGGACGGCAAGGCGCCGGAGAGTACGGGCAACATCAGTATCGATAACGCCGACGCCCGGGAGCGGCAGCGCTGCCAGCAAGTGCGTGACGAGCTGTCAAAGCGCGGCAAGGCTCTGGGGATTTTCTGCGAGCCGGGGCAGGGCCCCTTTCCCTGGTCGCACTGAGTCGCACGGCTGAATCATTTTTCCTGGCGGACGGTGGCCACATCGTCCGCCTTGACCCGGATGGTCTTGCCGGAAATATCCTGGAATTCGTAGAAGCCATCAGCGGTCTTGGTCTTGGGCTGGTCCCGGGTCAGGTACTGAGTACCGTTCTGCAAGGTCACTACTGTGGGTGAGGCGCAGCCGGACAGGGCCAGGGCGGCGACACTGGCCAGGAGCAATCCCAGGTTCTTCACATTCATACAGACCTCTCATCGGTAGGGGCATCCGTGTTGCGTCGGACACTATAAGCATGGCCCCTTGGTGTAGCGAAGACGACGAAAGTTCGCCAGGACAGCGGAAAAATCTTCTTCCCGCCATTTATCCAATAGTGTTTGCCAGACCGTGGTGTCGGCTGTTATCTGTACGCATAACCAGTATCAGTCCAGCCGTGGCGTCTTCGTTCAGTGACTTCCAATCCCCTCGAGAATCCCCTGTATTACCTGCATAACTTCCAGCAAGTCCTGAACTGGCTGGAGCAGCGCTATGCCGATGTGCTGCGTGACGAAGAGCAGCGTTTCATCGCGGATTTTGCCCAGTTGCCCCAGCCGTCCCAGGCCTTGCTGGTGCGCATGGTGATGCGCAAGGGGCGGCATTTTCGCCTGGGCAAGTTGAGTTACCCGGAGATCGGTGACAGCGCCCGGGCCCTGGTGCCGCTGCTGGAATTGGGCTGGGTCGACGAGCAGGCGCCATTGGCCCTGGACGAGTTGTTCGGCCTGCTGCAAAAGGCCGAGATCCTGCAATGCTTCAGCGCCCGGGGGCTGGCCTCCAAGGCCAAGAAGAACCAGTGGCTGGAGACGCTGCAAGCGCTGTATCCGCAACCCCAGGCCTTCGGCCAATGGTGCCCGGCACTGGCAGACCGGCTCCTGAGCCTGACGGTCATGCCGTTATGCGATCGCCTGCGCCTGATGTTCTTCGGCAACCTCTATCAGGACTGGTCGGAATTCGTCCTGGCGGACCTGGGGATCTACAGCTACGAGAAGGTCGAGATCAGTGCCGACGCCCGAGGCTTGCGCAGCCGTGACGACGTGGACGCCTTCATCTATCTGCACCAGTGCCAGGAAGCCTTCGAGGCCGGGGAAGAGGTGGGCGCCATACTCGCGCACATTGGGGCTTTGAGCACCGCCAACCCCTGGCTGGAGAAACGCCGCGGCAAGCTGTTGTTCCAACTGGGGCAGCATTGCGAACGATTGACGGACTGGTGTCAGGCCCGGGAGATCTACCAGCAATGTGCCTACCCGGGTGCTCGCCTGCGGTTGATCCGGGTCCTGGAGCTCAGTGCCGAGTACCAGGCGGCCCTGGCGCTGGCCGAGCAGGCTGCAGCGGCGCCCCAGAGCGCCGCCGAGGCCCAGCAGTTGCTGCGGGTCATGCCTCGGCTGCGGCGCAAACTGGGTGGCCCGCCAGCGCCTCGGGCGGTCAGCCGCGAAGTGGCGCGGCTGGATCTGTGCCTGCCCCGTGACGCCGACGGGCTGGCGGTGGAGCTGCATGTCCAGGCCCATCTGCAGCAGCCCCAGGCGCCGGTGCACTACGTGGAAAACACGCTGATCAATTCGCTGTTCGGGCTGCTGTGCTGGCCGGCGATCTTCGCCCCCTTGCCGGGGGCCTTCTTCCACCCGTTCCAGCGTGGGCCGGTGGATCTGTTGAGCGAAGATTTCCATGAGCGGCGCAGCGATCTGTTCCAGGCCTGCCTGGAGGAGCTGGACGATGGTCGCTACCGGGACAGCATCCGCCTGCGGTTTGTCGACAAGTGGGGCCTGCAGTCGCCCTTCGTGTTCTGGGGGGCCTTGACCGAGGAATTGCTGGAGCAGGCCCTCGACTGCCTGCCGGCCGAGCACCTGAAACACTGGTTTGAGCGCTTGCTGCTGGATATCAAGGCCAATCGGGCCGGGATGCCGGACCTGATCCAGTTCTGGCCCGAGGCGAGGACCTACCGGATGATCGAGGTCAAGGGCCCGGGCGACCGCCTGCAGGACAACCAGTTGCGCTGGCTGGATTTCTGCCAGGAGCACCGGATGCCGGTGGCGGTGTGTTATGTGCAATGGCAGGACCTGTCGACGTGAGCTACCGCATTGCGGTTCGCGCCTTGTGCGAGTTCAGCGCCAAGACCGGTGACCTGGATCTGCGTTTCACCCCAGCGCCTACCGCCCTGGAGGGGATAGTCGGGCACCGCACCGTGGCTGCCCGGCGCAATCCCGGCTACCAGAGCGAAGTCGCCCTGGAGGGCCAATACGGCGAGTTGCTGGTCAAGGGCCGGGCGGACGGTTATGACCCGGCGCAGAACCTCCTGGAGGAGATCAAGACCTACCGGGGCGACCTGGTGCGCATGCCCGACAACCACCGGCAATTGCACTGGGCCCAGGCCAAGGTCTATGGCTGGCTGTTGTGCCAGCGCCTGCAGCTGCCGAGTATCCGTGTCTCGCTGGTGTATTTCGACATCCTCAGCGAGCAGGAAACCGCCCTGGTGGAGGAGCACAGTGCCGAGGCCCTGCAGGGCTTCTTCAATCGGCAGTGCGCGCTGTTCCTGGCGTGGGCGCAGCAGGAAATGCGTCACCGCAAGGCCCGGGACCAGGCCACTGGGGCCCTGGTCTTTCCCCATGGCCAGTTCCGCCCTGGCCAGCGGCATCTGGCGGAATCGGTGTACAAGGCGGTCAGTACCGGCCGTTGCCTGCTGGCCCAGGCGCCCACCGGTATCGGCAAGACCCTGGGCACGATCTTTCCCATGCTCAAGGCCATGGCTCCGCAGCAATTGGACAAGCTGCTGTTTCTCACCGCCAAGACCCCGGGGCGGCAGCTGGCGCTGGATGCGGCCCGGGTGCTGTTCGCCAGCCAGTCCCAACTGCC
>NZ_MOAK01000082.1:233201-241935 GCF_003732485.1 Pseudomonas protegens
GCCTGCGAGCACCTGGACAAGGCCTGCCACGGCGAGTCCTGCCCGCTGGCCAAGGGTTTCTATCAACGCCTGCCCGCGGCGCGCCAGGCGGCCAGCCAGGTGCCGATGCTGGATCGCCAGGCGCTGCGCGAGGTGGCCCTGGCGCATCAGGTCTGCCCTTACTACCTGAGTCAGGAGATGGCCCGCTGGAGCGATCTGGTGGTGGCCGACTACAACTACTATTTCGATTTCAGCGCCTTGCTGTTCGGCCTGGCACAGGCCAATCAATGGCAAGTGGCGGTGCTGGTGGACGAGGCCCATAACCTGGTGGAGCGTGGGCGTGGCATGTACAGCGCCAGCCTGGATCAGCAACAGCTGGCCAGCGTGCGCAGCACTGCACCCCAGGCACTGAAAAGCTCGTTGCAACGGCTCAACCGCGAATGGAACGCCTTGCACAAGGAACAGCTCGCGCCTTACCAGGCCTATGAGCAGTTGCCGACGGCCTTGCTCAGGGCTCTGGCCTTGTGTGTCGCCACCCTGGGGGACTACTTCAACGAGCAGCCCCAGGGCCTGGACAGTGGTTTGCAGGGTCTGTATTTCGAACTGCTGCAATTTGCCCGGGTGGCGGAGCTGTTCGACCAACAGCAGTTTATCTTCGATATCAGCAAGCGCTCGTTGAGTGCCAAGCGCAGCCTGTCGCGGCTGAGCCTGCGCAATGTGGTGCCGGCGCCGCTGCTCGGGCCTCGACTGACGGCGGCCCGCAGCACGGTGCTGTTTTCCGCCACCCTCAACCCGCAGCATTACTACCGCGACCTGCTGGGATTGCCGCCGACCACGGTGTGGCTGGACGTGGAGTCGCCGTTTGCCGCCGCGCAACTGGACGTGCATATCGTCAGCCGGATCTCCACCCGCTACGTGCATCGACAGGCGTCCCTGGCGCCTATCGTCGAGCTGCTGGCCCGCCAGTTCGCCGCGCGGCCGGGCAACTACCTGGCGTTCTTCAGCAGCTTCGATTACCTGCAGCAGGTGGCCGGGCTTTTGGCCCGCGAGCACCCGCAGATTCCCCTGTGGCTACAGTCCAGGGGCATGGATGAAGCATCGCGCCTGGACTTTCTCCAGCAGTTTCGTGCCCAGGGGCAGGGCATCGGGTTCGCCGTGCTCGGCGGGGCTTTCGGCGAGGGCATCGACTTGCCCGGCTCAAAACTCATCGGCGCCTTTGTCGCCACCCTCGGGCTGCCTCAGCTCAACCCGTTGAACGAGCAGATGAAGCAGCGCATGGCCAGGCTGTTCGGCTCCGGGTACGACTACACCTACCTCTATCCCGGACTGCAGAAAGTGGTGCAGGCGGCAGGGCGAGTGATCCGCAGCCAGGCCGATCGGGGAGTGCTGATGTTGATCGACGATCGCTTTGCCGAGCCCAGGGTGCGGCAGTTGTTGCCCAGCTGGTGGGCGGTGGACGCCCAAGGGAAGGCGCCGGCAGGGGAGATTTCGAGGTGATGACTGGTGCTGTGGCCGCTTGACCCCCGGCGTCTGTTCGCCGGGGGCGAGGGTCACTGGCCTTGGCGAACCCGGACGAAGCGCCGCAGGGTCTGGCCCGGGCCGGTGCTGAAGCGGGTCGGCCGGGGTTGGCCTTCATCGGCGGCGATGAACACGAAGTCATCCTCAGTCAGCTCATAGCTGGCGGGCAGGGGCTTGCCCGCATCCGCACCGATGGAGTCGATCCAGGTGATCGACTTGGGGGTGGTGCTGCTGTCGAGGGTGAAGCGCCCGGCCAGCAGCACTTCTCCCGCCACTGTCAGCACGCGAAACTGATCGCCTTCGATCAGGGTCAGGGCCCCGGGCGCACTGTGTTCGTCCGGCGGGTTCGGCACACCGCTGTCCTCCATCCCGGTTTGCTCCCAGGCTCCCTGCAGGCGCTGAAGTTCCAACGAGTCGTTGGTCCTGATTGATGACGAAGTATCCATTGTCGATCAATTCCTTGTGGGGGGCATTCAGTTGAAGATGTTGCGGCCAATGCAGTAGGTCAGCAGGTCCTGGTCGCTCTGTACCTCCAGCTTGCGCATGGCGGAAATCTTCTGCGCGCTGATGGTTTTGGAGCTGCGGTTCTGGCTGCGGGCGATGTCGCTGACGCTTTTGCCGGAAACGAACAACCGGAGGATTTCGAACTCCTTGGGCGAGAGGGTGGAGATGCGCTCATCGATCGCTACATTGGACTCCATCACCGAGTTGGAAGCAGGTTCCAGGCTGCGGTAGATGCCTCTTTGCGCAATGGCCTTGAGGGCAATCTGGATCTCTTCGTGCAGTTGGTTTTTCTGGATCACCCCGACCACACCCAATTCGTGCAAGCGGGTGAGGATCAGTTGGTTGGAAATCATGGTGAGGATCAGGATCTGCAGGTGTGGAAAGTTGCGCTTGATGTATTCCACCAGCTTCAGGCCATCACCGTAGGGCGAGTCTCCGGGCATGTTGTAGTCGGTGATGACGATGTCCACCGGTTGGGATTCCAATTGCTGGATCAGGCCTTTGGAACACACCGCTTCACCGACGATTTCGAAACGTTCGTCGCGCTCCATCAACTCGCGCACGCCCAGCAAGACAATAGGGTGATCGTCAGCAATGACTACTTTCAGTTTTTCCATGGCAAACACACCCGTGTAATACGCAAATTAGTAAAGAAACGTGAGACTGACGGTACATTAAACGCTGTTACTCATTATTCAAGGGGCAACAGGAGTTCCGACAAGCGCTGCATCAGTTGCCGGACTTGAGCTACCAGTGTCGGGTTCAGGGTGTTTTCCAGTAATTGGCACTCCAGTTCGGCGCAGGCCCTGGCCAGAGCCCTGGCCTGCACCGCACCCATGGCCCCGGCAATACTGTGCAGACGCTCGGCTGCCGCCTTGCTGGAGCCGGTTTCCAGGGCCTTGGCCAGTCGCTTCAGGTCGTCGTGCATGGTACTGAGAAATAGCGGCCGCATTCGCTCCGAGACTTGAATAATGTCATCTACGGGGCAGGGCGGCACAGGTCGGGTTTCAGTCTGCAACGCAGGTCTGGCGGTCAGCGGTGCGCTTGTGCCGGGCACCTGGCAGAGTTTCGACAATTGCCCTCGCAGGGTCTGCAGATTCATGGGCTTGACGATCCAGGTGTTCATGCCGGCAGCCAGGCAGCGGCGGCCTTCCTCGCGCAGGGCATTGGCGGTGACGCCGATGATCGGCAGTTCCGGCTCCCGCAGACGCAGCTCCCGGGCCAGGTCATAGCCGTTCATGACCGGCATGTTGACGTCGGTCACGACGATGTCGAACTGCTGCGGCCGCCATTGTTCCAGGGCCTGTTCACCATTGGCCGCCAGGGTTACCTGGCAACCCAGGGCTTCGAGTTGCTCTTTGATGATGGCCTGGTTGATGGGGTTGTCTTCCGCCACCAGGATGTTCAGGTTCAAGTGTTGTACGGTACCGGGTGCGCGTCGTGCCGCATGCAGCGGCTGTCCCTGGCGGGCCAGCGCTGCGGCCTGGGCGATGGCCCGGATGTCGTGGGCGTCGACCTCCCATTGCGCCGGCTGCAGGTTGCTGTTCCAGCGACCGCTGGAACTGGCGCTGACACAGAGGCCGGGCCAGGGGGCCTGGGTGTCTCGGGGCAGCATGTCGATCAACACATTGCTCTGGGGCTTGTCATCCCAATTGGCGGGCAGCGGATAGGCCTGGAGCCCAAGGCGGTTGAGCCAGTCGCACGTGCTTTTCATCAGCTCCGGCACCGGTGCGCGAACATAGACCGGCGGCCCTTCGGGCCATGACTCGACTCCCGACAAGGTTCCCGGCAGGCGTTGCAGGGTCAGGCGCAGGGAAAAGCTGCTGCCCAGTCCCGGTTCGCTGATGACCTGCATCTGCCCGTCCATCATGTCGCTCAGGCGTTGGCAGATCGTCAGCCCCAGCCCGGCGCCGGCTTCGCTGGAGGCGTCGCGGACCTGGTAGAAGGGGTCGAACAACTGGGGTTGCTGTAATGACGAGATGCCAATGCCGGTATCGGTGACTTGCCATTCGATACTGGCCTGGTGCGCATCCTGCTTGTGCACCCGCACGCGCAGTACCACCCGGCCGCAGTCGGTGAACTTGATCGCGTTGCTCAGCAGGTTGTTGAGAATCTGCCGGATGCGGGTGGCATCCCCCAGCATCAGGTCCGGCAGGCTCGGGTCGATGCAGGCATAGAGCAGCAGCCCGCGGCGTTCGGCAAAGGCTGCGTAGGTGTGCAAGGCGTCCTCCACCATGTCCAGGGGGCAGAACTCCACCGGGTCGATGCTCATCTGCCCGGATTCGATCTTGGAGACGTCGAGAACATCGCTGATCAGCTGGAACAAGGTGCTGGAGGAGCGCTGGATGGTCTGCAGGTAGTCGCTCTGGCGCGGGTCCAGTTGGGTCAGGCCCAGCAGTTCCAGGGTGCCGAGCACGCCATAGAGCGGGGTGCGGATCTCGTGGCTCATGGTGGCGAGGAACAGGGTCTTGGCTTCGTTGGCCGCGTCCGCCGAACGTCTGGCCTGTTCCAGCACCCGGGCATCCTCGACAGGCTGGGTGACGTCGTTGAAGGTGCAGAGCAGTACGTCCTGGCCCTGATAGCGGGTCGAGACCAGGCCGACCTGCAAATGGCGCCCGTCGACCTCGAGGTAGGTTTCGCCGTTGTCGCTCAAATGCTGTTCGTGCTGCAACAGGGCCAGCAGTTTTGTCGTGCTTTGCCATTGTTCGGCCAGGCGGTTTTCCAGCAGTACCTTGAAGTCTTCGCGGCGTACCACGCACAGGCCGGTGGGGGCGGTGTCGAGCACCACCCGGCTGAAGGCGTCACTCTCGGCAATGCTCTGGTGCGCCAGTTGCGCTGGCGTTACTACCTTGTCGCGATACCAGCGGCTGGCGGCCCAGCCGCTGAGGAGGGTGGTCAGGGCCAGGGTCAGCAGGCCTGTCAGGGTCCACAGGGCGTAGTCGAAATAGCTCTTGTAGCTGATGGTGTAGATCCCGGTCCAGAGTGCCGGGGTATGGCTCGTCATCTTGAAGATCATCCCTCGCCAGCCGAAGTTGAGGCCCTCATGCAGGGCGTCGGCGGGATCATGGGCGCCGGTGAGGAGGCTGCCTGAAGGCTCGATCAGGGTGAAGTCGTCATAAATCGCCCCGTCCATTAGACGCTCGCTGTTATTGACTTCGTCCAGGTTCAGCAGCGAAGCCACCACCAGCCCGTTGTTCGCGCCCTGGATGTGCAACTGGTGCGTCCCTACGTGCAGGTTGATGTAGGCCAGCAGCTTGGGGGAAACCTGCCCCGAGGCCGGCAGAGGGTATTTATCCCAGTAGACCTGATTGTCCGGGAAGCCGCTGTTCTTCACTGCCAGGTGCCGCAGGACCTGTTCCACCACGCTGTTGTAGGACGTGTCGCTGCTCCAGGGGTTGCCCCGTGTGTGCCGCGCAGCGGGCACGCTGATGTCGAAATTGCCGAAGGTGTTGAAGAGGAAGGTGCGTGGCGCGTGATAGTGCGAGGTGGACCAAAAGGCACTGTAGAAAGTCGACAGGTGCATGCCCAGGGCGAACACCTTGGGCAGCTCGCTGGCGGCCAGTTGCGGGTAATTGAGGTTCAGGCTGAAGGGCATCGAATAGAGGGCCTGCTGCCCTTCGTAAGCGGTTTTTCCCTCAATGGACAAGGGCTGCTGCAGGTGCGGCGCAGAGGGTTCGTCGGCCAGCAGTGCCTGGATGGACTGGCGGCTGGCCAGGTGCCGGAGAAACAGCTCCTGCTCCTGAATGTTTTCCATCAGTCGGGTGAAATGAAACCTCACCGTGCTGTGCTGTTCGTCGATCAGGCGTTGGGCGGCCCAGTAGAGGATGGCGAACAGCAGCAGTGCCAGGCCCGCGAGAGTCAGCAGACCCTTGTTCAGCCGGATCGAACTTCGAGTGAGATTCTCCAGGAAGGTGTTGCTGTATTTCATCACTGAATTCCCAAATGCATATAAGGGCCTTGATTCCGAGATTCCTCTCTCTGAAGCAAGGCCGTCAGCGATGAGTGAAAGTGGTGTGGGTGAGCAATGGGCTCATCGGCTAGTACACAGTCGCTGGTCCGTCTTGGGCCAGCAATTGTTGAAACTGTTGCGAGGACACCGCGTGGGAAATCAGGAACCCCTGCACCTGGGTGCAGTCGATTTTGCGCAGCAGGGCCAGTTCCTGTGCGCTTTCCACGCCCTCGGCGACCACCGTCAGGCCCAGCTGGCGACCCAGCGCAATGATACTGGTCAGGGCCTGGGCGATTTCCTCGTTGTTGTGGCAGCCCTGGACCAGGGCACGATCGATCTTCAGCTCGGTGAAGGGCGTCGACACCAGGTTCATGTAGGAGCTGTAGCCCTTGCCGAAATCGTCCTGGGACAAGCCGAAGCCCTTGATGCGCAGGCGGCAGGCACCGGCGTAGAAGTTGCTGATGTGTTCCGGAGTGGAGCACTCCATCAGCTCGAAGCAGATCTTGCCGGGTATGCCGTCGCGCTCGATCACGAACTCATGCAGACGGTCGGCCAGGTCGGAGCTGTTGAGCAGATGGGTCGGCAGATTGATCGACACCGGGATGTCGTAGCCGTCTTCGCGCCAGCGCACCTGAGCTTCCAGGGCCTGTTCCAGGATCAGCCACAACAGTTCCTCTTCGAGTCCCGCCTCGGTGAGTTCCGGCAGAAAGTCGCAGGGCAACAGCATGCCGTGTTGCGGGTGCATCCAGCGCACCAGGGCTTCGGCGGCAACGATCCGGCCGTTGTTGAGGGACTTCTTGGGCTGGAACCAGGCTTGGATCTGCGAATTGCGCAGGGCGTGCTGCAGGGTTTCACTGCTGCACTCGACCCAGATCGCCGGCGCCGGCGCGCTGTTGGCCAGACCCGGCAATTGTGCAGTGAGGCTGCGCAGCGCCGCCAGGTTCACCGGTTTGGAAATCAGCCCTATGACCCGCAGGCCCAGGTTGCGGGCGACCAGGCTGGCACCCATCAGCATGCGTCGGGAAGAGGCACTCATGATTGCCAGGGCCGGGCGCACGCGGTGCGTGGCCAGGCCCTGGATGAACTGCACACCGTCCATGCCAGGCATCAGCAGATCCGTCAGTACCAGATCGAAATGCCGTTGCTTGAGACGCTCGAGAGCCTCGGAGCCGTTGCTCGCGACCTCCAGCTGGTAAGGTCCCAGCTCGTTGAACAAGTGTTGCAGGTACATGTACTGAAACGGCTGATCTTCGACGATCAAAATGCTACAGGACTTCATGAGGGGCTCTTTCATAGGGCGTCAGATAGTTGAACAACGCTCTTAATGCAAAGGGCTTGACCAAGCAGTGGTTCATCCCGGCTGCAAGACAGAGCTCTTCTTCTCCGCGCATTGCATTGGCCGTCGCCCCGATGATCGGGGTCGAACAGCCTTGACGTCGAAGCTCCTTGGCCAGTTCATAGCCGTTGAGCTTCGGCATGTTCACATCGGTCAACACCACGTCGAAGTGTCCGGTTCTCCAGATGGACAGGGCCTCTTCGCCGTTCGAGGCCAGTTCCACGCTGCAGCCCAGCTCCTCCAACTGGTCCTTGAGGATCAACTGGTTGATCACGTTGTCTTCGGCCACCAGCACATGCAGGCTGAGTTTTTTCAGTTCACGGCTGTCTGGGTGTTCCTCGCTCTGTGCCACCCAGACGCCCTGTGCCTGGCTCACCGCCTGGTGGATCGCCCGCAGGTTGTTGGTGTTGACCTGCCAGCTGCCGCCACGGATCCGTGGTTCGTTGTGGCCGTCACCACTGGCGAGCACCAGGGGCCCTTGCCAGTCGGGCTCCAGTTGATGCTCCACGATCCCCGGGTGCAGCTCGATCAACACGTTGCCCCGGCTGCGATCCGACTGAGTGGGCAGGCTGAACTGGGCCCGGGCCCCCCAGCGACGCAACCAGCCGGCCACGGATTCCGCCAGTTCGCGTACCGGGGATACCACATAGATCATTTCCGGCAGCAGCGGGCTGATCAGGGGCGCGCTGGACACCATGGAACAGGCTTCCAGCGGCAGGGTCAGGGTAAAGCTGCTGCCCAGCCCAAGTTCGCTGACCATGCGGATATTGCCGTTCATCAATTGCGTCAGACGCTGGCAGATCGGCAGGCCCAGGCCCGTGCCGGCGATCACATTGGTGTTGCCCTCGGTCTGGTAGAAGGGCTCGAAGATCAGCGTCTGGTCATCCTGGGCGATACCGCGGCCAGTGTCGGATACCTGCCAGAGGATGTTGCTGCGCTCGCCGTCACGACTGTCCACTCGGACTCGCAGGACGATACGGCCCGAGTCGGTGAACTTGACCGCGTTGTTCAGCAGGTTGCTGAGGATCTGGCGGATCCGCGTGACATCGCCAAGGAGGATCTCCGGCAACTGCGGGTCCACACAGGCATAGAACTGCAGGCCCTTGGCGTGGGCGGCAGCGGCGTAGCCCTGGATGATTTCGTGCACCAGGTCCAGGGAAGAGAATTCACTGAGTTCCAGGGCCAACTGCCCGGCCTCGATCTTGGACACATCCAGCACGTCGCAAATCAGTTGCAACAGCGTGCCGGATGAGCCTTCGATGGCCCGCAGGTAATCCTTCTGCTGGTTGTCCAGGTGGGTCCGGGAAAGCAGTTCCAGGGTGCCGAGCACGCCGTACAGCGGAGTGCGGATTTCGTGGCTCATGGTAGCCAGAAACAGGGTCTTGGCTTCGTTGGCGGTATCGGCCAGGCGCTTGGCTTCTTCCAGGGCCGCTTCGATCTGCTTTCGT
>NZ_MOAK01000082.1:241988-255262 GCF_003732485.1 Pseudomonas protegens
CGGTGCCGAACTGAGGTAGAGATGGCGACCATCGGCGGTTTCAAAGTAATCCGAACTATTGGGCCGGTTGGGATCGAAGGCCTGCTCGATCCAGCCGGCACACAGCTGATCGCGTTCGGTGCCATTGCCCAGCCATTGCTGGGACAGGGTGTTCTCCAGCACCACCCGGCCATCGCTGCGGCGCAGCACGCACAGCGCTACCGGGGCGATCTGGATCACGTCGCGGCTGAAGGCTTCGCTTTCGACCAGGGCCTGGATCCGGTCCAGCGCCGGAGCGATCAGGCGCACTTCGACCCAGTGGGTCAAGAAGCCGATCAGGGTCATGCCGAACAGGCTGATGAGCAAGGCCGCAAGCAATTGCGGCCAAAGACTCTTGAGCAGATTGTGCAGGTCGAAGGAGTACACCAGTTGCCAGTCCGATGATCCCAGTTGCTTGCGGATCACCAGGTGGTCGGGCCACCAGCGGCCGCCGAGAAAACCGAAGAAACTGCCGCCCTTGACCTGCTGCACGTCTTCGCTCAGTTGTGCGCTGGGGGTGCTGCTGAAAATCAGCCCGCCCTGGGAGTTGAACATCATGAAATCCCCGGCGCTCTGGTCACTGAGGGCGGCGGAGACATTCTTGCCGTCCATCTCCAGGCCCAGCCAGCCAGAGTTGGCGAAGCGTTCGTCAAGGCGAGTGAAGATGTACAACTGGGCAGCGCTCGAGGAGTGGTCCATCAGCCACAACTCTTCACCCAGCGGGACTTCGGAAAACTTCAGGGAGGCCAGCTTGGCCTGCAGCGGTTTAGGCAGAGATGCCGCTTCGGGCTGGGTGCTGAACAGGCGTTGCACCTGAGGCTGCTCGCCGTCGTGGACATAGAGCAGGTTCAGCTGCTTGTTCCTCAGGTAGTCGCGCATGCGCTGGGTGAGCCAGACCCCCCATTGGTTTTCTCCGGGGCCCCCCAGTTGCAAGTGGATTTCCTCAGCCGAGTCGGCATTGGGCTCATAGGTCTCGTTTTGCAGGGATTTGTGTACGGCGGACAGGCTCAGGCTTTCCAGCAGGGCTTCGCGGCTGGTGAAGAACGTCTGGGCTTCGGCAATGGCGCTGCTCATGTAGCTGCGTCGTTGTGACAGTTCATTGCTGATGCTCGAGCGCATGAAGTTGTAAACGGCGCCCAGCAAGCCGATCAAAAGAATCAGCGCCACGACACGAAGCAGCCGACGGGCTGCTTCAGGAGTGGAAAAAAGGGGATTGATCTGATGCAGGTAGCTTTTTAATCTCATGCGCCAACTGTAATTGGGGGGCATGCCAAGTAGGGATCAGACAATTCTTAAATAACTGGGTACAAAGTAGTTTTATGGTCCTTATCGGAAACTTAGTTGTTTGTCTGAAAGAGCAGATTTCCTCTCGGTCATCTTCCTGCGACTAGTCTTTTGTAACTTTTCCAGGGCTTGAAAGTTTCTCATTCCGCTATAGCGGTTTCAGACCATCTCCAGGCGCTGTTTACACCGGGGTGGAGTAAATACTTGATCCAGGGCTTGCAGATCCTCGGGTTCCAGTTGCAGCTCGCCGGCCTGGGCATTGAGCCGCAGGTGCGCCGGGCGCACTGCCTTGGGAATCACCAGCACCTGGTCCTGGCGCAGCAACCAGGCCAGGGCCACCTGGGCCGGGGTAACCCCGTGGTTCCGGGCAATGTGCTGCAACACCGGCTCAACCAGCAGGGCGCCGCCCTGGCCGATCGGGCAATAGGCCATAAGCGGCATCCGCCGCTGCTGGCAGGTGGGCAACAAGTCGAACTCGATACCCCGCGACTCCAGGTTGTACAGCACCTGATTGGTGGCGCAGGCCGGCGAATCAAGTTCCTCCAGGTCAGCCACGTCGAAGTTGGAGACTCCCCAGCGGCGAATCTTGCCGGCTTCCCGCAGCCGCTCGAAGGCCTCGATGGTTTCCGCCAGTGGATATTGTCCGCGCCAGTGCAGCAGGTACAGGTCGATGACCTCGGTACCCAGTCGTTGCAGACTGCGTTCGCAGGCCAGGGGCAAGCCTTTGCGACTGGCATTGTGGGGATACACCTTGCTCACCAGGAACACCTGGTCACGGCGGCCGGCAATGGCCTGGCCGACCACTTCCTCGGCGCCGCCTTCGCCATACATTTCCGCGGTGTCGATCAGGGTCATGCCCAGGTCGATACCGGTACGCAGTGCAGCGATTTCCTGGTCCCGCTGCCGGCGATCCTCGCCCATCCGCCACGTGCCCTGGCCAATGACCGGAACCTGTGTGTCCGCGAGTTTCAGCGTGCGCATGGCTACCTCCTGGTGTCTGTCACGAGTTGACTGTGGAGGCACAGGGAAACAAAGCCGCCGGCAACGGTCAAGGGCGCGCCGATGCACTCGAGCGCTGAAAATCAGGGAAAAGGGCAGAGAGCTCATATTCTCAAAAGGAATAAAATACTAATTATTTATTCCTTTGAAGGCTTTGGCCAAAGGTGCATGTTTGTCACCAGCCGCTCAATTTCAGAGTCCGGTGCCAGCAGAGGATTTTTCAGCATGACCATTCAAGCGATCAACGTACGCAACCAGTTCAAAGGCGTGATCAAGGAGATCCACGAAGGCCAGGTGGTTTCGGAAATCGACGTGCAGACCGCTTCGGGCATCGTCACCTCGGTGATCACCACCCGCTCGGTGCGCGACCTGGAACTGAAGATCGGCAGCGAAGTGATCGCCTTCGTGAAATCCACCGAAGTGTCCATCGCCAAGCTCTGAGCCGCGCACCTCGGACGTCGTCAATTCACAGGGGAGTGAAACATGCCGCACTCGCTGGATATCACCGCGTTACCCGTACTCGACCTGAGCCAGCTGGAGGGGCGCCCGGAGCAGCGCCAGGCCTTTCTCCAGAGCCTGCGCCAGGCGGCGCGGGATGTCGGGTTCTTCTACCTCACCGGGCACGGCATCGACACTGGCCTGCTGCGTCGGGTGCAGGATCAGGCCCGGGCCTTCTTTGCCTTGCCCGACGCCGACAAGGCGGCGGTGGGCATGATCCATTCAGCGCATTTTCGCGGCTATAACCGAGCGGCCTCGGAGATCACCCGGGGCCAGCCGGACCTGCGCGAGCAGTTCGACCTGGGGGCCGAGCGCGAGGCCTTGCCCCTGGATCCGCAAAGCCCGCCCTGGGCTCGCCTGCAAGGGCCCAACCAGTGGCCGGCCCAGTTGCCGCAGCTCAAGCCCCTGTTGCTGGAATGGCAACAGGCAATGACCCGCATGTCCCTGCGCCTGCTGCGAGGTTTTGCCCAGGCCCTGTCATTGCCGGAGCACGCCTTCGATCCCTTGTACGGCGAACGGCCCAATGAACACATCAAGCTGATCCGCTATCCCGGCCGCGCTCCGGGGCAGAGCAACCAGGGCGTGGGCGCCCACAAGGACTCCGGATTCCTCAGCTTTCTGCTGCAGGACCAGCAGGCCGGCCTGCAGGTGGAAGTGCAAGAGGGCCGCTGGATCGACGCGCTCCCCAGGGACAACACCCTGGTGGTGAACATCGGCGAGCTGCTGGAGCTGGCCACCCACGGCTACCTGCGGGCCACGGTGCATCGGGTACTCTCGCCACCGGCGGATCGCGATCGCTTGTCCATTGCCTTTTTCCTCGGCGCCCAACTGGACGCCCGAGTGCCGCTGTATCCCTTGCCCGCAGCGCTGTTGCAGGAAGCCCGGGGCCCGGCCAGCGATCCGGACAATCCATTGTTTCGTGAGGTGGGCTGGAACTACCTCAAGGGTCGCCTGCGCTCCCACCCCGACGTCGCCCAGCGCTTCTACCCCGATGCCCTGGTACCCAAGGCCCTGAGTGCCTGATCCCCGATTCGCCGACCCAAGGACATAGCCATGTTGAAGAAGAACCTGTTTGCCCTGGCGCTGCTGGCCGGCCTGGGTCAGCTCTTGCCGGCCGTCGCTGCGCAGCCATTGCGGGTCGCGGCAGACCCGGTGCCCCACGCGCAGATCCTCGCGTATGTGCAGAAGCTCGATCCGCAACTGGCGTTGCAGATCATCGAGATTCCCAACGGCGTGAACTCCAATGAGTTGCTGGCCCACGGTGACGTGGACGCCAACTACTTCCAGCACCTGCCTTATCTCAAGTCTCAGGAACAGGCCCTGGGCCAGCCGTTCGCGGTGGCCGCCAGCGTGCACATCGAACCCCTGGGCATCTACTCCCAGCGGCACAAGAGCTTCGATCAGGTGCCACAGGGCGGCACAGTGGCGGTGCCCAACAATGTCACCAACCTCAGCCGCGCCCTGTACCTGTTGCAGAGCTACCAACTGATCCGCCTCAAGCCCGGCTTCAGTGATCCGGCTCGTGACCAGGCCACCCCCAAGGACATCGCCGACAACCCCAGGCAGTTGAAGATCCTGGAAATCGAATCGCCGCAGATTCCCCGGGCCCTGGAAGATGTCGACCTGGCGGTGATCAACGGCAATTACGCCCTGGAAGCGGGCCTGGTGCCGGCCAAGGATGCCCTGGGCCTGGAGAAGGCCGAACACAATCCCTACGCCAATATCCTGGTCACCACCCCCAAACTGCAGGACGACCCGCGCATCCGGCAGTTGGCCAGGGACCTCAATTCTCCTGAAGTGGCCAAGTACATAACCGAGACGTACGCGGGCTCGGTAATCCCGGTTGCGGATCGCCAGCCATGATCCAGGTGGAGCAGGTCAGCAAGGTCTATGGCGCGGGCCAGCCACCGGCCCTGGATCGGGTGTCCCTGGCGGTACCCGACGGCGCGGTCTACGGCATTCTCGGCCGTAGCGGTGCCGGCAAGTCGACCCTGCTGCGCTGCCTGAACCTGCTGGAGCGCCCCAGCAGCGGGCGCATCCTGATCGATGGCCAGGACCTCGGCACGCTGTCCGAAGGCCAGCTGCGCAGGCAGCGCCAGGGCATCGGCATGATCTTCCAGGGCTTCAACCTGCTGCATTCACGCACGGTGCAGGACAACGTCGCAGTGCCTCTGGAAATTGCCGGCCTGGGCAGGCCGCAGCGTCAGGCCCGGGTCCTGGAACTGCTGGAGCTGGTGGGGTTGAGCGACAAGGCCCAGGCCTTTCCCTCCCAACTCTCCGGTGGCCAGAAGCAGCGGGTAGGGATTGCCCGAGCCCTGGCCGCGGGCCCGCGTTATCTGCTGTCGGATGAAGCCACCAGCGCCCTGGACCCGGAAACCACCGCCTCGATCCTGCAACTGCTGACGCGAATCAACCGCGAACTGGGGCTGACCATCGTGCTGATCACCCACGAGCTGGAGGTGGTCAAATCCATCTGCAGCCATGCCGCTTCCCTGGCCCAGGGGCGGCTGCTGGAGTGTGGTCCGATTGGCCAATTGCTCGCGGACCCGCAATCGGCCCTGGGCCGCGCCTTGCTGCCGGGCTACAACCTGCCGTTCAACGGCAACCAGCCCGAGGCCGAGCTGACGTTCTTCGATAACCAGCGTGCCGCGCCGCTGCTTGCGCAACTGAGTCGCCAGCAAGCGTTGGAGCTCAAGGTGCTGGCCGGCGGTGTCGAGTCGGTGGGCGGCCGGCGGGTAGGGCGCCTGCGCATCGCTGCCGCCGGTGCCGACGTCGGAAAATTCCAGCAACTGCTGACGGCCCTGGCCCAGCGAGGCATCCGGAGTGAACGCCTGTGAATCGCAGTATTGATTGGCAGGAACTGGCGCAACTGCTGATAAACGCCACCGGCGAAACCCTGTACATGGTGCTCCTGGCCTCGTTGTTCACGGTGTTGATCGGCCTGCCTCTGGGCGTGCTGCTGTTCGTCAGCCGCAAGGGCGGCCTGTCCCCGATGCCACGGCTCAATCGCCTGCTGGGGGCCCTGGTCAACCTGGGGCGCTCCTTGCCCTTTGTGGTGCTGCTGATCGCCTTGATTCCCCTGACCCGGTTGGTGGTGGGCACCACCCTGGGCAGCACTGCCGCGGTGGTGCCCATCACCATCGGCGCCTTTCCATTTTTCGCGCGGATCGTCGAGAACGCGCTGGATGAAGTGGACAAGGGCCGGATCGAAGCGATCCTGGCCATGGGCGGGCATATCGGCCATGTGATCTTCAAGGCGCTGCTGCCGGAAGCCTTGCCGGCACTGCTGGCGGGGCTGACCCTGACCCTGGTGATGCTGATCGGCTTTTCCTCCATGGCCGGGGTCATCGGCGGCGGAGGCCTGGGCGACCTGGCGATCCGCTACGGCTATCAGCGTTTCAACAACCAGATCATGGTGGCCACGGTGCTGGTCCTGGTGTTGCTGGTGCAGGGAGTACAGAGCTGCGGCGACAGGCTGGTGCGCTCCCTGGCGCACCGCCGCTGAGTCCTCAAGTCACGGGCGGCCTGGGGCCGGGCAGTTGCTGCCAGCACTCGGCCAGCCAGTCGCTCAGGGCGCTGACCCGCTCCGGGACGAAGCGACTGTGCAGACGCAGCAGGTTCACCGGTAGCGCGGGTAATTGCCATTGCGGCAGCAACCGGCGCAATTCGCCCCGTTGCAACGCTTCGTCGAGCAACCAGTCCGGCCCGGCATGCAGGCCGGCCCCAGCCAGCAATGCGGCCCGTATGGCGCCGACGTTATTCAGATAGAAACTGCCATTGAGCTCGACGTTCTCCACCTGGCCCTGGCGGGTCAGTGTCAGTTGGCTCGGGCTGTGTTCGGTCATCCAGGAATAGATCAGCGCCCGATGGGCCGGCAGGTCCCCGGGATGTTGCGGCGTGCCGTGGGTCTGCAGGTAGCCGGGGCTGGCATACAGTCCATGGGACAACGCTCCCAGGGGACGGGCCACCAGGGACGAAGCGGGCAGGTGGCCGACGCGCAATGCCAGGTCGATGCCCTCGGCCATCAGATCCAGGGCCCGGTCGCACAGCAGCAGATCGAGGACGATGTGCGGGTGGCGCTGCTGAAAGGCCGCCAGCCAGGTGGCCACATGGCGCTCCCCGAGGGCCACCGGGGCACTGACCCGCAGCCGCCCGGACAATGTCGTCTGCTGTTGATCGAGGCCGGCCAGCAGGGCATCCATTTCCTCGATCAGCGGCCGCATCTGCTCATAAGCCCGGGTGCCGACCGGGGTCAGGCTGATCTTGCGGGTACTGCGATTGAGCAATTGGCTGTTGAGTCGCCGCTCCAGGGCGGTGAGCTGACGGCTGACGGAGGAGGGTTCCAGGTGCAGGTCCTCGGCGGCCAGCGTCAGGCTGCCACGCTCCACCACCCGGAAGAATATTCGCCAAGCGGCGTTGTCTTGATTTTTGCGCATGGCGCAATTTGCTTTTGATGTTGCGGACATGTCAATGCGTAAAGTGCAGCAATAGCATCGCAGTCCCTGTTATCCGGAATCCCTGCCATGTCCTCGATCCCCCCCGTCATATCTTCTGCCGATCGTTACTGGGTGCTGTTCGCCGTGTGTGCGGCGGGTTTGATCCTGCCCCTGGAGTACACCGGTCCGGCCATGGCGCTGCCGGCCATCGAGCGCGCCCTGGGGGGCAGCCCGCTGGCCCTGGCCTGGGTCATCAACGCCTTCGCCCTGAGCTTTGGCAGCGTGGTGATGGTGGCCGGAACCCTGGCCGACCGTTATGGGCGCAAACGCATCTTTACCCTGGGCATGGCCAGCTTCACCCTGTTCTCGCTGGTGATCGGCTTCTCGCCCAATGTGCTGGTGCTGGACCTGTTGCGCGGCCTGCAGGGCATCGCCGCCGCCCTGGCCATGTCCGCCGGTGCGGCGTCCCTGGCCCAGGTGTTCGAAGGGCGGGCGCGGACCCAGGCCTTCAGTCTGCTGGGCAGCGCCTTTGGCCTGGGGCTGGCTTCGGGGCCAGTGATCGCCGGGGCCCTGGTACAAGGTCTGGGCTGGTGGGCGATCTTTCTCCTCGGGGCGCTGATCGGCATCGCGGTACTGATCCTTGGTGTACCGCGCATGCAGGAAAGCCGCGACCCACAGGCCGGCAGCCTGGACAAGCTCGGCAGCCTGACATTCAGCGCCTTCCTGGTGTTTCTCACCTTTGCCATCATGCAGATTCCCCAACACGGCCTGGGCAGCTTCGAGGTCGGGGGCCTGCTGGCCGGCGCGGTTCTCTGGTTGGGGGCCTTCATCCGGGTGGAGCAACGGCAGCGGCGACCGATGCTGGATCTGCGGCTGTTCGGCTATTGGCGCTTTGTCGGCATTCAGCTCCTGCCGGTGGCCACGGCCACCTGCTTTATCGTGCTGTTGATCATCCTGCCGCTACGCCTGATCGGTGCCGAGGGCCTGAGTGAATGGCAGGCCGGGGTGCTGATGATTGCCCTGTCGGCACCGATGGCCATAGTGCCCTTCAGTGCGGCGCTGCTGACGCGCTGGGTCAGCGCCGGCGCCCTTGCATGCCTGGGCCTGCTCATTGCCGCCGGCGGTCTGCTCTGGCTCAGTCAGGTGCCGGTGGGGCAGGCCGGGATGTCGATGGTCTGGCCGCTGCTGGTGATCGGCATCGGCACGGGCCTGCCCTGGGGGCTTATGGACGATCTGGCCATCAGTCAGGTACCGGTGGAGCGGGCCGGCATGGCCACCGGCATCTTCACCACCATGCGCGCTTGTGGCGAAGCCATCTGCGTGGCGGGGGGGCTGGCCTTGCTCAAGGCATTCCTGTGGCGCGAAATGGCCGATGGCGCCACGCTGGAAGCCATTGACGGCGGCCGCCTGGAGAGCGCCGCCAACGCCATGGTCATGGGCGATATGTCCGGCGTCCAGTCCCTCGCCCTGGGGCTGCCGAGGATGGAGCAACTCTACGGCAATGCCTTCGCCAGCCTGTTGCAGGTCCTGGCGGGCATCACCTTGCTTGCCGCGGTGTTCAGTGCCCTGGTACTGCGTCGGCCCCGGGCGGCGGACTGCCCGGTAGTGCCCTGAAGCCTGAATCAGCGCCCTTCATGCTGCTTGCGATAGGCCCCTGGTTGCAGGCCCACGGCCTTGGTGAAGGCCCGGGTGAATGCGGCGATGGACTGATAGCCCACGGCCGCGCCCACTTGCTCCACGGTCTGGTTGGCCTTGAGCAACTGGCAGGCGTGGCGCATGCGCAGGGCCAGCAGCACCTGCCCCGGGGACTGCCCGGCCAGTTCATTGAAACGCTTGAAGAATGCCGAACGCGACAGCCCGGTCAGGGCCGCCATGCTTTCCAGGGGCCAGGGCTGGCCGGGTTGCTGGATCAACTGCTCCAGCAGCGGGGCAAACCCCGGGTGCCGGGCCAGGGCCACCAGGCCGCCGAGGTCCTGGTTGTCGTTGACCTGCTGGCGCAGCACATAGAGGAACAGCAGGTGGCTGAGACGCTCCAGCAAGGCCGAGGACGGCGCCGGGGGGCGCTGGCACTCGTCGAGAATCAGTTGGAACAGTGCACGGGCGGCGCTGAGGGACGGATCGCCGGCCCGCAGGATCAACCAGCCCGGCAGGCCGTCGATGATCAGCGAAGACAATCCCGACTTGAAATGGAAGAAGCCGCAGACCAGGCCCACGCCATCCTGGGCACTGGAATCCAGGGCCGTCATGGCCATGCGCGGCAGTTGTTGCGCCACCGCGGACTGCTGGGCGCTGGACAGTCGATAGCCCAGGTCCTGGAGTAGAAACACCGCATCCCCGGCGTCCAGGCGCAGGGCCTCGGGCACGCCATCGATGTGCAGCCAGCAATGACCCTGGACGATCAGGTGGAAACTGGCCCGGGCCAGCCCCTGGGTGCTGGCGTGCCAGCCACCGCAGTAGCGCCCGACATGAAACAGGCTGGCGTCCAGTTCCAGGCCTTCTAATAACCAATCAACCAAGGGGCTTGATGAAATCATCTAAGGGAAACACTCAGGAGCAAGTAATCGCTACTTTAGAATATGGATAGGAATTCTTATAACCAACAGACTTGACGCACACCTACACAGCAGGAGTCCACTCCATGTCCCGCGTCACTCTACACACCTTGCACAGCGCCCCAGAAGCCGCCCGGCCATTTCTTGAAAATGCCCTGAAGAATTCCGGCTACATCCCCAACCTGCTGGGCATCCTGGCCAACGCCCCGGCGGCCCTGGAAACCTACGTCACGGTCTCGGGCCTCAACGCCAAGGCCGAGCTGAGCCTGGCGGAGCGGGAAGTGGTGCAGTTGGTCGCCGCCACCACCCATGGCTGCGATTTCTGTGTCGCAGGTCATACCGCGGTGGCCCTGAACAAGGCCAAACTTGCGGACCCGGTGGTCAGCGCCCTGCGCGAGCAGAGCACCTTGCCCGAAGCCCGGCTGGAAGCCCTGGCGGCATTTGCCCGGGAAGTGATCGCCACCCGGGGCAAGGTCAGCGACGCCGGCTATGCCCGGTTCAAGGCGGCAGGATACAGCGAAGGCAATGCGCTGGAAGTGATCCTGGGCATCAGCCTGGCCACCCTGTGCAACTTCGCCAACGTGTTCGCCGGCACTGAACTGAACCCCGAGCTGGCCAAGTATCGCTGGTCAGTGCAAGGTCAATGAGCCAGGGCGCCGGCGGTTGCGCGGCGCCCCCCTTCAAGGAGAAAACCACATGCTCGATGCGCAATTGAGTGAATGGCTGGATGCCCAGGCCCAGGCACTCGACCAGGGCCAGTGCGACCCGCAGCAGGTCCTCGCCCGGCTGGCGGGCGCCGAGGTGCTGCGGGTCGGTATCGACCCGGCCCAGGGCGGCAGCGGCGGCGACCTGACCGATGCCCTGGAAGTCATGGCCAGCGTGGCCAGCCATTCCCTGGCGGCGGCTTTTGTCTGCTGGGGCCAGCGAGCCTTTATCGAATACCTGCTGCACAGCCCCAATGCCGGTTTGCGCCAGCGCCTGCTGCCGTCGTTGCTCAGCGGCGAGCTGGCCGGTGCCACCGGGCTGTCCAATGCCATGAAGTTTCTCTCGGGGATCGAGGCCTTGCAGGTCCGGGCCCGGGAACAGGAGCAGGGCTGGAGCCTCAACGGTCGTTTGCACTGGGTCACCAATTTGCGCAAGAGCGGGTTCGTGGTGGCGGCGGCCATCGAGCGCGAGGAGGGCGGCGCGCCGTTCATCCTGGCGATCCCCGATGCCTTGCCCGGGTTGCAGCGCTCCGATGACCTGCAACTGATGGCCCTGCAATCAAGCAACACCGCTGCCCTGGAACTGAACCAGGTGGCGGTGGCCCGTGACTGGCTGCTGCACGAGGATGCCCGGGTGTTCCTGCCGGCGGTGCGCCCGGCCTTTCTCGGCCTGCAATGCGCCCTGGCCATCGGCCTGGCGCGCCGGGCCCTGAGCGAGGTGGAAAAGCACGTCGAGGGCGCCCGTTCGATCCTCCACGAACCCTTGCTGGAACAACGCCAGCACCTGGAACAGACCGTCGGCGAACTCAAGAGCGGTCTGCTCGACGGGCGCTTCCTGAGCCAGCCCGGGGCGCTGTTCCGGGTGCGCATCGCCCTGGCGGAAGCCACCGCCAACGCCGTGCAACTGGAGCTGCAGGCCAGCGGCGGCAAGGCCTACCTCAGCGAGTTCGGCAGCGGCTTTGCCCGGCGCTGGCGGGAGTCGGCCTTTGTGCCCATCGTCACCCCGAGCCTGGTGCAACTGCGCGCCGAACTGCAACGCCAGGCGCGGAATGCGGCAGCATGAGCGGCCTGTTGAACGCACAGGCGATCAGCCTCGGCTACCCCGCGGCGCAAGGCTGGCACACGGTGCTGGAGGATTTCGACCTGCACCTGCAGGCCGGCGAGGTGGTGTCCATTCTCGGCCCCAGCGGGGTCGGCAAGTCCAGCCTGCTGCGGGTCCTGGCCGGCCTGCAGAAGCCCCACTCCGGGCAGGTCAGCCTGTTGGGCGAGCCCCTCGACGGCCCTCATCCGCGGGTCGCGGTGGCATTCCAGGACCCCAGCCTGCTGCCCTGGCTGAACCTGGAGCACAACGTCGCCTTCGGCCTGGATTTTGCCCGCCAGCCGCACCTGAGCCCGCGCCAGCGCAAGGAACGCATCGACCAGGCGATTGCCGCAGTGGGCCTGGAACACGCCCGCCAGCGCTATCCGGCCCAACTGTCCGGTGGCATGGCCCAGCGCACGGCCCTGGCCCGTTGCCTGGCCCGGCAGCCGCAAGTCTTGCTGCTGGACGAACCCTTCGGCGCCCTGGACGAAGTGACCCGGGCCGACATGCAGCAACTGCTGCTCAAGGTGATCGGCCAGCACCGTACCGCGGCGCTGCTGATCACCCACGACATCGACGAAGCCCTGCTGTTGTCCGATCGGGTGCTGCTACTGGGTAACAGCCCGGCGCGCACCCTCGGCCAGTGGCACATCGACCTGCCGGCGCCCCGTGCCGAACGGATCGAGGAACTGGGCGCCCTGCGTATCGAGATTCTCAAAACCCTTCGGCGGGCGAGCCGCAACCCCCTTAATTCCCCATTGCCTGCACCGTCGGAGATTGACCATGTGCCTGGACGACTTCACTCACACGCGTCGTGACTTCCTCAAACTCAGCGCGCTGCTGACCGCCGGCGGCGCCTTGCCGCTGCTCAACAGCCTGCAGGCCCGCGCCGCCCAGGAACCGGACGCGCCGGTGCGCATCGGCTACCTGCCGATCACCGACGCTACGCCCTTGCTGGTGGCCCACAACAACGGCCTGTTCGAGGCCGAGGGCATCAAGGCCGAGCGCCCGGTGCTGCTGCGCAGTTGGGCGCAGGTGATCGAGGCGTTCATTTCCGGGCAGGTCAACGTGATTCACCTGCTGTCGCCGATGACCGTCTGGGCCCGCTACGGCAGCCGGGTGCCGGCCAAGGTGGTGGCCTGGAACCACGTTGGTGGCTCCGGCCTGACCGTGGCCCCGGGCATTACCGAGATCAAGCAACTGGCGGGGCAGTCGGTGGCGATCCCGTTCTGGTACTCGATCCACAACGTGGTGGTGCAGCAACTGTTTCGCGACAACGGCCTGGTGCCGGTGAGCAAGGCCGCCGGCAGCGCCCTGGGCGCCAACGAGGTCAACCTGCTGGTGCTGCCGCCATCGGACATGCCGCCGGCCCTGGCCAGCCAGCGCATTGCCGGCTACATCGTCGCCGAGCCGTTCAATGCCCTGGCCGAGGAACTCAAGGTCGGCCGGGTGCAGCGCTTTACCGGGGACGTCTGGCGCAATCACGCCTGCTGCGTGGTGTTCATGCATGAGCACGACCTGAACAACCGTCCCGAGTGGTCGCAGAAAGTGGTCAACGCCATCGTCAAGGCCCAGCTCTGGACCCGCGACCACCGTGCCGAGGCCGCGCAACTGCTGTCCAAGGACGGCGCCAACCGCTACACGCCCCATGCGCCCCAGGTGCTCAACCGGGTACTGGCGCCGGCGGCCGGCGGCCGTGGGG
>NZ_MOAK01000082.1:255351-264776 GCF_003732485.1 Pseudomonas protegens
TCAAGGACACCCTGATCGAGGGCGACAAGGGCTTTCTGGCCGGCCTTGACCCGGCACACACCGCCAAGGACCTGGTGGACGATCGCTTCGTGCGCAACGCCATCGCCGCGGTGGGCGGGCTCAAGGCCTTCGGCCTGGCGGACAGCTTCGAACGCAGCGAGGAGTTCGGTCTTTGATGGGCAAGCAACCTTCTTCCCTGAGCCATTGGCTCCTGGGGCTTGCCGGGCTGTCGAGCCTGCTGCTGGGCTGGTGGCTGGGGGTGCACCTGCTGGGCGATGGCAACGGTCTGGCGGCGCGTTTCTCCCCCGAGGCGACCTTCGCCAGCCTGCTGGAACTGCTGGGGCGTGGCGAGCTGTACGAGCATGTGCTGGTGAGCCTCAAGCGGATCCTGGTGGGTTTGCTCCTGGCCTTGTTGATCGGCGTGCCCCTGGGCCTGCTGGTGGGCAGTTATCGGCACCTGGAGGCGGCGACCACCCCGGCGTTCCAGTTTTTGCGGATGATCTCGCCGCTGTCCTGGATGCCGGTGGTGGTGATGCTGATGGGGGTAGGGGACCAACCGATCTACTTCCTCCTGGCATTCGCCGCGCTGTGGCCGATCCTGCTCAACACAGCGGCCGGCGTGCGCCAGCTGGACCCGCGCTGGCTGCAACTGAGCCGCAGCCTCAGCGCCACTCGCTGGGAAACCCTGCGCAAGGTGATCTTGCCCGGGGTGCTGGGGCATGTGCTGACCGGGGTACGGTTGTCCATCGGCATCTTGTGGATCGTCCTGGTGCCCTGCGAAATGCTCGGGGTCAGCGCCGGCCTGGGCTACTTCATCCTCGACACCCGGGACCGCCTGGCCTACTCGGAACTGATGGCCATGGTGCTGCTGATCGGCGTCCTCGGATTTGCCCTCGACGCCTGCGCCCGTGCCCTGCACCGACGCTGGTCCCACACCTGACCCCGCACCACCCCCCGTAGGAGCCGGCTTGCCGGCGAAGAGGCCCGCAAGCCCTGCACCGCCCTCGCGGACGCCTTCGCTGGCAAGCCAGCTCCTACAGCATTCAGATACACACCGCAGGCCCCCCGTAGGAGCCGGCTTGCCGGCGAAGAGGCCCGCAAGCCTTGCACCGCCCTCGCGGATGCCTTCGCTGGCAAGCCAGCTCCTACGGTGCTTGGCTGCACCTCAATGCCCTACCAGTTCCTCCAGCAACTGCTCTTTGTAGCCCTGCAACACGGGTGAAGAGCGGTCCCGCGGATGGGGCAGGTCGACGCGGATCTCATGCTTGATCCGCCCTGGATGGGCCTCCATGACGATTACCCGGTCCCCCAGGTACAGGGCTTCTTCAATGTCATGGGTGACCATGATCACCGTGCAGCGCTGCTGCACCCAGATCCGTTGCAGTTCGTGCTGCAGGCGCACCCGGGTCAGGGCATCCAGGGCTCCCAGGGGTTCATCCAGCAACAGCACCTTGGGCTGGTTGATCAGCGCCCGAGCAATCGCCCCCCGTTGCGCCATGCCGCCGGACAGCTGATGGGGGTAGGCCTGCTCGAAGCCTTGCAGGTTGACCAGGGCGATGTGCTCGGCCACCCGGCGCTGTTTCTCGGCTTCGGACAAGGGGTGGTTCTTCAGTGCCAGGGCGATGTTCTGGGCCAGGGTCATCCAGGGAAACAGCCGATGGTCCTGGAACACGATGCCGCGCTCCAGGCTGGTGCCGGTCACTGGCTTGCCGTCCAGGAGCATCTGGCCCTGGTAGTCGCCTTCCAGGCCGACGATCAGCCGCAGCAGGGTGGATTTACCGCAGCCGCTGGCGCCGACAATGCTGATGAACTCGCCGGGCTGGACGTCCAGGTCGATGCCTTGCAGCACCGGCAGAGCCTGGCCCTGGATCCGGTAGCTCTTGTTCAAGCCGCGCAGCTGCAGGGCTCCGGTCTGGGCGTGGAGATGAGTGGGGAGCGGGGCGTGTTGGGCGATCGCATTCATGGGGAGGCCTTAACGGGTAGGGCGCCAGCGCAGCAGGCGGCGGCTCAGAAGGGTCAGCAGCAATGTCATCAGGTAGCCGCACAGGCCGATGCACAGCACACAGAGCACGATCACCTCCATGCGTGAGCCAGCCTCGGCGTTCATCATCAGGTTGCCCAGGCCTGCCCCGGAGGACAGGAACAGCTCGCTGCCCACCGCTGTCACCCAGGCAAAGGCCAGGGCCTGCAACAGGCCGGTGGCAATGCTCGGCAGGGCCGCCGGCAGCAGGATGTGCCGCAGCCGCTGCGCCGGGTTTAGCACCAGCACCTGGCCGACCTCGCGGTAGCGCCGTTCCACCTGGCAAAAGCCCTGGTAGGTGTTGAGCACCATGGGGTAGAAGGCCGCCAGGCTGACGATCAGCATCTTGGAGAACTCACCGTTGCCGAACCACATGGCAATCAGCGGAATCCAGCCCAGCATCGGCACCTGGCGGATGGCATGGAACAGCGGGCCGATCAGGCGGTTGGCCAGGGCCGAGAGGGCCATCAGGGCTCCCAGCATGACCCCGGCCAGGGTGCCCAGCAGCAGGCCGCCGCTGGCCCGGCCCAGGCTGGCCAGGAGGTTGACCGGCAACTCGCCGTTGCCCAGCAGTTCCAGCAAGGCGCTGGCGATGGTGGAGAGCGGCACGAAGGCGTAGGCCCCGGCGGCGTCCTGGCGGGACAGGTATTCCCAGCCGCCGATCAGCAGCAGGGGCAGCAACAGACCGCGAAACTTGGCCAGTAGAGTCGTCATGCAAGGGCTCCTAGCGGGTTTGCCAGCGCAGCACGCGCTGTTCCAGGCGGCGGAAGGAGAAGTCCAGGGCAAAGCCGATCACGCCGGTGACCACTATCCCCACCATCACCACATCGATGCGCAGCATCTGCCGGGCCATCTCGATCATCTGCCCCAGGCCGCTGTCGGCGGCCAACAGCTCGGTGGCCACCAGCACCACCCAGCAGCGGGTCAGGCCGATGCGCAGGCCGGTGATGATCGGTGGCGCCGCGGCGGGCAGGGCGATCTGGCGCACCAGGGTCGGCCAGCGCAGGCGGTAGACCTCGGCCACCTCGAAGTAACTGCGGGGAATGGCCTTGACCCCCTCGCTGGCGGCCAGGGCCACGGGGAAGAACGCAGTCTTGGCGACGATGACGATCTTGAAGGTTTCATCGATGCCCAACAGCAGCACGAACATCGGGATCAGGGCGATGCTGGGGATCTGCCGCAGGGTATGGAACAGCGGCGCGCAGTACGCCTCGACGGTCTTGGACAGGGCCATCAGCACCCCGAATACCAGACCGCCGAGGGCCCCCAGGGCAAAGCCCAGGCCCAGGCGGGACAGGCTGTTGTGCAAGTGCTCCAACAGTTCGCCACTGGCCAGCAGCGCCTCGAAGGTCTGCAGCACCTGGGCCGGAGGCACCAGCAGATTGCGCGGAAAGATCCCGGCGTCGGCCACCAGGGTCCAGAGCAGCAACAGGGCCAGGGGCGAGATCAGCCAGGTCAGGGAGGTGAGCGTGCAGCGCAAGGAATGAGCCATGGCGGTTCTTATATCGGCGAAGTACCCGATGCCTATCGCAAGACCTGTGCCATCCCGCCCTCGCAGGCGCTGGCTTACCAGCGAAGGCGTCGGCCGGGGCGGTGCAAGGCTTGCGGGCCTGTTCGCCGGCAAGCCGGCTCCTACGGGGCGGGCGGGCCTGCGGGATGTATCTGACGGCTGTAGGAGCTGGCTTGCCAGCGAAGGCGTCGGCCGGGGCGATGCAGGGCTTACGGGCCTGTTCGCCGGCAAGCCGGCTCCTACGGGAGGAGCGGCGTGTGGGTGGGTTGTGGGCGCTGGTGTGCCAGCGAAACTGATGCCTGGGCAGCAGCCACTGCTGCCAGGGCAACACCCCAGCAGCAGTCAGGTCTCAGAAGTCGTAACTGACGCTGGTGTAGTAGAACGCGCCCTGGGCCCCCTCGGGGCTGGTGATGGAGTATTTCGGTACGCCATACAACTGCGCCCCGGATGCCTTGTCCGGGTGGCTATCGAACAGGTTGATAGCCCCCACGGACAGCTTCAGCGACTTGTCGAAGCTGTAGGAAATGTCCAGGTCAGTGACCCATTGCGCGCTGTAGGTCTGGTCCAGGGTCGGGTTGCTGGCGTTGAGGCTCTTCCATTGCCCGTACCGGCGCTGGGCCAGGGTCAGGCCCCAGCTGTCATACAGCCAGTTGGCGCTCAGGGTCAGCTTGTTCTTCGGTGTGCCGTCCTCGATCAGGCCCTGGGTGGTGCGGCCGACAATCTGCGACCCGGCAATGTTGCCCACGTCCCGCAGGGCGGTGATCCTGGTGTTGTTCTGGCTGTAGCCGCTGGACAGGTTCAGGCGCCCCCATTGCTGCAGGTCCAGTTGGTAGTTGCCGGTCAGCTCGACGCCATCGGTGCGGGTGTCGGCGACGTTGGTGTAGAAGGCTGCGCTCTGGATATTCGCGTAAGGGGTGCCGGCAAAGATCGGCGTGACCACCGAGGCCGGCAACTGGTCGGACAGGGTGATGCGGTTGTCGATGTTGATCCGGTACGCATCCAGGGTCACCGAGGCGTTGGCCAGGGGCCGCCAGACCAGGCCCAGGGAGTAGTTGGTGGACTCCTCGGGCTTCAGCGCCTTGCCCCCCAGCAGCTTGGCTTCCGGGCTGTCGGCGCGCAGGGTGCGTTGCTGCACCTCGACGTAGTTGCCGCTGCCCGGCGGTTGCTCCACCACCTGCACGCTGAACGAGGACAGCCCGCTCTGCACCAGGGACGGCGCCCGGTAGCCGGTGCTGGCGGTGGCCCGGGCGGCGAGCTGCGGGGTGAAGTCGTAGCGCAGCGACAGCTTGCCGTTGGTGGTGTCGCCAAAATCCGAGTAATGCTCGGTGCGCACCGCGACCCCGGCCTGGAACTTCTCGGTGATCTGGCCTTCGACGTCGATATAGGCGCCCCAGACCTTGCGCTCAAGGGACGCGGCGTCGACCTGGGTAATGCCCGAGTAGTAACCGGGAATGCGCCGGCCGGTGATCGGGTCGACGGTATTGAACAGCGGCCCGTTCTGCCAGCCCGCGGCCTCGCCGGCGCTGAGCTCATAGTTCTCCTGGCGCCAGGCCAGGCCCGCCGACAGGGTCAGGGGCTTGAACAGCAGGTCGGTGGGGAAGTCCCGCACCCAGTCCAGGGTCAGGTTGCTCTGGTCGGCCTCGCGCTTGCCGGTGTAGATCTTCGCCGGGCTGGCGTCGCCCCAACTGGGGTTGATGGCGTTGCGGTCGGCGGATTTCAGGCTGTTGTCACCGTGGTTCAGCGCCAGGTCGAACTTGCCCAGGCGCTCGTCCTCGTAACGCAGGCCTCCGGTCAGGGCATAGTCCTCCAGCGAGTAGCGGGTGATGGGCAGGCGGCCGTCGGGGTAGCGTTGCAGGGCCGTGCTGCCGTAGTTGTTGCGCAAGGTGGTGGGCGGGTCGAAGAAGCCTTCGGCGTCGGTGTTCTTGTGCGAGTAGGTGGCAAAACCGTAGGCGGTCAGGCCCTCGCTCAGACCGAACTCGCTGTTGGCGGCAAAGTTGTACTGGTCCGAGACATTGCCCGAGCCCCAGCGCCAGGTGCGGTAGCGGTTGTTCTGTTCCCGCGGCGTCTGGGTGCTGGTGGAGCCGGGATAGAAGATCCGGTTGTCGGGGTTGGTGTCGCTGGCCGGGTCCTGGCTGCCGGCGTCGAAACTCAAGGTGAGGAAGCCGTCGTTGGGCAGGCTGAAGCCTTTCCAGCCGCTGAGCTTGCGTTGCAGGCCATCGCCCTTGTCGTAGCCGCCGAAGCGATAGCCGACGTTGCCGCCGTCGTCCTTTTCCTTGAGCACGATATTGATCACCCCGGCGATGGCGTCGGAGCCGTACTGGGCGGCGGCGCTGTCGCGCAGGATCTCCACTCGCTCGATGGCGCTCAGGGGGATCAGGCTCAGGTCCACCGCGGCGGCGCCGCGGCCGTTGACCAGGCTCTGGCGGGTGACATTGGCGCTGGTGTGACGGCGCTTGCCGTTGACCAGCACCAGCACCTGGTCTGACGCCAGGCCACGCAGGGAGGCGCCCTGGGCGATGGAACCGGCGAAGGCGCCCTGGGGCGACTGCGGGTAGCTGAACGAAGGCGACAGGGCGGTGAGGGCACCGGAGAGGTCACTGGCACCGGTCTGTTGCAACTGCTCGGCGGACAGCACGTCCACCGGTGCGGCGCTTTGCAGTGCCGTAACGTCACTGCGGCGGGTGCCCAGCACCACTACGGTGTCCAGGTGATCGGCGCTGGCGCCGGGGGCATTGCTTGAGGTCTGGGCAGCGAACGCGGGTACGGCAAGGCTGCCGACGACCAACGCCACGGCGCCGGCCAACGGATTGCGATGGAACATCTGCGGATTCCTTCTGAAATGGATGACCCCAACCGGCCCGTAGGAGCTGGCTTGCCAGCGAAGGCGTCGTCATGGACGGTGCAAGGCTTGCGGGCCTCTTCGCCGGCAAGCCGGCTCCTACACGGTGGGTGCGGGCGGTAGTTGGCGATACCGGCAGCCCGGAAATCAGGGTTCGGGGGCTCGCCCCGGGGCTCAGAAGCGGCTGGTGACGCTCAGGCCCACGGTGCGCGGGTCGCCGTAGGTGATGACGTATTGCCCCAGGGTGCCGTTGGGCCGGCCATGGACCTGGTAGCGGCGGTCGGTGAGGTTGTTGACGAAGCCGGTGACGCTGAGCTTTTCATCCGGGCTGAACCAGGTCAGGCGGGTGTTGGCCAGGGTGTAGTGGGGCTGGCTCAGGGTCTTGTCGGCGCTGCTCTGGCGGTCGGCGAGGAAGTATTCCTTGTCGCGGAAACTCACGTCGCCGCCGGCCACCAGCTTGCCGCCAATCTCCAGGGGAATGGTGTAGTCGGCCCCCAGGGACACCACGTTGCGCGGCGAGCGCACGAAACTGTTGCCGCTGTAGTCGCCGGTGACCGCGCCGGTGTTGGGGTTGGTGTTCTTGAAGTCGGTGTACTCGGTATCCAGGAACGAGATCGCCGCCCGCAGGTGCAGATAGTCGGTGGGCTGGCCTTCGAGCTCCAGTTCCGCGCCCTTGACCTTGCCCTTGGCGCCATTGGTCAGGGCCGTGGTGAGCACGCCGTTGTTGACCGTCAGCAGGTTCACCTGGATGTCCGAGTAGTCGTAGTAGAAGACGTTGGCGTTGGCCGTCAGGCGATGGTTGAACCATTCCGACTTGAGGCCGATCTCGTAGGCGTCGAGTTTCTCCGGGTCCACCGTGGTCAACTGCGCCAGGCTGGTGGACAGCCCGGTATTGAAGCCCCCGGAACGGAAACCGTGGGCGTAGCGCAAGAACACCCGGACGTTGTCGTTGATCCGGTATTCCGGGGTCAGATCGTAGGTCCAGGCTTCCCAGGTCTTGCTCTCGTCGCGGCTGCCGTTGCTGCCGGCGGCGCCCAGGGGAATCAGCGGGCCGTTGGCCGTGGCCCGGGTGAGCTGGGTCAGGTCCAGGTCGATGTCTTTCTTTTCCTGGGTCCAGCGCAGGCCGCCGGTCACGGTGAAATCGTCGGTGAAGTCGTAGGTCAGGTTGCCGAACAGCGCGTAGCTGTCGGTGCGGTGCTGGTAGTTGAGGTCGCGAAAGTCGGTGGCGCCGCCGGTCTGGTTGGAGCCGGTGCCGTTGGGCGTGGGGCCCGGGGTGATGATGCGCTTGGCCGAGCTGTCCAGGTCTTCATGGAAGTAGTGCACCCCGGCCAGCCAGCGCAGGGTTTCCTGCTGTGGCGAGGCCAGGCGCAGTTCCTGGGAGTACTGGTTGTAGCGGTTGTCGCTGATGGCCGCACCGTTGACTTCGTAGGGGGTGTAGTCGGCATCGCTGGTGGACTGCCCGCGAATGTAGTCGTAGGCGCTGATGGAGGTCAGGGTGTAGTCCCCCAGGTGCCAGTTCAGGGTCAGCGACGTACCGTCGTGATCGAGCTTGGCGTCCTCATTGACGTTGATGGCGATGTTGCGTCCGTTGGGCCGTTGATAGCCGACGTTGTAGTAGCGGCCCACCGGCAGCGAGCCGTTGCTGCCGTCGCCCTTGTATTCCCGGGCGTGGATCTTCAGCAGGGCGTCCAGGTCCGGGTTGAGTTTGGCCAGGAACTGCAGGCGCACGGCTTTCTTGTCGACGTCGCCGTAGCTGTGGTCATCGCTGAGGTTCTTCTGGAAACCGTCACGTTCTTCCGAATACAGCGACAGCCGCGCCGCCAGCCGCTCATCCACCAGGCTGCCGCCGATGGCGCCATTGAGGATGCGCTCGTTCTTGCTGCCGATGCCCAGGGTGCCGTAGCCGTTGGTGTCGAAGGTCGGCTTCTTGGAAATCACATTGACCGCACCGGCCGTGGTGTTCTTGCCGTACAGGGTGCCCTGGGGCCCGCGCAGGATCTCGATGCGCTCCAGGTCGAACAGCGGCCCGCCGCCGGCGATGGGCGCGTTGAGGTAGACATCATCGGCGTAGATGCCCACCGGGAACACCGTGGCCGCCCCGGTATCGCCAGTGCCCAGGCCGCGGATATACCAGCGCGGGCGGCCGTCGCCGTCAGGGTTCTTGGCCGAGGCATTGGGGATGAAGGTGGTGATGTCCCCCATATTGCGCACCCCGTCGGTCACCAGGCTGGTGCCCTGGACTGCCGACACCGCCACCGGAACCTCTTGCAGGGTTTCCTCCCGGTGCTGGGCCGTGACGGTCACCGTCTTCAAGGCGGGTTCGGTGCTGTTGTTGGTGTCGGTGTCTGTGGTTTCAGCGGCCAGCAGCCCCTGGCTGAATGTGCCCCCGGCGAGGGCCAGTGCCAGCCATAGACTCTTGGTGATCGGATTTAGCTTATGCATGTTGAACTCCCCCATTTAAAGTTTCGCTAAGAGGGCTAGAGCAGAGATCGTGCCAAGAGGCTTAGAGGGTTTTATGGGCAAGCGTTAGTTTGATCAAGTCATTGAAAAACAAGATTTATTTTTAATTGTCTTGAGTGTTTTAGAGGGGTGTTTGGCAGGCGTGAAAAGTTGCGGGTCAGAGGTTTAAAACATCCTGCGCAGGATTCAGCAGAAGTTGCTTGGCTGGTGCTGCTGGAGCAGCACCGATTGCCCGCTTGACTGTTGCTGCGCCAGCACCGGCAACCCCAACCCGTAGGAGCCGGCTTGCCGGCGAAGAGGCCCGTGAGGCATGCATCGCCTGGACTGACGCCTTCGCTGGCAAGCCAGCTCCTACGGAGGGATGCGGTGCACCTGCTTGTGTAGGAGCCGGCTTGCCGGCGAAGAGGCCCGTGAGGCATGCATCGCCTGGACTGACGTCTTCGCTGGCAAGCCAGCTCCTACGGAGGGATGCGGTGCACCTGCTTGTGTAGGAGCCGGCTTGCCGGCGAAGAGGCCCGTGAGGCATGCATCGCCTGGGGACGCCTTCGCTGGCAAGCCAGCTCCTACGGAGGGATGCGGTGCACCTGCTTGTGTAG
>NZ_MOAK01000082.1:264850-273090 GCF_003732485.1 Pseudomonas protegens
ACATGCATCGCCTGGGCTGACGCTTTCGCCGGCAAGCCAGCTCCTACGGGTGCGCCGTCAGTTTCGCTGGGGCGGGGTTACACCGCCACTCGGGAAGTGGAGCCGATGACCGTCTCCAACACGCTGAAATCGATCCATTCCCGGACGTCGAAACGCCGGGGAATGAATTGCCAGCGGTGCAGGAAATCGGTGAAGTCTTGCAGGGCTTCGATGGAGCGGGCATCCAGGGTGGTGCGCAGACGCCGGTGGGCGTCCTCGCCATAGGCCGCTGCCACCCAGTACTCGCTGGTGTTCAGCTCCCGGGCGAGAAAGCGCCGGGTTTCCTCGGGGTTGGCCCAGGCCCACTGTTCGGTACGCAGCACGGTGTCGACGATTTTCACGCTGGCATCGAAGTGCTCGCGCAGCAGGTGGGTGTCCACGGTCAGGGTCCGTGGCGTGCCGTTGTTGGAACGGATTAGCGGATCGGGGTGGGAACCGGTGTCCACCACCACTTGCAGGCCGAACTCGTTGGCCAGGTGCACGGCGTGGGCGCCCTTGAGGAAGATCGCATCGATGTCGCCCCGCAACAGGCCGATCAGCTCGTTGTTGCGCCGGCTGAAACGGGTCACCCCGAGGCTGACTTCGGAGCCGTACAGGTGTTGTTTCTGCTCATCGCTGTAGGTGCCGCCGTAGGGGTAGTCCACCAGCTCGACATCACTGACGGCCAGGCCTTCGAGCTTGAGGGCGTTCTCCAGCCCGCGCAGGGCCTGGGCGCGGGTGAAGTCGATCTGCACGTTGGCCCATTTCGGCAGGCCGAAACGCCGGTTCTTCAGGTCGCGGATGCTCTTCACGCCGCTTTCCGCAGTGGTCAGGATCAACTGCACCTCGTCGCTCCAGGACAGCCCCAGGACCCGGGTCTGCACGCCGCTGGAATAGGCCCAGATGGCCGGGATGTTGCCGCCGTGGCGCACCGAGTTCTGCAGGTGGTGGTCGTAGTGGGCCTCGCGCACCTCGCGCTCGCTGGATTCGCGCAGGGACTGGATATTGGTGCCGAAGGGCAGGAAGGCTTGTGCCAGACGCCCGGACTGCACTGCGATGCCGAGCCCGGTGGGCACCGGGCTGTGGGTGTACCAGAGGGTATCGAGTGGTTTGCTCATAAGGGTCTTCAGTTCGAATCCATGAAACCTGGCGCGGTCAGCCGGCCAGAGCGGTAGGGGTGGCCAGCAACGCATCCAGCGGCCGACGGTCGATCCATTGGCGCACATCGACCTGTTGCGGGATGAAGCGCCAGCGCCGCAGGAAGGCGCTGAAATCCTGCAAGGCGTCGATGGCCTGTTCGTCGAGGCCGGTGCGCAAGCGCAGATGGGCGTCGTCGCCATAGGCGGCACTGACCCAGTACTCGCTGCTGTTGGTTTCCCGGGCCAGGTAGCGGCGAGTGTCTTCCGGGTGCTTGTGGGCCCAGTCTTCGGCCCGCAGCACTGCGCCGAGAATGCCCCTGGCGACGTCGAAGTGCTGCTCCAGCAGATGACTGTCCACCGTCAGGGTGCGCGGTGTGCCGTTGTTGCAGCGGATCAGCGGGTCGGGGTGGGCGCCGGTGTCGATCAAAGTGCGCAGGCCGAACTCATGGGCATGGCGGGCGGCGCTGGCGCCCTTGAGGAAAATAGCTTCGACCTCGCCGCGCAGCAGGCCCTGCAGTTCCAGGTTGCGGCCGCTGGCGGGCTGGACGCTGACCGGGGTGTCGGCCAGGGTCTGCACCTGCGGGTCGCTGAAGGTGCCGCCGTAGCGGTAGTTCACCAATTGCAGGTCGCCCACTTGCAGGCCGTCCAGGCGCAGGGCGTTTTCCAGGCCGCGCAGGGCCTGGGCGCGGGTGAAATCGATCTGCGCGGCGGCCCAGTCCGGCAAGCCGAAACGCCGGCCCTTGAGCTCCTTGATGCTGTGAATGCCGCTGTCGGCGCGGGTCAGGATCAATTGCACCTCGTCGGCCCAGGACAGGCCGATCAGCCGAGTTTCCCGGCCCTGGGCCCGGGCCCACAGAGCCGGGATGCTGCCGCCGTGGCGCACCGAGTTGCGCAGGCTGTGGTCGAAGTGGGATTCACGCACGGCCTGGTCGAGGGACTCGCGCAGCGACTGTACCTGGGTGCCCAGGGCGCCGAGGCTGTCCTGCAGCCAGCCTTGCTGCACGGCGATGCCCAGGCCCGTCGGGACCGGGCAGCGGGTGTACCAGAGGGTATCCAGAGGATGGGACATGAACGGGCTCCTTATAGGCTCAGGCACGGGCCTGTAGCGGCGTCGCCTGGGCGACGGGGCGTTGATGCACCAGGGGCAGCACTTCCTGGCCGATGCGCAGGGCTTCTTCCAGGTGCGGGTTGCCGGCCAGGATGAAGGTGGAGAAACCGGCGTCGCGGTACTCCACCAGACGCTCGGCGATGTTCTGGTGACTGCCCACCAGGCCCACGGTAGGGCCGGGCTTGGCCTTGGCGAAGCCGGCCCAGAGGTTGGGGCCGAGGATCAGGTCATCGAAGCGATCGATGTTCTGGTGATAGGCGGTCTGCCGGGCGCCGCCCACGGAATCGGAGCCGCTGGTGAAGTTCTTGGCAATCAGGCTGCTCTTGCCTTCGAGCTTGTCGAACTGTCGACGCAGATCGGCCCAGGCCTGCTCCTCGGTCTCCCGGGCGAACAGATCGACCCGCAGGCCGAAGCGCACCGTGCGCCCTTGTTTGTCCGCCAGCTCCCGGACCCGCTCGATATGGGGTTTGAGCTGGTCGATGGGCTCGGCCCAGTTGAGGTAGACGTCGGCATGCTTGGCCGCCACGTCCAGGGCCGCGTCGGAGAAGCCGGAAAAATACACCCCGGGCTTGCGTTCATGCTGCAGGCCCGGGGGCAGGGCGCCGTTCTCCAGTTGATAGATATCGCCGTCGTAGGAGAAACGCTCGTTCTCCCAGAGGCCCTGGATGATGTCGAGGAACTCGCCGGTGCGCTGGTAGCGTCGATCGTGCTCCAGGTAGTCGCCATTGGCTCGCTGACTGACCGGATTGCCGCCGGTGATGATGTTCCAGTCCAGGCGGCCGTGGCTGAGGTTCTGCAGGATCGCCGCCTGCTGGGCGGCATAGGCCGGCAGGGTCCAGGTGGCCTGGAAGGCGATCAGAAACTTGATGCGTCGGGTTTCCCGAGCCAGAGCGGCAGCGGCGATCCACGGCTCGGGTCCGGTGGGCAGCAGCGCGCCCTCGAAGCCTGCCAGCTCGGCGGCCTTGGCCACTTGGGCGATGTAGTCGATGTAGGTGAAACCGTCGGCCTCGCCATTGGGCAAGCGCCCGGGGGCGATATGCCCGGGACGGTGCTGGGGATTGCCGCGATTGTGTTTATCGGTGCTCAACTGCGGACCGTCGGTGCCCAGCGGCAGGCGCCAGAAAAATTCAGTGCTCATGGGTGCTCCTGATTCAGTAACGCGTTGCGCCGCGCGGGTGCGAAGACGCCTGTCAGGGGCGGTTGCAACGGCCATGCCATGGGCCGCAGAGGCCGCAGGCATAGGGTTTGAGGGGCTGTGCCAGAGGCCGTGACGAGGGCGAGTGCTGCTGTAGCAGCACCCCGTCAGCAACCGTTGCTGAGCGCGCAACAGAGGCACCGCCGCCCAATATCCCCGTACACGGTTTTTGTGTAGGAGCCGGCTTGCCGGCGAAAAGGCCCTTGAGCCTTGTGCTGTCCTTGCGGACGCCTTCGCTGGCAAGCCAGCTCCTACAGCTGGCGCGATATCGGCGGTGCTTTTGTAGGAGCCGGCTTGCCGGCGAAAGGGGCCGCGGGGTTTGCGCCGCCGGGTTGGTCGGCGCTGCGCAGATAGGCCTGGTACAACGCCGCATAGGCGCCGTTCTGCCGGATCAACTGCTGATGCGGTCCCTGTTCCACCAGTCTGCCGTGGCGGATCACGGCTATCCGGTCGGCATCGCGGATGGTCGCCAGGCGGTGGGCAATGATGATCGCCGTGCGCCCTTCACACAGCCGGCGCAGGGCGCGCTGGATGCGCTGCTCGGTGTGGATGTCCACCGCCGAAGTCGCTTCGTCCAGTACCAGCACCGCCGGGTTGGCCAGGTAGGCCCGTACCAGGCACACCAGCTGCCGCTGGCCGTGGCTCAAATGCCCGCCCAGCGGCCCGACCTCGCTGTGGTACTGGTGGGGCAGGCGCTCCAGCACTTCGTCCGCCCCCAGTTCCCGGGCCGCGGCAATCAGGGTCGCGTCATCGGCGCCGGGGGCCGCCAGGCGCAGGTTGTCGAGGATGCTGCCGCTGAACAGCACATTGTCCTGCAGCACCACGCCCACGGCCCGGCGCAGGTCATGCTGGGCCAGTTGCCGGATGTCCACGCCGTCGAGCTTCACCGCGCCGCCCTGCACGTCGTAGAAGCGGGTCAGCAGTTGCACCAGGGTGCTTTTGCCGTGACCCGAGGGGCCGACGATCGCCAGCACTTCCCCGGCCGCTATCTTCAGGTCCAGGTCCTGGATCACCGGGGTGGGGCTGTTGGGGTCATAGGCGAAGCGCACCTGTTCGAAGCTGACGTCGCCTCGTGGACGCGGCAACGGCTGTGGCCTGCGCGGGTCGAGGACCTGGGGCCGGGTATCGAGCAGCAGGAAGATCCGCTGGGCCGAGGCCGAGCCGGTGGCGTAGCGCTCGAACAGGTCGGACAGCTCCTGCAAGGGGCCGAGAAACAGAAACACGTAGAACAGGCTTTCCGCCACCTGGCCCACGCTGACCTCGGCACCCGCCAAACCGAAGGCGCCCACCAGCAACAGCGCGGCCATGCCGGCGGAGCTGAGCAGGGCGGTGAACGGGGCGAACCAGCTGGAACGCAGGCTGCCGCGAATCAGCGCCTGATTGAAGTCCTCCAGCAGACCGCGATAGCGCTGCAAGTTGCGCCCTTGCTGCCCACATTGCTGGAGCATGCGCGCGCCGCTGACGCTTTCCACCAGGTGCGCGGTGAAACGGCTGCGGTTCTCCGCGACCTTGGCCCAGTTGCGCTGGGAGATGCGCTTGAAGCCCCAGGTTGCCACTGCCAGCAGCGGCACGGTGGCTGCCAGGCTGAGGAAGAATCGCGGGTCGATGCGCCACAGCATCACCGAGGCCAGCCCGCAGCGCAGCAGGGCCCCCAACAGCTCTGGTGGCCCTTGGATCAACAACGGCTCCAGGCTGTCGACGTCGCGGTCGGCGCGGGAAATGATCCGCCCGGCACGGGTCTGGTCGAAGTAGCTGATGCTCAAGGCCTGGACATGGGCGAAGACCTTGATCCGTAGGTCGTTGAGCACCCGGATCGCCGCGCCGCCGGCGACGAACTGTGACAGCCCGGCAAGGACAAAACGCCCCAGCCAGCTGGCGGCCAGCCCCAGGCCCAGCCACAGCAGCAGCGACTCGTTCAGCAACCAGTGCCCCTGGTCCAGCACCAGCCCGTGATCCAGCAGTTCTCGAACGAACCAGGGCCGCAGAAAGACGGTGAACACCAGCAGCAGCTCGATGCCGATCACCGTCAGGATGGCCCCGCGAATCGGTCGCAGCAGGGGCAGCAGGCGGGAAAACATGCTGCGGTCCAGGGCCTGCCTGGCGAGCATTTCTTCTATTTCGATGTCGCTCAGGGCCTTGCCGGCGATTGGGTTAGCCATGGTCGATTCCCAGCAGGTCGCGGTAGTGCGCGTTGGTGTGCAAAAGGTCGGCGTGACGGCCGCTGGCACTGATGTGCCCGTCCTGGAGCAGCAGTACCCGGTCCGCCAGGAGAATGGTCGAGAGCTTGCTGGAGATCACCAGCAGGGTGGCGGCCCGGCCCTGGTCCCGGCGTAGCTGGCGGATGTTGTGCAGCACCTGGCGTTCGCTGATGGCGTCCAAAGCGCTGGTGGCGTCGTCCAGGCAGAGGATGTCCGGCTCGCCGAGCAGGGCCCGGGCCAGGCTCAGGCGCTGGCGCTGGCCGCCGGACAGGGTCACCCCGCGATCGCCGAGCCGGCTGTCCAGGCCTTGGGGCAGGCGTTGGAGTACATCTTCGGCGGCCGCCAGGGCCAGGCCTTGGCGCAGTTGCTGATCGCTGGCACCCGGGGCTATCAGGCGCAGGTTGGCGGCCAGGGTGTCGGAAAACAGAAAGCTTTCCTGGGGCACCACATGCACCCGGCGCCGCAGTTGGTCCAGGTCCAGATCGCGCACGTCCTGCCAGCCGCTCTGTTCGCAACCCAGCAGCAGGCGGCCCGCGCCGACGTCCGTGAGGCGCGGCAGAAGGCTGGCCAGCAGGCTCTTGCCGGTGCCGGTGGCGCCGACCAGGGCGACGATCTCGCCGGGCTGCAGGGTCAGGGAACAGTGCTCGAGAATCTGGCGGCCACCGCCCGGAGCGCTGACGCTGACTTCTTCCAGCTTCAGCCCCAGGGGCGTCTGCGGCAGCAGGGCCGTGCCGCTGCGAATGCCGGCCGGCTCATCCAGCAGGTGCCAGATGCGTTCGGCGCTGGAGCGGGCGTCGGCGAAGGTCTGCATCACCCGGCCAATGCCTTCGATGCGAAACACCAGGGTGGTGACGATCAACAGGGCGCTGACCAGCTCGCCGATCCCCAGTTGCCCGGTGGCCACCTGATGGGCGCCATACACCAGGACCCACACATGGCTGAGGGCGACCACCGCCTGGGGCAGCGGAATCCGCGAACTGGAATAGGCCAGGGCCCGGCGTGCCTGTTCGGCGAACAGCGCGACCTGGGCGGCGAAGCCCTGGATACGGCTGTGTTCCAGGACGAAGGACTTGATCACCCGCACCCCGCCGATGCCTTCGCTGAGGTCCTGGTTGACCCGGTCGTAGGCCGCACCCACGGCGCGGTCGAGGCTCACCAGATGCTCGGTCTGGCGCACGAAGATCCACAGCCCGCAGACCGTCAGCAGCAGGGGCACCACGCCGAGCCAGGGGCTGTACCAGCTCAGCAGGCCGACAGTGGCCAGCACCACCAGGGGCGTCTCCACCACTTGGCGCCAGAAGCTGATCAGGGCATCGCGGACCTTGTCCGCATCGCGGGTGGTCCGAGTGATCATCTCGCCCATGCCGTGCTGCCAGTGGTAGGCCAGGTGCAGGCCCTGGACCTGTTGCAGGATGCGTTCGCGCAGGCGGGTCAACAGCTCCTGGCTGAGCACCAGGGACAAAACGCTGGCGGCGTACTGCAATACGCCACGGCCCAGGGCCACCGCCAGCATCAGCCACAGCCAGTACCAGCCGAGGCTGGCATCCAGGCTGCCGTCCGCCAGACGCTGCACCGCGCGTCCGGCGCTGACATCGTTGATGGCATGGCCGATCAGCCACTGCTGCCAGACCAGTCCCAGATTGACCGCGATATAGAGCAGCGCCACCAGAGCGAAGCGCCAGGGCATTTCCCGGTAGATCGCCAAGGCGCGCAAGAGAGGGTGTTTTTCGATCATGCAGGGCTCATTCAAAAATCGGCCACCCCCCGTAGGAGCCGGCTTGCCGGCGAAGAGGCCCTCGAACCTTGTGTCGGTCTTGAAGACGCTTTCGCTGGCAAGCCAGCTCCTACGGTGTGCGTGATGCCGTGGTTATTGGTAGGAGCCGGCTTGCCGGCGAAGAGGCCCCCGAACCTTGTGTCGGTCTTGAGGACGCTTTCGCTGGCAAGCCAGCTCCTACGGTGTGCGTGATGCCGTGGTTGTTGGTAGGAGCCGGCTTGCCGGCGAAGAGGCCCTCGAACCTTGTGTCGGTCTTGAGGACGCCTTCGCTGGCAAGCCAGCTCCTACGGTGTGCGTGATGCCATGGTTATTGGTAGGAGCCGGCTTGTCGGCGAAGAGGCCCCGAACCTTGTGTCGGTCTCGAGGACGCTTTCGCTGGCAAGCCAGCTCCTACGAGGGATGGCGGTGGTTGGGGTTATGGCGCGGTGCGGGTTGCGCCCTGTTGTTCCTTGGCGTTGAGGATGGCGGTGTATTCGCCCGGGTCGACGCCGTTGAGGTAGTAGTTGCCCACGTGATGCAGGCGCCAGCGGATCGGGTCGTGGGTGGTGTGCACCCGGGCGTTGCGCCAGAAACGGTCGAGGTTCCATTTGCTCAGGGAGGAACTGGCCCCCAGCAGCGAGAAGATGTCGCTGGAAATCTTCAGCGAGGCACTGTCGGAGTGGGCGCGGGCGGTGGCCACCGACAGGATCAACTGGTCCTGCAGTTCCTTGTTCTCCGGGTCCTGTTCGTGTTCATCGAAGACTCGGGCGGCATCCCGCAGCAGTGACTCGGCAGCCCGCAAGGCCACGGCGTATTCGCCGATCTGCTT
>NZ_MOAK01000082.1:273179-283267 GCF_003732485.1 Pseudomonas protegens
GCGGCGATCCCGGTGTCGATGGCGGCATGGAGGATCTGCGGGAAGGTCAGGCCGGTGCGCTTCATCGGGCCCTTGCGTGGCGAGACGAAGTCTTCGTCCAGTTCGATGTTGTCGAAGATCACCGTGCCGCTGACCGAGTTCTGCTGGCCGAAGGCGTGCCAGTCGTCCACCAGGGTCAGGCCCGGGGTGTTGCGATTGAGCAGCACCCCGGCACCGCCTTCTTCGCTGGCGGCGGTCAGGGAAATCCACTCGGCCAGGTAGGCGCCGGTGGAGTAGAACTTGCTGCCATTGAGAATCAGCTGGCCGTCGGCGCGGCGCTCGATGCGGGTCTTGAGGGCAAACTTGTTCTTGCCGCCGACTTCCGCCAGGGCGTTGCCAAAGCGCTTGCCGGCCAGCACGTCGCTGATCAGGCGGTCGCGTACCGCCTCCGGGTAGCCATTGAAGATGCCCCGCAGCATCACATTGTGGATCTGCAGCAACTGGCCGACACCGCCGTCGGCCACCGAGATCAGCCGCACCGTTTCGACGATAGTGGCCACCGAGGCCCCCAGACCGCCGAAGGCCTTGGGCACGCCGATGGCGGTCAGGCCGCTTGTGGACAGCAGTTCGGCCTGACGCCGGGGCAACTGGCCGTTGGCCTGACTGTCGGCGGCAATGGTGGCGATTTGCGTGGCGATCTCCCGGGCGGCGGCGATGGCTTCGGCCTCGCTGCGCAGGACACGGACCGGAGTGACAGGAAGGGTTTGGACGCTACTCATACTGGAACCTCTATCTGAAGAAATCTGCCCTCAGGGGCGTGTGTATCGGCCTGATCCGTAGGAGCCGGCTTGCCGGCGAAAGGGCCCTTGAGCCTGGCGCCAGTCCTGGCGACGCCTTCGCTGGCAAGCCAGCTCCTACAGGGGGCGTATGTATTGGCCTGCTCCGTAGGAGCCGGCTTGCCGGCGAAAGGGCCCTTGAGCCTGGCGCCAGTCCTGGCAACGCCTTCGCTGGCAAGCCAGCTCCTACAGGGGGCGTGTGTATCGGCCTGATCCGTAGGAGCCGGCTTGCCGGCGAAAGGGCCCTTGAGCCTGGCGCCAGTCTTGGCAACGCCTTCGCTGGCAAGCCAGCTCCTACGAAAAAGGGGAGTGCTTGAGGGGCTTGAGCAAGTTCTGCGCCAGGGCCTTTTCAGTGTGCTGAAAATCCGTTGCAGGCCTTGTGCGACAAGGCTGGCGGGCGGGTGCCCAATGGGTGCTAAAACGCCTGCTGCTGCTCCAGCAGCAATGCTCGTCGGCCCGTTGCTCCGACAGCAGCAGTCGCCGCGCAATGCTGCTGGTCGGGCAGCAGTTGGCGTGGTGCCGGTTTCGCCGGCAGCGGCCCAGGCCCCGTAATCCGGGGCTTTGCCCGGTTGGCACGGGCGCTGCAATGGCTCTGGCAACCGCCATTGCACAGGAACCGGCCCATGACGCTTGCTGCCTCTTTACCCCTATCCGCTGCCCAGCCTCGGCTGGAGCAGATCTGGTTCACTCGCTGCCCGGTGCCCACCGCTTCCGGGATCGCCTACAAGCTGGGCTGGCTCAGCGAGGAATTCGCTGCCGACGGCCTGCCGGTCGCGACCCTGCAGGAAGCCCGGCAGCTGGGCCATCACCACTACGATCACCAGTTGCCGGGGCTGTTTCGCGAGGGCGGCAATGTCCCGGCCCTGGCCGCCCGCGCCGCCGGTTCCCCCAGCCGACTGATCGGCCTGACCTGGATCGAGGAATGGCAGACCCTGCTGGTGCGCCCCGACTCGGGCATCCGCCGCCCCGAGGACCTCAAGGGCAAACGCCTGGCCCTGCCGGCCTGGGGCGAAAATCGGCCGGGCAGCATCGCCCGGGCCATGAGCCTGCATGGCTACAAAGGCGCGCTGAGCCTGGCGGGCCTGGGTTTCGACGATGTCGAGCTGGTGGAAGTGGCGCTGCAGGACCAGGAGCGTGCGGCGACGCCCCAGGAAGGTTTGCAGCGCCTGTGGTCCGGCCTGGACTACCTGGTGCGCGGCGAGGTCGATGCGGTCTACGTCAAGGGCGCTGCCGCTGCCGATGCGGCGCGGCGCCTGGGGCTGGTGGTGGGCATCGATCTGGACCAGATCGCCGAGCCGCGCTACCGCATCAACAACGGCACGCCGCGACCGATCACCGTGCACCAGAGCCTGCTGGACAACCACTTTGACCTGGTGGTGCGCTTTCTCGCCCAGACCCTGCGCGCCGCCGAATGGGCGGCGCACAACCGCCCGGCGCTGAACGCCATTCTTGAAGAGGAAACCCGGGCCGGCAGTGCCGGTGTGAATGAGGCCTATCGCGGCGACTTCCACACCACCCTGGCTCCCGACCTGTCGCCCCAGCGCCTGGAGTTCCTCGATATCCAGAAAAACTTCCTCTATCGCCATGGCTTCCTCGAACGGGATTTCGCCATCGCCGATTGGGTCGACCCACGCCCCTTGCACGCCGCCCACGAACTGCTGGCCCAGCGCCACGCCTGAATCCGGAGAATTGCCATGACTGTATTGATCAACGAAACCCCGATTACCCAGGAACTGCAGGCCTTCATCGATCAGGTGCTGCTGGAGGCCGAACAGGCGTTCACCGTGTTCCGCGAAACCCAGACCATCACCGCCAACGGCACCGTGGGCTTCATCGAGCGGGTACCGGGCCAGGAACTGCTGGTCTCGGTGAACTACGGCGGCCCGTGGAACTACCGCAAACCGTTGCAGGCCACGGTCACCGACTTTGCCGGCAAGGTCATCCTCGGCCAGGGCAAGGGCGGCCTCGGTCGCTACACCAAACTGTTCCAGCAACACTCCGATATCACCACCGTGTCCCACGTGCATTCGCCGTACCTGGGAGCCTGGGCCCAGACCCACCGGACCCTGCCGTTCCACTACGTACCGGTGCAGCGCTACCAACTGGCCCGGGAGCTGCCGGTGTACATCGACCGGCGCCAGCCCGAGGTGGACTTCATCCTCGACAGCATTGCCCAGAACCCCTTCAACCTGGCGATTCTCGAAGCCAACGGCGGCTCTACCGTGTGGGGCAAGCAAGGCTTGCGAGCCACGGCGGAATTCATCCTGCTGCTGGAGGAGGGCGCGCAACTGCAACTGCTGGCCGATGCCTTGGGTGGTTCCCGGCCTTACGGCCCGGGAGTCTTGACCCAGCAATGGAAGATGAGCGGCCTCTACGAGCGCGCCACCGAACTGGGCCTGGTGCCCGCCATCGACCGCCGCACCTGACCTGCCGCCCCGCGGGATTTATCTGGCTGCTGTAGGAGCTGGCTTGCCAGCGAAGGCGCCCGTCAGGGCAACGCAAGGGCAATGCTCAGGCGCTAAAGGCGTTCAATCATTCAAGGAACAGGCACATGGCCGTCAAGATTCTCTGGTACCTCACTACACCCGATGGCCCCTATCCCTGGGAGCCCGAAGGGCGCTGGAACACCGATTTCGAGCACCTCAAACAGCTGGCAGTGGCCAGTGATCGCCTGGGTTACTACGGTTCGCTGCTGGGCTCGAGCCCCAATGAAAGCCTGGCGGTCTCGGCGGCGTTGATCGATGCCACCCAGCGTCTGCGCTTTCTGGTGGCGCAGCATCCGGGGGAGCTGTCACCGGCGGTGCTGGCCAAATGGGCGCTGACCTTCGATCAATTCTCCAACGGCCGCTTGCTGTTCAACGTGGTCAACGGCAGCGATGCCGGGCTGGCCACGCTGGGGGTGCACTATCCCCACGATGAGCGTTATGACTTCAGCCTGGAGTACTGGCGGGCCTTCCAGGGCTTCTATGCCGGCGACACCGCCGGCTACGACGGCCGCTACGTCAAGCTGGCACCCCGTTCCCCGGCGGCGGCCAGCCATCCCCTGGGCGGCTGGCACGCGCCGAGGCAGCGGCCCGGCATTCCCCTGTGGGGCGCCGGCACCTCCGGCCCGGGAGTGGCCCATTCGGTGCAGTTGCTGGACGTGTACCTGAGCTTTGCCAATACGCCGCCGAAACTCGGCGAGAAATTTCGCCAGGTGGCTGCCGAGGCGGCGAAGATCGGCCGTGAGCTGAGCTTTGGCACCCGCCTGCAGATCATCGTCCGGGAAACCGAGGAGGAGGCCTGGGCTCACGCCGAGAAGTTGCTGCAGCGCACCTCGCTGCAGACTGCCCGGGCCTCCATCGAGCGTCAGTTGCCGCCCGGAGAAACCCTGGACAGCTTCCACAGCGACGACCCGCAGATCCAGCGCAATGTCGAGGCCATCCGCGCCGGCCGCCTGCCCAAGGCCCGGGACCTGGAGATCTATCCCAATGTCTGGCTTGGTCCGAGTCTGTTCGGTTTCAACATCCTCGGTCCGGCCGCCGGCACCTACCTGGTGGGCAGTGCCGAGCAGGTGGCCGAGCGTATTCGCGAATACCAAGAGCAGGGCACCTCGGCCTTCATTCTTTCGGGCTTTCCGCTGATCGACGAGGCCCATCGAGTGGCCGACCTGCTGTTCCCGCTGCTGGACCTGGATCACGGTTTCGAGGTGCCGCGCCTGGGGTCCGTCGTGGCGGCCCGACAGCCAGCCATTGCCACTGAGCAGGCTTGAGGAGCGAGCCATGAGCGAGGTGTTTTCCCGCCGGGTGTTTCTCGGCAACTCCCTGGCCGTCGGTGGCGGCCTGTTGCTGGGCACTGGCCTGCTCAGCGGCTGCGACAGTGGCGCGGCGGTGAACGGTGCGGCGCTGGCGTCCAGCACGCCGGTGCGCGGCGGGCGCTTGCGAGTGGGGATCATCGATGGCGACCAGTCCGGCAACCTCGATGCCCACAAACCCGTGGGCGGCGGGATCATTCGTGGCTGGGCGCTGTACAGCAAGTTCTGGGAGTGGAACCCGGACGTCAGTACCCGCCTGGCCCTGGCGGAGTTCGCCGAGCCCAATGCCGATGCCAGCGCCTGGACCATCCGCATCAAGCCGGGGCTGGAGTTTCATCACGGCAAGAGTATCGGCGCCGACGACATGCTGTTTTCCATCCTGCGCCTGACCGATCCGCAGCTGGCTTCACCCTTTGCCGGGCTGGTGGGGGCTATCGACCGCCAGGCCTTGCGCAAGCTGGACGAGCGCACCATCGAGATCCGCTTCAAGCAGGGCCAGAGCTTCTTTCCCCTGGACGAGACCCTGATCAGCTTCGGCGGCATCGTGCCCACCGACTATCACCCGGTGACCAACCCGGTAGGCGCCGGTCCCTATAGGCTCAAGCGCTTCATTCCCGGGCAACGCTCGCTGTACAGCCGTTTCGAGAATTACTACAAGCCGGGACAGCCCTATGCCGATGAACTGGAAATCATCGAGTTCAAGGATCAGGTCTCCCGGGCCGCGGCGTTGCGTGCCGGGCAGATCGATGTGGCCAGCGGGGTCCAGGCCGAGCACAGCGCGCTGCTCAAGGCCGATCCGCGGCTCAGGTTCTACGCCTCGCCGAGCACCTCGTTCACCGGCTTCAACCTCAACCTGGCCAAGGCGCCGTTCCAGGATGAGCGGGTGCGCCAGGCGTTTCGCCTGCTGGCCGACCGTCAGGAACTGGTGGATCGCGGCCTCAACGGTTTCGGGCGGATCGCCAATGACCTGTATTCGCCCCACGACCCCACCTACAACCACGGCATTGCCCAGCGCCCCTACGACCTGGACCAGGCCCGCTCCCTGTTGCGTCAGGCCGGGCACAGCGACCTGCGGGTGGAACTGACCACCACCCCGGGCCCTGGGGTCAATGCGGCCCTGGTGTTTGCCCAGCAGGCGAAGAAGGCCGGGGTCGAGATCAAGGTGACCCAGGTCGACGGCTCGGTGTTCAACGGCCCTCAGCGAGAGAACTGGCTACTGTCGCCCGGGGCCACCCCGGCTCGGGGCTTTCTGGCCTCGGCGTTGCACAACGACGCGCCCCAGGCCATCTACAACCGCAGCAATTTCCACGATCCGCGTTTCACCGAGCTGTACCAGCAAGCCCTGGCCCAACCCGACCTGGAATTGCGCAAGCCACTGGTGCACCAGGCCCAGGCCATCCAGCACCAGCGCGGCGGCCTGCTGATCTGGGGCTTCAACGATGTACTGGACGCCGCCTCGGTACGGGTCGGTGGCCTGACGCCGGAACAGACCACCTTCGCCTCCTGGCGCTTTGACGAGTTGTGGTTGAACCATGTCTGAACCCTGCGCAAAAGCCACCAGAACGCCAGCCTGGCTGTCCTGGTTCATCGGTCGTCTGGGCTATGGCCTGCTCACCGCCTGGGTCATCAGCCTGGTGGTGTTCGTCGCCACCCAGGCACTGCCCTCGGACCCGGCGCGGGTGATCCTCGGCCCCGACGCGCCGCTGGAGAGCATCCTCACCCTGCAACGGCAACTGGGGCTGGACCGACCGCTGCTGGAGCAATACCTGCGCTGGCTGGGGCAGACCCTGGCCGGTGACCTGGGCCAGTCCCTGGATTCCAGTGCCCCCGTGGCCGAGATCCTTTTTGCCCGGCTGGGCTACACCCTGGCGCTGCTGGCCGGGGTCGTCGTGCTGGTGGTGCCTGTGGCCCTGGCGTTGGGGGTGACCCTGGCCCTGCGCCGGGACAGTCGCCTGGATCGCTGGAGCCTGTCGCTGCTGATCTTTCTCAAGGCGACGCCAGGGTTTCTCCTGGCCATTGGCCTGGTGCTGCTGTTCTCCATGCCCCACATGGACCTGCTGCCGGCGGTGTCGATCCTCGATCCCCAGTTGCCGCTGTGGCGCCAGTTGCAGTACCTGGTGCTGCCGGTGCTGGCCCTGGCGCTGTCGGCCTTGCCCTACCTGACGCGCATGGTGCGTGCGGCGATGATCGAGGCCCTGGAGTCCGACTACGTGATTGCCGCGCGGCTGCGGGGCATCCCGCAGTGGCGCATCGTCTGGCGCCACACCTTGCCCAATGCCCTGGTGCCAGCGATCCAGGGCCTGGCCCTGACCCTGCGCACCCTGATTGGCGGGGCCCTGCTGGCGGAAGTGGTGTTCAGCTACCCGGGGATCGGCACCTCGCTGAACGCGGCGATCCAGATGCGCGACCTGCCGATGATCCAGGCCAGCGTGCTGGTGATCACCCTGGGGGTGGTGCTGATCAACCTGCTGGCGGACCTGGCCACCGTCTTGCTGACCCCCAAACTGCGCACGGCAAGGCGGGTCGGCCTGATCCGCCGCAACCGGCGCGGCATCCAGCCCTGGTGGCGCCGCTCGGCGCCCAAGGCCCCCTGAACCTGCGGCATGAGAACCGATGCATGAGTGATTTCCGTACTTCCCGCTGGCGCCTGTGGCTGGCCGAACCGCAAACCCGCAAGGGCGCCCTGATCACCTTGCTGGTGGCCCTGCTGGCATTGTTCGGGCCCTGGCTCGCGCCCCGGGGCAGCACCGACATGCTGGGGCCGGTCTACGGCGCGCCGGATGCCGGCGCCTGGCTGGGCTACGACTTTCTTGGCCATGACGTGCTGTCGCGCCTGCTCAGCGGTGGCCTGTCGGTGTTGTGGATGTCCCTGGCGGCAGCGTCCATCGCCTTGCTGCTGGGGGGCGCCCTGGGCTTGCTGGCCGGCCTGTCGCGGCGCCGCCTGGATCAACTGATCAGTTGGCTGGCGGATGTGTCCCTGGCCTTTCCCGACCTGATCCTGGTGCTGCTGATCGTCTCCATGCTGGGGCGCGCGCCCTGGCTGATCGTGCTCACCGTGGCGATTGCCTTCACCCCTGGGGTGGTGCGCCTGGCGCGGGGTAGCGCGGTGGCGGTGGCCGGCCAGGAGTTCGTCGAGGCGGCGCAGATGATGGGGTATTCACGCTGGCGGATTTTGTTGCGCGAGATCCTGCCCAATATCCTCACGCCCTTGCTGGTGCACTTGGGCAACATGCTGACCTGGGGGGTGGGCATGCTCTCGGGCCTGAGCTTCCTCGGTTATGGGGTGGCGCCGCCGGCCGCCGACTGGGGGCTGATGATCAATGAAAGCCAGGCCGGCCTGCTGGTTCAGCCCTGGGCGGTACTGGCCCCGGCGGTGCTGATCGGCATCTTCGCCTACGGCACCAATATCCTCGCCGAGGGCATTGGTCGCAGTCAGTCGCGGATCGGGGAGAAACGCCCATGAACGCGGTCGCGGAAATTGCCCGGGACGTCCGGGTGCTGCAGGTCCGTGACCTGCGGGTGGAACTGGCGCCCGAGGTGGATGTGCTGTCGGGGGTGTCCTTCAGTGTGGTCGCCGGGGAGATCCTCGGTCTGGTGGGGGAGTCGGGATCGGGCAAGACGACCCTGGCCACGGCGCTGCTGGCCCATGCTCGCCAGGGCGCGCGCATCGTCGGCGGCCGGGTCGAGGTGGCCGGGGAGTCCTTGCTGGAGCTTAGCGGCGATGCCCTGCGCCGGGCTCGAGGCAGCCTGATCGGCTACGTTGCCCAGGACCCGGCTACTGCCTTGAATCCGGCCCTGCGCATCGGCAGCCTGCTGCGCGAAACCCTGGCGGTGCATCAGGTGCGCCTGGCGGCGACGGCGCAACACCAGCGCATCGTCGAAACCCTGGAACAGGTAGGGCTGCCGGCAGACCCCGAGTTCCTGCGGCGTTTTCCTCATCAACTCTCCGGTGGCCAGCAGCAACGGGTGATGCTGGCCCTGGCCTTTGTCCTGCGGCCCAGGCTGATTGTCCTGGACGAGCCCACCACGGCCCTGGATGTGACCACCCAGGCGCATATCCTCGCGACCTTGCGCCATCTGTGCAAAAGCCAGGGGGTGGCGGCGATCTACGTCTCCCACGACCTGGCGGTGATCAAGGATCTGGTGGACCGGGTGCTGGTGATGTATGCCGGGCGGATTGTCGAAAGCGCGTCCCGCGAAGCGCTGTTTCGTCAGCCGGCCCATCCCTATACCCGGGGCTTGCTGGCGGCGATTCCCGACGTCGGCCAACGTCGGCCATTGTTGGCGATCCCCGGGCAGGCCCCGGCCCCGGGGCAGCGGCCCCAGGGCTGCGCCTTCGCGCCCCGGTGTCCGCGTCGCGGCCCGCAATGCAGTGTGCTCGAACCGCCATTGCACCCCCTTGCGCCTGAGGTTCAGGTGGCCTGCGTCGATCCGCATCGGCAGGCACTGCCGGAGCCTGTGCCCGTGTCCGCGCCTGCGCTGCAGTTGGCGCCCGGAACCGGGGCCGTGCCCCTGCTGGAGGTCGAAGACCTGAACCTGGCCTACGACCGCCAGGTGCTCTTTGAAGTGTCACTGCAGGTGGCGCCTGGAGAGTGCCTGGCCCTGGTGGGCGAGTCCGGTTCCGGCAAGACCAGCCTGGCCCGTGCCCTGGCCGGACTCGGCGACAATGCCCAGGGCCGGGTGCGTTATGCCGGCCAGCCCTTGAGCCTGTCGGCGCGCCAGCGAGAGAAAGGCCTGCGGCACCAGATCCAGTACATCTTCCAGAACCCGTACCGGGCGCTGAACCCACGGCACACCCTGTACCAGACCCTGAGCGCGCCTCTGGAGCACTTCTTCGCCATCAAGGGCGCCGAGGCCCGGGCGCGAGTGGACGCGGTGCTACAGCGGGTGTCGTTGTCGCCGGCCCTGGCGGACCAGTATCCCCACAGCCTGTCGGGGGGCGAACGCCAGCGAGTGGCGATTGCCCGGGCGCTGATCTGCGAACCGAAGCTGTTGATCTGCGATGAAGTCACCTCGGCCCTGGATGTTTCGGTGCAGGCGTCGATCCTGGCGTTGTTGCGGCAACTGCAGGAGGACGGGCTGACCCTGCTGTTCGTCACCCATGACCTGGGCGTAGTGCGCGCCATCGCCGATCGGGTGCTGGTGCTCAAGCAGGGGCGGGTGGTGGAGCAGGGCACGCTGGATCAGGTACTGGACCGGCCCGAACATGCCTATACCCGGACCCTGCTGGAGAACTCGCCGCGGCTGGGCTGACGGCGACATCTTCTGCGGCAATTGCACCGCCTTCGCTGGCAAGCCAGCTCCTACGGGTGCTGCGTATTGCGCGTTTTTTGTGTGTAGGAGCCGGCTTGCCGGCGAAGAGGCCCTTGAGCCTTGCGCTGCTCTTGCGGACGCCTTCGCTGGCCAGCCAGCTCCTACGGGGGCTGCGTATTGCGCGTTTTTTGTGTGTAGGAGCCGGCTTGCCGGCGAAGAGGCCCTTG
>NZ_MOAK01000002.1 GCF_003732485.1 Pseudomonas protegens
GATCAATGCCGGAGTGAGGGCATGCCGAGCCTAGGCGAGGCACCGAGTGGAGGGGCAGAGCGTTTTGCTTACTTTTGCGCTTTTCAAAAGTGAGTCGCTGTAAAAGCGAAACCATAAGTGGCCGTAACCGCAGCAACGGATATGTCCACAGAACCGTATGCAGCCAGGTGAAAAGCATCGACAGGTTTGGCGAGAACTGCGTCCTCGCTGCGCTCGACAGCGGCTACAGGTTTCGACGGTCAGGGCCATCAGGAAACTGGCTGGACTGATCTAGTCCTTCAGCCTTCATCTATTGAGGAAATCCCCATGCACTATCCCATCTGCATCGAATGGGGCGACGAACACACCGCCACCGGCATTCAGATTCCCGACATTCCCGGTGCTGTCACCGCGGGCGACAGCTTCGAGAGCGCCTATAGCGCGGCCATCGAGATTGCCCACGTCATGCTCGAAGAGCTGGCCCGAGCGGGGCACACCATTCCCCTGCCCTCTCCCACCCGCAAGCACCGCGCCAACCCCGATTTCGAGGGCATGGGCTGGGGCATGCTGGATATCGATATCGCGCCTTACCTGGGCAAGACCGAGAAGGTCAACGTGACCCTGCCGGGTTATGTCATCCAGCAAATCGACCGATTTGTCCGCGAGCACAACATCAAGAGCCGGTCGTCCTTTCTTGCGGATGCCGCGATGGAAAAACTCGGGCGCTGAAAGCGGCTCTAGGTCGATGAAGTCCAGACCACCTATTCATGATGCTGGGCCTCCAAGGCATACCAATCAGTTGTCTAGAAGCAAGGGCGAAATAGCTGCAGGAAGCCATCGACCAATATTTTGTTTGTAAAAAAATTCTTCCCCATAACTCTCGGAACTCTCTTTAGGGGAGCAGGAAGAACTAGTACTTAACGCATAGGCAGAGCTAGACGTCGATGTGCAATTAGCAAAAGCAACCCAGGGTTCTCGTTGCCATGCAACGTGACCAGCGGGAAACCCAGCAAGCTGGGGTTGAACGTTTGGTATCCCCTGCACTATTCCGCCATATCGCTGAGCGTTGTAGTCTCGATTATTTTCAAAAGGATGAACTCTGCCGTATTCAACCCGCTCCCAACCCACAATTTGATCCCAGTGAATCATCCCCAGTGAGGCAGCCTCATGCTCTGCAGGATGTGGCGAATATCTTAATAACGTATTGTTAACATCGATAAAATTCGGAGTTGGCCTTATGTGGTATATGTAACCATTATTCCCCAAATGGGTACCTAACCAATCCAGCGCAGCACCTCTTAAAGTCGTTGTAGCCACATATCCAGAATCATATCTAGCCAATCCTGTTTCAGCACCATTAGTGTGATTCCACAAATTTATATTTGGCGGCGGCTGATTCGGCCGAGAACCATCCATCCCTTTTGGGAAAAAACCCCCGGCTTTTTTTGTAGCAGCAGGAGTATCCAATAGACCTACCGCACGATAGACATTAGGGAGATTATCTGCCATCGAAAAAAATGAAACCAACACCAGTAAAGGGAAGACAAAAAATCGGACCTTACACATATTTACTCACCCACATAAAGACACTCACACATTAATGGAGAATGCTTAAGCCCTTCCATGGTAGTGACACTCTTGCCAACGCAACAGCAATACATCGACTACTTTACAACCAGAAGTCTTCAAAGGACCATCTTGGTGCCATGCCGACCAGCTCCTGCGTTAAGGCGCGAGACATTCTAGTATGCATATATATAAAGCTGATCCAAGGCTTTCCCAGAGCAATTAATCCAAAGCGAAGAGCCGGCCATGAGCGCAGTCAAAGCTCCGGAGTATGTGGCCTTCGCCCAGGAGTTATCCATTTTATAGTTGGACAACCAGTACTCTTTACTGGACTTCAGCTGACCATTGTCTTCTTTAACGGCAAATGTAATATAACCATCACTTTCACGATACCCTACATATCGTAAATGCACGCCCGAGTAACTACCTAACGGGCAGTTTTCAGGAGCTGCGACCGCAACACCCCCATTAACCAGCCCAAAAAATGCAATTAGAAAAAATACAAACCTGGGAGCTTTCATCTTTATTACCTCTCACAAAAATATATAGAATGGTAGATTTAGACCTACCACATTCAGGACTTTCGTAGAATCAGCACACACTATCGCAGGCTTCTGAGCAGTTATTTAAATACTATAAATCGAAGCCCTTACATGAACGCACACTCAACTACAGCACAACTGCATCCAGCTACTCCTGGCTGCACATTGATAGTTCGCTCACCTGAACCGGGACTAGACCATTTACGAAATAATTATATCGCCCCCATTAAAGAAAGAACTTTCCAGCTTGTGATAGTGTCCAGAAAAACAGGGCCACAGCCCGTCATCACAACATCTAGCAAAACGGCGTTCTTCCAAATCGACTCCCTGAGAGCCTGCTTAGATTTTTTGAATAGTAATCAAATGGATGGAGCGCAAGCCGGTGCTCGGGAATACTCAAGATAGTTATCACGTGAAGGGATCGCGCGGCACTCGTTTGGCCGCGAAGGTTGGCCGGCATTCCGGATCTCCAAAGTGACCCGCTGTAAGAGCGGAACCCTAAGCAGCCGTGACCGCAGCAACGGATATGTCCACAGAACCGTATGCAGCCAGGTGAAAAGCATCGGCAGGTTTGGCGAGGACTGCGTCCTCGTGCGCAGCCTCGCTGCGCTCGACAGCGGCTACAGGTTTTGGTCTGGCCCTTCAGCCTTCGCCACAGGGGTTGTGGCCTGCCAAATGGCGGGGGCTGCCACAGGGAAGACTCCAGCCTCAGCGGCCGTAGCCCCGCTTTTCAGCCAATGGCCCGAGCCAACCGCACCGCCACACTCGCCGCCTGCTCGGCACTGACAACGTTGGTGAACCCCATCACCAACCCCTGCCTAACCTCGCCCCCCAGATACCACTGCGACAACGGCTCCACCGCAATCCCCTCCCCCCGAGCCCGCCGGGCAATCTGCACATCGTCCCCCTCCCCCAGCCCAGCCACCACATGCATGCCCCCGGCCTGCGGGTCTATCTGCAAACGCCCACCCAACGCCTGGTGCAACGCCTCCACCAGCCATTGCCGCCGACGCGCATACAGGCCGCGCATTTTATTCAGGTGCCGGGCAAAGTGCCCCTCGTTGAGAAAGGCCGCGACGGTCGCCTGCAGCAGGTGCGGGCAGTGGTTGTGCAAACGATCCGCCTGGCGGGCGAACGCTGGGGTCTGTTCGGCGGGCACCACCAGGTAGGCCAGGCGCAGCCCCGGAAACAGGACTTTGCTGAAGGTGCCGGTGTAGAGCACGCGGCCCTGCTGGTCGAGGCTCTTGAGGGCCGGCAAGGGCTTGCCCTGGTAGCGGTATTCGCTGTCGTAGTCGTCCTCGATGATCCAGCTGCCTTGGCGGTTGGCCCAGTCCAGCAGGGCCAGGCGCCGCGGCAGGGACAGCGACACCCCCAGCGGGCTCTGGTGGGTCGGGGTGACCACGGCAAAGCCGGCCTCTGGGGCGCGGGCGATGCCTTGGGCGACGTCCAGGCCCTGATCGTCCACGGGCACCGGCACCAGTTGTGCGCCGGCTTCCAGCAGGGTGTTCCTGGCCATGAAGTAGCCGGGTTCTTCCAGCCAGCAGGTGGCGCCCGGGCGCATCAGCGTGTGGCTGATCAGGTCGAGGCAGGCGCGGTAGCCGGCGCAGACGAAAATCTGCTCCGGGTGGCAACTGATGCCCCGGGAAATCCCCAGGTAGGAGGCAATGGCCGCCCGCAACGGGGCGTAGCCGCGCGCGTCCGGGTAGACCAGGCCTTCGACGCCCGCCTGGCGCAGTTGCCGGCCCGCCAGGCGGGTCCAGAGCTTGCGCGGAAAGGCATCCAGCGCTGGCAGGCCCATTTGCAGGGCCAGGGGCGAGGTGCCGGCATGGGTGGCCTGGTAGGTCGTGGGGGCCACTGGGGCGCGCTGCGTGGGCGCCGAAACCGGTGCCAGTTGCGGCGTGACAATGGTCCCGGCGGCCCCGCGAGCAGTCAGGTAGCCCTCGCCTATCAGCAACTGGTAGGCCGCTTCCACGGTGCCCCGCGCCAGGTTGAGTTCCGCCGCCAGGGCGCGAACCGCCGGCACTCGGTCCCCCGGACGCAGGCGGCCATCGGCGATGGACTCGCGAAACCGCTGGTAAAGCTGGCGATAGATCGGCGCCGTCTGGCTGCGGTCCAATTCGAAAGGAAGGATCATGGCCTAGTCATTTATGCATTTTTTGGCCCTGTAGCTTAAGCCATTGACCTTCTAAAGTGGGTCATCTCTTTTCAGCGGATGACGGACATGCCCTACACCCTTCAACACCTCGAAAGCGAAGCGGCCCTGGCGGCCAGTTTCGACTTGATGCGTGTCTTGCGCCCCCACCTCACCAGCCCGGCGGCCTATGTCGCCCAATGGGCACGGCAGGCCGAACAGGGCTACCGCTTGCTTGCCGCGTGGGACGCTGAGCGCATCGTCGGCCTGGCGGGCTACCGCGAGCTGGAAAACCTGCTCTACGGGCGCTTCATCTACGTTGATGACCTGGTCGTGAGCCCGGACCTTCAGCGCAGCGGCTTGGGTGCGCGGCTGTTGAGCGCCGTGCGTGATGAGGCCGTGCAGCGTCAATGCGATCACTTTGTCCTGGATACCGGCCTGCATATGCCCCTGGCCCAGCGCTTCTATTTCCGCCAGGGGCTGCTGGCCCGTGGCATGCATTTCACTCAACGACTTCAAGGTGGGGAGCCGGCATGAACAACCTTCTACTGATCAACGCCAGCCCCCGTGGCCAGGTTTCCCATGGCAACCAGTTGGCACTGGAACTGGTGAGCTCCCTGCGCCAACGCTATCCGCACCTGGAACTGGTCGAGCGCGATCTGGGGGCCAATCCGTTGCCGCCCCTGGGCATGGACTACGCCCACGCCCTGACCACCCCCACGCCCTTCGACGCGCCACTGTTCGAGGTGTCCGAGGGGCTGATCGGCGAGTTGGAGCGCAGCGATGCCCTGCTCATTGCCACGCCCATGCACAACTTCACCCTGCCGGCCGCGCTCAAGCTGTGGATCGACTACGTGCTGCGCATTCACCGCACCTTCAGTTCCGGCCCGGAAGGCAAGGTCGGCCTGCTCAAGGACCGCCCGGTGCATGTGCTGGTCAGTTCCGGCGGCTTTCACCAGGGCGAGCGGGCACGCCAACCGGACTTTCTCACGCCTTACCTGCGCCAGGTGCTGAACACCCTCGGCCTGTTCGATCTGCAGTTCACTTATCTGCAAGGGTTGGTGTTCGGTGACGAGGCCGTGCGTGCAACGGTCGAAGAAGCCCGCAGCGCACTGTCCTCCAATCCACTGTTCAACCCTCTTGTTTGTGCTTGATCACTTTTTTCTACACCGGAGTTTCACCATGAGCCAACTCAGACTGCCCTTTGCCACTTTGTCGCCGGCCGCCTATCAAGGCCTGCTCGCCACCAACACCGCCCTGGTCGCAAGCCCGCTGGGCTTGCCCCTGGTGGAACTGGTGTTTTTGCGCGTGTCGCAGATCAACGGCTGCTCGTTCTGCCTGGGCAAGCACTCACAGACCCTGCGCGAGTGTGGCGTGGCGCAAGACAAGCTGGATTGCCTGGCCGGCTGGCGCGTCAGCGAACTGTTCAGCGAACGCGAGCGCGCCGCGCTGGCCTGGACCGAAACCCTCACCTACGTCCACGACAAGGGCGCGCCGGACGAGCTGTACGAACCGCTGAAAGCGCACTTTAGCGAGGTTGAAATTTCCGACCTGACCTTGGCCGTGTCCTTGATGAATGCCTTCAACCGACTGGCGGTGGGCATGAAGCTCTGAGAGCGAGGCCATCGTTGGCGGTGTTGGCTGTTGATCTTCCTGCCCCTGCGGACAGGAGGGTCGAAGGCAGGCATTGAGCCGTGGCCAACCCGGCAGGATGCCGGGTTGGCCGCCACCCGCCCCCAGGTGCACGCGGTAAGAAGGTGGCTCCGCGTCTTCGTTGGCGAGCTTCGCTGGCAAGCCAGCTCCTACAGGGGAAGCGATATCGGGTCGGCTCGGGGCCTCCCCCTGCTCTATGCGAGAAAAGCTCCGCTGGCGCCGGCATCGGCCAATGCAAACAGCAGTGCTTCCAGCGCTTCTTCGGGCGCCGAGCCGAGGTCAATCTTGACCCTGTACCCCTCCGCCGTGGCCTCCGGGTCCGACACAAAGTGCAGCACCCCTTGCAGCCCTTCTTCAGTCGGCGAATTCTCGTCTTCGCCATCGAACCACTCAAAGAACCAGGTGCGAATAACCTCAGAGGCCTGTTCCAGGCTCAAGCCCCGCACCTCCAGGGGCAACCAGTCCCAGCCAAAGGGCGAGATCACCACCGCCATCTGCTCAATCGCAAAGCGCACAGGCTCAAAGCCCAGCTCGGTTTCGGAATCGACCTGCACCGGCTCGCCGGCCGAAGCGCCCTCGGCCGCAATCACATCCACCCGGCAGGGCGTGGCCATGGCCCCTTCAACCGCCAGCGAACCATCGCTGTTGCGGTAAGCGGGCTCGACATGCGCGGCCCCTTCTGCGGCGATACGCGCCAGGGTTTCGACATAGGGTTTACGAATGGCGGCAAGCAGTTCGCTGACGGTCATGGATCTGATGACTTCCTTGGCAAGGGGCCGTCGATGGAGCGGCCTTCGACGGAGAGAGACGGGTAACTGAAAATCCGCCGCAATAGTGCTATGGACGGCCGTGCAACGTCCATGAAAAACCGAGGGGGCCTTTATGTCACCTGCGACAAGCCCATCACACCGGGCCCTGCTCAACGACACCCCTTGATACATAACTCCCGACACACAATTCAACCGGCGCCATCATGCGCCTGGAGTTATAAAGTACCGCTCACCCCGACCAGGAAATGGAGGTGCAAAGCAGACGGTTGATCAAGGAGCTTGAAGCCGCGGGATGGGTGCTGGAGCGAGTCACTGGCAGCCATCATCTGTTCCAGCATCCCTACAGGCCCTACACCGTTCCAGTGCCTCAGCCGAAGAAGGATCTGCCACGGGAAACGGTCAGGGCCATCAGGAAACTGGCCGGGCTGCTTTAGCTCCCATCATTCTTTGCACCTGTTTTGAGGAGATCCCCGTGCAATATCCCATCTGCATCGAGTGGGGCGACGAGCACACTGCCACCGGCATCCAGATTCCTGACATTCCCGGCGCGGTCACCGCCGGTGACACCTTCGAGGCTGCCTACAGCGCCGCCATCGAGATTGCCCACGTCATGCTCGAAGAACGGGCCCGCGCCGGGCAGGCCATTCCCCTGCCCTCTGCCACCGGCAAGCTCCGCACCCACCCTGATTTTGCGGGCATGGGCTGGGGCATGCTGGAGATCGACATCACGCCTTACCTGGGCAAGACCGAGAAGGTCAACGTGACCTTGCCGGGGTATGTGATTCAGCAGATCGACCGCTTTGTCCGCGAGCACGACATCAAGAGCCGGTCGTCCTTTCTGGCCGATGCAGCAATGGAAAAGCTCGCGCGCTAAACACAGATTCAAGCGTGCAACAGAGCGAGCGCCGGAACACGTCCGGGCAGGCACACGCTGGCTTGCAAAACACTCGCTGGCGCCGCATTGATTCGCTGATTGCGCGTCATCGTTGGCGAGCTTCGCTGGCAAGCCAGCGCCTACCGAGGGGGGAGTTCCTCGTGTTCAGGCCGGCCCGGCTCATTCGCCCTGGTCTTGCTCTAGTCGGTTGCGCAGCTGGTTCAGCACGCGGTGGGTAGTCTGAATCTCATCGACATCCAGCCCCTGCGCTAGCTCGTTGATCCAGGGCGCTTGAAGCTTCAATGCCTGATCGAATACCGCCTTTCCAGCCTCCGTCAGCACCACCAACTGCGCCCGGCGATGGTGAGGGTTCGGCTGAAATTCCAGCAGGCCATCCTTCACCAGATCGTTGACGATCCGCTGAACATTCTGCCGATTCGCACCCATGTCGCGGGCAATCCACGAGACGGGCTGCGCCCGATCGGCAGCGACGATCGTGCCAAGGAGCTGCCAGCGGGCACTGGTGAGACCTATCTCAGCCACCAGGCGATCGCCTGCGGTGAGCATGCGCGCACTGGCTCGAAAGAGCTCGAGGACCAGATCGGTCATGGCGCGTCCAGCGGGGGTGTGGTTTGGTTTTTTCATGCCGCGAACTTTTCCACATTGACACCATGATGTCAATCAAACTAGTTTTTTATCCATCGCACCACATTGTCATCATGCTTACATACTGGAGACCGTCATGTTGTCCATTCGCCCGCTTGATCCTGTAGTTCCCATTCATCAGCAACTCCAGTGCAGCGAGTCACCGGTGGTGCTGGTCAACCTGTTCAGCGTCGACGAGGACGATATACCCGAGCTTCTGCGTGCCTGGGAGCTGGATGCCAACTGGATGAAACAGCGGGCCGGTTACATTTCCACGCAGCTCCACCAGGCCATCGGTGGCAGCTGCATGTTCCTGAACTACGCCGTATGGGAGTCGGTGGAGCGTTTTCGCGAAGCCTTCAATCACCCGGACTTCGCCAACGCCCTGGGCCGTTACCCCTCAAGCGCCCTGGCCATGCCCCATCTGTTCACCAAGGTAGCCGTGCCGAACATCTGCACGGCTTGAACACAGCCCCATTGACTGACGGAGAGCGCCCCATGCTCAAACGACTCCACCTCACTGCCAGCCTGCTGGCCCTGTTGTGCATCGCCACGTTCTTTGTCTCGACCCTGCTGGTGGAAAGCATGGGAACCCGACATTCGATCGCTCAGCTCAAACACCTGATCGTGAGCCCTGGGCTCTGGGTGCTGATCCCGGCGATGGCAGTGGCGGGAGCCAGCGGCATGGGGCTGAGCCGGGCACGACAGGGCCGCCTGATCGCCTCGAAGAAAAAACGCATGCCCTTCATTGCCGCCAATGGCCTGTTGGTGCTCGTGCCCTGCGCAATTGCACTCAACCGGTGGGCATCGGCAGGCAGCTTCGACACGGTTTTTTACCTGGTGCAGGTCATCGAACTGATCGCCGGAGCCTGCAACCTCACATTGATGGGGTTGAACGTACGTGATGGTTTGCGTCTAAGCGGACAGTTGCAGAGGGCCATGCCTCAGGGCCTGTAAGCCATGCATTGCCTGGGCCAACGCCTTCGCTGGCAAGCCAGTTCCTACGGAGGCCCAACCACCACACATCTGGCTGTAGGAGCCGGCTTGCCGGCGAAGAGGCCCGTAAGTCATGCGTCGCCTGGGCGGACGCCTTCGCTGGCAAGCCAGCTCCTACACGGGGGGACGCTACACACCGCCCCAGCTCCAGGCCGGCCGGCAGGCCGCCGTCGCGCTCTTGATTTTGATCTTGATCTGAGCGCCCCGTTAACCACGATGGCCGAACGCAGGCATTGAGCCGTGGGTAACCCGGCAGGG
>NZ_MOAK01000014.1 GCF_003732485.1 Pseudomonas protegens
GTTGCAGATAGCCCCCCAGGGCGCGGCTGCGAGCGTGACCGGCGCCGGGCTGCAACAGCTCCGGTGGCGGTGCCAGCGCCAGGGCCCGCAACTGTGCCAATAGAGGTTGGGCTGCGGCGCTGTCGACCTGTTGCCATAGGGTTTCGCCAATGGACTCCCACCAGAAACCCTGACGGCTACCGATGAAGTCCGTGGACAGGAAGATGCTTGCCGGCACCTCGTAGCGTTCCAGCAGGGGATAGGCGACTTCGGCGTTGTCGCGCCAGCCATCGTCGAAAGTCAGGGCCACCCGGGGCCGGTCGCCAC
>NZ_MOAK01000083.1 GCF_003732485.1 Pseudomonas protegens
CCGACCAGGCCACCGACCGCACCGGAGCCGGTGGCAGACATCGCACCGTTGATGGTCAACGAGGCCAGCTTGAGGTTGCCGATGCTGCCGGACGAGCTGGCGAACAGTCCGCCATCGCTGCCGTTGCTGTTGATCGTCAAACCGCTGAGGGTGTTGCCCAGGCCGTCGAAGATGCCACTGAAGGCCTGCTGGCCACCGATGGAGCTCAGG
>NZ_MOAK01000084.1 GCF_003732485.1 Pseudomonas protegens
AAGCAGAACCCGGGCTACCGCGTACTGCCCCAGACCCTGGGCGAACAGGCACCGATTGCCCCGGCGGTGAAGAAAGGCAACATCGAACTGCGGGACTGGGTGAATGCCGAACTGGCCAAGCTGGGCGAAGAGAAGTACCTGCTCAAACTGTATGACCAGTACGTGCGCAAAGAGCTGAGCGACGACACCAAGCCTGAGAGCGTGATTGTCGAAGGCGGCAAATGGCAGGGCTGAGCCCTTCTCCCTCCGCGTAGGAGCTGGCTTGCCAGCGAAGGCGTGCGTGAGGGCGGTGCAGGGCTTGAGGGCCT
>NZ_MOAK01000015.1:0-10316 GCF_003732485.1 Pseudomonas protegens
ACCAACGAATCTTTACCCTGCGCAAGCGCGGCGGAGAAAAGGAACTGATCGGTCTGCACACCCCGCCCTATGTCTACCCATTGCTGCTCAAGGGAGAGGACACCTGGGAAGACACCGGTCTGCCGTACAAGCAGCGGATGTCCGTGGCCCGCGCCTCCCTTGAGCAAGGGAAGTCGGTGATGCTGACCGCGCCATTATTGCCAGTGCCCGTTGCAACCAACTTTGACGCCGATGGCACGGTGGTCATGCCGGGAGCGGACTCAAACAGCGGTGTCTATCAGGTCAAGGACACACTGGCGCCCATCGATGCGGCCATTGCGATCAGCAATAAAGCCTGGACTCCCGCAAGCACTCGGCACACTCGGCTGGAGGCGATCGATGAGTCTGTCGCCTTCAAGCACGGACGCGACATTGGCAGCGTTCAAAAGGCCCTCAACGAAGGCAAGGAGATATCTGAAACCACCCACGTGTTTGCCGCCCGGGCGACAGACAACGGCAAGGTGCTGGTGACGCGTTCAGAAACGCCCTACGAGGCACGCATGCGCTTGCAAAGTGGAGGCAAGAACCAGGAGCACGAAGAGGCGCTGTCTTTTCACTCGGCCATTCCAAACAACCCTGAACATAGCCGGCGAGTGCTGGCGTATGACGTGGCGATAGGGGCGGGGGAGAGCGTGGATGATGTGACGTTTTATGCGTATTTGTGTCGAGTGGCGGATTGGCGGTTGGATTGGGAGAGAACTAGAGGGGATATCTACAGTGAGGAAGATGTGGATATTGACCTTCCAGACGAAGATGTGGAGGCACTCTATCTTCAAGAGGAGAGTAGTAATCGCGAGCTGATTAACTCAACAGTAACGTACCGAATAAGCGGTGCATTACCAACTACCGTCAAGGACAAAATGCCTTCTCTGGTAGCTACCCAGTCTCTGGCGGGACGCAAAGCGGGAATCCCCGTCAGCTTTGGAGAGACCGTCTGATGCGCCGCGTGCTTACGTACTGGTCTCTTTCCAGCCTGCTACTGACCAGTCACTTGACTCAGGCTGCTGAACCCGAGTTGACATCTATCCGTTGCTTTGCCAGTCCGGCCACGGCCGTGACGGCCTATACCTCAGCCAGGAAGGCTACCACCATGACTGTTGAACCTCGTTACCGTGCCCCCACTACTTCGCCGCAATTGGAAACTCTAGATGTGCTCAGCCTCGGTGTGAGTCTGGATGTTTTTCGTCAGGGGCAGATTTGGCAAGCATTGCAAGAGCAGAGTACAAAACAGACGGAGTCACTGCATGTTGGCAGTGTTCTGCCTACTGACCCGAAGCAGTATCCCCAGACTGCTGATGACAAGAATATGGCCTATGACAAACGGGAAACGGATGCATTGGAACTGGGGTTAAGGAACTTTCTGGAGAAGTGGCCGATTCCTACCGTCACTGTGGTTCGAAGTTGGAATCCTAAAACCCCGAACCTTCGCTTTACGCCCGAAAGAACTCGTCGCAGTTTGTCTGTCATGGTCAATGACATGCGAACACCCGCAGGGTTGCATTGGCACCGTATTCGTAGTTTTCAGGATGGCATTATCTGTAATGACACGCCTGAGGGGGTGATGGAGTCGCTGTTCCAGATATTCGAGAGTAGCCCCGATCTTCCTGCACTCTTGGTGTATGTCAATGAGGGAATAAGCATGGCTGGCGCTCTATCGAGCAGAGATGTCTCTTTGAAGTCGCTTGGGGCTGTCGCGGGTCCACGCCAGCCTGACAAGCTCACCGACGCAATGGTCGCCCTGGTCGTCGGCCGCCCCGAACGTGTCGAATGGCTGCGCTATTACGCCCCTTTCACCAAGGTCAACCAGAACAAGATCGATCCCGAATTCACAGGTTGGGGCTGGCGTAAACCGGCGGTGGAGTTCCAACCTTCAGAGTTCATCCCGCAGCCCTGGACCGAGCGCGCCTTTGAACAATGGGACGCCTTGCCGGTGCTGGCCAGGATTCATCGCCCGGTCACGGTTTCCCTGCAGCGCCCGGACAACGGCGAGCGTCTCAAGCGCGAAGCCTTGACCGCTCAATTGGCTGCTGGTTGGAAAAAAACCACTGATGCCGTTACACCAGCACCGACTCGGGTGTTCTACGACGGTGGCCTGAACAGCACGCCACTGGCCGAGCTGCTTCCTGCTCTGACTGCTGCCCGCAGCTCCCTGGACCTGCTCGATTCCCGCGAGGGTTACGACCTGACCCAGCGCCTGGGTGATACCGGTTCGGCGTCGCCCTTCGTGGGGATTGCCTTGGCCACCATGGCCAGTTACCTGAATGCCGATACCAGCGTGGTCATGCCCATGCGCCGTCAGGATCAAGCGACCCTCATCACCATCACCTCGCCGACACCTGGGCAAAAGCCCGTTGGCAACAAATTTGGCATCAACCTGATGCCCCAAACCGCCAGCAGTGATGACGGTGCCGCTGTAAAACCTGTAAATGCTGCTCCTGCGGTATCGCGGATGTCGGTTGTGGAAGAGGACTACACGCTGGAAGAGTTTCTGGCCGAGCTGAGGCCCAAGGACAATTGGATGGATGACCTTTAAGGTCGCTAAGGAGTGGACGTGGACATTATTCGACTTGGGGACAGTACCAATCATGGCGGCACTGTCGTTGAGGCATTCAGCCAAACCGACTTGAACGGTAAACCCATGGCGGGTGTGGGGCACAAGGTTGTGTGCCCGTTGTGCAAAGGGGTGTTTCCTATTTCAGAAGGCAGTGCGCTGTTGAATGTCGGTGGTATTGCGGTGGCCCTTGACGGTATGAAAACCGCGTGTGGCGCCAGCCTGATCGCGAGCGGTCCCAAAGCAAGCGCGACGCGTTAGCCGGGTAACGGCGTCGAAGTGTTCAAGAGCGCAGGGGCTGCTGGCGCTGATCGATGAGCCACGGTCACGGCTTATCAAACCGGGCCACGCTAGAGTGCCGTGGCGCTTGCCTTCTACTGAGCTGACCGCTCAATGGGTCATGCGTCGTAACGATGCCAGGGATGAGCATTGCGACTGTCGGGCGAAGTCGATCCCGTGATGCTGCAGGCAGGCGTCTTCATAGGCGATTTGGTCATCGTCAGCTATCGAGGACAGGTAGGCGTCTATAGGTTCGAAGCGGCGCTCTGGCGGTATATCAACCGAGAAGAGCGACAGGTTATGAGTCACTGAGCAGTGGGCACCCAACTGTTGCAGGGTCTTTATGATGTTGGCTTTGTCCCGTGCATTTTCAGCGAAGACTCTGAGGGTGGAGTGGCCTCCTTGTTGAATAATGACGGTAGCGATCAGCTCGTTGTTTTCCTGTCGCGTATCAATCAGGTCGCCTTTGCTGAGTCCATAAATGTAATAGGGCGTGTTGTCGACGAGGTAGGTGGTTTCGCCTTTCTTGATGCCCCACAGGGACTCGGCGGAGACGGGCGGATAACCGTCAGCATCCTGTTGCAGGATGAGGGTGATCTTGTGAAAGACGTCCTGGTGATGTTGCTTGATGTCCATGGTGTTTGCCCGCTCGAACCGGTCCAACAGTGGTGATAGCCGTTTTGCGCCGAAGAATACCTTATCCAATCGCTTCATCCGCACACAAAGCGGCGGCCACCTGGCGTGCGCCTCGTTGGGCTTCTGAACAATCCCGAGCCTGGAAGCGCTGTCGGGTGAGCCGACTGCGTTGGCCATCACATCGGGCGCACTTGGCGTTTGAATAATCTTGGGAATAATGCTGTGATTGCGCCCGTCGCGCCCCCCGGGTGGCCGCGCTTTTTTCAGAGATACAGTGAAATGGATAGCCAAGCAATGACAACCAGGACGTCGCAGTTGCCTCCCGGCAGCGACAGGCGCGAGCGCCTGGAGGGTATCGCAGCCCATACGGCGCTGGTGTTGGAGACCAACAACCTGCGTGGCGGCAAGGATGCACAGGAGGCCTTGAACAGCCTCAAGCGACTGATCGCACGCCTTGCCTTGCAGAGCTTGCCACTCCAGAGTTTTGCCCAGTGGGTCATCACCCACGACGGCCTCGATCCTGTGGCGCGCCAGGCCCTGTGTGCACTGGCCGGACGGGAACTGGACTTCGTCGAGATCGATACCCTCACCGGTTACTACGATGCCAAGAATGTCGGCTTCGACGCTGTCGATCAGGGGCGCTGCCAATACGTGGTCTTTGCCGATGCCGACTGCATTCCCTGTAGCCATTGGCTGGAGCAGTTGCTTGTGCCTTTCGCCGCGGACGACGCGCCGCTGGCAGTCGCCGGGCGTACCAGTTATGCGCCCAGCGTCGCCGGCAGCGCCCTGACTGCCATCGACTTCATGTACTTCCCCAGTCCCTTGCGCAACGGCGCCACGCGTAACTTCTACGCCAACAACGTAGCCTTTCGCTGTGACACCTTCGAGCAATATCGCTATGAGCCGCTCGACGGCATCTATCGCGCCCATTGCCAGGTCATGGGTCTGCGCCTGCAAGCGGCGGGCGTGGCGGTGGCCTATGCGCCAGGCGCCCATACCGAGCATCGACTGCCCGACAGCCATGGCGAAGTGCTCAAGCTGCGCTGGCTCAGGGGAGGTGACAGCGTCGGCCTGACCCCCTATCTGGTCCGCGCCTATATGCCGGGCTGGCTGCAATGGCTTGGGCGCAGCGGTCCGATCGGGCCGCTGTGCGTGATGCTCGGGCGCCTCGGCTACAGCCTGCGGGCCCTCAACCATCAGGACTTGCCGCCCTTGCGCGGGCTCCGACGCCTTGGGGCGATGCTGGTGGTTATCGGCATGTCGTTGCTCGACACCGCCGGCGCTGTGGTGCGTGGCATGGGCATCAGTGTCGGGCGTCGGAGCGCCGTTCACAGTGAAGCCTTGTCCTATCACCGCAACCTGGATTGATCCCCGTCGCGCCGTATCGTCGCACGCAGGCTGCGTGCTCACAGGACTCCCCCATGAAAACACCTTCGCTCGCTTCATTCGGCTACTCCCTGGCGTGCCTGGCACTGCTGGCATTGAGCGGCCAGGCCAATGCCGCGCCTTCCGAGTTCAGTGGTCGCGGGGTGTTTCACTTCGCCTCGGACAGTGGCTGCGCGACCGTCACCCGCAGCGCTGACCGCGACTGCAACCGGATTGCCCTGGATGTGGCGGATGCCCAGGCCAGCGTCGACCCGCAAACCCACGCCATCGTGATTGGCGCTGACGACCACCATGACAGCAAGACCGTGATCGGCGACGTGCTGCTGCACGGCAGTGGCATCGCCGCCGATGGCCAGCGCGTGCCGCTGAGCCTGCAGGTGCTGTTGCGGCGCTCGGGCTCCAAGTGGAAGTCCGACACTTATGTGCACTCGCCCGTGCGTGGCAAGTTCAGCGACATCGTCCTCGACCCCTATCAGATCAGCGTCCGTGAAGGCACCGCTGAGCGTGTGCTGTTCACCGCCGAGCAGGCGCGCAAGGTCCTGGCACAACCGTCAATCGCCGCGCAAGTGGCCAGCTACTTCGTGGTCGTGCGTCCCAGCGATGCCCGGAACCCGGCGGCCGACGACATCACCATCGGCCTGGGTGTCGGACGACTGTCCAAGTCGGTGATGCGTGCCAGCTTCAGCGCGGCGCAACCGGGCACTGGCGAACTGGATGCGTTGCTGGCAACGGGCACCTGGAACCTCAACCTGCAGGCCCTGAGCGGCAAGATTCCGTTGTGGGTGGTCCAGCGCCAATTGTTCGTGTTCGGCCTCGAAGACAGTCCTCTGCTCAAGGAGGTGCGCCAACGCGGCCTGAACAAGCGCGACGTCCTCGAGTTGGGGGCGGTCAACGGCAAGGGCTACCTGCGTTACAACGGCCATGAACAACCCTTTGCCAATGCCGGGACATCCGGAGCGGCCTTTATGCGTGACAGTTTTATCGGCCTGATCCTGGCCTGGCACCGCAGCCAGCAGGTGGCCACGGCCTCCGCCACTGCCCCGCAGCCCGCGCCATGAGTGTGGGTGAAGCTGCCGCCACCGAGGCGAACTTCAGCTGCCTGAGCATGCCTCAGGCCCAGGGCCTGGGGGCGGTGCAGGCGCGCCTGGTGGACCGCATCAAGCGCGCTGCGCTGCGGCGCCTGCACCGTAGCCCGCGCGGGGAGCGCTTGTTGTTGCGCATGTACCTGGCCGGCGAAGACGCCACCGAGCGCACGCTGTTGGAAGACTTGCTCCCCCAGTCGCCGCCTTGGCTCGAGCGTCAGGTGCAACAGCACCTGGCCGATGAGCGTCGCCATGTGACGCTGTTTGCCGACGCTTTGCGCGGCCTGGGCGACGACGGCTCGGTACGCCTGGAGCCGGACTGGCTCAGCCGGCGCAAGATCCGCCGCTGGCAGCGCCTGGCCCATCGCTATGCGGCACATTTCGAGCATGGCCTGCTGGTGCCGGCCTACGCCACCGGGCTCTGTGCCGAGCAGATGGCCCAGCGGGTATTGAGCCGTCACTGTGCGGTGATAGGTGCCGGGCATGAGCTGTATCCGCTGCTGTCTCGGGTCCTGGCCGACGAGAAGGCCCACGTGCGCTTGTGCGAGAACACCTTGCGCCGCATTGTCGCGCCCCATGAATCGGCACACCTGGAGCTGTTGCTCCAGGACATTCGTGCAGTGGATGCCAGTTTTGGCGTGACCGGCGCCCTGGCCATGTACATCGCCGGTTGGGCCCTGGGCGGTGTGGGCAGCGCGGCCCGATGAGCCAACGGATTCTTTACCTGGCGACCGCCGATGCCCGTGGCCACCTGATGCGTGCGCAGTTGCTGGTACATGCCCTGCGCGAGGCGGGAGCCCAGGTCGAGGTGCTGACGACCTCGGAGCAGGGGCAGCACTTTCTGCAACGCTTCGGCATCGAGGCCGAGCTGCTGTCCAGGCACTATGCGGTGCAGTTCGACAGCGAGCAGAACATGCTGCGCCAGGCCACCAATCGCAATGTCGCCCATTACCTGTTTCGTCCCGGGCGGATGCTGCGGGACATTCTCCATCTGGGGCGCAGGCTGCGCAGTGTGGATCTGGTGATCAACGACTCCTTCCATCCGGCGCTGCTGTACATGGGCATGCTGCCGGGATGGCGACGCAAGGTCGTGCATGTGTACGGCGCGAGCCTCAAGGTGGCGCTGCTGAACAATTTCGCGGGCATGTGGCCGCGTCAGTTCGGGCGGTTGTTCGGCTGGATTGTCGACCGTCAGATCAACGCGGCGCGAGCCCGCATCGAGCATGATTTCGCCTATGAAGTGGACGACGCCCAGGCGCCGTTGCTGTATCGCCTGCCGACCCCGGTGGCCCTGGCGGCGGTGATGCCGGAACCATCGGCCCCTGGCGCTGCGGTGTACCTCAATCCGCATTTCAGCGAGCCCAGCCTGGCCGATGCCTTGAGTGCGGGCCTGGAGGACGCCGGCCTGGACGGGCATCGGGTGGGCGAGGGCTATGCCGGGCGCCATGGCTGGCTCGGGGTCGATCCGCACTGGGCCAGTCACGCCGCCCAGGCCCGGCTGATAGTGTCGGCGCCGGGCATGGCGGCACTGTCCATCGCTCGGGTCTATCAGCGGCCGATCATCCTGGTGCTCAGCGATCAGCCCGAACAAACCAGCAATGCGGCGCGCGCGGCCCAGCTACAGCTGCTGCATCGAGTGGTGACCTGGCGCGGCGACGCCGCGGATTTTCGTCGCCAGATGGCTGAGGCGGCGCAGCAATTGACCGCAGCGGCGGGGGCCGAGTCGACAGCGGCTGCAGGGCGGGCGCGGGCCCAGGGGCGGATCGACGCCTGGGTCAGCCGCCTGCTCAGCCTGTGAGCGCGCCGCTGTGGGCCCTTATCCAGCCCTGCACCCGCTAAGCGAGCAGCCATGAGCCATCCCTTGCCCAGCCCGACCCCGAGAGCCAACTATCGACAGGCGCTGGTTGCGCTGCTTGGACTGTTGCTGGGCCTGAGCATTTTCATCGGCCTGCAGCGGCTGATCACGCCGCGCTACATCTGGGTCACGCCGCTGGACGAATGGATTCCTTTCATTGCCCAGTCCTGGTGGTTGTATGTGCTGTTCTTTCCCTTCGTACTGCTGGCGGCGACCTACGCCAGTGGCGAGGCGTTCAGGGCGTTCAAGAACGCCACGGGGATGGCTTTCGCCATCGCCCTCCTGTGTTTCTGGCTGTTCCCCGAACACCTGCCCAGGCCCGACCTTGGCAGCCTCGACAGTGCCTTTTTGTATCAACGCCTGAGCCGCATGTGGCAACTGGACCTGGCGTCCAATGGCTGCCCCAGCCTGCATGTGGCGGTGACGTGCCTGGCCTGCCGCGCGCTCTGGTCCCATCCGGGAAAATGGCTGATCGGTATCACCGGCCTGTTGATCTGCCTGTCGACCCTGACCCTCAAGCAACACACGCTGCTGGATGTCGCGGGCGGCCTTCTGCTGGCCCTGGCCTGCGCCCTGGCCAGCCAACGACAAGGAAGCCATGCCCGTGTCCCAGCCTAATGCCCGCGCCGGCGACAATCAGGCGCTCAATGCCTTTGTCCCGGCCGCTGAGCTGTTTGTCCTCAAGCCCTGGATCGGGATGCTGGCGCTGTTGGCCGATTGGGCCCTGATCGCCGCTGCGTTCGTCTGTGCCGCACGCTGGCCGCACCCGGTCACCTACCTGTTGGCGGCGCTGATCATTGCCCGCAGCCAATTGGCCCTGGCGGTGATCATGCATGAGAGTGCCCACGGCCTGCTCCTGCGCCGGCAGGCACTCAATGATTGCGTGGGGCAGTTGTTGGCGGCTGGCCCGCTGTTTCTTTCCATGGCCACCTACCGCGCCGGCCACCTGAAGCACCACCGGCAACCGATGCTGCATGACGACCCGGTGATGGCGGTGTTTGGCATGGGGGACTACCCGCTGCCTCGGGGCAAACTGGCCAGGCGCTTGCTGGCGGATCTGTTCGGGGTGGGCTACTTCATCAGTGCCTGCAAATTTGCTCGGGGCGACTACCGCGCTGTCATGCCCAGGGTCGAGAAGTCCGCGGGGCTGGTGTTCTGGGAGATCTGTTCAATGCTGCTGGGCAACGGCGTGTTGTTCGGCTTGCTGAGCGCATGCGGGCACCCCTGGCTCTACCTGGGCTTGTGGTTGTTGCCGGCCATTACTTTGCTGCCCTTGATGGGGCGGGTCCGGGCGTTGATGGAGCACGCCGGATTGCCCGCCCATGCCGACCAGAGCCAGAACGCCCGAAGCATCGTGCGTCCGAACTGGCAGACCTTCTTCTTCGGTCCCCATGGGATTCACTACCACATCGAGCATCACCTCTATGTGCGCGTGCCGTTCTACCATTTGCGCCGTTTGCATGAGCAACTGGCCGCGCAGCAGTTGCTGCCAGCCGGGAATCTCTATGGCGGGTACATCGGCGTATTGCGGGATCTCAGCTATCCGGCGTTGAAGCCACCGGCGGCCTGACGGCTCACGGCGTCCGCGCTCCCATCCCCCGGACGTTGATCGAGGCTATCGGGAGACAGGTGTAGAGGGCGCTGGGCAATCAGCCGGAACAAGACCATCGGACCCGCCATTGCGGCGGGGCCGACCGGGGCGTCAGAGCTTGGGCAGTTGCCCGATACGCCCGACCATCTCGGTGACGATCTGCAAGTCCAGGAGGAACTGGTCCACGGTCTTGAACTCGTTGTCGGTGTGGCCGGTGTACTTGACTTCGGGCCGCGCCAGGCCGAATTGCACGCCGTTGGGCAGTTCATGCACCGAGGTGGCGCCGGCGGAGGTGCCGAACTTGTGTTCCATGCCCAGGTTCTCGCTGGCCACTGCCAGCAAGGCCTTGACCCATTCGCCTTCGGGGTTGCGGTACATCGGTGCGGCGATGGAGGTGTCGAGCTTCACCGCCACCTGGGTCTTCTTGCTCCAGGCTGCCAGCTTGTCGGTGATTTCAGCCTTCAGCACGTCCGGGGTCTTGCCTTTGGGCACCCGCAGGTTGACCGCCAGCTTGAAGGCCTTGTCATCCACGCCGACGAAGGTCGGGGACGTGGTCAGCGGGCCCATGAAGGCGTCGGCGAAACCGATGCCCAGCTTGTTCCCCAGGTAGTCCAGGCCCCAGTTGTCGGCGGCGTAGCGGGCACCGTCGGTGAACGCGTTGTGCTTGAGGGCGACCTTGCCGTCGAGGCTGTTGATGAAGTCCAGCATCCGCGCCACCGGGTTGACCCCGGACTCGGGTTCGGAGGAGTGGGCGGACACGCCGGTGACGGTCAACTGCACATCCTTGCCCACCACCTTGGCGGCCACCTGGAAGTTGCCGCCGTTGGCCTTGGCATAGGCGGCGCCGGCTTGCTGCAGGCTGGCCACCAGTTCGGCGGGTGTGTCGGTCTTGAGGGT
>NZ_MOAK01000015.1:10347-13848 GCF_003732485.1 Pseudomonas protegens
CCACCGAGGTGGAAGGAATCTGGTTGGTGGCCAGGCCACCGGTCAGCCCGGTAATTTCCGCGCCCTTGCCCTCGGCGGCACGCCGGGCAAAGGTCGCCATCACCGTGCCGTAGCCTTTCTCGGCGATCACCACCGGGTAGCCGCCATCCAGCGCCAGGTTGTAGTTGGGCGTCGGATTGCGTTCAAAGTAGTAGGGGATGGCGTCGCCGCTGGTTTCCTCGGTGGTGTCCACCAGCAGTTTGAAGTTCCGGGCCAGGGGCAGCTTCTCTTCCTTGATGATCTTCATGGCGTAGAGCGTTACCACGATGCCGTTCTTGTCGTCCTCGGTACCACGGCCATACATGCGGTCGCCGATCAGGGTGACCTTGAACGGGTCGAGGCGGGTGCCGTCCTCCAGGACCCAGTTTTCCGGGGTCACCGGCACCACATCGGCGTGGGCGTGGATGCCGACCACTTCGTCGCCGGCGCCGTCCAGGGAGATCTCGTAGACCCGGTTGTCGATGTTGCGAAAGTTCAGGTTGAAGGTCTTGGCCAGGCCCTGGATCTTCTCGGCGATCTTGAGAAACTCGGGGTTCTTGTACTGCGGCACACCGTCGATGTTGAAGGTGGGGATGGCCACCAGTTCGCGCAGGGTTTCGGTGGCGGCCTTGCCGTACTTCACCCGGGCGTAGAGGCCCAGCAGGCGATGGATCTCGTTCTGCTGGTCGGCGGACAGGCTCTTGTTGTCGAGAAAGGCGCCGATGGCCGGGCCCAGGTTGGCGTCCTTGCCCGCTTCGCTCTTGGCCAGGCTGCCGAGGAACTGACGGAAGTCGCTGACCGAGGTGTCACTGAAGGACTTGAGGATGGCCGCGCTCTGTTGCGGGGTGATATTGGCCTGGGCGGCGCTGGAGAACGCGGACAGGCTGGCGAGCATCAGGGTGGCCGCCGCCAGGTGCTTGAGAGAAAAATCCATTGTGGAGGGCATTCCTTTGCAGGTGATGAGTAGGAAGTGTCTGATGACTCAGACAGAAACGTTCCCAAGCTAACACTACGAAGGAGGGAGGCGGGAGTCCCGGATGTGGGATCTGTCGCACAGAACTGCAAAAGCGGCGCACAAACGAAAGATGTTGCAGTGCGAGGAACAGGGGGCGCCCGGGTGGGCGCCCCCTGTGGGTGGGGCAGGATCAGATGGCAGCGTCCCAAGGACGGTCGCCATGCTCGTCCTTGATGCGGGTCGGCAGGCCCATCAGGTCCAGCGCTTTGAGGAACGGCTTGGCCGCCAGCTCCTCGACGTTGACCATGCGCTGCACGTCCCACTCGCCACGGGCCACCAGCAGGGCGGCCGCCACGGGCGGTACGCCGGCGGTGTAGGAAATGCCCTGGCTGTCGGTCTCGGCGTAGGCTTCTTCGTGGTCGGCCACGTTGTAGATGAAGACTTCGCGCGGCTGGCCATCCTTGCTGCCCTTGACCAGGTCACCGATGCAGGTCTTGCCGGTGTAGCCCGGGGCCAGGGAGGCCGGGTCAGGCAGCACGGCCTTGACCACTTTGAGTGGCACCACTTCCAGGCCTTCGGCGGTCTTGACCGGTTGCTCGGAGAGCAGACCGAGGTTGCGCAGCACGGTGAACACATTGATGTAGTGCTCGCCGAAGCTCATCCAGAAGCGCACGTTGGGCACGTCGAGGTTCTTCGACAGCGAGTGGACTTCGTCGTGGCCGGTCAGGTACAGGTTTTGCGAGCCGACCACGGGCAGGTCGTCGGTGCGCTTGACTTCGAACATGGTGTTGCTGGTCCACTGGCTGTCCTGCCAGCTCCACACCTGTCCGGTGAATTCGCGGAAGTTGATTTCCGGGTCGAAATTGGTGGCGAAATATTTGCCATGGGAGCCGGCATTGACGTCGAGGATGTCGATGGAATCAATGCGGTCGAAATGTTCTTGCTTGGCCAGGGCGGCATAGGCGTTGACCACGCCCGGATCGAAGCCCACGCCGAGAATGGCGGTGACCTTCTTCTCCTGGCATTCCTCGAGGTGCTTCCACTCGTAGTTGCCGTACCAGGGTGGGGTCTCGCAGATCTTGCCCGGTTCTTCGTGAATCGCGGTGTCCAGGTAGGCCACACCGGTATCGATGCAGGCACGCAGCACCGACATGTTGAGGAAGGCGGAACCGACGTTGATGACGATCTGCGACTCGGTCTCGCGGATCAGCGCCTTGGTTGCCTCGATGTCCAGCGCGTTGAGCGCATAGGCTTTTATTTCAGCGGGCTGTTTGAGGCTGCCCTTGGCCTTGACGCTGTCGATGATGGCCTGGCATTTGGAGATGTTGCGCGACGCGATAGCAATACGACCGAGTTCGTCGTTGTGCTGCGCGCACTTGTGGGCCACCACCTTGGCGACACCTCCTGCACCAATGATAAGAACATTCTTCTTCAATTTATTTACTTCTCCTCGTGACCTGTCCGCTCAGGAAAGGCTGGACAGGTAGTCTTCGAAACCAAACTCGCGTACCACCTCGATGCTGCCATCGAGTTGTTTCACGACAATGGACGGCATTTTCAGACCGTTGAACCAGTTTTTCTTGACCATGGTGTAACCCGCCGCATCAATGAACGACAGTCGATCGCCGATGGCCAGCGGACGATCAAATTGGTATTCGCCGAAGATGTCCCCGGCCAGGCAGGACTTGCCGCACACCATGTAGGTATGTTCGCCCGCGCTTGGTGACAGCTTGGCGTTCAGGCGATAGATCAGCAGATCCAGCATGTGGGCTTCGATGGAGCTGTCCACCACGGCCAGGTGCTTGCCGTTGTACAGGGTGTCGAGCACGGTCACTTCCAGGGAGGCGCTCTGGGTGATGGCGGCTTCGCCCGGCTCCAGGTAGACCTGTACGCCGTACTTCTCGGAGAAGGCCTTGAGGCGCGCGCAGAAGGCGTCCAGGGCGTAGTCCTCGCCGGTGAAGTGAATGCCGCCGCCGAGGCTGACCCACTCCACCTTGTGCAGCAGGTGGCCGAAGCGTTCCTCGATGGTGGTCAACATCTGGTCGAACAGGCCGAAGTCGCCGTTCTCGCAATTGTTGTGGAACATGAAGCCGGAGATCTGCTCGATGACCTGCTCGATCTTGGCCGGGTCCCACTCGCCCAGGCGGCTGAACGGACGCGCCGGGTCGGCCAGCAGGTAGTCCGAGCTGCTCACCTGGGGGTTGACCCGCAGGCCGCGGACCTTGCCGGTGGAGGCATCGGCAAAGCGCTGTAGCTGGCTGATGGAGTTGAAGATGATCTTGTCGCAGTTGGCGAGCATTTCCTCGATCTCATCGTCGGCCCAGGCCACGCTGTAGGCATGGGTTTCGCCTGCGAACTTCTGCCGGCCGAGCTTGAGCTCGTAGAGCGACGAGGAGGTGGTGCCGTCCATGTACTGCTGCATCAGGTCGAACACCGACCAGGTGGCGAAACACTTGAGGGCCAGCAGGGCCTTGGCGCCGGATTGCTCGCGCACGTAGGCGATCTTCTGCATGTTGCTCAACAGCTTC
>NZ_MOAK01000015.1:13915-16119 GCF_003732485.1 Pseudomonas protegens
CCAAAAAGGTACGCATTGTGCCCGCAGTGCCACTAGATCGAAAGCTCGGAAATATATTTTCCACGGTCAACCGTCTGTCCCTTGCGTTGTCGAGCCAGGCATGCGATTCCACACAGACAGCTGCAGGCGGTGCACACTGGCCCGAGCCCCGGTCGATGAATGCTGCGGCGCTGTAACGTTTCGCCGATTCGATGAAAAAAATACCCGACGGAAACTGCCATGTCTGATCAGCCCGAGCCGCTCCACGCCCTCAACGACGATCGCTTCCGCCTGCTGGTCGATGCGGTGGTGGACTATGCGATCTACATGCTCGATGCCCAGGGTCGGGTCGCCAGTTGGAACAGCGGTGCCCGGCGCTTCAAGGGCTACCGGGAGGAGGAAGTGCTGGGCCGGCACTTTTCCTGCTTCTATACCCCCGAGGATCGCCAGGCCGGCTTGCCCCAGAGGGCGCTGGACAGTGCCGCGCAGTGCGGGCGTTTCGAAGGCGAGGGCTGGCGCCTGCGCAAGGACGGCACGCGGTTCTGGTGCCATGTGGTGATCGACCCGATCCGCGACAGCGCCGGCGCGCTGATCGGTTTTGCCAAGGTCACCCGGGACATGACCGAGCAGCGGGCCGCCGAGCAAACCCTGAAACAGAGCGAGCAGCAGTTCCGCCTGCTGGTGCAGAGCGTGACCGACTACGCGATCTACATGCTCGATGCCCAGGGCCGGGTCAGCAGCTGGAACCTGGGGGCGCAACGGATCAAGGGCTACGCCCCAGAGGAAGTCATCGGCCAGCACTTTTCACTGTTCTATACCGCCGAGGACCGGGCCAGCGAAGAGCCGCGCAAGGCCCTGGAAGCCGCCGCCCGCGAAGGCCGTTTCGAGAAGCAGGGCTGGCGCCTGCGCAAGGACGGTACGCAGTTCCTGGCCCATGTGATTGTCGACCCGATCCGTGCCGACTCCGGGGCCATCATCGGTTTCGCCAAGATCACCCGCGACATCACCGAGGTGGTCCAGGCGCAGAAGGAACTGGAGGTCGCCCGCGAAGCGCTGTTCCAGTCGCAGAAGCTCCAGGCCATCGGCCAGCTCAGCGGCGGCATCGCCCATGATTTCAACAACCTGCTGACGGTGATTCGCGGCAACCTGGAGCTGCTGCACAAACGGGTCGGCGACGACCCCAGGCTGGTGCGCCTGCTGGACAACGCGCTGCAGGGCACCGCGCGCGGCGTGACCCTGACCCAGCGCATGCTGGCCTTCGCCCGGCGCCAGGAGCTGAAATCCCAGGCCCTGGACCTGGGCTTGCTGGTGGCCAACCTCAGTGGCCTGCTGTGCAGTTCGGTGGGGCCCAGGATTGCCCTGCGGGTGGAGATGGCGCCCGACCTGCCGGCGGTGCAGGCTGATCTCAACCAGCTGGAACTGGCGCTGCTGAACCTGGTGAGCAATGCCCGGGATGCCATGCCCGAGGGCGGTTCGATCCTGATCGAGGCGCAGTTGCGCGGGGCCACGGGCAACCTGGCCCGGGGGCAGTACGTCTGCCTGGCGGTGATCGACGATGGTCAGGGCATGGACGAACAGACCCTGGCCTGCGCCGCCGATCCGTTCTTCACCACCAAGGGCCTGGGCAAGGGCACTGGCCTGGGCCTGTCGATGGTCCACGGCCTGGCCGAACAACTGGGCGGGCGCCTGGTGCTCCAGAGCCGCCTGGGCCAGGGCACCCGCGCCGAGCTGTGGCTGCCCCTGGCGAGCGCGGCCAAGGGTTCGTCGGACAGTGAAGCCATGCCGGGCCCGAGCCCGGACCACCCGCCGCTGTGCGTGCTGCTGGTGGATGACGACAGCCTGGTCCTGGACAGCACCACGCTGCTGCTGGAGGACCTGGGTCATCGGGTCATTCGTGCCGCCAGCGGGGCCCAGGCCCTGCAGTGTCTTGAGCAGCACCCGGACATCCAGCTGATGATCAGCGACATGGCCATGCCACACATGGATGGCCGCCAGCTGGCCGAAGCGGTGCGGCGCCTGCACCCGCAGTTGCCGATCATCCTGGCCAGCGGTTATGCCCAGCGCCAGGACGGCCCGGTGCCGGAGCTGCCACGGATCTTCAAGCCCTTCAGCCAGGCGCAGTTGAGGGACGCCCTGGCCCAGGCCCTGGCGCAGTCTGCGGCGGGCTGACTTGCGGCGTGCTGCCCAGCATTGCGCTGTGGTGCAGCAGCGGATGCTGGGCAGCC
>NZ_MOAK01000015.1:16129-20313 GCF_003732485.1 Pseudomonas protegens
CTCTGCCTGTCGATGAGGCACTACGGCGTCCGGATCATTTCAGGGGCTCGTGCAGGGCCCGCCCAAAAGGTACGCATAGTGCCTTCAGTGCCTTACCTGCGGGCCCATGGCTGCCCCGGTCATGGGGGCCTGTGGAAAGGGCACGGGAAATGCGCGCTCGTAAGCCCGGCATACCCGCAGCACCTGATCGTCGGCAAATCGCGGGCCAACCACCTGCAGGCCGATGGGCAATCCCGCCTCCGAGAACCCGCAGGGCAGTGAGGCGGCAGGTTGCTGGGTCAGGTTGAAGGGGTAGCTGAAAGGCGACCACTTCATCCAGTCGTCGATTGCGCTGCCGGGCGGGGTGTCGTGGCCGGCCTCGAACGCGGTGATCGGCAGCATCGGACAGACCAGCAGGTCGTAGCGGCTGTGAAACATGTTCATGTGGGCCATCAAGGCCGCCCGGGCTTCCTGGGCTGCGGTGAAGTCGGCGAGGGTGGTGTGGCGGCATTCTTCGGTAAAGCGCAACAGGCCCGGATCAAGCACCGCTTTCTGGGCCGTGCTCAGTTGCCGGGCCAGCGTCTGTGCGCCGGCGTAGATCACGCTCTTGAACAGTTGCAGGGGGTCGTCGAATCCCGGATCGACCGCTTCGACGATCGCCCCCAGTTGTTCCAGCCGCGCCACGGCCTGCGCCACCTGGCGAGCGACCTGCGGATCAACCTGCACATAACCCAAGTCTGCGCTGTAGGCGATACGCAGGCCTTTGAGGTGGGTGCTGTCGGGCAGCCACGGGGTGTGTCGCGGGGCCCCCATCAGCGCGTCCCGCGGGTCGGGTCGGGCGATGGCCTGCAGGAGCAGTACGGCATCCTCCACGGTGCGGGTCATGGGGCCCAGGTGAGACACCAGGGTCGTCGCGCTGGCCGGGTACTGGGGGATGTAGCCAAAGGTGGGCTTGAAGCCGAAAGTGCCGGTAAAGCTGGCGGGGATGCGGATCGAGCCTCCGGCATCGCTGCCCTGATGCAGCACGCCCAGATTGAGCGCCGCGGCCACCGCCGCGCCGCCGGAGGAGCCGCCACTGGTCATGCGGGTATCCCAGGGATTGCGAGTGATGCCGTAGAGCGGGCTGTCGGTCACGCCTTTCCAGCCGAACTCCGGGCTGGTGGTCTTGCCCAGCACCACGGCCCCGGCCTCTCGCATGAAGGCGGTGACGGGCGCGTCGACGTCCCAGGGGCCTTCGGCCGAAATGGTCATCGATGCTTTGCGCGTGGGCATGCCCCGGGTCGGGGTCAGTTCCTTGATCGATGTGGGCAGGCCGTCGAGGGCGCCGCAGGGCTGGCCCTTCATCCAGCGTTTTTCAGCTTCGCGTGCAGTGCTCAGCGCGCCTTCGGGATCGGTGTAGCAAAAGGCATTGACCCGCGGGTTGAAGCGCTCGATACGGGCCAGTGCGTCCTGGGTGACCTCCACGGGAGACAGCTGCTTGTCACGGTAGTGACCGAGCAGCTCGATGGCGCTCATGTCGGCGATGGCGGTAGCGTTTGGCATGGCAGTGTCCTGATAGGCGGGTGCAGGGCTGGCCTGCACAAGACAGTGTGTGGGCGCCCAGATCGGGGCACCCCGAGAACCAAGCGCCTCAGCGCAGGTAGCCTTCGACCAGTTCCACCCAGCACGCTGCGCCCAGGGGAATCAATTGATCGTTGAAGTCGTAGTGATCGTTGTGCACCGAGCAGCCGTTGAACTCCCCGGTACCGTTGCCCAGGCCGAAATAGCAGCCGGGCACTTCATCCAGCATCCAGGCAAAATCCTCGCTGCCCATGGCCCTGAATGACACTTGCTCCACCACGTTCTCGTCGCCCAGGGCCTTGCGCGCGGCGTCGAGCATCTGTTGCGTCTCGGCGACGGTGTTCACCAGGACCGGGGCCAGCAACTGATAGTCGATCTCGGCGGTGACCCCGAATGCTGCGGCCTGGCCCTCGACGATGGTGCGGATCCGCTGCTCGACCTGTTGGCGGATCGCCGGGTCAACCGTGCGCACGCTGAGTTCCAGCATGGCCGATTCGGGAATGATGTTGGTGGCGGTTCCGGCGTGTACCTTGCCGATGCTGATCACCACCGCATCGTTGGCGCTGATGTTGCGCGAGACAACGGTTTGCAGGGCACTGATGATGCCGGCCAGGGCCGGGATCGGATCGACGGCGCGCTCCGGCACGGCGCCGTGTCCGCCTTTGCCGGTCAGGGTAATGCCGACCCGCTCGGACGAGGCCATGACCCCGCCGCTCTTGATGATCGCGTAGCCCACGGGAAACCCCGGCATGTTGTGGAAGGCGTACACCGCATCGCAGGGGAAGCGCCGGAACAGCCCGTCGGCCATCATGCTCCTGGCGCCGGTCAGGCCTTCTTCATCCGGTTGGAAAATCAGGTTCAGCGTACCGTCGAACTCGCCGTGCAGGGCCAGTTGTTCGGCCGCCGCCAGCAGGGTGGCGGTGTGGCCGTCATGACCACAGGCATGCATCACCCCGGCGCGCTGGCTGGCCCAGGGCAAGCCGTTGCGCTCGATGATCGGCAGGGCATCCATGTCCGCCCGCAGGCCCAGGGTCCTGGTGCCCGAGCCGCGACGCAGGACGCCGACCACGCCATGGCCGCCCACCCCGGTGTGGACTTCATAGCCCCAGCCTTCGAGCAGGCCGGTGACCAGGGCTGCGGTGTCCAGGGTGTCTTCACCCAGCTCCGGATGGGCGTGGAGGTTGCGCCTGATCTTCAGGAAGCGCTCGGTACTGGCTTGCAGTCGGTCTTGCAGGGAGGTCATGTTCACAACGGATTCCTTGTTCCAGGTAGAGGGGCAGTTGCAGGGCGGATTCAGGGACGGCCCGGGTATTCCGGGTAGAAACGCAGGGCCACGCCACTGAGCACGATGGCGCTGCACAGATACCAGGCAGGTACCAGCGGGCTTGCGGTCACGGCGATCAGCCAGGTCACGATCAGCGGCGAGAAACCACCGAACAGGGTGACCCCGAAGCTGTAGACGATCGACAGCCCAGTGACTCGCTCGTCACGGGCGAAGGCTTCCATCAGCAGCGCCAGGCCGGCACCGCCGCTGATGGCCATCGGCAGGATCAGCATCGACACCGCCACCAGGCAGAGCAGGGTGCTTTGCAGGCCCAGCAGCATGAAGGCCGGGTAGGTCAGGATGATCTGCAGCCCGCACAGCCAGTACAGCAAGGGCTTGCGTCGGGGCATGCGGTCAGCCCATCGCGAGGCCAGCGGGGGTACGACCGTCAGCAGGACGCAAGCGAAGGCCACCAGCGAAAAGGCGAAGCTGCTGGAGTAGTGCAAGGTCCGGGTGAGGTAGGTCGGCATGTAGAACACCACCATGTAGGAGGTGACCGTCGAACTGGCCATGAGCAATATGCCCAGTCCCAGGGTGCGCGCGTGCTTGCGCAGCAGGTCGCGAAACGGCGTCGGGTTCTCCGGGTTCTGGTGGGTTTCATCCAGGTGCTTGCGGATGTACCAGCCCACCGGGCCAATCAGCAGGCCGATGATGAACGGAATGCGCCAGCCCCAGCTGTGCAGCGCCTGCTCCGACAGAACGCTGGTCAGCGCCAGCCCGGAAAGCGCCCCGAGCAGGGCGGCAGCGCCCTGGCTCGCGCCTTGCCAGCAGACCATGAAGCAGCGGTTGTCGGTGCGCCCGGACTCCATCAGGAAGGCCGACGCGGCGCCAACCTCACCGCCCGCGGAAAAGCCCTGCAGCATCCGCCCCAGCACCAGCATGATGGTGGCGAAGATCCCGATGCTGGAATAGGTGGGGGTAAAGGCAATGATGCCCGTGCCGATGGTCATCAAGGCAATGGTCAGCGACAGCGCCTGCTTGCGGCCGTAGCGGTCGGCCACCCGGCCAATCAGTACCGCCCCTAGCGGGCGGACGACAAAACCCAGGGCGAAGGTCACCAGCGACATCATCAGCGATGCCAATGGGGAGTCGGAGGGGAAGAACAGCTGGCCGATGATCACCGCGAAAAAGCTGTACACGGTGAAGTCGTACATCTCCAGCGCATTGCCCAGGGAGGAGGCGACGACCACCCGGCGCATGTTGCCGCGGGGTATTGCCGGTGCTGTGCTCGGCGCGTATTGAAGCGGTAGCGAAGGAGCGGGGGTGCTTTTCATGGCATTTTCCAAAGAGTGGCGGTTGGCACAGAGGCTGTGCCCACCGC